>NZ_BAFK01000014.1 GCF_000296695.1 Rheinheimera nanhaiensis E407-8
CCGAGCAACTGGGTAAAACCAATAAAACCTTACAAAAACAGCTGGCGCTGCGCGAGCAGGAGTCAATCCGGCTACAGCAGGCGGTATACCAACTGGCAGAGCAACAGAAAACCCTGTTAGAGCAGCAACTGGCATTGCAGCCGGCCCAGCCGCTGCTCAGTAACCGTGAAATGCAGCTGGCGCGCTTTTTGTGTTTAAGTTTGCCGGTAGTGGTCAAAGAGTGCTGTCACAAGGCGGTGCTGCCGCAGCAGGTGCTGAAACAGCAATTGCGGCATCATCCGGGGCTGGACAGCCTGGTGCTGGAGCAAATGACAAAAAAGCACAGCCGGCTAACTGCGCTTTGGCAAAGCAATACTATTATGGCGTATATCCAGCTATGCAGCGTGGTGGCGGGGCTTGCCGGCGAAGAGGCAGCAGCCAAAGTCAGCAACCTCTAGGCCAGCATAGCGTGACGTAGCACGCCCTTTAATGACGTAATACAACTCGGGGCTCAGTATCAATCTGGCCGTCAACATCAATGGCGGCCATTTTAGACCCTGCCGCCAGCACCGCCAGACTGCCATTAGCAATATGACGGACGAACAGCAAATCGTAGCCGAAGCGTTGTAACTCCGCGACGGAAAACTTCTGTGCCAGACTCAGATCGTCCCAGAAAAAATGTATATCCTTATCCATCTGGCGCCTTTCAGTAGACATAACAGGCTCCAACTATCAGGGATATCGGGTTTGCAAAACATCTGTTATCGCTGTTTGCCCAGCTGCAATATGCTTTGCCACTGCGGCTCGGTAACCGGCATAACAGACAATCGGTTGCCCCTTTGCACTAAAGGCAACCCATAGAGCTTAGCCGAGCTTTTCATTTTGTCCAGTGTGATAATAGCTGGCAGCTTCTCGACAAATGTAAGGTCAACCGCTACCCAACGCGGCGCCTCCGGTGAAGATTTCGCGTCAAAATAGACACTTGTGTTGTCAAACTGGCTCGGATCGGGGTAGGCGCTACGCACCACTTTGGCAATGCCCGCTACTCCGATCAGTTTGCAGCTGGAGTGATAAATAAATACCAAATCACCTTGTTTTACCTGGTCGCGCAGCATATTGCGCGCCTGATAGTTGCGCACCCCTTCCCACACTATGGCGCTGTCGGGGGCACTGGCAAAGTCATCAATACTGCATTCTTCAGGTTCGGTTTTAAATAACCAGTACATGTGAAACTTTTCCTTGTTATTTTTTATTAATTATCTAATTATTAAATCAGGCTTTCATGCTAATTTTTTTTTATAAAAATCACAGGGAGGATAAGATGGTAAAAATATTGGTTGTCATTTTTGTTGTAATTATGATTCAAGGATGTGCCAGCGGCCCGTCTAAAGCAATTGTGTTGCAAACTGCAGACGCAGCATCAGAGGACACTGTAACTGTAGTATGTCACCGAGAAAAGAAAACAGGAAGTCATTTATCAGCCGTGGTTTGCCGTGATGTTGATGGGCTAGCAGCAGAAGGCGAGCTAACCAGACAAGCGTTGCAGAGAGCTCAGTTAAGGACGCCTTCATCACGACAGATGTAAAAAATTATCCCCACTGTAGTAAACTGTTCAAAGCATGATGAATGAGTCCAGTAAGGTGGGGAAATACATATATGAGTATTGTTTTGGAAAACCTTCTATCTCTCCTTAAATTAGAAGAGATTGAGCAGGGCCTGTACCGTGGCCAGAGCCAGGACTTAGGCTTTAAGGCGGTATTCGGTGGTCAGGTAATGGGCCAGGCCTTGTCGGCAGCGAAAGAAACCATTGCTGAAGATCGCAAGGTGCACTCGTTTCACTCGTATTTTTTGCGCCCCGGTGATGCCTCCCGCCCCATAGTGTATGAAGTGGAAAATATCCGCGACGGTAAAAGCTTTAGTACCCGCCGCGTCAGTGCCATTCAGTTTGGTAAGCCGATTTTTTATATGACGGCCTCGTTTCAGGTGGAAGAAACCGGCTTTGAACATCAGGACCTGATGCCAGAGGTACCGGCGCCGGAGCAACTGGTGTCTGATTTAGAGTTTTACCAGCAGCATGCCCAGCTGATCCCGGAAAGCCTGCGCAGCAAGTTTATTTGTGAAAAACCGATTGAAATGCGCCCGGTTGATTTTCAAAACCCGTTTAAACCGCAGATAAGTGCGGCCAAACGTTATGTTTGGTTTAAAGCCAACGGCGCCATGCCGAATGATTTACGCGTACATAAATATCTGCTGGCCTATGCGTCAGATTTTAACTTTCTGCCCACTGCGCTGCAGCCGCACGGTAAGTCTTTTATGGCGCCAAACATGCAGGTGGCCACCATCGACCATGCCATGTGGTTTCACCAGGATTTTCGCTTTGATGACTGGTTATTGTACGCCGTTGACAGCCCCAGCGCCTCCGGCGGCCGCGGCTTAGTGCGCGGTCAGTTTTATAACCGCGCCGGTAAGCTGGTGGCATCAACGATTCAGGAAGGGGTGATCCGCGCCTACCCCAGCAGCCGTTAGTGGCTGCCGGCTGGCATAATGCTGTGAATACTTTGCAGCACCTCACTGCGTAATAAGCCTGCGACGGTGTCACTCAGCTGATGCAGGCTCTCGGTAGCACAGACCCGGCTTTGTTCATCCAGTTGGCTGTAGCCACTGTCTTTTAACGCCACCAGTAAGGTGGCAAACAGCTGTTTGTCATAATACTCGGGCGCGGTAATACCATGCAGGTTTAACAAGCGCTGCGCCAGTTCGTGGCTATGTTTTTCCAGCTCAGCGCGGTTTAACGCTTCGCGCTGGATCAGCTGTAACACCATGGCGTAGCGCTGCAGCGTATGTTCGGCGTTGTGCGCCAGCATGCTTAACATGGCAAAGCTGCTCTGGTGCTGCGGTGGAGCACAGTAATAATCGCCCTCTTGCAGCACCAGGCCGGCATCGACCAGGTGCTGCAGCACGGCTTTGCTGTAGGTTTCTACTGAGCTGATCGCTAAAAACAGTTCATGGCGCAATAGCGGATACAACTGCTGCACTATAGCGGTTAGCTGTGTCAGGCTGATACGGCGCTGGTGCAACACCGCACTGGCAATAATGGCCGGCAGCATAAACAAGTGCAGCACATTGTTACGGTAATAACTCATCAGAATGGCATTTTCTGCCGACAAACTCAGCAACTCACCAAAGCTGTCACTGTGCTGCTGCACTTTTTGCAGGCTGATGGCGTGGTCTATCAGTTGTGCGGCGTTTTCCTGTGGCAGTGTCACCTGCTGATGATAAGGCACGGCACGCTGCAGGCTCAGGTAAAAGCTTAACAGTTCAGTCAGCTCACTGCGGGCCATAGTATGACGCTCGGTGGCCAGCAAGCACAGCGCCAGTAAATTAATGCTGTTAAGCGCTGCGGCCTGATTAATGCGCTGCATCAGGCTCTCGGCCAATTGTGCTACTACCGGGTTAAGCCACTGCGGTTTTTGTACTTCCAGCGGATCGATGTTTTGCTTCCAGTCTGGTACCTGCTGGGTTAAATAGCTGTTCAGGGTTATCGGTTCGCCAAAATTGACAAAGCCGTAGCCATAATCGCGCAGATTACGGATCGCTTTTAACACGCCCAGCGCTGACTCTTTTTGTTTGCCAGAACCTTTTAACTCGCGCAGGTAAGTGTTTACTTCCATCACGTGCTCATAGCCCAGATACACCGGCACCAGGGTGACCGGGCGCTCTATGCCGCGCAGCATCGACTGCAGTGTCATCGCCAGCATGCCGGTTTTCGGTTGCAGTAAGCGGCCGGTGCGGCTGCGACCGCCCTCGGTGTAGTACTTTACCGAATAGCCTTTGCTAAACAGCTGGCACAGGTATTCACGAAATACTGCTGAGTACAGCTTATTACCGCTGAAACTACGGCGGATAAAAAAGGCGCCGCCACGGCGGAAAATCGGCCCGGCCGGCCAGAAATTCAGGTTAATGCCGGCGGCAATGTGCGGTGGTGCCAGGCCCTGCTGATAGATGACATAACTAAGCAACAGGTAATCCATATGGCTGCGATGGCAGGGCACATACACGATCTCATGGCCTTTTTGTGCCAGGTCGCGCAGCATATCGGCGTTATTGACTTTGATGCCTTTATACAGCTTATTCCATAACCAGCGCAGCACCCTGTCACCGACCCGCAAGGTTGACGCGCGATAGTCAGCAGCAATTTCCAGTAGCAGCTTACGTGCTTCCTGTCGGGCGGCCTTTACTGAAATACGCTTGGCTTTAGCTTCATCTTCGATGGCTTTTTTCAGCGCTGGCGCGCCTAGCAGCGCATTAAATAGCTGGGCACGGTTAACCAGTTTCGGCCCGGTTGCAGCCAGGCGCTGACGGTAAAAGTGAAAGCGCGACATGCGCAGCAGCTTATGGGCTGTACTTTCACCGGCACCAAACTGCGCTGCCATCTGTTTAAGCGATACCGGCCGGCTAAACCGCACCAGCGTATGGCGGCCAGAGATCAGCACAATCAGCAGCTTGGCCAGCCAGTTAGGCGCATGGGCTTCACCCAATAACCATTTGATACTGTTTTCTTTACCCGGTGCCCGGCCCCATAATAAGGCTACCGGCATCAGCTGGGCGTCCAGCTGCGGGTTAGCCAGGTGCGCCTGCAACAAAGCCTGGCCCTGCGCTAAGGCTGTGGTTTTGCCGCGCGGCAGCAGCAGAGTGTGGGGTTTTTCAAGAAATAAGGTGCGCGGGTGGGCTTTACCGTCCAGCATGACGTTATCGGCCGGATCGGGCAAGCCCAGCTTGTCGCAAATACGCCGCACGGCGGCGAAGTCGGCTGCTGATTCTGTTGTGCAAATATAAAACAAGGGTTTAGCTTGCTCTAATGCCAGCTCGGTTACCGGTTGCTCCGGCACTATCTTGTACTTCAGCAGCGGCCACAATGGCCATTTTAATAAGGCTGCAAACAACTTTACCGGCCGAAACATGACCTTTTCTTCCTCAACGAACAAAGTGGTATAGCATAGCACGATGACGTGGCCTGGAAAATTGCGCGCGCTGACAGAAACTTGCATTTGTTACACGCCTGTATATACTCACAGTATTCACTGTACAGGTAACCAGCATTATGAGACCACTAACGCCCCGGCAGGCCGAGATCCTGCAACTGATTAAAGATTATCAACAAGATACCGGTATGCCGCCAACCCGTGCTGAAATAGCCCAGCAGCTCGGCTTTAAGTCAGCTAATGCGGCAGAAGAGCATTTAAAAGCACTGGCGAAAAAAGGCGTGATTGAAATGATGCCGGGTACCTCCAGGGGCATCCGGTTGGTTGACAACGACGAGCCAGAGCAATTAGGTTTACCGTTAATTGGTAAAGTGGCGGCCGGCCAGCCAATATTGGCGGCTGAGCATGTGCAGGACTATTACCAGGTGGATGCCAATTTGTTTAAACCCCATGCTGACTTTTTATTGCGGGTGCAGGGCATGAGCATGCAGGATATTGGCATTTTAGACGGTGATTTGCTGGCGGTGCACAAAACCAATCAGGCGCAGCCTGGCCAGGTGATTGTGGCGCGGGTAGATGAAGATGTCACGGTAAAGCGGTTTCAGCGTGAAGGCACCACGGTACTGTTGCAACCGGAAAACAAAGATTTTGACGTAATAAAAGTAGACCTGAGGGCGCAGCATTTTGCTATCGAGGGCTTGGCTGTAGGCGTTATCCGTAACGGCAGTTGGTTATAATTTGTACTAAGCTCAGTAAGTTATTTCATTCAAAGCGCTGGTATGACCACGTGGGTTTGCCGGCGCTTTTGTTATTTAGGGGTTTACAGCCGCCTTTATTTGGATAATTCTTAACCCGAAACTGATTAAAAAATAATAACAGGGTCAGTTCCGGTTTCTGCGCTAGCCCCGAAACCGATACTTACAATAACAATAATAAACTGATGAAACTTCAGGCATGGGTTCGGTGTGGGTGTGTAAGAACCGTGTAGTACTGTGTACTTAGTTTCTGCAGTTTGCTTTGCAAAATGACAGAGGAGAAGTCCAGTGACGAAAACGCGTAGTCTTCGTTGGTCGCTGCCAGCCTTGCTTTTAGCTGCAACCGCTAATGCAACAGATATGCCTTTGAATATGACCAAAGGTGTAACAGAAATCAGCCAGCAGGTGTACGACCTGCATATGACGATCTTCTGGATTTGTTGTGCTATAGGTGCAGTGGTGTTCGGGGCCATGTTCTGGTCCATTTTACGGCACCGAAAAGCACGGGGCGTGCAGCCGGCTCAGTTTCATGAAAGCACCAAAGTAGAAATACTCTGGACGGCGATACCGGTAGTAATTTTAATTCTGATGGCCATTCCGGCTACCAAAACCCTGATTGCAATGGAGGACACCACAGAGGCAGATGTCACTGTGCTGGTTACCGGTTCGCAGTGGAAATGGCATTACAAGTATTTAAATACCGACGTCGAGTTCTATTCCTTGCTGGCGACACCCAAAGAGCAAATCAATAACAGGTTTGCCAAAGGCGAAAATTACCTGCTTGAGGTAGACCGGCCTTTAGTGATCCCTACCGGCAAAAAAGTACGCTTTTTAATGACGTCTGATGATGTGATCCACTCCTGGTGGGTACCGGCCTTTGCCGTGAAAAAAGATGCCAACCCCGGTTTTATCAATGAAGCCTGGACCCGCGTTGAAGAGCCTGGCATCTATCGCGGCCAGTGTGCCGAGCTGTGTGGTAAAGACCACGCCTTTATGCCGGTAGTGGTGATTGCTAAAACCCCGGCAGATTACGAGCAATGGTTAAACGGCGAAGCCGAGCGTATTGCCAAGGCCAAAGCTGAAGAGCAGGAGCTATTGGCAATGAATATGAGCATGGACGAGCTGATGAGCGTGGGAGAGCGTACTTATATTGCTTATTGCGCGGCTTGTCATCAGCCTAACGGCGAAGGTTTAGCCGGCATTTTCCCGGCGCTGAAAGGCAGCAGCATGGCGCTAAACGATATGGCTGGTCATATTGACATAGTGTTAAACGGCAAAGCCGGCACGTCAATGCAAGCCTATGCCAAGCAGCTGAGCTTAAAAGAAATTGCCGCGGTAATTACCTATGAGCGTAATGCCTGGGGTAATAATACCGGTGAGCTGGTGCAGGCGGCTGATGTGCACGCCGTGCTACAAGGTAAAGGGGAATAACGGATGAGTGCAGTAGTGACAGATCATGAACATGATCACGAGCATCATGACCACAAACCCAGCGGCATAAAACGCTGGCTTTACACCACCAACCATAAAGATATAGGTACCATGTATCTGGTGTTTGCGCTGATCATGTTTTTTATCGGCGGCGCCATGGCGATGGTGATCCGGGCTGAGTTATTCCAGCCGGGAATGCAGTTTGTTGAACCCAACTTTTTTAACCAGATGACCACAGTGCATGGCCTGATCATGGTATTCGGTGCAGTGATGCCGGCCTTTACCGGCCTCGCCAACTGGATGATCCCGATGATGATAGGCGCGCCCGATATGGCGCTGCCGCGGATGAATAACTGGAGTTTCTGGATCCTGCCGTTTGCGTTTTTAATTCTGTTGATGTCGCTGTTTATGCCAGGTGGCGGCCCCAGCTTTGGTTGGACCTTCTATGCGCCGCTGTCGACCACTTATAGTAGCGACAGTACCGCCTTGTTTGTGTTTTCTGTGCACATTATGGGGATCTCCTCCATTATGGGCGCCATTAACGTGATTGTGACCATCTTTAACCTGCGCGCACCGGGCATGACCTGGATGAAAATGCCGTTGTTCGTCTGGACCTGGCTAATCACCGCCTTCCTGCTGATTATGGTAATGCCGGTACTGGCGGGCGTGGTAACCATGGTGTTGACCGATAAATACTTTGGCACCAGCTTTTTTGATGCTGCCGGTGGTGGTGACCCTGTGTTGTTCCAGCATATTTTCTGGTTCTTTGGCCACCCCGAGGTGTACATCATGATCTTGCCGGCCTTTGGTATCGTCTCCGCCATAGTGCCGACTTTCGCCCGTAAGCCGCTGTTTGGCTATGCCTCTATGGTGTATGCCACCTCCAGTATTGCGTTGCTTTCTTTCCTGGTCTGGGCACACCATATGTTTACCACGGGTATGCCGGTAGCAGGTGCTTTGTTCTTTATGTATTGCACCATGCTGATAGCCGTGCCCACCGGGGTGAAGGTATTTAACTGGGTAGCGACCATGTGGCGCGGTGCCATGACCTTTGAAGTGCCGATGATGTTTGCGCTGGCCTTTATCGTGCTGTTTACCATCGGCGGTTTCTCCGGCCTGATGCTGGCCATTACCCCGGCTGATTTCCAGTACCACGATACCTACTTCGTGGTGGCGCACTTCCATTATGTGCTGGTCACCGGTGCGGTGTTCTCGATTATCGCTGCGGCCTATTACTGGCTGCCGAAATGGACCGGCCATATGTACGATGAAAAACTGGGCCAGTGGCATTTCTGGTGCTCGCTGATCTCGGTAAACCTGCTGTTTTTCCCAATGCACTTTGTCGGTTTGGCCGGCATGCCAAGACGCATTCCGGACTATGCGCTGCAGTTTGCTGATTTTAATGCCTTTATCAGTATTGGCGGCTTCCTGTTTGGTGCCTCGCAACTGATTTTTGTCTGGGTATTAGTCAAGTGTGCCCGCGGCGGCGAGAAAGCGACGGCTCAGGTATGGGAAGGGGCGGAAGGCTTAGAGTGGCAAGTGCCTTCACCGGCGCCATACCATACTTTTGACACCCCACCGGTGATTAAGTAGGAGCCGGCTATGGCACTGCGACATAAACCTTTAACCGTCAAATTAGCCGTTACCGCGCTGGCCATGTTTGGGTTTGGTTTTGCGCTGGTGCCACTGTACGACGTGTTCTGTGACCTGACCGGTTTAAACGGTAAAACCGCGGCCACGGCCGCCTCGGCTGAGGCGGCTATGATAGATACCAGCCGGCAGGTGGTGATTGAATTTGTCGCCCGGCCCAATAAGCAAATGCCCTGGGTGTTTAAACCCGAGGTCAGCCGGATGACAGTGCACCCTGGTGAAATTCATATTATGAATTACCTGGCAGAAAACCCGACCGGCCGCATGATTGTTGGTCAGGCGGTGCCTTCAGTATCACCAGGACAGGCCGCGTTGTACTTTCACAAAATAGAGTGTTTTTGCTTTACCCAGCAGCAGTTAGCCGGCGGCAAAAACATGCTGATGCCATTACAGTTTTATGTCGATCCGGCGCTACCCAGCCAGTTTAGTACCATTACGCTGTCTTACACCCTGTACGATGTAACCAACGCCTGGCAGGACAGCAGCGCCGTTTCAACCCAACCTGGGGAATAACATGACTAAGACATACGAAAAATATTATGTTCCCGCCCAGAGCCCCTGGCCAATCGTTGGCGCTGTTGCGCTGTTTCTGATTGCCTTTGGTGCCGGCACCTATGTTAACGAAGTAACCAAACAACAACCTGGCTTTGGCGGCTATATGCTGGCTGCCGGTTTTGTAGTACTGATTTTTATGCTGTTTGGCTGGTTTAAAAACGTCATTGATGAGTCGATGAGCGGTTTGTACAGCGCGCAAATGGACCGCTCGTTCCGTCAGGGCATGAGCTGGTTTATTGTGTCAGAAGTGATGTTTTTTATGGCGTTTTTTGGTGCCTTGTTTTACGGCCGGGTTATTGCACTCGACTGGTTAAGTGGCGGCAGCAACAATGCGATGACCTTTGAAATTCTCTGGCCAAATTTTGAAGCCATGTGGCCGTTGTTAAAAACGCCCGGTGGTATTGAAACCCAGGCCATGCCTGCTACCGGTCTGCCACTGATTAACACCGCCATTCTGGTGCTGTCGTCAATTACCTTGCACTTTGCCCATACCGGCTTAGAGCAACACAAGCGCGGCCAGTTAAAGCTGATGTTACTGGTGACTTTGCTGCTGGGTGCAACTTTCCTTGGTTTACAGGTGTATGAGTATATTCACGCCTATCGCGATCTGGGGCTAACGCTGGCATCCGGCTTTTATGGCAATACCTTTTTCCTGCTTACCGGCTTTCACGGTATGCACGTGACACTGGGGGCCATCATCCTGCTGTTTGTGTTTTTGCGCGTATTAAAAGGCCACTTTACACCCGAGAAGCACTTTGCTTTTCAGGCAGCGGCCTGGTACTGGCACTTTGTTGATGTCGTGTGGCTGTGTTTGTATGTGTTTGTTTATGTAATTTAGTGTCAGTAGGGCCTGGGGTTGGTGTCTATCAGCCCCAGTAGCTGCGCTAAAAAGATCAGTAGCAGTGCCAGTGCTGAAAACAGCACCCGACGCCCGAGAAAACGCGACATGCGAACGTTTGGCTGTGGCTGGCGCAGCATCACCAGCGCCGCCCGCACCAGATTAAAAATAATAAAAAGTAGTAGCGCGATGACAACAAGCTTTATCAACATAGCAAACCGCCTCCGGGAGCTGGGTTATGCGCATTAAACTGGCAAAACAGCACTTTGCCGTTAATCCGCTGTGGCTGTGCCTCACTCTGACCGCTTTTGCCATTTTAATCAACTTGTCCTGGTGGCAACTAAACCGCGCCGGTGAAAAAACTGCACAATTGCAACGTCTGGCTGCTTTACAAACCGCGGGCGCTTTAACACCAGCGCAATTAGCTGAGCTGGAGCCTGCGGCTATTGATGGCGCACCGCTTAGCGGCGAAGCACGCTGGCTTGCCCCCTACAGTTGGTTGCTGGATAACCAGATTGTCGGGGGCCAGGTGGGCTACGATGTCATCGTACCGGTGCAGGTTGAGGGCTTAACCCCCCTGTTACTGGTGAATTTAGGCTGGGTAGCCGGCGGGCGCGACCGCCGTCAGCTGCCGCTTATCGAGATACCCGAGCGTATTCGTTTAGATGGCTTGTTACGCACCGAAGTGTCGGGGCTGATGTTACTGGGCCAGAATGCCGAAGAAACCGGCAGCTGGCCAATGCGCATTCAGCAGGTTGATTATGGCGAGTTGGCGCGCATCAGTGGTCTTCACCTGTTGCCGGTGTTGTTATATCAGCAGCAAAGCACTGAGTTTATCAGCCATTATCAGCCGGTGGTGTTGCCACCGGAAAAGCACCGGGGTTATGCACTGCAATGGTTTTTACTGGCAGTGGCCGTCGTTGGCGTGGCGCTGGCCGCCGCGCATCAGGGGAGAGTGCAAGATGAATAAGTATAAATTTATGGCGTTATTTATTGGCTGCTGTGCCCTGCCATTGCTGGCTGCCTGGCTGGTGCTGACACAGGGCTGGTTTAATGCCGGCGCTTCCAGTCAGGGCCAGTGGCAGCAACAGGAAGTGTTTTTACTGGCTCCCGCCACGGGCAAAGCGCACTGGCGTTTAGCGGTGGCGCCGGCGGCGAGCTGTGACAGTCAATGTCAGCAGGGCTTACACACCCTGCAGCAGCTGTATTTGGGCCTTGGGCGCAAACAGCAGCACGTACAGCCACTGCTGCTGGGTGATGCGACTGTGCCGGAGGCATACCAAGCTATTAGCAAGGCTGCGGTGTTATTACCGCTGCCACAGCAGCTACAAAACCAGATCTTACTGATTGACCAGCAAGGGCTGGTGCTGCTGCGTTACCCGCTGCCGGCAACAGCAGAGCAGATGGCGCCAACCGCCAAAGCCATCCGGCAGGATTTACTTAAGTTAGTTAACTACGATCGGACCAGCGTATGAAAAAACAACAATGGCTGGCGACTATCGCCATTTTCCTTACCATGGGCGTGATTTTACTGGGTGCTTATACCCGGCTGACCGATGCAGGTTTGGGTTGCCCTGACTGGCCCGGTTGTTATGGTTTTTTAAAGGTGCCGCAAAAGCCGCATCATGTCGAAGCGGCACTGCAAGCCTTCCCGGAGCGACCACTGGAGCCGCACAAAGCCTGGAATGAAATGATCCACCGCTACTTTGCCGGCAGTTTAGGCCTGCTGATTGCGGCCATGTTTTTTGTCGCGCTGTTTAACCGTGCCAGCCCTAAAGTGTTGCCGTCCGTGCTGTTAGCGCTGGTGGTGTTTCAGGCCGCATTGGGTATGTGGACAGTAACGCTAAATTTATTACCGTTGGTGGTAATGGGGCATTTGCTGGGCGGCTTTAGCCTGTTGTGCTTGCTGGCGGTGCATTGGTTGCGGCTGCACCCGCAGTATCAGGTGCAGGAGGCACAGCTGACCCCGCTAAAGCCTTTTGCTGCGCTGGCGATACTGGTACTGGTGGCACAGATTACGTTGGGGGGCTGGACAGCAGCCAATTATGCGGCGCTGGCCTGCATCGATTTGCCAATTTGTGAAGCTGGCTGGCAGCAGCGGCTGAATATCAGTGAGGCTTTTGATTTACACCTTGGGCATGATGATTATGAATATGGTGTGATGTCGGCCGAAGCGCGGCAAACGGTACATGTGTTCCATCGTTTTGGTGCCTTGGTAACACTTACGGTGTTAGCGTTGTTTCTGTGGCAACTATGGCGCAGGGTGCAAAGCAGCTTGATGAAACGGTTAACCCTGGCGGCTGCCACATTGTTGGCAGTGCAGTTTAGCTTGGGCGTGGCTAATGTCGCATTGCATTTACCGCTGGCGAATGCCGTGGCACACAATTTTGTTGCAGCAAATTTACTGATGCTGCTGGTGGTGATTTACCTGCAGCTGGGGTTCGGCAGGCAACGGAGGGCGACAATATGAGTATCGCTATTAAACGACTGAGCAATGTTGGCCGCGCTAAAGATTATCTCGAGCTGACCAAACCCAAGGTTGTCGCACTGTTAGTGTTAACCGCCTGGGTGGGCATGATGCTGGCCGTACCCGGCCTGCCGGATTTACTGACAGTGCTGGCCGCTACGCTGGGTATAGGCCTGCTCTCGGCAGCAGCGGCCGCGATTAACCATGTGGTAGACCAGCGTATTGATGCGCAAATGGCCCGCACTTATAGCCGTCCTGTCGCCAAAGGCCGGCTAAGCAGCAAACAAGCCAGCAGCTTTGCCTTTAGCCTGGCAATAACCGGTTTTATCATTT
The DNA here is from genome assembly GCF_000296695.1 of Rheinheimera nanhaiensis E407-8. GTDB lineage: Bacteria > Pseudomonadota > Gammaproteobacteria > Enterobacterales > Alteromonadaceae > Alishewanella > Alishewanella nanhaiensis. The sequence goes on from NZ_BAFK01000014.1 coordinate 12,991, forward strand.
TATATAGCTTGGTAAATGCCTTAACCGCCTGGCTGACGCTGGCCAGCCTGTTTGGTTATGCCGTGGTGTACACCATGTTTTTAAAGCGGGCGACGCCACAAAATATCGTTATTGGTGGCTTAGCCGGCGCTATGCCGCCGCTGCTGGGCTGGGCGGCTATAACCGGCAGTGTCGACGGCCACGCCCTGCTGCTGGTAATGATTATCTTTACCTGGACGCCGCCACATTTTTGGGCGTTGGCGATTCATCGGCGCGATGATTATGCCCGCGTCAATATGCCGATGCTGCCGGTGACGCATGGCATTGAGTTTACCAAAAGCGTTATTTGTTTATACACGGCGCTGCTGTTTATTGTTTGCTTGCTGCCCTATTTGGTGGGCATGAGCGGGGCGATCTATCTGCTGGGCAGTGCGCTGCTAAACCTGCGCTTTATGCAGCATGCCTGGAAACTAAAGTTTAACCCTGACAGTGGCAGCGCCATGGCTACCTTTAAGTTTTCTATTGTGCATCTGATGGTATTATTTCTGCTGTTGTTAGTGGATCACTATATTAAGGTGGCGCCGATTTATGTTTCGTAAACTGTTGTATGTGTTGTTGGCGGCAGGGGCCTTGGTCACTGGCGTTGTGTTGTATCAGTTGGCCAGCACCAGCGCTGAACCAAAGCTGGCGCTGGTATACCCGCAACCAAGAGCGCTGGCAGACTTTAGCCTGACCGATCAGCATGGTGACACGGTAAACCGTGAGCGGCTGTATGGCCAGTGGACCCTGGCCTTTGTCGGTTATACCTATTGCCCGGATATTTGCCCGTTAACCCTGGCCAAGCTGGCCGGCGTGCAGCCCGAGTTAGCGGCACTGGTGAAAGAGCCGCTAAAAGTCTGGTTTATTTCTGTTGATCCAAACCGTGATACCATAGAGCAGTTAGATAACTACGTCAGTTATTTTGAGCAGGCTAATGTGCTGGGCATGACAGCAGGCCATGATCAGTTGTTTCCTTTTGTCCGCCAGTTGGGGCTGATGTATGCATTAAGCAGCACCACCGAGCAGAACTATCTGGTTGATCACAGTGCTTCTGTCGTGCTGATTAACCCGCAGGGCCAACTGGTGGCAATGTTTAAACCACCGATGCAAGTCGGCCAACTGCCGGTGGTGGACGCCGAACAGCTGTTAGCTGATTTCCCGCTGGTATTGGCGAAGCTTTAGTTAAGCCAGGGCTGTGAATACCAATAGAAATAGCCTTTGCGGCTAAGTGATGGCGCCGTGCAGTTGTAGCGGCTGCGGCCTTTATTCAGCGCTTTACTGGCACGTACGCTAAAGGTGTTGTCATTCAGCCATTGTGGCGTCATGACTTCGCTGCCGGCAAAACACTGTAACTGCTGGCGGTTAAAGTCCGCCACCTTTAGTGTGAGGGTAAGCGGGGGTGGGTTTTGGCTGACCAGTGGGTCTACACCATGATAATCGCTGATGCTAAAAGCCAGCGTGCGTAGCTTCTGCGCTAAGTCTTTCAGCTCGGCATAACGGCCGGCGGCCGGAAAGCGCGGCAAGCGGGTTAATGCACTGTCAGCACCGATAGCGCCGGAATGCTGGCCGATGCCAATAAAGCCCAACTCGCTGACTAATTGCTCCAGCGCTGCGCTGTATTCGCCATAAGGATAGGCCAGCCATTGATGGCGTTGTCCGGTAACCTGTTCAATTTTATCTTCGGCCGCCAGTATGCTTTGCTTCATGCGTGCCAGCCATTGCAGCTCTGTTTCGCCCGGTTCCGGTCTGGCCATATGTTCATGCCACATGGCATGGTTCGCTACCAGTACGCCCTCGTCTGACATTTGCTTCACTTGCTGCCAGTTCAGCAAAGGGCCATCGCCTTTATCAATGCTGCCGGGGCTGATAAAGATAGTGTAGGGGTAACCAAATTGACGCAAAATAGGGTGGGCGGTGGTGAAGTTATTCTCGTAGCTATCGTCAAAAGTGATCACCACAGCGTTCTGCGGTATCGCAGTGTTTTGTTTTAAATGCTGAATTAACACATCCAGGCCAATCACCTGAAACTGGTTGTCTTTGAAGTATTGTAAATGGCCACGCAGCTCATCGGCCGTCACGCTGCTGACCCTTGGCGTATCGCTGGCGACATGATGGTAAATCAGCATCACTGCTGCCTGAGCCGGGGCAATAAGCAAACAGCCTACCGCCAACAGTAAGCTACTGAATTTTTTTAGCTGGTGTTTCATAGAGAGTGCCCGTCACAGTAAAAAACCTGCTGGTTTTATACCACAAGCGGGCACTAAACGCAGCTGCCGTCAGGTGGGCAGCCTGGTGGTAAGCTTAATAATAAGAGTGCTCACCGCGCTGATGTTCGGTAATGTCGCGCACACCAGACAGCTCACCGCTAAAGCGGTTTAACAGCTCTTTTTCAATCCCTTCTTTTAAGGTTAAATCCACCTGAGAGCAGCCATTACAACCACCGCCAAATTGCAGCACAGCTACGCCGTCATTGGTCAGCTCCATTACGCTAACACGGCCACCGTGGTTAGCCAGCTGCGGGTTAATTTCGCTGTCAATCACGTACTGCACCCGCTCTAATAACGGCGCATTGTCACTCACCTTGCGTACTTTGGCATTCGGCGCTTTTAACGTCAGCTGCGAACCCATCTGATCGGTGACAAAATCAATTTCAGCATCGACTAAAAACGGCTGGCTCTCGTTATCCACCACGGCGTTAAAACCGGTAAAGTCGAGCATCAGGTCGCTGTCCTCTACCGCATCCGGTGGACAGTAAGATACGCCGCACTCCGCTTGTGCCGTGCCCGGGTTAACTACGAAAACGCGAATATGGGTGCCTTCTGGCTGCTTGGCCAGCAGTTTGGCAAAGTGCTGCTGCGCCTGTTCTGAAATCGTAATCATAATAGTACCTGACTAAATTACTAGGTTAATGGCTATGATACTCCTCCTGCTGCACTGATGCCAGCCCCCCTTGAGTTTTGCCGCTGTTCTGGCTAACGTAGCCGCAGCAAAAAGGACATCAACTAATGAAATATTACACTGCATTAAGCCTGTTACTACTCAGCGTTGTGAGTTCCGCTAAGCCAGCATACAGCCCGGCCCCCAGCCAGTCGACCCTGCCCGCTCCGCAGCAGGTGCTGGGTTTTACCGTGGGTGACTGGCACGCCCGCCATGATCAGATCCAGCGCTACTTTGAGCAGCTCGACGCAGCCTCAGCCCGTGCGCAGCTGGAAGTTATTGGTTATAGCCACGAACAACGGCCCTTGCTGCAGCTGGTGTTGTCGTCTGAGCGCAACATGCAGCGGCTGGAGCAGATCCGCCAGCAGCATGTTGCCGCCGCCCGCGATGGCGCAACTCTGCCGGACGATGCGCCGGTGGTGATCTGGCTTGGCTACAGCGTGCATGGTAATGAGCCCAGTGGCGCCAATGCGGCTATGTTGGTGGCGCAGTATTTGGCCGCCGCCGAAACTGCCGAGGTGAAACAGTGGCTGGAAAACGCCATTATCTTATTGCAGCCGGTATTAAACCCGGACGGCCATGACCGCTTTGCGCTGTGGGCCAATATGCACAAGGGGGCGGCACCGGTGGCCGATCCACAGCACCGCGAGCATATCGAGCCCTGGCCTAATGGCCGGCCAAACCATTACTGGTTCGACTTAAACCGCGATTGGCTATTACTGCAGCATCCGGAAAGCCGGGCCCGTATTGCGCAGTATCAGCAGTGGTTACCGAATGTAGTGGGTGACTACCATGAAATGGGCACCAACAGCAGTTACTTTTTCCAACCCGGCATTCCCAGCCGCAATTATCCGCTAACGCCCAAGCGCAACTTTGAGCTGACGGCAGAGCTGGCGCAGTTTCATGCCGCAGCATTCGATGAGCGCGGCCAGTTGTATTACACCGAAGAGAGTTTTGACGACTTCTATGTTGGCAAAGGCTCAACCTATCCGGATATTCAGGGCAGTGTCGGTATTTTATTTGAACAGGCCAGTAGCCGTGGCCATTTGCAGGACAGCATTAATGGCCCGCTTAGTTTCAGTGCCACTATTCAAAACCAGCTGACAGCTTCGTTATCAACCATTCGCGGCGCAGTGGCCAAACGTGCCGAGCTGTTGGCTTATCAGCAGTCGTTTTATAAATCGGCCTTACAGCAAGCGCGCGCCAGTAAAATTAAAGGCTATATGCTAACGGAGAGTGCGGATAAAACCCGGCTGGCTGCGTTGCTGGACGTGCTGCAGCGCCACCATGTGCAGGTGTATGCCCTAAGCCGCGACTGGCAGGATGATGACAACAGCTATGCCGCTGGCAGCAGTTATTATGTACCGCTGCAGCAACCGCAATACCGGCTGATTAAAGCTATGTTCAGTACGGAAAAAACCTTTAAAGATAATACCTTTTATGATGTGTCAGCCTGGACCTTACCCTACGCCTACAATATTGCTTTTACTGCGCTTAACCGTGAACCGGCAAGTAGTTTGCTAAGCAGCAGTTGGCCGGCGGCACCGGCCAAAGCACCGCCGCTAACTGCAGGCGCTTATGCCTATGCGTTTAACTGGCAGGATCAGCAGGCGCCGTTATTTTTGCAGGCGTTACTGGCCGAGCAGTTAGTGGTGCGCGCAGCGATGAAAGACTTCAGCGCGCTAAGTGGTGACGGCGAAATAAGCTTGCCGGCCGGCAGCATGGTGGTGGCTGCTGGTTTGCAACAGCAGCAAGACTGGTTCGAGCGTCTGCAGCGCGTGCAGCAGCGCTTTACGTTGCCGCTGCAGGCAATCCGCTCGGGTTTAACCCCTACTGGCAGCGATTTAGGCAGCCACAACTTTAGTCCGGTGCAGTTGCCACAGGTGTTACTGCTGGCAGGGCCGGGGATGAGCTCTACTGAGGCCGGTGAAGCCTGGTATAACCTGGAGCGACTGGCCGGTATTTCGCCCAGTATGGCCGAGCCGCAGCGTTTAGCACAGCTGGATTTAAGCCGGTACAGCCATATTATTTTGCCAGATGGCAACTACCGTAGCTGGCAGGACACTGAGGTGACTAAGCTACGCCAGTGGCTGGAGCAAGGCGGTGTGCTGTGGGGCCATAAAGGGGGCGCTGCCTGGCTGGCGCGGGTGGGTTTGCTGAAGACCGGCGTCTGGCAGGGCGAGGAAATGAGTAGCCTGATCCCGGCCGATAACCTGCAGTATCAGGATAAAGAGTTGCTGGCCGGCAAACAGCGTATTGCGGGGGCGATTTATCAGGCCGAGCTGGATTTAAGCCACCCGTTAACCTTTGGCCTAACCAGTAACCGTTTACCGGTGTTTAAGAACAGTACCAGCTTGCTGCAGCCCAGCCACAAACCCTTTGTTAATGTGGCGCTGTACAGCGAGCAGCCACAGCTGGCCGGTTACACGGCAGCAGAATACCTGCCGCGCATCAAACAAAGTGCAGTGCTGCTGGCACACAATGCCGGTAAAGGCCGGGTGATTGCCATGACCGATAACCCGGTATTTCGCGGCTATTTTTATGGCTCCAGCCGGCTGTTGGTCAATGCACTCTATCTGGGCCACAGCTTTAGCGCTGACGCCGGTTAACTATTTAAGGTTACGGCTACCGTCCACAGGCTAATCTGGCGCACGCCGGCCCGGCGCAGCAGGCGGCAAAGCTCGTTGGCGGTAGCGCCGGTGGTCACCACATCATCCACCAGGGCGACACAAGCGGGTAATATTGTGCCGGCTTGCAGGGTAAACGCCTGGCGTAGGTTACGCTGGCGCTGCTTACGGTTTAATCCTACCTGCGCCGGCACACTGTTGTTGCGGCCAAAGGCATGCAACAACGGGATATTTAACCTGGCGGCGGCGATTTCTGCCAGCAACTGGGCCTGATTAAAGCCACGCTGGCGCTGGCGGCGCGGGTGCATAGGCGCGTATAGCAGCGCCTGCGGTAGTGCCTGCCCGTCTTGTTGGTACTGCTGTAACATCAGGTCAAATTGCTGCAGTAACAGCTCGCCGGCGGCAGCATCGGCAGCAAACTTCCAGCGCTGTAGCCAATGGCGGTAAGGTTGCTGATAAAAGCCCACACTGAGCAACTGGTCAAAACGGGCTTTGCGCAGGCCGCGGCCAACTTGCGGTAACCACAACAGGTTGTAATGACAACGCGGGTAAGGCAGCTGCGGCAGCGCTTGCTGGCACTCTGCACAGAGCTGGCGGTCAAAGCGCTGCACCGGTAAACTACACCACAGGCAACTGGCGGGCAGCACGCCGTGCCACAGTCGGGCAAACTGTCTGGCAAACGCAGTAAGCAAATTAATCATCCATTAAATTTACATTTTGATAACTATGGCAGGGCAAATGACATCTGACAAACCCGGTGTGGTCTTACTGCATGGCTGGGGTGTAAACCAGGGCGTCTGGCAGGGCGTTCGCCAGGCACTGGCCGCTAAGGTGAAGCTGACAACACCGGATCTTCCCGGGTTTGGGCTGGCACAACATTATCCGCAGCCCTATAGCCTGGACGCTGTGGTAACACAGCTGTCAGAGCAGATCCCAACGGGCAGTTATGTGTGCGGCTGGTCACTGGGTGGCATGTTGGCCATCGCGCTGGCAAAGCGCTACCCGCAGAAGGTGGCAAAGCTTGGGCTGATTGGCGCCTCGCCCTGCTTTGTCGCGCAGAGCGACTGGCCGGGTATGCAGCTAAGTGTGCTGCAGCAGTTTGCCGGCGCACTGAGCCAGAATTTGCCGTTGACGGTAGAGCGGTTTTTGGCGATCCAGGCGCTGGGTAGCCGCAGCGCGCGTGACGACATTAAAACACTAAAACAGGCGATTATGGCCTATCCGATGCCACCACAAGATGCGATAGCCGGCGCCCTTGAACTGTTACACTGCGATTTACGCGCTGAATTTGCCGCGCTAAGCCAACCGGTTGCCGGTTTTTACGGCCGGCTTGATTCATTGGTGCCGGTGGCCGTGCTAACGCAGTTACAACAGCTGCAGCCCAAGGCCAGGTTCACGGTGGCAGAGCATGCCTCACATGCGCCTTTTATTTCGCACCCGCAGCTGTTTATTAACTGGCTAAACAACTGGTTAGGCGAAGCGGGTTAAAACGCCCCTCAGCTTACAACCAAATAGCCTAAGGGCAGGCTTCCCTTTTATGCTGGCCTGGTTAATAATTAACCAGTATTTGCTAAAGTCGCACGAGGTGTATCTTGGACATTCAATCAGCATTTTATTCTGGCATGCAGGGCTTTAGCCGCGCCAGCGAGGGTGTCACTCAGGCCACTTTGGAGATTAACCGCCAAACCCGGCCGCAAAATGACACTGAGCAAGCAGTAGCGCAAAGGCCTGATGCTGCAGCGCCTGACACTGTCACTAATACCCAGGCACCATCGCTGACGACTAGCCTGGTGCAATTAGGGCAGGAGGAGCGTAATGCGCAGGCGAATGTACGCAGCATCCAAACTGCCGATCAGGTGCTGGGCAGTGTGATTGATATCCGGGTATAGCGCTGATGCTGGTATCACATTATCCTAACGTCAGTATTAATACCGCTAATCCGCCGACCGAAATGGCGCGGCGCGATGCTGTACGTCGGGATTTGTTTGTACCTATCACAGAGTCTGAAAAAGCCAGCCCGGATAAACCGGCGGTTAGCGACGAGCGCAGCCGCGCAGCGAATAGCCAGCCGGCCGTCACCTTATATGATGCGAAGGGTAAAGAAACCGAAACGCAGCAGGCGATAGAAGGGCGTGGTGAGCGCCAGGGTAACGAGCAGAGTAACGACGCTGAAGGTCAGCGTGAGCAAAGCTCGCAACAAGATAAGCAACAAGCGGCTGAACAGCAGCAGGCGAAGCGGCAGCAAGCTGAGCAAGAAAAAGTTGAGCAGCAAGAGCAGCAGCAAATCCAACAGCTGGAAAGCCGCGATCAGGAAGTGAAAGCGCACGAGCAGGCGCATGCTGCTGTTGGCGGCCGTTATGCCGGCGCGCCCAGTTATTCCTACGAGCTGGGGCCGGATGGTAAGCAATATGCGGTGGGTGGTGAGGTACAAATAGATATCTCGCCAATACCGGGCGATCCGCAGGCCACGGTACAAAAAATGCAGCAAGTACGTGCCGCCGCGCTGGCGCCGGCCGAACCTTCAGCGGCAGACCGGCGTATTGCCGCCGAAGCCATGCAGCGGCAAATACAAGCGCAAGCAGAATTGGTGCAGCAAACCTCTGCTGGCGTTAGTAACAACCAGGCTGAACCAGCACAGTCAGTGCAGCAAGACAGCAACAGTAACGCCGACGTCAGAGTGAATGGCGGGCCGGCTAGCGGCCAAATTTTCTACGGCCCGCAGGTGCAAACCGACATTAGCTACAAGGTAAATGACGATGCCGGCGGCGCTATCGTCTTCCCGCAGCGCGACACTCTGGCTGTTACCGCCCAGATGGCGCTGCGGCGCAGTGTGATTGCCGGTTTTTACCAGCGCGCCACCGAGCCGCAGATTAAACAGTCATTACAACAAGCCTGACGCCAGCCACGCTGGCGTTTTTTACACTGCTATTTTTTCAGTTTGGCAAAGGCCTCAGCAAAGGCATTGCCCATAGCCGCATTGTTTTCTACTACTTTGGCCGGGCGGGCGGCTTTGTTATTGTTGTTGCGACCGGCATTTTTGTCGGCGGCTTTGGCGCTGGGTTGCTCGTCCATCCGCATGGTCAGTGCAATACGCTTACGCTCGATGTCCACTTCCAGCACTTTTACTTTCACCACATCACCGGCTTTGACCACCTGATGCGGATCGCTGACAAACTTATCGGTTAACGACGAGATATGCACCAAACCATCCTGATGCACGCCAATGTCGACAAAGGCACCAAAGTTGGTCACATTGGTGACCACGCCTTCTAACAGCATGCCGGCAGTGAGATCTTTTAACGTTTCCACACCGTCTTTAAAGCTGGCGGTTTTAAACTCCGGCCGCGGGTCACGCCCAGGTTTATCCAGCTCTTTTAAGATGTCGGTAATAGTCGGTACACCAAAGTGCGCATCGGCAAAGGCTTTTGCATCCACCGTTTTTAAAAAGCTACTGTTACCGATAATTTGCTCGACACTTTTTTGATGCGCCGCGAGGATCTTTTCTAGCAGCGGGTAGGCTTCAGGGTGCACGGCCGAGGCATCCAGTGGGTTGCTGCCGTTGTTAATGCGTAAGAAACCGGCCGCCTGCTCAAAGGCTTTTGGCCCCAAACGTGGCACTTTTAACAGCTCTTTGCGCTCGTTAAAGCGGCCATGGGTGTCGCGGTGAAACACGATATTTTGCGCCAGGGTTTTATTAAGCCCGGCCACCCGCGCCAGCAGTGGCACTGAGGCGGTGTTCAAGTCAACACCAACGGCGTTTACACAGTCCTCTACCACGCCATCAAGCGACTTGGTCAGCAGGCTTTGGTTAACATCATGCTGGTACTGGCCCACGCCAATGGCTTTGGGTTCAATTTTCACCAACTCGGCCAGCGGGTCCTGCAAACGGCGGCCGATAGACACAGCGCCACGCAGCGATACATCCAGTTCCGGAAACTCCTGTGCCGCCAGTTCAGAGGCGGAATACACCGACGCACCGGCTTCCGATACCATCACTTTTTGGATGTTCAACCCTGTTACCGCTGTAATCACTTCAGCGGCCAATTTATCAGTTTCGCGTGAGGCGGTGCCATTGCCTACCGCAATCAGCTCAACTTTATATTGTTGGCACAAGGCCGCCAGGCTGCGTACTGACTTATCCCACATATTTTGCGGTGCATGCGGAAAAATGGTGGTGTGGTTTAGCAGTTTACCGGTTTCATCAATTACGGTGACTTTCACACCGGTGCGCAGGCCCGGGTCCAGTGCCAGCGTGGTACGCATACCGGCCGGCGCGGCCATCAGTAAGTCTTTTAAATTGCGGGCGAATACTTTTATCGCCTCTTCTTCGGCTTTTTCACGCAGCTCGCCCAATAAGTCATTTTCCAGGCTCAGGTGCAGTTTGACCTTCCAGGTCCACTGCACTGCCGTGCGCAAAAACGCATCTGCCGCACGGCCTGCATCTTTAATATTAAAGTGGCTGGCAATCATCTGTTCGCACAAGCTATGGGCGGTGTCTTCATTGGCATCCGGCACCAGTTGCAGCTGCAATATACCTTCGTTGCGGCCGCGCAACATGGCCAGCGCCCGGTGCGACGGTGTGGTTTTCCAGCTTTCGCTGTGGGCAAAATAATCGCGGAATTTCGCGCCTTCCTGCTCTTTGCCGGCCACCACTGTGCTTTTTACCACGGCATGCTGGGCCAAGTGCTGGCGCAAGCGGGCCAACAGGTTAGCATCCTCAGCAAAGCGCTCCATTAAAATATATTTGGCGCCATCAAGTACTGCTTTTTCATCGGTAAAGCCGGCATCGGCATTGATATAGGCGGCTGCTTCGGTTAGCGGGTTTAGCGCCGGGTTTTGCAGCAGCGCATCGGCCAGCGGCTGTATGCCAGCTTCAATCGCAATTTGGCCTTTGGTGCGGCGTTTGGCTTTGTAGGGCAGGTATAAATCTTCTAAGCGGGTTTTATTATCGGCTGCCAGAATGTCACTTTTCAGCTCGGGTGTTAACTTACCCTGCTCGTCAATGGTTTTTAATATCACCTGACGGCGCTCTTCCAGCTCGCGCAGATACGTCAAGCGCTGCTCTAAATGCCTAAGCTGGGTGTCGTCTAAGCCGCCGGTCACTTCTTTACGGTAACGGGCAATAAAAGGCACGGTAGCGCCTTCTTCCAGCAAGGCGATAGTTGCTAACACCTGCTCGGGCCGGGCAGCAATTTCGGTGGCGATTTGTTTCACAATAATAGACATAAAAAGAAAAGTTCCTGCTATAAAAAATACCCGTCGGCTATTAACCCGCAGAGTAAAAAACTTCGACAGACTGATTGTCCCCTGTACGTGAAAAAAAATCCAATCTGCTTCTTAACTATTTGCGGTTGGCAAAAAGGGCATTTACATGATTTTTAAACCGACAAGTGCGGCATTCAGGTTTATACACCTGATATGTAAACAAAATTTAATTTTTCTTTGCAGCAATTGTCATTTCATCTGCAAAAATATTATTTCCTTCATCGTTATGGTTAGTCTGTGTATTTCTCTGTGAATTAAATGTAGACATCTGTGTATAACTAAGAATAAAATCTGCACTTTTGTATGTGCTGTAACAACAAGCGTCGTATTGTTTTACTTGGTGGAAATAAAAATGCTGAGATGGGTCAAAGGATTGCCGCTTTCGCTTGCGAGTGTTTACTTCGTTACAGCTCAGTGTTTAGCGTCTTCATTGATGGATATTCGCGCAGACAGGCCATTGTCTGATGATGCTGACTGGCAATTTACTTTTTCGGTAACTGATTGTCCGGCTATTGCAGAAGTGCAACTGGTTACCCAACCCACAGTGACGTTACAGCCAGTGCATGAAGATGTTGCCGGACTGCGTTGTGCTTACCGCTTTAGCTGGCCGAATGCAAATAACCAGCCCACGGTAAATGTGATATGGAAAGATGGCACTTCACAACACTACAGTGAACAATTCAGCGCTGAAACCAATAGCCCCCGCCTGCAGATCGTGCAGGTAGCAATAGAAAACGAAGCCTCGCAGCAACTGGTTGTCCGGTTAACGGCAGAAGATGATAGTGACATCGCTTATGTTGCCGTAGACGTTGCCGGTATTACCGCGTCGTCGCTACGCCAGGCCGGCGGTGTACTTGGGGTGGCGAAAAGCAGCGCTTTTGCCTCCAGCCAGGGTGTACAACGTTTATACCCTCAGGCCAACCAACAGCAGGAATTTGAGATCCGCCTGCCGTTGTCTGCCAGCCTCAGCGCAGAACAAATCGCCCGTGATGGTTTAGTGCTAATAGATGCCTATGCGATGGACGCCTTCGGCAACAGAGCCGCTGTGTCTTCAATTGAATATACCGGTGATCAGGTAAGCGAAACGCCACTGAGCTGGCGTATTTTCCCCGAGCAGCTAGTGATTAATGATGTGCTGCAATCAATGACGTTGCTGCCATACATTAACTATGAGTTTCGTGGTGAAACGCTGACAGGTGGTGCCGGTGTAGGTGTCAGTTACAGCTCGTCACTGCCGGACAAAGTGAAGGTAACTGCTGACGGTGTGGTCTATGTCAGCTCCGATGTCGGCAACGTCCAGGCAGATATCACCGTACAATATTACGGCCTGCCGGCACTGACTGTGCCGGTAACGGTCGATCTGACCAAGCGGCTGTTAGGTCTGAAGTTTGATACCGGCAGTGAGGGCGTTGCCCTGGCCAGTTTGAATAAGGCCTACACTTTACCACCCCTACTGGCATTGTTTGATGATGGCACTACGGCGGCGTTGGGTGATCGGTACCCGGTAACATTGTCGCTGCCGCAAACAGCGCAGGGGTTACTGAAACTGCATGCTGACAGCCTGACTGCGCTACAACCGGTCAGTAGCGGTGCGCCTTTTGTGCTCAGCGCTGAGCTGGCGGCTAACCCGCAAATTCGTGGTGAAGTTGCCGTTTCTGCCCGTGATGCCATACCGCAATTGCAGCTTAAGGTGCCTGCCAAGGTTGAAGTGGATAGCCGCTTGGTACCTGAGATAACGGCAGTGGATGATGTTGCCATACACAAAGTGGAAGTGTTTTTAAATGATCTGTCAATTGCGCAGCTGTATCAAGCTCCGTATCAGGTAACGATACCGGTATCGCAAGACATGCTGGGGCAAAGCCTTAAGTTCTCTGCTATCGCTACCGACAGTGCCGGCCAGCGCTCAGTGATGGCGCGGGCAGAGACGCAGGTAGTGCTGCCGGAAACTACGCCAATACCAAGCTATGAGTTTGAGTTCCCAACCGAGAATCAACGGTTGGTAGAGCAGTCGCCGATGCGTTATCAGCTGGCGATACCACTGGGGCCCATCCGCACTGCAGACGTTAACACCGGCATAGTCCGGGTTGAGTATTTTATGGATGGCAATAAAGTGGGTGAAGCGGCCCGGCCAACCTTTGTTATTCGCGAGGTGGTAACAGGTCCGGGCAAAACCGCAGACCACATGTTCCAGTTATGGCAATTGGACGATCAGGTACCGTTGTCGTCGTTACAGCTGACTTCCAGGGCGGTATTTGCCCGTATTCATATGAGTAACAACCAGGGCGACAGTGCAGCACGGTTGATCCGCATTCAGCAAAATCAGCCACCGACACTAGTGTTGCAAACGCCACAGCAAGACCAGGACGTAGTGGCAGGTCAGCCGGTGAACGTCGTGCTAACCGTCAGTGATGATACCCTGTTGGCGGGTACGCAGATCAGTGCCCGTTTTAATAATCGCGAGGTTTTTACCAAGCGCATTCAGGACCCCTCTGCAATTGAACAGTCAGCTACCAGCATAGCGGCACAGCAAGTCAGTTTTGCACTGAACATCCCACTTGAGTTATTGGGCTCGGTACAGCCGCTGCAGCTGATCGCAACAGATTTTCATGGCCGGGAGACACAGACAGAGCCAGTGCGGTTAAAAATTAAAACGGACCAACCGCCCACTGCGGCCATCACCCAGCCGGTGGCGGGTAGTAGCTGGGTGGCCGGCTTGCCGATTGAAATTATGGCCGCGGCAGCAGATGACATCGCAGTAAAATCGGTGGAATTCTATGTTAATGGTCAAAAGCAAGGCACGGCAGTGGTACCGCCCTATCGTTATGTCTACCAGAGCCCGCAATTACAAGGCAGTGCACAACCTCTACGTTTACATGTGGTTGCTACAGACAGCGCCGGTCAGCGGGCTCAAAGCCAAACGGTTGACATTACGCTGAGCCAGGATGAGCAGCCACCCGTCACGCAGTTTGTCTCTCCGGCGGTGAACCGGCGTCAGGGTGAAGTGGCGGTGTCTGAAGTTATTGAAGGTAAGCAGATTGCGCTAAAGGTATCAGGTTATGACAATGTCGGCGCCGTGGGCTATCAGCTCAATGGCTTACGCAAACAGGGCAACCGCTTTGTGTTGACCGGCAATATCGCCGATGTGGTATCGGCTCAGGATGTGGCGTTGCAGCAAATCCCAGGTGGCAGCAATGCCTTTTCTGTGTTGCTGCTGACTGAAGTACCGGCTTATAGTCATCAGCAGCAAGGGCCGGATCACTATGACGTCCGCGTCAGAGTCTGGGATCAGCGTGGCAATGAAAGCCAGGATCTGCGCCGTATTGCAGTGATTGCGGATACCGCACCGGAAGTGACCGAATTAAGTAGCAGCCGTCAGCAACTGACGGCTGCTGAGCAATTGACGTTTTCAGTATTTGCCGTTGACGATATCGCAGTGTCTGCGCTGGCATTGAGGCTGTTAAGTGCTGATGGCACCGTGTTATGGCAGGCTGAGCAAAATGCTGACAGTGGTTTGGTAGCGGCTAATCGCAGCCTGGCGCAGTTCAGTGTCGACTTTAGTACGCTGGCGCTGGCAAATGTTCAGCAAACCCTGACGGTTGAAGCCACCGCAACTGACAGTGCCGGCCAGACATCTGCTGCGCGTACTATGCCGCTGACGCTCAATGCGGATAACGACGCGCCACTTAGCAGCATTAATAGTCCGGTGCCCGGCACGGTGTTAACAGCAGAACAGCCAATCAATATCCAATGGGCGGTCAAAGATCTCAGCCCGATCAGCAAAGCCTCGCTCAGCGTTAACGGTGTAGTACAGAAAACCCTGACCGGCCAGGCTAACAATTTTACCGAGACCACCAACTATAGCGTGGGCAAGGTGGAGCAGCTAACACTGACGCTGCATGCTGAAGATAAATTTGGCAACCGCAGTGAGCGGCAGTGGCAATACGCTGTAATGGCCGCCAGCGCGCCTGAAGTGAGTATTCTGGCGCCGGCATCTGGCACAGCGCTGATGGAGGGGGAAGCCTTTGCTGTTAGCGTCAGCGCCGCTGACCAGGGCTATGTAAAACAACTGACCGTGCAACTGTTGGCTGATCAGCAGCCGTTGCTGACAAAAACGTTGCACAATACGCCTAACCCGTCTGATGCCGGCAAAAAAATTAGCCGTTTTGATATGGACCTGCGTTTGCCGCATGTACCAGATGGTACAGCTTTAACGCTAAAAGCAACGGCAACCAATAACTTTGGCGTCAGCAGCAGTGATATTGCTGAGCTAACGGCGTTAAACGATACCACTGCACCGGATATCGTACTGCAGGCACCGACAGAGGCGCAGGTTTTACTGCAGGGTGAGACATTCAGCGTTCAGGCGACAGCCAGCGATGATGTCTATGTGCGTGACGTCCGCCCGGTACTGGTAGATGCCGATGGCCAATATACAGCTATCGCCTGGCGTGGGCTGAGTCAGAAACGCAGCGTGCGCAAGGTTACTGTGCCTAATCCGGTTACTATCGGCACTACCATAGTGCGCGAGATAGCGGTGCTGGAAGTAAAAGGTGAGCTGGAGATCCCGCCAGCGTTGTGGGGAGCTGAAGACCGCCAATATCGCTTTATGCTGATTGCCGATGATGAGGGAATCAACAGCACGGAATCAGCGGCTATTGATGTCAGTTTACTGGCCGACCGCCAGGCACCGCAAATTCAGCTGCAGTCGCCGTTGGGTAATCAGGTAGAGCAGCAAAAGGTAGAAATTAAGGTAGATATCAGCGACAACCTGGCGGTGGCCGGTTACCGCATTTACTGGCCGGGGCAGCCAGAGCAGCCACTGGCTGCGGCTGACGGTTTGAGCCTGCCGACGGTTAGTGTGCGGCCGGAAAATAACGAATCTGCGCTAATGCTTGATCTGGCCGACTTTGCGCCAATTCCGCAACAAGGCAAAGCTATCCGGCTGGAAATAGAAGCCTGGGATATTAACAACAACCGCAGCAGCAAAACGCTGAGCTTTACCATTGTGCCGGATCAACCTGCCCGCATCAGCCTGCAACGTGCAGTGCCGGTGCAGCCCGTGCGCGGTGGCTACAGCTATTATCAGTTATTACTCGAAGACGATTATGCCAGCGACCAGCAGCCGGTGTTCGGTGCAGCATTACTGACCTCGTTGTCAGGTATTGGCCAGCAGCGTAGTGTCACAGCCGACAAGGTGCAGCAAAATAATCAAGCGAACCTGAGTTTTAATGTTAGTTACCCGGAAGCAGACAACAACTGGCAGTTGCTGAGCAACGACAAGCGGTTGCTCAGTGCCGATGCACAGCGACTAAACGCGCAACCGGCCGAACTGGCCAGTTTGACGCTGGGCAGTACCTTGCGGTTGCAACAGGCTGGCGACTGGCAATTTGTACTGCGTTGGCTTAACCGCAGCCAGTGTCCGGCTATGTGGCAGGAACACCGGGTCAGTGCTGCCACGGGTGTGCAACTACAACAAGTATTAAGCGCCGACACCGCTGAAGCAATACTAAGTATCGAGTCGCTGGCCGGTGTGCCCCACCCGCAGCTGCAAAAACTGCATTTGTCGCTGAACAATCAGCAGACGGTCGACAGTGTTGTCGATGGTGTCAGCCTGCAACCTGTAAGTCGCCGCCCTGTGCGGCTGGGCATAGAGCTGGCAGATAATCTGTCTGCCAGTGGCAGCGCTTTTATCGCTTTCAGTGCTTTGCACAAATTTAACGGCGAGCACAACAATACGGTGTATCAGGTTATTAATGAACTGGTGCCATTAACTGCTCTTGCACAGCACTTGCAGTTATTTGCCGTGGCGCTGGATCGCAATCTGGACAGCGTAACGTTACAAGCCCCATTACTGGATACCCCTCTGGCGGTGGACACTGAGGTGCCAGAGCTGCAAATCAGCCAGCCGGGGCTGGAATCTGTGGTTATTGCCGGGCAAAAATTAACGCTGCAGGCCTTAGTTGGCGACAATGCGCAGCACCTGGCAAGCTTAGAATTGCAAATAAACGACGAGCTGGTATCGCAACATGGCGTAGGGTTATTCAGTGAACGGCAACAGCAGAAAGTACAGTTGCCAGCCACGCTGGCCGCGGGCAGTGAGTTGTCATTACTGCTAACGGCCACTGACCGCATGGGGCATCAGAGTCAGCAGCAGCTGTTGCTGCCCGTGCTGGAGAATTTGCCACCCGAACTGGCGTTAAAACAGTTTAGTGCCCATCGTGACATTATTGACCGCGCCCGGCTGGAATATGCTGAATTTTGGGTGCGTTCCGGTGCCGACTTTAACATGACATTTCAGTTGCAGGATGATACCGGCCTGCAGCACTTCGTTATTGACCGTTTGCTGGCCGATGGCGGCCGGGTAAATGAGTTCAACCAGCACTTTGCTGTAAACTGTGACGCTGATCTGATCACCAGTGCAACCAGCAAGCCTAAGCTGCGCTTTAGTTTTAATCAAAGTCAGGAATATGAGGCTGTCGTTACCGACAATACCGGCCAGCAACGTAGCTTCCGTTTTATTGTGCATCCGCAAGCTAATGTGGCGCCGGGTATTAAAATAGTCAGCCCGGCTGAGCAGCAATATATTGCCGCTGGCAGCTTTAATTTGCTGGTGCGTATGCTGGCTACTGACGATCGCAGTTTAGCAAAACAGCCGGTAACTATTCTGGCCGATGGCGTGCCAATGCGTATTTTAAGTGCCAGCGAAGCGGTTTTCAGTCAGCTGCGCGACAGTGACAGAGTAGCGCTGGAACAGATTTATGATGATTACGAAGCACGCTATGGCACCGCCATCGCCGATGAATTCGCCAGCAGCAACAGCCCGCATATTCGTATTATTGAGGCGGTATTAGAGCTGCCTACCACAGTGATTAAGGCCAACCAGCAAGTCCGGCTTACGGCGCAAATTACCGATACCGAGCAGGCAACCGGCTCTGCTGAGCTGCACTTTATCGGTGCGGCGGATGACATTAAGCCGCAGGTCGCATTGTTGTCGCCTGGCGCTGGTGCTCTGTTAACGGAGGCCAGTACAGTTCAGTTTGACTTCCGTGCTTTTGATAACGTCAAAGTTGAACGCATAGAGCTGTATCAGAGCTATGGTATGCGCAATGTGTCGCAGTACCGTAAATTACCGTATTCCGACAGCCCGCAACGGGTAATTGACAATATTCCGGCGTTTGACTTTGAAGCCGTTACCACACTGAATATTGATACGCCGATTTATCAACAGCCGGTAACCATTCCGCGTCTGGCGCAGTTGTACGCCATGTTTGACGGGGCTGTCGTTAATGACGCAGACAAGTTTGATCTTTGGTTATCGTTGGTGGCAGTAGATGTGTCTGGCAACCGGTATCAGCTGGAACAGGCGTTCCAGCTTAAAATTGATGAGCGGCCGGTAGTTGATATTGTCAGCCCATTGCCGCAGGCTGCTGTGGTAGAACACAGCCGTATTGCCGTCAATGTGCATGCCTATGACGACGTTGGCATTGATTCAGTGCGCGCCACGCTGCTGCGCGGTGATGAAGTAGTGAGCACGCGGCGCCTGACTGCGGCACCTTACAGCTATGTGTTCGAAGCCCCGGCATTATCTGACAATGCCGCGCTGAATCAGCTGAGTATTAAAGTGGAAGCGCTGGACAGCTATGGTGCGCGCTTTAACGATCCGGATAAGCATACGGCCACCGAAACCGTGAGTTTACGTTTGGTTGGTGACGAAGTACCGGTAGCTGAAATTGCCACGCCGCTAAGCGGCCAGCAGTATATCGAAGGCCAGAATGTGCTGGTGCAGGTTAATGCGGTAGACGATATCGGCATTGCCAGTGTCAGCCTGACCGTGAACGGTTTGGTCACCGGGCCATTAACGCTGAGTGATGTGCGCTGGCCGTACGAGTTTTTGGTGAAACTGCCTTATGGCCAGGCCGGACAAGATTTGCAGCTGATTGCCGAAGCGACTGAGCTGCGCTACCAGGGCACACCCAGAATAGTCCGCACGCCGGCAGTGACTGTTAGCGTAGCGCAGGATAGCCAGGCACCGGAGCTGATTGTCCGTCAGCCACAACAGGCGGCCATGGTATCTGAAAACGGCCAACTGCCATATTATCTGGAGGTGCTGGATAACGTCGAAGTTGGCGTAATCAAGCTGGCACTGCTGGTAGATAAAAACCGTGATAACCAGTTTAGTGCCGAAGAAGTGATCAGCCAGCAGTTTTTGCTGACAGCGCCCTACTCTGGCGCCATAGATGTCGGCAGTTTTGCCCAGTATGGTGTAACGGACGACAGCGTGCAGCAACTGGCTATGCACTTACAGGTGGAAGCCAGTGATGGCGCCGGCAATACGGTAACGGCTGCGGTAGACACGGTGCTGCGGCGCAACAGCCCGCCGGTAGTTGACAGTATTATACTGCTCGACAGCACTGGCGTGTCGCTGGGCAATACCACTGAACTGACGCAGGGCCGTCGCTTTGTCGTTAGCGTTAATGCCACCGACGCGGAAAAAGGCGTGGACAAGGTACGGTTGTACCGGGCGGTAAATCCGCAGACGGAGCAAGACTTCAGGCTGGTAGCAGAAGATGCCAGTGCCCCCTTTACCTTCGCACAGGACAGCCATCAGCTAAGTCCGGGTGATATTCTGTCTTATCGTGCCATCGCCACTGATATTGATGGCTACCAGTCGGCCTTGTCCGCCGAACGGCGTTTTACCGTAGTGGCCGACACGCCACCTCAGGCGCGAATTGTGCAGCCTGCCAGTGATAACAGCTATGTTATTCGCGGCCAGACGCTGGATGTGTTTATTGAAGTCACCGACGATTTGGGTCTGGAAGGTATCGACCGGGTGCAGTTGCTGCTAAATGACCGGCCTTATGTCACTCTGACCCAGAGCTATCAGGGTGGGGACGGCCAAACCGGTATTAACAACCTGTTTTACGCCTCAGTGGCGCCACCAACAGATGCCGCCGGTATAGTGTTGCAAGCCGTTGCTTACGATAAGTTAAATCAGGCCGGCTATTCTTTACCGGTACACATCGGTGTGGTCGAAGACACCGTGGCACCGAAAATTGTCAATATCAGTCCGGTAAGCGGCGACATTATGCCGGCCGGCGAAACTGTCGTTAGTATGGTGACTGTGCAGGATATTGGCTCGGTTACCGAGCGTCGGGTGACTCAGGTCTGGACCCGTGAATATCAGGACAATGCCGGTAACTGGATTAAGCTGGCGCAAAATGAACGCGAGCTAAGCTACGATGATCAGGGCGGTAGCCAACTGGGGCTGGCACCGAGCGATCCGGCGCGCCATACCTATGTATACTGGAGCAGCTTCGCCGATGGTAATATTGTTAGCCGCCAGCAAAAGCCCAATGAGCGGGTGCGGGTTGATACACTCGTCAGTGCTGGCGCCCATACGGCTACGTATCAGGCCGTGTATGAGGTATCACTGGCACAGCGTGAAGCCCGGTTCTGGCAGCCAACGTTAAAAGCGCCAGGTTCGTTGGAAGCGATGCCAAAAGATGCTGCCCGGCAGGTGTATTACAGCAAGCTGGCACAGTTTGCCAGCGGCGCCCAACAGCAAAGTCTGGTGGCCGCCTGGTCGGTGCATGCACCCTATAGTCAGGATCCGCAGCTGGCACCGTTAACTAAGGAGCAACAGAATTATAAACCGCAAACCGGCTTGTTCCTTGCCGATTATTACGAGCTGGAGCAACCTGCCGAGCAAGGCTTACGCTGGTTACACTCGCCACTGATTAATGGCAGTGCAGAAATTTTTGCCGGTACTATTACCGGGCTCTCTGCAGCCGACGGCATAGTGGTAGCGGCTAAAGCGGCCGATACCTGCGTCACCTGCCGCGACGAAGTAGACTTCTCCAAACAATTACAGCGCGATATGGCAGATTTCCCTGATACCGGCGCGCTGTATCAGGATAAAGCCGCCCAGTTGTTACTGTTCCATAAGCGCAACGAAGATGAACAGTTTGGCTTACCCTATGTGTTAACCGGTCAGGTCGATTTACCCTACAGCGATACTTACAATGTCACTACCGCCGGCCAGTTAGCGCTGATTGCCAATGGCGCTGGTGGTGTGCAGGTGGTGAATATTGCCGACTTACAGGCACCCTACCATGTCGGTTTTATCAAGCCTGATGGTTTTGTGCGGGATGTGCAGGTAAAAGGCCGCTATGCCTTTATTGCCGCCTCTTATCAGGGCCTGGTGGTAGCTGATCTGGCCAGCCCCGGTTTACAAATTGTCGCAACGCTGGATACCGCCGGCATTGCCAATCAAATGACCATTGTCGGCAATACCCTGTACCTGACCGATATGGCAGCCTGGCAGGGCAATGGTGCCTTGCATGTGATTAATATTGCCGACCCGCTGCAACTGCGGCTACAAAAAACCCTTGAGCTGCGCGCCGCGCGTAGTGATTACAGCAATGGTGGTGCCGGCAGTGTTGAAGTGATTGGCAACAAAGCCTATGTCACCACCTTTTATCGCGACCAGGAAGGTGTTGCGGTCGAAGGTCTGGCCGAAATTATTGATTTGGCGGTGCTAAATCCGGCATTGACGGACAACAGCATTCCGGTACTGACGCACCGGCCGGCTACTGCTGATGACTTTGTTGCCACCGATGTGCAGTTTGCACTGGGCCGGATGCAACTGGCCGCCGGCCGCCAGGGTATTATTGATGTCGACTTCCCTGAGCTAACGGTTACCGGCCACACGCCGGCACGGGATGCGCAGCAGGTTGATACTGAGCAGCTTAGCATCCGGTTGGAGTTTTCTGCGCCTTTGGCAGAGGGGCAGCAGTTAGCTGAACTGGTACGCTTTAGTCAGGGCCATCCTGACATTGGCCAGCAACTGGCAGAGTGGTTTGCCTGGCGTTTTGCGTTAAACCCGGATGGCAGTGAAAACAAACGCATTATTATTGGCGAGCTGGCGGTCGGTAAAACGCTGCAAAGCAGTGCCGATTATTATGTCACTGTTGTCGCCGGTACCAGGCCGTTAACCGGCTATCCTCTACAGAACGATTATCAGTTCCGCTTTATGACACAACATGCTGAGGCAGGTTTAACGCCTCAGTTTCTGGCAGTGACACCGGGCCAGGGCGATATTGGCGGTGGCACCGAGATTGAAATTCAGGGCCGTAACTTCTCGGCCGATATGCAGTTGGAACTGGGCGGCCAGCCACTGCGGATTACCCGTTTTGTCGCAGCGGCGACACAGCAAGACCCTGACATCATTACTGCAGTAACGGTACCGAATTACCCGGGCCCGGCGGCGCTGGTGCTGAAAAAGCCACACAGTGCAGAGCTGGTAGTACCCGGCGCCTTTATTTATGTTGATATGCTGAAACTGACGCATGTCACGCCGCCTTTTGTCAGCGCGTCGCAGCGCGGAGAAAATGATGTGGTTGAGCTGGCCGGTTACGGTTTCAGCCCCACAGTGGTGTTAACTGCCAAACGCAATGACGGCCTGGGGCAAACTATAACGCAGCGGGTTGATAACGATCGTCTGCGGCTGTACAGCGCCCAGCGCATGCAGCTGCGAGTGCCGGACTTCGGCCAGCAGTTCCGTGGTTTTGTGGATTTACAGCTGACCGACGAGCGCGGCCGCAGCTCGGTACTACCCAAGGCGCTGTTCTACGGCGGCTTATCGGTTAACCGCCTGCTGGAAACCCGCAGCCCGCTGACGATGGAGCAAATTCAGGATTATAACAGCGGTAAAAGAACCAATTATATTGACCCGTTGTTGCTGCCGCCGGGGCGCATCGCCGCACTGGCCAGTGACGCCAGCCTGGGCTTAGCCTATGTGCTGGGCAATGGTGTTAACGCTGGGATGGTAGATGGTCCGGAAGACGTTACCGAAGCCAGCTATGTCAACCGTTACTATGCGCCGGGCTGGTTGGCACTGGTGCATTATCGCCCCGACGCGCTGCAGGACGCAGCACCGATGCACGGCCTGGGCTACTACAATTTCCCGCAAAGCCTGACAGTACAGACACTGGCACTGGGGGCTGAGCATGTTTATGTCAGCGCTAAGGGTGCTACTTTCCCGTTTATTGATTACCCGTACGAGAGCGATGTTTATTTGCTGGTACTGGACCGTGTTAACCAGTTACCGGATGGTGATAGCGAAGACAACCGTGCCGTGGTTAACAGCATCAGGCTGCCATTAGAGAAAGCGCCTAAACAGCTGCTGGTAAAAGACAACCTGCTATTGGCGGTAACCGATAACAGCGTACTGGTCATCAATATCAGCGCGCCGGCGCAACCCTTTATCAGTGCGGTAATCGACAAAATTGCGCTGGACGGCACCCTGTATACGCCACAGATCCGTCAAGCCAGCATCGCCGGCCACAGCCTGGCGCTTAGCGGCAGCTTTAATCTGGGTATGGCCTCACGTACGGGAACAGCGCTGCTGGATCTAAGCCGGCCTGAACTGCCGGTGCTGGGCTTTTCGGCATTAACACCGCAGGTTGCCAGCCGCTGGTTGTCAGAGCACTATCTGGATGGCAGCGACCAGCTTAGTAGCTGGAAGCCAAGCGCGGCAAGCAGCTGGCGCCTGGATAAATCCTATCAGGCGTTTGGCTTTAACCTGCCGGGCAAAGCCATGCAACTGGCCGCCGGTGAAACCACCGCACTGCAGTTTATTAATACGCAAAAAGGCGTTAAACCGGACAATGGCTATCTGGCACTGTTTGATTTAACCGAACCACAGCGCTTGCCGTTGCAGGATGTGATGACGTTATGTGAAACAGGCTGTAACTGGCATACCGCGCTGCTGACACAGGATGCGGTGGCCATTGCCAGCTATTTTGTAGAGCCCGACAGTGCTGCAGGTGGCACCAAACTGGCGCTGATTGACACCTATCTGCTGGATCTGGTGCACAGCTATCCTCAGCCGGATGCAGCAGCAGTGCCGTTGGATGCGGCTATTCGGCTGCAGTTTAACCGGCCACTGCCGTTTACCAACGAGGCGGATGCGCAGACATTCCTGAACCAGTATGCCCGGCTGTACTGGCAGGACGGTACTGCGCAAGGCCAGCTAACGGCGGTGCAATACCAGTGGTCGGCACAGCAGCCAGCCCATGTCAGCGTGACCCCGCAACAGCCGTTACAGCCGCAGCAGCAATACCGGTTGCAGTTATCACAACAGCCACTGAGCCGGCGCTCGGCAGGCTTGATGGACTATCAGCTGAACTTTACCACCGCGCTGGACAGTGGTAATGAGCCACAGATCCTGTCTATTGTGCCGCACCGCGTAAGTACCGAAGGTGGTGAAGTTGTCGTTACGTTGCTTGAAGCTGCACAACAGCCGTTATTTAGTATCGCCGGTCGTGCCGGCCGGGTAGTGTCGCAGCAGGGCAACAGTTACCGGGTAGCGGTGCCAGCCGGTAAAGCCGGCGCAGCCGCCATGCAGCTGCGCGACCAGCGTGGTTTTATCACGCAAAAATTAGCTGCAGTACAATATGTGGAGCCATTGCGGCTAACTGCCGTGACGCCAGCTGTCGGCGGCGTTGGTGGTGGCACTAAAGTGGTGCTCAGTGGTAAAGGTTTTGAGCCAGGTACTGAACAACTGCAACTATGGTTTGGCGAGGTCGAAGTGCCTGCCGCCAGCATTAAAGTGCTGGATACCGAACGGCTTGAAGTGATCACACCGGCCGGCTCACTGGGTAAGGTTGATGTGACAGTGCGCTACCGTGATGGCCGCGAACAACGGCTGGAAAAGGCCTTTGAGTACCGGATGTTGGGTGCTTATCAGCTGGATGGCAAAGGCGCTATTTATGATCAATATCTTGATCCCAGCGCCAGCTACCTGTTTGCAGCGGCCGGCACGCGTGGCGTATTGCTGTACAACCTGCAGCAGGCACAGCAGGGCGAGCCGGCACTGGTAACTGAGCTGGCATTGCCTGATGGCCTGGCCGCTT
The DNA here is from genome assembly GCF_000296695.1 of Rheinheimera nanhaiensis E407-8. GTDB lineage: Bacteria > Pseudomonadota > Gammaproteobacteria > Enterobacterales > Alteromonadaceae > Alishewanella > Alishewanella nanhaiensis. Next base: position 37,754 of record NZ_BAFK01000014.1, read on the forward strand.
TGGGTATTGATGGTTATTTTGAACGTGGTTACGATCGGATTTTTATCAGCGCTGCCCGTTTCGATGCTGACGGCCAGCCTGAGGCTGGCTCGGCACAGTTACTGGTTTACGCCATTGACAGCGATGATATAACCCGGCTTACGCTGGTAAAAACACTGCCGCTTGGAGCCCGCTTTGCGAAGGGCCTGCTGGCAGAAAACTATGCCGTAACACTGGCCAATGCAGAGGCAGGCCTGGCCCTGGCCGACGCCTATTTACACAACAAGTTATATATTGCCCAGCAGGCCGCTTTGCCATCGCAGCACAATGCCTTAGATGTGGCGGCAATGTGGCAGGCAGAGCAGCGCTACACACTGGTTGCTGCCGGTGACTATGATTTTAATGCCAGAACATTACGCAGCAGTGCCAGCAGCAGTGGCGGCGTGTATTTATTTGCCCATCATGCCGAACGCGGTTTACAGCTGGTATCCAGTGTCAATCTGCCTGGCAGCCGGGTGGTAGTACAGGGCCAATTGGCGGTAGTCGCCGCTGGTGACGCCGGTGCGCTGATTATTGACTATGCCAACCCGCGTGAGCCGGTAGTACTGGCCAGACTGGCGGAGCACGGCCATGTATACGATGTGGCGTTAAATGGCAGCCTGTTATATCTGGCATTGGGTGAAAGCGGTGTTAAAGCCTTTGATATCAGCAATGCGAAGGCGCCCAAAGTGCTGCCCGGGCTTGTTAGCGAAGGTACCGATATCCGCCTGCTGACGGCCGGCTCATACAGTGTGTTGGCGGCTGGCAGCTGGGCGCAGGGCAGTCATCACCGTATTCTGAGTTTTAACGATGTGGCGTTAACAGTGATTGGGGTAAGCCCGCTATCACGTCTGCTAGGGGCGGACGATATTATCCGGTTGCGGTTTAACAAAGCCATTGATTTATGGCCGGATAACCTGAACAAGTTTGTTGTTACCGATGAGCAGGGCCAGCGCATTGCGGCGCAGACGACCATCGTTAACAACGATGCCGAAATCCGCTTGAACGCGAATAATCTACAATCTGGCCAGTTACTGAATCTGACGGCACAAGCCGGCGTCAAATCGGTTAAGCCATTAGGCGGCGACCGTTATATAACGCTGTACGAGATGCATAACCGCCAGCAATTCCAGTTCCGTTACGCTGGTGTTCAGCTTGAATCTTTAGTGTTGCAGGACGTGTTGCCGCGCCGCGCTCAGGTTGGCGTTGCTACCGAGATGACGCTAACGGTCGTTGGTTGGCCACAACGGCATGATACGCCACAGATCCGTGTTGGTGGTGTAGTCGCAGAACAGGTCAGCGTGCAGCGCAGTGAGCAAAATGAGCGTCTGGCACTGCTGCATTTCACCTTGCCGGCACTGCAGCAACCCGGGCTGTACGATCTGGATATCAGTGTACCGGTGCAAGGTGTAGTATTTAGCGGCCGCATGCAGGGTGCTGTCGTAGTAGATGCCGCCCTGACAGCAACCGGAGTATTACCGCTATGGACTGATGTCAGCGGCGGTGACTGGATCGACTTATATGGCAGCGGCTTCGATCCGGGTAACAGCGTGCAACAGGGCACCAGTGTTACTGTGGGTGCCGTTAAAGCGTCAGGGGTGCAGGTATTATCGTCAAACTGGCTGCGCTTTGTTGCGCCGCGTAATCCGTCCGGGCGTCACCGTATTATTGTCACCAACCGCACCGCCGAGCAACGTGTTGCCGACGAATCCCTGACCTTGGGTTACGGCATGGCGCAGCTGTCTGCTGTAGCGATGGCAAACACGTCGCCGCAAAAAGTACTGCTGGATGCCACACGCGGCCTGGCATTTGCCGACGGCGGTTACTTTGCGCAGGGTTACAGCAACGAAAAATTTAATGGCTATACGCTGCCAGACAAAGTGCTGGCGATGAGTGTGGATATTAATAACCGCTACCAGCCGTTGCTGGTAGGCGGTGTGCCCTCTATTAACTTCACTAAGGCCGAGCAGGAGCAGTTCGCCAAAGATTTGCTGAAGATGGCGCTGTTGCGTAAACAACTGCTGGGCGATCCGTTAACGGAACAGGAAGAGGCCATGCTGGCCGAAGGCATCACGCCCCGCGCCTACAGTTTCGATGCGTTAAGCTTGCAGCAGTACCCACAGCCGCTGGCAGAGGCCGACGAGCGGCGCAACTCGGTATTAGTGGCAACCGGTAACGGTGGGGTGTATCAGCTGGGTACTGATGAAGCGAATGGCATGCCGATCCTGATGCGTGAGTTACTGCCTATGCGCGGTGGCGAGCCGTTAACCTCTGCCATAGCCGGGCGCGATTACGCGGTTTTTGCTGCTGGCTTAACACCAGGCAGCGCCAATACAAAAATTCCCGAGTGCGGCAATGTTACCGTACCGGCTGAGCGTGCCGGCTTATCGATGCTCAGTATGCTCGACAGTGCTGATCCGGTGTTGTTGGACAATAAACTGGCCATTCCTGGCTCACACAGTTTATATCTGGCCGATGACGGCTGGTTATACGCCGGTGGTTTATATCAGGCACTGCAGTGGCAACCGGCCAACGGTTGTGAACTGCTGGACTTCAATACCATAGCGCCTGGCAAAGACAATGCAGGTCAGTTGCATCAGGTAGTGGGTATTAACCTGTTCGACCCGTTGTTGCAGCGTTCTTTACTGCTGGACAGCAACGTCTATGACATGGTGCGGTTTGGCGATTACCTGCTGCTGGCCGCTGGTAGCAAAGGCGTGGCGCTGCTAAAACCAGAACGGCCGGAGCAGCTACGTTATCTGCAACTGACCAGCGCCGATCAGGCCCGGCCCGGCCGGGTGATTGGCCTGGAACTGCTGGGTTCCAGTTTACTGGTCGCCAATGATAGCGGTGGTGTGCTGCTATTTGACCTCAGCGATCTTGACCGGCCTCAGCTACTGTCGGCCGGTACTAAGCTAATGGTGAAAGACTTAGCGGTGTTTAAAGATCGCGTAGTGGTGGCTCAGGGGACGTCAGGCTTTAGTTTGCTTGACTTACCGGGCGCGCTGGTCACATCAGCCTCTGTCAAAGAGCAAGGCATACTGGGTAATAATGTGCCGTTGCAAATTCAGTTTAATGAACTGATGTCAGTTGAATCGTTGCAACAGGCGTTTAGCCTGCAGGATGTCACGACGGCAGAAACGGTAACCGTGCAACTGCTGGCGGACGATCTGCAAAATGGCGCCGCTTCCCGCTTTACGCTGCAATTTAGTGCACAAGATAATCATCAATATCGCTTGCTGCTCAACACCGGTAAAAATGCCCGTGGCGGCCAGTTGCTGGCGCCGTTTGGGCTGCAGTTCAGCTACCGTGATACGCCACAGCCAGTGCTTCACGCCAGCTACAACGGTGCGGTGCGCCGTGGTGTGCCTACCGAGATCAGTCTGCAGGGCGCTGCTATTCAAAGTGACGCTACGCTTTGGATAGGCAGTTATCAGGTGCCCTTTAGCTGGCATGATGACAGCCGTATTACGGTGTCCAGCGAGGCGCTGGATATGTTGGCTATGCCAGCAGGCAACTACCCGGTTAAATTGGAGCAAAACGGCTTAACGGCGACACTTTTTGGTGCCGTGATGTTGGCTGACAGCTATAACGAGGCCAAGGTTAAACTCAGTGCAGAATCCGGGCCATTAAACGGCGGCAACACGCTGACTATCAGTTTCGATAAAGCCGTAATGCTGCCAGGTACTAAGGTTATGCTGCAAAGCCGCTCTGGCAAGGTAGTGGAAACCGAGCAGGTAGACGACGGCTATTATCTGGTTAACCTTGAAGATGACGTGCTAACGCCAACCAGCTTTAGCTTCCGCTTGCCAATGAGCCTGCAACCTGAAGTCTATGATATTTATCTGCGCCATGGCTCTGAGCTGTTTAAAGCCGGCGAGTATTCGTATCAGATACAGCGTGGCCGCCTGATTGATTTGCCAAATTATCCGCCGATGACTATCGGTGCCATGGCCGTCAGGGACGAGCTGCTGTATGTCGGTGTCGGCCAGGGTGCTAACCCCAGCGCGGCTAACCCGTATTTAATGCCATATGGCTTTGAAGTGTATGATCTGAGCCTGGCGGAATTCCCGGTACGAATGGCACAGCTGCCGCTGAGCAGCAGTGTCACCGGTATGGTGTTAGCCGGCGAGCTGGCTGTGCTCAGTGCTGCTGAAGCGGGCGTATTGCTGATTGACATCGCTGATGCCAGCCAGCCGTATCTGATTAAAACTTTGCCACTAACCGGCTACCGCGCCAACGGTATAGCGCTCAATAGCGGCCAGCAGCTTATTGCCGTGGCGGCGGCCAGTGATTTAGGCGACGGCTTTATCCGTTTCCTCGATTTGCACTCGGCCGAACTGGCACCGAAAAGCGGTTTTGCCACTATCCACTTTAATAAGGGCGAACTGCAGGGCCGGCCATTGCAGTTGCAGTGGCTGAACGATGAGCTATACGTCGTATTTGAGCGTGACGGCCAGTTATATCTGGCGATATTTGACGGCTTTGGTGAGCAACTTAGCTACCGGGTGCAGCCAATCGATCGCGCCAGCTATGAAGGCGGTGCGGTGCAGCTGCTGGTGCAGCAGGATGGCATTAGCCTGAGTATGCAAGGTCGTTTGCTGCGGCTGAGCCGCGCCGAAGATGGCCGTTTTGTTACCAGTTATTGGGAAACACTGCCAACCGGTGGCAGCCTGATGCAACACAATGGCTTTAGCTTTATTGCTACTGAACATGGCTTCCAGCAACTGATCACACCGGGACTAAGACTGGTTGCCATGACGCCGCAAGCGGGTTCTGTCGTCGTGCCGCAGGATATACTGCGGCTGGATTTTGACAACTTTATTGTTACCAACGCAGCTGAACTGGCCAGCTGGGTCAGCATCACCGACAGCGCCGGTCAGCCATTAGCTGGCTATACGCTGGAGGGCATTAATACGCTAACCGGTGGCCAGCTGTTTATTACCCTGCCAGACAGTTGGCAGCCACAGGATATTGTGCTTAAGCTTGATGCCGCTTTGCAAAACCTGAATGGTCAAACCCTTGGCCGTCAGCTTAGCTATGGTTTCCAATACCGCCAGCAACTGCGGCCGCAGTTACACCAGGTACAGCGTCTGGATAACAGTGGCAAGCCGGTTGGCCGCTACTTCCATGCCGACGGCAGCGAGCGGGCAGTATTGCAGGGCCAGGGTTTTGGCAGTAACGCGGACGCCTTGCAAGTACGCATTGCCGGCCAGCTTGTCGCCGTTGATGCTATTACAGCTATTAATGATCAGCAAATCACGCTGCAGATGCCGAAGCTTTATCTGGCTGAACCTACAGCGCCGATAACAGTATCAGTAGCACGGGCAGATATCGTCAGTGAGTTGGTTGGTGCGGCGATAGTGATGCCTGCTGTCACGCTGCAGGATATTTCGCCGTTAACCGGCCCGCCACAAGGCGGCAATTGGGTATCGCTGCGCGGCTATGGCTTCACGCCGCATACACAAGTGACTGTCGGTGCGAACCCGGTCAATGCACTGCGGATCCGCTCAGATTACTTGCTGGAAGTGATGATGCCGGCCGGTCGTTTTGGTTATGCCGACATTCTGGTAAATAACCCGCAGTTCCCGGATGAATGGGCCGGCTTTAATCAGGCCTATTTTTACGCCGATGCCGAACTGGCCAGTGTCGATCTGGCTGACGATGCGGAAAACCCAATTGCGGCTATGCTGGTGCGCGATCAGCTGTTATACGCTGTCACCGGCGGTGATTACAAACTGCTCGATACCGATGGTAAGCTGATCCGCCAATTTAGTACCCAAAATAGTGAGTTGGTAGTGCTGGATTTAGCCGACCCGCTCAAGCCTGCAGTGATTGAGCGCGAGTTTGCCAATGCCCGTTACAGCTACCACTTCAAAACCAAGCTGGCACCGCAGGGCTTTGTGGCGATGGCGGCGTACGAGCAATTCCTGTTTATTGCCGGTGATCGCAAACTGTATCAGTTCGACATCAGCCAGGGCGCGATGCCGGTGCTGCTAAAGGAATACCAGCTGGCTTCGCCGGTGAAAGCACTGGAAGTCAGCAAGGGCGCGCTCTACGTTGCCACGACCGCCTCGGTCGATGTACTGACCTTTACTGACGCCGGAGAGTTAAGGCTCCTGACCCGGTTAAATAATGCTACCTTGGGTGGCTGGGTGTCGCGCCTGGTGCTGACCGACCAGCATCTGTGGCTGTTGCAGCCGTCGCAACGGCAGGTGCTGGCACTGGAGCTGGACAGCGGACGTTTTGACATCATAAAACGTATTGCACTGACCGACCGCTTTAACAAACGCCTGCCGGCAGCTGACATTATGCCTTTGGGCGATATCCTGCTGGTGTCTACCGCAGAGCAGGCCACCGTCGAAGTGTTTGATACCTTCTCTGGCCAGCATCTGACCGGCTTAAAGCTGGCCTATCTGCTGCGTAATGGCGAGCTGCATGCCGGCCGGTTATTACGACAGGGGCAGCAACTGTACGTGGCCGCCGGCCACGGTGATTTGCAGCAGTTTGATATTAGTGACTGGCTCAACGGCCGCTTTAACCGTGATATCGCACTGGGTAATTATTTTGCTGTCACCGGTGCGGTAAAAGACGTCGTAGCAAGGCCAGACACCTTGTTTGCTGGTGTGGCTTATCTGCGTGACAATAAAGGCCAGCCGCTGGAAAGCCCGCAGCAACGGCCGTCAACCGCCAGCCATATTGGTGGCGGTGTTTATTCGTTCCAGAACGACAGCTTGCAGGTGTTGGAGCATCAACCGGTTGGCAACGGCATTTTACATCAGCAGCAAAGCTTGCAGATCCAGTTTAACCGTCTGCTGGATAATCAGCAGTTGGCCGAACAACGTGACAGCCTGTTTGAAGTGACATTAAGTGGCGCCAAGGTCGCGGGCCATTGGCATAGCGACGTGCATCAACTGGGCAGCTTGCTGCGCTTTGAGCCGGCGCAGGGCTGGCAACATGAAAAAGAATATCAGGTCAGAGTGCGCGGTGTACTGCGTGATCTGAACGGTCGGACGCTGGGCGACGATTACCGTTTCCGCTTCCGCTATGATGATGCGCTTAAACCGGTAATTGACTATCTCGAACCGGCCATTGGCAGCTGGCGTGGCGGTATGCAGGTTAAACTGTATGGCCAGGGGCTGACGGCGGACACAGCGGTGGAAATTGGCGGCCAACAAGTCGCGCCGGCTGATATCACTGTCGTAAGCGGGCAACAATTGTTGCTGAAATTACCGGCCTTAGCAGAAAAACCGGCACAGAACCGCGTGGTGGGCGCCCGTGTTAGCACTGGCTTATTCAGTGCGGTACTGCCACTGGCCTTTACCTATGTGACCGACCCTCAAATTGAACGTGTTGGCCGCTTTAACAGCGGCACCGGGCAGGTTAACAGTGCCGATCAGCAATTTGTGCTGAACGAAAACGTTTTGCTGGGCATCGTGGGCCAGGGCTTTAGCCGGTATAGCCGGGTACTGATTAATGGCTTGCCGCAGGCTGATGTGCAGGTGAAATCTGATCAATTGCTGGTGCTGCCACTGCCGGCAGACACCTTAGGCACGCTGAATGTCAGCATCAACAACGAGTTTGATAAGCTGACGACTGCCAGCAATCAACAATTTAACGTGGTGATTGGTCAAAGCGACCAGCAGCAGGGAGTCAAGCTGATGGCGCGCTCCGGCCAATTACTGGCACTGGCCAGCGCCGATCAGGTGCAGTTGTTTGGCCTTGGCGCCGAGCGGCACTATATTGGCCAGATTGCGCTGCCACACAGTATCAGTGCGCTGGCGCTGGATCAGCACTGGTTGCTGGTACAAACCACAGATGGCAGCAGTAGCTTGTATGATTTACGTGACCCTTATCTGCCACAGCAGGTTAACCGCCTGCTGCACGATGGTATTAGCGGAGGTCAGTTACAGCTGGCCAGTGGCAACCTGTTGTGGAAGTTACCGGAGCAACTGCGGCTGGGTAATCTGTACGCACAGGATCTGCTGGTTATCGATGGTCACTATCTGGATGCAATATTAAGCGCCGATCAGCTGATCGTGTTACGTAGCGACAAGCTGCAGGTTTATCGGTTGTGGCAGTTAGAGCAACCGGTACAGGGACTGGCGTTGCCTACTTTGCAAAGCGGCCGCTTACAGCGTGATGGCAACCGCTTGTGGCTGGTCAGTGACCAGTTGCTGAAACTTTATGATCTGTCACCGCTGCCCGGGCAGGCGCCAGACGAAACCGGCAGCATGGCGCTACCGCCGGCGCTGCAGATGTTACAGCTAAGCGGTGAGCTGGCGCTGGCACGCAGCAATAACAGCTGGCAGTTATACGACATTGATTTGTCCGGCCAGCAGCTAAGCCTGCGGCCAGTGGCGGGCTTTGATTTTAGCCAAACGCTGCAGCAGATAAGTTTTAGCACTGATCTGGTGGAATGGCTGGATAGCCGTGGCTATGGTGCGGCTGCACTGCCGCTGGCTAATGCCTCGGCCTTTATGCCGCTGCAGGCTCAGCATAATTTGCAGACACTGCAGTTGCAGTTGTCACTGTGGCGTCAGGACTGGCGTAATGTCAGCCTGCAACTGAGCGATCAGCTGGCGCAACCGCTGCCTGGCTACACCGACTGGTTCGATCAAAGCCTGCTGTTTGAACCCTACAGCCCGGGCTATGTGCTGGGCAACCGCTATCAGGTGCAGTTACAGGGCCTGCCGCTATCGGCTGTGGCCGGTGCCGATGTCCGGTTCGACTTACCCTGGGCGTTCAGTACGCATGCCAGTTTTGCGCAAGGGCCGGCACAGGCACAACGGCTGATCCCGGCTAATACCATTGCCGGCCGGCAAACTACCTATACCGTGCAGGGCGTTAATCTGCATACCTTAGAGTCACTGCAGCTCGGACCGCTAACGGTGGACAGCAACAGTTGGCAGGTTAACGACAGCGGCACTGAGCTGCAGTTTACGGCAGCGCTGGCTCAAGCTGGCTTATTCAGCCTGCATCTGTATCAGGCCGAGGCGGAGAGCTTCCTGCCGGCAGCGGTGCTGGTGGCAGAGGCGCTGGCGGTGGACAGCGTTACGTCTGATAATGCGCGTGGTACGGCTTTACTGTCGGACAGTGGCGGTAATACTCTGACGGTACAAGGCACCGGTTTCAGCGGTGACTTAGCTGTGCACCTGCTGGCGCCGGCGCGGTTTGATCAGCCCGGCCGGTCAAACCAGCTGACGTACCGGATGGAAAACGGCCATTTACTGGTCAGCACGCCGGCAACCGAACCGGGGCTGACTTATCAGTTGCATATTATTAAAGCCAGCACTGGCGAAGCGGTAACGGCAGATATCAGCCTCACTGCTATCGATGATACGCCACCGCGCATCAGCCAATGGCAGGCGTTTGATTATAATAACGGCCTGACATTACATGGCTCTGAGCCACTGCGGGCGCAGCAGTTTAGCGTACAGCGGCAGATGCAGGACTACAGTGGTGCTGCGGCGGAGAATATCAGTGCCGACTTTGAGCTGGTCAGCCTGAATAACCGGGTAACACTGCGCTTAAAAGAAGGCCGTCAACTGCTGCACAACGCTGTTTATCAACTGACTATCAGCGGTATCAGCGATCTGGCAGATAACCTGGCTTTACCGCTGAACAGCAGCATAGCAACGCTGTTTAGTGCCGACGGTGCCGTGGCGCAAAGCTTTACCAGCCGTGATACGCTGGCACCGCGTCAGTTGCAACTGACCTTAGCCGATGGCCGTGCCGCCACACCGGCCGTGAGTTTAACCCGGGGCCGCAGCTACTCGTTTATTGCGCAGGCACTGGACAATATTTCTGCTAACAACCAGCTGAAGTACAGCTACCGTCTGTCGCGCGATGGTGGTGTGCAGTTTGGTGCTTATCAGCCATTCACGGCCGGCTTTAACGTGAAGATTGACAAAGATTTCAGTCAATTGGTGCTTAGAGTCAAAGTGGTCGATGTGGCAGCCAACGTGACCGAACAGGATTACAGCCTGGCCGTGGTTGACCCGGTAGTGAATATCGGTGCGGTACAAACCACGCCGGCACAGGTAGAAGAGCTGACTGCGGCGACGATCCGCCTGCCACTGAGCGGTGACACCGATCTGATAAGCGAGGTTAGCCTGCAGCTGAATGGCCGCTGGTACCGGGCACAATTACAGCCGGGCGCAACCGAAGCCAGCGCCTCGCTGTTGTATATGCATCCGCGACTGGCCGAGCTAAATGGTAACGACCAGATGCAATTGCTGACGCTGGTTAAGTTTGGTTATGGTGCCAGCAAACAACAAGCCGACAGTTATCAGCTGTATCTGGATGTGACACCGCCGGAAGTGGCGATCGTGTCGCCGAAACAGGGTGATCGCCTGCCAATCGGCGAACCTGCCGAAGTGTTGCTGAAAGTGTTTGACCGCTATGGTATTGAATCGGTTGAAATGGCGGTAAATGGCGGTGCTTTCCAGCGCCTGGCACAAAGTAACCGCTTTAGCTTTACGCCGACTTCAGAAGATGCGGTAACCTTGCAGGCCAGAGCACAGGATCCGAACGGCAATATGGCGGTGTCAGAGGCTGTAACGATCAGACCGTTTGATGCCAGTCGTGGCGAGCCTGAGCTGGCGATCCTCAGCCCGGACAATGGCAGTCAACTGCGCTCCGGCCAGCGTGTTACGCTGGAACTGATGCTGCGCAATTTGCAGCAGGCCAGCCTGTCATTGCAACTGGGTGCAGATCCACTGCATCCGGCCAATCCGCCGGCAATTCTGCTAAGCCGCACCGAGCAAGAACCTGAGCGCTTTATGCTTGAAGTAACTCTGCCACACACTGCAGAAGATGCGGTGGTATTGTTGTTGCTGCAAGATGGCGCACTAAGCGCCCGGCGTTTTATCAATTTAGTGCCGGACGATGGTGTGAATGAACAAGCGCAGCTGCAAGTATTGCCACAGCATAAAGTGCTTAGCGGTACCGGTTTACGTGTTGCTGGCCAAATCCCGGCCGAGATGGTTGATTACAGCAACCAGTCAGAGCTGATTATCAGCGACAATGGCAGCCTGCATAACTTACCACTGGCACCGCTGAGCGACATCGTGCCATTACAGCCGCATGATGCTGCTGTACCCGGCGGCGTGACGCTGCAAAGCGTGCTGCGGGATCTATCGGGCAATGAAAACCGCCAGCAAAGCACGTTAGATTTGGTAGCGTATCTGAGTGGTGAGGCAGAACTTGCTGCAAGCCAGCCGGCAGCGGATGAACAGCTAGTGCAGGTACTACCGGTTCGTTTTGCCGACCGTCTGGCGATGCTGTCACTGTATCAGCAAAATAACGGTGGCTACCGCCTGGCAGACGAGACAGGCCAATGGTGGCACAGCAATAACGGCGCCAGACTGGAGCAGGTGTTCGCCGGACGCAGTGCGCTGTTTATTCAGGATAATCTGCAAGGGCAGCGCCGTTTGCTGCAGCTGCCTTATCAGGCGAACGCGCAGGCCACTGAGCTGCCGTTATTCGGTGAACTGGTAGGCAGCACTGGCGCTCACGCTATAGTGCAATATGGTCGTCTGTTAACATTGCAACAGCCGGATAATCCGCAGCACCAGATAACCGGCTATCAGTTTGACGATGACATCACCGCGGTAGCGCAGTGGCAACAACAGATCTGGGTATTGGCGGGCGATAAACTGCAACTGCTGCACCTGGATGCGCAACACAATGCCCTGCGTGCGCTGGCCAGTTTCAGCGTGCCTTATAGCGATGGCCTGGCAGTGCATCAAGACCAGTTGTATCTGTGGCAGCAGCAAACACTGCAGGTATATCAGCACGTAGATGAGCAATCATTGGCGTTACTGGCCGAACAGCAGCTACCCGGGCAAGTTGTACAGTCCAGCGCCGAGCAGGGTTATGTCTGGCTGAAATTACTGGACGCAGAGCTGGGTTACTACTGGCTGGCGTTTGAGCAGCAAGACGCTGTTGCTGTGTTGCCGTGGCAGCATTCGCTGGCCTTTGGTCATCAGCAGCTGTATCGCTTTAGTGCCCAGCAGTTGTGGCAACAGAGCAAAGTAACAGCGCCGGCACCGGAGCCGGCACAAATTAACCTGCAAGCCAGTGCCACCGAACTGGTATTGCAACTGCCGTCTGGCTGGACAGATGATTACCGGCTGCGCATCAGTAACGCGCAAGGCGATACCCTAAGCAGCCGCTGGCTGAATGTTGATCAGTTGGCAGTACAACGCCAGCAGGCGGGCTCGACACTGACAGTGCAGTTACTGACAGAAGCGGGCGTTGAGGTACAGCAACAGCTGGCACTGGATAATCTGGCCTTTACGCCACCAGCGATGTTACAAAGCGCCCTGCCGTCACGCCTGGCGCAAGGTGCGTTGGTGCCGTTGTCACTGCAACTGTCAGATGAGGCCAGATTGCTTGGCAGTAGTCTGACCGATGGCAGCCCGTTATTGCGACTGGCCAATACGCTGCACAGTACCTATATGGTAGCGGAACAAGCCGGCAGTGCAGAACTAAACTGGCAGTTGAATCAGCAGGCATTCAATGCGCAGGTTGAACGGGTCGCCAATGACCCGGCACAAAGCCGTATTAGCTTGCTGCAACCGGACAATAATAGTGCTGTTGCCGGTGGCAAGCCGCTGCAGTTGCGTTATCTGGCAGAAGGCGTGGCAGAGCAGGATCTGCGCTTTATTGAGCTGGCACTGACCGATGTAAACGGCACTGTGCTTAACCGGGTGTTAAGTGATAAAACCAGCGGCGATATCAGCCTGCGTCTGCCGGTTGTGGCTCAGGCGTCAGCCTTCTATTTACGCGCCCGGGTGTATTTTGGCCCTGAGCATTATTACGCACAGGACAGAGTGGGCATTCGCGTGCAGCCACAGCGTAATCCGCTGCAGTTTGGCCTGCAGGGCATTGCCGACCGGGTGTACAGTGGCAGTACCGTTGAGATAACGGCCGACCGCGAACTGGTTGATGGCCAGCGCCTGACATTAAGCGCTACCGATGCCGAAGGTAATGTACTGGCCAGTGCCGAGCAACACCTGCGGTTACAGGTGCCGGACACCAGTACGCTACAGATCCGTGCCAGCCTCAGTGATGCTGCCGGCAACCAGCACCAGTTGGACAAACAGGTAGTGGTGCTGCGCGGTTACAGCTTCGGTCAGCCGGGCAACAGCCAGCCGTTTACGCAGGCACTGCAAACGACTGATGCGCTGTATCTGACCCAGCGCGAGCGTTTGTTCGATCAGCAGGGCGCATTGCTGCACCGCTTCAATGCCAGCGTCGAGGCACTGATCCCGTTACAGGACCGTTGGTTAGTGTCTCTGCGTGGCATTGGCTTACAGTTTATTGACCCTGCCGGGCAATATCAGGTGCTGGGCCAGTACAGCAGCCAGCAGCAGTTTACTCAGCTGGCCAGTCTGGGCGAGCTGGCCTGGGCGGCCAGCAGCGATGGCAGCCTTGAGCTGTTTAGCGTGCAGGGCAATTCGCTGCAGTTGCAGCAGCAACTGACGCTTGGCCAGGTTTACCAGCTCAGCGCCGGTTTAGATGGTGTGCTGGCGCTGACAGAGCAGGGGCTATATCAGCTGCCGGCTGATGGTGAGGCCCAAAGCCGTTTGTTGCGGGAAAATAACGCACAATTTAGCCACTTTGCGCTACAGGATGATGCTATCTGGTTAGCAGGCAACGCTAAACTGGTACGTATCGACCCGCAGGGTGAAGCCCAACAGTGGACGATGCCGTGGTCACAGGCGCAAGCCTTGCTAAGCCGCGATAATGAGCTGTGGCTGTATGATGGCGCCAATCTGTTGCAGTTGGATATCCGCAGTGCGCGCCAGCCTTATGTTATTGGCCGGTTCCCGCTGGCATTGACAATGCCGTTACAGCTGAGCGCAAACCGCTTGCTGTCTGGTGATGGCCGTCAGCTGTCATTAACAGCGTTGCCGTCTGAAGCCCGGAGCCTGTTCAAGACGACACAAGCCAAAGGCAATACCCAGCAAGTGGCGATGCAACATGGCCACTACCTGGCGGCTGCGCGTGGCTATGCGGTACAAAGCTATTACGACCTGCCTGCGCTGGATAAAACCGGCGTCTATCCGTCACCCTACAGCAGCGACTACCGCTTATTGCGTACCACTGCCAATGGTGTCTGGGGTTATGACGATATCAGCGGGAACCTGACCGACTTAAGTCAGGCGCGTTTAGTGTTAAAGCAGCCGCAACTAAGCGATTTTGCTGCCGATGCACAGCGCCTGGTGATGGCTGTCGGTGATGCGTTGCGTATTTACTCGGCGGATGGTAAGCAGGCCATTACGACTATAACGGTAAGTCAGGGCGATAATATCCGTGCCCTGGCGCTGTCCGCGCAGCTTATTTATGTGCTGACCGATGCCGGTACTGTGTATGCGGTACAAACGGGTCCGATGCCTTTTGATGAGTTTAACCTTGAGATCAAAACCCTGCTGGCATCGGCGCAGCAAGCGCATAGTATGGTGCTTGGCGGTGACTATCTGCTACTGGCATCGGCAGCGGGTTTACAGCGTTTGTCATTAGTTGACGCCGAGGTGCAGCCGTTAATGGTGGGTGCAGTGCAGGCGCTGGCGTATGATCAGGGTACAGTCTGGTTTAGCCAGGGCAGCAAATTGTATCAGCTGCGCCTGGATAGCTTTAGCCAGCCACAACTGGTGTATCAGGCGGCGCAGGATATTCCCGCCATTGCACTGGATAAAGGTGAAGTACTGTTAGCCCAACAATTGGCCGGTATTGAACTGCTGTGGCTGGGCAATAACGCTGTTACGGCCATGCCACAGCTGCAAACGCCGTTTAGTGGTCAGGTATTCCAGAATGGCCAGCTGATCAGCTTGTCTGTCAGCGAAACTGATGCACTGCAGGCAGTAGACTATCTGGTTAACGATGAAGTTGTCAGCCGCACCTCAACGCCACCTTTCGATGCGCAGATTCTGGTGCCGTCTACTTTACATAATGGGAAAGCCTTTACCGTACGCAGCCGTGCGCTGACGCAGCAGGGTGAGCTGGTGTACTCATTGCCACGGCGGGTGATGCTGCAAAGCGACAATCTGCCAGTGCATGATTTCACAGTTGGCCTGGCCTTTAACAATCCAAGTTATGTACCGACACCGCTACGGGTAGTGGCGAATATCAACAATGCCAGCCTGCCGTTGCAGCAGGTCGAGTTTTATTTGGCTGAACAAAGCGCTGGGCCTTACACCCTGATGCGCAAGCATTACGGCCCTGACTTTATTGTCCGGCTGGACTTAGCGCAATCTGCACAGCCGCGTTATATCAAGGCGCGGGCGGTCGATATCTACGGCAATCAGGTAGAGTCGGCGGCCATGCCAGTATCCCGGCTGGCCGATCAGGCCGCACCGGTGGGACAGCTTACGTTGCAATCGGCCATAGATGCGCAGGGCCAGGTACCGGACAGCCAGCCGTACGCCATTGCGGTGACAGTGGCAGATATTGGCAGTGGCATCGAACAGGCCTTACTGAAACGCAATGGTCAGGTGATCTGGGCCGGCTTTGACAATGGCAGCTATGTGGTTAATCAGCCTAAGCCTGCCTTAGGCCAACAGTACCTGTATCAACTGGAGATGCGCGACAACGCCGGTAATAAGGCCAGCACCAGTCTGACGGTTGATGTGGTGGCCGATGCTTATCCGCAGCTGCAACTGATCAACAGCCCGGCACAGGTGCTGGAGCAAAGCGAATTCAGCGTTACGCTGGCGCATAGCGACGATGTCGGGCTGGCTAAGGTTAACCTGAGCTGGCCGGGCTTTGAGCGCGATTATACGCTGGCCGGTAAAACGCAGCAGCAGACTTATCACATTGCAGACTTGCGTAATGAACGGTTACATCAGGCTGTCGACCAAATGTTGACGCTGACACTGACCGACAATATCGGTCAGCAAACGACGCTGACACAGCCCATTCAGGTAGTGCCGGATTTACCACCACAGCCGCAGCTGATGCAGTTGACGGTAGCGCCGTCGGCGATATACGGCCGCAGCCTGGCCGTATCGTTGCAAGCGCTGGATCGCGTAGACGATGGTGGTGTGCAGCAACTGGATACCCGTTTGTTACTAAGCTACAACGGTGCTGTGCAACAAGAGCAGCAGTTATGCCGGCCTATGCCGGGGCCGCTGTGCCAGGTAAGCTATTACACCCAACTGACGCTGCCGGGAACTGAGGTGCAGGGCGATCAGGTCCAACTGCAAGTTGCCTTTACCGATCGGATGGGCCAGCGCAGTGTCAGTGACGCGGTCAGTATTAACCTGACACAGAAACCTAACCTGATTGAGTTCTCAGCGGCGGGCGAGCCGGGGGTTAACCCTGCAGAGCTCGACAGTGGCGCCTCGGGCAGCTATCAGGTGCGGGTGGCAGATATTGCTCAACGTCCGGTGGCGTTGCAACGGGTTAACTGGTTTAAGTTGACGCCTGATGGCAGCGAGAGCTTACTGGGAAGCAGTGAAACAAATGCGGCCGGCCTGGCGCGCTTTAACTGGCTGACGCTGGGTGAAAAAGTCGGGGCTTACCAGCTTAAAGCCAGGTTAGCAGACTATGGTGCATTACAACCGGCAGTACACAATGTAGATATCTTGCCGGGCATGCCGTTTGCTCTGCAGGTATCGCATATCAGGCCGGTGCAGGCAGCTAAAACCATGCTGTTGCAACTGGAACTGGTAGACGCGGCTCAAAACCTGATTTACAACCGTGATGATTTCAATGTCACGCTGGGCTTTAACGCGCCGGGCTTCCATTTTGCCTTTACCGAGGGCCTGCAACTGCGTCAGCGTTATGATGAACAAGGCGTCTATCTGGGCGAAGCAGCACAGATCCGTCTGCGTGCAGGTAAAGCCGGGCTTGAAGTGACGGTGCCAGAACTTGCCAATATCTATCAGTTGCAGCTGTTGGCCAGTGAGCCGCCGGGTTTGCAACTGCATTACCAGCCTTATTTGGCGCAGCCGTCATTCATACAGGTAGAGCAGATCCCGGTACAGGTTATCGCCGCCGAGGCTGCGCTGCTTGAACTGAGTGTTGCTGAGTTGGCTAACCATCCGCTTGGCCGGCCAGACGTGCTGGAAGCCGGCGAACAGGTGCATGTCGCAGTGCAGCTGACCGACCGCTACGGCAATGCCATCGGCCACGTTGTCGCCGATGGCCAGCCACAGGATGCTAATTTAGTCCTGCAATTTGCCGTAACAGGTGCGGCCCGGTTTGCCAATGACAATAGCAGTACTGAGCTGACGTTAACCGCCGGTTCCGGCCGGTTAACCCTGGGTAATGAGCAGGTAGAACAAGTGGTTGTCAGCCTGATCTCTGAGCCGGGTTTTGCCATCAATGCCTTTGCAGAGCTGACACTCGACTTTGTTAAACGCCTGCCGGCAGTGCAGCAGATAACGCTGGAAGCTGCGCATCAGAGCGAAATCACGCCAGTGCTGTTTAGTTTCACCGAAGCGGTTATCGCACCGGTGGACAGCCAGTGGTTGCGCATTACTGATCCAAACGGCGAGCTGGTGGCCGGTGAATTTAGCCAGGATACGCCACAGCAGCTGCGCTTTGTACCGGCACAGCCACTGATGTTGTATACGCAATACCGCTTTGATACCACAGTTTCAGCGTTGCTGGGCGAGTTGCAGTCCGATTCGGTATTGCCACAGCAAGGTTCGTTCTTAACGGCTGCTATGTCGCTACCAGAGCAACAGCAACCCTATTTGTTGTCCGAAACACAGCAGCAACTGACAGTGCGTATTGGACAGGGTGTGCCGTCCCGGCAACAGGTTCAGTTAGAGCTGCACATTGATGGTGAGCCACAGAGCTTTAATGCGCAACAGCCGCAGTATTTGGCCCCGCGGACCAGCATTGAGCAGGAAGGCGAGTTGCTAATGCTGCAAATACAAGAACCTGCTGTATTACAACCTTGGGCAGTTGCTGCTGAGCAGCCACAAAGTCTGTTGGTAGCCAATACAATTGCTCTACCACGTCTTAGCCTGGACGGTGACTACGATGGCGACGGCTTACCCAACCTGTTCGAGCATCAGTTGGGCTTAGATCCAACGCGGCGCGACAGCGATGGCAATGGTGTCGATGATGGCGATGAAGACTACGATAATGATGGCCTGAGCAACCTGCTTGAACTGCAGCTTGGCACTGATCCGCGCAACCCGGACAGCGATGACGATGGCCTGTCAGACGGTATGGAATATCAGCTGGGCACCAACCCGCTGTTAAAGGACAGTGACGGTGATGGTATACCTGATGCAGTTGAAGTGCATTTCGGCTCCGATCCGACCCGGGCTGACAGTCGTGCAGTCGACCCGGCAGCGGTAACCGCCATCACAGTAACACCGAAAGAACGGGTGTATAACCTGAATCAGGACAGCGGCGACGTTTATCTGACGGTTAAAGCCCGGGTGTTGGTGGCGGGACGCAGTTATGACATTGACGTCAGCGATGTCGGTTACTACCCGTTACAACTGAGCTCAGCCGACGAGGCGGTTGCCTTGCCGGGCTTTGATGGCTTTACCCCGCTGGGCGCTGGCGTTACCACGCTAACTGTAGGGTTCGGTCAGCACAGTGATACGGCCCGCTTAACGGTGTTGCAGCGTAACTCGCTGGGTGATGTTAGCTGGCAGGATGAAGATCCACAGTTTGACAGCCCAATCTCTGTCGACAATATGACCGCCAGCGGCCGTGTGAATCTGTCTGTTGCCGGCGATATCACTATCGATGGCAACCTGCTGTTGCAAGTCGATACTGAGCTGATGATTGAAGCGAATAGCCTGACTATACAGGGCGATGTAATACTGCAACCTGGCAGCAGGCTGCGACTGTTACTGCAACACGATGTAGCGATAGCAGGCAGCGTTACTCAAGACAGCGCGGCGCTTGAACTGGCGCAGTTTAACCTTGATATCGGTGGTTCATTGCAAATCAGCGGCGACAGCGAGCTTTACGCTCGCAGGCTGACAGTGCGTACCGATTCGGCGCTGCTGCCAAGCAGTTATCTGCTACTGGCGTTGACCGACGGCTGGTATACCGAGGGCGATCAGTGGCTGTACGGTAAAGTTGAGGCCGCCCGGGCCGATGCCCAGTTGCAGCAACTGTATCCGGTGGCATTGCATGTTGGGCAAAAACTGACCGCTACGGGAGCTATTGATGCAGCCGGTGCCGGCTATCCGGCCGGTTATGGCGTTGGCTTTATTGAAGGCCGCTGCCTGGGTCGTCATGCGGATGATACAGCAGAGCAACCTGATTGCGCCTACGGCGATTACCGCCGGCCAGTATTGGCGGGTGCCGGTGGCGTGCAAGGCGCAGGCGGTGGCGCAGTGCATATCACGGCAAATCGCCTGTCACTGGACCGTGACAACTACAGAGACTGGATCAATATCGCCGGTGATAACGATGCCGCTGATGGCAGTGCTTATGTCGATGTGCACGAGCTGCAGGTACTGAATGTAGGCCAGATGGTACGTGGCAAACAGATTAACTGGGAAGAGCGCGATAATGCCGGTGGTGCCGGCCGTGCTGCGGTTAAGGCCGTGCTATGGGATATTCAGTTGTCAGATGATGACTGCTATGACTGTGAACCACCGTGTGAGGGGTGCGAATTTGAGATGGGAGGTGCTGATGAAGTGATGGTGTTGCAATCTGAGGCTGAAGAAGCACCTGAACTGATTGCTACCCGCAAGGTGCTGCGAACCATCACCCAGGGGCTGTTTACACAATATTGCTATGAGATATGTGAAACGTTCTCGCTATCCGGAACGGCTTTTGTGCAAGGGCCGGATGGCTTGAGCCTATTAGCCATTGGCACAGAGCAGTGGTTCGAGCCACCGATGTTATCGGGGCTAAGTAGTAACGACATGGGCATATCGGCCAGCAATATTGAGTTGCCTGCGCAGGTTGCGCCGTCATCTGCAGAGCAAACTAATAGCCTGCAAAATGTTATAGATGACTATATACCCAACCGCACCCGAGTGTTGACAGTAGGCAAGCACGCGTTGCAAACGGTATCTGCGCTCGGTGACGGCCAATGGCAACTGAATGTTGCTGATCAGCCATGGCTGGGTAATAGCGCCGACAAGGGCAGAGCATTGGCAGGGATGACCGTACGCTTAACTGACGGTCAGCAGCAAAGCCAGGATCTTACTATTGTTGCGAACAGCGCTAATAGCCTGACAGTGCACAGCGATCTGGACCTGACCTCCTTTAGCGGTGGGCAAATCCAGGGTGTGCACAAACTGACAGAGTTATGGCTGGACGGGCCGTTGGATCTGGCTGACGACTTGCTGGAAGCGGCTGAAGTGCGGTTCGGTGATAGTGCCGCATTGCAGGCCAGTTTAACTGGCGAGCAAGTTCGCACCTTATTGGAAAACAATGATGCTGCCTATCTGTTACTTGCCACTGAACAGCCGTTGCAATTTGCTAGCTTGCCTGATGGCAACAATGTAACGCTGGTTGCACCGTCTTTCGAGTTCCTTGATGACGTTACTTTATCAGCGATTGATCTCATCGCCAGTAATGGTATGCAATTCAGGCAGTCATTGTTTGTTGAATCATCGAGTAGCTTGATATCTAAGGGTGATATACATGTTGGCGGCAATCTGACTTTCAATACTTGGCAGGATGACAAATTCAGGCTGGCAGGCAAGTTGACGGTTGCCGGTGATGCTATGTTATCAGGCACCGTTACTTTTGATGGCAGGTTGTCAAATACAGCCGCACCACTCAAAGCACAGGTTGAAGTGGGCGGCAAACTGGTACTGGATAACTGGTCCAGCGGTTTCCGTATGCTGTATGCAGGGGGCAAACCCATGACCAGCGACCATGCTGGCGCTGCGTTGGCGGGTTGGCACGCAACAGCACCTCTATTGTCAGTCGAATCAGTCCAGCCTATGGGTAATTATCGCAGGCCACAGTCCTGGGGTTACGGTGCCTTAATCGATGAGCGTTGCGACAGCGATTACTGTATGCAAAATGCATATGGCGGCGGACACATGCATATTAAAGCAGCAGAGATTGACTTAAATGGTGTTATTTCCGCGACTGCCCACGATATGAGTGGCGCCAGTGTGCTGATGCCCGCCGCGGCTGGCTCTATCTTGATAGAGACGGCTGTTCTGCGTGGTAATGGTAAGCTGGAGGCGCTTGGAAGCACTCATGCATCGAGCATTGGTGCAGGCGGGCGCATTGCACTGTTAGTAGAGCAAAATGAATTTAGCGGCCTTACGTACACGATGAGTGGCGGAGGCGATTTTACGACCGGCACTGTGTTTATCCAGGCGGCACATCAGCAATATGGTGAATTGCGTCTTCAGGGTAGATGGAGCTGGGACTCTCAGAGGTATACCCCATGGTTAGACTTACCGACAGTAGGACAGCATGCCATTAGTGCAGTTGAAAGCCTGCCGGCACAGCAGTGGCGTATTACTGCCGCTGCAGCCAACTGGCCGCTAACAATAGACAGCCAGCATGTTGGTCTGGCAGGTGCTTATGTAACGCTGGACGCCGCCCAAGCCGATGCACCACTGTATAAAGTACTCAGCAGTACGGCCGATAGCCTGCTGGTTGAGTCTGCAGCCGACCTGTCCGCTTATAACGGCAAAACCCTGCAAGGTGTGCATGTGTTTGACCGGATTGAACTGGGCAATTCTGTACGGTTGGATATTGGTGACGACAGGTTGGTAGTGCTGGATCTCGATAGCTCTGTCATTGGCAACTGGGTAAAACTGATCGCTGCCGATGTTGCTCCTGAGCTGGTACAGCGTATTCAGGGTAATAACGGTGAGGTAATGCCGCGCACCCTGACGCTGGATTCGCTAACTCTGCTTAGTGGCAGTGAGCAACTTACTGCACGGCATGTGGTTATTAATGGCGATATCCAGCTACTGGGCGATGCGCAGTTAATTAGCAAGGCTACTGATAGTATTACCGTTAATGGCAACGTTACCCTGGCAAATACCGCCCGTTGGCAGCAACAACTCGAGGGCATGCGTTTGCATATGACCGGCCAGCTACTGCTAACTGACAATAGTAAGTTGCACTTTAGTGCACCGCTAACCGAGCTGCGGCTTGACCAGGGCATGCAGCTATACGGTGCAGCGTCGGCAGAAATCCATGCACGAAGTCACATCGAACTCGATAGCGACCTGACGGTGGCAGATCTTGCACTGGTAAAACTCTATACCGCAGCCGAGATAAACATTAATGGTAGCCTTGCGCTGACATCTACCGCTGAGGGCTCATTGTTACAGGCTAAGGGCTTGAGTGTTGGAGAAAATGTAACCTTAGCTGCATCCAGCAAATTGCAATTGGCAGTGGAGGAAATTAGCCGGGTTGCCGGAGATTTGTCACTGCAAATGCATAGTTTGCTGTCGTTAAATGGCAGGTACATCAACAACTATAGTCATTTGATGCCGCATCAGACATTGGATGTAGCAGGAGCTGTAAATATTGCTGATACTGCAACCATCAGTGCTGATGGTCAAGGACATCGCAATAGCAACAACCAACATTATCAGCTCCGCTGCCACGCTGGTTTCCGTGCGCCAGGTACGATGTTTTGCACTGAAGGTAGTTATAATCAGGCGTTAACCGCTGGCCGTGACGCTGCAGGCATCAGCAGAGGCGGTGGCGTGATTAACCTTAAGGCAGGCAGTATTCACCTTGATGGCAATATTAGTGCTGTTGGCGAAAATGGCAGTAGTAGCAATTTCAGCCTGGCCTATGGTAGCGGTGGCTCGGTGCGTCTGGAAACGCCGGTGCTAAGCGGCGCTGGCCAAATTAGTACTATCGGTGCGCAGGTTAACCGCAGTGGGATTGCCGGCTTTGAAAGTGGCGGTGGGCGTATAGCGGTATTTAGCCCGGACAACCAGTTTAGTGGCCGCTATTTAACGGCGCCGGATACCTTGGCGACGCAAGCTGCCGGTGCCGGTACCGTGTATCTGGCCAGCAATACGCAATCAGCAGGCCAGCTGATTGTTGATAATGGCCAGCAAACCAGCGCGTTGGCTACCGGCGCGGGCACGGCGTTGGCGCAACCTATAGGCCGCTGGCAGGTAGGCTGTGTGCGCCAGGAAGGCGTTAATCAATGGCGTTTAACACCACAAGGTTACTGCGATAATGAATGGGGCGGTTTGTGGCCGGAAAATAGCCTGGAACACCGCCAGATTAGCAGCAATGCCGACAACGACGATGCGCCTTTACTACGTATTATTGCCAACAGCAATACCAGTTTGCTGGTGCAATCCGAGCAAGATCTCAACCACCTGGTGGGTAATTATATTGTTGGCGTTTATCAGTTCAGCAGCCTGCAGCTGTTAAACCACGCTTACCTGCAATTGGGCGAAGACCATCTGCGTGTGCTGGATACCGCTAGCAGTGTGGTGCACAGCAGCAGCCGCCTGCTGTTGGGCGGCGCTAATGCGCAGCTGCGCGATTTACTGGCCCAGTCCGGTGCTGATGTGCGCTATCTGCAGCAGGGTTGTGCCGATATCTACAGCGACAGTTATACCGGGCTACCAGATGAACTGCGTATTGGTTCTTCGCAATATTATTATGTGTCCACCAGTGATAATAACCGGCTGTTTAGTGTAAATGTGCAACCGGACACCGAATTTTTCAGTATGTTGATCAGAGGTAGTAGAAGCGGCTATACACCTTATAGTGACATGTATGTGCGTTTTGGTGAGGCGCCAACAACCGCAACTTATGATTGCAAAGCGGGCATCAGCACCAGCACTACTGAGCGCTGCCGTATCGATAATCCGGCTGTGGGCACCTATTACATTTTAATCAATGAAAGATCATTATCAACTTCCGGCTATTTAACACCGAATGCCTATATTACTGGCTGTAAACGGTAAGTGTGGTTATTTAATAAATAGTTGTTGAAGGTGGTTTGGTGGTTAAATAGAATGAGCAGTTTGAAAAAGCCATGTTGTATGATGCTGAGGTAAGTATTTAATGAAAGCGGTAATATTCACAGTAGCAGCACTGGTGCTGATCCAGATCAGTGGCTGCAGTAAAAAACCAGAACACTTCGCCACGGTAGGTGAGCAAAATGTTACTGTCGATGAAGTTAATGCCTATCTGACATATAAACGTATTGATAACGCCAATACAGAACTGACGGCCAAAGCAGCGCAGCATTATTTAAATAATCTGGCGTTAATTCAGGCAATAGAGCAACAAGATAGTGTTGATATGCTGAGAATTAATGCGGAATTAACCGAACTGAAAAAAGATTTGTTGCTTAACACTTATTTGCAACAGTATCTGGAGCAAGCCGTTACTGAAACGGCGATGCGAAATTACTATGCCGACAATCAGCAAAACTATCAGCAACGTAGTGCTAAGGTAGCCCATATTCTGTTCCGGGTAACACCTGAGATGACCGAAGCTGAACGCCAGGCAAAGTATAGTAAAGCGCTGGAAGCTTACAGCAAGGCCCGTACTGGTGATAACTTTGCCGAGTTAGCCAAGGCCTATTCAGAGGACAGTATTTCTGCCGGTAAAGGCGGACAGCTGGGCTGGCTGCAGCACGGGGCTGTATCACCGCTGTTTTCTGCCCAGGTGTTTGAGAAATTGACCGCCGGTGAAATATCAGAGCCGGTATTAACCGAATTTGGTTATCACCTGATAAAACTGGAGCAAGAACCTAATACGGTAAAGCAATCTTTTGAAGCGGTTAGTGGTGATATACGCCGTATTTTACGCGCAATGGCAAAAGATGCTGAACTGGAGCGGCTGCGCCAGAGCGTAACCATTAAACAGCACGACACACCGCTATGAAAAGCCGCAGTGTTGTACTGTTCGTGGCGTTATGTATAAGCGCTTGCAGTGATAAACCCGCACCGCAACCCAACGTCGATTCTGATCCGGTTCTGGCCAGGGTCGGCAATGAGACAATTAGCCGGTTGGAGCTTGATGTCGCGATTGATAGCAGCATAGGTCCTTATGCTGCTTTACATCTGGGGCCGGAGGGCGAGCATAAGGTGTTGCAGAGTCTGGTAATGCGCAAACTGATGAGCCAGCATCAGTTTGCCCTGCTGGACGAGGACGCTCGTACAGCACTGGAACTGCAGGTCAACGCCTACCGTGAAGAACTGCTGACCAAGCAGTTTGTCCGTGAGCAATTGATACCCGAGCCAGTAACAGAGGCCATGGTAACGGATTATTACCAGCGCTACCCTGAGGAATTTGGCGCCGCAGAATATGCCAGTTACCAACTGCTACGCGCCGACACGGGATTAAACCCTGAGCAGCGTCAGCGCGTGCTGTGGTATCTGGAACAACTGACTGCCGCAGCTGACTGGACAATATTGGCAGAACAGGCGCGGCAAGAAGGTTTAGCAGTATATCTGGTCGCAGGTACCAGCTCAGAGCAGGGTTTAATAGCGGAATATCAGAGCTTAATTGCGCCGCTTGCTGCCGGCCAGGTCTCGGCAACTGCCGAGTTGAACAACCGTCTTGTTAAAGTGAAAGTGCTTGAGCGCAATCGTATCGCAGCTAAACCATTGGCTGATGTAAGTGACGAAATCAGAAAAAAACTGGCACCTATGCAGTTAAAGCGTGCCATAGAACAGGCAACGGATAACCTTAAGGCTAACACGGATGTTGAAATCTACCCCACTTCCAACTAGTTGTATCGTTGGCAGGTTTCGCACCTGGCTGTTGTTGGCGCTATTGCTTGGTCTGGCTGCCTGCTCTGATGATGCCAGGCCACCTGAACACGTTAACGCAGTACGTTACGCGTTATACACTGACACTACTGAGCTGGCTGCACTGACGGAGCCTGACTATCAGGGGTTAGCCCCCTATATGACCGCGCAATTAGCAGGTGCCCATGCGGTTAAAGCCGTAAGTTACGAAGGCTATTTTTTTAGTAAGCGGCCGCAGCTGGTTAAGATTGAATGGCGGGCGCCGGGCGACAGTGTGCTAACGCTGAATGGCCGCAAGCTGGAAAACGGCGAGTATTTTATGCTGAATAAAGGCCAGCAGCGTCTGCATTTGCGACATACATCGTCAATGCAGATAAGTCCGGTCGTCGAGCTGGTTTATGCCAAAACTGGCAAAAAACAATTGTTAAGTCAGGGCGGGCTATACCTGCCACTTTCTGAGCTAACGGCGACAAGCGCTGTACTCCCGGCGGATACGACCCAGGGTTGGTCTTATCAGTATTTCGAGCAGCAAGCACTTGAGTTTTCTCAATTATCAACATTGGCGCCTGTTAAATGGGGCAATCTGCCTGCACTGCAATTAGCCGAACGTCACCGTACTGACGGTTATGGCTTTAGCTTCACAACGTATTTTACCGCACCGCAAAGTGCGCTCGTCAGTTTCCGCCTCGGTAACAGCATGCCAGTGCGGCTATGGTTGAACGATAATTTGCTGCTAGACAACCCCGCCAACGGCTTAACGTCACAGTTGGCGTCGGCTTTTATCAATGCCGGCCAGCATAAACTGACAATTGACATGCTGGGACAACGGCCTGATGACACTCTGGCATTGCAGCTGGCTTTTACTGATTCTGAGCAACCAGCAGTGCGGTGGCAAAATATCGATCAGATAGCGCTGCTGGCAGAAACTGCCATGGTCCCGACAATCGAGCCGGTAGAGGCGCCGGCCGGGCTGGAGCCGGGTTTTAACGTACAGTTATTTTTGCCGCAGCAGCCCGCAGCAACGGTTGGGGCGCAGACAGCAGAGGCGCTAACGCCGGTAGCAAAGCAGCGCGGTGCGCAAAGCACAGCAAGCGGCACCACAATGCCAAACTATGCTTTTAGAATTAAAAATTTAAACGAAATGAGTAGTGTCGATGTACCTGCTCCGTACCGGATTCAGCTTGACAGTTTATTGCAGGTAGAGCGTGCTGGTATTTACGTGCTGTATTGGCACTATGCAGATGTTGTAGAACTTAAACTGGGTGATGCACCGGTAACGGCGTTGGCACGGGGGCACACTGCTTTATTGTTGCAACCTGGTTTATATCCGTTACAGCTGAGTTATAGCGTGAGCGGGTTACCTGTGACATTGCCAGAGCTTGCTATCGTGGCACCACAGCAGCCGCGCCAGCCAGCCAGCAGCTTTGTCTGGCTTAGCCCTATCGTAGAGATTATTACCGACCGTGATGGTGACGGTGTGCCCGACCACGTTGATGCATTTCCGGATGATCCAACACGCTGGCAGTTACCTGAGCCAACACCCGAGCCAGAACCCACGCCTGAACCAGAGCCAACGCCTGAGCCAGAGCCAGAGCCAACACCAGAGCCCGAACCAACACCTGAGCCAGAGCCAACACCAGAGCCAGAGCCAACACCAGAGCCCACACCACAGCCTGTGCTGGATATAGCATTAACGCTGCAGCCTTCTGTTAACAGTATTAGCTTGTCCTGGCAGCGGTTCACTGTTGGTGGTTTGGCCCGGCTGCAGGTTTGGCGTAGCGAAGGCAACTTTCCGCTGCAGCATCTGACTGATGTGGCTATTGGCTTTCATTCGGCTTACCAGGATAACAACGTGTTTAACGGCCGCTTTTACCGTTATCAGTTGCGCGCGCTCTCAGCCAGTGGAGATTTAATTGGCCAGTCGCAGATAGAGTCAGCATGGCTTACCTACCATACAACTAAATTATTTGGCTTTCAGTTACAAAATCTGGACCGGCAAGCGACGTTAACCTGGCAGCCGCCACTAATAGGGCAGGTAGTGTTGCAGCGGTTACACGGTGGCCAGGACTGGCAAACTTTGCAGGATAATGCCCTGCCGGGCTATATTGATGCAGGGTTGCTGCGCAATGAGCAGTATCAGTACCGGGCGTTTATCCGGCGCTATTTTAGCCATCCGGTCACTGGTGAAAGCCGGGTTATTGACGGCCCCTATACACCTGTTCTCACGCTGGTTGTGCCCGCTGCGCTGCAGTTGCAGCTTAGCAATGCCGTTGAGTCAGCCCCAGGCCGGTTTGTTTTGCGGGTAAACAGTGCACAAACTACTTTACAGGTAAGTGGCGAGGTGTCTGGTGCAGTAGGCCCCGTCCAATTGTTTTGGCAGCAACAGGGCACTGTTATTCAGCAACCGGTGGTCAATGGTGTGTTTAATTCTGTGTTACCGCTAGGCAGCGACAATACAGCATGGCAACTGCACGCAGAAAGTAGCACCGGCAACCAGAAACAGCGTAGTAATCAGCTTAGTTTACAGGTGATTACTGATGATCTTGGGCCCGACATTTTGCTGGACCAAAGCAGTTTTACCACCGCTACTGACCGTTTTGTGCTGTCGGGTACTGTTGTTGATGACAGCTTACCGGTAACGTTATTGTTAACCTCTGTGGCACCTGCTGCGGCAGATGTACAGTTGCTGCTAAACGGGCAAGGACAATTCAGCACAGAGCTGCAGTTATCAGAGTCTCAGCGCAGCATAGTGCTCACTGCCACGGATGCCTTGGGTAATAGCACAGTGTTGCCTGTGTTGCTGCAGCGCCAGCCAGCCCTGACGCCCGAGCTGCAGATCTTAAGCCATCGCGACGGCGAGGTTGTTACCCACCGCGACGTTATTATCACCGGCTATGTTTTTGCGGCCAGCGCTGATCTGCAACTAACCCTGCAACCGGGTAATATGACAACCGTTGCTGAGCCGATAGTGGCCGGAAAATACAGTTTCCGCTTTCCGGCACTGGCTTTGCAAACCGGCGATAACTTATTACATATTCAGGTGTCCTCCGCCTCAGGGGTATCTCAGCAGGTACTGAAGCTGGTGTATCAGCCGTTAGCAGAGGTGGCGCCGCCACTTATCAGTATCAGCGCACCGCTCGATGGTAGCTGGCTGAATCAGCGCCAGTTTGAACTGGCGGGTGAGGTAAACTCTCAGGTACCACCGACGCTGCAGATAGATGGTGTGCCGGCGGCGTTAATGAATATCGGCCACAACCGCTACCGTTTCCGGCAGGCGTTATTGCTACCGGCAGGGCAAAGCCATGCCAGCTGGCAGCTGACTGCGCAAAATGAAGCCGGCACGGACAGCCGCAATGTGCAGTACCGGTTTGATGCTCAGCCACCTCATATTCAATTGTTTGGTAATTATTTACCGGCGCCCGACGTGAATCAGCTTATCAGCAATACATTAACACTAAGTGGACAGGTGTCTGACGAGCAGGCAGTAACACTTACTGTCGATGGTATGCCGGTGTTGTTGCAGCCGGCAGATCAGGCCGGGCATTACCGGTTTGATATCTCGTTACCACTGCCAGTGGCCCAAACGCGCGATGTACATTTTGCCGCCCGCGATATGGCAGGAAATATCAGCCGTATCAGCTATAGGTTTGAAAACACCTCTGCCGCCAGTATTGAGCTGATAGCACCGGCAATGGATGCCAGCTTTATCACCGAGAGCAATCAGCTAGCCTTGCAGTTAGTTGCCCGGGTACAGCATCAGGCCAGCGCCCCGCGGTTGATGCTGCGTATTAACAACGCTGCGCCACAACAGCTGTCGTTGGTTGGCAACCTGGTTAACACCACAGTGCCGCTTACTGGCGTCGCCGGGCCGCAACGCTTATGGCTGGGGTTATATGACGATAACAACCAGCTGACCGCCCAGACTGAGGGACGCTTTAGTGTTACTGCGCTATCTGATGTGCCGCTGACCGTGGTGCAGCATGAGCCATTGCATCTGGCCGAGCATATTGAGCGCAATGCCGCCGTAGCGTTGTTTTTTAATAAAGCACTCGACCCATCGCTGCTGTCAGTTGACGTACGCCAGACGCTCAATGGTAAAAGCTATGTTAATACTGCCGCGCCCGGTGCCATGCTGACCGATCAGGCTGGCGAAACCCTGCAACAGGTCAATCTGAATAACGAAGCAGTAGCAGGTGGCGTGTCGGTATTGCCCGGCAATCACAGCGTTGCCTTTTACCCGCAGCAACCGTTGGCCTACGGTGCTGATGTACGGGTAACGGTGCGCTATAACGGCGCCGAGTTAAAACGTTTTAGTTACCGGGTCAGAAAACTGCCCACGCTGGTAGATGGCGCTTTGGCCGATGCGTTTGGTGAAGAATTGCCAGGTATTGGTATCGCCCTTAACCCCCTTGGCCGGCAGGAGCGTAGCCGTGATGGCGGTATCTTCTCCTTCGGTTATCTGGACAATGGCGAGCAGAATATCCGTTCCGGCAGTTACCGGCTTGAAATTAACCCCGGCATGGAAAACCCGGCGTTTAGCAATCTTATCCGCCATATCAGCCTGACTGAAGGGAATAGACATGATCTGGGGCAATTCAGATTGCTGCCGGTAAACAAAGACGTCAGCTTTACCTACCTGCAGTCTGGCCAGCCTTTAGCCATTGCCGGTAACGGTGATGTAGAGCTGCAATTAGCGCAAACCCGGCTCGATTTTGGTAAAGGTGAATCAGCTGGCAATGTGCAGTTCAGCCTGCTGCCACTCGAAGCCATGGCGGTTAAGACCCGTGGCAACGTCTCGCCACTATGGGCCTATGCAGCCATACCACAGGGCGTTACCGTAGCGGGCCACACTGGTGTCAGGTTAAGGGCTCCGCGCCTGTATGGGGGTTATGAGTATCTGCCGACTGAACAGGAATACATGCTACTAATGGGGCGTTCTAACGGCGCAGATGAACTGGAGCCAGTAGGCGTGGTTCGCCGGCAGGGACAATGGCTGGTATCGGCAGGGCCGGTAGCATTGCAAAGTTTAGATTACCTCAGTGTTGCCCGCGTGCACTTTGTGTTGCAGCCGCAATTAACCGCTTACGCCAATAATGAGCTGCCACTGGTGCAACTTCAGGCTGCCTTAATGATGAATACCAAACTATGAAAACACTGATTACATATTTTGTCGCTGTATGCGCCTTAGTTGTTTCACATTTCGCAACTGCATCAGCGTGGGATATCTGGCGTTTTCAACTGGGTTATGTCATGGCGCGAGGTTTAGTTACCGATGATGCTGGCAATCCTATCTACGTTGAATACGCAGAAGATGGTGCGATGCTGGAAGGCTGGAGTTTTAATACCTCACCAGACAACCCGGTGTATGTGCTTTCTGCCAATGAGATTAATGCCAGTTTGCAATTGCGGGACCAGTTGCAACAGGAGTATCAGAACCAGGCCCGCGTGCTGACTATTGATGAGTTTAATAGCACTGAGTTTAAAACGGTAAGTGGAGCGGTAATCCCAAAATTTTCACTGCCAGGAAATTTAAAATCAGTATTGGTAAAACCTGCCAATAAGTTGCTTAGCCCCAGCGATAACCCGTTATTGCTGGGCGCTAAATTTAATATGAAGGGGGTTGCTTCATTAGCGGGCAACACCCGTTCGGTGCTGCTAAGCCAAAGCGGCAATGCAATTAAAGAGTCTCCTCACAACATTACATTTAAATCGGCTTATTTCGAAGGCCAGGATTTAACCAGTGGGCAAGCTGCCAATTTACCAGCTGGTTTTAAACGCTCCGAAAAGCCGAAGATATATGAACCTGTAAAAGGGACGGTGGTGGAGGCCGCAGGCAGTTGGCTTGGTGGTTATGGCTCTACCGATGAAGATGGCAAATACGTCGTCAATTATGCTTTGGTACCCTGCCCATGTTTTACCTTCGATTACACCACACCGTTGATAGCCAGGTATGACTATACGCAATTTACCTCTTCGGGTATCAAACCCCGTTTTACTTATTTGGTTAAAACGGTATACGACACCTGTGTGGGTTATGACGCTTGTCCGGTAAGCGCTACTTTAGCAGGCCAGATGGCGAGGGTTGCCGTTATCGGTATCCTTGCCTCGATTGCACAGCCGGTTAAAACGCCAATAAACTTTTATATCGATACCGGCTTTATCGCCGGTGCGGCATTACTGCAAAACCCTGATGGGGCAGTAGGCGTAGGTGGTGCCACCCAGTATGTCTACAAAGCACCGGATTTAAAGGCCACTACCCAAAGCAAATATGATTTTGACGGCGACGGTAAATTTGAACTTACGCTTTTAGGCAATTTAGTAGATGGTCAGTTTGTCTGTAGCACTGATGCTAATGCCGAATATCAGGGCGTGTACTTTAGTAGCCTGCACAGCAGCGTGCAGCACAATTGCGCCGACAGCGACCCCGAACTAACCCAGCCGGATGTACTGCGACTGGCTGATACGGCGCCGGATTTCAGTGCGCAGGGCTTGGTCGGGCAAATTGCTACTGCCGATTTGCAGGACACCGATATTTTTGTATTTCGCGAGTCAACCGGCATGTTGATTACCCGCCGTCAGGGTATTAGCGCGGCTGAGGTAGCGGTTAAAGGCGATACCTTTAACTACCAGATTATGATACGCGGGCCGGCGGATATTTTTTCGACATTTATTTATAACGATCGCGAAGCGGCGTTTACGAAATTTCAAAGCAATGCGCAAATGAACCCGGAATTACACCGCCGGTTTGCTGATCACTTAAAGCCTGGTGAAGCAATACGTGTAGTGCTAATTAATCGTAAAACCGGCTATACGGGCAGTCTGAAAACCAGTTACATGAATGACTATACCGGCGGCATTATCCGTTTTGCTGTTAATAGCATTGTTATGCAGCCACCTAACCTGAAAATCTCGGTAGAGCGCCGTTTCAGCGTGCAGGAAGGCATGAGTAAAGACGATCCGCGTAAGCACCTTATCGCTTATGAAAGCAGTGCCATGAGTAACGACGAGATGTTGGTGCTGACGACCGAGTGGTACGATGCCGATGGCACACCGTTACCCGATGCGCTGGCCGATTACGGCTTTACCGGCCGGTTGGCGCGAGTGGCCGGGCCGGGACAGTTAACTACCGGCGGCCAGCTGGGCCATTTTGCTATCCGGCCGGGTAAGCATATTGAGCATATCCGGCTGCAGGACGATGCTCTGCCGGCGGATCATTACTATGTGCAGGTCAGCGGCCAGCCGTTGCACCAAAGCCCGGATTTTTCTGGCAGTGGTGCCGGTAACGGCCCGCTGGCCGAGCGGCCTAAGCACTACGTGCCCTTTATGGTGCCAGTGCTGGACGAAGCTGTCACGCTGGAACAAGCCTGGTTGTATAAAAAACTTAAAGAACAGGGCCAGGCCAACGACATACCTAAACCTGAACCGGTGTATCGCTGGGTATACCGGCCCGAGTTGCAGTTTTCCACCTATCAGTTAAAAGTACAGGATATTTTGCGCGAGCAAAGCGATGGCTTAAGCAGCAGCCTGTATGGTAACCGCGTGCCAATGATTGCCACATCCGACAATCTGGTGCGCATGATGTATGGTTTATTACAAAGCAACCAGCAGGCACTGGCTTTTCTTGGTGCAGGTCAGCAACTGGTGTTTGCGCTGGGCGAGCATGAAATAAAAGTACGCATGGGTGAAGGCCAGCAGCTGATTTTTGACCGGCTGGAGCATTTGGCATCATTGGATGTGGCCGATTTTGTCACCTTAAGGCTGTACAACAACAATGACCCGACCAATGTGCTGTGGGAATACGCCTTTGAAACGCTGGCAGCCGATACCCGCACTGCCGGTGGCGATAACATCGATGAAGATGGCACCTACTATGTTAGCGCCGATGAGCCGGTCGTGCCGCTGCAGGCGGTGATCCTCGGCTATGCCAACCGCGAAAACAAACAACCGCTTAACGTTAGCTGGACGGCCCAAGGCGCCGGCGCTATTACCAATATCGACTTACAGTATAAAGAGCAGGGCGTATTTCCAGCCGATATTGAGCTTAGCACTCTGGCTGGCTCGCGCGCCGTAGCCAGCGCCGGGTTAGATGCCGGCAATCAGGTAAAGTTGCCGCCCTTTGTGGTCGTACCCGGCAAGCCGGCTAATATGCACGCCAGCTTGTCGTCGGACAGCGTACATATGCGTGGCCATCAGCAGATAACAGTGCAGGTTAATGTGCAGGATGCACATGGTAATGCGGTAAGTGATGGCACCTCGGTCAGCTTTGCGCTGGAAGGCCATGCGGTATTGGCACAAAGCGATGAAGGCACACAGGGCGGTAAGGCGTTCGCCGTTATTAAAGGCGGTAACCTGCCCGACACCGACAGCGCACTGATAGTACGTGTCGCCGACATGGAACAGCGCCTGCCGTTTACCGTTAAACCGTTGCAGGTCACGCTGGATATCTATCCGCAGCAAATGCAGGCGCAGCAAAGTTACCCGGTAACAGCTACCGTCACCGATAGCGGTGGTGCTGCGGTGGGGGGCATCGACGTAATGTTTGTTGCCTCTGCCGGCCGTTTTGCCAACGGCATGCTAACCACCGATGCTGCCGGGCGCGCCGAAGCCCGTTTGCACAGTGGTTTTCATAATATCGGTAACGTTGAAATTGTCGCAATGGTCGGCCCGGTAGTGTCGCAAACCGAGCACAGCAGCGTGCGGCCGCAAGGCGACAATTACGCCCAAACCCATGAAACCGTAATAATAGGCGATGAGGCTGCCTCAGGTATTGCCGAGTATGAGCGCTTTGACGGTTTGCGTATGGGTATACCGTTTGAAACCCGCGCCGACGTGCAACTGTTAGGTAAAGCCGGCGATACACTGCAGTTAGAGTTGGGTAGCTTAAGTGAGCCTAACCTGCAGCCTATTGCCAGTTACAACATGTCAGACTTACATAACGATGACGTCACCGAGCTAAATGGTTTGCATGGTGGCGTGGCCCGGCATGTCACCTTAGTAGAGGACAACCCAACCCAAACCGGCAGCAGTTACCGTTTTGCCGCTCAGGCGTATTTAAATGCACTGGATGTATGGGAAAGCAGCAGCATCAGCGTGGCGGCCAGCCCTCGCTTAAAACCGGCTAACAGCAGTGGTTTCCGGCTTGATATGAAATTGGAGCAAGCCGGTGGCACAGTTTTCAGCCTGGAAGGCGGCGTACAGCAGTTGCAGGTGCTGGAAAACGGCAGCCTGGAATACACGTTATATACCAGCGCCGGTAAACAAACGTTAAGCACAGAGCCGCTGCAACCCGGTAAGTGGTACACCGTAGCCGGGCGCTACAAAGATAACCGGCTGGAACTTGAGGTAAGTAGCCTGGGGCACTACCACACCACGGCAACCGGCGCACTGAAATACAGTATCAGCCAGCGCGGTTTAACCATAGGTGAAGGTTTTAGCGGCAACTTAAGCGCACTGAAGTTTTACAATTGGGACAGCGCACCGCTGCTTACCTTTGCCGATGGCAGCACCAGTTTAAGCCACACACTGCAAAGTGTGGAAGACAGCATTGAAGTAGTGGGCACCGGCGCACTAAACCAAAGCAGCGAGCAACTGCAAATGCTACGGGTGGGCTTTAGCGCTAACCAGCAGCAAAGTTTTGTTGGCGTGGTGAGTAAAGACTTCTTCAGCGAAATGATGGTGTTTTACGCCGAAACCAACAAGCCAGACGGCTACCCCGAGTACGGTGCTTACAACCAGCGGTATACGCCGTTCCCCTTTATTGGGGTGGCACACGCCTGGGGCTGGGATTACCTGATGGAAAAAGCCGCCAGTGTGCTTATTGCCGCTATTGGCCTGGCCATTCCGTATCAGGAGGCGATAGCGCTGTATAAGCAAATTCGCTCTCTGGCCAAGGGCGAAGACGTTGATTATATGGACATGACGCTTAATGCATTAGCGGTAATATCGGTGGTGCCGGGGGCGCAGCTGCTGCGGCCGTTATCAAAGGGCTTAAAAGCCTTCTTGCCGACACTGCGCGCTAACCGCAAGTTCTTTAAAGCTATAGGCGGTATCTTAGGCAAAATAGGTGACGATGTACTAAACCGGCGTTTTGACACCATTATGACATTATTACCGTTTTTACTGGTGGTAGGGGAAATGGTCGCCGACAGCGAAGCGCGCGAGGGGGCGATGCTAATGTTTAGCTCCATCGCCAGCGCCGACGATATTTTGGCCTGGGCCGAATACTTTAGACTACCCGCCGACGGCTGGGACGGCGATGGTGAACCACCAAAGGTAGATACCGACGGTAATGCAGCAGTCATCCCACACTTTGCCTATCCGTTTATGGGGCAGGCGTATGCGAGTGCTAAAAAAGGACGTCGGCCTAGTGGCGGAGATATTAGTAAGGCATTGATAAAGCTTTCAAAAATTCTACGGAAAAATGTTAATGGTACTGTTGATACTCAAAAAATCACTGAAAGCGTAAAAGCTGTAACCGAAGCAGTTAAAAAGACAGATACAAAAGCGCTGCGTAAAATGGCTCACTCGCCTTATACGCTTATGGTGGGTATTACCATGGGTAAAGTGGGGGTGCAACGGATTTTACGTAATACACAAAACCTGCGTATGTCACCGTTAGCAATTGCAGCAGTAGTTATGTACCTGGAGTCACGCAATGTCGATCAGTGCGCGGCTGATTTGCCTGGTTGTATCCCACTAAATGCAGGAGTTAAGCGGGAACTTGATTCGCTATATCGTAAAGCTTTTGTTAGCGTGGCCGCTGGGCAGGAAAATTACAATGCCCGGCCAAGAGAAAGTGGTTATCTATTTCAGTTAGCGGCTTTAGCGGTACATCATTTAGCGTATGAAGTGTCAAAAGACCCTGCTAAGGAAGTGCTGGCTATTGAAGGAAGGGAAAAAGTTCAACTTTATCACAAGGTCGGCGGCAGTGTAGTAGCTGCTGGAGAGTCCTATCCACGCATCGTGGATATTGTGCTCAAAGGTGAAAATGGCAATGTCTGGGTGGAGCTGAAATCGTACAAGCATAGCGATGCCATTGAAACCAATTGGTCTAAGTGGAATATGGGCAGAGGCAAATCGGCTAGCGAAGACTCCGGTAATCACCGTCAGTTTTATCTGGACAGGGTAGCAAGCTCTGAGCCTGATCCTACAGGCGACTCTCAAAAACAATTAACCAGTGATTTTCAGTGGTGGTTCCAGAAGTTTAAACGTAAAACTATTGAAAGCTACTCAGAAAAAGATCTGGACAAAGTTGCTGGCAAATTAAAAGCATTACCAACCGGTGGGGGCAATGCGTTGCATGAAAGCCTGGGCTTTGACACAGTCAGCGATCACAACAAAGCCTTTACCAAAGCTAAGGCGCGTGAAAAGTTACGGCTTTTTGACATCAAAAACTGGATACTTAATGAAGGGCGCAGCCTGATAAAAGACGCCGGTGACGAAGCAATAAACGAACTGATAGTTAACAATGAGCAGTCTTGAGAGCTTACCGATGAACACATATAACAACAAAACTCTTTGCTGGGAGCTGGATTTAAGCCACTGGCAGCCAGAAGACAAAATCTGGATGAAGGCACGTAAAGTGCTGTGGCAGCAGTTGCAACCTGCTTTGGGTTCGTATAATGCCAGAGAGTTAAAAGGCCACAAGCTTAGATTAACGAAAGAATACTTCTTTAAAGGCACCACTTATATGGAGAATAATTCTGCAGTGGGTTATACGTCTTTTGGCCACCGTGACGTGCTATTAATGATGTGGCTGCACCCAAGTGAAGAGCGGGATACGCTGGCTGAGCTATGGCAATGCTTGGATGAGAGTGCGCGGGAAAGTGTGCTACAAGATTTTAGAATGATGATAGACGATAGCCGTTACGCCGACTATGAACAACCAGCGGATCCGCTAAACCAGTACCCATTTGAGTACAACGGCGACAGTTTTTTTTATGGCAAAGATGCCGTGTTATTTGACGTTGTGGTACCTAAGACGTTCCGTGAGTGGCCGCGTATGGCCAGGATCTTGGAAAAAGGCGAATACAATAACCGGTTATTGCTTGGTAAAGCCTCAGGTACAAAACATTCAGTTTGTTGTTTATTAAAAGCTAAAAAGCCCAATCCGTATTACTACGGCCATTTTGTGTTACCGCTTTGGGTTGATACCCTGCATTATTCATTGGGTTTTGATAACGGCCAGTATCAAAGTAAGGAAGAATTAGAACGACAAATAAAAGTCAATGAACATAGGCATCGGACATGGGTTGAGCTGTTTCAGTTATTACGAAACATTGCAAACAATCCAGAGCAGTACAGCGAATTCATCTGTACTTACGCTGCCAGGGTTGATGCAGTGCTAAACACCGAAACGCTGCCAGACGCTATTCGCAAGCATTTAGAAGCTTTGCGTCAAGAAGCTTTGCAGGTGAGCTTGCATGAGTAGTTGTACAACGACAGCACATTTTCTAATAGACAACACGCCAATTGCGCTGGCTGAAGTAAACCAACATCTTAAAGCACAGCTGCTGCCGGATGTTGGCAATGCTGAGACTGAGATTCTGTCAGACGGGCGGTTAAAGATAACACTGATTGCTGAAGAAACTGAATTATCGGAAGATGCAATTTTTAGTCTGTTGCAACAGTTGTCTGATTGTGCGACCGATATCTGGATTAAGCAATGGCATAACAATGCCGCCGACCAGCAATATTATATTTGGTATCAAAGTCGCGTACTGCTGTTTGACTCTGTCGAGGATATTGCCCGCTACAAACAAGACTGCGAGCAACCAGCGACACTGTCGTTTAACTACGGCAAATCTGGCCGCGGCCAAACCGCGCTGATAAGGTTAAAAGTATCCTCAGCCTCAAAACTAAAAGTATTACACCAGCTCTTCCAGCGCTATATCGGAATTAAAACCGATGAGCAATATCAAGCTTTTGTCGCTGATTTTAATGCCAAAACTCAGTCAAAACAGCACGATGTGCAGTGGTGCCGGTTTAAATGGAAAAGCGATGAAAAGTGGTACAGCCCGGGGCCAACAAGACTTATTTACGGGTTGAGCGATGTAGCCAGCGCCGACGATAGCCTGTACTTAGCATTTAACCTTAACAGCGCCGGGTTAGTTAACGAAAAGGACTGGCCTGCGTTGCTGGAAACGCTTTATTTTGTTCTGTTTAACCTCTCTGGTGTCAAAAAAGTGTGGCTGAAAGTGCGCCCAGAAGATCCGGCATTAGCTGAGTGGTATCTGTACCACCCTGGAATGGGCGATGAACCGGCAGCAGATTGGTATCAATTAAATGACGACAATGATTGGCCGCAGTGACGATCGTTATTGCAAAATATATTAGAAGGCGCTGCTACTTATGGCTATAAAGCCGGTGATATTACCAGAATAAACGGGGTCAGATCCTGAGGGATCCCAATTATTTGGAAATTATATTGGCGTGTATCCTCTATTTGGAAACAAATAAAGACCTGTTATTCACAGATGCAGCGAGCAGAAGTGACAGTGTAACCTCGTTATATGAGCTGTATGCGAGATTACTGGTGTCGGCAAACGACCCTTGGGCAGAACGGAAATATCATGGCGCAGCGTTTCATTTAATGATGCTGACGTATTATCAGGTATTAAATCAAACGGCAGGGCAGCCTGCAGTAAAAAGTATTGAAGCGCTTAGGGAAATTAGATTTGGTGCCACGGGGCCTAAATACAAGCGGGAAGTTGATATCGTACTGGATATTGAAGGCAAAGAGCGATTTGTTGAATTGAAGTCGATGCGCGCACCTCTGACGGACAGCTTATTTAGGCGCTGGACCTTCCGCAGCAAAGTTGGCCACGGCGAGCATTTGCATAAAGAGTTCTTTTCTGATGTCGTGCAGGCGAATGATACCAAGAGAGACATTCTAGTAGATATGTCATGGCGCTTTCATAGTTTTGTTAGCAAGGATAAAAGAACCCGTGGGCCAAAATCATCGGATATGCGTTGGGTAAAAAATCGTCTTTGTAAAATGCCAAATAGCTTGGGAGCAGATGGCGCCAGTTGGCTGGAAGATTTAACCGGCAAAAAGCCAGGCGCGCTGGAGCGCGATTGTAACAGTGGTTCCGATGTACAGGTACAGCATGCCAGGGCGGTAGTAAACGACTTTATACGTAACGGTCTGTTTGGTGATGTTGGTGAGCTGCTGGAAGACTTACTACAAGATTTAGCTGCGGAGTAAAGGGCCGTGTCAGGATATAACATAGAGCAATTCTGGAAAGTAAAAGACAAAACCTGGTTAGCTGAGCGTAAAGCCAAATGGCAGCGGCTGGCAGGCTTGCTTAAAATGAAGTCACATTACACTGGTGCTGAAATAAGGGCTTTTGAACAATATTTTGTGAAAGGGGTTCTAAAGTTTCAACATTACCCAGAGTTGGATATACCTAAAACACCAGATTTGAATTTAGTACAGCAACTTGTTTGGCACCCAAGTGCTGATCAAAATGTTTGGCAAGAAGTAGTGCGGTACAATTCAAATGAATTTGATTTTTTTGATCCGGGATATGATTTTATCAGCAGTTACACGTTTTGTTACTTAGTGGCTGAAGAGTGTAAACCTGACTTGGAGCAGTCATTTTTCTGCCAAAGAGAAGCACAGTTATATGATTTTATGTACAAAAATGCGGCGTGGTTGGAATTTCTTAAAAGTGATGTCAGGTTTTCTGCTAAGAATACTGGTTTAGATAGGTTGTTTAGATCCCACTATTTTCTGATACGTACAATTGCGGGAATGTTCTCTGCAATTAAAAAATGTTATCCCAAAGATGCAATTTACTTTTATAACTGCCTACCCAGATACGCAATTTCATCAATCGCAGAGTTATATACCTCGGAACATTATGCTATAGAGAGCTCGGAAGAGAGGCGTTGGCCGGGGTTTCTGAAAGATATCGATGCTATGGCAGAGTTTTATGTAAACAAGGATAACATCATCGCTGAACAGCGCTTAATTGTAGAAGAATGGAACTCTCAACTGGAAAAATCAGCGCCAGAATGGCAGGCACTATGGCAAAAATCTAAGCAAGATGCTCTGGCGAATTATAAGGCGCCTGTACAAAAACCAGAGCAGAAGGAGGTTAAAACTGACCCCGCTTATATCCATAATTCTGGTAAAAAACCTAAGCTAAAACAATCAACCCCTTGGCCGGACGAACTAGTAGCGTTGAAACAATATCTGGAACAGCAGGGTTATCCGGTTACCACCACTGAAGCTAACGCCAATGCCATATTGCAACAACATT
Organism: Rheinheimera nanhaiensis E407-8; assembly: GCF_000296695.1. GTDB lineage: Bacteria > Pseudomonadota > Gammaproteobacteria > Enterobacterales > Alteromonadaceae > Alishewanella > Alishewanella nanhaiensis. The sequence continues at coordinate 78,699 of NZ_BAFK01000014.1, forward strand.
TTGCCAATCGCTGCGTGTACTTTGGTAGCTTTATTGAAAGCATGCAGTTAGAGGCAGAAGATTACGACAAGCCCTACCCCGCTTTCACCGCGCCATTACGGGCACTGTGTGATATTAAAAGCGACGCCAAACTCAGTTATACCCGTCGTGGCGAGCGCATTACCATTAAGGTTAATGGCGAGCGTGTTGGTGTGGCGGATTTGGAAGAGCCAGAAGGTGAAGACACCAGCGCCTACTTTGCCGCGATAATCCGCCTGGCACAGCAGTGGTTCCCGCAGCAGGTATTTGCCTACGGCTATGAGTCACTGCATTTGTACATATTGCCATCAGAGCTGGTGAGCTGGCTGGAGGCGAATGGTTTTAAGAACTCATTAACCTATTTTGGTCCTGACGATGTAGCAGGGAATGACGTATAGGTATGATTTGCCCCTGTTACTCGGTGCTGACACCGTAGCGAATGCTATTCACAAACCACAACTTGCTGCCTGACGGTGTGTTAACCAGCACTTCGTCATCAACGGCTTTTTTTAGCAGAGCCCACCCGGGCTCTGCTTTTTCTATATTTTAACTTTATAGCCGGTATGAAAAATCCAGCAGATCACGCCAATACAGCTGGTCATAAACAGCAGGATCATTGCCAGGCTAAAGCCGACATTTACATCGGCCACGCCATAAAAACTCCAGCGAAAGCCACTAATTAAATACACCACCGGGTTAAACAGCGTAATTTGCTGCCACAGTGGCGGCAACATGCTGATGGAATAAAAACTACCGCCCAAAAACGTCAACGGTGTGATCACCATCAACGGCACAATTTGCAGCTGTTCAAAGCTGTTAGCCAGCACACCGATAATAAAACCAAACAGGCTGAAACTAATGGCGGTAAGCACTAAAAAGGTTAGCATCCACAGCGGGTGTATTATGCTGAAATCGACAAAAAACTGTGCCGTCAGCAAAATAATTAACCCCAGCAGAATAGCTTTGCTGGCCGCGGCGCCGACATAGCCGAGAATAATTTCTACTGCCGACACCGGTGCCGATAGAATCTCATAAATGGTGCCGGAAAATTTTGGCATATAAATACCAAAAGAGGCGTTCGATGTACTCTCTGTCAGCACTGTTAGCATAATTAAGCCCGGTACTATAAAGGCGCCGTAGCTGATGCCGTCTATTGCGACCATGCGCGAGCCGATGGCAGAGCCAAATACAATAAAATACAACGAGGTAGATAACACCGGTGAGGCAATACTTTGCATCAGCGTGCGCCAGGTGCGGGCCAGCTCAAACAGATAAATGGCTTTGATAGCGTAAAAATTCATGCGGCATCTCCTACCAGGCCAATAAAGATATCTTCCAGCGAGCTTTCGCGGGTATTTAAATCGCTGAACTCTATGCCTAAGCTATTAAGCTGACGTAATAAAGTAGCGATAGTCGCCTGCTCTTGCTGCGCATCATAGGTGTAAATCAACTGGCTGTTATCGGCAGACAGCTGCAGCTGATACGAGGCCAGCGCCGGTGGTATCTGTGCTAATGGCGTGACCAGCTGCAACAGCAACTGCTTTTTGCCCAGCTTTTGCATCAGGCTGGTTTTATCATCCACCAGCACCAGTTGGCCGGCGCGGATCACACCGATGCGGTCAGCCATATCTTCAGCTTCTTCAATATAATGGGTGGTCAGAATAATGGTCACGCCGCTGTCGCGCAGCCGGCGGATCATCTGCCACATATCACGGCGCAGCTCGACATCGACCCCGGCGGTGGGCTCATCCAGAAACAAAATTTGTGGCTGGTGCGCCAATGCTTTGGCAATAAGTACCCGGCGCTTCATACCGCCGGACAATGTCATAATTTTGCTGTCTTTTTTATCCCATAACGACAAATCACGCAGCAGTTGCTGCAAATAAGCCGGGTCGGCGGGTTTACCAAATAAACCGCGGCTAAAGCTCACCGTGTCCCACACTGTTTCGAAAATACTCACCGACAGCTCCTGCGGCACCAAGCCGATACGCTGTCTGGCCTGGCGGTACTGTTGCACTATATCCAACCCGTCGACCAGTACAGTACCTTCACCCGGATTCACAATGCCACAAATAATACTGATTAACGTGGTTTTGCCAGCGCCGTTAGGTCCCAGTAGCGCAAAAATTTCACCGCGGCGAATATCCAGCTCAACATGCTGCAGCGCCTGAAAACCGGACGGATAGGTTTTGCTTAAGTTGTTTACCTGAATAACAGATTGCACCTGACCTCCTGAAAGCTTAAATAAACGGTAACCAGTTTAGCTTAACCGCTGCCAGAAACAGACAACGGCCAAATCGCAATACAAGCTATTACCTCAAGTTAGCTTTAGGTCAAGTGTTTGTTTTAGGGAATTTCGGACTCTTGCGGATGTTGTTAAGCTCAACCGAACTAATTTTTGTTGAAAACAGCGCCTGATCAGCCTCGCATCGGCTGTCGCTGTTTTCGCCCAGTCCAAGGGGCACCTGTGCACGGCAATAAACTGCGTTAGCTGGCGCTTTGGTAGCGGATGGCGTTAACAAACCACAGTTTATTGCCAGCCGGAGTGGTTACGCTAACCTCGTCATCGACGGTTTTTTTTAGCAGCGCCCGTGCCATGGGCGAGTCTATCGAGATGTAATCTTTGCGGCCGTAAATTTCATCCGGCCCGACAATACGAAATGTCAGCTGTTCGCCCTGCTCATTCTCAATCTCTACCCAGGCACCAAAAAATACCTTGCCGTCTTGCTGTGGTGAATAATCAACTATTTTCAGCACTTCCAGCCGCTTGCGTAAAAAGCGAATGCGGCGGTCGGTCTCACGCAGTAGTTTTTTGTTGTATTGATAATCGGCGTTTTCGCTGCGATCGCCCAGGCTGGCAGCCCAGGCCACTTTGGCCGTAACGTCGGGACGCTTTTCCCGCCAAAGATAGTCAAGCTCTTGTTGCAGGGCTTCAAAGCCCTCACGGGTAATTAAATCGGTACGCATGGCTAATTATTCTTAGATAACAGATGGTAGCGATGGTAGCAGTTTTTATTGCCGCGCTGTATTAGCTGTCAGTTAATTGACGCAAACTTTATTGGTATAAGCGCGTTGATTAATTAATTCCCATTAAAAACAATATATTATAAATTATTTTCTTCTTTTTGCGTGCTGTCATTTAGATGTCACAAAAATGTGCTAGCCAGCCAATAGCCGCTTGACTATAGTTGTTTTACACAACGATAAGAGGTAACAGCGCATGAAAGCAAAACAAGTCAGTGTAGTCGCCGCGTTACTGGTAGTGGGCCTGACAGGCTGTTCTACTGCGCCGGCAAAATATACTTATGTGGTAGACCCGGATTTAACCGAGCAAGCGAATAATTTAACCCGTACCAGTGCCCATGCCGGTCATGTGGTTTGGGTTAACCCGCCGCTGAAACGGGTACCGGTAAACGAGCAGCCTTAACGGTAAAAATCGGCTGACAAACTTTGTAACATAAACAACCGCCAAGGTTTTTCGCCGCGGCGGTTTTTTCGTTTATAGTGAAGCAAATCTCAGGGAGGCTTCATTATGGCCAGTTCAGAAACGCCAAAAATTCTTGTAGTCGATGATGATATGCGCCTGCGTGCTTTGCTGGAGCGTTATCTGGTTGAGCAGGGGTATATAGTGCGCAGCGTAGCAAACTACGAGCAAATGCAGCGTCTGATGGAACGGGAAAACTTTCATCTGCTGGTGCTGGACTTAATGCTGCCAGGTGAAGATGGTTTATCGATCTGCCGCCGGCTGCGGCAGCAGGAGAACGAAATTCCGATTATTATGCTGACCGCCAAAGGCGATGAGGTAGACCGTATTATCGGCCTGGAAATGGGCGCCGATGACTACCTGCCCAAGCCGTTTAACCCGCGTGAATTATTGGCGCGTATTCGTGCGGTGATGCGGCGTAAAAGCAAAGAGCTGCCCGGTGCACCCAGCCAGCATGAGGGGGTGGTGGAGTTTGGCCCGTTCAAGTTTAACCTGGCAACCCGTGAAATGCGCAAAGGCGATGAGCTATTGCCGTTGACCAGTGGCGAATATGCGGTGCTCAAGGTGCTGGTAAGCCACCCGCGCGAGCCGCTATCGCGCGATAAACTGATGAACCAGGCACGCGGCCGTGATTACTCAGCGATGGAGCGCAGTATTGATGTGCAGGTATCGCGTTTGCGCCGCATGCTGGAAGACGATGCGGCTAACCCGCGTTATATCCAAACGGTGTGGGGCTTGGGCTATGTGTTTGTGCCCGACGGCAGTGTAAGCTAAATGCGGTTATTGCCCCGCAGTGCCTTTGGCCAAACGGTATTTTTAATTGGCCTATTGCTGCTGATTAATCAACTGGTGTCATACTTGTCTGTGGCGTTTTACGTCATTAAGCCTACTACGCAGCAAATTAACCATCTTATTGCCAAGCAAATTAAGGTGGTATTTATTGACGTCGGTCACCCGCAGTCGGTGTTGTCGGAAGAGCTAACCAGCCGTTTTCAACAAGCGACCGGCATCGAGGTATACAACGAGCAGCAAGCGCTGCAACAAGGGTTGGCGCAGGCCAGCTATTACGGTTATTTTTCCGATCTGATGTCGCGTGAGCTTGGCGGCCCGGCTGAAGTGCGGGTGGCGCAGGGCGATACCTATGCCTTTTGGGTGCGGCCGCCGCAGGCGCCACAGTATTGGGTCAAGGTGCCGCTGACTGGCTTGGATGAAACCGATTTTTCGCCGCTGACCTTTTATTTGCTGATGATAGGCGTGCTCAGTGTGGGCGGTGGCTGGTTGTTTGCCCGCCAGTTAAACCGGCCACTGAAAAGCCTGCAGCAGGCCGCGCTGCAGGTAGGCCGGGGGGAGTTTCCACCGCCGCTGCCTGAGCATAAAGGCTCTACTGAAATTATCGCGGTAACCAAAGCGTTTAATTATATGGCGCGGGGTATCCGTCAGTTAGAGCAGGACCGCGCCTTACTGATGGCCGGTGTGTCACACGATTTGCGCACCCCCCTTACCCGTATCCGGCTGGCGTCAGAGATGATGCACGAGCAGGACAGTTGGATCCGCGATGGCATTATTAATGATATTGAAGATATGAATGCCATTATCGACCAGTTTATTGATTATTTGCGCCACCACAAAGAAGAACCCGGTCAAAAAGAAAGCCTCAATACCCTGGTACAGGAACTGGTACAGGCAGAGCATTTGCAGCAGCGCCATATCAGCACCCACCTGGCATCTGACCTGCCTGAAATCACCTTACGCCGTATTGCCATTAAGCGTTTATTAAACAATTTGCTAGAAAATGCGTTGCGCTACAGCGAGGGTGATATTGAAATTTCTACCGGTTTTGAACGCAACCGCAAACGGGTTTATTTACAAATCCGCGATCATGGCCCTGGTATACCGGAGCATCAGATGAAAGCCATGTTTGAACCCTTCACTCAGGGTGATATTGCCCGCGGCAGCGGTGGCTCAGGCCTGGGGCTGGCAATTATTAAGAAGATTGTTGATATGCATCATGGTGATATTACCTTACATAACCATGCTTTTGGTGGTTTAGTGGTAACGGTTTATTTGCCGGTGAAATAAAAAAGCCCTGTACAAACAGGGCTTGTTAAAGTTTAAGTAACCTTATTGATTACTATATTTTCTTTCCAGAATATCCAAACGTGCTGTACTAACTAAGTCGGACGCTTTGATTTGGTCCAGTAACGACAGCAGTTCGACATCGGTGTTTGGTTTTACAACATACACACCGGTTGCGCTTGCTGAGCGCACCACTTTTAAGTCAAGTTGGCGTAGCAAACTGGTAATATCGCCGCCTGGTTTGGCAAGCAGGCTGATATTACCTGTGACAACGCCCATTTCGCCGGTCATATTGTTATGCACTACCGCATTGCGGCGAAACTCAATAACCTGCTCTATGTCGTTGCTGGCCGGGCGCTGTACTAAGGTCATGTTGCCAATATCCTGTTTGCTGACCGTACGATCAGCCAGCGCTTGCGGTACCGCAATTAAATCAGACTGTAGCAGGTAAGCACCATAGGTGGCGGCTTGGGCCGCTGTGGTCATACTTGGTTTGTCCATTGAACGTTTAACTGTATTTTGGCGCAATTCACTTTTTAAATCTTGGGCACAGGCCGTGTTGACTAACAAGCACAGGGTAGTTGCCAAGATTGATACTTTATACTTCATAAATAATTCCCTTGTCTGTTAGTGACCAAATACCCGGATTGCTACACCCTCTACTACAGAGTTTTGCAGATTATTTTTATAACCCTCAGGCCAAACTGAATCTGTTACTGCGTAGTCGGTACCATTGGTATCTACCAGGCGAACTGTCCATACACCCTGAGCATTCTCGCCATAAAAAGCGTTCGACAGGAATACTGAGTTTTTCAGAATATAACCCTCGTTGTAGCCGGTAGCAAAGTCAAATGACGGATCAGCTATTGCTTGCTTAGACGACAGTAACACGCTCTTAGTGCCGCTTGGTGATGTCACTTCTATCGCTAAGTCGATACCGGCTGTTGTCTGGCTAGGCCATGAATCTGAGCGCAGTTCAGCATTTGCTACGTCAAAAGCAAACTGTACACCTTCTACTGTGATGTCGTCTGTGACTTCCAGCGTTAACACTGCACCTTCAGCATTGTTATCTGGTACTTCAGCCGTTAGCGGTGCTTCCGCTGCCTGACTACCTAATGCCGTCCAGTTCGTCATTATTTGCTCTGGTAATGCTGAGCTGTATGTTTTGGCCAGCGCTACAGCAGAGCCTGCATCAACCCGGCCAAAGCCGTACAGATTATTATGGGCATAACCGGCCGCATTTTCGACCCAACCTGGATGAGCGACAAATTCACCGTCGCCAACAGCAAGCACAACTGGTTCGTTTTTTGGGTCAACTTTAGTGCTGGTTTTCACCAGAATGTCTTTGATATCACGGTAGGATAACGCCGGATTAGCACTATGGATCAGCGAGATAACACCAGCAGCGTTAGGTGCTGCAGACGAGGTGCCGTTAAAGGTGCTGGTGTAGTTGCAGCTTGGGTTTTCTGGGTGCCCCGGGTAGTTAAACGGCGTAAACGCCGCATCATATTCAGGCCAGCCGCCTGCTTCAACGCTTGGGAAGCCGCTATAACCGCGCAAACAGGTCATCTGGTCGGTGGTTACCATGGCAGGTGCCAGATCACCGTATTCGCCAGCTGGCGCAGAAACCAGTACGTTAGCACCTGCAGTTGAATAGCTGGTGTGGCCGCCGTCTGAATTTACCGCTGCTATAGAGAAATAAAAAGGCGTGTTTTGCGATGGCTCAAAATTGCCATTCAGACAAGTTAAACCCAACTGGTTTGCCTCGTCACAGATGCTACCTGCCCAACTATTGTTACCGGGTCGCAGGAAGCTGTTACCACTGGATTTGGTATTAACCGCACCTAAGCCTGAGCGCAGCGCCATAGCAGAGTAGCCTTGTACGGCTTCGTCAAACAAATCGTAAGAAATAACGGCTGGATAACTGATGCCGTAGCTGCGGTTAAATACGGTTAATGGCTCGCTCTCGGTAATGCCACTGCCAGGAATGCCGTGGCTTAACGCTGCGTTAAGATCTGTTTGAGATTCCAGATAGTTCATACCAATTAGTTTGGCATCAGGCGCTACGCCGCGACCACCCAAGCCATTCCAGCCCACTGCTGCAATCAGACCTGCTACGCTGGTGCCGTGATCACCAAAGGCGCTGGTTGATGTTGGATCCGTTACATTTAATGCACCGGCAACCATATTTAATGAACGGTTCGGTAGAATATTGGCCTGTAAATCTTCGTGGCCGATTTCTAATCCAGAATCCACTACCACAGCAATACTGCCTTCACCCGTTACACCTTGCATAAAGGCTGCGGCAACATTCATGTCTTCGCCGGGTACCAACAGCTCGGGGTCAATCCGGCTGGCTATCCAAGCATCAGCTGCTGCTTCTGTCCAGCCCAAGTCTGTTATTAGTAAGTTTTTGATAGCCTCAGCATTTTGTGAGTATGCTGCCTGGCCGGTATTGCGCAGATGCCATTGTTGGTAAGCCAGCGGGTCCGAGACCGGTGCCGCTATGGATAAAGTCGCGGTTGCGCTCAACTTGCCATCGGTAACGGTGTAGGTCACCTGTGTCGCACTATCGTTTAGCGGGACATAGGTAAACTGTGTACCTTGTACAGTAAGGACTCCGTTACTGAGCCGGTATTGGCCCTGCTGCGCTTGCACTGTTGCGCCATTTTCAGAAATGGCTGAAATACGTAAGGTATCTTTGGTATTGGCGTCGGATACAATAAAGTTACCTTGTACCGGAATCCAGCTTTTGGTTGCTTCGACTGAGACATTGAATGCCTCTGGGGCGACATTTTTACTACCACCACAAGCGGTGACAGATAATGCTACGGCGACAGCTATGCCGCTTAATCTGTACTTATTAGTGTTCAACATGTTCTTCCTAAATTACCTGAATATATTGTTCTTATAGAGTCACAGAAAATTACAACTGTAAAAATTTATGACGGTTTAGAGCATATATTCAATAACAAGGCATTTAAAGAGTAGATTTTAATTTTTTGCGGTTATCTGTATTTAATCTGTAACGTATCAACTACAGAGTTATAGGCTGTTAACTTGATTTTGTTCCTAACTCTTTGATTATTTTCAAAAGACTATTGATAACATATTTATCCCGCCAATATTGGTTATGCGACAGCGGGTTCCAGCTGGCGCTTAACCAGCCCCAAAAACCGTCTTTGGCATTGACTTCAATATCCGTTACCAGGCTGGCATAGGCGTCTGATAAGCCGGCCAGTGGCCAACCCAGTACATCATCTTTGTCATAAAAGTTGTGCCAGCTAAAGTCGGCGTTAGGTCTGGCAAAGGGGATGATCTGCTCAAGCGCATGGGCGGCGACAAAAATCGGAATATTGCAGCCGGTGGTAATAAGCGCTGCCAGTTTATCGCCGCGTAAAAAGGCGATGTCATCGTCGCTAAGCGGTGTATCGCCGCTGATACCAGCCTGGTAGCGTTTAATATCGCGCCAGATACCGGCTGCCGGTTTGTTGCCTGCTTTGGCTTGTTGGGCATCCCACAGGTAGCAGGACAACACCTGGCCACCCAGAGAATGCGCCAATAACACCAGTTTGCCATCGGCAGCTAATTGCTGGCGGGCTACATAAAGCGTGCGGGCAATTTTTAACTGGCCGTAATGGTACAAACTGTGCGGCTGCTCTTTGCGGTGCTCCAGCGCCGCCGCATCAGCAAAACCAAATAGCATAAAGCGGCGCAGCGTGGCCCAGCGCAAGCCTTTACCCAGTGCCCGCCATACCCGCTGTTCGTTATACTGCAGTAAATCCTGGTAATACACAGCGGCACAATAAAGCCCCTGAGCAGCCAGGCCGGTTTGCTGTCGCAGCTGATTAAACAACGGTTCAGCGTAATCGGGCTGGGTGTCTCCCATACCATGCAGCGTTATCAGTGCGACCTTATTCATATACTGCCTCAGTGCCTGCGGTTACTTTTATTCTGGCCTTGGCAGGCTAAACCTGATAAGCCGTTTAGTATGCTGCTTGATATCTTCCTGCTGAAAATACATCGGCTGCCACGCTTGTTCACGGTATAACAGCGTTTGGTCGTTAAAGTGTACCGACTGCGGATCATGTGCCTGGCTGTAAGCATGCAGCATACTGGCCTGCGGGCCCTGTTCGGTAAACGCCATTACCATCACAAAGCTGGAGCCGGAATTTAACGTATAGGCTTCGCGTGGCTCACCTGCAAGCAAATGTAACAACAGTGGCGAGTCGGGCCTGCCGATGCCGGTAACATTATTCGCCAGCTCTGAGCTGCTGCGCGACTGCTGGCTACCTTCTGCCATATTAAATAGCCCTTCAAACGAATAACCCCCTGGCATAGCGATGGGCGTTTGGCCCTCAGCTTTAATTAAATATTGAATGCTGGCCAGCGTTGCATCGGGCGCGATACCGGCCTGCTGCAGGCGCAAAGCGGCCTGGCCTAATGCCTGTAGCACCGGATCCTGCTGCGGATTATCGCTTATAGCTAAGCCGTCAGGGGTATGCAGAGGGGCGTTGGCATCAAAAGGCATAGCAAATAGCTGTGGCTGCAGCGCGGCATGTGCCGGGCTTCGAAACGCTGCAAGAAACTCGCGCATAATGTGGGCACCCCGGCTGTTGAGGTTATAGCGACCGTCCCAGTTCGCCAGCGCCTGACATATTAGCTGCAAATCAACAGTTTGCTCAGTTGTGTTATCAGTGTACACCGGGTTGGCCTGACAATGCTGTACTAACTGTTGGCGAAAGCTGTCGGAGAATAAACTTTCGTTGCGGTTAAATACTTGTCGCAGCTCAGCGGCGCTAAAGCGCAAATCTGCGCCCATCAGTTGCGGGTTGTTAATCAGCTGGCCATTATAACGGCTGCGCGGGCTAAGCTCAGTGCGCTCCGGTCCATACATCAGGCTGTAACCTTCCAGCGGCTGCTGCGGGTTTGCCAGCCAGTGACTGCTATTGGCGTTGAACAGGTAATCGCGCCGGCTAAGCTGCGGTGCTTGTTGCAGCGGCACCAGACCGGCGCCAAGTGTCTGGCCGCTGTCTTGCCATTCAAATATGGGTTCGCTGCCCGGCAGCAGCACGGCACCATCGCCGCCCAGCCATAGCGCAGCCAGCGCCGGTGATTGGCTGGCCTGGCGCCAGTAAGCTTCGGCGACAGGGTGCAGCAGAGGCACCTGGCTGGCATCAATATAATGCACATCACCAGTTTGCTCGGTGACTAAGGTATTTACCCAGGGAATACCCTGATGCTGTGCCAGCGCATCCATCAGCTCGGTTTTATTGCGTGCCTGCCCTATTGCCAGCCATTGCTGCAACATACGGTAATTTCCGGCATTGGCATCGCGGTAGCTGATCGCAGACTGGGTCGTCCAGCCCAGGCTGGCATCCAGCGTGCTTAAATCCAGCAGTGGGCCATAATGGCTGCGGTAAAAGGTGCGGCTAACCTGCTGCATACTGCCATCGGGCAGCATGACATCAATACTGACTTGTTGCTGGGTGAAATCGCGGTATTCATTGCCATAGCGGTAACGCAGCGGGTTGTCTGGCTCCAGCTCCAACTGATAAAAGGTAAATTGTTTCGACTGCGAAATAGTGTGTGTCCAGGCCAAATGTGGATTAAAGCCGATCAGCACCGTTGGCAAGCCAACCAAGGTCACGCCGCTGACATCCAGTTTGCCGGGAATGGTCAGGTGCTGCTGAAAAAACCGCAGCTCACCATCCCACGGAAAGTGCGGGTTGGCCAGTAAAGCGCCCTGGCCATTTGTTGTTTTATCGCCACCTAACGCCCAGCCATTACTACCCAAGCCGCGACTGGTAAGAATATGCTCAGCGTTTAATTGAACCTTGGTTTGCTGCTGATTGCCCGGCACTGGCGGTTGTGCCAGCGCCATCGGCAGCAGCAAATTGCGGCTACTGGCAAGGCCTGCCAATTCCAGATGATAGGCCAGTAACTCTGTGGCACTGAGCGGGGCCACCCAGTTGGCCTGGCGACAGGGGCTGGGGTAAGTCTCCGGCGTTAACTCGGTAAGGCGGGCATTAAAGCCACTGACAAAGCCGTGCAATAATTCGCTGGCCTCGGCCGGCAGCTGCGACAGGTAGCTGTGCGCCTGGCCGGGATAATCAAGAATTTTGTAGCCAAAGTCAGACAGCAGATTAACCTGTTGCTGGCCCGGGCCAAAGTAGCGTGACTTTTGCCCTTTAAGTTTAACGATTTGTTCTGTCAGGGTGCAGAGGTTTTCTTCTGCCTGAGCATAGCCACTGCCATACCCCAGGCCATAGTAAGATGTGGCAGTAATGTGTGGCACGTTAAAGGCGGTATAACGGATTTCAGCTTTGTCTTTACAGGCGGTTAAACAAAAAAATGCAGTGACTAAAATAAGGCTACGCAGCATCTGATTCTCTCCATGAAAAATAGTCCCGGATACTGCTGGGAAACGGATCCGATTATGCGATTAGCGTGGCTGTTTTGCCAGATTAATATAAATATATTGTGTAATTTATGTGTGATTTTGTGGCTTTTGGTCAGCTTTATGTTGCTGTAAATAGGCGTACAGATGCTCGGTAAAAAAACCGTGCATTAAAAAGCGCTGGCCTAGATTCCATGGGCCTACCAGATAGTGTGGATACTTGTTATAGGCCAGTTCGCGCAGGCTGCTATCTCCCACCAGATCGCCAATGCGGATGGCGATAGACTGGTCGAGGTTAAAGCCGTTAATGGCATCGCGGTACTCTTCGCGGGTTAACAATAAACAAAACAGACACATAAACAGCGCATGCGAGGTCTCAAAATCCAGCCACTGGGTGCGCTTTTCAGCAACATCAAAGCGCTGCATATCAATGCTTTGCCAGTGCTGCCAGTTTAACTCACCCGGGCTTAGCGGCGGTTTTGGGGATTGCCAGTGGCCCAGTTCAGCAAACAGGCGGAATAACTCCTGGTCGTGCTCAACAAAGCTGGCGTGTTGCATATCGGCAATACTTTTCGGATAAAGCTGTACCGGGTTAAAACTGACATTGGGGCTGTTAACGGCGAGAAAATTTAGCACATTGGACTCGGTAGCATAGTGGCGCAAGATCAGTAAATTGGCTTCTTTACTGACAAAATGCGTGCAAAACCAGCAAATTAACCGTTGCAGCGTGTTGTGCGCGCTAAACTGCGGCAGCGGCAGGCGTTTAAACAGCCAGATCAGGTGCAGTAATACGGCAAAAATAAACTGCAATAGCGGCCTTACACTCCAGCGCAGCGGGTTTTGCAAATCTTTTAACCAGAGATCCAGTGCCGCCTGCTCTATCGGCAGTGAGTTGTCGTTAGCAATAGCGCGCAAATAGGCGCTGTAACCGGCTTTATTCGCTGTAGTCATGTTCTGTCTCTTCCAGTTGCAGGCAATACAGTTTTGCCGTTACGCGGGCGGTGCGCACTATGGCGCTGAGCTGAGCCGGGCTCTGGCATAAGCGGTTAAGTAGCTGATACAGCTTTTGCATATGGTTATCATCGTTGGCGCCATGGTAGCGCATAAAACGGGTATAGCTGCCATCACCGCCCGTGGCCCGGTCGATTTGTGCTGCCCAGTTGTCGGCCATTTTCTGGCCTAAACCTTCAATAATCCACATGGCGCCGACTAAATCGACTGGGTTTGGCTGGCTGGCGCGATACATTAAAAAGCCGTGCAAGGCTTCGGTACCGATATTTCGCGGCGCCGTTTGAATGTCGGCTAAGTTGCCGCCGGCGGCAACATAGTCGCGCTCGAGCATTTCGTAGTCGCGGTGCTCTTCTCGGGCGTGGCCGATAATGGTGGATCGTACATCGCTGTAATCACGGTCGAAGCTGGAGGCACAGCGGCTGATCCAGCGCGAGCCCTCTATCACCTGCTGGCGCCAGTTGAGCAATAGCTGGCAGTAATCGGCTTTACTAAACTGGCCACGCTCTAAACGCTGCAGCAGCGGCACCCGACCCAGCTGGCGCTCAAAGTCAAACCATACCCGCATCAGTGCCTGTAAACACTGCTGGCTGTGTGGGTTTAATACGTGCTCTGTCATGGTTCCACCACCGTTAATTGCATATAGGCGTTATTAAAGCGGCCGCTCTCGGGCACCATACACAAAATGGTATCGCCCACCTGATGTGCCTGACTGGTGCGAAATTCGTCCAGCATAATAAAAATAGAGGCGCAGCCGGTATTGCCACGGCTATACAGGTTGGAGTACCACTTATGCTCGGCAATGCCAACGCCGGCGCGCTGCATCATGTCGAAGATTTTGCCTTTAAAATAATGCGATGAATAATGGCACAGCACATGGTCTATCTTGTCTGGCTGTACCCGGCCTTCGCTGATTAACCGCAGGTAGCCATCGACACCCAGCTTGACGATATTTTCCAGCAAACGCACATCCTGACGAATTAACAGGGCACCGTCTGCTTCAGCCTCGGCATAGCTGGCATAGTCCTGCCAGCTTGTGTGCGGGCTGTTGCTGGGGTAACCCACGCTCATGCACACCGGATACGCATCGGCATGTGAGAAACTGCGGATCCAGTCGATACGAAAGCATTTGCCACGCGGCTGGGTTTCCAGCAGCAGGGCGCCAGCGCCGTCGGATAACATCCAACGCAGAAACTCAGCGTTAAAATCCAGCTCGGCGCCAGCGGCTTCATAGCGGCTGGCTTTAAATAAGCGTGAGGTCAGCTCACTGGCGACCACCAGCGCATTCGGCTGTTCGCCGGTTTTCAGGTTAGTAAAGGCGGCTTTGAGTGCCATCAGGCTGCTGGAGCAAATACCGTGACTGCTGTGCAGTTCAATGTCGCTTAACCCCAGCTCAGCCTGCAGCATAGAGCCAAAGCCCGGCAGCACAATATCGCCCTGGCTGGTGGCCGCGCTGAGCATTTTAATCTGCCGTTTGCCTAAAAAGCTGCTGCTCAGGCAATGCTCGGCCGCTTTGGCTGCCATGCCGGCGTTTGATATGGTGGTGTTGTGGTTGGCATCAATTGCATAATGCCGTGTTTGAATGCCATTAGACTGCAAAATGCGCCGTCGCAGCCGGCTGGGTTTGCCGTGCACTAACCCCAGCAGTGGTTCTATTTCTTCGTTGTTAATAGCCGGGCCGGGTAAAAAGTGGCCGCTACTGGTGATATAAACGTTCATGCCTGCACCTGCAACCGTTTCAGTGCCGCGATTACGCAGCGCAGGTTTTCTTCCATATACGGCAGCACACAGACTACAGCCATAAAGCCAAGATAATACGGCAAATACCCCTCGCCACCGTGGGCATAGGGCATGCGCTGCAAATAAAACTCGCCCTGCCAGTTAAAGCTAACCAGCTTAATAAACACCGGATAGTTAATCACGATAATCAGCAGCAGCATATACAGTGGCAGGGTGGCCAGATAATTGTGCGCGTGCATCTCCCACACGCTGATATGGCGCTTCGGCGCCGCATAATGCACGTCGTAATGCGCTACGGCTTCATGGGCCAGCCAGGCGGCGAGGCAAATCAGCATGATCAGCACGTTCACTTTAAACAGCAGACAGAGCAAAATCGGCACCGCCATTTGTATGCCCATTAATGAGTGAATAAGCGACTCTTTTAAGCCTGAGGTGTGTTCAATGCGGGTAGCGCGATGGCAGCACCAGTCAACAAAACCGGCAATACCCCACAGCGGTAAAAACACATACAACATTAACTGAATAAGCAACTGACTGGTTTGCAACACCGGACTCCTGTTGGTGTGTCGACTGCCGCTTACTATAACTGAAGGTTAATATGATGTAGATGCATTTAGCGCAAAAACTTCTGCACATACCAGCAGCTGGCGCTGATTTGATACTGCTGCTGTCTGGCCCAGGCCAGGCCGTGGCGGACTAACTTTTCAGCCAGGCCTTTGCCGCGAAATGTTGGTGGCACAAAGGTATGATGAAAATTAATGCTATCGCCGCTTAGAGCATAATCTAACACGGCTTCAGCGCCATCCAATTGCAGCACAAAGCGCTGCTGCTCACTCTGGTGCTGAATAACCGGCTCGGTCATGCGTCTTCATCCTCCAGCCAGGATGTGTCGGGCAATTGCGCCAGATGTGCAGCATAGCGCTCCAAGTTAAAGCTTTGCTGGTGCTCTATCACATCGATCATCTCTGGTGCTAAGGCACAGGCGATAAGCTCAATGGCTTCATCGCGGCTATGGCCTGTCATGCGCAGCCGCATTAGGGTTTCAGTCACTTGCTTGGGGTAATTGTCGGCCAGCTGGTTTTCGATAACTTCAAATAACATGGCCTGGTCGAGCAGCTCATCGCTCATAAAAGCTCCGCGCGGGAATGGGTTTGCGCCAGTATGGAAGAATTTGCTGTCTTTGCCAATCGGTAGTGAAAAAACCGCCGCGCCAATAGTATTTACCGGCCGCTTTGGCTAAGCTGAGGCGCTTGGCAATGGGGGTAGAATAATAACTATGCAACAATCACTTAGTGTGTGGCGTGGCCGCCTGCAGGCGCTTGGGCCAGGGGTATTAATGGCCACGGCGGCGATTGGCGGCTCACATCTGGTTGCCTCCACTCAGGCTGGCGCCTTGTTCGGCTGGCAACTGGCCTGGCTGATTTTACTGGTTAATGTGCTGAAATATCCATTTTTCCGTTTTGGGGTGGAATACACTCTAACCCGCAAAGAAAGCCTGCTAATGGGCTATCAGCGCAAAGGCCGGGGTTATTTTTACAGCTTTATCGTGCTCAATATCATCGCCGCTGTGGTGAATACCGCCGGGGTACTGCTGTTAACCGCCAGCCTGTTGCAGTATGCGCTGCCAGGCAATTTGTCGGTAACCTTATTATGCTGGCTTATTCTGGCCGCCTGTTTGCTGATTTTGCTACTGGGCCATTACAAGGCGCTGGATAATGTCGCCAAAGTGATCATGGTATTACTGACCATCACTACGGTGATAGCGGCGCTGATTGCCTGGCAAAATGGCGCTCAGGCACCGGCAGATTATGTTGGCCCTTCGCCCTGGACGCTGGCCAGCTTAGGCTTTTTAGTCGCCTTAATGGGCTGGATGCCGGCCCCAATTGAAATCTCGGCAATCAGCTCGCTGTGGCTAAAAGCCAAGCAGCGCCATACCCACATTAGCCGCGCTCAGGGCTTGTTTGACTTTAACCTCGGCTATTGGTTAACCGCAGCGTTGGCACTGGTGTTTTTGTCACTCGGCGCCCTGGTGCAATATGGCAATGCGCAGCCGATTGCGCTGGCGGGCAGTGCTTTTGCCCAGCAACTGATGCAAATGTATGCCAGCACCATTGGCGACTGGGCGCGGCCGCTGGTAGCGTTAATTGCCTTTTTATGTATGTTCGGCACTACTATCACTGTGCTGGATGGCTATGCCCGCACCTTACATGCGTCCTTTGAGCAGCTGGGCTGGGTAAAACACAAAGCTGCATTACATTACTGGCTGCTGGCGCAGGCCGGCTGCGGTATGGCACTTATTTTGTTTTTCAAAGCAGCGTTATCGCCCATGTTAACCTTTGCTATGACGCTGGCGTTTTTAACCACGCCGGTATTTGCCTGGCTGAATTACAGCCTGATGCGGGGCGATGGCGGCATAGTGCTGAGCAAGCCGCTGAAATGGTTAAGTTGGTGCGGGCTAAGCTATTTAATAGGCTTTTCATTATTATATCTTTTCTGGCTGCTATAAAAGTTCTAAAGCGACGAATGGAGTATATTTTGACATCTTTACTGCGAGTGAATGAAATAAAACAACTATTATCTCAGGGGCTGTTGGCTCAAGCAGAAAGGGATTGCAGGGATCTTTTGCAAGTCAACCCTGAGATTGCCGAGGGGTGGTTCTTACTGGCTCAAATCGCTATGCACCATAACAAAGCTGACGCTGCCCTCGAGTGTATAAAGCGAGCTGTGAATATTGATCATCAGAATAGTCATTACATGATTTACAACGCCTTTATTTTGTCTGTACTAGCGGATTATGACCAGGCGTATCATATGCTTAAACCGATAATGCCAGACAGTTCAGAGTTGTCGGTGCAGCAGTTATTTGGCCGTGTTGCCTGGTAGTCGGGCTATTTTGAAGACGCGTTAACTGCATTCAAGCATATCGCCGATGGGGCCCCAATTACAGAGTCCAAGGTACTACCCTATGCGCGGGCACTGGCAGCACTGGGGCATAAAGATGATGTCATCACTGAGCTCACCAAGCTTAAACGGGCTATGGCGATACAGGGTGAGTCGGCGTTGTTGTTGGCACATGCCACTTTAGAACAGGCGGGGTATAAGCAGGTTAGTCAAGACTTGGTAAGTTATATCAATCAGTTTCCAACGCATTTGGGGCTGAAGCAACTACATGGATTGCTGCAAGCCTGGTACGAGAATGCCACATTGTCGCGTACGCTTTTTGTGCATGAGCATCAATTTAGTGGTGCAAAGCATGCCCTTAGCATGCGAGACACGCATACCAAGCTGGTTGGACTGCCGGTGGATGTGCTGAATTACGCTGCCAAGGTTGCGCCTCAGAGCGGCCTATGGTTAGAGTTTGGCGTTTGTTATGGTCGCTCTATTAATATTTTAGCTAAGGGCTGCGAAAAGATAGTTCATGGTTTTGACAGTTTTCAGGGCTTACCTGAGGATTGGAAACCTGGCGAGCCAAAAGGCAGTTATTCAACCCACGGCAGGTTACCCAAAGTAGCAGAAAATGTCCGCCTGCATCAGGGGTGGTTCGAACAGTCGCTACCAGCTTTTCTGGTCGATCATCCGGAGCCAGTGAGTCTGGTGCATATAGATTGTGATTTGTACAGCTCAACGGTTACTGTGTTATCGTTGTTAGCGGAGCGTATCGTGCCAGGTAGTGTGTTAATTTTTGACGACTTTTGGGCATATGAAGGCTTTGAACACCATGAGTTCAAAGCTTTTAATGAATTTGCCAATAAACAGGGTTTAGCACTGCAACTGATAAGTTATGCCGCCTTGGGACGTGAAGTAGCTTTTATCGTGCAATAGATAAATAGTGGCATTTAAGGCAGAGCGCGCACAAGGCGCGCCTGCTGTGGTTAAGGATACTGACGTTACAACGCCAACGTTTTCTCGCCACGGGCGATACCCGAAGCGCCGCTGCGTACCACTTCCAGAATTGGCGTGGCGCCTAAGGCCTGAATAAAGGCATCAAGTTTATCGCCGGTACCTACCAACTGAATGGTATAAGTCGTTGGTGTCACATCGATGATCTGGCCGCGGAAGATATCTGCGCAGCGCTTTACTTCTTCACGCTGGTTGCCATTGGCTTTAACCTTTACCAGCATCAGCTCTCGCTCGATATGCGCCGCTTCGCTGATATCGGATACTTTTACCACCTCAATCAGCTTATGCAGCTGCTTGCTGATTTGCTCGATAACCTGATCATTGCCATGCGTTACCAGTGTTAAGCGCGACAAGGTCGGATCGTCGGTTGGGGCTACGTTTAGCGAGTCGATGTTATAACCGCGCTGGGCAAATAAACCTACTAAACGGGCCAGGGCGCCGGATTCGTTTTCCAGCAGAACAGAAATTATATGCCGCATGTTAAGTCCTCTCTGTTTTGCTTAAAAACATCTCGTTCATCGCACCGCCCGGCACCTGCATCGGGTAAACGTGCTCTTTGGGGTCAACGTGAATATCTAAAAACACCAGCTGATCTTTCAGTGCAAAGGCGCGCTCCAGCGCTGGCTGCAGCTCTTCCGGTTTGGTCACCCGAATACCGACATGGCCATAGGCTTCGGCCAGTTTGACAAAGTCGGGTAGTGAATCCATATAGGAGCTGGCATAGCGCGACTCATAGTTCATATCCTGCCACTGTTTTACCATGCCTAAATAGCCATTATTCAGGTTAATAATTTTCACCCCCAGACCATACTGCTTGCAGGTAGACAGCTCCTGAATATTCATCTGAATAGAGCCTTCACCGGTCACACAGACGACGTCAGCGTCAGGGTAATTCAGCTTTACCCCCATCGCGGCCGGCAGGCCAAAACCCATGGTGCCAAGGCCGCCAGAGTTAATCCAGCGGTTAGGTTTGTTAAACGGGTAATACTGGGCGGCAAACATCTGGTGCTGGCCCACGTCGCTGCAAACATAAGCATCGCCCTTGGTAATTTTGGCGACCTGCTCTATCACATATTGCGGCTTTAACAGTGGCGCAGCGTTGTCGTAGCGGCCGCCATGCACGGCGCGCCACTGTGCAATTTGCTGCCACCAGCTTTGTAGTGCGGCACTGTCCAGCTTTTTCTTTTTCTGCTTTAGCACTGCCAGCATGTCTGTCAGCACCGGTTTTACCAGACCAACAATCGGAATATGCGCATTAACGGTTTTACTGATGCTGGCCGGGTCGATATCAATATGAATGATGGTGGCATCCGGGCAGAATTTCTTCGTGTTGTTGGTGACCCGGTCATCAAAACGGGCACCGACGGCCAGGATCAGATCGGCGTGATGCATGCTCTGGTTAGCTTCATAGCTGCCGTGCATGCCCAGCATGCCAATAAACTGCTTATCACCGGCCGGGTAAGCGCCCAGCCCCATCAGCGTATTGGTTACCGGCAGGTTTAACAGCTGCGCCAGTTCGGTCAGCTCTTCCGCTGCCTGGCCCATAATGACACCGCCGCCGGCGTATAACACCGGCTTTTTCGCCGCGAGTAAGGCGGTAACGGCTTTTTTAATCTGACCGGCATGGCCTTGCTGTTTCGGCTGGTACGAGCGCAGGTTAATTTCTGCCGGGTACTGGTAAGGAAATTTTTGGTTCGGCATTGTCATATCTTTCGGGATATCCAGCACCACCGGGCCGGGCCGGCCGGTTTGCGCGATATGAAAAGCCTTTTTAATTAAGTACGGAATATCCTCCGGCCGGCGCACTGACATATTGTGCTTACAAATTGGCCGGGAGATGCCCAGCATATCGGTTTCCTGAAAGGCGTCATCGCCAATGAGATGGCTCATCACCTGGCCGGTTAACACCACCATCGGAATGGAATCCATGTAGGCGGTGGCAATACCGGTAACGGCATTGGTGGCGCCGGGGCCGGAGGTCACCAATACTACACCGGCCTTGCCACTGGCACGGGCATAGGCGTCGGCCATATGGGTGGCGGCCTGTTCATGGCGTACCAGCACATGCTTGACTTTATTTTGCTGAAACAGCGCATCGTAAATATGCAATACCGCGCCGCCCGGATAACCGTACAGGTATTCTACGCCTTCATCGGCAAGGGCGCGGATCACCATAGCGGCACCGGACAACATTTCTGGCGCTTTGGTGGTGGCGGCTGACTTATCGTCTGGCTTGGTTTGGCTGGTCATGTTGGTTTCTCATAGTTTGCTGTGGCAAAGACAACACGCCACGGCTTTGCAGGCAAAGCGTGGGTGAATCATTTAAAGCAGTGCTATTGCTGCTTTTATTCTGTGCTACGTGGACGGGTTAAGCAGAGTAAACTGTTAACTCAAACTATGGCGCTATGGTTAGTTGCTGCTGGGCAGTCATTTTTTAGTGCGCCCGGATAATTTACGTGATAGACGGCCAGATGTCGATGCTTTTCCGCCAGCTTTTGCGACTTTAATCGGCCATGCTAAGGCTTGCAAAGCGGCCGGCCAGCCCACATAGTAACAACTAATTGAGTTTATATCGCCGTACAGGATTAATGCTTTTATGCAACAGCCAATAGTGGATGTGTCTCTTAATAATGCCCGTGAGGTGCTTGATGCCTCAATGCAAAAACTGGTGCTGTTTCAGTTTTGGTCGGCGCGCAGCGAAGGCTGCACGCAACTAAGCCCGGTGCTGGAAAAAATTGTTCGCCAGTACCCTAATCAGCTGCTGCTGGCGCGGGTAGATTGTGATAAAGAGCCTGATCTGGCCATGCAGTTTGGTGTGCAGTCGCTGCCGACTGTGATGATGATTAAACAGGGCCGGCCGGTCGATGGTTTTGCCGGGGTGGAAACCGAGCAGGCGATCCTGACCAAACTGGCGGCTTATTTACCCAAGCCGGAAGATGAGTTACTGGCACAGGCAGAGCAAAAACTGGCTGAGCAGGACTATGCCGCAGCATATCCGCTGCTAAAGCAGGCGTTAACCCTGGCCCCTGCGCGCAGCGACATTAAAGTGTGGCTGGCTGATACCGCCGTAAGCCTGGGCCAGTTACCGCAAGCTGAAGCCCTGCTGGGCGAGATCAAACTGGCTGAGCAGGATGCCTTGTACAAAAGCGTACAGGCCAAGCTGAAGTTGGCAAAAGAAGCCGCCGACACGCCGGAAATTCAGGCGCTGCAAGCGCAATTGGCACAGGATGACAGCAACCAGCAGCTGAAAGAGCAGTTGGCCATTCAGTACCAGGCGGTGCAGCGCAGTGAAGAAGCGCTGGCGCTGCTGCTTAGCATACTGCAACAAGATCTGAATTTTGGCAGCAGCAAAAAGCTGTATCTGGATATCCTGGCTGCGCTGCCTAAGGGCGACAGCGTGGCTAACCATTACCGGCGCAAGCTGTATAGTCTGCTGTACTAAATCTGTTGTACTAAGCCTGATGAAAGTCTTGCCAGATTTGCCTGATCTGGCCGGACAGTGCCATAGGGTCAAAGGGTTTTACCACCACATCAGCGGCGCCCAGGGCTTTGTATGACTCTACCTCACTGCTTTGTACCTTGGCGGTCATAAATACGGCCGGTACCTTTGATAAATCAAACTGCTGACGCAGTTGCTGTAGCGTTGTCGGGCCATCCATGCCCGGCATCATCACATCAAGTAAAATTAACTGTGGCGCAAAGGCCGGGTAGTCGTCCAGCGCCTGTTGGCCACTGCTGCAGGTATGCACGGTAAAGCCGCCAACGGCCTCCAGCGCAATTTTTGCGACCTGCTGAATCGAAGGATCGTCTTCTACATGCATAATGCGTTGTAGTGCCGTCATAGTATTTCCTCTGAATGTTCTGTAATGCGTTCTACCGGCAGCAGTAAATAAAATTCGCTGCCTTTACCCTGCTCCGAGTGAAAGCCGATATTGCCCTGCATCTTATGCATCAATTGCTGGCTAATGGCCAGCCCCAGGCCAGTGCCGCCCTTAGTTTTGCTGTCTGAACTGTCGGCCTGCGAAAACTTACTGAAAATATAGGGCTTAAAATCGTCACTGATACCGCAGCCGCTGTCTATCACGCGGATCAACGCCGTATCGTCTTGTTGTTGCAGCACCACCTTCACCACCGCTTGTGGTGGTGAAAATTTTGCCGCATTCGACAGCAGATTGGTCAGTACCTGCTGTAAGCGCATATTATCAACCCGTACCCAAATATCGGTCGGATCGGCATCCAACTGGTAGCTTACCTGATATTGCTGGGCATAACTTTGGTTATCGCGCAGCGCCGCCTGAATAATCGGCAGCAGCGGTTGCGGCTGCATATCAAACTGCATTTTGCCGGCGATCAGTTTATCCATATCCAGCAAGTCGTTAATCAGTAGCTGCAATTTCTTCACATTAGCCTGTGCCAGCTCAGTCATTTGCCGGGCCTGCTCCGGCAGCGCGCCGAATACCTGGCCATGCAACAAGCCAATGGCGCCGCTAATCGCGGTTAGCGGGGTGCGCAACTCGTGGCTGACCGTTGAAACAAACTCATCTTTTAGCCGCTCTACACGTTTGCGCTCGGTTAAGTCACTGATAAAGCCGTGCCACAGCACACTGCCATCGGGCTGTTGCTCCGGCATTGAGCGGCCGGTCACCCAGATATACTCGCCATCTTGTCGGCGCACCCGATAATCGGTTTTCCATAAACTTAAGCTGGCTGCTGAGGCGGCAACACTGTCCTGAACGGCGGCCAAATCATCCGGGTGGATCAGCGCGAAGACGGCTGAGGCGTCGTCTTTAACCTGCTCTGGCGTTAGCTGATAAATATCGCGGATCCCTTCGCTACAATAAGGGAAACTGCTGCTGCCATCCGGTTTTAGCTGAAACTGAAACACCATGCCCGGCAACTGACTGGCAATTTTCTTCAGCCGCTGCGCCGCATCAACCTGAGCTTCCAGATACTGCCGGCGCTCTATACTACTGCCAATCCAGCGTGCCAGCAGGCTGACAAAATCACACTCCAGCTGGCTAAAGGGCGTGGCTCTGGCTGTAGCAGAGGAAAAACTGACGGTGCCAAAGGGCTTACCATCGACTTGTATGGCACTGCCGATATAACTTTCCAGCGCAAAAGTTTTAAAACAAGGGTGCTGCGCATGCTGGCTTTGGCTCATCTGGTCAATGGCCAGCACGGTGCCGCGGGCCAGTGTTAAGCTGCAGTAAGTGTTACCCAGCGCAAAATGGCTGCCATCCTGCAGTAAACCTTCCGGGGCACTGTGCACCAGTACCTGATAATCCTGTTGCTCAATTTTGCTAACAATCGCAATAGGTAATTGCAGGTAGTCTGCGGCTACCTGCAGGGCTTGCCTAAGTTGTTTGCGCCAATCCGGATCGAAGCTGGTGGCAATATTGTTTAGTGTGCTAAGCGCTTGCTGATAATTGTTGTTTTGGCGCGAAGCCAGCTGTTGTTGTAATTGTTCTGCCTGCTGTGCTTGTTGTAACAGCCGTTGAAATAAGCAGTCTATTTCGCGCACCAGCAGCAGTAAAATCAGCTCACTGGCTAAAAAGGCCACCAGCCAGCGTAATAACAGCTGCGGACTGGGGGTTTGCTGATAACCCTGCCAGCTAAGATAGCCAAACAACAATATCAGCAAAAAACTGCCCAGCCAGGCAAGAAACTGTGTGGTCCGGTTAACGCCCTGGTTTATCATAGTGGCCTTAATTGATCTGCACCGCTTTACTATAAAGCACAACAATAGGGCTGGCAAAATGGCAGGCATAGCTTTTTACTGCGCCCCGGGTAGCGGGTTATGCAACAGGACTTAGCCGGCTACTTTCATCAGTTGAGTCAGTTACTGGTGCACTACCGCCAGTACTGGCAACTGCTGCCATTTCAGCATCAGGTGCTGCCCTGGGCCGGGCAGGCCTGGCAAGCACCGTTGGCGGCATTGACACCAGCCGGGTTAGACCAGGCTGAACAGTCGTCACAGTTACCATCGTGGCTTGCACCACACTTTGCTGCGCTATTTCAGCTGGTATCCCCGCTTGAGCAGGCGCCTGCTGCTGAGCTGTCTGCCTTGCCGTTTTGGCTGCAAACCGGTATTAGCGGGCGCAAGCTTGAGCAAATTGATGCGCTGTGCCAGCAGTGGTTGCCCGCTACGCTGCCTGTGCTGGAGTGGTGTGCCGGTAAAGGCCATCTGGGCCGCATTCTGGCGCAGCGCTTTGGTCAGCCGGTAACCAGTGTCGAGTGGCAGCCACAGTTATGCGATGAAGGCGCCGCGCTGGCCGAGCAACATCAACTAGAGCAGCAGTTTATCTGTGCCGATGTGCTGAGCGAGCCGTTAACCGGGGTACTCAAACCCGCGCAGCATCTGGTGGCGCTGCACGCCTGCGGCGATTTACATATCCGCCTGCTGCAGCAAGCAGTGCAGCATGGTTGCAGGCAATTGCAGCTGGTGCCCTGTTGCTATCATTTAATTGCTGATGAGCTGTATCAGCCGCTGTCGGCGTTGGCGCAGCAACATAACCTGCGGCTTGGGAAAGATGACTTAAAGCTAGTGGTGCAGGGCCAGGTTACCGGTGGTGCACGGGTAAACCGCTTACGCCATACCGAGGTGCTATGGCGGTTAGCTTATGATGAACTGCGCGCCGACATCAGCGGCCAGCGTGCGTATCAGCCGTTATCGTCAGTGGCTAAGCACTGGTTTAGCGGCGATTTTGCCGGTTTTGCCCATTGGGCGGCTCATCAGCATCAGTTGACGCTGCCTGCCAGTGTTGATTGGCCAGCCTATCTGGCGCGCGGCGCTCAGCGGCAGTTGCTGGTGCGCCGAATTGAGCTGGTGCGGCATTTATTTCGCCGGCCACTGGAGCTGTGGCTGGCGCTGGATAAGGCGTTATATTTGCAGCAGCATGGCTACCAGGTAAGGCTGACACAGCTGTGTCAGCCTTCGATTACGCCGCGTAATATTTTACTCAGTGCCCGTAAAGCCTAACAGGCCAGGTGCTCGGTTTGTGTTGTGCTGGCGCGCTGCTGGTAGTATTGGGCGATTTGCTGATCTTTTAACTGCCAGCGTTGATTCAGCCACAGCTGAAAGCGCTGCCGAAACTGCTCATCGTTAAAGTAATCACCAATCACCTGCTGGTCTACCGGCAACACCTCTACCTGCACCACTACCCGTTTCAGTTTGCCCATCAGCATGTCCAGTGCCACATGATCCGGGTTATCCGGATACAGCAGGGTAAAGTCTAAAATGGCATTAAACTGCTCGCCCATGCTGGCCAGGGTAAAGGCAATACCACCAGCCTTGGGTGGCAACAGATACTGAAACGGGCTCTGTTTATGGGCTTTTTTCTGCTCGGTAAAGCGGGTGCCTTCAACAAAGTTAATAATAGTGGTGGGCACGGTTTTAAATTTCTGGCAGGAGGCGCGGGTGGTTTCAATGTCCTTGCCTTTGAGTTCCGGCCGTTTTGCCAGTTGGGCGGCACTGTAGCGTTTCATAAAGGGCATATCCAGCGCCCAACAACCGGTGCCTAAAAATGGCAGCCATTTTAGCTGATCTTTTAAAAAGAACTTCGGCTCAGGAATGCGGCTATGCGCCACGGTGCTCACCACCGGAATATCCAGCCAGCTTTTATGGTTAGAAATCAGCAGGTACCAGCTTTGTTTATCCAGCGTCTGGGCGCCGGTTACCTGCCAGTCGACGTGATTAAACAGATTAATCAGCGCGGTATTTACTGCTGTCCAGCCACGGTAGCAGCCCTTGCCGGCATAACCGGTTAAGCGGTGCACTGCTTTAAACGGCAGCAGCAGCTTAATTAACCCCAGTGGCGTTACTACGATGCCCCAAAACGCCAGGTTTAGTGCAAAGGCGCTAAAGCTGAATGGAAATAACAGCCAGCCTGGTAAAAAACTTAACATTACTGCTTAACTCCCTGTTGCAGCCTGCTCAGCTGCAAATCTTTTTGCTGCCACAGCTGATTAATCCACTGCTGAAAGCGCTCGCGGTAGGCGGCGTCGTTGTAGTCACCCACCAGCTCTGGTGTAATCGGCAGCACCTTTATTTGCACTGTTATATCACGAACTTTACCGGAGATATAATCCCAGAAACTGGGAATGCCTTTGGGATAATAAATGGTGATGTCGAGAATTTTGTGCAGCTGCTCGCCCATCGCGCCCAACACAAAAGCCGCGCCACCGGCTTTGGGTTTTAGCAGGTTTTGATAGGGCGATTGCTGCTTGTCGTGTTTTTCGCGGGTAAAGCGGGTACCTTCAACAAAATTCATAATGGCGGCCGGTTTAAAGCGGAATTTACGGCAGGCCTTACGGGTGGTTTCAATGTCTTTGCCCTGCAGATGCGGGTTGCGCTGTAAAAAGGCCTTGCTGTAGCGCTTCATAAAGGGGAAATCCAGCGCCCACCAGCAAATGCCTAACAATGGCACGTAAATCAGCTCTTTTTTCAGGAAAAACTTAATAAACGGGATCTTGCGGTTAAACACTTTTTGCAGCACCAGGATATCGGCCCAGGATTGATGATTCGCCAGCACCAGATACCAGTCTTTGCGTGACAGTTTTTCCAGCCCGCTAACATGCCAGCGAATACGGGTAAATAAATGGGTGGTAAAGTTATTTACGCTGATCCAGGCCACGGCACAGGCGTCCAGCAGGTAGGTCATCCAGCTTTGCCAGCGGGTTATCGGTGGCAGTTTTAGCAGCGCTAATAGCAATACCGGTACAAACCAGAACAGGGTGTTCAGAATGTATAGCAACAGCGATAGCGTGCCGGTAAGAGGACGCGGTAAAAAATGTAACATAGCAGCACCTGATAACAATGGCCGGCGGTTGGCAGCGGCTAAAAATAATAACAGCAGGCGAGCCTGCTGTTAACACATCGGATCAGATGCTAGTTTACCTTAATCTTCAAAATAGGTGTAACCGTAAACGCCGGCTTTCAGCTCATCCAGCAGCTCATCTTTTTTGCTGTCGTCCATCTCCAGTTTGGCCAGCTGTTTGGTGTAAGAGGCAATCAGCTTTTTCGCATCAAACTGCACATAACGCAGTACATCGGCAACCGTGTCGCCTTTGATGATATTGGTCAGTTTATAGCTGCCGTCATCGGTCAGCTCAACGTGTACTGAATCGGTGTCACCGAACAGGTTGTGTAAGTCGCCTAAAATTTCCTGGTAGGCGCCGACCATAAACATCCCCAGCAGGTATTGCTCATCTTCCTTATACACCGGCAGTGGCAGGCTTGGCTCTATACCATTGCCATCGGCATAGCTTTTTAATTGGCCGTCAGAGTCGCAGGTAATGTCCTGAATAATAGCGCGGTGATCCAGTGGCTCGTTCATCCGCTCCAGCGGCATGACCGGAAACAGCTGATCAATACCCCAGGCATCGGGCATCGACTGGAATAAGGAGAAGTTAACAAATAACTTATCGGCCAGCTTTTCGTTCAGCTCGTCATGGATGGAGCGGTGTGACCGCGCTGTCATATCCAGATTGGCTTTAACTTTGTTAATGGTAGCAAAGTAAATCTGCTCCAGCAGTGACCAGTCTTTCAGCGTTAATAAACCATGCACGTACTGGGCGTGGGCATCGGTAAAATAATGCACCGCATCATGGTAAGCCTCTATCGCCGTGCGCGGTGTCACATTCTGGTAAGCTTCCCACAGGCCCAAAATGACCGTAGGTGAGTCTTCGCTCGGCTCGGGCAGGTTAACCAGGCCCGGTGCGCGCTCAATATCAATCGCATCGGTTACCAATACCGCATGGTGGGCGGTCATCGCCCGGCCAGACTCGGTAATAATGTTCGGGTGCGGCAGGTCGTACTCGTCGCATACTTCTTTTAAGCCGTTTACCACGTTACGGGCATATTCGTACATGGTGTAGTTCATCGAGCAGGCCGAACGGGACTTCGAGCCTTCGTAATCGACGCCTAAACCACCACCCACATCGACGGTCGTAATAGGTACGCCTAAGGTGCGCAGCTCGGCATAATGGCGGGCACATTCACGGATGGCGTTATGAATATCGCGGATATTGGCAATTTGCGAGCCGATATGAAAATGCACCAGCTGCAGTAAATCCAGCTTGCCGGCATCGCGCAGCACATCAATGGCCTGCAGTACCTGAGTAGCCGTTAAGCCAAACTTGCCTTTCTCGCCACCGGTGTTTTGCCATTTGCCTTTACCCACCGAATTTAGGCGGATACGAATACCAATGCGCGGTGCTGTGCCTAAGTTATCAATTTCGCGCAGCAGGGTTTTCAGCTCAGACAGTTTTTCTACCACCACATACACGGTATGGCCCATCATCTGGCCAATGGTGGCTAAACGTAAAAACTCGCTGTCTTTATAACCGTTACAAACGATTTGCAGTGGCTGCTCGGTCACACCCAAAATGGCCATCAGCTCGGGCTTACTACCGGCTTCCAGGCCGACTTTGCCGCTATCGTGGCTAATAAGGCGTTTTACTACCGAAAACTGCTGGTTCACTTTAATCGGGTACACGGCGGTGTATTGGCCCTGATAGTCTTTTTCGGCCTTAGCACGCTGGAACGATTTAATTAAGGTATCTACCCGGTGCTGCAGAATGTCGGTAAAGCGCACCAGCACCGGCAAGGTCAGGCCTTCTTCTTTAAACCGGGCTGTTAGCTCAGGAAAGCGGATGCCTTTTTTACTGTGGTCCTGATCCGGATAAGCCACCAGATCGCCATCAGTATTGACATCAAAATACCCTTCACTCCATACCGCAACATTGTAAATAGAGCGTGCTTTTTCAGTACCCCAGTCGGCCATTGTCGTTCCTTTAAAATTAAGTTGGCTATAGTTTAAGGCTTATACGGCCAGGCTGCAGCAAAAAACACGAAAAACCGAAAAAATTTGAGTGTAAAGGCGCTAAAAGGCACAATACGCGCCCTGTTACGAAGAGGGGATCACTATGTCGGGTTTTAACAACAATTGGTACACCGAAATTTTCGCCGCCAGCGGCAGTGCTTTTGGCCTGCAAGTCACCAAAAAGCTGGATGAGGTGCAATCGCCATTTCAGAAAATTGAAATGTATGAGACCAGTCATTTTGGCAACCTGATGGTGATCGACGACGTTATTATGCTAAGCAGCCGTGATAACTTTTTATATCACGAGATGTTAAGCCACCCGGTGTTGTTTACCCATGCCAACCCGAAAAACGTGGTGATCATTGGCGGCGGTGATTGTGGCACCCTGCGTGAGGTGTTAAAACATCCTGGTGTGGAGTCGGTCACCCAAATTGATATTGACGAGCAAGTCACCCGGATGGCGGAAAAGTACTTTCCGGAGCTGTGCGCGTCAAATAATGACCCGCGTGCGACACTGAAATTTGATGATGGCATTAAATTTATGCGCGAAGTGCAGCCGGAATCCATCGACGTGATTATTGTCGACTCGACCGATCCGATAGGCCCGGGCGAAGGCTTGTTTAACCGCGCCTTTTACGACAGCTGCCGCAAAGCGCTGCGTCATGGTGGCATTTTAGTGCAGCAAAGCGAGTCGCCATTGATTCACATGCCGCTGTTAAAAGACATGCGCAGCGCCATGTTAGATGCCGGCTTTGATGCGCTGCAAACGCTGCTGTTCCCGCAAATGGTGTATCCGTCCGGCTGGTGGACTTGCACCCTGGCACGCAAAGGTATGGCCTTTAACGGTTTTCGCGAGGCCGATGCAGTAAAGGCGCCGTTTAACACCGAATATTACAACGCCGAGGTGCACAAAGCGGCTTCAGCCTGGCCTAACTTTATGAAGCAGGCGCTATTGGGCTAATTGCGCTGCCGCTAGGCAAATGGTGTTACCGCGACTAAGCTGAAAACTGGCTGAACCGAAAAATAAATGTGCAGGCTGACTTGCCTATTTGGCAAGCTTTCTGTACATTTATTGCTCATATGTGGGGTGGCAAATGAAGAAAATATCTTACCTGTTGTTTTTCGGCGCTTTTTCTGTTCAGGCTCAGGTTTATAAGTGTGAGCAAAACGGCGTGGTTGAATTTAGTCAGTTTCCCTGTGCCGGTGAAGCCGAGCAGGTTGATATGCGACCTTTAGGCACTGCTATGCTCGGTACCCGCAGCGAATTTAAACAACAAGTGGATGCGCTAAAACGTCAGGGCCGTTTTGTCGAGTTTCAGATCAGTAAACTGGAACAGGAAAAACAGCAAAAACTGGACGCGCTGAAAGCCGATTTGTACAAGCTACGCCGCAGCTTTCCTAAAGCGGAAGAGTTAGTCACCCTGCAACAAAAGATTGATCGTACTGCGCAGCAGTACGATGAAAAAATCAGTGCCGAGCGTGCCAACCTGGCCAGTCTGAAATCGAAAACGGTTAATTTAGAACGGCAATACGCGCAGAATTAGTGCTGACTGCTGGTATTGTCTGTTAACAAAAGCCTCGCTTCTCGCGCAATACTGTTCACTTAAGCGGTGACGCTTTGTGGTTAACCGG
>NZ_BAFK01000013.1 GCF_000296695.1 Rheinheimera nanhaiensis E407-8
GTCTTTTTAAAAGATTTTTGCAACCTAACTTAACTCACCCGAAGCCTGCTAAGTGCAGCACCCCGTGGCATGGCGCGCATTATAGGGCGTTTTAAAACACGTGCAAGCGGTTAAGTGAGAAAACCTGTGTTTTTGTGATCGTTCGCAGAAAAATTGCACAAAATGGCTTAAAAGCCTACAAATACATTAGGGTTTTACGTTTCTAATCGCTATTGCTGCCTTTAAACGATTTTTGCCGTAGCTGAAAGCTTTGTTAAATACTGAGTGCTCTACCGGTATATATTGTCGTTCAGCAGGAGATAACCAAGGAATATCCTCGGTATCGGGATCATTTAAATACACGAAATGCTCGTCAACTGCACACACCACCACCCAATGCGGTGCTTTGCTTTTATCAAACTGCCAGGTACTGATTAATGCCAACAGCAAAGCACCTTGGTGTAATAGCTGCTTTATATCATCGATGGTTAACTCTTTAAGCTGAACCGGAATCGCCTTTTGCTGCACTTTTTGCCGGAACGACTCATGTACCCGCTGCAAAATCTGTTTTTTTACTTCGCTGCGTACCGTATCAGTAAAAAGGGGGCCATCTTTGTTGAGATAGATTTCCGCTGCAAAGCCACGCTTAACCGCAGCGAGAGCTAAGCCTCGCGGGCCACAGCCACCGTGACCAGATGTCATAAATATAGTTGTGGCCTCGCGCCAGATGTCTATTTCAAGCGCATAGGGGACAAACTGACCAGGCTTGAAGTAGTTAAACACCATCAATAAACAAGCTGGGCCACAGGTAAAAGGAGTAGTCTGCTGAATATAAGGCACCTGTCGTCTGACCGAACTGCTGTCAAACTGAATGATCTGTTTTTGCATGCAGATGGCATCGGAGTGATCTTCGTAGAAGTCATGTTTAACAGCGAACTCGTGATAGTGCAATTTTTGATATAAGCGGATAGCAGCAACATTATCCTGCCGAACTTCCAACCTAAGTAACACACAATTACGTGTTGCAGCGGTTTGTTCTGCCTGTTGCAATAAAAATTCGGCGATGCCCTGTTTACGATAATCCGGTGATACCGCCAGTGAATAAAGCCGTGCTAGGCTGGTGCCTCTTCTGTAAAGCAGTAAAAAGTACCCAACCAGCACGCCGCCAAGCTCTGCCACATATAAGTCGCTGCGTTTTTCGCGTAAAAAGCGCTTGAAACTGCGTACACTAAGACGGTCTGAATTAAAACAAGCCAACTCCAATGCCACCAAAGCAGACACATCACTGGCTGTCGCTAATCTGCTGACTAATGACGCCTCACTTTTATTTACTGCCATTACTGCACTCTTGGTTGCCTTAAGCTAAATTTTTACTAAGTTTAGGATAAAGCGCGCTAAGCAAATGAAAATTCGATAAGAAATTTCATTGTTTGCCAACATTACAGGAGCAGAGATGGCCAAACTGATCATTGTCGTCGATAAAACACAAGATTGGGCACCCTATTATCAGTATGACGGCGTGATGACTTTACCTGCCTATTTAAAGTGGTCAGCCAAGAATAAGCAACGTACCCGGGTGATTAACCTATGCCGCCAGGCACAGTATTTAGGTACCGGCTATTACTGCTCTTTACTGGCTGAAGCGCGTGGCCACAACGTTATGCCCTCGGTGCGAGCATTTAATAAGTTTAACCGCCACGAAATAGCCGATATTGCCGAGGAGATCCCTGGCAGTATTCTAAGCCAGCTGAATAAAGCGCTGGCGGGTGAGACAGAAACACCGCTGGTTTTTAATATTTACTTCGGTGAAACCGCAATTAAAGCCTTAAAGAAGGTGGCAGCCTATTTATTTGAAGCTTTCCCGGTACCTATTCTGCGTGTAGAGCTGCAAAAAAAGACCAGCTGGCAAGTAAAAACCCTGAAGATTGGCAGCGTTAACAAGCTGGACGAACAAGAGCAAAACTTTTTTGGTAATACGCTGGAAAAATACAGCCACAAGATCTGGCGTTTAGAACCAACGAATAAAAAGTACAAATATGATTTAGCCGTACTGGTAGATGCAAAAGAAAAATTTCCGCCCTGCACGCCAAAATCGCTGGAGCTGTTTACCAAAGCCGCGCGCAAAGCAGCGATGGATACCGAACAAATCGGAGCTAAGGATATTCATCGCCTGGCAGAGTTTGATGGCTTGTTTATTCGTGAGACCACATCAGTAAACCATCACACCTTTCATATGGCATTAAAAGCAGAACGCGAAGGCCTGGCGGTTATTGATGACCCTAATTCAATACTGCGATGCGGTAATAAGGTGTACCTGCAAACACTGTTTGAACAACATAAGGTGCCGATGCCAGATGGCGTTTTGCTGTTTAAACAGGATGAAGATAATCTGGAACGCGCGGCAGACACCTTAGGCTTACCGCTGGTGCTGAAAATTCCTGATGGCAGTTTTTCCCGCGGCGTGGTTAAAGTAAAAACCCTGACTGAACTTAGAGCACAACTTACAGCCTTGTTTGAGCAAAGCGCTATCATTTTAGCACAGCGTTACACCTTTACCGAGTACGACTGGCGTATCGGCGTATTAAATGGCATGGCCCTTTTTGCCTGTAAATACTTTATGGCGCGCAACCACTGGCAAATTTACAAGCATGGCAGCGCCAAGACACAAAGCGGCGGTTTTACCACTTGCGCCATCAGTGAAGTACCAAGCCATGTTATCGATGCGGCGCTTAAAGCCTGCGCCCCAATAGGTGATAGCTTATACGGTGTAGACATTAAGCAAGACGGTGAAAAGGTTTATGTGATTGAAGTGAACGACAACCCTAACATCGACGATGGCGTAGAGGATTTGTACCTGGGCAATAAACTGTACGATCTACTGGTAGAAGACTTTATTCGTCGTATCGAACTAAAACGGTAAATTGCAGGTACATAAAACTGACAGGATCAGTTTTAGACAGCTTAGCTGGCCTGCGCAGCAGGTTTTTACCAAGGATGGTAAAAACAAAAAAACCGGCAATAGCCGGTTAATTTGGTGCAGATGGAGAGACTCGAACTCTCACGCCTTGTGGGCACAAACACCTGAAGCTTGCGTGTCTACCAATTCCACCACATCTGCATTATGTTTTGCGCTCAGCGCTTAACATGGCGTGCAGTATAGCTACTTTAAAACAGCAGTCAACTGTGAAACTGCACATTTTCTGCTGTTTTACACTGTTCGGACAAATACTAGGCAAAGCGCCTAGTATTTCGCCTTTTTCAGCAAACCAATCTCCTCTAAACGCTGCATTAAGTAGTCGTTTGAATTAATTGGTTCAGGGTAACGATTAGGATTATCGGCACTGATACAAGTTGATAGTGTTTCAATGACATAATCCGGGTTTGGGTGCATAAAAAACGGTATTGAGTAACGCGGCTCACCCGCTGCAGCACCTGCAGGGTTAACAACCCGGTGCGTAGTAGATGGCAACACATGATTGGTCAGCCTCTGCAGCATATCACCAATATTTACCACTATGGTGCCTTCGATTGTGGTTACCGGCAGCCAGCTACCATCACGACGCAATATCTCAAGACCCGCTTCGTTAGAACCCACTAACAAGGTAATAAGGTTAATATCTTCATGCTGACCGGCGCGGATAGACTGCGTGCTGGTATCTTTAATCGGCGGATAATGAATCGGCCGCAAAATGGAATTACCATAGTTTACCTTGTCGGCAAAGTAAGTTTGCTCCTGTCCGAGGAACAGCGCTAAGGCCTCCAATATCCGGTTACCTAACTTTTCCAGCTCAGTGTACAAGGTGTAAGTGGCCTGTTTAAACTCTGCTACCTCAGTTGGCCACACATTCGGATATAAACTTGGATGCGGCGCAGGGCCTTGCAGCTCACGGCCAACGTGCCAGAACTCTTTTAAATCCGGGTGGTTTGAGTCTTTCGCTTTTTCGACACCAAAGCCGGTGTAACCACGCGCTCCACCCTGCCTTGGTTTATGGTATTTTGCTTTCACCTCAGTCGGTAAAGCAAAAAATTGCTTAATTGCTTTATATGTATTCTCTACCACTTCGTCTGGAATACCGTGGCCACTAATGC
Source organism: Rheinheimera nanhaiensis E407-8 (assembly GCF_000296695.1). Taxonomy (GTDB): domain Bacteria; phylum Pseudomonadota; class Gammaproteobacteria; order Enterobacterales; family Alteromonadaceae; genus Alishewanella; species Alishewanella nanhaiensis. The sequence continues at coordinate 4,069 of NZ_BAFK01000013.1, forward strand.
CGCAGAACCCAAACTCCGTGTAGGCCTTGCCAATTTCGGCAACAAAGTTATCTTTGTCGGTGGCAAACCGTCTTATATCTAACGTTGGAACTTGCTGTGTCATATAAAAGACCTGTTTTTAGCCTAAAGTAAAAAAGAACCCTGCAATAGCAGCGCTCATCAAGTTAGCCAATGTTGCTGCCAACAGAGCTTTTAAACCCAGCTCAGCAATATCAGCCCGGCGACCTGGCGCCATACCACCCAAGCCACCTAATAAAATAGCAATTGACGAAAAGTTAGCAAAACCACACAAAGCAATAGTCACTATCACCTGTGTATGGGCACTTAACTGCTCTTTCACCTGCACAAAGTCGAGGTATGCGACAAACTCATTTATTACCAGCTTCTGACCAATAAAGCTGCCAGCCATACGCGCCTCATCCCAGGACACGCCTAAAATAAATGCCAGTGGCTGAAACACATAACCGAAAATCAGCTGTAGTGTTAAATCGTCTTTACCAAACCAGCCACCCACGCCGCCAACAATACCATTAACCAGCGCAATTAAACCGACAAACGCCAACAGCATAGCGCCGACATTCAGCGCCAGTTGCATACCACTGGACGCACCGGCAGCAGCGGCATCTATTACGTTGGTATGCGGCTTCTCGGTATTTATTTCCGTCAGTTCGTTTTTGGGTTGCTCAGTTTCCGGCAAAATCATTTTTGCCATTAAAAAACCACCGGGCGCGGCCATAAAGCTGGCGGCTATCAGGTACTTTAACTCCACGCCCAAGCCAGCGTAACCGGCCAGTACTGAACCTGCAACAGACGCTAAACCACCTACCATTACAGCAAACAACTCTGATCGGGTCATAGTGGGAATAAAAGGCCGCACAATTAACGGCGCTTCGGTTTGACCGACGAAAATATTAGCGGCGGCCGACATCGACTCTGGCCGGCTGGTACCCAGCACTTTTTGCAAACCACCACCGATAATGCGGATCACCCAAGTCATAATGCCTATGTGATACAACACTGCTATTAATGATGAGAAAAAGATAATAATCGTCAGCACATGAATGGCAAAAATAAACCCCTGGGAAAACTTACCCAAATCACCAAACAGAAACTGAATACCGGCATTGGCATACCCAATTACGTTAGCCACCACCTGAGAGATGTTATACAACATGTCCTGGCCAAAGGGCACGTAAAGCACAAAAGCGCCAATTGCCAGTTGAATAGCAAAGGCGCCGCCTACTGTGCGCCAGTTAATACGGCTGCGATTGGCTGAGGCCAGATACGCTACAAGTAACAGGGCAACAATGCCCACTAATCCCATCATCGGTTATTCCCTGATTATTGTTATTCTGCCAGTAACTGGCGGATTTTTGCTTTTATGATGTCAATGGCAATTTGGTTTTTACCACCACGGGTAACCACTAAATCGGCATATTGTTTGGAGGGGGCGATAAACTCAAAAAATGCCGGCCGCACTGAGTTCTCATACTGCTCGGTGACCGAGCTTAAACTACGACCACGCTCTTCTAAATCACGCTTTATCCGGCGCAGTAAACAAATATCCAGTGGCGTATCCATAAATACGGTGATATCAAACTGCTCACGTAACTGCTCATCTGTTAGCAGTAAAATGCCTTCTACCAGAATCACTTTAGCCGGTTGTACAGTAATGGTTTCTTCAGTGCGGGTATGTGTTTTATAGCTGTATTGCGGCATCTGTATTGCTTTACCAGCGCGCAGTGCGCGTAAATGCGCCGCCAGTAATTCATGCTCAAACGCGGCTGGGTGGTCGTAATTGGTCAGCGTGCGCTGCTCGAACGACAAATGGCTCTGGTCACGGTAGTAAGCATCTTCGGACAAAATGGCAATACGCTCGCCACCCAACTCAGCCACCAGCTCCTGATAGACTGTTGATGCAAAAAGACTTTTGCCAGATGCCGAAGCGCCGGCAATGGCGATGATGGTGTTTTTTCCCACAATTGAGCTCTGCTACAAACATAAAACCAACGGATTATCCTCAATCTTGACTCAATAATCATCTTTTTCGTGCATTATTTGCTTCTACATAAACATTTAGACGTTCAGAAGTCTAAATAACGAAAGTTGGTCAACTACAAACACGAAAAACCGTACAAGTTCGCTGAACGTCCAGGGAAACAAAAAAAGTTCCCCGATTATTTAGTCATTTAAATGTAATATTTTGTCATTAGAGTATAATACCAAGTTGTGGGGGACCTACCCGCTTTGTGGCCAAAATAACAACGGAAATCAGGACACTTTCGAATGAAAAATAGAACTCAACTGAAAAGGCTGTCTGTCGCGATTGCATTATCGTTAGGCATCGCTGGACCAGCCCTGGCGCAGGAAACAACTTCAAGTTTACGCGGCGTTGTCGCTACTGTAGACGGTAAGGTCATTTCTGGTGCTCAAATTACTCTTACAGACACGCGTACAGGTTCAGTCAGATCCTTCAGTTCAAATGACACTGGTACCTTTTCTGTGCGTGGCTTACCTGTCGGCGGCCCCTACATTGTTACTGTGCAAGATAGCGTAAACGGCTCGAAAACAGTAAATGATGTTTATCTGAAACTGGGTGAAACCTTAAATCTGCCTTTAATGCTGGAACAAGCGCAGATTGAAAAGATTGCCGTAACAGGTAGCCGCATTCTGAATCCTAACTATGGTGGTAAGGGGCCAGCGTCAAATTTTAATCTGGCTGATTTACAAGACGCACCGGCTATTAACCGTGACATCAAAGACGTTATTAAAATTGACCCACGCATTTATCTGGATGCTGGCAACAATGACGGCATTCAGTGTGCTGGTGCCAACCCGCGTTTTAACAGCCTGACCGTTGATGGTGTTCGTATGAACGACAACTTCGGTTTGAACAGTAATGGTTACCCCACCGAACGTATTCCATTTTCGTTTGACGCCATTTCTCAGGTAGCCGTTGAATTAGCACCGTTCGACGTAAAATATGGTGGCTTTACTGCTTGTAATATCAATGCGGTAACAAAATCAGGTTCCAATGAATTTAGCGGTTCAGTCTTCTTCGATTACACCAACGATTCGTTACAAGGTGACAAAATTGAAGGCCAAAGCATCAATATCGGTGACTTTTCAGAGAAACGTTACGGTATCAACATGGGTGGTGCGTTAGTTAAAGACAAACTGTTCTTCTTCGCTGCCTATGAAAAGCTTGAAGGAGCAGATACCTTTGAACGTGGTGCTGAAGATTCAAATGCAGCGGTAAGAGTGCGTGGCGTTACACAAGCACAATTAGATGAAATCGCTCGCATTGCCCGCGATGTGTATGGCTTTGAGCCCGGCAGCTTCCCAGCTTCTATTCCAGTAGAAGACGAAAAATTGCTGTTAAAGCTAGATTGGCAAATCAACGACACTCACCGTGCTGCCCTAACTTATAACTATAATGATGGTTATTCAATTGCTGAGTCAGACTCTGGCTCTACCCGTATCGAATTCTCTAACCACTACTATGAACGCGGTGCAGAGTTTACTTCTTTCGTTGGTCAGTTATTTTCTGACTGGAGTGATAACTTCTCAACCGAAGTGCGTTTAGGCTGGTCTGAGTTAGACGCACGCGTAAATCCACTGGGCGGCACTGAAGTTGGTGAAATCCAGATCACCATACCAAACGACGGCTCATTCACTGCTCCAGTGGTATTCTTAGGTGCCGATGACTCTCGCCATGCGAACAAACTGAAGTACGATACAACCTTTATGCGTATCGCTGGTACTTATGTACTGGGAGACCACATTATTACTGCTGGCTTCGAGCGCGAGCAGTATGATGTCTATAACTTGTTTATTCAGGAAGCTGAAGGTGAGTTTTACTTCGGCTCAATCAGTGACTTCGAACAGGGCCTGGCAAACCGTATTATTTATGAAAATGCGGGCATCACCAATAACCCGCAAGATGCCGCGGCAACGTTCAAATACGCCGTTAATACTCTGTACCTGCAAGACGAATATTTCTTCTATGATTACGACCTGACACTGACCTATGGTCTGCGTTATGACTGGTACACCAGTAATGACCAACCTGTGCTGAACCCCGGTTTTGAAGGTTTGTATGGTTTCAGTAACCAACAGAACCTTGATGGGGAAGGCCTGTTACAACCACGGTTTGGTTTTAACTGGGGTGCAAGTGATCAACTGGAAGTTCGTGGTGGTATAGGTTATTACTCAGGTGGTAACCCTAACGTTTGGCTGTCTAACAACTACGCCAACAACGGTGTAACACAGATTGAGTCTCAGTTAGGTGCAACCAACCTGTTTGAAATTCCGCACACAGGCTCTGGCCGTCCACTAATTGATATCCCGCAAAGCTTGTTTGACGATGTCGCGTCTGGCGTAGGCCGGGTGGGTGGTCTGAACGTATTAGATCCCAACTTCAAACTTCCGTCTGAGTGGAAATATGCGCTGGGTGCTACTTACACATTCGATAGTGAGTATGTATTACTTGCCGACTTGCTATACACCAAGAAAAAGGATGCCGCAACTATCGTTGACCTGAGTCGCGTACAAACAGGTACGGCTGTAGATGGTCGTCCAATTTATGGTTCAAGTAATGGCCGTCGTCAGGACTTTATGCTAACTAACGTTGATGGTGATTCGGGTAAAACTGTGTCATTCTCAACATCGGTACTGAAGTCGTACGATTTCGGTCTTGATTGGGCATTAGCTTATGCTTATAACAAAGCAGAAGATGTAAACCCAATGACCAGCTCAGTTGCGTTTTCTAACTACGCCAACGTGGCAGTAAGCAGCACTGAAGCGCCTGATGTAGCACGCTCTAACTACGACATTCCACATCGGTTTACGTTAAAAGTGGGTTACAAACATGAGTTTATTGACGGTTACGCTACTAAGTTTATGTTATTTGGCACGCACAACAAGGGCCGTCCTTTCAGTTATGTATTTGACAATACAGACGACTCGCGCAGACCAGATCAGAACTTCCTAAACAGCGCCTTTGGTGACACGGTTAATACTGACCGCCATCTGGTGTATGTACCAACCGGCGTAAATGATCCTAATGTCACCTTTGACGGGGCGTTGGCTGACCCAGCAAGACAGGCAGCGTTTTTTGCTATGTTAGACGAAACAGGTCTGAGCAAATATGCAGGTCAAATTGCACCACGTAACGAGTTTGACAGTGATTGGTTCACCAAATTCGACTTACGCATTGAGCAGGAAGTACCGGGTTTCTATGATAATCACAAAGGTAGTGTCTACTTTATGATTGAAAACCTGGGTAACCTGTTAAATGATGATTGGGGTGTAATGAAAGAAGCGTCATTCCCACGTATGCAGGCAGTTGTTGATGCAACACTGAATAACGATGGCACTTACACCTACAGAAACTTCCGAACTCCAGCTGGTCAATCACTGGTTGCTGATGCATCATTATGGACTATGCGTCTGGGTGTGAAGTACAAGTTCTGATAACTTGTGCTGTGAGATAACTAATTCATAAAACCCCGCCTGGCGGGGTTTTATTTTTTGTCCGAGGTTGTTAAAAATAGCCAATGAAAACCCATTTATTAAACTTTTTACTATGTGGCAGTCTTATGATGAGCAATAGCAGCATCAACGCCAAAGAAATTACCTTCGCCACCTTTAATGTCAGTATGGAAGCACAAAACTATCTGCCGCGCGGTGAGCCGGGCGATGGTGAGGTATTAGCTAAGCTGCTGCAAACTGGCGACCAACCGCAGATCCGCAATATTGCACAGATTATTCAGCACGTGAGACCTGATGTGCTGCTACTAAACGAATTTGATTATATCGCCGCCCCCGAGCGTGGTGTAAAAGCCTTTATCCGTAATTACTTAAATAAGCCGCAGGGTAACGCCAAAGCGATAGACTACCCCTATTTTTACTACAGCACGGTCAACACCGGCCAGCCTAGTCCGTTTGACTTAGACAACGATGGTAAAGCTACCGGCGTTGGCGCCGATGCCTGGGCCTTTGGCTTTTACCCGGGCCAGTATGGCATGCTGCTGTTATCAAAATATCCAATAGATACCAGCAAAGTGCGCACTTTCCAGCACTTTAAATGGAAGGATATGCCGGGTTTTATGCCTACCAAAAAAGCAGATGGCAGCCCCTGGTACAGTACCGAAGCCTGGCAGCAATTTCCTCTGTCATCAAAAAGCCACTGGGATATTCCAGTACACATCGACGGCCAGACGGTGCATATACTGGCCAGTCACCCGACACCACCGGTATTTGATGGCCCGGAAAACCGCAACGGCATTCGTAACCATGATGAACTGCGCTTCTGGGTGGATTATTTAACACCGGGGCAAAACCAATATATTTATGATGATAACGGCAACAAAGGCGGTTTTAGCCATGGCGGGCGTTTTGTGTTGCTGGGCGATTTAAACGCCTCTGCCGAAGGTGAAGGCGATGCCATTAACAGCGCCATCCGTACGCTATATCAGCACCCGGCCATTAACAACAGCCAGCCACCACTAAGCCTGGGCGGTAAAGAGCACAGCCCTGATAACCCTCATGGTGCTGTGCACACTGCCGGCTGGCGTATGCGGGCCGATTATGTGCTACCGTCAAAGCAAGGCTTTACGCTGATAGATAGCGGGGTGTTCTGGCCAGAAAAAGCCGACCCACTGTATCCGCTGGTCGGCTCACGCGGCGCCAGCTCTGATCACCGCCTGGTCTGGGTAAAGTTAACATTAAGCGCTGACTGAATCAGCGCTTAGCAAGACAGGGCTTGTACTTAAAAGCGCCGCACCAGGTTTTGCACATGCACTGTCACTTCCTCACGGTCATGATATAAGTGCTTTGCCTGCAACCGGTATTTAATGCTGGCTGCAGTAAGGCGCTGCTCAAACTGTTGCAGAATATCGCACAGCGTTTCATAGCGCTTTTTCATCGGCAGCTTCAGGTTAAAGATAGTTTCCTGGCACCAGCCGTTAATCAGCCAATCGGCAATGCGCTCGGCCACCCGCTGCGGCTGCTCTATCATATCGCACACCAGCCAGTAGTTATTTTTGCGCTGTGGCTCAAACTTAAAGCCATCGACCATTAAATGCTGCACCTGGCCGGTCTGCATTAAAGACTCCGCCATAGGGCCGTTATCAATGGCGGTAACCATCATACTGCGCTTCACCAGCTGATAGGTCCAGCCACCGGGGCAAGCGCCCAAATCTACTGCATGCAAGCCACCCGACAGCCGCGTATCCCACTCACGTTTAGGGATAAACTGTAAAAACGCTTCTTCCAGTTTTAATGTACTGCGACTTGGCGCCTCAGCGGGAAACTTAAGCCGCATAATGCCGTTTTCCAGCGGGCTATTATTCTCCGGGTACGACACCCCCACATAGCCCTGCTGGCCGCTTAATAAAAACAGATGCAGCACCGCCGCCCGTTTTTGCTCTTTTTGCGTCAGCACGCCGGCCTGTCGCAGCGCCTGACGCAGCGGCACAGTAAGCTTGCGCGCCAGCGTAGATAAGGTTTTGCCATCATTGGTATCCGGGTACTCTACCCGCAGCTCGCCACAACCGGTAAGCTCTGCTGAAAGCAGTGCCTCCAGCACCGGCGCAATACGATCCGCTGGTGGTAAATCAAGCAAACCGGCTTGCAGCAAGCTCCACTGGCGGATAAAGATAAACTGTTCAAACGGATAGTCGCGGTAAAACGCTGCCAGACTGTCGCTGTCATAGGCTTCAAAGATAACAAAGCCGCTGTTGTTTTGCAGCTTGCAAAAACCGCCGGTGTTATTAAGCGCAGCTTTATGCTGAATTTCTGCCGCACACTCTTTTTCAAAACCAGCCCGGCAATACAGTAATAGTTGTCTCATATCAGCTCCGCCGCCACGCCGTTATTGCCAGCAATAACCAGGCAGCAATTAGTAACTGCCCGCCTACCGGGGCCAGTTGTGAATAATACCATGGCAGTGCAAACACACCCGCCAATAAGGTCCAGACAAAACAGCCAAGGCCCAGATGCCACAGCAGCGCCACCAGCCGTGTTAACCGGCCGCTACTGTGTGCCAAACCCAGCGCCAGCAGAGCCAGAGTATGAAAGGCTAAAATGCCAAGCGCACTTAACACCCTGGACAGCTGCTCAGCCGTTAGATCGCCCTGCCACAGGTGCATTAATAAGGCGCTCAGTGCCACCACCGCAGCGCCGTAAAAGGCGCTAATACTGTTACTTAGCTGCCAGAAGTACTTCATCAATTTTCCTGCTACAAAAAGCCGCTGCTGCGCTAATTAGCTGCAGCTGGGTAAAGCCACTTTTAACCCGGGGCACAAAATCATGGTTCGCATCAGTCAGCCAGTAAAGCTCAACTTTTGGCCAATGTTTAGCACTCAGCTCGTCTTTGCTGCCAAAAGCATCGCGCTCGCCCTGGGCGATATACAAAGGTGCAGTTAAATCTGCAAAATGCTCAGTACGCCATTGTGGCTTGTTCGGCGCATGAAACGGATAACCAAAGGCGAATACCGCTTGCACTGCGCTTTGGCCGCTTAGCAGTGACGCGACCCGCCCGCCCATAGACTTACCGCCTATAAACAACGGCAAGTCCGACGGGCACTGCGCTATTTGCTGGTTAAACTCAGCGGCCAACAACGGCATTTTCGCCGGCAAGCGCCGCCTGCCCTCATCAAGGGCCTGCTGCATATAACCAAAATTAAAACGCCACACCTCTATGCCACAGCTGGCCAGCGCTAACGCCAACTGCTGCATCACATCGCTGTTGGCGCCGGCACCGGCGCCATGCGCCAGCAACAAGCGCGCTTTGGCATTATCTGCGTTGTTAATCAGTATCTTAGTCAATTGCCACCGCGTTGGTAAATTGCTGCTCAGCAAAGTCGGCTTGCTCGGCCTCGACCATTTGTGTCATCCACTGGCGAAAGGCGGTAATTTTCCCCAGCTCGGTCTGGCTTTCACGGCACACCAGATAGTAAGCATCTTTTGAGATCAACACATGGTTAAACGGTACTATTAACCGGCCAGAGTTAATATCGGGCCGCGCCAGCACATTATGCGCCAGCGCCACACCTTGACCATGAATAGCCGCCTGTAGCACCATCGACGAGTGGCTGAATATTGGCCCCTGGTTAACATTAAAGTGCTTAAAGCCCTGAGTGGTAAACCAGGCTTTCCAGGCGCGGCGCGAGCCGTCATGTAACAGGTTATGGTATTGCAGATCGGTAGGCTCCTGCAGGGGTTTGCTACTGTTTAACAGCAGCGGCGAACATACCGGCAGTAAATATTCAGTATGCAGCTTATCGGCATGTAAGTTACGCCAGGTGCCACGGCCATAATAAATGGCCACATCAACATCATCGGTCAGCGAGCCCTCGTCCAGGTCAACCGCTTTAATACGCACATCGATATCAGGGTGCTGCTCGCTAAATTGGTTTAGTCTGGGTACCAGCCACTGGATAGCAAAACTGGGCTGCAGGCTTACCGTTAACGAGCCCTTAGCGCCGCGCGCCAGCAGTTTTTCTGTCGACTCGTGCAGCTGCAAAAAAATTTCTTTAATATCCAGAAAATAGCTTTGCCCTTCTTCAGTCAGCAGCAAAGAGCGGTTTTTGCGCATAAACAACTTCAGGCCAAGATGGTCTTCCAGCGCCTTTATCTGATGGCTAATGGCGGCCTGCGTAACGTACATCTCTTCCGCCGCCTTGGTAAAACTTAAATGACGTGCTGCCGTTTCAAAGGCTTTCAGTGCATTAAGAGGGGGTAAACGCCGCGCCATAAGCTCTCGCAAAAGTAAGTTAATGATAAAAATTTCTAATGCGAATTATAGCGCTGCCACTGCCGCTGCGCCAGCGGCAGTGTGAGATGTGCTTATTTATCGACTGGCTTGTAACCTTCAATTTCAACATCTTCGCCTTTAAATAAGAAGGCTTCCATCTGTGCTTCCAGCAGCTTTCTGTGCTCCGGATTCATCATATTCAGCTTTTTCTCATTAATCAGCATTATTTGCTTGGCCTGCCACAGCGCAAAAGCTTCTTTACTGATCGAGTTAAAGATTTTTTTGCCCAAATCGCCCGGATACAACTGAAAATCCAGCCCCGGCGCTTCTTTTTTCAGATATTCACAAAATACGGTACGGCTCATGCCTGTGTTTCCTTCTTCTCTGACGCTGCAGCGACGACCTGCGCAAACAGCTGCTTGGCCGGTGCCGACAGCCCCACCGGCGGAATGGCGTCTATTGTAAACCAAGTTGCCGCAGATTGCTCCTGCACCTGCAGTGGCGCTTGCGCGAGCACAGCTAACTGCGGCTGCACCCATAAGTGAAAATGGCTAAAGGTATGCCGAAAACCCGCCAACTCAGTTTGCGCGCTGAGCTTTAGCGCATTAAGGGCAATAAATTGCGCACGCTCCGCTGCCGAGGCAAACTCAAAAAAACCATACAAGCCGCCCCACAGCCCCGACGCCGGCCGCTGGGTTAACAACAGTTGCTTATTGTACTGCAGCAGCAACCAGAAACTTTGCCGCTCGGGCAGGGCTTTCTTCGGCTTTTTGCCGGGATAACGCGCCTGCTCAGCGCTAAGCGCTGCTTTACATTTTAGCTTCAGCGGACAATCAGCACAGCGCGGCTTGCTGCGGCTACATAAACTGGCGCCTAAATCCATCATGGCCTGGTTAAACTCTGCTACTGTCTCAGCGGGCGTAACTTGCTCTGCCAGTTGCCACAGCTGCTGCTCTACCGCTTTCTCGCCCGGCCAGCCGTCCACCGCGGCAAAGCGTGCCAACACCCGCTTACAGTTACCGTCTAAAATCGGATAATGCTGCCCAAGTGCCAGCGACAATACAGCGCCGGCGGTCGAGCGGCCAACGCCGGGCAGGGCCAGCACCTGGTCAAATTGCTGCGGAAACTGGCCATCATACTGTGCGGCTATCTGCTGCGCTGCTTTGTGTAAATTGCGCGCCCGGGCGTAATAACCCAGTCCGGTCCATAAATGCAATACATCATCTAATGGCGCTTCAGCTAACGCTTTTACATCGGGAAAACGGCTGATAAAGCGCTGAAAATAAGGTATCACGGTGGCAACCTGCGTTTGCTGCAACATCACTTCACTAAGCCAGGTGTTATAAGGGCTTTTAGTTAACTGCCACGGCAGGCTTTTACGGCCATGCTGGCGATACCAGTTAACCAGCTGATTTGAAAACCAAATTGCGTCTTGTTGTTGCAGCATTTTTACCTCAGGTTTAGCCCCCGCGCAGTATAAGCAGCAAGGCTTTGCTTGCCAACCTGAATCGGCGGTTGAGCAATAGCACCAATACAAGGATAATACGCGCCAATTACGCATTATGGAGCAGACAATGACAGACACTCACGACCAGCCAGCACCACAACAGGGCGAAACCTATATGCGCAGGATCCGCTCTTTTGTGCTGCGTGAAGGCCGCTTAACCAAAGGGCAGCAGCACGCACTGGACACTTACTGGACCGACTATGGTGTCGACTACCAACCACAGCTTATTGATTTACCGGCGCTGTTTGGTCGTGACAACCACAAGGTGCTGGAAATTGGCTTTGGTATGGGTAAATCACTGGTGCAAATGGCCAAGGCAGCACCAGAGCAAGACTTTATTGGGATTGAAGTGCACAAGCCCGGTGTCGGTGCCTGTTTAGCCGATGCGGTGGCCCAGCAGGTTAACAACCTGAAAGTGTTTGAACATGATGCCGTTGAAGTCTTAGAGCAGATGATCGCCGACAACAGCCTGGATACGGTGCAGCTGTTTTTCCCCGATCCCTGGCATAAAAAGCGCCATCATAAACGCCGCATCGTGCAAGCGGAATTTGTACAACTGCTGCGTCGTAAACTTAAGCCCGGCGGCGTGTTTCATATGGCGACCGACTGGGAAAACTATGCCGAGCATATGCTGGAGGTAATGTCGCAGGCCGAGGGCTTTGTTAATCTGGCCCCTGATAGCCGTTATGTCGAGCGCCCCGAGCACAGGCCCCTGACCAAATTTGAACAACGCGGTCAGCGTCTGGGCCACGGTGTCTGGGATCTGATGTTTAAAAAGGAAAGCTAAATGCTCGCCACCACCAGTCAACTGGTTTTACGTAACATTGCAGATTTAACCGGTCGTGTACTGTTAGTTGAGCCTCAAGCCGACAACTTAGCAAACGAGCTGTTGCATTTTGCGCCACAGCTTAACTTAAGCTGCTACACCACAGATGCCGCAGTAGCAGCCTGCTGGGCGCACAACTCGGTAACACTTTATACCGGCGTAAAAGCGCAGTTTACTCAGGCATTCGATACGCTGGTGCTGTTTTACCCCAAGAGTAAAGAGCAGCTTGGTTTTACCCTGGCTCAGCTAACAAACGCGATAGGCCCGGCTACACAGGTATTTGTCGTGGGGGATAACAAAGGCGGTATTAAAAGCCTGCCCAGCCATGCGCAAAAACTGGGGCTTAATGCCAATAAATTAGATAACGCTAAGCATTGCCTGTGGTTTTCGCTGTTTGGCGACTTTACTGCTTTACCCCAAATATCAGCCAGCCAGTTCAGTATTGAAAACGACGGCAAAATACTAAAGCTATGCTCATTACCCGGTGTGTTTAACCATGGCAAGCTGGATATCGGTACCGCGTTGTTGCTAGACAACTTACCGCCGATAAGTGGCGGTAAAGTGCTTGATTTCGCCTGTGGCTGCGGTGTAATTGGTGCCGTATTAAAACGCCGCTACCCAGCGATTGAGCTGTACAGCTCGGATATTAGCGCTTTGGCTGTGGCGTCAACGGAACTTACATTAGCAGCTAATCAGCTAAAAGGCTCAGTTCTATTGGCAGATGGCTTACCTGCTCAACCCAAGCAATTTGACTATATTGTTACTAACCCGCCGTTTCACACTGGCATTAAAACCGACTACAGTATTGTGGAAAGCTTTATTCAGGGCAGTGCCAAACGTTTAAACCCGCAAGGCAACCTGACGCTGGTGGCAAACAGCCATCTGGCTTATCTGGATCTGTTACAGCAGGCCTTTAAACGGGTTGAAATTATTGCCAAAGCAAATGGTTTTGTCGTATACCGCGCCTTTCCGTAAGGCGATCACGGAGACACATGATGCGAATACACCTGGTGCTAGTCCTGCTTATTAGTGCGCTTTCAGTGCCGGTACAGGCTAGCACTGGCTGCATACAGGATCCGAAGCGGCAAAACGCCTGTCCGCACCTGCTATACCGGGCAGTGCAGCTGCCGGGCGCCACCAGCAACAGCGTGCTGTGTGTTTGTGTTACAGACTTTGCCCCGCTATTAACGCCGGCAAAGAATGAGGCTGAGCAAATTAGTCAGAATATGACAAAGCGCCAGCTTGAAGCACAGCATGGCGATAAACTTCAAACCGTATTAGACATGCTGCAACAACGGCGTTAGTCGCTAAGCAGCACCAGACGCTCAGCAAAACTGCCCAAATACTCCTCCTTTGCCGTGAGTAACACCGGGACCAAAAACAACTGCCCCTGCTCTACCCAATAAATAGCATTTTGCTCAAACTGCTGTGCCAGAGCCACTGCCTGTGGTTTATCACACAACACTATCCAGCTTTTTTCCTGAAAACTCCTGTCAGGTGCGCTCCCTATCACTGAGCGATAAGGTAAACGCTGCTTGTTCAGGCAGGCTTGAAATTCGTTATCGCGGCGCAGGTTAAGGTAAGGATGCTCAGTGTGCCCGGCAGGATTCTGCGCACTGATAATGGCAAAATCGACATCACAATTAAGTGCCTGATGGCACAGGAAGATACTCGTTTTATAACTTTCCCACAGGTTCATAACCAAACCCAAAAGTAACAAGTGCCTCTACTATAAACGGCTTTGCTAAATTTGCCAGTGCGGTTTGCTAAATTGCGCTAATGTGCATAACATCAATGCAGACGTACACTGCTAAATCCTGCATCGGCATAGAGATAACTGAATGATTGCCATAGATAAAACAACATCGATTAAGAGTGCATTAATTTGGGTAATCATGCTTATTTGCAGTCTGACACTGTGCCTGGCAATGGTGGTATCGGCCACGCAAGATGTGAAGCTACAGCGAAAAAAGCTCGTTGCACAGCTCGAAGGCTATGTCAGCATTATCGCTTTTAACGCCAAAAGTAGTATTTTGCAGGACGATGCCGACATCGAAGACAACCGGCTTAACTCTTTTAATGCCGTTGATATGCTGCATAACATTCATATCTACAAGAAGCTGACGCCCGGCGATGAACTCAGCTTTTTTGCCAGCTATAACCGCGATGGTGTTGGCCCCTACCCGGTGCAATTTGAACGGGTGCAGCAGCTGCTAAAGCCTTATATCAGCGCCAATTATATTGAACTGACCAAAGCCATTACCCACGACAAAGAGGTTCTGGGTTATGTCTATCTGAGGGCCAGTCAGGAAGAACTCAGTGCGTATATTCAAACCCGTATTTTGCTGGATATTATTATCGCGCTGGTCGCACTTGGCAGTGCGTTTTTTATAAGTGTCCGCTTGCAGCAGCGTTTTACCAGCCCGATCGACACCCTGCTTAATGTCGTGCAAAAAGTGGCCAAGGAGAAAAACTATCAGGTCCGTGCGCCGATAGCGCCAATAAAAGAATACAACATGCTAAGCCGTGCCTTTAATACCATGCTGGATCGCATCGAACAGCAAATTAGTAAACTACAGCAGGCCGAGCAGGAAAACCGCCAGCTAACGCTAAGTCTGGAGCAAAAAATTGAGCAGCGCACCGAAGCGTTAAAAGCCTCGAATCAGGAGCTGTTAAACACCCTGTCGACACTGCATCAATACCAAAACCAAATTGTTGAAACCGAAAAAATGGCCAGCCTGGGCCAGATGGTCGCAGGTGTGGCTCATGAGGTTAATACGCCGATTGGCTTGGGTGTTACCGCTTCAACCTTACTGCAGGATAAGCTGGCTGATATTCAAAAAGCCTTTGATGAAAAAAAACTCACCTCGTCACAACTGGCGAAATTTTTGTCAGAAAGCAAAGAAAACCTGGGCATTATCTATCGCAATATGGAACGGGCCGCCAGCCTGATCTCCAGTTTTAAACGGGTGGCAGTAGATCAGTCTAACGAGAATCGCCGTCAATTTAATATGCTGCAGCTTATCAATGAGGTGCTGTTATCACTTAGACCGAATTTAAAGAAAACTCAACATCAGGTGCTCATTAACTGTCCGGCAGAACTGGAGCTGGACAGTAAACCCGGCCCGATTAACCAAATCCTGATTAATCTAATCATGAACAGCCTGATCCATGCCTTTGAACATATCGAGCAAGGTGAAATTACGATTGACGTTAGCGTTAGCGATAACCACTGCCAGCTGGTGTACCGGGATAACGGCGCCGGCGTACCAGAAACGATTAAAAAGCGTATCTTCGACCCCTTTGTTACCACCAAAAGAGGTGAAGGCGGCAGTGGTCTGGGTTTACATCTGGTCTATAACCTGGTGACTCAGGCTTTAAATGGCAAAATAGTCCTCGATAGCACGCTGGGCCAGGGCGTGCGTTTTCAGATCGATTTTCCGGTTATCGTGATTAAAAATTAATTCAATTTAATCAATAGCATAGACGGATATTGCCGACTGAGAGAGCAGATTCAAATATTAGTAAAGACTAATTGTTAACAAAAAACTTGTTAACATTTGGGCGGATGGTTATAATTGCGTATTATTTGACAATTGCATGTCATCTATAAAACGTTAAAATCTCACAACATTAACAAAATTCACATAAGGTTTAACTCCAATGCAAACACCTGTGATTCTGATCGTTGAAGACGAAGAAGTAACCCGCCTTAATCTGGTCAGCCTGTTTCAGGGCGAAGGCTATGATGTAATTGAAGCGGTAAATGGCGAGGAAATGAATCAGAAGCTGACCGAGAATAAAGTTAGCCTGGTTGTCATGGATATTAATCTGCCGGGTAAAAACGGCCTGATTTTGGCGAGGGAGTTACGTCAGAAAGAGAATATCGGTTTAATCTTTTTAACCGGCCGCGACAGTGAAGTAGACCGTATTTTAGGTCTGGAAATTGGTGCTGACGATTACCTAACCAAACCGTTTAACCCGCGTGAACTGACAATCCGTGCCCGTAACCTGTTAAACCGCACTGTAGCGCAACCTGTGGTTGAAGAGCACAAAAGTGTTGTGAAGTTTAATGGCTGGACACTGGATGAAAACAGCCGCAATTTAACCTCACCAAAAGGTGTGGCGCGTCGTCTGCCAAAAGGCGAATACCGCGCTTTGCGGTTAATGTTAGATACACCCGGTAAAATTTTTACCCGCGAGCAGTTGATCCGTCATATGACCGGCCGTGATTTACGCCCGAATGACCGCACTGTAGATGTGACTATTCGCCGCATCCGTAAACACTTTGAATCGGATATCGACAGCCCGGAGTTAATCAGCACTATTCACGGTGAAGGTTACCGTTTTGTCGGCAAGCTGGAAAAGTAAGTTTTACGCTTGATCAATAAACTCAGACAGAGCAGCCAGGTGCTGCTCTGTTTTTAAGTGAAAGTCGACCAGTTGCCGCTCTAACCCCTGCCAGTTTACCGGCTCTTGCTCAAACCGCTTAGCCTGCTGCTGCACCCATAGCAAGCCTACCGATGCCGCTGCGCCTTTAAGTTTATGCGCCGCCTCCTGAAACTCCTTTGCCTGTTTCTGTAGCGCTGTTTCCATCATCCGATTGATATAACCTGGCAATAACTGAGCAAATAATTGTGCACTGCGCTTCATTGCATCTTTACCAAGCGACTGCAGATAATCATTCAGGGTGGCACTATCTAACACCTCGGTGTCACTCTGGTTGCTGCTGGGCATCTGGTGTTGCACTTTTACCGCACTGGGTGAGAACAACTGCGCCAGCAGTTGGTCAAGCCTAGTAGTGTTAATGGGTTTAGCCAGAGCGCCCTCTATCTGTATGCCCTCTAATTGCTGCTCCGCTTTACGCACATTAGCGCTAAGTACCACTATAGGTAAGGTTGCCAGGTGCGGCTCCTGACGGATATACTGCGCAATTTGCTCGCCGCCCATATCGGGTAGCTGCATATCCAGCAGCACTAAATCAATATCATCTTCGGTTTCCAGCAGCGCTATTGCATCTTCACCGGTTTCTGCCAGCACGACGGTATGGCCACGCTGTTCCAGCAAGCCGGTGGCGATTTCAGCGTTCAGCGGCACATCTTCTACCAGCAAAATGGTCAATTCCGGACAACTAATCGCGGGCTGCAGCTCTTGCTGTGCTGCTGCTGTTGGCAGCACCACATTAAAACGGCTGCCCTCGCCACTAATGCTGTTTACGCTAATTTGGCCCTGCATAGCCTCAACCAGGGCACGTGACACCGACAAGCCAATGCCCGAGCCCATAATGCTTAAGCGGCGCCCGTCGTTAGACTTGTAATACATATCAAAAATGCGCTCTTGCTCTTGCGCCGCTATACCTATACCGGTATCACTGACTTCAAAGCTAAGCTGATCGCACTGCGCACTTAGCTGACAGCTTAAACTGACGCTGCCCCTGCTGGTGAACTTAACGGCGTTATTTAGCAGGTTCCACAACACCTGGCGCAAACGGGTTGGGTCAAGCCGCAGATAGACATCATCTGAAGCATCTACCTGCAAGTTAAATTGCAGGCCCTTTTGCTGACACAACAGCTCGGCAAAGTTAGCAATGTCATTAATAAAGGGTTTAAAGGCGACGCTTTGATAAACAATATCCAGATCCTGCCGATCGATTTTATCCAGATCGATAATGTCATTAAAAATATTACCCAGGGTTTCTGCACTGCTAAAAATAGTATTCGCCCAACTGTGCTGCTGCTTGGTGAGCTTGCTTTCCAGCAAGCGCCGGCTTAACCCCACTATACCGTTTAGCGGTGTGCGTAGCTCATGGCTTAACGTTGCAATAAACTTGCCTTTGTCCTGATAGGCTTTTTCCAACGCCTGCTCGGCCAGCTTACGCGAAGTAATATCACGACCAAAGCCAAGCAAACCAATGTAACGGCCGTGGCGATCGTAAAATGGTACCTTGCGCATCTCAAACCACAATACCTGGCCATCCTCTTTAACAAACTCGACATCCAGTGTCAGCTCAGAGGGCTGCATGTGCAGCTCATGCTCGGTCAGGATAGCGGCCTGTGCACTATCATCAGTGTAAATATCGGCAGGCAAACGGCCAATCAGCTCACTGGCAGGCTTGCCCATAATCGCTTCAAACATTTTATTGCAACTGGCAAAGCGGCCAGTTTCATCACGGTAGTAAAACAAGTCGGGGGAGCTGTCGACAATAGATCGGATCAGTAAGCTTTGCTCTTCTAACTCTATCTGGGCTTTTTTACGCTCGGCAATTTCCTTACGCAGCTCATCTACAGCACGACGCTTGGCCTGAAAGGCTTTTTTTCGCTCTTCAATTTCAAAGTTAAGCTGGCGGATATTGTCTTGCATCCCTTCATTTAGCAAACGCTCCTGGTGCGCAGAGTCTTCTAAGTAAGACAAGGCTGCATCCAGATGCAGTACTAAATAAAACACAATGGCAATAACGGCAGGGCCAAGTAGCAGGGTAATACCCAGTACCGCTTGTACCTGTGGCCAGGCAATACTGTTGTATAGCACCAGATTTAGCGCAACGCAGGCAAGACCGCTCAGCAGCAATAACAAAAGCTGGCACAACAGTGCCAGCTTTAGCTTGCCCCAGGTGCGAATGCCGTTAGCAAAGCTCCTGACCTGGGGGTGAACCGGACCTTGCATCAGGTTGACACCTCGCAGAGTGCTGTTAGTTTGCCGGGGCCATATCCAGCAAAACGTTGCGGTATGAACAATACTGCACTTCAGTACCAGCCTGACGGTACAGGCCCTGACGCGCATAAGTGGTCATATCTTTGCTCAGGGTAAGTTGATGCCCTTGCCCCACCCGCACCGCGCGCCCCTGCGCCTGTCGGCTTTGTGTCAGGCAAAGCAGCTGTGCCAGCTGGCGATAATTATCACGTTCGAACAACTCGCCAGAGCTTAATAGCGGCGACTGGTTATTATTAGGTGCAAACTTCCAGTCGGCAAAGCGGGTACGCATTACACCGTCTTTAATTTCCAGCATGTCATCACGGGTTAAATAATGCGTACTGACTTTTTCAATCTGGCTGGCACTGCCCTCACCGCTGCTTTGCGCTTGTTGTATATCAGCAACAAAGACACCGGCTTCACCCAGTACCGCCATTTTGACTTCAGGAGCATTTTCGGCCCGGTCAAAACCGACTAATAAGGCCGTATTTTCGTCAATACCAAAACCAAAACGGGTTTGCGTATCATGTTGCAACCGGACTAACCGCGCCTGGCGGCCGCGTTCAGAGAAATGCGTATCCAGTACACCCCAGTTGAACAAGCCAAGGCCACCCGCACCGCTGTAGGTTAGATGGTTTTCGCCCAGGCCGTTAGCACAGCTCTGGTCTTTATCACAGCCACTTTGTGGTGCGGGCAAATCAAAAGCACCAAATTGCATAGCGCTGTAGCTGTCACCATTTGTAATCATCGGCGTCTTGCGTCCCTGATAGCTCCCACCTGCCATCACAGCACTACCGGCACTGGTGCCGGCTACAATGATCTGGCCGGCTGCCAGCATCGACTCCAGCTGCTTCAGCTCCGCCGTTGCCGTGCCATCGTCCTGACGAAATGCTTGTAATGTCAGGCTTTGGTCTCCACCATTAATGAAAACCGCGTCCGAACGACGAATAAGCTCTACCGCAGCTGTTGTACCCTGTTGGCAAAACCGTTCAAACTGCTGCATTAAATCTGGGTATACCCGCGCTCGCTGATAAGTACCATGATAAGCCGCCAGGTATTGTGGCAACTGCTCACATGATGGCGAATTATTGGCTTTGTTTTGCTGCGCTGCCTGATAGGCTGCATTGATCGGTAACCAGGTTACCTCGGCGCCTGCTTCGCTAAACAGATTGGTGTACATATCCACCGCAGCGAAGGGGTCGCGCCCTGAAGCAGTGACTACCAGCAGTCGCGGCTTACGCTGCGGGCCACTAACCTGCTGCGCTAAATCGACAATTTTACGCACAATCTCTACGGTAAAGGCATCGCTGGTTTGTGCCAAATTAGCAAATTCTCGTTGCCGCGTAGTCGCGCGGCGGCTGCCAGTGTTTGCACTTGCCATAATTTGCAGCTGGTCGAGCACAAAATTACGCTCACGATCGGTCAAAGCGGCATAATTAGTCCGGCCCGACACCCAAATACCGTCTATTTCTATCTCGGCGCCACGCCACTGCCGCAGCAACTCGCGTTCTGTCGTAGGTTCACCGGCCTGGCGGCTGCGGATAAACTCAAGCAGCGCAAGCGTTTGTTGCTGCTCAATCACCCGCTCTTCGCCCCAGAAACTGCTATCAGCAATATTGGCCAGGTGCTGCTCCGACAACAAATACTGCTCGCCAGACTTCGCAGCCGCAGTGAAGGTATCAGCCGCAGAGCAATAGCGATTGCTCACCGAAGAGCATATTTGCATACCACCGCCCACCAATACCATAGAGTATTCGGGCAGCTTTCTTTCGCCGTGAACATTGGCAGCCGAGGCTGAACTGGCCAGTAGAGCCGCAGAAAGGTAAAAACTTAGTGATCTCATTATTCTCTTTCTTATCGTAAGCGCAGATAGTTGCCTGGGCCTGCTGCCCGGCGCGGAATAAAATTTAATTGGCATAGATTATCCTGTATTGACTTCTTTGCCAATTAGCAGTACTTCTAATAGTGCTGTTAAATTCATTTAACGTTCATTTTCCGGTAACGATATGCTGAAAAAAGCCTTCGCGCTAAGTTCGTATCATTACTCGTCTTACTACCTGTCGGAGTGGTTTAACGAGTAGACACATGTCAGGCACTAAATCGTGTCTGGCAGGGCTATTCCTGCAAACCAATAACTCAAATTAATAATGATAAGTCAGGCCTGGCATATGTTGCCGTGCGCCTGGCCAAGTAAAGACAGGTATTTTTATGCACAAGTTATCTCCTTTAGCGCTGGCTGTTGCCGGCAGCTTTTTCGCTATGCCATTGGCTTTTGCCGCCGAAGAAGTGGCCAAAGAAGAACAAAAGATTGAAAAAATCGAAGTGACCGGCTCACGCATTAAAGGCGTCGATCTGGAAGGCACCCAGCCGCTGGTTGTTATCTCGGCTGATGATATTAAAAACTCTGGTGCAAACTCAGTATATGAGTTGCTGCAAGATTTAGGGCAGGTGCGTGGTGGTACAGGCACTTTTTCTACCTCAGAAAGCGGTGCAACTTCAACATCTACCCCAGCTGGCCAGGCAGCTGCGTCACTGCGCGGGCTTGGCCCGTCTTCAACGTTAACCCTGATTAACGGCCGTCGCGTTGCAGCATCATCGTTTGCAGCAGGCACACAAAATTTTGTTGATATTAATAGTATCCCCCTTGCCGCCATTGAACGGGTAGAAGTGCTGGCTACAGGCGCATCAGCCATTTATGGTGCCGATGCCGTGGCCGGTGTTATCAACTACATCCTGAAAAAAGATTATGAGGGGGCCGAGGTTACACTGTCTTATGCCAACAGCACGGCGTCGTCCAATGATGCCACTGTTAACGCCAACCTGCTATTTGGAACCAATATTGCCGGCGGCAACTTAACGCTGTTCGCCGACCTTTTTGATCGTGAAGGCTATATGGCGTCAGATCGCGACTTTACCAAACAGCCGGCCTTACAAAGTAATTACTCGTATTTGCCCAAGCTGCGTGATGGTGTCAACATCAACTACTACTCTGCACGCAGCGGCAATGAAATTGGCAACCCGAATTGTACCAGCCCGCTGGTAACAACCGAGTTTGGCGAGGAAATATGTGCTTATTATGCCAATCAGGATGATCAGCTGGAAAGCCCATTTGAAAGCCAATCAGCCGGCTTTATTTACACTAAAGATATTAATGGCTTAGTGTGGAATACTGACTTTTTCTTCAGCACAACCAAGTCAACTGCCATATCGTCACCAGCGCCGATAGAACAGGTCGAGCAAATTAACCCTGATCACGGTGCCTGGGTGCCAGAAACGGCATTAGACATCTACCCGGCAGACTACGTAGACTTCTTGTATGATGAGCTGTGGATAGACCCGTTTGACACCTTAGCCGGCCAGGAATTGTGGGGCTTTCAATACAGTGCCCGCTTCAATGATCCACGTACTATTGAAAATAAAACCGACTCTTTCCGCCTAACCAGCTCACTGGGCGGTGATATTGCTAATTGGCAATGGGAATCGGCCATTCTGCTGTCGCAATCCAAATCTAAACAGAAAGCCATTGCAGGTATCTACAATCGTTATAAATACAGTGCTTTGGTACATGGCGAACTTTGCAGCGACGGCAGTATCGCCAATTTTGACGAGGATATGGGCTTAAGCTGCTCTTCAGGCCAGTTACTGGCGGCATTTAACCCTCTGCTACAGAATGACGCAGCCAATAATGCCTTACTGTCAAACGCACAAGAAGTGCCGACACGGGATGGTAAGAGCACGGTTTATGGCTGGGACTTACGCTTTAGCGGCGACCTGATGGAGTTTAATGATGACTTTATCCGTGCTGCCTTTGGTATCGAAGCCCGCAAAGAAGAAATTACCGATACACCGTCGTTAAATGCCAGAGCACGACCAGAAAATCGTTATTTGGTTGACGTATTTGGTTTTGGCTCCAGCTTGTCAGAAGCAGACCGTACGCAAGCAGCGGCTTTTGCCGAAATTTATGCCCCGCTAAGCGATACTGTTGAATTACAACTTGCTGGCCGTTACGACTACTATGACGACTTTGGCAGTACGTTTAACCCTAAAGTAGGCCTGACCTGGCGCCCGCATGACAGCTTAGCCATTCGCGGCTCTTGGGCAACCTCGTTCCGCGCGCCCTCTTTAACTCAGGCAGGGGTAAAATTAAGAACAACCACAGCGACCTATGATTGTAGTGCTAATCAAACCGTTGCTGATTTGTACTGTGAGGGCTTTGGTGATGTGCGCCGGCCGAATGTGCTGGAGCTGGGCAACCCGGATTTACAAGCTGAGACCTCAGAATCAGTCAGTTTTGGTTTTGCCTGGAGCCCAACCGACAATACTACCCTAACCGTAGACTACTGGCAGTTTAGCCACGAGAAGCTGGTCGACACAGATCTGACGGCTATGCTCGCCAGAACTGCAACAGATGCCTCTGTGCGCCATTGTGGTTTA
This sequence comes from Rheinheimera nanhaiensis E407-8, assembly GCF_000296695.1. Classification (GTDB taxonomy): domain Bacteria; phylum Pseudomonadota; class Gammaproteobacteria; order Enterobacterales; family Alteromonadaceae; genus Alishewanella; species Alishewanella nanhaiensis. The sequence goes on from NZ_BAFK01000013.1 coordinate 27,286, forward strand.
GTGCCTGAAGGTGAAACTGGTATCGCTTATAACCCGGATCTGTGCCTGGTAACTGATGAAGCTGGCCTGACGGTGGAAGATGAAGGCGCCAATATGGCACAGATCCTGGATGCCTGGGTAGCCTTTGACGAGCCACGTTTTGCCGAGCTGCCGCTTCTGCGCGATCATGTTATTCAGTTAGAGAACGTCGGCCAGCAAGATGTGAAAGGTGTCGATCTGCGTTTTTCACATACACTTGACTTTGCAGGTGGCCGCTTAGGCCTCGATGCTGACTGGACACACTATGTCAGCTTTGAGCGTAATAAAGCCGGCTCTGATGAAATTGAATCACTTATTGGCACCTTCCGCTACCCGGAAAACATTGCCAGTGCACGTATTTCCTGGAGCGGTGAAGCGGTTTATTTAGGGCTGACAGCACTTTATACCTCGTCATATCAAGATGACATTAGCAGACTAAGAGGCCGTAACATTGACGAGCTGACTGATCTTGGTTTGCTGGATGAGAATGGCGAGCGTGAGGTTTCAGCCTGGACAACACTGCGTGCCAATATTGGTTATGACTTTGAAAATGCTTCATTAAACTTCACTGTCGATAACCTGCTGGATCGTGACCCACCGGCGGTTTACGGCACAGCACGTGGCTTTGATTCTATTAACCACGACGCTTTTGGCCGTAACTATCGTGTATCCTTTAGCTACTTCTTTTAATTAGTACCGAGCGGGCGTAAGTAGATAACACTTATGCCCGCTTACCTTTATCGGCTACGACAAGGTTTACACTATGGCTAATCAAGTAAGACAACCGGTATCAATGCCGGATGCCTTTATCATTCTGTTTTTTGTCATGATACTGGCCGCAATCGCATCGCATCTGGTGCCTGCCGGCTCTTTTACTATGCTGGAGCCGGCGCCTGCAGCAGAAGGCGCTGCCAAACTGAAAAGTAAAATCGACCCGAACAGCTTTACGCTGCACCATGACGCTGAGCAAGGTGCGCCGCTATTTGCCGAAGGCGGCGGTATCGGCTTTTTTAACTATGCCTTTGAAGGCCTGGTATCCGGGGATAAATGGGGCTCGGCCGTTGGCGTTATTGCTTTTATTCTGCTAACCGGTGGCGCCTTTGGCATCATTATGAAAACTGGCGCTATTCATAACGGCATTCTGGCCTTGATAGACAAAACCAAACGCATGGAATTTTTGTTTATTCCGCTGATGTTTGGCCTGTTCTCGTTAGGCGGCGCCGTATTCGGTATGGGCGAAGAGGCGATTGCCTTTTGTATCGTGCTACTGCCACTGATGTTAGCACTGGGCTACGATGCCATTACCACGGTATTGGTAACCTATGTGGCCACCCAAATCGGTTTTGCTACCTCCTGGATGAACCCGTTTAATGTTGCTATTGCTCAGGGTATAGCGGAAATTCCGCTGTTGTCTGGCAGTGATCTTCGTATTGCCATGTGGGTGGTCTTTACCCTGTTTGGCATTATTTTTACCATGCGATATGCCGCCAAAATTAAAGCCAACCCTGAGCTGTCACTGAGTTTTGCCAGCGATCAAAAGCTGCGTTCAGAGCAAAGTGACAGTGCAAAAAACCAGTACAATGGCCTGGACTCGATCATCCTGCTGGCATTTTTTGCCGGCCTGGTGTGGATTATCTGGGGCGTAACAGTACGCCAGTACTACATACCGGAAATTGCCAGCCAGTTTTTTACTATCGGCGTGGTGATAGCCATTATCGCGGTAATTGGTAAGCGTTTTAGCATGAATGACGCCGCAGACGGCTTTAAGCATGGTGCTGCTGAGCTGTTGCCGGCTGCGCTGATTGTCGGTATGGCCAAAGGCATAGTGCTATTGCTTGGTGGCGACAGCCCTGAATCGCCGTCGGTATTAAACACGCTGCTGTATTACAGTGGCCAGGCGCTGGATGGCTTGCCGGCGTATTTATCGGCCTGGCTGATGCTGGTAATCCAATCGGTGATTAACTTCTTTGTCGCCTCAGGCTCAGGCCAGGCAGCGCTGACAATGCCACTTATTGCCCCACTGGCCGATTTAGTCGGACTTTCGCGACAAATTGCGGTATTAGCTTTTCAGCTTGGTGATGGTTTAACTAACTGCATTATACCTACCTCAGCGGCGTTGATCGGCTGTTTGGGTGTGGTGCGGGTAGATTGGACAGTCTGGCTGCGTTTTGTCTGGAAATTACAGCTGTGTCTGTTTGCGCTGGCCAGCGCCTTTATGTTTATCGCCGTTGCTATTGCATATCAATAACAGCGCGAGCTGTTTAAGGTAACTATTTTGAACAACATTATTTTAATAAAAAATGCCGAACTGCTGGCCCCGCACAGTATTGGTAAAAAAGACGTAGTACTGGCAGGCAATACTATTGCCGCTATTGGTGAAGACTTTAATCTGGCAGGCTCCAACCTGCCGGTAACGGTAATAGACGGCAGCGGCTGTTATCTGACGCCGGGTTTTGTCGATTCGCTGGTGCATTTCATCGGCGGTGGCGGTGAAGGCGGTTTTGCTACCCGCACGCCGGAAATGCAATTAACCGATGCCACCTTAGGCGGCGTTACTACCGCTATTGGCGTACTGGGCACTGATGCCACCACCCGCACCCTCACTAACCTTTTAGCCAAAGCGCATGCGCTGGAAACCGAAGGTATTAGTACTTACTGCCATACCGGCTCTTATGAGATCCCCTGTCGCACCCTGACCGGCAATATCACTGATGATTTGATCCTGATTGATAAGTTTATCGGTGTCGGTGAAATTGCCATCAGTGATCACCGCTCTTCACAGCCCACCACAGATGAAATTCGCAAAGTGGCGGCAGCAGCACGGGTTGGCGGTATTCTATCGGGTAAAAGCGGCGTGGTTAGTGTGCATATGGGCGCCGGCGAGCGTATTTTGCAGCCGATATATCAGGCGGTGGCCGGTACCGAGCTAAAACTCAAGCAGTTCTACCCTACCCATATGAACCGCAACCGCCGGGTGTTTGAAGCCGGTTTAGAGTTTGCCACTAAAGGCGGCGTGATTGACTTTACCACCAGCACTACCGACTTTGACTTAAAACATGGCGAAGTGGCTGCTGCGGCGGCACTGGCTGAAGCGCTGGCCTTTGGTATCAAAGCCATGCAGCTGACACTTAGCTCAGATGGGAATGCCAGCCTGCCGATTTATAACGACGAAGGCGAGCTGTTAGGCTTGCAGGTAGGCAGTGTGCAAAGCTTATATCAGGCAGCTCGTGAAGCAGTATTAACGCACAAGGTGGCCCTAGCCGATGCCATTTGCAGTATTACCGCAGCCCCTGCTGCAGTGCTGGGCTTAAAGCAAAAAGGCCGTTTAGCGCCACAGTTGGATGCCGATCTGGTGCTGCTGCGCCGCGATGACTTAGCTATTGATAGCGTGATAGCCAAAGGCAAGTTACTGGTGCAACAGGGTAAAGCCCTGGTAAAAGGCACCTTTGAGCGTTAAAGCCAAATAACACCTGACCAATAGCCCGCTGTTAAATAGCAATAATTCGCATAAATATGGCGCCTTTCGCCATAACATCCTTGCTAAAAAAGCTGCCTTGGCAGCTTTTTTTATTGTGCCAACTGCTATCAATGGCAAAAATATCGCCAATTCATGTAATTAATTTTCAATTTCAAAACTGCGCTTTCTGCGTTATTTCACCGGCCCGACACTACAAAGTCAGCTTGCTTTTTTCTGCAAGTCACGGTATACCTGTACGCTCTTGAACGTTTAGATGGCTAAACATTTTAAGAGCAAATACTCTACAACGCATTGACCTCTGAAAGAGTAACCGTTATTTTCTTTCAGCAGCAGCAAAAACCAACAATAAGAATAATAATTCAAAAATAATACATATTTATTTATCAGGACAAGTTTGGAGGTGAGTCATGGCGTTGTACCAACACAGTCAGGCAAGAGAAAACTGTGGCTTTGGTCTGATTGCCCATCTGGAGGGCGCAGCCAGCCACCGCATCGTCAGAACCGCCATTAATGGCTTAGACCGTATGCAGCATCGCGGCGGCATTTCTGCCGACGGTAAAACCGGCGACGGCTGCGGCTTATTGATGCAAAAGCCCGACAGTTTTTTTCGTGCTATCGCCGAAGAAAACGGCTGGAACCTAGCGAAAAAGTACGGTGTCGGTATGATTTTCCTAAGCCAGGATCCGGTAAAAGCGGCACTGGCAAAAAAAATTATCGCCCAGGAAATTGCCCGCGAGACACTTACCTTGGTTGCCTGGCGCACGGTGCCGGTAGATAGCAGTGTATTGGGCCCCTTGGCGCTTAGCTCAATGCCGCAGATTGAACAGGTAATTGTCAACGCGCCGCATGGCTGGGGCGATCATGACCTGGAGCGCCGTTTATATATGGTGCGCCGCCGCATTGAAAAACAGCTTAGCGATGATGCCGACTTTTATATTCCCAGCTTCTCATCGTTAGTTACCGTATTTAAAGGCCTGATGATGCCGGCCGATTTGCCGCGCTATTATCTGGACTTAGCCGATATCCGCATGGAAACCGCCATTTGCGTGTTTCACCAGCGTTTTTCTACCAATACCATGCCGCGCTGGCAGCTGGCGCAGCCGTTTCGCTTTTTAGCGCATAACGGTGAAATTAATACCATTACCGGTAACCGCCAGTGGGCCCGCGCCCGCCAGTATAAATTTGCTTCGCCGTTATTACCCGATCTGCAGGACGCTGCGCCTTTTGTCGGTCAAAGCGGCTCGGATTCCAGCTCGCTGGATAATATGCTCGAATTGCTGTTAGCCGGCGGCATGGACTTATTCCGCGCTATGCGTTTATTAGTGCCGCCGGCCTGGCAGGGCAACCGGGTAATGGACGACAACCTAAAAGCCTTTTATGAATTTAACTCCATGCATATGGAGCCGTGGGACGGCCCGGCCGGTATCGTAATGACTAACGGTCAGCATGTGGCCTGTAATTTAGACCGTAACGGCCTGCGCCCGGCGCGCTTTGTGATCACGCGCGATAAACTGATTACGCTGGCGTCAGAAGTGGGCATTTGGGATTACACCCCGGATGAAGTAGTAGAAAAAGGCCGCGTTGGCCCCGGTGAAATGCTGGCGGTGGATACCACCAGTGGTGAGATTTGGCGCTCAGATAAAATTGATGCCGATTTAATGGCGCGTCACCCGTACCGCGACTGGCTGAACAGCAATGTGCAGCGCTTGGTGCCGTATGAGAAATACGAAACGGATTTGATCGGTAAACGCGTGTTTACCGATGATGAAATGCTGGTGCTGCATAAGCTGTTTAACTACAGCTATGAAGAAATTGATCAGGTGATGACGGTACTGGCCAAAGATGGTCAGGAAGCGGTTGGCTCTATGGGTGATGACACGCCGATGGCGGTGCTGTCACGTAAACCTCGCACGCTGTACGATTATTTCCGCCAGCAGTTTGCTCAGGTGACTAACCCGCCGATAGACCCTTTGCGTGAAGCGCACGTGATGTCGCTGGCCACCAGTATCGGCCGCGAGCATAACGTATTTAAAGAAACCGCCGGCTATGCGCGGCGCATTCAGTTTGAATCGCCGGTGATGATGTACTCGGACTTAAAGCAGCTGAAACAGGCCGACGAGCAGTACTACAAACATCAGATCTTCTCATTAAACTTTGACCCTGCGCAGCTTAGCCTGCAGCAAGCGGTTACCACGCTATGCCAGGATGTGATCTCTGCCGTGCGCGATAACCAGGTGGTATTGGTAATATTAACCGACCGGCGTATTGAGCAAGGCAAACTGCCAATACCGGCAGCGATGGCGGTCGGTGCGGTGCAACATGCGTTGGTGAATGCCCAGCTGCGCTGCGATTCCAACATTATTGTTGAAACCGCCACCGCGCGTGACCCACATCATTTCGCCGTGTTAATTGGCCTTGGCGCTACCGGTATTTACCCGTTTTTAGCCTATGAAACGGTAGAGCAGCTGGTGGAAAAAGGCGTGATTAACTTAACCGCGCGGCAGGCGGTGCTGAATTACCGTAAAGGCATTAACAAAGGCCTGTACAAAATCATGTCGAAAATGGGCATTTCCACGGTGGCCAGCTATCGCTGCTCTAACCTGTTTGAAGCCGTCGGCATTGATAAAGCCGTGATGCAGCAATGCTTTGCCGATATCCCGTCGCGTTTGGGCGGCGCCGGTTTTGCTGATTTTCAGCAGGATATTCAGCAGCTGGCCAATGTCGCCTGGCTTAAACGCAAGCCGCTGAACCACGGTGGTTTATTAAAATACGTGCACGATGGCGAGTACCACGCCTATAACCCGGATGTAGTACAAACGCTGCAAAAAGCGGTGCGCTCTGGCAAGTACGAGGATTATCAGCAGTACAGCCGCATCGTCAACGAGCGCCCGGTAGCGCATTTACGTGACTTATTTAAACTAAATGCCGCCGCCGCGGTGCCGCTGGAGCAGGTAGAAAGCGAGGACAAGCTGTACCCACGCTTTGACAGTGCCGCTATGTCGATAGGCGCGCTTAGCCCGGAAGCACACGAAGCCCTGGCGATAGCGATGAACCGTTTGGGCGGGCGCTCTAACTCGGGTGAAGGTGGCGAAGATCCGCGCCGCTTTGGCACCGAGAAAAACTCGAAAATTAAGCAGGTCGCCTCCGGCCGCTTTGGCGTGACACCGCATTATCTGGTGAATGCGGAAGTTATCCAGATTAAAGTGGCGCAAGGTGCCAAGCCCGGCGAAGGTGGCCAGCTGCCGGGTGAAAAAGTGACCGCCGAAATTGCCCGCCTGCGTTATTCAGTGCCGGGTGTAACCTTAATTTCACCGCCGCCGCACCACGATATTTACTCGATTGAAGATTTAGCCCAGCTGATCTTCGATTTAAAACAGGTCAATCCACAGGCGCTGATCTCCGTCAAACTGGTATCCGAGCCGGGTATCGGCACCATCGCCACCGGTGTGGCTAAAGCCTATGCCGATCTCATTACCGTATCCGGTTACGACGGCGGCACCGGCGCCAGCCCGCTAACCTCAGTAAAATATGCCGGCAGCCCGTGGGAGTTAGGTCTTGCCGAGGTGCATCAGGCGCTGGTCGAGAACGGCCTGCGTGACCGGGTGCGCTTACAGGTAGATGGTGGCTTAAAAACCGGCCTTGATGTGATTAAAGCCGCTATTTTAGGCGCCGAAAGCTTCGGCTTTGGTACCGGCCCTATGGTGGCACTGGGTTGTAAGTTCCTGCGCATTTGCCATTTAAATAACTGCGCCACCGGCGTGGCGACGCAAGACGCCACCCTGAGGCGCGATCACTTTACCGGCCTGCCCGAAATGGTGATGAACTACTTTAAGTTCTTAGCCTATGAAGTGCGCGAATTAATGGCGCAGCTGGGGGTAACACAACTTACCGAGCTGATTGGCCGCACTGATTTATTAAGCGTCAAAGACAGCGAAACGCAAAAGCAGGCCAAACTGGAGTTAACACCAATATTGCAAGCCAGCGGCGTTGCTTCAGACAAAGCGCTGTACTGTGTGCAAAACAATACGCCGTTTGACGAAGGTAAGCTGAATCAGGAGCTGTTAGCGCGCTGCAAGCAGATGGTACTGCATAAAAGCGGTGGCCAGCTAAGTGTAAGTATCCGCAATACCGACCGCTCGGTGGGCGCGGCGCTGTCGGGCTTTATTGCCCGCCAGCACGGTAACCAGGGTATGGCGACCGATCCTATCCGCATCCGCTTAACCGGCACCGCCGGCCAGAGCTTTGGCGTATGGAACGCCGGCGGCCTGCATATGTCGCTACAGGGCGATGCCAACGACTATGTCGGCAAAGGCATGACCGGCGGTATGCTGGCGATTTACCCGGCCAAGGGCGCCGCCTTTGCCAAAAACGGCTTTACCATTGCCGGTAATACCTGCTTATACGGCGCTACAGGCGGCCGTTTATACGCGGCCGGTCAGGTCGGCGAGCGTTTTGCCGTGCGTAACTCCGGCGCGTTGGCGGTGGTAGAAGGCACCGGCGATAACTGCTGCGAATATATGACCGGCGGCGTGGTGGTGGTGCTGGGCTGCACCGGGGTGAACTTTGGTGCCGGTATGACCGGTGGCTTTGCCTATCTTTTAGATGAGCAGGACGATTTAGCGCTTAGGTTAAACCCGGAGCTGGTCGAGGCGCTGGACGTGACTACGCCAATACTGCAGGAGCACCTGCGTAGCTTGTTACACCAGCACGTCGAGGAAACCGGCAGCGACAAAGCGCAGAAGATCTTAAATGACTTTGGCAGCTACTTAAGTAAATTCAAGCTGGTTAAACCGAAAACCAGCGATGTAAACACCTTGCTGGGACACCGCGCACGCTCGTCAGCCGAGCTGCGGGTACAGGCGATGTAGGGAGGCGTTATGGCACAGAATGTATACCAGTTTATCGACGTAAAACGGATTGATCCGCCAAAACGCTCACACCAGGAACGCACTATCGAGTTTGTGGAAATTTACCAGCCAATGACCCACACCCAGGTCGAAGGTCAGGCTGATCGCTGCCTGGATTGCGGCAACCCTTACTGCGAATGGAAGTGCCCGGTGCACAACTATATTCCGCAGTGGTTAAAGCTGGCCAACGAAGGCAAAATTATTGAAGCGGCTGAACTTGCCCACAAAACCAACAGCCTGCCCGAAGTGTGCGGCCGGGTCTGCCCGCAGGATCGCTTATGCGAAGGCGCCTGTACGCTAAACGAAGGTTTTGGCGCGGTCACCATCGGCAGTATTGAAAAGTACATTACCGACAAAGCCTTTGAAATGGGCTGGCGGCCAGACCTTTCTGCCGTGGTAAAAACCGAGCGCCGCGTCGCCGTAATTGGTGCCGGCCCGGCGGGCCTGGCCTGTGCTGATGTGCTGGTGCGCAATGGCGTAACCCCAGTGGTATTCGACCGCTACCCGGAAATCGGAGGCCTGCTTACCTTTGGTATACCGCCGTTTAAGCTGGAGAAAGACGTATTAAAACTGCGCCGGCAAATCTTTAGCGAGATGGGTATCGAGTTTCGTTTAAACACTAACGTCGGTGTCGATGTCAGCTTTGATAGCCTGCTAAACGAATACGACGCAGTGTTTTTAGCGCTTGGCACCTACACGCCAATGAAAGGCGGTTTAGCCAACGAAGATGCGCCGGGCGTATATGAAGCGCTGCCGTTTTTAATTGGCAATATCAATAACCTGATGGGCTGGCAGACGGAGCACCCATACGTTAGCTTAAAAGATAAAACCGTGGTGGTATTAGGCGGTGGCGACACAGCGATGGACTGCGTACGCACCTCTATCCGCCAGGGCGCCACTAAGGTCAGCTGTGCCTACCGGCGCGATGAAGCCAATATGCCAGGCTCACGTAAGGAAGTACAAAACGCGCGCGAAGAAGGCGTCGAGTTTTTGTTTAACCTGCAACCGCTGGGTATCGAGGTTAACGCAGAGGGTAAAGTGATTGGCGTTAAGGTGGTCACCACCCAAATGGGCGCACCGGATGCCAAAGGCCGCAGAAGCCCGGAGCCGGTAGCCGGCTCTGAGCAGGTACTGCCAGCCGATGCGGTAGTGATTGCCTTTGGTTTTCAGCCCAGCCCACCGCAGTGGTTAGTCGATATGGGCGTGGAGCTGGACAGTAAAGGCCGGGTCGTTGCCAGTGAAAAGAGTACCTATGCCATGCAAACCAACCAGCAGAAGATTTTTGCCGGTGGCGATATGGTATTAGGCTCAGATCTGGTCGTTACCGCTATCGCCCAGGGCCGTAAAGCCGCCGAAGGTATATTGGATTATTTACAGGTATAAAGCCTCTACCATCTGTAGCAGCGGACGCGATAAGCGAGATTAGGTTTGCCCTAAGCCAACCGTTGAAGGCATGGATGCCTGAGACGAGCCTATAGGGACATATTCACGGCGTGTTGGCGTGGGCAAACCGGTTCGAGCCATACACTAAACCCGAACCAACACGATACCAAGGGAACCCAACAACATGCCCCACTTCACCCTACCCGACCTCTGTGACGCCCACGCCGACTGCATTCGCGTAGCCGAACCCATCTTTCACAACTACGGTGGCAAAGCTGCCTTTGGCGGGCAAATTGTTACCGTTAAATGCTTTGAAGATAACTCCAAGGTTAAGCAGCTGGTCGCTACACCGGGCCAGGGTAAAGTGTTAGTGGTAGACGGCGGCGGCTCTAAGCGCCATGCGCTACTGGGCGATATGCTGGCCGAACAAGCGGCGCAAAACGGCTGGGAAGGCATTATTATTAACGGCTGTATTCGTGATATCGACGAAATACGCCAAACGCCACTGGGCGTGCAGGCGCTGGGTATACACCCGATGAAAACCGACAAGCGGGATTTAGGCGATATCAATGTCACGGTGACTTTTGCCGGGGTAGATTTTATCCCCGGCCAGTTTGTGTATGCCGATAATAATGGCGTGTTGGTGGCGACTAAGCCGTTAGTGGTTTAAATAGTCGTAGGCTTTAAGCGTATTTTCCTTAATAATCAGGTGTAAACATGTATTTATGCTTAAAAGGATTTTACTAAATGCGCTGTAAAACTATCATTCTCGCTATGCTGGTTGGCATCTTACTGCAACTCGCGTTGAGCCAGGCCAATGCACAGGAAAACGACTATTCACTGCACATTCACGTGCGTTATCAGCAAGAAGCAGATTTATGGCAGGTGCGTTATGACTTGCCGATAGCGGTAGACCATGTTGCTTTTAGTCGCAATAGCAATTTTGACCGGCGCAAACTATACAAATTTGACCCGGCAAAATTTGTTTGGGATAAAGCCGGTGATGTGTTGCTGATAAGAAGCACAGACGGCAGCAAGTTTCAGACGCTCGAACTCAGCTTTAACTCTTTTTATGACTTTATTCAGAAAGACTATACCCACAATATAAAATTCACTGATGGCAGTATGCTGCTATACACCAACCATTTGACGCTGGGTGCCAATATTATTGAAGACAAAACAATCAGCCCGATTGGCACGTCTTTTAGCGGCACACAGTTCCACTTTTATGCCCCCGGTCAGAACATTATTTTTCTCGGTAAAACATATCGGGAGCAGGCGCAGTGGACCTTGGAAAATGAAGGTACCTACATCTACTTTGGCACTATAGCGCCAATAGAAACGGACACTATGCTGGCGATAGTTGATCCCAAACTACCGAAATGGGTGTGGGCACACACCCAGCAATATTTTCCAAAACTATTTGATTACTACAAAAAGAAAACCGGCCAGGCGTTAAATTTTAAACCTATAGTGTTTTTTAATTACGATCAGCTGGCGGGTGACTACGCTAACTACAGCGGCGGCACCTTAGATGGTCTGGTGCAACTGACTATTAACGGTAAACGTTGGAACGAAGAAAATAACAAGCAATTTAATACCTTATTTCATTTTTTAGCGCATGAAGCAGCCCATTTTTGGAATGGCCAAATGTTTTCATTTACCGATCAAACTGAGGCCTGGATGCACGAAGGTGGCGCTGATGCCTTTGCCAATTTTGCCATGCTGGAATTTGGCCTGATTGATAACGCTCAAATGCTGCAGCAATTTGAAGACGCAGCCAACAGCTGTGTGTTAAACAAAGGCGCAGAATCGCTGCAGCAGTCTGCCAAGCTGTGGCGCTATCGCAATTACTACAGTTGTGGAGCAGTCATGGCACTGGCCAGCCATGTTGCCATTCAGGCAAAAGCAGCAGACAAATCAGTATTTGATCTATGGCAAGGCATGTTTAACGCCAATACAGCAAGCAAAACCTATAGCCAGCACGACTATTTTAATCAGTTAAGCCTGTTAACCGGCTCGGAACAGTTGGCGCAAGCCCTAGAGCGATTTAGCCGCGATACAAAGCTTGATAATCAATCAGAAGTAGCAAGCTGGTTTGAGCAAACCGGTATAACGGTTTCATTATCGCAAAATTACCCGGCTGCGGTGACACAACATTGGGGCAAGCAAATTATTTCTAATCTTATGAGCATGCACTGCAAGGCCATCAGCTTTAGCAGTTATGACGACTATGTAAAAACCTACCCGATAGAATCGTGTAAAGCCTTCGAAAAAAGCTTAGAAATCCAATACGTTGATGATTTAGACGTATACAAAGAAGGTATTGCGGCATACCGGTTATTCCGCGAAAAATGCGAAAATAATCACAATATTGTGCTGAAGAACAAAGCTAAACAACCAGAGGCCGAAATCAGCTGTTTAACTGTGCCGAAAGAGATCAGTTCTTACCTGAGGCTAACCGCTAAAACAGCAGGTTAGTACACAAGCCGGTAACCCTCGCCGGGGTAGATTTTATCCCCGGCCAGTTTGTTTATGCCGATAATAATGGTGTTTGGGTAGCAACAAAGTCGTTGCTATAAAGCATATTATTTAACGCTGCTTTTAACACGGCCCGGCTGTAGCAGGCTGTTATTGCTAGAATTTTGTTACATTTTCATAGTGTGATTTAGTGTCAGCTTCCTCTAAACTGCCCAGCATTAATTCTGCGAGAATTGCACAAGATGAAAACGTTGTTAGGTCTACTGACTTTAGCAGTCAGTTTTTCAAGCTATGCCACAACCGTCCGACAGCAAGTCGATACATACTGGCAAGACAAGCAGCTTACTGAAGCAGTAAGTTACTTAACACCGTTAGCCAAACAAAAGCCGGCCGATGCCGAGGCACTCGCCCTGTTGGGTTATACCCAGGCAAAACAGGCTTTGCAAACTAAAGATATGAGTTTACTCAAGCCAGCAGTAAAGAACTTGTCCAAAGCAGTCAGCTTAGATCACGATAATGCAGAGTTCCAAAAATGGCATGCAAAAACCGTGTGCTTACAAATCGCTGAGTCTGGCATTTTTAGTGTCAGAGGGGCGCTGAAAAACTGCATGGCAAAATTGGAGCGGGTGCTCGAGCTTGCCCCCGAAGATACCGAAGTTATCGAACGCCTGGCGATGCTTCATGTAACCTTGCCCTCTTTTATGGGTGGCCAGCTGGAGCGGGCGTTAGAACTAACCGAAGTATTAAAAGCATTTAACCCGCTGCAGGCGGATATTTTGCTGTTTGATATTCTTGCCGCGCAAAATAAGCCGGCAGAGTTTAACCAGTTGCTGGCACAATCTGAAGCGTTAACCAGCAGGCCTGAACCTTACTTAACCCGGGCAAAATTTCATCTTGGACAGCAAAAGTTTGGCGAGGCTTTGGCTGATTTTCGTTTAGCCATTCAGTACGCTGCAGCAGATGATGAACAAACTAAAGCTATTCGGCTAAAGGCGTTACTGGGCTTTGCCAGCGCGGCGATTGACAATAAATCGCAGCTGGCAGATGGCGCTGAGTTTTTACGTCAGTTTCAGCAACTCAACACTGATTTACACGAGGCTGAGCAAGCTATGTTATTGCAAAGCCGGTTGCAGATTTTGCAGGGTGACACCGCTGAGGCCAAGTTGACGCTGACCACGTTGAGTAAGCAAAGTACCTTCAAACATATCCGGCAACAAAGCCAGAAACTGTTAAAACAAATCTAGAAGCTGAAGCATGTGCTTTTTGGCAAAAGGTAAGAGGCAAAATTTGCCCCATTAGTCATTGTCCAGGCGCTACATGGGTAAGCCCCCCCCCTAAAAACAACTGCCATGCCGGCTTGGCTATTGCGCCTTTAGCCTGGCGGTGCAACTATGCTTATTTAACTTACCTGCAGGGGATAAGGTGAAAAAGCACATACAACAAGCTGGCGCTGATTCGCTGTCGGGCGCTGGTGTTGATTACCGGCGCCGTCATGTTCTGAAGTTGCTGGCGGGCAGCAGCCTGGTGTTAAGTCCGCTGTTTGGCAGCAAACTGGCATTTGCCGCTGGCGGCATTAAACCGGGTATACAGCTTTATACGGTGCGGCAGTTAATGCAGCAGAACGTAGCCGCCACTTTACGGCTATTGGCCGGTTTAGGTTATCAGGAAGTGGAATTTGCCGGCTTGTTTGAACATTCCGCCACAGCGGTTGCAAGCTGGCTGGCTGAATATGGCTTGTCTGCTCCGGCAGGGCATGTGATGTTACAGCCGATGCTGACAGATACCAACCGGGTGCTCGATGAGGCTTTAGCCTTGGGGCATCGTTATCTGGTGATGCCGTATTTATTCGAGCATGAGCGTAATGATGGCTTGCGCAGTTACCAGCAACTGGCAGAGCAACTAAACCGTGTGGGCGAGCGCTGTCAGGCGGTAGGGTTGCAACTGGCTTACCATAACCATGATTTTGAATTTGCCGTTATTGATAACACTACGCCTTATCAGATATTGCTAACGCAAACCGATGCAACCTTAGTAAAAATGGAACTAGATTTGTATTGGGCCGCCAAAATGCAGGTGGAAGTACCGGCGCTGTTTCGCCGCTATCCGGGGCGTTTTCCGCTGTGGCATCTCAAAGATATGAGCGCTGATGGCAATTTTGCCGACCTTGGTACCGGCAGCATAAATTTTACCGCAGTGGTTAAAGCAGCGAAGATAGCCGGCTTACAACATGCCTTTGTTGAACGCGACAGTACCGATAATGTAGAGCGCACGCTGCAGCAGGGGATCCGCGGCTTTAAACAACTCTTCGCTTAACAAAAGTATTCGGGGCAAGGTTGTGCCTGAAGTTTATAACCACACCGCTTATGAGCTCAGAGTCATTGAAATTTTGCTTCAGAACGCTTTGCACGCTGTGCCCTGGTGAAAAATCATCTGCCAGTTTTTACCATCAAAGCGGCAGAGTGAGCTGCGCACCGAGTATGCGATAGCATCATTCTCTGCACGTTGTATCGTTGCGCGGTAAGTCAGCTGCGCCAGCCCGTCGGCTAACACACGACAGTCAAAATCTTGCTGGCTAATAACCGGCGGCGTTTCAGTGGGTAAACGCTGCAGCACATCCGCTTTACCAAAACAGCGGCCACTGGCACCAATTTCATAGAAATCATCGGCTAAATAGCGGTTAAGTAGTTCGGCAGATAAACGCGTAGCGGGCTGTACCAGTAATTGTTCCAGTTTTATTAATTGCTGTTTAATGGTGTTGCTATGCACTTTTATACGCCTCGGGCTGAGCCAATTTAACCTGCTAGGTTTACCGCAGTATATTCTACCCCTGCCCCGTATTGCCATGCGGACAACAACGGCACAATGCTGATAACAACCAAGCCATTGCTGGTTTGAGTTATCCAACTGCTGTTGCTATGCTCCTGTCAGGTTATTTACAACGGCCAGTTTTATGATTACCGCTGAACAAATCAAACAGCTTTCCACCGCCGAGAAATTACAGGTGATGGAAACCTTGTGGCAAGAGCTTACCGCTGAAGGTGCCAACCAGCTGGCCTCCCCAGCCTGGCACCAGCAGGCGTTGCAGCATACAGGACACGCCGTTAGGGAAGGTGATGAAGTCACTCACGACTGGGAGCTGGCGAAGAACAGTTTACGTAATAAGTTCCGATGAAAATTTTGGTTTATTTGCGCATTTTCTGACCTGTCACAGCTATTGATACACTTCGAGGGACACTTAGACGCATATCGCTCTATGACAAAGCTGACACAGAATATCGAACACGCTCTCAATGTCGAAACTTAATGTTTGTGACTGCTCATCATTGACTGCGCCGCACTCCCAACCCCAAAAAATGAAATGGAAGAAAGAATAAAAAGTACAATTTGAGTATTAACGGCAAATGCTGACCCTCCATTGCTTACGAGAATCAATGTCAAAGTTGTAAGAGATGGAATCAATCCACATACTAATATAATTGCTATTATGAATGATACCCTTTGCCACTTCACTTTCTGCCGTATTAGAGAACCTGACACCATTTTCACGAGAAGTTGCCCAAACAAAATTGATGAAGCAAAGCTCCAGTCTGGAGCCTTCAAGAAACCATGCAAATCACTCGAATAAATCTTGACAATCGCTATGACAATGAATGGCAAGATAATGAACAAATACTCAGTCAAGAGAATTACCCAAGCATCAGAATAACTATTATCACTCATGATCGATTTCCAACTGGTTGAAGTTAAAATCTACTTTTCTATGAACCTTTAAAACTTCATATTTCATATCCACTACAACACCTTTTTTGTCATAATAAATTAAAGTCAATAGGTCACAGTGCAATCCATCTCCCGGAGCAATAATTTCTAGGCGTTGGTGAAATTTATTGAGCCAATCTTCATCCCTAAGTTTGACCGGAATTGTCACCTTGTTCCGTATAAAATCCCACATAGAGCGACCAAGAAGATCGGGTTTTTTGATTATCAATGTTTCTTTTGATCGTGAACTATCAACCTTTTCAATGACAAGTGCCTGTAGATCTTCATCTGAAAGATAAAAACCTTTATTTATCTTACTATTAGATCTCAAAGTCTTAAAATACGCCTCATCAACATCATTTAGGTACTTAGTTGCCTTACCAATCTCAGAATACCCTTTGAGAAGTCGATATTTATCCAAAGAAAACACATTAGGGAATTCCTCCACCTTCATTTCCCCTGCCACTGCAGATATTTTCCTCTCTAAAAGGTCTAACTCATCAATATTTTTGATAGTGTCTTTTTCAGATATAAAATCCAATACTATCTCAGTGCATTTATTAAGAAAATCAACCAGCTTACCTTTCGTTCCAGTTGATTTCTCACCTGTGACTGTAGGTGAGAGCCAAGACTCTATAGATCCCTCTTTTACATCAGCTAAAAGAAATTTTGTCTTTGTTTCAGATGAAACGGAGCTTAGAAGACAAGCATGGAAGAACTCAATAGATGTAATTAAGTGACTCATAGATTCAAAAACTCTTTGAGGATTTTCTGAACCACGCTCAAAGTCTATTTTGATACAAATGTCCTTTTTTTCTGCCAAGCCTTCTTTCATATCACGCCACCATTACACTAAGAAATTTATTATATTTTTAATTTTGGTGTTAATTTAGCATTATTAGCATACTACCGCGCACGCTTGGAATTTGTAAGATAATCACTGCCGGATAGAGGGCCTTTGTAAATATCTTCCAGTAAGAAGTGCAAAATGTCCTTTAAATCTTTCTTATCGGTAGGCAGCCTGATTTTTCCATTACTCACTTCGATAGGTAAATTTGGGAAATTTGCGGCAGCATTAGAAATGTCGTTGACTGAATAACTATCAAGTATACCGGCACTTTTTATCGTATGAACCATTTTCCTTACTTGAGAATCCGCCATGGATGTAAAATTGGATAAATCAGGAACTTCTATTGAACCATGCCGTGCCATTTCTGATAAATCTTCATCCGTAGCTTCTCTATAGTATTCAGTTAAGTCAAAGACCATACGGGCATTATGAAAGCTCTTAAACTTAGTTTTATTGCCCTCTATGATCGCCAACAATTTATTGTCGATGGTGAAAATATCATCCGTTGACTTTACGAATACATTGCCAGTTTGCATTTTTATAATTGGTAACTGATTTAAAGAAAGCGCCTGCCTTGAAGAAAATTTCTGTACAAGCACTTTAGTTACACCACCAGCAGTAGTTCCTGTAAATAATGCTTTTATGGGTTCATTTAAGAAATTGGATACAACTAGGCTGGGAAACGAAGTGGCGTTTACATTAATAGCATTAATCATCATTTGAGATTCAGGGATGTCATCGAGAGTTAGAACCTCGTTTGAATCAGGTTTCCAATCTCCATTGAAATCGACTTCTGTATCAATTCCGCGCTCAAATATAGTTCTTTGTGCTTCAAAAATTTGAGTCAGTTCAGTTTGTAATGGATGATTTACTCCAATTCTCTTAATTTGACAAATGCCGTTATCATCTTTGATGAATGCGAAAAAGTTTTGCTGCGCTGTCATTTTAATCCTCGACGTCGATGACTATATACTCAGTTAATTGAGCGACTGTTAACGCTTGGCTAGCGTGTCGCAGTTCCTTCTTGGTAATTAAAACGTAAGTTACACCCTCCGGCGTACCCACTTTGTAAAAGTGCCACTTCATAACGCCTAAGAGCGGGTTGAAATGATAGCTGTATCCCGTGCTAGTAATAACTGCAAAAATTACTAATGTTGGAACCCATACCATCCAATTCAGCGCACTGAAACTCGAAGTAAATAATGGCAACAAGTAAAGAAGTAAAAAGCCCATATTTTCACGATCAGCAGCCTCAACACTTGCTACGGAGAAATTAAAGCGCTCCATATTTTTTTTTGCATATCTAAGCATCCAGATACAGATTAAAACCAAGAATAGTGAGGTAACAATTGCCAATGCTGAGAATATTTTATCTCCGTTAAACCATGCTACCCATGCATAAGTAAAACCTACAGGAGCAATAGCAGTGCTAGTAAGTAGTATTTTTGCTATCGTACTTAACATATTACCCCTTCACAAAGTCTTACATTGAGCTCGACATAATGAAACGCTTAACATACATACAATAATACCGTGCTATCGGAGGCAAGAGCTGTGTTCTGCCATCTTTAAAATCAAAACAGATCTGATTGAACGTTTTTTAACTTAATAATTTGCGAACTCAATTTTAGATTTTCTTCAGCTTTTTTAAATGCAGCCTCACTCATATTTTTTAATATACCTTCAAAATCATCAATACTTTTTACTGTGCTGAACTCTTTATTTTTATTAATGTAAACAAGAGAAGATTTTTTCCTTTTTAAGAGCTCAATAATGTTTTTCAGAGTGCCGGAGCTTTTAGTGTCCCAAATCATGAAACCATAATCACAAACTTCCGCCATTTCCAAGTCCTTTGCTGTGAAAAACGCACGAGTTCCTGGTTTTGCAGAAGTTTCAATTCTTTTAGTGGACCAATTGCCGAAGTTATTTCTAGGTTGATCACCAGCGCAATAGACTATTACGTTGCTGGCATGTTCTGAGGTTAAGTATTTTTGAACTGCACTGTCGACACCATCGGCATCGCCAACTAGTACTTGATAATCTAGGTTGATTACATTTAATAGACGCTCAACAACGCCTGGATCAAGATTTTTAATACTTATAGAGCCTGATATGAATACCTTATGCACTATCGTTTCCTCGTTACTGTCGCCACATATACATTCCCAATTTTAGCGCTTGATTTTAACACCTGAGTGGCAGCTTCTAAAGATGAGCCTGTATCAAAGAGATCATCAATTAAGAGTACGTTAAATTTTCCACCGGGTAAAAAATCATTGATTTTAAAAGCATTTACCAAGGCATGAATTTTATCTTCTCTTAAAGCTATGTCTTTCATCGCGGAGGTAACAACAGTTTTTATTAAAAAGTTATCATAGTAGGTTAAACCTGCTATGCGTGCGTACTCCTTTACAATCTCTACAACTGGTTGTCTTTGTCGTTGCTTGGATGGCGGCATAGGGATGACAAACGAAATGTCCGTGAACCGCCCAGTAAGCGATCTTGCCATTTGATTGGCAATTAAAGATACTTGCGAATAATCTGAACGATATTTTAACTGAAAGAGCGCCTCACCAACGGGGGACCGAACAGTATTAAATTGCATATGACCATACTCATTCTCTCCAATAGGAGTACTGCTCAACGCATGCTTATCAAGAGAATAACCTAATGTCCAGTTTCCACGAACTTGTTGAACATTTACATCCATTTTAGTACCTCGTCCTCGTCAAAGCATAATGCTCATTATCTAGAATTTTTAAAACTCTTAGAGTCAAGTCTGACTTTTGCCACAATCTTAAACCGCATTTTCACCCAACATTTTTCCGACAACCTCGCCAACCTTAACACTCAATACTCTCAAGCATTTGAGACGATACTGCTACTTTGACACCGAATAAAACTAACGAACTTCTGATTTAATGCTGATATTGTCGTTTGCTGATTATTTTTTGTTCTAAAATTTTATTCTGGTGTTAACTAAAACCTGCTTCAATAAGGAAAGAATTTTCTGTTCCGTGTAATCTCACCTGTTTCACCAACTGCCCTCCCAACCAGAAAACTATTTTCCTGCTTGCTCACCACAGTCAAAATAGTTACTATTTTTTAACTTTAATTTACAAGGATGAAGCATGAAACAACCAAGCCACCAACGTGCAGACCGCACATATGCCCAGTTAAGAGAACAAAGCCGGATGCTGATTACTGAGGAATTACCGGTACGGTATCGCGACTCGGTTACTTTTGATGATATTAACGGCCGAGCTATGGCGCAATTATCACGTTGGGAGGTGCATCCTGATCGCCGGGTGATGTGGTCGTGGTCCGAATGGGCAAGCCGTTACGCCGCGATCTACCCAAAGCGGTTTGAACTGACAATTTGGTTTCATAGTAAGTTGTGTAGCGTATCTTTAGGGCGACCAACCTGGAGTGCAGGCAAATTACGACTAGATTTTATTGAATCATCGCCGGAGAGAACCCCTCTAAGCGGAAATACCGTAAACTTAACGGTCGCGGCAGCACGAGCCTATGCTCGTATGATTGGTGCAAGCCAAATCAGAATTATGAACCCGATTAACAGCAAAGTGCGTTCACATTACGAGTCACTGGGATTTACTTATGTTGGTGGCAAAAGTGATTATTGCACTATGGATTTAGCATGAAAAAACATACCGACAGACCAAAGCCGGGAACGCCAGAATTTGATCTATGGCTGCGTGAAAAAATTCGCGAAGACTTCAAAAAAATGGAAAATGTACCCGAGTTAGAAGACGAATTCGGCGTATTATCCGGCAGCTTAGAAAGCATGACTAATACCGATGCTGAAGCCTTTCCTGATGAGCCGGAAGAGTATATGCCACATGAGCGGGTTAAAATTGTGGTCGACAACACCGGTAAAAAGAAGTCTTAACAGACATTGTTAAAAAACTATAACTTTCAAAACTTTAAAAGTTAGCCTTACGCTCACAGCTAAGATGAGAAAAAGGGGTTTACCGCCCCTTTCGAGTACTTAATAGCCGTAATTTAAGCCACTGATTTGGCAATATTCTGCGCCACAACATAGGCTTTATACTGGGCGTCAATTTTAAAAAAAACTTCTACAGGCGCGTTATAAACCCGCTTTATCTTGGTTGCCAGGTCAATGCTTAACTCACTTTCGCCGTTGATAAAACGGGTAATGGTCGATTTGGCAACATTAAGATCACGGGCAGCATCGGCTGCAGTCAGGTTTTTACGCTGCAGGTAGCGTTTAAAATGTGCGCCAGCGGCTTTGGGCGGGCCTATCAGCCCCATTTCACGCAGGTTTTCACTGCTTAGCAATTCAGTATTGTTTGTCATTTCATCTATTACCTTAATGTTGAATCGCGCGTTGAAATTACGCAGCAAACCTTATGTCAATAAAGCTTAGCCCTTGAGCCAACTGTTGAAAAGCGTTGACGCCAGCGCATTGCCAGAGAGCTAACCTCTGGCCTCAAACAATACCGTTTGCTTTGCCCCCACTATCCGCTAAGCTGCTTTATACCCTTTCACCTGCAGCCGGATAAACCATGCGTATGCTGCTTACGCTGACAGGCTATGTACTGGCGGGCTATTGCCTGCTGTGCTTATTGCTGTATTTGCTACAACGGCAGTTAATTTATTTCCCCGTGCCGGCCCAACTACCGCCAACCGAGCCGCTGATTTTGCAGCAAGCTGATGCCACTGTGCTGGTAAGCCAGCAGCCGCGCGATAGTAGCCAGGCGCTGTTGTATTTTGGCGGCAATGCTGAGGATGTTAGTGTGTCTTTACCGCAGTTTGCTGCGGCCTTTGCGGGCCACGCGGTTTATGTAATGCATTATCGTGGTTATGGCGGCAGTAGCGGCAGCCCGTCTGAGCAGGCACTGGTTGCCGATGCACTGGCGTTATACGACCTGCTACAGAGCAAACATAGTGATATTACCGTAATAGGCCGCAGCTTAGGTTCAGGTGTTGCGGTGCAGCTGGCGGCGCAGCGTAAGGTAGCGCAACTGCTGCTGATAACGCCGTTTGATAGCCTGCGCGCGCTGGCCCAGCGGCAGTTTCCACTGTTTCCGGTTAAATGGTTGCTAAAAGATACCTACAACTCGGTGGCCTATGCACCAGCTATTACTAACCCCACGCTGATTTTACTGGCCGAGCAGGATGAAATTATCGGCCGCGCCCACACTGAGGCGCTGTACCGGGCTTTTGCCCCCGGCATCGCCAGATTGAAAAGCTACAGCGGCAGCCATAACAGCGAATTGGCGGCCAGCCAACTTGCGGCCTGGCTTGATGCTGCGCCCCGCTGATCTAACAGCCGACAAGCGCAAAAAAAGGGGACTTATTGCTGTGCGGGCTGCACCAGGTGCCTGACGGCGCCAGTGCAGCCCTTACAAACTATTGATTAATACTGTTGTCACCAGCAAACAACGTCAGCGAGTAGGTTTGGTGTTTGCCGGTATCCAACGTGTAGTGTGACTGCGCGCCGTTAAGGGTGGCGATACCAATATTGTTTAGCAGCAGCAGGCGTTCGCCTTGGGTGGTGCTGTACGCAAACACCGGCCAGTGGATGCCGGCACGTTTGCCGGCATTAAAGCTGTTTACCCACTGTGCATAGTCGGTTTCGTTATCACTTAGCTGGCAAAAGCTGCTGTTACAGCTAAGCGCGCCACTTAGCGTTGTGTGTTTATTATCAATACGATAGCTAAGCTTGGTCAGCGGCAACGGCTCGGCGTTATCTAAATACAGGCTTGCTAAGGCGAAGGCTAACTTATCCATCGACACCACCCAGCTGCTGTTGGATAAAATGGCGATGCTGAGATCTTGCTCTGGGTAAACAGCCAGTATAGAACGGGCGCCGGGCGTTGAACCGGCATGATGATACACCGTTCTTTGCTGCTCATCTTTGGCGATACGCCAACCAAAACCCACCTGAAAGCGACTGTCGCTAACAATACTGCCATCTTGCAAAGTGGTGGCGCTAAACAGCAGTTGCTGCAGCGCCGGTTGTTGCCTGGCTTTTTGCAGCACCGCCGCGCCAAAATAGGCTAAATCGGTTGCAGTGGCACTGAGCCCGGCGCCAAAGGCACTGTAGGACATCTCACCAAAGGCAAGCTCACGCGCACCGCCAGGCTCCAGCTCATACAACTTACTGCTGTTTTTGTGTAGCTGATGGATGTTTTCCACCAACGGCGTGGCTTTGCCGCTCCAGCGCGCAACAAACTGCGGCACCGCGCCGGTTAACGGCTGTTGCGTGATCTTTTCGTATACCGCGCCAGCCAGGGTATAACCGTGGGTTGAATAGCGATATTCGCTGCCGGGACGCGACATTAAATCACGCGCTTTTAGCGTAGCCACTGCGGCGATTGCCGAGCTGTAATGGCTGTCGTAAATATCGCCATCTTGTTGCTGGTAATGCGGCATGCCCGAGATGTGCGCCAGCAACTGCCGTATGGTAATGGCGTGATATTTTTGCGCCAACTCAGGGTAATAGCGGCCAATTGCCGCATCCGGGTCCAGCTGCTTATTTATCACCAGTTCAGCCAGCATAGTGGCACCTACTAGCTTCGATACACTGGCCAGGCGAAATACCGTGTCGGTATTTACCGGCTGCTGTGCGGCGACATCGGCATAGCCACTGGTTGCTGTCGCTAACAATTTACCCTGGCGCACCACAGCCACTGAAAAGCCGGGCACGGCCGTCGTCTGCTGCAATGCATTAACCAGTTTACCCAGCTGTTGCTGGTATACCGCTGCCCTGCTATCCACAGCGGGCTTAACTGTGGTGGCGCTGGCCACCGTCAGTGGCATAGCCGCTGCCAAAAGAGTAACTAACAAAGCTTTCATATCATGCTCCTTTTTTTCAATCATTGGGCATGATGCCTGGCGACAGCGCCAGTTAATAACGGTTAGGCTTAGTTATGTTTAGTTATGCTGAGCTAGGTGGGATTAGCCAAAGCACGCAGCGCCGGCCAAATAGGGTGCAGCGGCTGTTCACGCTGTTCTTTACTCAGGTACAGCTTACCCGATGCAGTTAGCTGTTTAATGCCCTGCAGGTGCGATGCCAGCGATAGCGCTAGTGCTTCAGCAGATGCGGGATCAATACTATCCGAGCGTAGCACCGTTGCCGTAGTCGGCTCGATGATACTCAGCCTTAGCATAGTGCTGTTATTGACTGCCACTATGTCTACATAACTGATAAGTGCAATACGATCTTTTCTTGCCTGCAGTGGCAGCGCCATCTCCGGGCGCTGGCGGGACAATATTAGTTGGATATCGCCGGCAGCAGCGGCCTGGTTAAGCTGGTGATGCCAGGCTTGATAAACGGACAGCGCGCTATCCGGCATCTGCTCTGGCGGTATGTTCGACCACAGCGCAATGCGATTGCTGCTTATTACCTCAGGTTTATGTGGCCACAGCAGCATAGCCGTCGTCAGCAATACTATGGCCATGCTCACCGCGGCCGCGAACAGCAGCAGTTGCTGCCGCCCCTTATCACGCCTGTCGGGTGCTGTTGCTGCGGTATCGGCTGCCACACCCGTATCAGTTACAGGGCCAGACGGGGCAATCAGTAAACGATAGCCCTCGCCCCGTACCGCCTGTATGGTTAAGCCGGTGATTGACGATTGCTGCAACGCTTTTCTAAGCACAAACACCCGTTGTTTTAATGTCTCCGGGCTGACATGTTGTTTTGGCCATACCGCAGCGGTTAGCTCACTAACTGACACCAGCTGCTCCGGCTGTTGTGCCAGAGTGTGCAGTAATTTAAAACTAAGCGGATTTAAACTCAGTGTTTGTTGCTCTTTACTGACACTAAATTCCCGTTCATCAAATATCAGCGCGTCAACTGCGTGCATAGCCTTTCCATATTGTTACTAACAAAACCGGCATTATTAAATATCAATTTCAACCGGCGGTTACAATGGCGTTAAGCCTGGCCAGATACTGCAGATAAGCCGCTTCATTAAATGCCTTTGATGCCGGGTTGATAAAGCCATGCGCATAAGGCGTACTGATAGCCGTGACGCCTTGCTGTTGTAACTGCCGGCAGATATCGTCTACAGCAAAATGTGGCTCGCTGTGGCCAAAAATCACCTGCGTTGGCACTTGCGGCTGAAGCGTCAGATGCTGGTGAATTTGCCCCGGATAATACAATACTGCCTGCTTCAGCCTGCTGCTGTCAGTAGCTGCCAGGGCACGCCACAGCGCAGTAGCGCCAGCGCTAAAGCCGATGGCCAGCTCAATCGGCTGTGAATGGCTTTGCAGCGCCTGAGCGGCGATGGCGGCATAGGCATTATGGCCGCACTCGGCACTATAAGCAGCGTAAGCTTGCTGTTCATCAGCAAACTGCTGCGGTTTGCCCTGATAAGGGTCAACAAGGTGCAGCGTGACGCCGCTTTGGCGCAAATCGGTCAGCAGACGGTTAAGGCCAGTACATTGGCCAAAAATATCGGTAATCAGTAAAACAGTTTGGCTCATGGTGTTAATACAATAGCTGCGTAATCTTTGGCTAAATATTGGGTAGTAGCGTTAGCGGTTGCTATACCTCTTATTGGCGGCATAGGCTTCCTGCTCCAGCGGTGAATTGTCATAGCCGTACTTGAGTAAATCAGCAAAGTGTTGGGTAACGACCTGCTTTAAACTGGCGCGTTCTATTTGCAGCACATGCACCAACTCGTGCGCCAGTTTCGGTGTATCCAGTTGATAATCTTTTCTGACATAAATCGAGTAACCAAACACCTGAGCATTGTTAATAATGCCCTCGCCAACAAAGCCGGTAGCCTCACCGACCAACTTCAGCATAGGGTTGTGATACGGAAAGGGCACCGTATCAACATACACCAAGCGCACCTTTTCTGGCTGCTTAATACCAATTTCGGCTGCCAGAGCTAACTGTGCAGCACTGAGCGGCTCGCCCAGCTGTAACCCGGCGACTTCAGTGTCACTGGCCCAGTCGATGTACTGCGGCAAAATAAACGCCGAGATAAGACGTTGATGAAAAACAATAATACTGCCAAACAGCAGCACCAACAGCAGCAGACTCAGTGTTAATTTGCGCATAGAGGTAACATCCAAACTGTTAGTAGATGAGAGTTGATAAAACGCCGAACTGACACCGGGCCAGGCATTAATGTGCTGTGGCTGACATTACAAGTTTTTTAGCTTTTATACAATAAGTTAGCGCTCTTAGTGCTTAACAAGACAGTACCCGTCAGACCGCCTTAATCAGGGCACTGCAGCTGTTGCTGCGACAGCGCAGCCCGGCTTTCAATTGCCGTAATCATTACCTCGGGATATTCATCCTGATACAGCAGACGGTACTGGCCTTGCAGCACCAGTTTGTTCAGCGCACACTGCCAGTTATGTATTACCGCATCGTCTACCGCTTTGGAAAAGGCCAGATACATTTCAATATTTTGCAGCGGATACACCGGTTGTAAATCCAGCCCGGCGGCTAACAGTTCAGCCTGGCGTTTGGCAGTAATATCACTGTGCATAGCAATAAGATCGGCGCGGCCTAATTTGAGCATAGTGTAACAGTCACCGGATTTAAGGCTTAAGATCAGGTTTTTGTCTATCTCAAAGCCCAGCGCCAACAGCTCGCTAACAATACTGGTGTTGCGTGTTTCACAGACCACATGGTTTTTCAGCAAGTCGGCCAGGCTGGCATTAGCCGTTACCACGCCCCGCCGGGCGTACAAATTCACCGAATACAGCTTAATAGGCCCAACCCATTTAAATTTATCTTCTCTGTCAGCGGTTCTGATCGTGTCATACACCGCCACATTGTCGCTGCTCACGGCAATGGCATAAGCGCGTGCCCAGGGCAAAATTTCTATTTTGCTGTTGTCGCCAACCTGCTGCTGTAGCGCTTTAATCAATTCGGTTGACATACCATACAGTTGACCATGTTTGTCATACAAGCGGCCACGGCCAGCCGGCTCGGTAATAATGCGCAGTGGCGTTGTAGCACTGGTCGTTTCTGTTGCACCGGGCACTGCCGGCGCTAACAGCAGCAAGGGTATAACGCAACAGCTGAAACAATTTAGTATGGCTTTCACGCGAGACTCCAAACACACAACGACAGATTTTACCGGGCAGTGCATCAAGTGTAGAAGAGGGAGTAAATAGTTGCTTAACCTGAAGCACGGCTGGCGTTATTCAGCGCTGGCCACTGCTCAGCCCAAGTATAATTGCTGCCCTCGCCCAAGGTGTCTAAATGTGCACAGAGAAAATCAATAAACACCCTAACCCGGGCCGGCAAATAATCACGCTTGGGGTAAATAGCAAAGACACCATTGTCCGGCTGCGGTGGCCGGTAATACGGAAATAACGACACTAAGGCACCAGTTTGCAGCCCCTGACGCGCGAGAAAATGTGGCAGTTGCGCTATACCTAAGCCGTCGGCGCACATGGCCGCCATAGTTTCGCCGTCATCTGTAATATGCTGGCGTTGCAAGTGATGCAACTGATAGTGGCCATGCCGGTCAGGTAAAAAAATGGGTTGTAGCTGCTGGCTTTGCTTGATACGAAAGCCTATCCAGCTGTGCCGTGAAAAGTCTTCAGCAATCTGCGGCGTACCGTGGGCCGCCAGATAGTGTGGTGAGGCACAAATAAGAAAGTCCATCGGGCTTAGGCGGCGCGCCACTAAACGGCTGTCTTTGATATAGCCGGTGCGCAGCGCCACATCAATATCATTATCGATAAGATCCTGATGTAAGTCATTGACGTCCAGCTGCAGCTGAATAGCCGGATAACGCTGACAAAATGCCTGCAGCAGAGGCTGCAGGTACAGATGGGCATAGCACACGGCACTGGTAATCCGTAGTGTCCCCTCGGGCGCATCATTCAGATGCTGTAAGGCATGCTCACACGCATTAAGTTGTTGTAGTAAGGGGCGCACCGTCGCAGCATAGCGCTGGCCGGCAGGCGTGATACATAGTTGCCGGGTAGAACGCTGAAACAAACTGCAGCCAAGCTGACTCTCCAACCGGCTTACTGCTTTGCTTACGGTAGAAGGATCACTGTGGCAGCGCCTTGCGGCAGCGGCAAAGCTACCTTCATCGCAGGTAGCAACAAACAGCTCAATTAAACGCAGTTTATCCATAAGCAATCCATCGTCCTTGTGCACATAGCCGTGACCTTAGCATAAAGACTCGTGAAAGATCTTCACAACTGTTTGGCAACAACAGCGGTTTTTCTGCTGTTTTTGCCTGTTTATGCTGTGGCCCGACGATAATTATGGCCGGTTAGCCGGAGGAACTATGCGCCACAGTGGATCTTTACCCGTAAACACGCAGCAACCGTTTTTTGCTTATGTATTTCTCGCTTTTATTGCCATGGCCACATTGGCTTACCTGAACTATTTACCAGCCCTGGTCAGCAGCCTGGCAAGCGTACTTGGTTTTACCCAGACCCAAGCCGGCGAAATTGTTGCGGCCAATGGCTATGGCGCTCTGGCTGGCAGCGCTATCGCTATATATCTGGTAAACAAACTGCGCTGGCAAAGCACACTGTTAAGCTGTCTGGCACTGCTGTGCCTGCTTGAGTTAACCAGTGCCCTGGCCAATAGCTACGCTTTGATGCTCGGCTGGCGCTTTGTTGCCGGCATTGCCGGCGGCATCGGCTTAGGCATGGCGGTTTCTGTCCTGGCCCGGCTGGCTAACCCTGACCGCGCTTTTGGTATGCTGCTGTTTATCCAGTTTAGCAGCGGCTCCCTGGTGATTTACCTGTTACCTCAGCTGACACTGTGGCTGGGCGCTAATGCCGTGTTTTATGTCAGTACTGCAATTGCCGCGTTGGCCCTGATGTTACTGCATTGCGTGAAGGCAATAACATTAACGCCTGGCGCACTGGCCAACGTCGATAGCGCCGTCAGCAAGCCTGCACGCCGGCTTAGCTATGTCACCTTGTTGCTGTTGGCCATTGCCTTATATCAGGCGGCGGCCAGTGCTATCTGGGCCTATGCCGGCCTGATTGGCCAAAGTGTAGCCATCAGTGCTGACAAGGTTAGCAGTGCTATCGCCGTCAGCGGTTTAGCCGGCCTGGCCGGGGCTATGCTGCCGGTACTCAGTGGCCGTCGCGTGAGCCGTTTAACTCTGCTGCTGCCGGCGACAGCCTTATCAGCGCTTAGCGCATTATTACTGACATTTAACCTGTTCCCGATAGATGCAATCTTGTATGGCAGCGCTCTGGCACTGCTGTTCTTTTGCTGGCCGGCGGTGGTGAGCTTGTTACTGGCGGTAAGTGCAGAGCTCGATAGCTGCGGCCGTCTGGCTACTATCGCCACCCTTGTCTCGTCGCTAGGCCTGGCCACAGGCCCTTTGCTGGGTGCGGCACTGGCGGATAACAACAATTTTTCCGCTCTGTTGTTCAGCTGTGCGGCGCTGTTTTTACTTAGTTATCTGTTGCTGTTTATCCCGGTGCGGGTTCTGGATAGGCTACCAACAACTGCTAACTCTGCCATTGACGTTAAACCTGAGTATCAGAGGTAACCACTATGCTGCGCTTTATATTAAACCGGATGCTGCTTAACCTACAAAAACGCTACCAGTATGATGTGCGCTATCAGCAGCACATTCTGCACACTGATCTTAGTGCTTATATTAAGTTTTGCGGCTTTCAAAGCATGGCAGCCCACCAGGCTGATGTGCCGCCGGCCGCGTTATATGCCGCCAGAATTCGCGCTATTCTGGCGGAAGATTGTGGCCCCTGCAGCCAGTTGGTGGTGGATATGGCACTGGAGTCTGGTGTGCCAGCAAGCTTAGTGCAAGCCATTGTTGAGCGGCAGCTGCAACTGTTACCTGCGCAGATTGCTTTGGTAATGCAATTTACCGAGCAGGTGCTAACCCATCAGCAGCAAGCTGATGCGTTACGACAGCAAATTTGCCGCTTATGGGGTGATAAAGGGCTGATAAGCCTGGCTTTTGCAATCAGTAGTTACCGGGTGTATCCAACGCTGAAATATGCGCTGGGCTATGGCAAATCTTGTAGTCGCATCAGATTAAATGATCAATCAATAGCCCCTAAGCACGCGGGAGGCGAATAGCATGCTTAATCATTTTGTTACAACAAGCGCTGCATTACTCGGTTTAGCGGCACTGATAAACGGCAGTATTATGTTAGTTGCGCCTGAATTCTGGTATTGGCAGGTAAAGGGCGTGGCAGAAAGAGGAGCCTATAACCAGCATTTTCTGCGTGATATTGGCCTGATTTATCTGCTTAGCGGCATAGCTTTTGTCTATGGCGCTATTAAGCCGAAACATCGTCCAGCGCTTTGGCTGGTCCCCAGCGGCTGGCTACTGGGGCACGCACTTTTCCATCTCTGGGAGGTGCTAATAGGCATTTGCGACAGCGCATCGATATGGGATGACTTTTATGGTGTTACGATACCGGCCTTGCTTGCCACAGTGTTACTTTATACAAGTTACCGGCAACAGAAAATCAGCTCCCTGGCTGAGACAAACCCCGACTAACACCGTAGTATCTGCATGTTATTGTGTTATCAAAGGTTGCTATGAAAATACTACACAAGGTTATCTTGTTTGCCACTGTTGCCCTGCTGCTTGGCTGCACCGGCACGCCTGAGGGCGTGAAACCCGTTAGCCCATTTGAGCTTGAACGTTACTTAGGCCAGTGGCATGAAATTGCCCGGCTGGATCACCGCTTTGAGCGCGGTTTAACGCAAGTAACCGCTAACTACAGTATGCGTGAGGATGGCGGCGTAAAAGTGATTAACCGTGGTTTTAATGCTGAACAAAATGCATGGCGCGAGGCTGAAGGCAAAGCCTACTTTGTTGGCGACAGCAACACCGGTGCGCTTAAAGTGTCGTTTTTTGGCCCTTTTTACGGCAGCTATAATGTGGCGCGCTTAAGTGATGACTACAGTATGGCACTGGTAGTGGGCCCATCGCTGGATTACGCCTGGCTGCTGGCACGCAGTAAAACGCCGGCCAAAGCGCAGTGCGAGGCTTTTGCCCAAACCGCTACCGAGCTGGGTATTGACCCGGCAGACTGGATTTGGCTTGAACAGTGCAGCGGCTAAAAAGGTAATGTTTGCTGCAAAAGCACACTTATGCAGCTACACTGATAGCCTGATGCTAAGCCCAATCCAATCAATATGTTAGATTAAACATGATGAGCGACAAGATAATGCTGCTGTGGCAGCAATTGGTAAGTTTTTTACAACAACCGGCAATGTGGTACCAAATGGTTGCCGTAGTTGCCGCTTTAACTCTGGCCTGGGGGCTTAACCGGGTATTAGCTAAACGGTTGAATGACAGTGGCGGCAAGGGCTTGCGCCATGTGGCGCTGCACAGCTCGCAGCGTATTGTATTGCCCTTTAGCCTGGCCGCCTTGCTGGCACTGACGGCTGAAGCCTTTGCCAGCTCCCAGTTGCCGGCACAGTTATTACAGTTTTTAGTGCCTATTGCGCTGGCGCTGGGTGTTATACGGCTGCTGGTGTATATCCTGCGTAAAGCCTTTTTATCCAGCCCGATAGTAAAATCGGCCGAGCCGGTGATAGCCACTACTGTGTGGTTGCTGGTGGTATTGCATTTAGCCGGCTGGCTACAACCGCTGCTGCAGATGATGGATGCGCTGGCCTTTACCCTGGGCGACAGCAGGCTGTCGCTACTGAGTGTGGTTAAATTACTGCTGGTGATTATTCTGGCCTTTACGCTGGCGCTGTGGCTGGCCGAGCTGTTAAACCAACAACTGAGAAAAGCCAAACATATCAGCCCCAGTATGCAGGTAGGCTTTAGCAAAGTGGCCAAGGTGGCGCTTATCACCCTGGCATTTCTGGTGGCACTTAACGCTGTGGGCATTAACTTAAGCTCGCTGGCAGTTTTTGGCGGCGCTTTGGGGGTTGGCCTGGGGTTTGGTTTACAGCGTATAGCGTCAAATTTTATCAGCGGCTTTATTTTAGTGCTTGATCGCAGCGTCAAGCCCGGTGATGTTATTTCGGTAGGCGATAATTTTGGCTGGGTACATGAGTTAAAAGCCCGTTATGTGGTGGTACGTAACCGCGAAGGCGTTGACACGCTGATCCCGAGCGAAAACCTGATCACCTCAGAAGTGATTAACTGGAGTTATGAGGACCGCAATGTGCGGGTAAAAATTCTGGTGCAGGTAAGCTACGATGACGACCCGGAGCAGGCGATGGCATTGATGCTGCAAAGCGCTAACAGCTCTAAAAGGGTATTGAGCGAGCCTGCACCGACGGTAATGCTGAAGAGTTTTGCCGACAGCGGTATTGAGCTGGAACTGAGAGTATGGATAGCAGACCCGGAATACGGTGCAGACACCGTGCGCTCAGACATTAACGTGGCTATCTGGCGCGCCTTTAAACAGGCGGGTATTACCATTCCTTACCCGCAGCGTGATTTGCATATTAAATCTGGCTTACCGACACTGCCATCCTGACTGAGCCACCATAACACAGCGTGGGCGCCTGCCAGCAAAGCAGGCGCCCTTCACTCAGGCTGCGCCAATCATCCGGCGCAATACATAGTGTAAAATGCCGCCATGCTGGTAATACGCCAGTTCGGTCGCCGTATCAATGCGGCAATGCACATCTATCTCTTGCTTGCCGCCGTCGGCGTAACGGATCAACAGCTGCAGCTTTTGTTTTGCTGTCAGTTCGCTTAAACCGCGTAAAGTAAAACTCTCTTCGCCGGTCAGTTTCAGCGTTTTACGATCTGTCCCCGGCAAAAACTGCAGCGGTAACACGCCCATACCAATTAAGTTAGAACGGTGAATTCGCTCAAAAGACTCGGCCAGCACGGCCCGAACGCCTAACATCAGGGTGCCCTTGGCGGCCCAGTCACGGGAGGAGCCGGTACCGTATTCTTTACCGGCAATCACGATAAGGGGCAGTTCCTGTTGCTGATAACGCATAGCGGCAGCAAAAATCGGCAAGGTATCGCCCGAAGGATAATGCCGGGTAACACCACCTTCGCTACCCGGTAGCATTTCATTGCGGATCCGTACATTGGCAAAGGTACCGCGCACCATCACTTCATGATTACCGCGCCTGGAGCCGTACGAGTTAAAGTCTTCCGGTGCTATACCCAGCTGCTGCAAATATTCCCCGGCCGGGCTGCTCTGCTTAATATTACCGGCCGGCGAAATATGGTCAGTGGTCACCGAGTCACCGAGTATGGCTAATACTCTGGCATTGACAATATCGCGCACCGGCTTGGGCTTACGCGATAAGCCACGGAAAAAATCCGGCTGGCGAATATAACTGGAGTCAGGCCAGCTATAGGTTTTCGCTTTAGCCACTTCGATGGCCTGCCAGCTGGCATCACCGTCAAACACTTTGTCATATTCGGCAGAAAACATACTGCTTTGCACTGTTGCCACGGCGGCCGCTACCCTGTCATTGTCGGGCCAGATATCTTTCAGGTACACATCATTCCCCTGTGCGTCCTGTCCTATAGGCTCAGCGCTAAGATCGATATTCATCCGGCCGGCCAGCGCAAAGGCCACCACCAGCGGCGGCGACGCCAGCCAGTTTGATTTCACTAGTGGATGAATACGGCCTTCAAAGTTACGGTTACCTGACAACACCGCCGACACATTTAAATCGCCCTTGTTAATAGCCTCTGCAATGGGTTTGGCCAGCGGGCCGGAGTTGCCGATACAGGTGGTACAGCCATAGCCCACCAGATAAAAACCTACTTGCTCCAGCGCAGACATCAACCCCGCCTGTTGCAGATAACGGCTAACCACCTTAGAGCCAGGGGCCAAAGAGCATTTCACCCAGGGTTTTGCTTGCAGGCCCTTGGCCAGCGCATTTTTGGCCAGCAAACCGGCGGCCATCAACACGCTGGGGTTCGACGTATTGGTGCAGGATGTTATTGCCGCAATCACCACTGCATGTTCAGGCAATTTGATCCTACTGCCATTTAAATCAAAACTATTATCTGTGGTTGCCGCCTTGCTCTGGCCACCGCCTTCGCTAACCAGTTCAGCCTCGCGCGCTTGCGTTTTGCTATCCAGTGGTTTTGTATCATCACAATGTTGTTTTAGCTGTGTCAGCGTGACTTTATCTTGTGGCCGCTTAGGCCCGGCCAATGACGCTTCCACTGTGGCAAGGTCAAGATGCAACTTGTCGGTAAACCCCGGTTCATCGCTATCCTCCCGCCACAGCCCCTGCGCCTGGCAGTAAGCTTTTACTCTGCTAATTACAGCGCCGTCACGCCCGGTGAGTTTCAGGTAATCCAGCGTAATCTGATCGACAGGAAAAAAACCGCAGGTTGCACCATACTCTGGCGCCATATTGGCAATAGTCGCCCGATCTGCCAGCGACAACTGCGCCAGGCCAGCGCCAAAAAACTCGACAAATTTACCGACCACACCATGCTTACGCAGCAGCTGGGTTACGGTGAGCACCAAATCAGTTGCGGTAATACCGGCCGCCAACCTGCCGGTCAGCTCAACGCCCACGACTTGTGGAATCGTCATCGACACCGGTTGTCCCAGCATTGCCGCTTCGGCTTCAATGCCACCCACACCCCACCCTAAAATACCCAGGGCGTTAATCATCGTAGTATGAGAATCAGTACCCACCAGCGTATCCGGATAGGCCAGCTGGCAGTCTTCGGTATGTTCTGCCCACACAGTTTGCCCGAGGTATTCCAGATTCACCTGATGACAAATACCGGTACCCGGTGGCACCACACGAAAATTGGCAAAAGCCTTAGCCCCCCAGCGCAAAAAGGCATAGCGTTCATAGTTACGCTGCATTTCAATATTAACGTTTTCGCTAAAGGCATCGGCGCTGGCGTAGCGATCGACCATTACGGAGTGATCGATAACTAAATCGACCGGCGATAACGGATTAACCTTGTCAGGATCTTCTCCCAGCGCCGCTACGGCCGCCCGCATCGCGGCTAAATCGACTACAGCGGGCACACCGGTAAAATCCTGCATTAATACCCGCGCCGGCCGAAAGGCAATCTCACGCTCCGAGCTACCGGTTTTCTGCCAGTCGACCAGCGCCTGAATATCGGCGTCGGTTACGCTGTCACCATCGAGATGGCGTAACAGATTTTCCAGCAACACTTTTAATGAAAACGGCAAACGGCTGATATCGCCAAAACGCTCAGCCGCTTTGGACAGGCTATAAATACGGTATTGCTGCTGCGCCACGCTTAGGGTGTCGGTGTAAGGATTTGCTGAAGTCATAGTTGCCCCTCATTTATGGCTCTGATGACTTACAGTGTAGTTCATCAGAGCCACAGTTTGAGGTTTAAACGGCAGATAGCCGTGACAGGAGGAGGCGTAACATCAGCAAGATGTTACGCCAAAATGGCGATGGTTAAGCGCTACTGCAAGCTGATTTTGGCAAACTTGCGCTTACCCACCTGGTAAATCTCGCTGCTGCCTTTGGCGATTTCCAGTTTGGTGTCGTCAATTTTCTGCTCACCATTTAGCTTTACCGCGCCTTGTTTAATCATGCGGATGGCCTCTGAGGTGCTATCGACTAAACCGGCTTCTTTTAACAGGTTGGCAATGGGCATGCTGGCACCCTCGCAGCGGACAGTCAGCTCAGGGATATCATCCGGCAGCGCGTTTTTACTAAAACGCTGGATAAAGTCCTGATGCGCCGCCTCTGCTGCCGCCGCGTCATGGAAGCGGGCAATAATTTCTTTGGCCAGCAGAATTTTAATATCGCGCGGGTTAGCGCCCTCTGCCACCTGCTGTTTCAGGGCCGCCACTTCGTCCAGCGGACGGAAGCTTAGCAGGTCGTAGTAACGCCACATCAGCTCATCGGAAATTGACATAATTTTGCCAAACATCTCATTTGGCGCATCGGTAATGCCAACATAGTTACCCAGCGACTTGGACATTTTCTGCACGCCGTCCAGGCCTTCCAGCAGCGGTACCATCATCACGGTTTGCGGCCGCTGGCCTTCATCTTTTTGCAGTTCGCGGCCCATCAGCAAGTTAAAGCGCTGATCGGTACCGCCCATTTCAACATCGGCCTCAAGTGCCACTGAGTCCCAGCCCTGCACCAGTGGATAGAGAAACTCATGGATAGCGATAGACTGATTATTGGCATAACGCTTTTTAAAGTCGTCACGCTCCAGCATACGCGCGACGGTCTGGCGGGCCGCCAGTTTAATCATGCCGGCGGCGCCGAGTTTTTCCATCCACTCAGAGTTAAAGGCTACGCGGGTTTTTGCCGGATCAAGAATTTTAAATACCTGATCTTTGTACGTTTGCGCATTAGCTAAGACATCTTCGCGGCTAAGCGGTTTACGGGTTACGTTTTTGCCGGTCGGGTCGCCAATTAAACCGGTAAAGTCACCGATTAAAAAGATCACTTCGTGGCCTAACTGCTGAAAGGTACGCAGCTTATTAATGAGCACTGTATGGCCTAAGTGTAAATCAGGTGCTGTTGGGTCAAAGCCAGCCTTAATCTTTAATGGCTTGCCCTCTTTGAGTTTGGCAATTAGCTCTTCTTCCAGCAGAATTTCTTCGCAACCGCGTTTTAACTCAGCTAAAGCCTGCTCCCAATCCGCCATTCTGGCCTCCTGATTTTTCACCTGTTTACCCGTTGAAGCCGCATTCTATAGTATGTTTAGCCCAGGGGAAACGCACAAAAGTCTGGTGTCAGTGAAAAAAACGGTATATGCTCGGTTTTTGTGCGTTTGTTGAGCCAAGAACAGAATTATGCGTCAATTCGTCACTAAAATTCCAAAACAGCACCGGGTGCTCATTGCCGCAACCTCAGTGTTCTTATCGGTGGTATTACTGCTGCCGTCTGAGCAGGCAGCCGCCTCGAAGAGCAGTAAGGCCGACAGCCTGGAAATTGGTAAGCGTTACAGCTTAGCACTGCCGGAGCAAACGGATGTATTACTGCCCGAGCAAAGCGTATCGGCGCTGGCGCCGTTACCGGCAGAAGATTTATCGTTAAACTGGTCAGTATTACAGGTACGCAAAGGCGATGCCTTATCTGCACTGTTTAAACAAGCCAATGTCAGCCAGCAGGTCATGCTGGATATCCTGGCGCTGGGTAAACCAGTAAAAACCTTAACCCGGTTATTCCCCGGCGAGCAGCTGGAGTTTGGTGTTAATGCACAGGGCGAGCTGCAAGAGCTGCGTTATGCGCTGAACCACCTGAGCACCCTGCGTATTAGCCGCAACGGCGAAGGCCGCTTTGTGGCCGAAGAGCTGAAAAAAGAGGTTGAACTGCGCAACCAGTTTGCCAGCGCGGCAATTCGCAGCAACTTCTGGAGCGCCGGTATTGAAGCAGGCTTAAGCGAAGCGCAAATCATGAACCTGGCCGGTATTTTTGGCTGGGATATCGACTTTGGTTTAGATATCCGCGCCGGTGACAGCTTTAGCGTGCTGTATGAAACCCAGTATGTTGACGGTGAGTTTATCGGCAACGGCAATATTATTGCCGCGCAATTCTCCAACCAGGGCCATTTATACCAGGCCGTGCTGCACAGCGACGGTAACTACTACAAGCCAGACGGTGCCAGTATGCGTCAGGCGTTTTTACGCGCCCCGGTTAGCTTCCAGTACGTAAGCTCTAACTTTAACCCGCGCCGGTTACACCCGGTGTTAAAAACCGTGCGGCCACATAATGGTGTCGATTACGTTGCACCGGTAGGCACGCCTATTATGGCGGCCGGCGATGGCCGTGTGGTGGCCTCGGCCTACAACAATATAAATGGTCATTATGTCTTTATTCAGCATGCCAATAATATTGTCACCAAGTACCTGCACCTGTCTAAGCGCTTAGTGGCCAAAGGCGATAAAGTACGCCAGGGCGAGGCGATTGGCCGCTTAGGCGGTACCGGCCGCGTTACCGGCGCTCATTTGCACTATGAATTTGTGATAGATGGCGTACACCGTAACCCCAGAACAGTAAAACTGCCGCAAGCGACACCACTGCAGGGTAGCGATAAAGTACAGTTTACTGCCAAGGCGCAGCAGATATTAACCCAGCTACAAACCAAAGAGCGGGTATTGTTAGCTAAAGCTGACGAAGCGCTGCCTGCAGCTAGCGCCGCGCCTTAAACCGCTTGCCAAGATAGCAAAAGCCCGCGTTATATGACGCGGGCTTTTTTGTTGCTGCTTAGCCGCTCCTGCGCGCTAGCCGAGCATGCACGCTAGCCGACCAGCGCCAGCAAGATACCGGCAGCGACCGCTGAACCAATTACACCGGCAACGTTTGGCCCCATCGCATGCATCAGCAGGAAATTATGCGGGTTGGCTTCTAAGCCCACTTTATTCACCACCCGCGCGGCCATGGGTACGGCGGACACACCGGCAGCGCCAATCAGCGGGTTTATCGGCTGTTTGGAGAGCTTGCCCATCAGCTTGGCCATCAGCACGCCTGATGCAGTACCAATGGCAAAGGCCACCGCACCCAGCACTAAAATACCTAAGGTTTGCAGGGTGAGGAATTTATCAGCACTAAGGCGCGAGCCCACCGCCAGGCCCAAAAAGATGGTAACGATGTTAATCAGCTCGTTTTGCGAGGTTTTACTTAACCGCTCGACCACGCCGCATTCACGCATCAGATTACCCAGACAAAACATACCGATAAGCGGCGCGGCGCTTGGCAGCAGCAAAATGGTTAGCAGCAGTACGGCCAGCGGGAAGACAATTTTCTCTTTTTTGCTCACTGTTCTCAGCTGCACCATTTCAATATTGCGCTCTGCCTTGCTGGTCAGCGCCCGCATAATCGGTGGCTGAATAATCGGCACCAGCGCCATATAAGAGTAGGCCGCCACGGCAATGGCCCCCAGCAGATCCGGTGCCAGTTTCGAGGCCAGGAAAATGGCAGTCGGGCCATCGGCACCACCAATAATAGCAATGGCCGAAGCTTCTTTTAAGGTAAAAC
The DNA here is from genome assembly GCF_000296695.1 of Rheinheimera nanhaiensis E407-8. GTDB lineage: Bacteria > Pseudomonadota > Gammaproteobacteria > Enterobacterales > Alteromonadaceae > Alishewanella > Alishewanella nanhaiensis. The sequence continues at coordinate 66,027 of NZ_BAFK01000013.1, forward strand.
TTAACCCTGGCACTGCATTAAGGGCGATGGCACCGAGCAAGGTGGCAAAGATGCCAAACTGCGCGGCCGCGCCTAATAACAGCATGCGCGGGTTGGCAATTAAGGCGCCAAAGTCAGTCATGGCGCCGACGCCCATAAAAATCAGCAGCGGAAAAATACCGGTACCAATACCCACTTCGTAAATCATATACAGCAGGCCGCCCGGCTCGCCCATGCCGGCCAGCGGAATATTGGTCAGCACAGCGCCAAAGCCTATCGGCAATAACAGCAGCGGCTCAAAGCCACGTGCTATCGCCAGATACAGCAGGGTAAAACCGACCAGCATCATCACAGCCTGACCGGCGGTAAAATTCATCAAACCGGTCGAGGCAATTAAGGTTGTTACAGCATCCATTGATTATCCCCGGCGCCTAGTTAAAACTGATCAGCACATCGCCTGTGCTGACGGCATCACCGGCCGCGACATGGATATTGGCGACCTGGCCATCGGCCACGGCGCGCACTTCAGTTTCCATTTTCATCGCTTCCATAATAATCACCACATCGCCGCGTTTTACGCTGGCACCGACTTTGGTCACCACTTTCCAGATATTGCCGGCCAGCGGCGCGTTAAGGGTGGCCGCGCCGGTTACTGAGGCACTGGCCGGGATATTTTCTGACACCACAGGTTTTACTGAGCTAAGCTCGCCGCTGGGGGCAACCTCGACTTCATACACCTTGCCATCAACGCGCACGCTGTAACTGGCCGGGCCGCTTTGCGCCGCCTTAGCCGTGTTAGCCGCTGGCTTAGTCGCTGACGGCAGTGCTGCCGCTGCATCGGGGGCCGGCTCAAACGCCGCCGGATTGTCGCGGTTTTTCAAAAACTTCAGCCCGACTTGCGGGAATAAGGCATAAGTCAGCACATCATCAATTTGCTGCTCTGCCAAACGGATACTCTCGCTTTGTGCCAGGCTGCTTAGCTCCTGCTGCAGTTTGTCCAGCTCGGGCTCAAGTAAGTCAGCCGGCCGGCAGGTAATGGCTTTTTCGCCGGCTAACACCCGCTGTTGCAATTCGGTGTTCATCGGTGCAGGCGTAGCGCCGTATTCGCCTTTTAATACACCGGCCGTTTCTTTGGTAATGCTTTTGTAGCGCTCGCCGGTCAGCACATTCAGCACTGCCTGGGTACCGACAATTTGTGAGGTTGGCGTGACCAGTGGTAAATAGCCTAAATCCTGCCGCACCTGCGGAATTTCCTTTAATACCGCATCGAGCTTATCCAGTGCGCCCTGCTCTTTTAGCTGGCTTTCCATGTTGGTGAGCATGCCACCTGGCACCTGCGCCAATAAAATACGTGCATCGACGCCTTTTAATGAGCCTTCAAACTGGGCGTATTTTTTGCGGATATCGCGAAAATAAGCAGCAATCTCTGCCAGCAGTTCCATGTTAAGGCCGGTATCGCGCTCGGTGCCCTCGGTTATTGCCACCATGGTTTCAGTGGCACTGTGGCCATAAGTCATGCTCATTGAAGAAATGGCGGTGTCGAGCATATCAATACCGGCATCGATGGCTTTTTGGTAACTTGCCGTGCTAAGCCCGGTGGTGGCATGGCATTGCATCGCCAGCGGAATTTTGGTCGCTTCTTTAATGCGACTGACCAGCTCCTCACACTCGTAAGGTTTAAGCAGGCCAGCCATATCTTTAATACAAATAGAGTGACAGCCCATATCTTCGAGCTGACGCGCCATGTCTACCCACATGTCGATAGTGTGCACCGGGCTTACCGTGTAAGAAATAGTGCCCTGGGCATGGGCGCCGACCTTTATTGCGGCCTGCACTGCTGTTTGCAGGTTGCGGATATCGTTCATCGCATCGAAAATACGAAACACATCCACGCCGTTCTTATGGGCGCGTTCGACAAACTTAGTCACCACATCATCAGCATAATGGCGGTAACCGAGTAAATTCTGGCCGCGCAACAGCATTTGCTGTTTGGTGTTTGGCATGGCTTTTTTCAGCTCGCGGATCCGATGCCAGGGATCTTCGCCCAGATAGCGGATACAGGCATCAAAGGTGGCACCGCCCCAGGATTCCATCGACCAGTAACCGACCTTATCCAGCTTGGCGGCAATCGGCAGCATATCTTCCAGCCGCAGCCGCGTGGCTAATAATGACTGGTGGGCGTCACGTAGCACCAACTCTGTCAGTAATAATGGTTTGCTCATGCCTGAGTCCTCTTATTGTTGTTGCCGATACTGGTGTATCGCGGTTGAAATGGCGGCAATGACAGCAGCCGATGGCCCTGAGCTGCCTGGCGTGGTCACTACATTGCTGGCAGTGGCCTTAGCGGGAAAATAACGCTGCATAACACGACTTATCAGCTGCACGATAAACACCAACAGCAGTAAAAAGGCAAATACTGCCCCCATACCTATCAGCATCAGGCTGGCGGCTTCGAGTAATAATTCTGCAACCATAGCGGTGTGCTCCGTCTGTTTGGGTGCCGGCAGCGGCCGGCACCTTCAGCATAGTAGAATTGTCTCTGTCGGGCAGATTTTAGCCAGACGACCCGACATTATGCGCAGTAAGCCCCCGTCAGATAAATAACCTGGCGTGATAACTGCTATTTATGCTAACAATGTGCATAACGCAGCTACAGTACACGTAAAGACATTCAAATGTCTAGCCATCTGATTATAAAAGAACCAGATCACAGCGTCTGGGAAAGGTGAGGCCTCCTGTAACCACAGTGACCAACATGGTCTAGTGTGCTTAACCAGCAGGCTTTCGTGTTGGCAGTTGTTGCAACAAAAGTGTGTTAGGGCCTAAGCTGAGCGGCAATTTGCTGGCTAAGCTGCTGCACGCCCTGCCCCAGCGCGGTAACCAGCGCCGGATAACCATCATCCGCCAGTGGCACCCTGTAACTAAACGGCTGGCTTAACGGCTGGCCGCTTAACAAAAAATGCCCGCTTAACAGCGCATAGCCATCGGCGCTGCCATGAAAGCTATCCAGCTGCAGCCACAAACGGGTACTTTGCGCGCCCGGCTGCAACTGTACCGCATAACCCGACGCCAGCTGGCTTAAATGCTGGCGCAGTTGGCGCTGCAGCTGTTGGTCCAGCGCGTCGGCCCACAGGTGCTGTCGCGCCATCACCAGCTCTACCGCAGAGGTTTGCAGCACCAAACCACGGCCATTTAAATAAGGTGCTACCTTTACCGGTTCAATAAATAAGCTTTTGCCGGCACTGCTGTTATCTGCAGCATGGTTATTAGCGGCCATGCTGCTCTCTGGCTGGCTGTGTGATGGTGCCGGTAACTGGTAAAAATGCGTGGTGGCCGGGCTGCTGCAGGCCGTTAGCAACAGCAGCACAGCAGCGCTTAGTAAGGGCTTAGCAAGGCGTAATGTCATAGTGTGTATCTCCTTTACTGCCGGGCACGGCTTGGCTGTGGGTCGGCCGGCGCTTTGGCTTCAAACACCAGCGCATTACTTTGCTGGTTCAGGGTTTGCAATACCGGTTGCAGCTCGCGCAGCACCTGATCCAGCGTTTGCAAATTGCCACTTAACTTATCATAGGCCGCCGAGCCCGGGCTTAATCCGGCCAGCATTTGCTGCAGCTGCTGTAAGCTGCTTTGTAGCTGTGCCGGCAGTTGTTGCATCTTAGGGTCGCTTAGCAGTTTATCCAGCTGCGCCAGCATGGTATTGGCCGATTGCAGCATCTGATCAGCACTTTGCATCGTTTGCTCACTTTGCGTCAGCAGTTGCTCAACCGGCAGGTTGTTAATTTTATCCAGTGCCATCAACACTTTTTGCTCTATGTTGCTCAGGCCACTGCGGGTGGTTGGCAGCATCGGATAGCCGGCACTCTGGCTTAGCGCCAGCCGCTGCAATTGCAGCTCGGTTGGCTCTGGCAGCGCCGCATCAAGATTGACATCTAAATCGATATACAGCGCACCGGTTAGCAGGTTGCCGGTTTTCAGCGCCGCGTGCATGCCACGCGCCACGGCTTTATCCAATTCCTGCTTTAATTGCGCCAGGCTAAGATTTTCATACAGCCGGCCGGCTTCAATGCGGATAAGCACCGGTATGCCCTGCTGCAGCGACACTTCAAAGGGTTTATCGATAGAAAAGAAAAACGGCACGCTGGCCACAGTACCCACCCGTACCCCGCGATACTCTACCGGCGCACCGGCCTTTAAGCCGCGCACCGACTCGTCAAAAAACAGCAGGTATTCGACAAATTCGCTGTACAAGCCATCCTGAATGCTTTGCTGGTTCGGAAACAGCTGAAACTCAGTGCCATCACGAACTGCGGCACCCGGCGGCCAGCCCTGCATTAAATCAAAACTGACACCGCCGCTGAGTAAAGTCGTAGCTGAACCAACATCTACCTGCAGGCCTTCGGCAGATAAATCAAAGGAAAAGCCACTGCTTAGCCAAAACCGCACATTTTCGGTTACCAGCACATCAAAGGGCTCGCGAATATACAGCTGATAACGGGTACGCCGGCTGGCCAGTTCAAATTCGCTGTGCTCTACCGTGCCCACTTCATAACCGCGATACAGCACCGGATCGCCCACCGCTAAACCACCACTGTTGGCCGTAGTAAGACTAACCCGAATGCCCGGCGCATCAGCCGGCGCCACCGGTGGCGTGTCCAGCAGCTGATGTTGCAGTTGCTGCTCTGTCGACTCACCTGGCTGCAACTCAATATACACGCCGGATAACAGCGTATTTAAGCCGGTAATACCGCCACGGCCAATTTGTGGCTTTACCACCCAAAATTGCGAGTCAGCATTTAACAGCGGTGTCACCGCCGGCTTCATCCGCGCTTTAATAATTACCTGCTTTAAATCTTCACTTAATTCAACCGACACCACCTGGCCAACATCAACACTACGGCTTTTAATCTGGGTTTTGCCGGCAATAATGCCCTCTGCATCGCCAGTCAGTAAGGTAAGTAAAGCCCCCTGCTGCTGATAATGGTTATACAGCATCCACATACCTATCAGCACTGCCGCTATTGGCACCACCCAAATTGGTGACCACTGCTTGATCCGGCTAACTTTAGCGCTCTGTTGCTGCGTCAAAACGAACTCCCTTTTGTTGTTCGGGTAACGGGTCCCACAGTAATCTGGGGTCGAAACTCAGTGCGGCCAGCATGGTCAGGATCACCACCGCTGCAAACACTAAAGCCCCGACACCGGGGTAAACACTCATTAATAAATCAAACCGCACCAGCGCGGCCATAATGGCCACCACCAGTACATCCACCATTGACCAGCGCCCTACCCAGTCGACCAGGCGGTAAATTTGTGTCGAATAGCGTTGCCGCTGCGCCAGCGGTAAGCGGGTTAAATAGCATAACCAAAACATAATAATAATTTTCGCCACCGGCACCAGCACACTGGCAATCAGAATAATAATGGCCACCGGATAAGCGCCATCCTGCCACATTAATAGCAGGCCGCTGATAATAGTCGAATCTGTAGTTTCGCCAAAGGAGATAGTGCGCATTATCGGTAATAAATTAGCCGGTATATACAGCAGGGTTGCCGCCAGCAGCAGCGCCAGCGTATTTTGCACGCTGGCTTTGCGCCGCAGCGGCACCTTAGTATGGCAGCGGCTGCAATGAGTTTGCGTCACCGGCACCATGGCAGTACACACTTTACACAGCTTTACATTTTGTGCCAAACCGCTTTTACCGGCATGCGCTGCCAGCTGCGGTTTAGGGTTGGGTGCAATTTTCGACCACAACTCGCGCCGGTCTACCACCTGAAAAGCGCGCAAATGCAGCAGACAAAACAGACAAAACGCCCAAAAACTGGGCCCCAGCGAGATATCGGCATCGGCCACCAGCTTCACAAAGCTGATAATCAGCCCCATTAAAAAGATATCGACCATACTCCAGGGTTTTAGCATATACAGCACCCGCGCCACCCAGGTGCGTGCCGGCAGCCGGTATAGCATACCAAGCTTCAGATAAATAATCGCCAGCATACAGGCGGCCGGCACTGCCTGAATAAATAACCAGACTAAAATTGCCAGCCACTGCTGATGCTGCTGAAACAGCACAGAGGAGGTATCAAAGAAGTTCATTTCACTGCTGTTGCCGGCGGCAAACATACTGACAAAAGGAAACAGATTGGCCAGCAGCAACATAAACAGCGCCGAACCGGCATATAACATCGGCCGCATCACCGACTCAATATGGCAGGCATCCAAATGATGGCCACAGCGCACACAAGAGGCCTCCTCGCCTGGCTGTAACAATGGCAGGTGCTGCACCAGATCGCAATGCGGGCACAGTGCCAGTTCATCTTCCGCTGCGCTGTGTTGCTCTGCGTTATTCGCTGTGGTTGACAACAGCATGCCGGTATATCCGTAATAATGCCTTGACGGGCTTATAGCTGAGACTGGCTGAACAGTGCCTGAGCAAGTTGCCGGCAAACAGCCAGATAAAGATGCAATTTATAGCACAATCACAACTACTTAGCTTTACGCAGCCAATAAAAAACCCGCTTTGGTGTTAACCTTAGCGGGTTCTTCGTACATGCAATAAAAAACCCGCTTTGGTGTTAACCTTAGCGGGTTCTTCGTATATGGCGGACGCGGGAGGATTGCAGGCGGCTATCCTGCCGCCTGCCCTGCGGGCCAGCTAACGCTGTGCCAATTTGCTCCGGGCAAATTGGTCGAACCTGCGGAGCTTCTCACCCGCCCGCGCCTAAGCAGCTTTGTGTATGTAATAAAAAAACCCGCTTTGGTGTTAACCTTAGCGGGTTCTTTGTATATGGCGGACGCGGGAGGATTCGAACCTCCGACCGCTCGGTTCGTAGCCGAGTACTCTATCCAGCTGAGCTACGCGTCCTGAGTATTGCAAAATAGTAGCACTTTATCCGGCACTGTGCTGTGTGCTTTTTTCAGATGGCGGACGCGGGAGGATTCGAACCTCCGACCGCTCGGTTCGTAGCCGAGTACTCTATCCAGCTGAGCTACGCGTCCAATCTGAAAAAACTGGCGGAGATGGAGGGATTCGAACCCTCGATAGAGTTTCCCCTATACACCCTTAGCAGGGGTGCGCCTTCAGCCACTCGGCCACATCTCCGCGCTGTGTTGCGGCGTGTATATTAATGTCTCAGGAAAATAAGTCAAACAATTTTTGGAACTGAAAAGTGCGTTTGCCGACCTTTTAAGCAATTCGCCGGGATTAAGTCATAAAACGTACAAAAACGGCACAAATGGTCAGCAAGTCGCGGTAAAAACGTGGAAATTAGTCGTCTTCACCATAAGTTGAATCAGCAGAGCCTTTTTCGGCCTGGATGCGCATGTAGATCTCTTCACGATGCACCGATACCTCTTTAGGTGCATTCACCCCGATACGGACCTGGTTGCCTTTCACACCCAGCACCGTCACGGTAACTTCATCACCGATCATCAGTGTCTCACCAACACGACGAGTAAGAATTAGCATTCGTTTGCTCCTTTATCCTTCAATCCAGCGCCAGCGACACCGGTATACACTAAAGCGCCGTATCATAACTCAGCTGCTTGGCTGATTAAAAGTCAGGCGTTTAAATAAATGGCCGTTAATACCGGCAAATTTGCCGCAAAACGCTGCTAGTGTAGCATTCTGCTGCCTGTTGCCGGTAAATACGCGATATTCCACCCGCCCGGCACGGCAAAGTGCGCTGTAATGTTACGCCCCTGGCTTACAGAGCGATCAGCCAGCTGGCAGACAACGCCTGCCACACTGGCTGATATAAGCAGTTTAGCTTAGTTTACTGCTGATATGCGTTTTTGCTTCTGTTAACACCGCTGACAAGGCGGCAATATCAGTGCCTCCCGCCTGCGCCATATCTGGCCGGCCACCACCTTTACCGCCTAATTTACCGGCGGCCCAGCCAACTAACTGCCCCGCATGCACCTTAGCGGTCAGATCGTCGGTTACACCGGCAATAAGACTGATTTTGTCATCATTCACGGTGGCCAGCAGCACAACACCAGTGCTGAGTTTGTTTTTCAGCTCATCCAATGTGGTACGCAATGCTTTGGGTTCAGTGGCAGGCAACTGCGCCACCAATACGGTAGCACCGCCATGCTGCTCGGCTTGCTCCAGTAAGGAGGCACCGGCCTGACTGGCCAGCTTGGCTTTTAACTGCTCAATGTCTTTTTCCAGCTGCTTGCTGCGCTCCAGCGCCTGCTGCACCCGCTCAGCGATGCTCATTACATCGCCTTTCAGTGCGGCGGCGACGCTTTGCGCCTGCTGCTCCAGTTGCTGGATAAAACTGATGGCACCGGCGCCGCTAACCGCTTCAATACGGCGTACCCCCGAGGCGATACCGCCTTCAGAGACAATTTTAAACAGGCCGATATCGCCGGTGCGGCTCACATGGGTGCCGCCACACAGTTCGATGGAGAAATCACCCATCGACAGTACCCGTACTTCGTCATCGTACTTTTCACCAAACAGCGCCATAGCACCGGCCGCTTTGGCTTGCTCAATTGGCATCAAACGGGTGTCTAAGACGTTGTTTTGCTGAATTTGCTCGTTAACCAGCAGCTCTATCTGGCGCAGCTGGTCAGCTTTTACCGCCTCAAAATGGCTAAAGTCAAAACGCAGCCGCTCCGGCCCAACCAAAGAGCCTTTTTGCGTCACATGCTCGCCCAGCACCTTGCGCAGTGCCGCATGCAACAAATGGGTAGCAGAGTGGTTTTGCTTAATGGCTGCGCGGCGGGCGCTGTCGATCTGCGCATCCACTTTATCGCCCAGCTTAAGCGTGCCTTGCAGGCGGCCTTTGTGGGCAAAGGCTTTGCCCAGCTTAATAGTGTCTTCAACCACAAACACAGCACCACTGGCCAGTGTTAAGCTGCCGGTATCGCCGACCTGACCGCCAGACTCGGCATAAAACGGCGTTTTATCTAAAATCAGCAGCGCTTCTGCCCCATCGTCAAGCGTTGTCACGGCCTGGCCCTGCTGCAGAATTTCGACCACAGTGGCATTACCAAATTCATGCTGGTAACCGGTAAACTCGGTGTGCTGGCTTGAGCTTAACTGGGCGTTGTAGTCGGTGCCAAAGTTAGACGCCTGCTGCGCTCTTTTACGCTGCTCGGCCATGGCAGCATCAAAGCCGGCCTGGTCAATACTCAGGTTACGCTCGCGCGCCACGTCGTTGGTTAAATCAACCGGGAAGCCATAGGTGTCATACAGCTTAAATACCAGCTCGCCGGGCAGTACAGTGCCGTCTAAAACCGCCAGCGCCTCTTCTAAAATCGTCAGGCCACGCTCCAGCGTTTTGCCAAACTGCTCTTCTTCCAGTTTCAGGATTTTTTCCACTACCGCCTGCTTGGCAGCCAGCTCTGGGTACGCCTCGCCCATTTGCGCCACTAAGGCCGGCACCAACTTGTAGAAGAAGGCGCCCCTGGCACCCAGTTTGTTACCATGGCGCACCGCACGGCGCACTATACGGCGCAGCACATAGCCACGGCCTTCGTTCGACGGTTGCACGCCATCGACAATTAAAAAGGCACAGCTGCGGATATGATCGGCGACCACGCGCAGCGATTTATCGGTTAAATCGGTCGCGCCGGTGGCGTCAGCCGCGGCTTTGATCAGTGCAACAAAGGTATCAATTTCGTAGTTGCTGTGTACATGCTGCAAAATGGCGGCAATACGCTCCAGCCCCATGCCGGTGTCGACGCTGGGTTTGGGCAGTTTTTCCATCCGGCCATCACTGTGGCGGTTAAACTGCATAAACACGATGTTCCAAATCTCGATGTAGCGATCGCCATCTTCTTCCGCTGAGCCCGGTGGGCCGCCCCAGATATGCGCGCCGTGATCATAGAAAATCTCGGTGCAAGGACCACAAGGGCCAGTGTCGCCCATCGCCCAGAAGTTGTCCGACGCATAAGGCGCGCCTTTGTTATCACCAATGCGGATAATACGCTCGGCCGGCACCCCTATGCTGTCTTTCCAGATGTGGTAGGCTTCATCATCAGTTTGGTACACTGTTACCCAGAGTTTTTCTTTGGGTAGCTTGACGACTTCGGTTAAAAACTCCCAGGCATAGGCGATAGCGTGTTGCTTAAAGTAATCGCCAAAGCTGAAGTTACCCAGCATTTCAAAGAAGGTGTGGTGACGCGCAGTGTAGCCGACGTTTTCCAAATCGTTATGCTTACCACCGGCCCGCACACAGCGCTGGGCTGACACAGCCCGGTTGTAGCTGCGTGGGTCCTGGCCTAAAAATACGTCTTTAAACTGCACCATGCCGGCATTGGTGAATAACAAGGTGGCATCGTTACCCGGAATGAGCGAACTGCTGGGCACCACCTGATGCTGCTTACTGGCAAAAAAGTCTAAAAAAGCACGCCTGATACTGGCCGATGTCATAGTCATGAAGAAATCCTGTCCGCTTGGGTGTTACTCAGTTTGATTAATGGCAAATTCGATCTGTTCACTGCTAAAGCCACGGCGCTGTAAATAGGCCATCCGCTTTACCTTGTCTTTATAGTCTGTCACGGCGCTTAAACCGTATTTTTTCAGGTATTGCTGGCGCGCTAACGCAAACCAGTCCAGCTCCAGTTCGCTGGCGCAGTCCAGCACCTGCTGGCGGCTAATTTGCTGCTGCCGGCATTCCTGAATAATGTATGCCAGGCCGTAGCCTTTATTGGCGCGGCTGCGCAGCAGCATTTGCACAAAACGCTGCTGGTTTAAATAATTCTGCGCTTTACACCAGTCAAGCACCTGTTGTACCGGCGCCGGTTCGCCGCCAATACGCTGCAGCCGGGTTTTCAGCTGCGCCTCGCTATAGTCGCGCCGGCTTAACCAGTTTAAGGCCGCTTGCTTTAGTGTGCTGATGTCAGGCGCAGTCACACTCACACTTCCAGCACACCGTCATCGGTGCTTTTTACCTGCAGGGCAAAAAACTCATTAAAGGATAAAAAGAACGCGATGTGCAGTAATGGTAATACCACGATTAAGCCGATAAACAAGGTTGGCATGGTAAGCATAATCAGCCCCAGACTCAAGAGGCTGTATAATGCCAGCGGCGTTATATTGCGCCAGCAGGCCACCAGACTGGCCTGCATCACCACCAACACACTATGTTGTTGCAGAAAGTACGCCACCGCTATGGTGTAGGCAAACGCCATCTTGCTGACAGTAAACCAGACCGCAAACATCAGCGCCAGTGACATACTGAAATCGCCGGCCTCAGCCTGCTCTGTCATCGCGGCGTACATAAACACCAGTGGTAAAGAAGCCACCAGCTCGGCCAAGGCTAAGCGGATAAACACCACCCGATACTGCGGCTCTTTAAACACCTGATACAGGCCAGTCACGCTGATTTGTTTACCCTGCTGCAGTGTCACCACCGTTTTGTATATGCCAGCGGTAAGAAAAGGCATCAGCAAGGCAACAATAAAACTGCTAATCGGTGGCAGCAGCATACTCAGCAGCAGGAAGCCAAGCATATGCAGATAGATAAATAACCAGACAAGAGGCGCCTGCATAAAAATAGCCCAGGCTTGTTTTAGCCAGCCCAAGGCGGCCTGCGCTGGTGCCCGGCGGATAATCAGTTTTAACTTAAACGCTTTATTCACAACCACTCCGGCTAAAATAACGACAACAGACCAGGGCCTGCTCTTTTGCGCCGCTATGATACTGCAAAAGCGTTGAAATTAAGAGAGCGTCTGTTAACGCCTTATTGTGCTGTGGCAGCAGTATGCTCAAGCTCGGTCAAAATGGCCGTTTGGCCGACCTGCTTTAGCTGCCAGCGGATAAAGCGCGCATCTACCTGCACGGTGCGGCCGGTTTGCGCCTGATACTGCCAGCCTGACAACAGGTTGGCCGGCACCGCGCCGAACATCACACCCACCAGCTCGCCCTGCTGATTAAAGCTAATGCCTGAGGGGTTACTATGACAGCTGTCGTTACTGGCTAAAAAGTTAACCGCGATGGCTGGCGTTGCTTCAGTGACCTGCGCCTGGCCCTGACGGCGTTGCCAGGCCGCCAAGCTACTAAAAGGCTGATACCAGACCGCATCGGCCGGGGCAAAACCGCTGATCCGGCCCAGGCTAATGCGCAAACTGCCGTTAGCATCGGCATAGCTGGCAATATTGTGTGCTTCGTTATAGGCCAGCACCACTTCCATCGCGGCGGCTCTGGCCTGCTCCAGTTGCAACGCCAGCTGTTGGCGCTGTGCGGCCAGTTGCTCAAGTGCCGGCGCCAGCGCAACGGTGAAACTGAGCAGCGGATCCTGGCTTTGCACAAAATCACTGGCTGGCCGGCCCAGCCAATACTGGCGCATCTGGGCGCGGGTTAAACCGGTGCCGCGATAGATGGCGGATAATTTGTGTTTAACAATTTCACGGTTAAAGCCATCGTTTAAGGCAAAGTACTGATCCAGCGCTGCCACGCGCAGCGCCGAGGGTAAGCTGGCGTACTGGCCAAGAAAATGCAGCGCCAGCTCCATGTCGACTCTGGCATCAAATTGCTGCTCAAAGGCAGCAAGCCTTGGCGAAAACTGGCTGGCCGCTTGTGCCCGTTCGTTATCCGGCAGCTGTGCCAGCTGATATAACTCACGTGCCAACGCCGGTAAACGGGCGTACTGCAAATAGTCCAGCACCAGATCTCTGAGCGCCAGTTGCTGCTGTTGCCCCAGCAGCGATTCCAGCTGTTGCAGCGCAGGCCCGTACAGCTGCTGACGCACCGGGCTGCTGCTTATCCACTGTGCTAAAGCCTGCTGTGCTGCCTGTTTATCGTTATACAGAGTACTGCGATGGTACTGCTGCAGCCGCGCCTGCTGTCGCTCAAATTGATGTTGCACCTGCGTAAGCAAAGCGCCGTAACGCAGCGAACGCTCTGAGCCTGCGGGCACCAGTTCACGTAGTAGCTGTAGCATTTGCTGCTGATACGTAAGCGCCTGCGGGTACCAGCTGTCAAACTGAAATTTCAGCTCACTGGCCGGGCGGTAACGCCGGGTTTGGCCGACAAACAAGGCTGTCAGTATTAACTGTTGCTCACTCAACGCGGTGTCACTTAACCGGGCAAAACGGCTTTGCAGCGGCTGATGCGCCGCGTTATAGGCCAAACTTTGGCCCTGGTCATCGGCATAGACCCGCAGCAAGACATAATTAGCCGCATAACGCGGCCAGCCACTGCTGTTGTCGTCAGTCGCTGCCGGTGGCAGATAGACTAAGCGGACATCCGCCAGCCGCCGGTATTGCTCTAAGCGGTACTGCAAGCCATGATGCTCTGCCACCAGCTGGCAGCGGATATCAGCAGCGCTCTCGCAGTCGCTCAAAAGGGTGGTTTTAAGCTGCGCCAGCCGCGCGGCTTTATCCTCTGCATCGGTTGCCACGCCAAGCGCGCGCTGCACCTGGCTGCTAACATCGCGGCTTTGCAGTAGCAGCTTGGCCGTTAGCCCTGTTAGCGGCTGCTCAGCGGCGCGGTTGCTGTTATTTAGCCCGGCTGCAGCGTCTTGCGGTAAATAATCCGCCACACAATCGGCGCTGGTGAGCAGCAGGCCGCTGGCCGAGACAAAAGCGCCACTGCAACGCCCCAGCCGCACCACCGTCTGATTAAGTTGTGGCAGTGGTAAGCCATTGGCGCGCTCCTGCGCGGTCAGGTTTAACTGCGCCAGCAGCGGGCTGTTGGCATCTAACTGCTGGGGTAACCAAAAACCTTCATCAGCCTGGCTGTGGGCACTGCCCAGCAGCGCTATGCCCAGGGCGTAACCGGCAATTTTGTTCATAACATTCGGTAGTTTTACACATTGCGCCGAGGCTAACACAATGCCCGGGCGCTTTGGCAAACGTTGCGGCAAAGTGCAAATATATGCGGTAACTCTCAGCGCTAAGCAAGCCGCTGCGATAAAAACGCTGGTCAGATCTTGATATCTGGCAGTGACGCCGCATAATACTGCCTCGGCTGTTATGGGGTGACTATGGAAAACTTTATTGAAAAACTGATGTATGCGTCGCGCTGGATCATGGCGCCGATTTATCTGGGCCTGAGCCTGGCGTTACTGGCGCTGGGGGTAAAATTTTTTCAGGAAGTGTTCCATATCATGCCGGTGATTTTCAGCATGAAAGAGGTGGAGCTTATTCTGGTGGTGCTGTCACTGATTGATATCGCGCTGGTCGGCGGCTTAATCGTGATGGTAATGTTCTCCGGCTATGAAAACTTTGTCTCACGGCTGGATTTAGAGGGTAACGATGACAAACTGAGCTGGCTGGGCAAACTGGACTCCGGTTCGCTGAAAAACAAGGTTGCTGCCTCTATCGTCGCCATCTCTTCTATTCACCTGTTAAAGGTGTTTATGAACACCGAAATCATCGCCAACGACAAAATTATGTGGTATTTGCTTATCCACATCACCTTTGTGCTGTCGGCCTTTGCTATGGGCTACCTTGATAAGGTACTGCGCAAATAATTTTCTTCCGGCCAGGCTACTGCGCCAGTCGCAGCCTGTGCCGGTACAACTGTGCCAACAGGAGGTTAGCATAGTGAATACGTTACTGCTCCGCCTTGCTGTGCTCTGGCTTATCTGCCTGTGCGCCCCTGTTTTAGCACTGGGCCAACACGGCACCCCCCTGCTGGCTAACTTTAAACCGAAAGATTATAACGGCGGCACCCAGAACTGGGCTGTGGTGCAAGACCAGCGTGGCCTGCTGTATGTTGGCAATAACGTCGGTGTGCTGGAATATGACGGTGCCAGCTGGCGCATGATCCCCACCCGCAATAAAGCCGTGGTGCGCTCCCTGGCACCGGCGGCTGACGGGCGCATTTATGTTGGCTCAAAAGGTGAAATTGGTTATCTGGACACCAGCAGCAGTACCGGCAGCCAGTATGTTTCCTTATTGGCACGCATTCCCGAGCATTACCGCCAGTTTCAGGATGTACGGCAAACCTTTGCTACCGACCGTGGCGTGTATTTTATCAGCCGTGATTATATCTTCTGGTTAACCGGGGATGATGTACAGGTCTGGACCACTAACAGCGCCTTTCATAAAGCGTTTTGGCTAAATAACCGGCTAATAGTGCGCGAAGAAGGTACTGGCCTGCTGGAACTGACGGCCGGCAGTTTTACCCTGCTGCCGGGCTCTGAGCTTTTTGCCAGCACCAGTGTCTTTATGCTGGAGCAATATGACAGCGATACCTTATTGGCGGGCAGCCGTGAAGGCCAGCTGTTTTTGCTTACCGCTGAGGGGGCAACGCGCTGGCATACCAATATTGACGCGCAATTGGCGCAGGCAACCCTGTATACCGGCCTCAGACTGCAAAACGGTGACTTTGCCCTGGGCACCAGCCAGGATGGTCTGTTTATCCTACAGCCGGATGGCAAATTAAAAAGCCATATTAACAGCCAGTACGGCCTGGTCGATCAGAATGTGCGCGCGCTGTACCAGGACCACCAGCAAGGCATCTGGCTGGCGCTGGATCATGGTTTAAGCCGTATCGATCTGGCCTCTGCCCTTACTTACTACAATAGCGCTAATGGCTTGCAGGGCAATGTGCTGGCGCTGTATCAACATCAGGGCCAACTCTACGCTGGCACCAGCCTGGGGCTCTTTGTGAAAAATGCCGCTAACCGTTTTGATGCTGTGACAGCCGTGCAAAAACAAACCTGGGATTTTATGCAGTTTGACGAGCAGTTACTGCTGGCAAACAGCAATGGTGTCTACCAGCTGCAACAAGGGCAGCTGAATCTGGTGCGCCCATCGATGCTGGCCAGTAAGGTATTATATCGCTCAAGGCTAACACCAGAGCGGGTTTATATTGGCCTGCAGGATGGCCTGGCCAGCATGCGCTGGGCCGACGGCCACTGGCTGGACGAAGGCCGGGTGCCCGGTGTTAGTGGTAACCTCAACAGCATTTTAGAAACTGACCAGGGCGAGCTGTGGTTAGGCACCCTGGCGCACGGGGTTTACCGTTTGCAACTGCCGGCAAACTGGCCCGGCGGTGACACCCTGCCGCTACCGGTACAGCGCTTTGCGAAAGCCGAGGGCTTACCCAGCAATAACCGCAATACGGTGCACTGGCACAATGGCCAGTTGCTGTTGGCCACCGTGGCTGGTTTTTACCGGTTTAACGCTGCAGACGAAGTATTCTACCCCGATGCTGCCATGGCGCAGGCGTTCGGCCCCAGCCAGCCCTGGGTGCGTTATCCGCAAGCCGACGCCGACAATAACCTGTGGTTACTGACCTGGGATAACGACAACGGCAGCCGCCGCGCCGGTGTGTTGTATGTCGACCAAAGCGGCCTGTACCGCTGGCATGCCGCAGCGCTGGCGCCCCTGCAGGATATTCCGCTGGATACGGTACTGATTGACGAGCAACAGGTGATCTGGTTTGGTGGCGCCGAAGGGATTTTTCGTTTTGCCCCCGCTGAACACCGCCAGCTGGCCCCGAAACCGCCGTTGCTGCGCCAGCTCAGAGCCCTGGATGGCCGGCTGTTTTATCAGGGTGGTGCCCTGCCATCACGCCTGACCCTGCCTGCAGCCGACAACAGCCTGCGCTTTGACTATGCCAGCGCCAACTTCAGCCATGTCTTCGGTATGCAGTTTCAGGTAAAGCTGATTGGCTACGACACCCAGTGGTCTGCCTGGAGCAACGAGCTGTACCGCGACTACACTAATCTGGCGGCCGGCGATTATCAGTTTATGGTGCGAAGCCGCGACCAACAGGGTAACGAGCAACTGTCAACACCGCTGAATATCCATATTGCCCATGCCTGGTATGCCAGCCCGCTGGCCTATCTGGCCTATCTGCTGGCACTTTGCGCCCTGTTGTACCTGCTACTTAAATGGCGCACCCGCCAGTTATTAGCCGAAAAGCAGTTATTAACCGCACAGGTACAACAACGCACCGCGCACCTGCAGCACACCATGCAACAGCTGCAACACGCCAAGCAGGCGGCCGAGTCGGCCACTGCGGCTAAAAGTGAGTTTCTGGCCAATATGAGCCATGAACTGCGCACACCGCTTAATGCTGTGCTGGGCTTTGCCGAGCTGGCACAGCGCAGCAACGACTATGCCAGCCAGCAAAGTTATTTAGCGAAGATCCGCGCGGCGGGTAAAATTTTGCTGAGTGTAATCAATGACATTTTAGATTTCTCCAAGATAGAAGCCGGCAAACTGGTACTGGATGTGGCGCCATTTTCGCCACAAGAGATGCTGACTCAGGTAACAGATATGTTCAGTGCCCAGTTAGAGCAAAAAGGCCTGGCTTTTACCCTGCAAGTTGATGGCGAGCTGCCCGCACAGCTGACTGGCGATGCGCTGCGTTTATCGCAGGTACTGATTAACCTGTTAGGCAATGCGGTTAAGTTTACCGAAAAAGGCCGTGTCGGGCTTCGGCTGCAGGCACAAAGCCGCAACGGCGTATGCCAGCTTA
This sequence comes from Rheinheimera nanhaiensis E407-8, assembly GCF_000296695.1. Lineage (GTDB taxonomy): Bacteria > Pseudomonadota > Gammaproteobacteria > Enterobacterales > Alteromonadaceae > Alishewanella > Alishewanella nanhaiensis. Next base: position 83,396 of record NZ_BAFK01000013.1, read on the forward strand.
GTTTTGCCATCAGTGACACCGGCATTGGCATCAGTGCAGCACAGCAGCAGCAACTTTTTGTTGCCTTTAGCCAGGCCGACAGCTCTATCAGCCGCAAATACGGCGGCACTGGGCTGGGGCTGGCCATTTGTCAGCGCTTGTTACAGCTGATGCACAGTGAGCTGAGTGTACAAAGCCAGCCCGGAGTCGGCACCGTGTTCAGCTTTAGCCTGCAACTGCCATTGGCAACGCCGGCACCGCATCAGGATGAGGTGAAGCCCAGCCCATATTTAACCAGCAGCACTGAAACAACCAGTACTGCCAGCAGCTGCATTTTGCTGGTAGAAGATAACTACTTTAACCAGACGCTGGCGGTGATTTTACTGAAAAAACTAGGCTATCAGGTACTGACCGCAGACAGTGCTGAGCAAGCCCTTGACCTGTTAGCAACACAGCCGGTTGCGCTGGTACTGTTGGATATTGAACTGCCCGGCATGGATGGTTATGCCTGCTGTCGGGCGATAAGGCAGCAGAGCGCGCTGGCAACACTGCCGGTCATCGCCATGACAGCACATCAGACAGACACAGTGCGCCAGCAGTGCGAGGATGCCGGCATTAATGACTTAGTCACCAAGCCAATAGATACGCAGCTGCTGGCCGACAAACTGGTATTGTGGTTAAAGCACGGCTGAACCGGCCGCGCTAAGGTGTGTTAGCCGGCTCTGGCGTCTGCTCGGGGCAATAAAAGCGGTTCGGTAGCTGTTGGTTAACCTGCAAAAAGTGCGTTAACTGTAGCTGCTGATACCAGTTGTCCAGCAACACGCTAAGCAGGGCTTTATCAAAACTGCGCTGCAATACCGGATCGCGAAATGCTGCCCGGTACAAGGTAGAGCCAAACAGCGGGTGAATACTCACTTCAACCGGCTCTGCCGCATTTTTCATATGATAGGTAAAGATATTACGGTCCAGCACAACCACCTGGGTGCGGCCAAACAACAGCATATCCACCTGGGCGCGCTGATCGACTGTTTCATGATATGCCGGGTTTTGCGCCATAGTGTCGCGGTAATCTGGCCCCAATACCTTAGTGGCGCCCTGAAAGGCAATAACAGTCTTACCCGCCAGATCGGCCGGGTGCTGCAGCGTCAGCTCATCACGCCGGCGGCTGACCGCAATGTTCTGATAACGGATATAAGGCTGGGAGAAAAACAAGCCGGGCTCATCCGGTTCATTCGGCTGCAAGGTGGCAATATCGCCATTGCCGCTTTCCAGTAAACCACGGATCCGTGAATTAGGCACAAACACAAACACCGCTTCATGCCCCATGCGACGCACCACTTCGCGTAGCAGCTCTATCTCATAGCCACTGACATTTTCCAGCCGGATATAGGGCGGTTTATTTTGCCCCACCAGCACATTAAGCGGTGCCGCCAGCGCCTGCAGCGCCAATGCCAGCGTCAACACTGGCCCCAACACGAAGAAAACCCACCTGACCATCACACGCTCCGGCACCCGCTTATTGCATTAAGTGTAGATGGTTTTACCTGAGTACAGCGCTATAATACAAGCGTTTTGCTATAGCAGGAACACAAATCTTTACACTATAACAATCACTTAGCCAAACAGTGCCATCAATTAGCCAATTAGCTTAAGTTCGGCGCCAGCCAGCTTTCAGCCTCGGCTTGGCTCCAGCCTTTTTTCGCTGCGTAGTCGCTTAGCTGATCCTCACCTATTTTGCTGACGGCAAAATACTTGCTGTCCGGGTGAGCAAAGTACCAACCACTTACCGCTGCGCCCGGCCACATGGCGTAGCTTTCGGTAAGCTTAATGCCGGTTTTTGCCTCCACATCCAGCAGCTGCCACAAGGTGCCTTTTTCAGTGTGCTCCGGGCAGGCCGGATAGCCCGGTGCCGGCCGGATGCCCTGATACAGCTCACGAATAAGCTGCTCGTTATCCAGGCTTTCATCGGCGGCATAGCCCCAGTATTCACGCCGCACTTTTAAATGCAGGTATTCGGCTAAGGCTTCGGCTAAGCGGTCGGCCAGCGCTTTTACCATAATGCTGTTGTAGTCATCATGCTCGGCGGCAAATTTGGCGGCAAATTCATCAGCGCCAAAGCCGGTACTCACGGCAAAGCCGCCGATATAGTCTTTAACGCCGCTGTCCACCGGCGCAATAAAATCGGCCAGACTACAATTGGGCGCGTTGTTTCTCAGTTGCAGCTGCTGACGCAGGTTATACAGCCGGGCTTTTTCCTGTGTCCGCGCGTCGTCGCTGTAAACAATAATATCTTCCCCCAAGCTGTTGGCCGGGAATAAACCAAACACCGCCTTGCCTTTGACATGGCCACCGTTAATCATGGTATCCAGCATCGCATTGGCATCTTTAAACAGCTTACGTGCCTCTATGCCCACTTCAGCGTGGTTTAATATCGCCGGATATTTGCCGGATAATTGCCAGGTTAAAAAGAACGGCGTCCAGTCGATATAATCGCGCAAAATATTGAGATCAACGTCCTGCCACAGCTGCACGCCGGGCTGTTTTGGTGCCGGCGCCACTTTGCTTAAATCAAGCTGGAATTTATTCGCTTTGGCCTCAGTAAAACTAAGCAGCTTTTCACCGGGGCGGCTACGCGCATGTTGCTCACGCGCCACCACATATTCCTGCTTAATGCGGGCTAAGTAGCCGGCTTTGCTGTCTTTACCAATTAACGCCTGCACCACCGACACACTGCGCGAGGCATTGGGTACATAGACCACACCATGCTGATAATGCGGCTCAATTTTTACCGCCGTATGGGCTTTAGAAGTGGTGGCACCGCCTATCAGCAGCGGCTGGGTAAAGCCTAAGCGGGTCATTTCTTTCGCCACATGCACCATTTCATCCAGTGACGGCGTGATCAGGCCGGATAAACCGATAACATCGACATTCTGCTCTTTGGCAACGCGCAAAAGCTCAGCACAGGGCACCATGACGCCCAGGTCAATCACTTCAAAGTTATTACACTGCAGCACCACGCCGACAATGTTTTTGCCGATATCGTGCACATCGCCCTTTACCGTGGCCAACAGCACCTTGCCCTGCGCCTGACCGCCTTCTTTTTCCTGCTCGATAAAAGGCTGCAAATAGGCGACCGCCTTTTTCATTACCCGGGCTGATTTTACTACCTGTGGCAAAAACATCTTACCTTCGCCGAACAAGTCGCCGACCACATTCATGCCGTCCATCAGCGGGCCTTCAATCACATGCAGCGGTTTTTCCGCCTGCTGCCGCGCTTCTTCGGTGTCGATATCAATAAAGTCGGTAATGCCTTTAACCAGGGCATGCTCTAAGCGTTTATTCACCGGCAGGCTGCGCCAGGCATCGTCCTGCTTTTCCGCCACACTGCCATCGCCTTTAAACTGGGCAGCAATCTCCAGCAAACGCTCGGTCGCATCGTCCCGCCGGTTTAAAATCACATCTTCGACCCGCTCGCGCAGCAAGTCAGGAATATCGTCATATACGGTAAGCTGGCCGGCATTAACAATGCCCATATCCATGCCGGCGGCAATGGCATGGTATAAAAATACTGAGTGAATGGCTTCGCGCACCGCATCATTGCCGCGAAACGAGAATGACACATTAGAGACACCGCCGGAGATTTTCGCATGCGGGCACAGCCGCTTTATCTCGCGGGTAGCTTCAATAAAATCGACCGCGTAGTTGTTGTGCTGTTCAATACCGGTGGCCACCGCAAAGATATTCGGGTCAAAAATAATATCTTCAGGCGGAAAACCAACTTGCTCTGTCAGTAACTTATAAGCACGCACGCAAATTTCGACTTTACGCGCCTTGGTATCGGCCTGGCCCTGCTCGTCAAACGCCATCACCACCACAGCTGCGCCATAACGGCGCAGTAAGCGGGCTTGTTGTAAAAACGGCGCTTCGCCCTCTTTTAGCGAGATAGAATTGACCACCGCCTTGCCCTGAATGCACTTAAGCGCGGCTTCAATCACCTCCCATTTCGACGAGTCGACCATAATTGGCACCCGCGAAATATCCGGCTCGGACGCTAATAACTGCAAATAACGCACCATGGCGGCTTTGCTGTCCAGCATCGCCTCGTCCATATTGATGTCGATAATTTGCGCGCCGTTTTCGACCTGCTGGCGCGCCACATCAAGCGCGGCTTCAAAATCGCCGTTTAAGATCAGCTTTTTAAATCTGGCCGAGCCGGTAACGTTAGTCCGCTCGCCAACATTGATAAATCGGGCCTGTTGCTGCATTACCACTCCAGAGAAAAGGCTTCAAGGCCGGCTAAATGAAAACTATGGCTGGGCGCTTTCGGCTGGCGTGGCGGCGCATCTTTTACCGCATCAAAGATGGCTTTAATATGCTCTGGCGTGGTGCCGCAGCAGCCGCCGACAATATTTAAAAAGCCCTGCCTGGCCCAATCGCTAATCTCTGAGGCCATCTCGGTGGCGCCTAAATCATATTCGCCAAATTCATTCGGCAGGCCGGCATTAGGATGCACCGACACATAGGCTTCTGACACACCGGATAATGTTTCAACATAAGGTCGCAGCAAATCCGGGCCCAACGCGCAGTTCAGGCCAAAACACACCGGCTCTACATGGGCCAGGCTATGATAAAAGGCTTCAGTAGTCTGGCCCGACAAGGTACGGCCGGAGGCGTCGGTAATGGTGCCGGAGATCATCACCGGCAGCTTAAAACCCACCTCATCAAATACCTGCAGCACAGCAAAAGCGGCGGCTTTGGCGTTTAGCGTATCAAAGATGGTTTCCAGCATAATAATGTCAGCACCGCCGTCAATTAAGGCACGGGTCGACTCGGTATAGGCTGCGACCAGCTCATCAAAGCTGACATTACGAAAGCCAGGGTCATTCACATCCGGCGATATCGACGCAGTGCGGTTGGTGGGCCCGAGCACGCCGGCAACAAAGCGTGGTTTGTGCGGCTCAAGTTTGGTTACTTCATCACAGACTTTACGCGCCAGCGCCGCCGCTTCACGGTTAATCCGTGCCGACAAGCCTTCCATCTGGTAATCGGCCATCGCTATAGTGGTGGCATTAAAGCTGTTGGTTTCAACAATATCAGCGCCAGCCAGCAAATACTGGCGGTGAATATCAGCAATTAAATCCGGCTGGGTCAGTACCAGCAAATCGTTATTGCCTTTGACATCACAGGGCCAGTTGGCAAATTCACTGCCGCGATAATCGGCTTCTTCCAGCCGGTGCTGCTGGATCATGGTGCCCATGGCGCCATCAAGAATAAAAATGCGCTCAGATAACAACTTACGAAAATGGTCCGGCGTCAGTCTTGCAGTCATAAAATGCTCTTTAGGTTGCCCAAGGGTTTAGGCGCTTTGGCCAATCTGGCTCAGTTCAAACGGCGTGGCCTGATACACATAGTAGTTCAGCCAGTTACTAAATAATAAAAACGCATGGCTTTGCCACAGTTTTTGCGGCCCCTGCAGCGGGTCGTTATTACGGTAATAGTTTTCCGGCAGTTTGGGGTTCAGCCCGGCAGCAAGATCGCGCTGATATTCCTCATCTAAGGTCGTTAAATCATACTCCGGGTGGCCGGTGACAAACACCCGGCTGCCGCTGCTGTTTTGCAGCAGATAAGCGCCGGTGACATCGGCCTCGGCCAGGATATGTAAATCATCATGCTGCTGGTATTTTTGCTTTGGCACCTGGGCATAGCGCGAGTGCGGCACGAGAAATTCATCATCAAAGCCGCGCACCAGCGGGCATAAAGGCTGGGTTACCTGCTGCCAATACACGCCGGACAGTTTCTCACCGCGGATCTCACGCTGCAAGCCATAATACTGATACAGCGCCGCATGCGCGGCCCAGCATAAAAACAAGGTCGAGGTCACGTTATGATCGGCCCAGCGCAAAATATCACCAAACTGCGCCCAGTAAGTCACATCTTCATAATCTACCAGCCCCAGCGGCGCGCCGGTAATAATCAGGCCATCATACTTTTGCTGCTGCACTTCAGAGAAATAGCGGTAAAAGCAGTTTAAATGGCTCGGCGGCGTGTTTTTACTGACATGATCGTCAATGCGCAGCAAATCGACATCGACCTGCAGCGGGCTATTGGCCAGCAAACGCAGCAGCTGAATTTCAGTGGCGATTTTATTTGGCATTAAATTTAAAATAGCGATTTTCAGCGGCCGGATATCCTGCGACTGCGCCCGGCTTTCGGTCATCACAAACACATTTTCCGCCGACAGCGCTTCTACCGCCGGCAACTGATCGATCACTTTAATAGGCATAGCCATATCCGGTTAACGTACATAGCGGCTACTTTGCGCAAAACCACCATCAAAGTCAACTTCTATACGTTTAGATGGCCAAATAAAGCGGTATGACTGTCAGCCTGGCCGTACAGCTGCACTGGCAATTTTACGCTAAGCAGCTAGGCTTATCGGGCCGCTAATTCACTCAATCATGTTGATATGCCAGAAAAAACCAGCTCCCGCCTGATACAGAATTTCCGTTTTTACCTGCTGCTCAGCCTGTTTAGTACCTTATTCGGTATCCTGGCCCTGGCCTTTATGTGGTATCAGGCCGATAAAGCCTTTGTGCCTACTGAGCATCAGCTGTTAAACATGGACATGGCGCGGGAGAACTTAAAAGCCAAATTAGCGCTGGCCGGTAAAGAGCAGATCCCAGCCTGTGCCCAGGTGGCAACCGGCGTCTATTTGCAGTCGCTGAACTTTCATTCGGCCAATGATGTGCATATCAGTGGTTATATCTGGCAAAAAGTGCCGATAGCACCCGACTGCCCGGTGCAGGCCAAAGCCGGCTTTTACTTTCCTGAAGCGGTAGAAGGCGCCAATGAGCTGCGCAAAAAGTACGAATATGTACAGGGCAACGAAACCCTGCACGGCTGGATTTTCGAAACCACCGTGCGCCAGCCGTTTGATTACAGTAAGTACCCGCTGGATCATCAAACCGTGTGGCTGCGCATTTTATCCAATGACTTTGATGGCTACAGCACATTAGTCCCCGACCTTGATGCCTACCCCGACACCGGCATTAAAAGCTATTTTGGCCTGGATACCGATATCGTGCTCGGCGACTGGCTGATAGACGAGACCTTTTTCGATTATAAAACCGCCACCTATCACACTAACTTTGGCTACCAGACGCCGACGACAGAGCATAACCCCGAGCTGCATTTTAACGTGGTGCTTAAACGCAAATTTATTAATGCCTTTGTGGTAAACCTGATCCCGATGTTTACCGTCGCCGCGCTGCTGTTTGCCGTGCTGATGACGATAAGCCGCAAACGCAGCACCCTGGCCTTTAATGGTTTTTCTATTATGGCGGTGGTAGGCACTATATCGGCGCTGTTTTTTGTGGTGATTTTATCGCACGTCACTACCCGCACTAAGTTTCCGGCGCAGAGTATTGTCTATATCGAGTATTTCTACCTGCTGCTGTATATCGCGATGATCTTAGTGGTGCTGTGCAGCTTTATCTTTAACGCGCCGGTAAATGTGCAGCGCAAACTGGTAATGCACGATTTTATGCTACCCAAGCTAATCTACTGGCCCAGCCTGCTACTGGCGATGGTAGCTATCAGCTACTGGGCGCTGTTTTGATGCCGACTAAATAACTGCCCATGCTGTGTTAGACGGGTTAACCCGTATTTGTCCCATGCTTAAGTTATAGCTGTACCTATAAGTTGTTGTATGTTTTAAAGAAGCGGTGTAGTGTTTTGTACATTAAATTTACAAAGGTTGGTTGCCCTGTGTTTAACTGCGGGTCGACCCGCCGAATAAGCGTTAAGTGACAAGGAGATATTATGGATAGTTCAATAGCGTTTTCTGTAAATGACGGAGCATTTTGGCTCTCCATCATAGTCGGAATATTCGGAGTCATAATAGTCGCAGGGGTAATCTGGTTTGGCCGAGAAATATTCACCAAATCACTCTGGGATCATTATCGTCATATCGACCACCTTTTACATGAGCTGATCCATCGAAGCTCTAATCACAATGCTGCCAACGAATTAAAAGCGGTAGTTGATTCTTATGCCGATCATAGAGAACGTAGAAACGAGTTTTGGAGCCTCTATGGGCAAATAGTATTAGCAATATTCATAGTGGTAATACTGGCAATATTATTGATTACCAAAACCATCAGTGCAGAAGCGGGGTTGCCTATACTATCTGCTGTTTCTGGGTTTGCAATTGCAAAGGGTATTAATTCTGGCAAAGGATCCGGCTCTACTATTGATCCAAATAACAACGAGCCACGCGGCTAATGTCACTTAACACATATAAGCCTTCCCGGAGTCAATAGGTACGGCTCTTCTGGCCGCGTTAGCGGCCAGGCTGTCGTCCATCAGCAAGATAGACTGCTTCATCTGTCATTATGGGGCTAATCAGCTACTGGGCGTTGTTTTAACAACTAAAGCAATGCCAGCCAAGCATTACTAATAAAAATGCGATACTTGCAGCGATGATAAAACCTGCAATATCGGCTCCGGTTCTACTCATCTTGCCCGTTATAAAAAAGAAGTTTTTCGACTCAAACCTCATACGTTTTTGCTCCTAAGAATAATTACGTGTAATGCAACAGCTTTGGGTTGTACTTTTGGCTTCGCATTGCTCTTTGATTAGAAGTCACTATTTTTCAGCAGATGTTGGCCAAGGGTGAATTAAAGTATTTTGCTAAAATCATGGCTTTTGCTTGCACGGCTACATCCGCTACATACTTGGACGTGTTGCTACAACATTACCGTTCTTTTAATACGCGCATACGCGAAAAAGCCGGGCAGTTGCTCCGGCTTTTATCCACAGTTATCTGTAAGTAGACGATTGCAATGCTAAACAGCGCGGTATAACAGCCTGTCAAATCCACAGTGTCAAAATCCTGCGATTAGTTTCTTCTTTTAACCGACCTTCACAACACCAAAATAAATTCGAGCCACCTTCAGGGCATAATTTAAACCTAAAAATATAAAGCTTCTTGTTCATTGCGCAAAAAAATGTCAAATTATTAATTATTTTTTTACAATTAAGCGGGCAACATTAGAGGCAAAACATGCATACACCAATCGAGTTTTATGTAAAATTACCAGCAGATCTATTTCGTGGTGGCACACCGACAAAGCACAAGTTTGATTACCTTAGAACTATGCCACCAAGAAAAGAAGATCAAACTTATGACGTGAAAATTAACCCGGCAAGTGGAATGATTGACCATACCACTGGTGGGTTAAGTATGTTTAATGCGCCAAACTATGGCTTCGGTCAAGACTGGTGGGTTATCCCGGCAGGTACCAAACTGCCACCTGAGTTCACGCTGTCTAAAGACCTGACCGACGGCAAATTCAGAGGCCATTACACAATTAGAGCCCTTGTCGATATGCACGAATCTACTTGGAAGAAAAAGCTGTCTGAGTGGGCAGACAAACATGCAGTGCATATTAATCAATTTAAAAAGGTAGTAAACAATGTTTAGCGTAATGGAACTCAGGCTTATCAGAACCTCCGTCAAAAAAACTATGGCTGATTTGCTTAAACGTAAGGCTATCCTTGATCCAGAGTCCGACGACGCAGTCGAAATAGCGAATGATTTGATGGTGTATCAAAATGTACTGGAGAAAATTAATGATCGGGAAGATGTTTAGTTTTATTGCCCGATAGCGGACTCCGGGAGGCCAATGGGTGACATCTTTTCTCTCAAGGCTTTCTCCGTCCCTGAGGCGAGCTAAATTCGTGGGCTCCCTCAGCCGCCGTCCCCTTTGCTGGTTTTACTCTGATTCCATCGGTCCTTTCATAAAGAGATCAGCTTTATGATTCATACCTACTGGAAATGAGGTTCTTGAAATCCAATAGTCTGACTGTAGTTCTTCGAGAGGTGCTGCCGACAAATTTTTACTGAAAATCTCAATCCCTTTTTCGATGATTTTATTTTCTATGTCTATTTTAGAATTGCTAAATAATTCCACTCCCTGCTGCGGGATATTTAAAAGCAATATTTGAGTTTTTTCATTTTCCTTCTGAATATCCAGGACTTTAAACAGTGATCCTGATTGAATCACTGCGTGCCCCAATTCCGAATCAGGGTTTAACCTGGAAAGGTCTCGCCAATTCGATGAAGCGATTAAGTATCTACAGTTTTTAACCATTCCACCTATTTTATAGCTCACATCAGTAAAAGCCTTCTCCTCCAGAATTTGACCAGCCTGATATTGAGAAATATATTTTTCGTCTAAGTCTAAGTCCCGGCAGAAAAAAACCAGATTGCCAAAGGTGGCATTCATAATCGGTTGTATTTCTTCGCTTTTCATAATCACTTCTTCCTGTATACGTTGCCATCCTTATCGAAATCCAACTCAATTTGTTTGACGTCACCTGAGCCTACGACAGTCAAGTGATAAACAGTAACTGTCCAATCATGCCAATGTATTTGGTATTTTTCCGAAATGTGGGTATGCATTTCCGGTGGGAGAATATGCTCGTGTTCTGTAGGGAAATATTTAGTACTCGGATACAAGAATTTAGATGTTCCTTGAAATACCAACAAGGCTAATTTGGTAACTTTACCAAATGTACCACTTTCAATGTCTCCCCACATAGCATTCACCCCTTTTAACTCCGGGTGAGTACTGGTAAAAGCTCTGAACGTAAGCGCATCTCCGGTTTTAGTAGCCACTTTATCAATCCATTCTGCCTGCAGTTCCATGCGGAATTTAGGTAGCAGTGCTGCGCCGGGAGTAGCATTAAATGCTCTTTGGAGGAAAGCGTGCGTGATATCTACCAGTCTTTGTACTACAGCAGACTCAAACTTTACTTCAGGGCTTCGTAAGTATTTGTTTAAGGGACCATAGAAATAGGTCGTGTACAAATATGTTGCGGTTTCTTCAGCGCTTAGATTTTTACAATCGCTAAGACATTTCTTCAGTTGATCCGCTGGCGTGATGATCTTGCCATGTGCCCATGTTTCATCAGTTGACATTACAGCATTGAGCTCGTCTACTGCATCCGAAGCAGCAACTATAGCCTGATCCATCATCAGTTTTAATTGAGCTTTTTCTGTTGAATGTACTACATCATCCGTGGTTTGAATCACATCTATTTCATTAAAATATACTCTGTATAAAACACCTTTCTCATTATCAAATTCAACGACCATACAATTAGGTTTAGAATTTGACTGCCTGATAACACGACCAATATCCCCTGCATCATTGGATGAAGTATTAACGACAAGTATTTTTGTTCCCGGCGGAGCCTCACTTTCATGTTTAATTGCCAATTGTACTACTTTTGAATTTCGTTGATCTGGGTTCTTTTGAAATTGCTTGAGCTGTGATGCCTCGCCTGTTTCATCATCCTTTTCTCTGACTCTTTTTCGTTGTTTTGTTGGCTCTTCAACTCTTTGAATTGAAGGTACGGAGGACGAAAAAAACATCGTCGTTATTTCTGTGCTATTCACCTGACCATCGTTTCCTCCTTTAGATATGGGATCAGGCCTTGTATCTTGACTTTCCGACGCCCTTTGCAGCGCCTTAGCCCCCATCACATCCGCTTCATGCTCTAACCCCGGATTGTCATTAATCGCTTCGCCCTTAAGCTGAGTAGTCGCCCTTACCCTGCCCTGCTTTTGCTGCACTACATGCCAGGCTTCGTGCGGCAGGTGCTTCTCCTGCCCCGGTGCCAGGTGAATATCCGTGCCCTGCGCATAGGCATGAGCCTGCATTTGTGCCGGTTTGGCCGAGTTGTAATGCACCTTTACATCGTCCATGGCATAACCAGACAGGCTCTCGATACCGCTTTTGAGCTGATCAGGCATACCGGTGTTATTGCTATTGCTGCTCTCTTCTGCCTGACGTTGGCTGACAGCCGCTGGCTCAAACTTGCCCTGCAGCGGTTCTTCCTCTTCCAGGCTTATTTGCTGGCTTACGTCAGTAAGCTGTTTGCGCTGTAGCAGCTGCTGTGCGCCCTGGCGCAGCGCCAGTAACTGGGCGGCTTGCTGTTGCATTAACGGGCTTTGTTGCAAGGCCGCGCTGGCGGCACCAGAGCTTGCGGTGTGCTGGGGTTCCTGAACAGATTGAGTACGGCCTTTAGCAAATTTCATCTTTAGTAACCTTTTGCTTTGCCAGAACTGCGGCATAAAGTCAATGACACTGCCCGTATTCACTCGAAAACGAGCTTGTCAGCTACAACATCACAAATCAGCTTAAAGACGTTATTTTGAACCTCGCGACTGGGCCGTCAGTAATTAGCATTTATGTAATCAACGCAAGCCTGATAATTCGTACCAGCTGTACTGAGCCCATATCTTGCGACCGCATCCGCCAATTTATCTAAAATTTGCTGGGCGTTCCGGCCGGCAAAATCTACCCTGGACTTTTGGTTACTGCCAAATTTCACATGATCTTTATGAACATGCCAATCAGCCCCCTCTCCGGCCTCAAACCTGATTAACTGGGTAACATGTCGTTGTTTAACCTTGCGCTGCAGCGCCCTCGCCCCCATTACATCCGCTTCATGCTCCAGCCCCGGATCATCATTAATCGCTTCGCCCTTAAGCTGGGTGGTGGCCTTTACCCTGCCCTGCTTTTGCTGCACTACATGCCAGGCTTCGTGCGGTAAATGCTGCTCCTGCCCCGGTGCCAGGTGAATATCCGTACCCTGGGCATAAGCATGGGCTTGCATTTGTGCCGGCTTAGCCGAGTTGTAATGCACCTTTACATCGTCCATCGCGTAGCCGGACAAAGATTCAATGCCGCTTTTTAGCTGATCCGGCATACCGGTATTATTGCTGGCCCCGGCCTGGCGCTGACTGACAGCGGCTGGCTCAAACTTGCCTTGCAGCGGCTCTTCTTCCTCTAACGCCGCTTGTTGCACTACAGCAAACTTGCCCTGTAGCGGCTCTTCTTCCTCCAAGGCCGCTTGCTGCGCCACGTCAAACTTGCCCTGCATCGGCTCTTCTTCCTCCAGGCTTAGTTGCTGGCTTACGTCAGTGGACTGTTGGCGCTGTAGCAGCTGCTGTGCGCCCTGGCGGATAGCCATTAACTGCGCCGCCTGCTGGCGTAATAACGGGCTTTGTTGCAGCGCCGCGCTGGCGGCACCGGAGGTTGATGCAGGCTGCGGCTTTACAGCAGCTTGGGTACGGCCTTTGGCAAATTTCATCTTGAGTATCCTTTTGCTGTGCCAGAACTGCGGCAGGTTAAACGTGTTAAGTGTAGACGCTTCTACCCGTAGTTAAGGGTAATGTTGCCGCCGCTGCTGCATGCGGCGGTATAACATAAACCCCAACAGCACCAGTGCCAGTACCGCCAGTAAAATAAGCGACTGAAACTGGTGCCAGTAAGGGTCACAAGACAAAATCAGCAGCAAGCCGATAGCAAACACCAAAGGCGCACCGTACAGCAGCAGCGGATGCTCCAGATAGCGCTGCAGCGGGTAATACAACAAGGTGGCCAGCAGATACAGGCTGACTACGGCGATTAACAGCGATGCCAGTACCAACCGCCAGAACCAGCGTTTTGGGCACACGCGGTCGCAAACTTGTTGCACCAGCTGCTGATACTGATAGGCCGGCGCTACAGTAAACGCTTTACTAACCACCTGATATTGGCCGGCGCTTAGCGGTAACGCCCAAAACGCCGCGCCACTGAAGTTCCAGTTGGCGTACGTCAGATCATTGGCTAAATCCTGCAAGCTAAGCTGGCCGCTTTGCTCCAGTGGCAGTATCTCAAACAGCGGCAGAATTTTTTCCAGCAGCATGGTCGCAGCGTCGGCGCTGGGCATGGTATCAATAGCGGTTTTTAGTGACTTCATTTGCCGGCGAAACGGATAAGCAGACTGCGCCTTATCCGGCGCGGCTAACTGCGGTGCCAGCTGCTGAGCGCTCTGCTGTGCTGCCATCACGTCAGCGTCAAACCGTACCAGCAGTAAATTGACCAGCGGCGCCAGGGTGACCAGCTTGTCCGGTGCGTAAATAGTGTCACTGCGGTATTTTTCGGCCTGCATGGCCTGATAAGCCGGCAACGCCGCTGTTAACACCGCACTGGCCGGCACTTTTACATTAATAAAGTACTTGTCGGTGTTGGCGGCCTCGGCGGCCAGGTTAAGGTCGGCCCTTAACTGGCGTAAAAAGCTGATAAAGTTAAGCTGTTCAGCCTGGGTCAGGTTGGCTAAATTCAAATCGAACGTCACACCATCGGCCAGCGTACGTCTGGCGCTCAGGCCAAAGCTAAGCCAGGGTTGCAGGGTATTTAGCGCAAAACCCTCCAGCGGTGTGGTCAGCTGTGTAACCAGTTCGTGGCGTAAATTATCCAGCGCCAGCGGCTGATAACTGATGCTGTCAAAACCACTTACCACCAGATCCAGGTAGGTATTATGCGCCTGTGCCAGATTAATAAAGCCATTAAAGTGACGGCTGTTTTGCCAGTTTGGCGGCGCCAGCAGCTTATTGTCTTTACCCAGCACAAAACCAAACAGGCCAATACGGTTAAAGCTGGCAAAGGCAATTTGCGTGGTTTGTGTTTGCCAGTACGGCACCAGGCCATAGCTGAAATTGGTAAAGCGCTCTTGCTTAACGATTTGCGCTGCACAGCCGCACTCAGCGCTGGCCTGCCATTGCAGCGGCTGCGCCGACCCGGGCTGCCACTTTCCGGCTTTAAAGCCATTATCGAACACCAGTTGGCGTAAACGGCTTTGCTCTGCCGCTGTTACAGGCACCTCTGCCGTTGCGCCGGCAAAGCCGATACTATCAAGCGCCACGCCAAACATCGCCTCAGTATGAAAGATCTGCCCGGCTAACGGTGCCAACTGTAGCAACTGCGCCTCGGGCAAGCTGGCCACTTCGGGCAGTTGCTGCCACTGCGCCAGCCCGCTGTCGCTGATGCCATACATAATGGCTGGCGATGCAGTAACAGCGCTGTGCTCTGTTTGAGTTTGAGTTTGGGTTTGGGTTTGGGTATCGCCCTCTGCTATGTCAGAGGGCGCCGGCTGGGCACTGATTAATAACGCCAGATAATCGGCTGATGGCCGTTTTATTGGCCGCAGTAACGGCTGCAGTGTATTAATCAGCTGATAGCGTTCAGTGAAGAGCTGGCCTTGCAGCGCGGCTACCGCATCAATAATGGCCTGGCGCTGTGCCAGCGTCGCCAGATCGGCCTCTGTCAGCTGATAATAGCCGCTTACCGTAACGCGGTCTGGCGCTGGCGCCGCAGCAGCGGCTGGCAATAACAGCAGCATCACACTGATAACGCGCAGCCAGCGGCCGGTAAATGCTGTCATACCATCATTCCTTCTTTGCGCCGCTCGCGGCTGATGCCCTGTAGCAGATCATCCTGTCGCAGCGCGTTATCGCCACGTAATAAGGTCGCGATAGCGGCATAACGCACCACATTGGTCATAGCACCGCCTGACAGTTCAAACTCATGCGCCAGATACACCAGATCAACATCGGCTGCCAGCGCCACGCCACTGCCTAAAATGCGCTGCCACAGCTGCAAGCGCTCTGATACGTCGGGCAGCGGAAAGTACAGCATGGCCTGAAAACGCCGGGCAAAGGCTTCATCTATATTGGCTTTCAGATTTGACGCCAACAGCACCACGCCGGGGAAGTCTTCAATGCGCTGTAGCAGGTAGGACACCTGCTGGTTGGCGTAGCGATCGTTACTGTTACTGGTTTGGCTGCGTTTTCCAAATAAAGCATCGGCTTCGTCGAAAAATAAAATCCAGTGCCGCGCCTGTGCCTGGTCGAACACCGCCGCCAGGTTTTTTTCGGTTTCGCCAATGTATTTGGACACCACCGCCGACAGATCTATGCGATAGACATCGGCACCGGTTTGCTGGCCAATTAAGGTGGCGGTCAGGGTTTTGCCGGTGCCGGGCGGGCCGTAAAACAGCGCCCGGTAACCGGGTTTAATGCTGCGGCTTAGTTGCCACTGCTGCATCAGCGTGTGCTGGTGCTCAAGCCAGCCGGTGATATGGGCAATTTCTGCCATTAACGCCCCCGGCAGCACTAAATCCTGCCAGCCCAGCGGCGTGGTTAACAGCCGCGCCGGAAAATAACTGTTGTAGTCCGGCTTTTGCCGGGTGCCGCTGATAAACAGCTGCAAATACTCGGCACTGACGCACAGCCTGGCGCTTAAAAACGGCTCATCGGCACTGTCGTGCTGCAGCTGAATAATGTTGTCGCGCCGCAGCGGCTGCTCTGGCTGTAGCAACTGCATTACGTCTAAGCGCAGTGCCAGATCGGCCCCCGCCAGCAAAAAGGCCGCCGTTTCAGCACTGGGTAAAAAGCCACTGTGCTGCTTGGTTAGCGCGCCGCCAAACTCGGTAAAGCTGCGGCCCAGATTGTCATTGCGGACAAAAAAACTGTCCAGCAGCTGTGGCTGCAGATGCGGTGCCAGCGCCAGCAGCAGCAGTAAGCGCTCATTAGCACTAAGCTGGCGTTGGCAGACAAAACTGGCATAGCTGCCTTGCGACGGTTGCAGCGCCGGCGGCGGTGCCTGGCGCAGTAGATCCAGCGCTTGTTGCTGAAAATAGCTGTGTAGCCGCAATTCAATACATTGTGCCAGCCAGTTCAGCTCGCGCTGTAAGCACTGGGCGTTGCTCTGTGTGGTTGCTGCCGTAAGCTTAGCCGCGCCAGTGAACATACAGCTCTCCTTGCATCCAGTGATAGCGGATCAGTGAAAACGACCAGGGCAGGCCATCCAGTAACATGTCATAGGGCCCGCTTTGCAGCTGTAGCTGCCAGCCGGTGCCATTACCCAGCTGACACAGGCTGCCACTGCGCTGTAAGAAGCACTCGCGTAGTGTACTGACCGAGCTGCTCGCCAGTTTGGGCCACTGCGCAATAATACCGCAGAGTAAACTGTCGGCCAGTTCACAAGCGCTATCGCGTAATTGCAGATCCAAACCGCCTGGGCAGGGTGGCTCACAGCCATTTAGTAGCATCGACAGGCGCCACTGCTGCCAATAATCCTGTGGCGCAGCAGCTGTGTCACCGCTGGCCATATAGTGCAGCAGCGCACAGGCCTGCCAGGCCTGTTGCACGCTGGCAAAACGCTGTCCCTGCAGATAGCCAAGCCGCTGCCATAACAGCGGTAAGTAAGGTGCCGCCAGCACCAGGCCAGCGTTAATCACCGGCTGCCAGCTTAGCGCGCTGTCTGTGTCTTGCTGTGTCGCCTGTGCCTGTTCAGGCTGCGCTGCCGCCTGGCGGGCCAGCAGCGGATTTGGCTGTTGCGCCGCCTTTGCCTCTGCCGTCACCGCAGTACCGCTGTGCTGCTCTGCCTTAGCCACAGGAGTTAAGGGTTGTGGTACTAAAACAGAACTGTGGCAGGGTACGGCGGCCTGCCCGGCTGCTGCGTTGGCGCCGGCCAACTGCAATAACTGGCGCAGTTGGCGCAGCAGCACCTGACGGGCTAACAGCGGTGGCTGTTTTGCCAGTTGGCATTGCAATGTGCGGTAAAATGCGATGCGGCTATCCGGCGCCAGCGCCTGTGCCAGTTGCTGCAATAACGCGCTGGCCAGCAAGCTGGCGCCAGCGTTGCCAGCCGATAGCGGCTCAGCATTTGCTGCGCCCTCGCCCTGTGGCTCTGCTGCAGTTGGCACGCTTTCAGCCAGCGGCGGGCGCGCCGCGCCGGTTTTCGCTGCTGATGCTGAGCCGGGCACTGGCAAGCTATAGCGCTCACACAGCTGCTGGCAAATTGCCTGCGCCCGGCTGTGCGCCTGCGGCGGCAGTGCCGCCAGTAACAGCGGTATCATCTGTAATAGCAGCGGCTGCGTCTGCTTAACCGGCAAGTGTTGCTGTGGCCTTTTGCTCAGTAGCGACACGTTGTGCACCGCCGCCAGCGGCCGCTGCTGTAGCGGCAACGGCTGTATTGGGCTGGTCCAGGGCGAGCTGACCGCCAGTTGCCAGTGTATTTGCTGCCACAACCGCGCCAGCGGGCCGGCCTGGCCTTGCTGTCGCGCCGCTGCAGACGCAGCGCTGGTGCTATCACCCTGTAACTGCAAGGCCAGCTGCTGCAAAATGCGCCGTGCCGCTAAAGCGCCGCTTTTTGCCCTTAGCCACAGATGCAACTGCTGAAGTAAAATCTCCAGCGTCAGCGGCTGACGCTGCAGCGCCGCCTGCAGCAAAGGCTGCCAGCAGGCCCGGTGTAACAGCGGTAACGGTAAGCTGATGGCCGACAAGGCATGCTGCAGCAGGCTGATATAAGGCGTCATTGCCGCGACACTGGCCGCCTGCAACTGCTGAAACAAACGCTGCAGCAATTGCGGCTGGGTGTAATCCACCAGCACCGGCAATAAGCCGTCACGCTGCAGCTGCAGCCGCATACTGTCCAGCCACAGGCTGGAGTTTTGCTGCAACAGCAGTTGCAACTGCACATTCAGCTGGCGCTGCTGTGCCACACTCAGCCGCTGCTGGCGCAGCAGCGCCAGCAACTGTTGCCAGTAACGCGCCGGGCCCGGCACAACGTGCTGCAGCTTAGTGCTGCGACCCAGCGGGCCTTGCCAGGTGGTAACCGTCGCCGCTGCGCGCTGGCGCGCTACCGGCGGTAGTTGCGACAGCGGCAAGGCTAAGCGCTGACAGGCATAAGCCGGCGCTGGCCCCCTGTGCTGTGCTGTCGCGGGCTGCCGCTGCTGTGGCGTACTGTCCGGTAGCAATGGCAGCAACAACGCTGTTAGTTGCAATAATAATGGGCTTTGCGCGGCAAAATAACGCTGGCTGTCGGCCAGGGTTTGCAGCATATGCTGCACTAACTGCTGCAAGGAGATATTGTCGTGTGCCGCCATGCGCTGTAGCAAATAATGCAGATAACTTTGCCGGTTAAAGCGGCTGCCACGGTCAACCAGCAGGTAACTGAGGCTTAACTGCCACAAATGCCGTTGGCGCTGGCGCAGTGCCGGCGCCGCTAACAGGCGTTCACTGTGCCGCAGCTGTGGCGAAATAGGCACCGCTGCGGTAAATAGCTGTGGCTGCGCCATCAGTTGCAGGATAAAACGCTGCTCGCCAGGTGCCAGCAATTGCACCAGCTGTGCCAGCATCTGGCTGCTTAAACCAAAGGCCAGCTGGCTGCACAGATCGCCCTGCGCCGCCAGCTGACGTAAGATGGCTACCAATTCAGCGGCATACTTCAGGTACAGCGGCCACTGCGCCAGCAAGGCCTGACTGTCGGCGGCAGTTAACGCGCGGATAAGCTCGTGGTGCATACTAGCGCTTAACCCCGGCGCCTGCCGGCTGTCTGCTGCTGCACCGGGTAGCAGCAACCACAACTGAGTGCGTAGCGCCTGGCGAAAACTCTGCTGCAGCAGGTAGCGATCGGCCGGCAGACACAGCGGCGGCAATTGCAGACTGATCTCGGCCAGCTGTACCTGCTGTGGCAGATCAAACTCGTCCAATACCTGCTGTGCCACCGGCAGCAGCTCATGCTGTAACAAGTGCTCGGCGCTGGCATTAAACCACTGTGCCCGGTTAAGGGTGCTGCAGTTAAAATCCAGTTCAATTTCAGTCAGCCGGTGCATCGCCGCCCTCCAGCCCGGCTGCTTTGCGCAGCGCATACAGGTACTGCACCAGCGCAGTGGCACTGTCTTGCAGTGGCTGCCCGGCTTTTACCGCACTGCGCCAGTACTTAAACAGCCGTTCAAAGCGGTGCATGCGCTCAAAGCTGATAAACAGCACCTGACAGTTTAAATGCGCCGGACAATTTAGCTGCACGCTTTCTGCCACCAGCCGCTGAAAGCCGGGATCGGCAAAGCGGGCGGTCCAGTTTGGACACAGTACCGTCAGTTGGCCATTATAAAATGCCTCCGGCACCCTGGCCCGGCTTTTTGCCGCCAGCAATAACAGATGCTCAATCACATGCAGCCCCTCGGACTGATAACTGAGCTGGCATAAAAACCGGCTTAAACAATTGGCCAGAATAACGGCCCCGCGGTATTGGCGAAAACTGCCACATAGCCACCATTCATCGTGCTGACTGTGCGCCACCTTAAGCAATAGCTGGTAATCCTGCCCCTGTTGGCTGATGCGGTAATGGCTGAGGTTAATACCGCTTTGCAGCAGTTGCTGCGGCACGATGTCGCCCTGCAAACAGACCGCAGCGGCCAGCCGGCGCCGTGCACGGCGGCTGTCTGGCGCAAAAGGTAAACGAATGGCCGGTACCGGCTGCAGCAGCCCGTCGGCGCGGGTTTCGTCCAGGTACAGGCTTTGCAACTGCCGTTTACTGCTAAGCCGCAGTTTATAGCGCAACACGGCGGTGGTCAGCGACTGGGCGGTCTGGCCTAAATCCAGCAGCAGCGCCTGCTTTTGCACAAAGCCGCCAATGGCATCGCGCCACAGCGAGGCATAATGATCCGGTGCCGCCACCCTGTCGCGTGTCATCACCACTATCTGCTTCAGGTAGCGCACTTTTTGCTGCAACCGGCGTACCGCGCCGCTGTGCGCACTGTGATAATAGTCATAATGCTGCAGGCTGTGCTGGTTCAGGCTTTCACCATAAAGTGCCAGCAGGTAGTCCAGCAGCCGGTGTTTACGCGCCAGCACATTGTCAAACTGCTGATAAACCGCCGTTAGCTGCGCGGCCATATCTTCAGCATAAAGCCGGTTGATGCCGCTGAGCTGGCTGTCGTTAAGTAGCTGAAAGTAATAACTCTGGTTAAGATTATCTGGCGAGTACAGCGCCGGTAACTGCTGTAACTGGGCCAGAAAATTGGCCAGCAGTTGTTCAAACAGTAACAAATAGCCTTTTAGCTGCCACTGCGCATTGTGTAACTGGGCCGGATTTTGCTGTAGCCCATAGTTAACCGGTAATAGCTGCTGCAAAGTGTGATATTGCGCCAGGGGCCGGTAACGCCCCTGTGGTAGCGGACAGAGCCGGTCGGGCTCCAGCTGCCAGCGGCTGTGCTGATGAAAGATCTTTTGCTGATAGCGCTGCGCCACTGCCGCTGGCTCGACACTGACCTGTTTATCGCCCAGATACAGGCTTATCGCGTTGCCACTGCCAGACTCTGGCAGCACCAGGCGGTACAGTGCCAACCCCTGCTGTAATGGCAGGCTGTCGTAATACAGCTGATTATCGCAGCGCAGCGCAAATTGCAGCAGCTGCTCAACGCCGTCAATACGTTGTAGCGGTTGAAAAAACGCCTCCAGCTGCACGCTGATTTGCGGTGCACAGTGCACCAATACGCCGCCCGGTGTCAGCGGGCCGGTAAATAGCTGCTCGTAACTTAGCCCCTGCGCTAACAGCGCGGCATAACTTTGCCGCTCGCTGCTTTGCTGCAATAGCTGCCGGCAGCGGTAGTACAGCTCGGCAACCACCTCGACCGGATCGGCAGCGGCGTGGATCTGCAGTTTCGCTTCGGGCTGGCACGCCAGTGGCTGTAGCAGCTCAATCTCGCCCAGCTGCTCGCCTAGATTACGCCGGGCGCTGTAACAGCGCCGGATAGCGGCCTTAAGCTGCTCTGGCGTCTGGCTGCTGTCTGCGGCAACCGCCACCGCCCGGTACAGCCCGGTCAGCTTATCGGTTAATAAATGAATATCCGCCAGCTGGGGCAGGCAATCGAGCAGGTAGCGGCGATAATCCTCCGCGGTGGTCGGCCGGCAGCTGAGAATATGCTGCGGTGCCACCAGGCCTAAGGCCTGATAATCAATTTCGCCATGCGCCGGGGTTAATAAATCCTCAATGTTAAAATCACAGCGGTACTCCAGCTCAGTTAAGCTAAAACACAGCTGCTCTAACAGCGTAATGCCCGGATCATGCAGGTTATAGTCGGTCCAGCGCTTAGCGGCCAGCTGCACTATGTCGGCCAGCGCCTGTTGTTTTAACTGATTAAAGCGGTCGGGCTGCCCGCTTTGGCGCCGCGCCAGCGCCGGCCCGGTGCTGTCAGCGCTCATTGTCGCCACCTTCGTTGCCATTGCCGCCTGTGGCGCCGCCAGCGCTGAGATCCAGCGCCTGCCAGCACTGGCTCATGCGTTCATCAAACCAAAGCCGGGTTAAAAAGTAGCTGATGCGGATATCGCTGCCTAAATCGGTGCGCGAGCGCAGTTGCAGGCAGTAGCTGTCATCGGCCAGCGCCTGCCAGCGCAACTGCAATTTGCTACGCCGGTTTAAATAGTACGCCTGCTGCACCCGGATGCGTTTTTTCAGGTTGAGAAAATTAAACCACCAGCCGCGCGGGTTAAAGGTGTTCAGTGCGCTGGCTTTAAGCAGCGCATAGTTACCGCTGCCTTTGTTGCCGGTGCCGGCCATTACATCAAAGGCCTGACAGCCCTGCAGCGGGCCGCTGATATCATGCCACTGGCCATCGGCAGGAATTTGCGCTTTGCCATTTGGCTGATAACCCCGCTGCCCCTGCAGCGTCAGTACGCCGGCAACATCCAGCGTACTTTGCGGCTCGGTGGTGGCAATACCCACCCGTTGCTGTGGCGTAATGGTCAGGGTGGCTGCGCCGCTAAGCGGTTTAAACTGCAGTGCATTGCTGTGCTGATCAAAGCGCAGCTGCCACAATGGCTGTTCGCTCAGGTTGTCACGGAAGAAACTTAACAGCTCGGTATGTTTACCCAGCACGGTGATTTCAAAACCATTGCCGGCCGATTTATCAAAACCGTCCTCCAGCGTATTTAATGACGAGTCAATCAGATCAGCAAACTCACGCGCCGAAGGCATAGCGCCGTCACGAAAGAAATTTTTCAGCGTATCACGGTTACGTTTAGCCATCGCCTGCTTCCTGCGAAATGATAAAAGTCTGGCCTATTTCCAGCTCGCCAATGCCGGTCGGCTGAGCCACCACCGCTTCGCGTTGACTAAGCAGGGTGAGCGCATGGCTGCTGGCCGGTTGCAGCAAATGCCAGGGTTTTACCGGCGTCAGCACCAGCTGCTCGGCGGCACTAAAACAGGCACTGTCCTGCATGCCATAGCGCCGGCTGCCCAGATCACTGATATGCAGCAGCGAAAAGTCGGTGACAAATTCAACATAAGGCCGCTGCCGGATAAAGGATTGCACCAATTGAGGCCTGAGCTCCCAGCCAAAACGGGCCAGCGGGCTGTCGGCTGTCCAGGGGCACAAGTAATCGGCCAGCTCACGTTGTAATAACTGGATGCCATCGCCCTGCCGCGCAGCACTGTTAAGCTTGACCGCACAACGTACCTGTAGCTGTTCAAACCCCGGGTTAGCCACTTCAATATGGGCAAAAGGCGACGCCAGGGCGCTGACATAGTGTTTAATCTGCCGCAGCAGCTCACCACTGACCAGATGCTTATTGCAGGGATCATGCGCACAGCAAGGTTTAGCCGCCAACACCACCAGCAACAGCCGCCCGGCGCCGGCCTGGCCGGGCTGGGTACTGGCGTTGGCAAAACACTTTACTTTGCCAAGCTGCGGAAAGGCCTGCAGCACCAGACGCTCAAAGTCGTGCGCGGTACAGGCGCGCTGCTTATGGCTTAAGCGCTGGGCAATGCGCTGTAATCTGTCCTGCTGGGTCTCGCTGCCTTGCGCTGCCTGCCAGGGGATCACCGCGTTGATGGCATCAAGGCCGGCTATTTTTTGCTGACATTGCCACTGCAGCTGTGCTGTAGCAGCCAGATGCGCCTCTGTGAGCTGATGCGCACTGTCAAGCGCTTCTACCGCCACGGCGTTGGTCAGCACCCGCCGCAAGCGGCCATAGCTGCGGCTATGCGCCGGGCAGCATGCCCGCAGCCAGACCATACCGCCTGGCATTAACTGATGGTTGGTCTGCAGTGGCTGCGGTAACTGTAACACCAGCATACCGCTGCAGGTCAGGCCATAACTGCTGTCCGACACCAGTGCCTGGCGGGGTAAATCCTGCCAGCTGTCGTTATGCAGGTACTGCCAGTGCAGTGCATCCTGCGCCACCGTATCGCTGCTGCCGCGCGCCGCTTCAATATCAAATAACAGGCTTAGCCGGCCGTCCTGCGCTATGCCGGTCAGACCAAAGCAAACATAGGCCTGATGGGCAAAATACGGCAATAACGACACGGCACTGCGCTGGGCCGACGGGTAGCTCTGACGCTGACCAAAAGGGTACAGCTGCAACAGCAGATCGCGCTTGCCCGGCGCCGGATCCTGGCGGGTATAAATATCGGTGCTGGCGCAGTAATTCAGGCTCAGGCTGGCGAGCTGTGGCACATAAGGTGGCTGCGGCAGCGGTTTGGGCTTTTTATGCCGGGCGTTATACAGCATGGTGTCACTTAAAGCGCCGGCATAACGGCTGTGGCCAAATGCCATCGCCGGCGCACTAAGGCGCAAACGGAAGAAACCGCAGCTGGCACTGCTGTGATAGGCCGCCCCGGCCTGCGGTGTATCCAAGTGAAAAGCGCGCACATCATCAAAGCTTAACTGCTGCTGGCTGAGTAAACGCCCGCTGTCCGGCGCTGATGCAAACAGCGGCCAGCCCGCCGCCGAGCCAGGCGCTACAGTTAACGGCTGCCACTGGCCATCGTCAAGCACATCCAGTTGCGCTAAAAAGCTCTGGTTAGCCGGCGGTTGCTGCCCGTCGCTGACATAGCCGGCATAATGGCCGGCAAAGCCGCTACTGTGCTGTGGCAACTCCGCCCAGTGCAGCTGCAGTTGCAGTTGTTGCAATTGCTTGTGCTGCCACTCGGCATGATTAAACAACAGGTAGCTGCCGCGCGCCGGCACCGGGCCAAAAGGCCAGAACGGTTTACTGCTGTCAAGCGGCCCCAGCTGATTTGCCAGATTAAGCTGGCGGGCGCCCGTTACGGCAACCTCTACTTTGCAGTGCAGCAGATCAAACTGGCTACAAAGCGTGTAACCACAGAGTTTCGCCGCCGGATTCAGCAGAATTTGTAGTGTTGCCCGGCCCTGCTCATCGCCCGTCACGGCAGCAAAACTGCTGGCTAACTGACAGCGTAATTGCAGGGCCGGCTGCTGTGCCGGTAGCGGCTGCAAACTGTACTCGCTAATAGCGCTAAAGCCATCGGCAGTGGAGATCTTAAGTAAAAACAAATTACTGCAGTAACGGTAAAACAGCGTCATCCGATCGTCCTGCAGCAATTGGCTAATACATTGCAGGCTCTGGCTGGCAGATGCCGATGTACAAAGCGCTGCGGCCTTAGCCAGCAATTGGGCTTTATACTCTGCGGTTAACCAGTGCTCAGGGCCAAACAGATAATAGCTAAACAGCTGGCCGAACAATGGGAAAAAGTCCTGCAGCCGCTGGCACTGCAGCAGGCTGTCAAATTCTGCGGCCAAACTCTGCTTTAACGCCAGCTGCAGTTGTATATTAATGCTGCGCTCGCCTTCGGTCAGTAACAGCACCGGCGACACTATGGCAAAGCCTGGTAAACGCGGGCAGCTATCGTCGGCGGTAAAAAGCGCCTGTGGTTTATCCGGGCTGACCTGATGCACACTGCTGTACATACGGCTGACAAACGCCAGTTCATGCTCGGGTGAAATACGCTGGCTGCTGAGTAAGCTGACGCTGCAAATTTGCTGCAGTTGAACGTTACTCAGCCACAGCGGCTGGCTGTTACGAAACAGTATCGGCGTGGCGCTACTGTCATTACCGGCGCTAAAGCGGCTGTCTGCCTCCAGCAGCACCGGCCGGGCCCGGGTGCTTAACGACAGGCTGAGCCACAGCTGTTGCCGCGCCGGTGCCTGCGCCGGCATCTGCAGGCAGTCATCATAGTAAAACAACAGATGGCGCTGACTAACGCGGTTCAGCCGCTGTTGTGACTGCTGATACAGCTTTAAGAAACTGAGCAATAACGCCAGCGCCGGCTCAGTGTCACCGTCCTGCCATAGCGCCTGCAGCCGCGGCGCCGACTGCTGCTGCAGATAACGCAGCAGCTGCAGCGCGGCACTGCAACAGGACGCCAGCGATACCGCAGCCGTTTTAGCATCGGCCTGTGACAGCTTAAACAAGCTGTGCACCGCCGTTGTCTGGCCTGCCCCCACCAGTAGCGCTGGCAGCGTTGCCAGATGTTGCTGCCAGTTGGTGCTGAGTTGGTCGGCCAGCAAAGCCGCAGGGGCGGAGCCGGCTTGCAGTAACTGCCGGTACCAGTTGTCGAGCTGCTGCAGCAGCTGCTGCACAAAACTGCGCTGGGCGCGCTGCCCCTGCTGCGCCAGGGCCTGCCAGTTTTGCTGCAACAGGGTGCAGTCCTGCGCGGCTATCTGCGCCAGGGTCACCAGTTCACTGTTGTCGAACAACGGCTGCCAGTTGGCCTGGTTGTGCACGGCGGCATCGCCGGAGTCGGCACTATCACCTACATAGCGGATCTGCGCGGCCAGGGCCGACATCAGGCTGATCAGCTGATTGATATTCAGCTCATCCGGCTGAAAATAACCGGCTTGCAGCGCCTTTGCCTGCACCGTCTGGCGGCTTAAGCCATCGCGGTAATACGCTGCAGGCCAGTGCCGGCGATAAGGCGCAAACTGGCTCACAATGACACCTCACTGCCTTCCAGCAGATAAAACGGGTAAACCATATTATGCCGGCTGTTACTGCTGCGGATCTGATAACTAAGTTGCAGCAGCAAGACACCGTCATACAGTTGTGTCAGATCCGGCGCAACATCCAGCAAGCGGATGCGCGGCTCATAAAACAGCACCGCATGTTCAATGGCGGCAATAATATTGGCCAGTACATGGTCATCCAGCGCGCTAAACACATAGCGTTGCAAGGCACAGCCGTATTCCGGCTGCATTACCCGCTCGCCGGGCCGGGTGGAAAGCAGAATATGCAGGCTTTGCTCAATATCCTGCTCGTCACTGACCATCCCGGCCTGACGCTGACGGACGCCAAAGCGGGGCGGAAAGGCCCAGCCCAGGCCGATAAAGGCGGTATCCGGCTGGTCGCGCTTCATTTAGCCTCCTATCATCACCGTTGCCGCGCCCATTACCACAGTGCCACCGTGGGCACAGTTGTCGCCCAGCCGCGCGGCCGGTTTGCCGCCGATCATTACCGTGGCCGAGCCTTTAATAATACTGTCCGGTGGCCCGACACAGACACAGTTATCGCCCAGCACCGCCGCCGGCAGCTTTTCAATCAGTACCGTGGGCACACCAGGCCCCACCACCGGGCCACCAACATGCGGAATGGGCGGTAACCCCGGCGTTTGCATCGGGCACTGGTGCATATCGGTTAAACGGGCTGCAGGTGGCATAAGCGCTCCTTAATGAGGTTGCAGGTTAATTAATCATCACCATGGCACCTTTTACCGTGGTCTGGCCGCTGGCCGACAGTTCGGCACTGGCATTGCCTTTGGCGCTAAACCCGACCTTGGCTTCCTGTGAAATATTCAGCGCTTGAGCGCTAAAATCGGCCTGGGCCGCCAGCTCGATATTACCGACCGCCTGTAAACTGATTTTGCCTTTTGCACTGAGGCTAATGTCTTTCGGGCTATCCAGGCTGATACCGGCTTCTGACAGCTCAACCTTGTTGCCGTTTTGGTCCTGTAGCAGGATGCTTTTGCTGTCATCATCCAGCACCACCTGGTTACCTGCCGGCGTCAGAAGGCTGATCTTTTTCTTCTCTTCGTCAAATTCCAGCGTCAGTTTGCTGCGACTGACAAAGGCTTTGAGATTGTTTTCGGCGCTATGCTGATAGGCCGGCGCCCGCTTACTGCTGTAAACGCTGCCGAGGATCACCGGATGGCAGGGGTCGCTGTTCAGATAGCCTAAAATCACTTCATCGCCGATTTCAGGCACACAGTACTGGCCAAAGCCATCCGAGGCATAAAAGCTCAGTAAGCGCGCCCAAACGCCTTCGGTTTGCGCTTGCAGCAGCGGCACCTTGACCTGAATACGCTGCTCACCGGCCGGATCGGCATCCAGCTTTAGTACCACACCAATTTGCAGGCCATCGACCGCCGGCAGCACACCGGCCGCCGCCGGCGCACTGATATCGCTGCTTTGGGCAAACCACTGCGCCGACATGCCAAAGCTGACCTGGCTTACCCAATCGCCGTTGGTTACGCTGTGCCGCACCTGGCTGACAAACACCTTGCCGTTAAAGCGCTCGCCAACCCCCTCTACCTCAACTAACACGCCGGGCTTTAATAAGGCCGAACCCTGACAGCGTAGCTCGCCGCGAATACGGCTTAACGCCGCCTTCAGTTGCTGCGCCTTGG
Source organism: Rheinheimera nanhaiensis E407-8 (assembly GCF_000296695.1). Taxonomy (GTDB): domain Bacteria; phylum Pseudomonadota; class Gammaproteobacteria; order Enterobacterales; family Alteromonadaceae; genus Alishewanella; species Alishewanella nanhaiensis. The sequence goes on from NZ_BAFK01000013.1 coordinate 111,479, forward strand.
CCCAGCTGGTTAAGCTGTCGCTGCTAAGCGGGGCATTAGATTGCAACAGCTGCTGCTTCAGGTTGGCCACGCTGGCCAGATTAGCGGCGCTGACATTACCCTGGCCGCTGAACGCGTCGGGTGTGGCGCTTTGCTGCTGCACCTGCTGGCTGGCCGGATCCCAGCTGACGGCGTTAACCGTATTAAACTGCTGGCTGGCATCAAGGCTGGCGTTAAAGCTAAGTAAATCATCGCCATAGGTCACTTTTAATACCGGTTCGCTACTGACATCCGGCGGCGCTATGCTCAGACTGCCGTCATCGGCATTAAGCAGCATGCCGTTCACCTCGGCCCTTAACAGCATAAAATCCCAGTCGCTGCAGTAATACTGCACCAGCTCGGCGTGCTGCTCGGTGGTGGCCGTGGCGCTGCAACTAACGCCATAGTTCGCCGCCAGCTGCTGCCAGATATCACTGTCTTTCATATCGACAAAGTTGGCATTATTGCGGCTTAGGCTGGCGGCAAAAATCAGATCGCGGCATTCCACTATCAGCTCGGCCTGGTTATTCCCGCGCACACTCAGGCTGTGCTTTACCACAACGCCGCTAAATACCTGTTGCTCGTCGTCGCCATAGCCCAGCTTCACCACCAGCCTGGCGCCCGGTATTAACTGAGCCTGGTTAGATAACGGAAAGTCTTTATTCGGCATATCGCCATCGCTAAAGGTCAGCAGCGCCACCGGTATACGGTTTAATGCCTTGGTGATATCAATACTGACCACGCTGATGCTGTCAGCGAGCGCCGCGCCATCACTGCTTATCGTTAGTCTTACCGGGCCTTCAGCCCCTGTCAGCACAGAATTGACCATCTGCTACCTCAGCGGCGGAAAATACAATACCGTGCCGGGTTTAAGTGCACTGATACTGTCTAGCTGATTAAAGGCCGCCACGGCCAGGTAGTAACTGCTGTCGCGGTACTGACGGTAACACAGCAATGGCAGGGTATCGCCGGCTTTCACCCGCACCTGATGGGTTAGATCCGGCGATTGCCGGTCGGCTTTTAGCGCCTCCTGCTTGTTTGACATATAGCTGCCAAAGTTCAGTTTAATCTTCGCCCTTAGCGGGTCACCACCGGGTTTAAATAAGGTGTAGTCCAGCGTCATACTGCTTAAGCGGCCAATAAAGCTGAAGCTCTGGCCCCACTGCAGTTTGACAATGCTGGGTTCGTGCTTCTCACCCACATAGTGATACACCACGTTTTTCAGCTGTTTCACCTGCTGGCTGACTTCGGTAGGTGCACTGGCCGGCACCACACCGGTGCCATCGAGCACCAGTTCAAAACTGAGTTTTTCCTGCTGGTACTGGCTCAGTTTGCTTTCCACCGCCGACTTGCCTATCGGTAAATGGCTGCTGCTGTCGCTGTTATAACTGATGCCCAGCTGATGGTTCAGGCTGGCGGGGTTAATCAGCGCCTGAAACTGACCTTCGCCGGTTGGCTGGCCATTATGGTCACAGCAACTGATGCTGAGCAGGGTTTTACTGCCACTCATCAGCGCGGTCTCTGCTCAAAGCGGGCCTGCTCTACCAGGCGCTGGCATTCCTGCAAAATCTCTTCTTTTAACTGGCGCAAGCTTTCGCCTTGCAGCGGCGGCGCCGCCACCGGCGGCTCTGCCGGTTCCAGCAGTGTGGCTTTGACAATCAGCCGGCTGACTTCAATAGGCATAGTTTAGCTCTCCCTCGACATATACTGATAACTGAATTCGAGTTTCTCTATTGCAACTTCATTTTTGCTGGCGCTGAAGGCTTCCACCTGCCAGCTGACCGGCCAGGCATTGACAAAAGACCAGCTGCGCGCCGGCTGGCCATTACTGTCCAGCAGGTCAACCATAATAGTCATCGGCGCTATACCGCTGTCTAAGCCATGGGCAAATACCTTAAGGCACCACTTCACCAGCTCAGAGTTAATGTCGGCAATGCCGCGTTTCAGTACCAGGTTGCTGTATTTCACCGCCTTGGGTAAGCGGTGCACAAAGCGGTTTTCGCCACCTTCGGTGATCTCTTCCGTGTCTATCTGGCCACCAATGCCCGACACCTCCTGAAAGGCGGTGTCGGCACTGTCGCCGGTAGTGGCAAACTTCACCCGAAAGTAAAACGCCGGTAACGGATAAGCGGCTTGCTCGGTCATTGGGCTTTACCTGTCAGGGGTTATCAATAGTGATGCCCTCGTGCACTATTTCGATGGTTTCGATGGCCACCTCGTTGCCGTCTGACTTCAGATCGGTGCCGGTGATCTTAGTCGGCCAGGCATTGGTCAGGGTCCATACCATAGTGGTGCCGCCAGCCTCATCCAGCAGGCTGATGGTGACCGGCAAACGCTTAATGGTGTTCATCTTGATCTGGCTAAACCAGGCCCAGAATTTGTTGTCCGATTTATACACGCCTTTTTTCATCGTCACATTGCCGGACTTTTTCAGCCCCGGCATCTTAGTGGCAGAAAATACCGGGTTGTCGCCGGCGCGGTATTCAATGATCTGGGCTTCCACATCCAGCCCGGACACTTCCTGGAACGACATCACTTCTGAGTCCCATTTCACCTGAAAATAAAACTTCGGTAAGGGCCATACCGAGGTTGATTGGGTTGAACCGTCATCAGCCATTTTTAAGCTCCTTTCGCTGCAAAATTAGTAATCTGCAAAATTAGTATCTGTTGCTGGAATGATCAGGACTTCTGCATCTGCTGCTGGAAGGTGATCTCGATAAACTCGGCCGGCCGGATCAGTGCCACCAGCACCGTGACCCGTAAAATGCCCTCGAGAATATCTTCCGATGTCATGGTTTCCCCCAGGCCAACGCTGACACTGAACGCATCTTCCGGGGTTGCTCCAGCCAACCCGCCGCGCTTCCAGATGCCGGTAAGAAAATTGCGGATCATGCTTTTAATGGTGACCCAGGTGCTGGCGGTATTGTTTTCAAAGACGTAAGCCTTGGTGCCCAGGCGGATGGACTCTTCCAGCATAATCATAGTGCGGCGTACACTGATATAGCGCCAGTCGAGGCTGTTGCCATCCAGTGTGCGGGCGCCCCAGACCAGGGTGCCTTCACCAATAAAGGTGCGGATGGCATTGATCGATTTACCCTGGGTGCTGACGTTTAAATCTTCCTGCTCGTCATGGGTAATATTTACCGCCGGTGACACTACCGCGCTTAAACTGACATTGGCCGGCGCTTTCCACACGCCTTTGGTGTTGTCGACCATGGTGTAAATCCCGGCCATGGCGGCGGCCGGCGGCAGTAAATTCAGCATGGCGCGCATCTGGCTAATCAGCTGGCTGTACAACGGGCTGATGGCTTTTAAACTTTTGTGCAGTAACATCTGCTTGGCCATGCGCTCGGCCTGCTCCAGCTGGCTCCAGTCGGCGCTGATATCGGCTATGGCATCCAGTTGCTGCTGCAGTTTTAACTGGGCAGATTTATCTGCGGCACTGGCATTGTCGGCCAGCTTGGGCAACTCGTCAGGCAGGTTGCGCTCCTGTTTTACCAGCTGCTGTAACAGCGCGGCCGGCGTCAGGTTCTGATAACTGAGATCGCGCTCCTGCACTATGCTGGTATTAAGCCAGGGGTAGTAGGCAGTGGCAAAATCCAGATAGTTAATGCCCAGTTTGCCGCGGAAATTTTCAATGCAGTCGCCCTCCGGATGCTGGCGTGCTTTATAGCCCTGCCAGACGTCCAAAATAGCTACCCGGTTGCGCATTTTGCCGCCACAATGCGCCAGTGCGGCTTGTTGCACCGCGATGCAATCATCCTCTGACAGCAACACCGCTTCGGGGATCACCAGCATGGTGGGTTCCTGCTCTTTGACCAACTGCTCAATACCGGCCATTAACTTAGCACCCTCTACATCATCGGCGTAATTGCCAACCGACACGATATAGCAGGGGCCGCCGCCGTTTTGGTAAAACAGCATCATGGCGTAATACAACAGGTTTTTACCGCTGTCATGGCTAAGCTGATACTCCTTACCGGCCACACTAAAGGTGTTATCTGCCGGTGCGCTGGCCTCAGCTAAACCGAACATTGGTGTCGGTGCAAAACCAAAATAATTGTGAAACTCTGACATTGAGCTGATACGCATCGGCTGATTAGTCAGAGATTTAGTGCCGTTCAGTGCTTTTTCGGTGTAACCGATAAAAGCCGGCACTGCCGTTGCCACTTCCACTACTGAATTGGGAAAGGCATTTTTTTCTACGATATAAACGCCAGGCGTTTTCATCTGCCCCATGATCAGATCCTTTCTGGTTAGTAATTAAGATATATTTCAGCCAGGTGTCGCGATACTCCGTTTACTACTGCGTTGCCTGATTGCCCGGCCGTTGCCACCGGCAGCCGTTTAATCAGAATTTTTTCACTGCCGCCATCCTGACTAATCAGCGCAAAGCGATATGGGCTTTGCTCTGCCAGGCTGAGCGGTTGCACAGAATCAAACACCTGCGCCTTGCGGCCATTGGCCAGCATGACATCCTGCTGCCGGGCAAAAAGTTCGGCACTGTGCTGGCTCAGATCGCGGATGTGCAGGGCGCCATTAAAGCTGTCACCCACCAGGTAATAGCGCCACAGCGTCTGACGGCTGGCGAATTTGAGCAGATAATGACGGGCATTGGTGGCGGTTAGCGCGTTAATCTCGGCAGCACTAATCTGCAGCGCCAGCACCAGCTGTGGCAAACTGCCCTGGCGCCGCTCGAGAACAGATAGCAGCCGGTTGTCATCGGCGCTAATAAGCTCTGCGCTGCTTAACGCAGGCTGTTGATGTAAGCGCAGGAAGTTGGCCTCGGCCACGGCGTTTTGGCTGTCGCAATACCACAGCTGCCCGTACGGCAACACCGGCTCGGTATAACTGCCAAAATGGCTGTCTGTGCTGTACAGCAAAAAGTGTAATGTCAGCGCCGGCTCGCAACAGGCGGCGGCAAGATCGCGCCGCGAACTGTCCAGCAGCAGCACAGCACCTTGTTTAGTGGCTTTAAACAGCAGCTGGGCATTGTGCAGTTTTTGCACGGTAGCCGCTGAGGGTAGCAGTTTTGCCTGTGCCAGGTAGCCGCTATTAAAGTAATGATGCTGCAGGTGCAGCTGGCATAATGGCAGATAGCTCATAACCGGCTGCCTATGTCGCTGACCGGCTTGCTGAGCAAACTGCTTTGCGCATAAATATCGGCGCCGTCAAAGCTGAGCATGCGCACTTTGTACAGCACAGATGGCAGATATTTACCGCTTAACATACCCCATAAATTGCTGGCATCCTGAATGCTGAGGTTTTCCAGATCCAGTGTCAGTTGTTCTATCGCCGGGTCAAGCTCTGGCAAGCTTTGCCGGCTAAAAACCGGGTTGCGCTGAAAAAAACTGACTGACGCTGACAGCAGCGTTAACGCATCGCTATAGTTGGCACCGTTAAAGTTGGCGGCCAGCATCACATATAAATTCAGGTGCAGCGCGGGTGCGCTATTGGCACTGCGGCTAAAACCGCTATCGAGCAGCGTGGGTTTATTACGGATAGCGGCTTCTTTTTCTATGCCAACCAGAAACAGCGCTAACTTATTATTGATATGCGTACAGGCACTGCCATCGGACTCATTTAAGTTCGACACCAGCACAATATCTTCGTCCAGCTTGAAATTCTGCCGCAAAAACCGGTTTAACTGCGCCGCCAGCTGCGTCAACGTCTTCGCTATCATCTTGTTTTTCCAGTCAAACGCACACAACACAGCCTTCATGGCTGTGAACGATACATCTCAAGTTAATTTACGACTGGCAAGGCGATAGCCTGGTGAAAAAGCGGCCAACGCCTTTGTCTGCAACGGCGGTAAAAACAAATAACTAATACAAACAGCGGTTATTTATACAAGCAGGAATAATTAACGTGTTTAAAGATAGTGCCTCAACTACACAATGCAAATATATCGCAAATTTATCATCGGAAAATAACGCTCTTTAATAACAAACCCAGAAATAACAAACCCAGACTTAACGCCAAGCCAGGCTAACCATTGAGTAAAGTTGGCAGCTCTGTAACAATAGCAGCAGTTTATTTACAGAGAATAAAATATGCGTTTTGCCGCTGTGTGCCATGTCATCCTGTATCTGGTTGTCGTATTTGTGAGCACTGCCGCCACTGCCCAGTGGCACCGCCAGGCCTTTCAAACCCTGGGCACCCAGGCTTATATTGAATTGTGGTGTGACGATAGCACCAAGGCACAGCAGTTAATCCGCGAGGTACAGGCTGAGTTTGAACGGATTAACCAGCTGATGAGCCCTTATATCGCCAGCAGTGAGTTAAGCCTGTTAAACCGTGAGGCGGCCGCTGCGCCGGTGGCGGTTTCCGCTGAGATGTATCAGTTGCTGCAGCGGGCACGGCATATTTCTATACTCAGTCACGGTGCCTTTGACATTACCTTCGCCTCGGTGGGTTTTTATTACGATTATCGCAGCGGCCAGAAGCCGGACGCCCGCCAACTGGAGCAAGGCCGGCAGCTAGTGAATTACCAAAGCGTCGAACTGCTGGCAAATAACCGGGTTAAATACAGCCAGCCCGGCATTAAAATTGATTTAGGCGGCATTGCCAAAGGCTACGCGGTAGAGCGCGCCATTGGCCTGTTAGCGGCACAAGGCATTAAACATGCCCAGCTTACCGCCGGCGGTGATAGCCGCTTGCTGGGTGACAAAACCGGCAAGCCCTGGCTGGTTGGGGTAAAACACCCACGGCAGGAAGACAAATACGCCGTTACCCTGCCACTGACAGACAGCGCCATTAGCACCTCTGGTGATTACGAGCGCTTTTTTATTGAAGACGGTGTGCGCTATCACCATATTCTCGATCCGAAAACCGGTAAAAGTGCTGCCGGTGCGCTCAGTGTGTCAGTCATTGGCGCCGACACCACCCAAACCGATGCGCTGTCGACTACCTTATTTGTGCTGGGGCTTAAACAAGGCATGGCGTTAATTGAACAAATTGACGGCTATGAAGCTATTTTTATTGATGCCGAGCGTAAGATGTATTTCTCCAGCGGTTTAACGCCCTAAGGTTTGCTTACGCTCACTGAGCCAGTGCTGCATTTGTTGCTGTACAGGCTAACAGCGCTGTTGTACATTTATTAGCGAATTTTAATGTGCAGGGAGTACCCTATGTTGCGTAAGCTGGCACTAAGCCTGTTGTTTGGCCTTAGCCCGTTGCTGGTCAGTGCTACCGAGCCTGGCTGCACCTTACGTATGTCAACCGAAACCGATTTTCCGCCGCATTTAATCCAGCAGCAGCAACAATGGACGGGGTTAAGTGTCGAGCTGATGCAGCGGCTGGCACAAGAGCTTAACTGTCAGTTGGTGTTTATTAACAGCCCCTGGCTCAGAGCCTTACAAATGAGTGCCCAGGGCGAGCTGGATGTGTTAAGCCACTTGTCGGTAAGTAACGAGCGCAGAGCGCAGTTCGCTTTTATCGGCCCACATCATATTGAAAGCATTTATCTGGTGGGTGACCCGGGCGAAATCAGTGCGCCGGCCAGCCTGCAACAACTGGCTGACGGCGCTGACCTGGGCAGCATCGCTACCTTGCATGGCGCTTATTATGGTGAAGAGTTTAGCCGCTTAAGCCAATATCCCGCTTTTGCCCGTCAGTTGGTGAACATCAGCAGTATTCAGGATAAGTTGGCGCTGTTGAGGGCCAAACGGGTTAAAGCCATTCTGGAAGACATTAGCGTGCTGCATTACTGGCAGCAACATCATTACCCGGACGCAGAGCGTTATCAGCCCCTGCTCAAAGTGCACGAAAGCCCGGTATATTTTGGCTTTAGTAAAGCCTCCTTAAGCGTAAACCAACTTAAGCAGTTGGCTGAAGCCTGGCAGCGCCTGTATCAGCAGGGCGAGCTTAGCGCCATCTATCAGAAATATCAGATAGTGCCGGATGAGCAGCTTACGCCAGCGCCGCTGCTATAAGCTGTTACCTTAACTGAGGTGCCAGCCTGGGCTGTGGCGCCGGTAAGCTAAACTGATATTCGTCCAGTTGATAAGGCTGCATCACCTGCAGCAAACTGCCATTGTCATACAACTTCTGCCAGGCGGCAGCTAAGGCCTCAAGCTGCTGCGCATTAAAGGTATTTAAGTTAAAACCAAAATAAACCGGGCTTTGAAATACCTGAAACAGCGGTTGATAGTCAGCGGTGGGCAGGCTGGCGCGTTTTTTCCAATAATGATAGGCCGCTATATCTTCCAGTACGCCGTGTACCCGGCCATTAAGCAGCAAAGCCTGCTTATCCTCGTTACCGCGAATAAAGACAAAACGGGTACGGTTTTTCGCATCATTTAAAATGCTGTCCAGCTCATCACCGTAATAAGCCCCGTTTAGCAAGGCGATAATGCCGGGCGTGCCACTGCGCTTGAGTGCAGACAAATCGCTAAGACCGGGAAAAGCTTGTGGTATCCCCACCAGATAAATCACTTCCTGATGGTGCGGGCCGATAAAAGCAAACTGGCGGCTGCGCTCGGGGTTGTAGGTAAGATGCGTTACCACGTCTAACTGCCCCTGCTCCATCAGCTTTAATGCCCTAAGCCAGGGGCTGTGAATAAACTCCAGCTGACAGCCCATCTCTGTTGCCAGCGCAGAGAGTAAATCAACGTTCAGGCCACGCCAGCTGTCGCCCTGCTGCATAATGTAAGGCGCAAAACTGGTTTCAATGCCCATGCGCCAGACACAACTTTTCGCCGGCAAGCTTAGCAGCGCGCCCAACAGCGCCAGACATAGCCATCTCATCACCTAAGGCTCCGATACAGTTAATTCTAATCCACTGCAGCTATTTAGCTGCAACCTGATCAACTATATACGCGCCGCCGCTAACTTGCCTGCCGGCGACAGAAAAAATCTGTCGCGTCAGATAATAGGGGCAAAAGCGGTAAGCCGGTCCAGGCTGGCCGCATTACCCAACCCATGAAAGGGGGCCACTTCGGCAAGCCGGCCTTGTTCGCCGTGCAGCGCCAGATAATTTAGCAACACCGTTTGCACCAGCAAATTGACGTTATTGGCCGCCACCGACGAGCCGGTTTCTACCGATGCATCCGGCCGCATAAAGCCGATTTGCTGATGCCGAGCCTGCTGCTCAGCACTGCCGCCTAACAGGGTGGGCCGGCCATTAGGGCTGTACACCAGGATGAAGGACGCCGCAGTTGATGAGTTATCACCCGTCCACTCGCCTTTACCCCGGCCAAATTCCGAGTCATCAATGCGGCCATTACTGGCCACCGAGCCATCGCTGTAGACATAGATCATCAGCGGCTGATTCATGCGGGCGGCATATTCCAGGCAGGCCCCGATGCAGCGGCCGGCGCGTAAGTCACGCAGCTCACCGGTGCCCCGCTCGCCGGTATGGTAATCATAACCGCCTATGGTAATAGAGCCGGCACCGGCAAAGCCGTTCACTACCAGCTTCATGACCGACGCGGTTTTGCGAAACTCGCCGTCACTGTTAAATTCTTCGGCGCTGAAAATGCCGGCTGCACCGACAATGTCCGGATCGGCGGCTGGATCCAGCGTCGCCGGGTTACCGAAACGGTCAGCTAAATCAGCACTTTTCACATAACCACAGCGCACCAGCTCTTTGAGCACCGCATCGCGGCTGATAGTGGTGTTCACCCGGCCCAGTTTACTGTCGCTGATGCGCTGCACCGCTTCCATCACCGCTACCGCATCATTCTGGTTTAGCAGGCCAAATAAATCGCCGACATCGACCAGGCCGGTGACATCGCTGGGCCGGTCTATTTTGGTTGGCCTAAGCTCTGGGTTATAAAACTCCATTGGCATCATCGAATTGGCGCCAGAGTCGGAGTTACGTGAACCAATAAGTGGCATTAACGAGCCGCTGGCGCCGGCTTTGGCGATGGCGTACATAGGGTTATGCGGGTTGTTACCGGTGTCATTTTCCGAACGCGACGGCAGCACAGCGCCGTTGGTCATAGCCTGGGTGGCCAAACTGGTGCGCTCTAAAATACCGGCCAGCATTTGCGAGTCACTGTGAAACGCCAACCCCAGCTGATCATTAATAAAACCAGCCGCCGGATCAGCGCCATTCACCGCCTGCGGCACCATATCGGCCGGCAAACCCAGTTTGCTGTAGCCCTGCACCGATAAAAAGTCGCGCTGACCACCCGCGCCACCGACCAGCACGTTAGAGCCGGCAATATTGGCACCGCCGGCCAAGTCAAAGCAAATAAACGGAATTTTACCAGCGCCCTGTACGTTAATGCCGCACAGCTGCTTTAACGCCTCTAAATCGGGTGACAGTGCAGCATGGGCTTTATTCGGGTTGGCAAACAAGCCAAACACTGAGCCGGTGGTCAATACCGCTGCGCCGTAGCTCAGACCACAGGCAATAAAATCGCGCCGGCTTATCGGTTTGCTGTGACAGGCATGCAGTAGCGGGCTGTCCGGGTGTAAAGGTTTATTTCGTTTCATTCAGGCTCTCCTACTGCAATACCAGCTCGGCACTGGCCAGCACCGCAGTGCAGGCCGCTTTGGCAATGGTGCGGCTGCGATCACTGCTGCAGCTGCCATTACAGTTACTTAACCGGCTTATCAGCGCATCCAGCTCGGTTTCTACCTCAGCGCGCGGCGCTGAGCTTAAAGGTGCCAGCGGCATTAAGCGCGTTAACAGCGCATCGATAAACAGCGGCCGGTTTGCCAGGCTGTAAGTGGTCGAGGGCGCCGCACTAAAATCAAGGCCGGCAAACCAGCTTTGCCGGATGGCGTTATCTTCAATCGCGGCATTACAATAGGCGATACCAAGCTGAGTGATGGCCATTTGCTGCGCCGAGACAAAGGTATCGATGCTATCAGAGGATGGCAGCTGGCGCTGAATGGTCTGATACACCTGCGCCACGCTGGAGTGCTGCTGGGCCACGCCGGTTAACGCACTCATACTGGCATGAATTTCGGCAAAGGTTTTAAGGCCAATATCGCTGCTTTGACTGCTGCCGGCGACAATCTGCTGCACCGGTGCGGTGCTGTCGGTGCGGACATTGGTTAGCTCACCTATGCGGGCAAAAGATAAGAAGAATTCATCGCTCTGCGCGCCTAACTCGCTGCCAATAATGGTGCCCTGCGCCGAAAGCGCAGCGCCGCCGGTCAGATCAGCATTAGTCCCCAGCTCAAATTGCTGGCTAATCCAGGCCTGACCGGTTACCACTTCCTTACCGTTTAAACCCAGCGCCATACCGCTGATGTTAAGCGGCTGTGACAAGGTGCGGCCTTCCAGATTGACCAGATAAGGCGCATTAAACAGGTAGGAGTAATTATCAAACTGCGCCACCTCGAACACGATGTAGCTATCAGGCAGGTTTATCAGCTCACCAATAGCAAACAGCAGATAAAACTTCTGCCCTACGCCAACCTGATAGTTTTGCTGGATTTGCGCGGCATTAAGGGCTTTGTTGTGTACCGCCAGTAGCCGCACTGTGCCCTGCCATTGCCGGTTGCCGTTGGCTTCATTTCCCAGCATCAGGGCAAAGCTGTTATCCCAGTTGCGGATAGCCACCGCCGGGGCGCGTACGCCGGTATCTTCACCGTTAACGTAGATGCGCTGGCCATTCACCGGATCCTGCGTTAACACCACATGCTGCAACGTCGCCTGCAGCACTTCATCAGCATCGGCGGTACTGACGGCTGGCAAACCGGCCAGATCGCTTTGGTCACTGCGCAGCAAAAAGTCATAGTTATACTGGCTTTGGCCCAGCGTGATATTGCGCTCATTGCTGCTACCGGCATAACTGACGATAGCCGCCGGCCCTTCCTGCGTGACATTAGCCGGCACCAGCCAGGCTTCTAATGACAGCTCGCCGGTGGCACTGATTAAATTGGCCAGCTTACTGCTGTTTTGCGTACTGGCCTGCGCCCGGCCGCTATTAATTTGAATACCCCAGCCGGTTACCCAGCTGATATCACCTTGCAGGCTTAAATTAGCCGCAGGCTCCACACCTGAAGTATCGTAAGCGATGGCGCCGCTGCCGGTTTTAAACTGGTAAAAGGCGATCTGGTTCGCTTCAAAACGGCCACCACTGGAGGCGACCACGCCATCGTCCAGCCGCAGCGCTTTGGACACCACTAAGGCAGGATCGAGTGAGGTTAATTCGACACTGGCAGCAATTTGCTCAATGGCTGAGCGCATTTGCGCGGCATCCGCAGGGCAATCTGACCAGCAGTTGTGAAACTCGCCGCCTAAGCGGGCAACAAAGCGCGACAGCTCGGGGTTGTCCAGATTAATCAGCTTGCGGCTGGCGTCATAGGCTGCGGCCAGATCGCTGCTGGCAAAAAACGGCGACTGGGTTTGCGCGGCATCCGGCGCGTGGCAATTCACACAGTACTGCCGCAGCAGCGGGTACACAGTGCTGCCAAATAGCGCCGGATCGTCCGGTAATACTTTGCTGGCACCCGGCTCACGTAGCGGCGGTGCCACCAGGGTTACCGTAGCCGCTTCGGTTTCACTGCTATTGGCCCAGTTACGGATCCACTGCGCCATGGTATCGGCGCAGGCGCTGTCACTGGCCTGCCAGCAGTTATGGCCGCCGGCCAGTTTAGTTACCAGCAGCGACTGCGCAGGGTCAGCCAGGTTTACCAGCGCTGTAGCGGCGGCATAAGCCTGGTTAATATCATCGTTACGGGCAAAAAATGGCGCGGTATTGCCCTGCACATGGCAGGCACCGCAGCGGTTGGTGCTGGCAATATTGTCCCACAGTGTCAGTTTAAACAGTTGTATATCGGCCGTTTGCGGTGCCGGGCCGGTGTAGTTGGTGTTATCTTCCTGCACCGGTGGCGGCGGGTTTTGCTCTACTTCAGCGCCGCCACAACCAACCAGTAACAGCGTAAACAGCAAGGGCAACATCAAATGCTTCATGGCTTAGTCTCCCATGCAGTAGGTGGCCGTGTCGGCAAACACCTGCTTTAACTGGTAACCACCCGTTTGAAAACTGGCGGTAATGCTGTGTAAGGTGCTGACATCGGTCAGGTTTTCCGGCTCGCGCAGGCACACAGTGCGAAATACTTTTTTCACCTGACACTGGGCAAACGCTGCCGTGTTGGCCAACTCCTGGCCTAAGCTTTTGGCGCCATTGCCCTGGCCCGGCAGGCTGTTATCCCAGCCCAGTGACATATTCTGGCCCTGGCGCCAGTAGTTCACCCAGCTGTCATCCGGTGTGCGGTAACCATAAGGAAAGCTGCCGGCATTAATATGATACTTGGGCTGCACCCGGCTTTGTGTTTGCGCATTTTGCGTGCCGCTTTGCTGGTAAAAAATGCGGCCATTGCTGCCATCTTCGTCAGTAAACTGGTAATCGTAGTAGGCAAAGGCTTGTGCCAGAGGGTCCATACCGGCATGGCAGCCAACACAGCGGTTGTTGAAGATGCGGCTGTCGCCACCCGGGCTGCGGCTGACGTCCTGGCGAATGCGGTCGGTCGGCCGGCTGATATCCTGCAGTGGTTCAAGATCAGTACACAGCTGGCTCATCAGCGTAAAACGGAACATGGCGCGGTTGGTGCCAAGGTAGAAAAACGCTTTGGCAGCAGCACGGCTGGTCATGACACCGGCAGCGGCCTCGGCCGGAATGCCATTTAAACTGCTTTGCGAGCGTGGTTCCAGATACTGTGCCAGGTCAACGGCCTGTTGCTCCAGTGCCAGATAATGGGCATTGTTATCGCTCTGGTACGGCGGCAGGCCCAGGTTATCGGCACCGACATATAAAATATCGGTTTGCAGCAACTGGCGAAAATCCACTTCATCACGCACCAGGCCAATCACGGTAGCCGTGTAGTCGTTTAATGGCTCAAACACGTCCAGATCGCGGTTAGTGGCAGGCGCAGCGAACAGCTTTAAGGTCGTGCGGTAGAAATCCGGGTGCTGCATGGCAAGCTCAGCAGCAGCGCGGGCATTACCCTGCTCAATCAGCGTTTGCATCTGACTTAGGGTGGCGGCATCAGCCGGTACACCTGCCAGCCGTTCATGCAGCCGTTTTGCCTGCTCCAGCGCGCCGGCCTGCACCGGCGAGCCCTGCAACAGCGCCAGCAGCAAGCTGGATATTATCATCACGTTACGCATAAGTTTCCTCCGGTTTAGCCCGGTAAAAATTCCACTGTCCACTGCGAACGGGTCACTGCCGCCGCTTCGGCACCAAAATTGACCGAACGTAAACGCAGCACTAACGAGCGCTCCAGTTTGGCATCATTCAGCTCACTGCTTTTAATGCTGACATCCGCCAGACTGCCGTCCGGGTTTATCACTAATTCAAACACCACTTTACCTTTTAACAGCGGGTTGGCCCGAAGCGCGCGGCTGTACAGCGTGTATAGGCTACTTTTATTCGCTTCCAGCACGCGGCGAATGCCCGCCTCTGAGCGGCCCTGCCCTGCGCTGCTGCCCCCGGCGCTGCTGTCGGCGGTATTGTTGCCGGCATCTTTGCGGCCCACCGCCGACAAGCCTTTCAGTTCGGTCTCTGCCAGCGCCACACTGCCGGTATCGGCCAGCTCAGAGCGTACGATATCGCCGGCGGCGGCGGCAGCTTCTGCTGCGGCAAATTGCTTGTTGGCTTCATTGCGTAGCAAAGTACGCTCTACCTGAGTTGCCTGCTGTTCACCACGGCTTTTTAGCTGCGGCGCGCTGTTATCCAGCTGAAAACTTTGCCTAAGTGTCGCCAGCTCATCACGCATCGCCATTAAGCCGGCCTGCTCGGCCTGCTTACGGGCCTGCTGCGGATCGGGCTTTACCGTATCAGGGCGGGCCGCTACCGGCTCTGGCTCAGGTGTCGGCTCGGGTTCAGGCTTAGGCTCGGCTTTTTGCTCTGGCAACGGCTCAGGTTCAGGGGGTGGCGGTATTTGCTTTTGCTCTAACATGACCCGCGCCAGTGTTGGCGGCAGCTGCTCCTGCACTTCGCGGCTACGCTCGGGCACCTGCAGTGCCGGCACCAGCGCCGCACACACCAGCCATAACAATAGCCCCAGCCACAGCAGTTGGTAAAAGCGCTT
>NZ_BAFK01000012.1 GCF_000296695.1 Rheinheimera nanhaiensis E407-8
CCGGTTAACCACAAAGCGTCACCGCTTAAGTGAACAGTATTGCGCTTCACAGCGGGTTTTTTCTTTGTCAGTTATATTCGTAAACAGAGTAGAACTCTTTTAACACCAGTGTTTTACGGCATTGATGAATGCGAATATTAGATGCTTCCATCTTTTCATTGTTACAACTCATTTTCTGAGCTTGGACACCAAATCTGGCTTTGTAAGTCTCATACATTGGCTCTAAAGCGTCCAACTGCTCTTTAGTTAACTTTGCCGTGATACTGTCATACACTTTTTGCCATTCGGTGTTTTTTTGTTCCAGTGCAAGGCGGATCCACACCAAGCCCTGACCAATGTCCTGCTGTACACCATCGCCTTTTAGCAACATCACACCGAGCAGATATTGCGGATATTTCTCCCCGTAGTGCGCAAACTTAACGACATCCTGATAAAAATCAGCAAAATTGCCACGTCTTGCCTTGTCCAACAATAAATCAAGCTCGTTTTGATAAAACTCAGCCCGAAGCTTCACTTCTTTCACCGTTGGGTTGTCCTGTGCAACACTTGATGCAGAAGCAGTAAAGCCACCTAAAACACATATAACAGTAGCTGCCATTGCAATAATTTTGCGCGTCATAATTTTATCCTCAGTTGTCCTTACTGAGAACAACTCTAACAGTTTAAAAACATTTTTACGTATCCAAATGTAACAAATCATTTATAACAAAACAGCGCATATGAGTTTTACTCTATAATTTTCAGAGCTTTAAAAACTTCAATTCAGAATTTCAGCGGTAAATAGTTACCGACATAAATAAATTAACATCGAGATTGCTGCTTACTCCTGATCGGGTAAACTAGCTAATATGAAGTTTGAGAGATAAATAATGAAAGCCTGCGCCTTACATATACTGGTAAAAACCCGCGAAGAAGCCGAAAAGCTAAAACAGCAGCTGGCCAAAGGTGCGGACTTTGGCAAACTGGCCAAGCAGCATTCACTGTGCCCGTCCGGTAAAAAAGGCGGCGATTTAGGCGAGTTTCGCAAAGGCCAGATGGTAAAGGCCTTTGACGATGTCGTGTTTAAAGGCCCTGTTCTGGAAGTGCAGGGCCCGGTGAAAACCCAGTTTGGCTTTCACCTGATTAAAACGCTGTATCGCAGTTAGTTAGCGGCTTTAGTCGCTACAGCTGACAAGCTGGTTAATCGCACTGATACCGCCGTTTTGCCAGATCATTTCATAATGCCCGCTCTGCAGCATCTGCGTGACATACTTGGGACTGAACAAGCCCCAACACAAAGCATCCGTGTTACGCACTGAATGATACTGCAGCCCGGTACTGCCCTGTTCACGTAAACTTATACCCAGCGCACGCGCCGCGCTGTAATCTTGCGGATGATAAACCGCATGTTGTAACGGCAAACTGGTTAAATCTGTCAGGCTAACATCGCTAAACTGACAACTTAACGCCTTAAACACAAAGCGCTCATAGGCCAATCCCGGTACCTTTGCCCAATATTGCCCCTGATGATAAGCCACTTCGCGTAGCGCCGTTTGCACAGTGTCAGCCAGATACAGCACACCAAAGCGACCATCAGAAAAGCGGCTGCCAGCCGGGTTAACATGGGTGAAAGGCGCGACCGCATAAGAGCAACCGGCAATACCAAACGGGATCTCACTGCGTGGCAATAGACTTAAATTACCGGCCTGTGCCTGCAACCTGGGGTTAGTCAGTGCCTGCAGCGCAAATAAAGCATCGAACTCATCAGCGTCAGCCACATCATCAAATACCGATACCGGCGGATATTTTGAATTGATCAGCCGGTAACTGCGCTGCTGTTGCAGTTTAACCTGGGGTAAAGCCTGTGGCGTTAAACTGGCCCCTGTTACCACAAGCCACCACGCAGTGCGTCGATATGTTTAAAGGTTTCGTACAGTGCGGCAAACTGGCCACTGCTAATAATATCCAGTGGGCTTTTGCCGTTAAAATACGGGTTGTGGTTGGGCAGTGCCATAAAGCCGTACAGGTTTTGCGGGTTATCGAATAACAGCCGCAGGCTGCTGTGAATATTCAGCAGGTAGCTGATACGCTCAATCTGGTCTTGCGTCAGGTTGGCACAATAAGGGTCGTTACGGTACTTGTAATAGGCTGCTTTGGAGATTTGCAAAATACGCTGGATTTGCTCAGGTGAGCATTGCCATTTATCTAAAATAGCTAACACCGTTTTCAGCCCGGTTGCCGCCACATTGCGCTGGCTTTGTCTATCAAGCTGTACTGCCTGCATAACCACCTCACGGCCAATTCATTTGACTATCAATATAGACTTATATTTACTCAATGTCCACACAGAGACTGGCTTGGCAACAAAAAAGCAGACTTGTACGTCTGCTTTACATCAATGTCAGGCTTTACCTAAAGCCTTAGCGCGTAATTTGGCTTTTAAATTGCCCTTTTTCATTGGCTTTTTCGGCACATCGCCGTGCCTGGCTTGCGCTTGCTCTGGCGTAATGTAAGTCGGGTCGTGCTCATAACCCGGCAATACCTGAGCGGTAATCACCTGCTGGATCAGCCGCTCAATCTCCTGCAGCGCTTTAATTTCGTCCGGTGTGATCAGCGTTAACGCCACACCGCTGTTACCAGCGCGGCCGGTGCGGCCGATACGGTGCACATAGTCTTCCGGTACCTGCGGCAAGTCGTAATTCACCACATAAGGCAACTCGTTTATATCCAGGCCGCGGGCAGCAATGTCAGTAGCCACTAAAATGCGTACACTACCAGCCTTAAAATCGGCCAGGGCTTTGGTGCGGGCGCCCTGGCTTTTATCGCCATGAATGGCCGCGCTTTTTAAACCGTCTTTTGCCAGTTGCTTGGCCAGCCGATCTGCGCCGTGCTTAGTGCGGACGAACACCAGCACCTGTGGCCAGTTGTTACGGCCTATCACATGCGATAGCAGCTCGCGCTTACGGTGGCGGTCGACCAGATAGGCC
The DNA here is from genome assembly GCF_000296695.1 of Rheinheimera nanhaiensis E407-8. Classification (GTDB taxonomy): domain Bacteria; phylum Pseudomonadota; class Gammaproteobacteria; order Enterobacterales; family Alteromonadaceae; genus Alishewanella; species Alishewanella nanhaiensis. Next base: position 2,967 of record NZ_BAFK01000012.1, read on the forward strand.
TGCTGCTCTACCCGCTCGGCAGTGGCATTCGTCGCTGCCACTTCAATCAGTTGCGGGCTGTTAAGCAGCTCATCGGCCAGCTGTTTAATCTCATTGGAATAGGTCGCCGAGAACAGTAAGGTTTGCCGTTTTGCCGGCAACTTGGCCATAATGCGTTTTATATCAACAATAAAACCCATGTCCAGCATGCGGTCGGCTTCATCCAGCACCAGTACTTCCAACGCAGATAGATCGACGGTTTTCTGGTGCAGGTGGTCAATTAACCTGCCCGGTGTGGCCACTAAGATGTCCAGCCCCTGCTCTGCGTCATCGTATTGCGGCCGTATCGATACGCCGCCGTAAAACACCGCTGAACGGCACTCAAGGTACTGGCTATACTTGCGCACATTGTCATACACTTGCTGCGCCAGTTCCCGTGTTGGCGTAAGTACAAGCACCCGCACCTGGTTTGGCGCTACGACCTTAGGCGCATTGAGCATCTGCTGCAGCAGCGGTAAAGTAAATGCAGCGGTTTTACCGGTACCGGTTTGTGCGCCGGCTAACACATCTTTGCCGGCTAAAATAACCGGGATACTTTGCCGTTGCACTGGTGTGGGTGCATCGTAACCTTGCTCTTGCAGCACACGTAATATAGGCGCCGCCAGCGCGAGAGATTGAAATGACATTAAAATTCCTGTTTTGCCAAAGCCTGCCAAATAACCGGCGCAGTATAGCAGATCAGCCGGCGCCGGAGTTAGCGCGGTGAGCAACTGGTATTTGTATATGGTGCAAACTGCAGCCGGTGTGCTTTATACCGGTATCAGTACCGACCCCGCGCGACGTTTACGCCAACACAGTGGCCAGTTGGCCGGTGGCGCCAAGGCACTGCGCGGCAAGGGGCCGCTGCAGCTGGTGTACCAGCAACCCCTGGCTGACAAAAGTGCTGCCGCCAAAGCCGAATATCAACTAAAACAGCTGCCGCGGGCGGCTAAACGGGCATTGATTGCCGCTTATCAGCAAAGTGAGATAAATGGATAACTTTCTACTGGTATTAGCCTATTTGCTAATAGGCGTATTGTTGCGCCGCTTACCGACCATGCCGGAAAACAGTGGCATAGCGCTGAATATGTATGTGTTATATGTGGCACTACCCGCGTTAATTTTAAAGAATGTGCCGCAGCTGCAGTTCTCGGCAGAACTGTTGATCCCCGCTATTACACCGTGGTTTTTGTTGCTGGCAGTAGTTGCTACTGTGCTGCTGCTAAGTAAGTTACTGCACTGGTCACGCGAGGTCACCGGCGCTTTGCTGATTGTGCTGCCACTGGGTAACACCTCGTTTTTAGGCTTTCCGATGACTGAAGCCTTATTTGGCAGCGCTGCTATGCCGTATGCGGTGGTGTACGATCAGGTCGGCTCTTTTATTGCGCTGGCAACCTATGTCACTATCGTAGCGGCGCTCTACAGCCCCACGGCGGCCAAGCCTACGTTGAAAGGCATCACGTTAAAAATTGTCACCTTTCCGTCTTTTATTGCACTGGCACTGGGTTTATTGCTGCGCGGCACAGAGTATCCGCCACTGGCAACCCAGCTGATTGATAACTTAGCTGCCACCTTAGTGCCGGTAGTGATGGTAGCTGTTGGCTTTGCGTTAACAATAAAATTCAGTAGAGCCGAAATTTCGCCGCTGCTAAGTGCGCTGGGCATTAAGCTGGTAATGATGCCTGCATTGGCGGCGCTGTTATGGTTTAGCCTGGGTTACAGCGGTGTGGCGGTGAATATCAGTATTTTCCAGGCAGCGATGCCACCGATGATCTCTGCCGGCGCTATTGCGATAATGGCGGGGCTGGCCCCCCGCCTGGTTAGCGGCATTATCGGTTTGGGTATCCTCAGCGGTTTATTAACGCTGCCGCTGGTGTCCTGGTTGTTGCATTAGCACTATGGAGATAGGGCTATTTCTTCAGGTCGCGGTCGTAGCTTAAGCGTTTGGCCGCGTCCATGGTCAACATCTGCATAAACATGCGCGCTTCGCTGTCACTGCCGGTTGGCGTATTGCCATTAGCGCCAAACACATACTGCGGTACCGCACGTTTGGCAAAAGACTCAGCCCAGATACGCTGAATTTGAATTTCGGCATCCAGCTTTTGTGCTAAGGCGTTATCAGCTTGCAGGATCACCTTCTTCTGGTACGCCTCAGCTTCTGCCAGTGTGCGCAGTGTTTGTGCTTCAATTTCGGCTTTTTCCAGGTTAATTTTTGCCGTTTCGCGCTGGATATTGGCTTGTGCCTGCAGTTTTTCCGCTTCAGTTATCGCCAATTGTTTCTGGGTATCGGCTTCCGTAGTAGCCTGAATTTGCTCTACCTTAGCTTTAGCCTGACGTTCGGCCACTTCACGCTCACCACGCGAAATCGCCAGTAAGCGCTGCTCCTCCTCCTGAATACGTTGCTCGCGGGCTATGGCTCTGTCGGCCGAGGCTTTCTGCTTTAACTGCATGCGCTCAACAAAGCGCTGGTTCGGGTTCATTTGCGTGATACGGGCATCGACGACGGTAATACCGTAATCGACGAACTTCTGCCGTTTACGCAGTGGCTGGCCTTCGCTATCACGCACTTTGTTTACCACAAAGCTAACGCGGGTTTCATCGCCAAAATCTTCCTGCTCAGTACCCAGCGCCACATTGGCAGTACCTTTTTGCCGGCGTAACTGCGCCAGATTTTGTTCTTCCCGCCGCACCACATAGATGCCATTGGTCATCTGGTTTTCAAATTCGTTGTTAAACTCAGTACGGCCACCGGAATAATACTCTTCTGCTCCCATCAAAGACGCATTGGCCTGTAGCGTTTCTTTAAACGCCGGAATAAGGGCAGTGCGCAGCAGGTTTTCTGGCGTACGGTATTCATGGGCTAAACGGGTAAAGGCCACTTCATCAGTAGGAATTAAAAACCTTACTGTGGCTTGTGCATTAGCATCTACCTGATCTAAAAACATAATGTTCTGTGGTGGCAAGGCGGCACTGTCTTCTGAATTTTCTACTTCAGCGTAATCCATAATGTCTGAACCACCAGTTACCGCCTGCACGGTTAGCGAGCGCTTCCATGCATTCCAGCGGCCAAAAAAGAAAAACTGATAACCGACATCACTAACCACATGCTCAGCACCCAGGATAGTGCGCACATGGTACACATAACCAGGTTCAGCATAAAACACTGAGCGGCTTAGCACAAAAATCAACACCAGCAAGGCGGCTAAGGCTCCTACCAGGCTTTTACTAAGTAATTTTATCGCGGGGCGCAACTGCATTAATTTCATCTCCATACTGACAGCTATCCATTGGCGGCGCGATTATAGCGCCAGCTCGGTCAGCATGAAACGATTATTTTACAGAAGAAAAACAACTAACTGTCTTTCTCGCCAGCATCTTTAACGGCCGGTGGCGTAGCGTCCACCTGCACTGATTTTAGTGCTACACGGCCATTTTTTTTCAGCGCGTCATGCAGCAGGTACTCAATTTGGCCATTAATACTGCGAAATTCATCATCTGCCCAGCGCTGCAGCGCGCTGAGCATGGCTTCATCCAGGCGTAAGGCAAAGGCTTTTTTCGCCACGACAACTCCCGTTAATATAGCGTGCCGGCATTAACCACAGGCTGCACATGGTGGTCACCACACAACACCACCAGTAAATTACTCACCATCGCCGCTTTACGCTCATCGTCCAGCTCCACCACATTACGCTCAGATAAACGCTGTAATGCCGTTTCTACCATACCGACAGCACCTTCAACAATTTGCTGGCGGGCAGCAACAATGGCAGCGGCCTGCTGACGCTGCAGCATAGCACTGGCAATTTCCGGCGCGTAGGCCAAATGACTAATGCGCGCTTCCAGTACCTGTACACCGGCTTTGTTCAGCCGCGCCTGAATTTCCTGCTTTAACAGCTCTGTCACTTCATCCGTACTGCTGCGCAGGCTGATTGCTTCATCGTTACCGGCATCGTAAGCATAACTCGAAGCCAAGTGACGAATAGCAGACTCACTTTGAATATTAACGAAGTTTTCGTAGTTATCGACCTCAAACACTGCCTCCGCACTGTCGACCACCTTCCATACCACTACGGCCGCTATTTCCACCGGGTTACCGGCATTGTCATTAACCTTCATTTTGCTGCTTTCAAAGTTACGCACTCTTAGTGAGACCTTTTGCTTGCTGTAAAGGGGGTTAGCCCAGCGTAAGCCATTGGTCAAATCTGTACCGACGTAACGGCCGAATAACTGCAACACCGCCGACTGATTGGGGTGCACCATGTAAAAACCGAACCAACAAATAAACACTACTACTGCCAACAGCAGCGCCAGTGCTTTTATAAATCCAGGCAACACCACCACACCAGCGAGTGCGGCTAACTGCAGTAGCAGCAAAACCCCAATCATCGCGAAACCGCTTTTACTGTTAATAATCCGTTCTTGCAACATTTCACCACCCCATAATGATATTATTTTGATATCAATTTAGTACATGTACGACAAAATGCAAGCCGAAACTACAACAGTGGGGCATAAATGAAAAAGGCCCATGCTTTTGGCATGGGCCTTTGTTATCAGGATGACTGATGCACTGAGCTACATCAGTCAGGTTATCTTTTGCTCTGCTGTTTTTCGATATCAGATCTCATATCAATTTGCCGGCACTTGGTATTTACCTTCGTTTTACCAACGCTTTGCGGCTCCTCTGAACTAAAAATAGTGGTATCGTAGCTGTGTTCTACACCACCAGGGCAGTCAATTTCGTTGGGCATGCCGTGTTCAAACTCAGCCAGTTGTTGCTCTGAGGCGCAGCCCGCCAACACCAGCACTAAGCCCGCTATGATCAATTTCATCGTAGTTACTCCCGAATGCAAAAAATTACGGTGCTAACGTAAGCATTAAATAAGTGCATGAAAGATAACCTGATAAATACAAAAATGTCACGAAATTTTAGGGGTGTTAATTTACAGCAGCTATATACCCGGGCGGTGACTGATTGTAAATTTGCCCAGCCCTGGTTTGCAAAAGACATGGCCATATTTGCGCAGTGCGGCATGGCACTGCGGATTAGCTAAAAACGTAGACAGATAAACTCTGCCTTGTTCTCAAACTACCCTGCGCAATTTCTCAAACTACTCGCACGGCTACACCGCGTTAAAACAAAAGACCCACGCTTGTGGCGTGGGCCTTTTGTTTTAATCTGGCGGAGAGAGAGGGATTCGAACCCTCGTTAGGGGTTAACCTAAACACACTTTCCAGGCGTGCGCCTTCAGCCACTCAGCCATCTCTCCGGAACTTGCGTTGCAAGCGCGGCTATACTAGGGAAATTCCGCAGCAGGCGCAACTGTTATCTGTGCACCTCGCCCGCTACTGACGGATTTTTATCCAGTTTTATCAATAACGAGCTTAAGCGTTGCCTTTTACCTGCTTTTTCATATCAGCGGCAAAGCCCAGCATACGGTTAAGCGGGATTAAGGCTTTTTCCCGCAGCATGGCGTCAACAAAAATTTCATGGCCGCTGGTATCGGTTAAGGCTGCTTCTATCGCCTTTAAACCATTCATCGCCATCCAGGGGCAATGGGCACAGCTACGGCAGGTAGCACCATTACCGCCGGTTGGGGCTTCTATAAAGGTCTTATGCGGCATCTGCTGCTGCATTTTATAAAAGATGCCTTTATCGGTGGCTACGATAAACATCTCGTTAGGCAGCGTCTGGCTGGCTTTAATCAGCTGGCTGGTTGAGCCTACCGCATCGGCCAATTGCACTACGCTATCGGGTGATTCCGGGTGCACCAGTACCGCAGCGTCTGGGTACTGCTTTTTCAGCTCGATTAGCGCTTTAGCTTTAAACTCATCGTGTACGATACAGGCAGCGTTCCACAGCAGCATATCGGCACCGGTTTGCTTTTGCACATAAGCGCCTAAATGCTTATCCGGCCCCCAGATAATCTTTTTGCCCAGGCTATCCAGATAATCCACCACATCTAAGGCGATGGACGAAGTAACCACCCAGTCAGCGCGGGCTTTTACCGCAGCAGAGGTGTTGGCATAAACCACTACTACCCGGTCTGGGTGCGCGTCACAAAATGCTGAGAACGGCTCAGCCGGGCAGCCTAAATCCAACGAGCAGGTGGCGTCCAGCGTAGGCATTAAGACGGTTTTGTTCGGCGTTAAAATTTTAGCCGTCTCGCCCATAAATTTAACACCGGCCACAATCAGCGTTTTCGCCGGGTGCTCGTTACCAAAACGGGCCATTTCTAACGAGTCTGAAACACAGCCACCGGTTTCTTCGGCCAGCGCCTGAATTTCCGGATCGGTGTAATAATGTGCAACCAACACCGCATCTTTTTGCTGCAGCAGGGTTTTGATCCGCGCTTTGTAAGCCTGCTTTTCATCGCTGCTTAACGGCACCGGCTTTTTTGGAAAAGCAAAGTCTTGCTCTGTGAAATACAACGTCTGTTCCATAGCGCTTACCCGCTGGCTGTAAAGGGCCAATATTATACCGCCGAGCAGGGGCAAAATACAGCCTGGCCCGGCTGCAGCCGTGCAAGTTTAAAGGTAATGATGTCGTGTTGTTGGTGGGTCATGATGGATTCGAACCATCGACCAACGGATTAAAAGTCCGCTGCTCTACCAGCTGAGCTAATGACCCAAACAGGAAAAACGAGATAAAGTGGTGGGTCATGATGGATTCGAACCATCGACCAACGGATTAAAAGTCCGCTGCTCTACCAGCTGAGCTAATGACCCACACTGCGGACGCATATCTTACTGATTTACGGCTTTTGTGCAACCAAAAAGTGTTAAAAAGCGCAAGGTTCCTGCCTGATTGGTCAAAATGCCAGCGTTAGCAGCAAACGGCACGCAGAAAAAACCCGGCTAACGCCGGGCTGATTTACTGTAATGCGGTTATGCGATCTTGTGCTAACTTTGCCGAAGTGGCAGTAGCATGCTTTTCGACTACCTGACGGTAATACCGCAGTGCGGCGTCTTTGTTATTTTCACGCTCGGCTACCTGGCCAAGTTTTAACAGCGCATCAGCCACTTTATTAGATTGCGGAAAATTATTCACCACACGTTCAAAATGGGTTTTTGCTTTAGCTAATTCATTGTTATTAAATAACAACTGCCCTAACCAGTAATGCGCATTGGGCGCATAACCAGAGTTGGGATAGGTACGGATAAAACTCTCAAATTCGGGGATAGCGGCATCATAGCGCCGATCTTTCAGCACCATATTGACCGCTCTGTCATAGGCATCGTTTTCAGAGGCGTCTGACGAGTATACGGCAGCAGCAGGCTCGTTATTAGTTACGGGCGCTGCGGTACTGGCGCTGTTTGTCGGTGTTTGTATAGCACTGACACGACGGTCTATTTCCTGATACAGGTCGCGCTGACGCTGCAGGATTTCTTCTAACTGGTAAGAGTGGGTTTCTGTCACGCCACGCAGCTCACTCACCTCATCAAGCAATTGCTGTAGCTGTGTAGTCATGCGCAACTGTGCTTCAGAGCGGGCTTCGACTATACGTTCAAGCGCAGTGAGACGCTGCTCAATAGAGCCGCCCATCTGAATTTGGCCGGAATTGTTAACCGGCCGGTTACGGGTAATATCAGTAACCGGCGCCGGATTAGCAATAACACTGGTGTGAGCCAGTGTTATTGCGGCAAGCAGAGTATATTTAACTGTCATTCGCATCAATTAAGTGAGTAGTCTGGATTAATAGACTAACACTGCGCGACGGTTTTTAGCAAAGCCTGCTTCAGTACGTGAGGTGTCAGCTGGCTTCTCTTCACCGTAGCTAACAGTAGAGATTTGGCCGGCAGAAACGCCCAGGTTTTGCAGGTACTGTACCACAGACATTGCACGACGCTCGCCCAGGGCGATGTTGTACTCTGGTGTGCCGCGCTCGTCAGTGTGGCCTTCAATTGTCACGCGAACTGAAGGGTTAGCTGATAAGAAAGCACCGTGAGCTTGCAGAGTCTCTACGAACTCTGGGCGTACAGTGGCTTTGTCGAAATCGAAGTAAATGGTGTTTTCCTGACGCAGCGCTTCCAGCTTCTGACGCATCTGCTCTGCCGGGCTAACAACCTGCTCTACCGTTTCTACCTGCACAGTCTCTTGCACACCTGAAGTGTCTGCACCAGACTGGTCAGTAGAAGAAGTTGAGCTACAAGCAGCCAGAGTCAGCACTGGTAATGCCACGAACAAACCTTTTAACACTTTATTTAATTTCATGATGTTGTCCTTAGTATTTAAATGTAATTACGATCTTGCTTTTTTATAAAAAAGGCGACCAGGCCGGCGATTTAACTTGTCCTTCCACCGCCGGCAGTCGTGCTTTAAAACGCCCATCCATAGAAACCAGTGCTAACACCTGAGCATTGCCGTGCATGGTACTATAAATAATCATAGAACCATTGGGAGCCACGCTCGGTGATTCATCCAGATTGGTTTTGGTCAGTACCTGCAAAAACCGGGTCTGACGATCCATTTTTGCAATGTGATACTGGCCACGGGTGCGATTTACCATCACCACCGAATTACCATCTGGTGTATAAGATCCAGCCAAATTCATTTCACCTTCAAAGGTTAAACGTCTGGTTGTACCCGTTAACAAATTTACGCTATAAAGTTGTGGATTTCCACCTCGCTCAGAAGTAAATAACAGCTCCTTACCATCTGGCGACCACGCAGGCTCTGTATCAATTGCCCGGTGATTCGTTACCCGTGTCAGTGCCTTGGTGGCCACCTCCATGATGTATATTTCTGTGTTACCGTCTTTTGACAGCACCATAGCTAGCCTGCGGCCATCGGGGGACCACACAGGCGCACCATTAATGCCCGGCGTGCTGCTAAGCATAGTGCGACGGCCACTGTAAATGTCCTGAATATAAATTTGTGACTGACGCTTCTCAAAGGTGACATATGCCAGCTTGGTGCCATCTGGTGACCAGCTTGGCGACATCAGCGGCTCTTTTGAGCGCAATAAAATCTGTTCGTTAAAGCCATCATAATCAGCAACCACTAACTGGTAAGGAAACTCCAGTTGACGATTAACCAACACATAAGCAATTTTTGTTAAAAAAGCACCACGCTCGCCGGTCAGTTTTTCGTAAACGATATCGCTGATGCGATGGCCGTACTGGCGGAACTGACTGCCGCTAATTGTCGTTTCGCGGCTATCAAGAATATGGCCACCGGTGGTTAAGCGACCGGCATTCAGTGATTGCCGGCTGGCAGCATTACTGCCTTTTAGCACGTCAATCAACTCGAAACTTACCGTGTAACGATCGATACCCACTTCGGTTACCTGGCCAATAACAATAGCTTCTACCCCTTCGCGTGACCAGGCGGCATAATCAATTTGCGCTGCGCTTGGCGGCCGCTGTGGAAACTTAATGCTAGCCAGCGGACTAAATTTACCACTGCGCATTAAATCGGCCGCGATCACTTCGTCTAACCGCTGGCTAGGCAAGGTGGCGCCTTTAAAGGTAAAGGGTAAAATGGCTACCGGCCGCGCCGAGTCAATACCTTCGGTGATAACAATCTCCAGTGACGCATTGGCTTTAGCCGTTAGCAGCACCGCAAAAAACAAAACTGTCGTTCGGATAAATTTCAGCATAATTAAAGTTCTGGGCTTACCGTTAAGTTAATATCTTTTAACTGGTTATACACATCCGGATCTGCCGACACTGGCAAGGTTCCGGCCCGATTTACGGCCCTGACTGTGGCATCACACACCGTTTTGTCACCGCTTAACACGCCAACATTTGTCACAAAACCATTACTGGCCAACCGGATATTGATCCGGCACGACTTACCACGCATGCTTTCATCCACCAACAAATTACGCTGGATGGCATCACGTATCAGCGCCGTGTAGCGCTGCACCTCAGTAGCGGCCTGCCTTGAGCGTGCTGCTGCACGGGCTTGCGCTTCTTTGGCCAGCTGCTCTTGCATGGCGCGCTCTTGCTCGGCACGCTGACGCGCCTCTTCTGCCTGACGTGCCCGCTCAGCAGCCGCTTTCTCTGCAGCTTCCTGTTCCGCTTTGCGTTTTTGTTCAGCAGCCTTGGCTGCCTCTTCCGCTTTCTTGCGTTCTTGCTCTTTTACCAGCCGCGCCTGCTCAGCTTCTTTTGCCTTAGCGGCTTCCTGCTGCTGGCGCTTTTTCGCTTCAGCAGCCGCCGCCTTAGCTTTAGCCGCTTCAGCATCCGCTTTGCGCTTCTCTTCGGCTACCCGCTTTAATCGGGCTTCTTCGGCGGCGCGGCTTTTTTCAGCCTGCTCAGCACGACGTTCTAAATCACGAATACGTTTTTCTTCTGCGGCTTTAGCGGCATCACGCTCTTGCTGCATCTGCGCTACGCGCTGATTGAGCTGTTGCTCATCTATCGCTACCGCTTCAACCGGCGCTGTCCCTTCACTGTGCAAGCTGACCGATACCATCTCAGGCTTACTGGAAAAATCAGCACTAAACACCAGCATGATAATAATGCCAACATGCAAGCCCAACGACTTTGCTAATGCCGGTTCTATCTGCATCGCCATCTCAACCCGCGTCCACGTTATCTGTCATCAGGCCTACAGCAGGCGCACCCGCGCCTTTTAACACATTAATAAGCCTGATCACGGCGTCGTAACTGACTTTACGATCGCCTTTTACAATCACCTGGGTACCGGGCTCTATTTTCAGCCAACTGGCCACTTCGACAGTAAGCTCGGCGGCAGTAAAGGGCCCCTGCTGCTTGCCGTCTTTTTCAAAATAGTACAGACCATCCTGATCAACGGTCGCCACCAGCGGCGTTTTACCGTCCTGCATTTGTTTAATTGGCTCTGCAGCAGATTTAGGCAGCTCTACCTTTACGCCTTGCGTAATCAGCGGCGTAGTTACCATAAAAATCACCAACAGTACCAACATCACGTCAATATAAGGCACAACGTTAATTTCAGCCTTTAACCGACGCTTTTTTCTAACATACATCAGGCAGCATCTCCGTTATTGGCAACGGCCTGGCGGTGCAATATATTGGCGAACTCTTCAACAAAGTTGGCATAACTGCTTTCCAGTACTTCCACCTGATGCGAAAACTTGTTGTAAGCAATCACCGCCGGAATCGCGGCAAATAAACCGATCGCCGTTGCAATTAAGGCTTCAGCTATGCCAGGCGCTACCATTGCAAGCGTGGCCTGCTCTACCGCGCCAAGTGCGATAAACGAATTCATAATGCCCCACACTGTACCAAACAGACCAATGTAAGGACTTATCGAGCCCACTGTCGCCAAAAATGGCAAGTGCATCTCTAAACGCTCTACCTCACGCGACAGACCTACGCGCATGGCGCGTTGGGTGCCTTCCATTACAGCGGCCGGCTGGCGGCTGTTGGTTTTATGCAAACGGGCAAACTCTTTAAAGCCTGCTTTAAATAACGCCTCTAAGCCATTGTTGCTGGCACGGGCACTCACTTCGTTATAAAGCTTGGCTAAATCAACACCAGACCAAAACCTGTCTTCAAACTTCTTCGCATCTACCACCGCATCGCTTAGCGCCTTACGACGGCGAAAAATCATGGTCCATGACATCACTGACATCGCCACTAAGATCAGCATCACCAGCTGCACCACGAAACTGGCTTCAATTAACAACCCTAAAATAGAAATCTCACCTGCCACCTGATAATACCTCTGTAATGTCGGCCGGAATGGCCCTGGCCTTCATCTCCTGCGGTGCAACGCAGGCAACCTTAATGGTTGCCGAGCAAACCAGATCGCCGGCAACGTTATGAATTTTTTGTATAAAAACTATGCTCGCTTGCTTTAAGGTACTGATTTGACTGGAAACCGTCAATAATTCATTAAATTTAGCCGGCTTTTTGTTATCCATTAAAACCTGGGTAACAACAAAGGCGACATTTTTTGACAATAATAAATCCTGCTCAATACCCAGGGCGCGCAACCATTCGGTGCGCGCTCGCTCAAAAAATTTTAAATAATTGGCATAGTAAACTATTCCTCCGGCATCGGTATCTTCATAGTACACGCGCACGGGGAATGAAAAGACAGTTTCTGACATGGCTGATCGCTTTAATTGCTGCATATGATAAGTAAGCACGCGCACTAACTCAATCGTCGATGCAAGCTAAACACAACTATATTTTTCTGCATCGCCTACTTGATTTTTTAAATTTGCATTGTTGGACATTTTTTCTGCAATTAGTTCAAGTATTTCGTTAATTTTTACTTTAGCTAAGTTAAACGCCCTGTAAGTTCGATCTGGCTGGCCCACGACATAAATTGTGACAAAAAGTAATGCGGCTATGATGCGGCTTCTATCTTAACCCTGCATGAACAAGAGGCTTGAAGCGATAATAAAGCAAAGCTGTTTAGGAATTAACCGATCCTAACCCTGAGTCACATTAGTTTTTTTAATAGTAGCGCTGCAGTTTTTCTCGTTTGAAGTAATTACTCCAAATCGACATAATACGCAGGTGTTCTGAGCTAGCGCAAAGATACAGCAGCCGAGCTGCTCTGTCTTAGTAAGGATCACTTGGTAATGAGATTTGTGTTTAAACCAAATTTTGTTGCTGTTTCAACATGTTCCCTGGATTTTTTGAAGCACTCCTTCAACTTGTTGCATTGCCCGCTCCTTTGAGCGGGCTTTTTTTATCCACGTCCTGGCTGGCACTACAGCGTTGTTGCCTGCATTAAAACGCTGGTGCGCCAGTCCGAAAAACTCACATAGTCAGCTATGCTCGTCTTGCTTTTTAATTTGTCGCCTAGCTGCAGCACCATCCAGTTAGTGGATACTTTTATTCAGCTCAGTCTGATTTGGGTAGGTCGAAACCAAAGTGGGTATAGGCGCGTGGCGAAGCTGTGCGGCCACGCGGTGTACGCTGAATAAAGCCCTGCTGAATTAAAAACGGCTCTATCACATCTTCTATCGTGTCTTTCTCTTCACCTATAGCCGCAGCCAGATTATCCAGCCCAACCGGGCCGCCGCTGAATTTTTCAATAATGGCCAAGATCAGCTTGCGGTCCATATAGTCAAAACCTTCGGCATCAACGTCAACCATCTGCAGCGCTGCTGCGGCAACGTCCGGTGTTACGGTACCATCATGCTTTACCTGAGCATAGTCGCGCACCCGGCGCAGCAGGCGGTTGGCAATGCGTGGGGTGCCGCGCGAGCGGCGGGCAATTTCGGCGGCACCTGCTTCGTCCAGGTTTAAATGAAGAAAATGCGCCGAGCGCAGAATAATTTGGGTTAACTCTGAGACTTTATAAAATTCCAGCCGCTGCACTATGCCAAAACGATCGCGCAATGGCGAGGTTAAGGCACCGGCACGGGTGGTGGCGCCCACCAGGGTAAACGGCGGTAAATCGAGTTTAATGGAGCGCGCTGCCGGCCCCTCGCCTATCATAATATCCAGTTGATAATCTTCCATCGCCGGATAGAGAATTTCCTCTACCACCGGGCTTAGGCGGTGAATTTCGTCAATAAACAGTACATCATTAGGTTCAAGGTTGGTTAACAGCGCGGCTAAATCGCCGGCTTTTTCCAGCACCGGCCCTGAGGTGGTTTTAATATTGACGCCCATTTCATTAGCAACAATCATCGCCAATGTGGTTTTACCCAAACCCGGCGGGCCGAAAATCAGCAAGTGATCCAAAGGGTCGCCGCGGCCACGAGCTGCTTCAATAAAGATGGCCATTTGCTGACAAACGTGCTGCTGCCCGGTGTAATCCGCCAGGGTTTTCGGCCTTATCGCCCGATCAATGACTTCATCTTCGCGTGTCGCAGTGGTTTGTATTAACCTGTCGGCTTCAATCATGGTTACATCATGCTCCTAAGCGCCGCTTTAATCAGTTGCTCGCTGCTCATATCAGCTTGTTTTACTGCTTTTACCGCTTTATCTGCCTGCTGCTGACTATAACCCAACGATACCAGGGCGCTGGCGGCATCCTGCTCTGCACTGGGCGTGCCGATAAACAGCGCCTCGTCACCTTGCAGTGTCAGGCTGTCAGTAACCGGAGTGTGTGGCGCGATGCCCCAGTCTTTTAACCGGTCGCGCATTTCCACCACTAAACGCTCAGCAGTTTTCTTACCCACGCCGGGCAGCTTCACCAGGGCGCTAAGGTCATCAAGCTGCACACAGCGAACAAACTGTGAAGCCGTCATGCCGGATAAGATAGTGAGCGCCAGTTTGGGCCCAACACCATTGGCTTTAAGCAGTTGGCGAAACAGCGCCCGCTCAGTCTGATTAACAAAACCATATAGTAGCTGTGCATCTTCACGCACAACAAAATGGGTATAAATTACCGCCTCGGCGCCGATAGCCGGCAGCTGATAAAAACTGGTCAGCGGCAACTGTACTTCATAGCCGACACCAGCCACTTCAATTAATAAATCAGGCGCTTGCTTTTCCAGCAAGATACCACGTAACCGTCCAATCATAGTCTCTGCTTATATAAGGTGACGCGCTTAGCGCAGGCGGCCACGCACGGTTTTGCGGGCTTGCCCCGCCAGGCTAACCAAACTTTGCTGAGTATGCCCATGACACAAAGCAACTGCAAGCGCATCAGCGGCGTCAGCCTGAGGGTTGGCGGGCAGCTTCAGTAAGGTGCGCACCATGTGCTGCACCTGGGCTTTATCAGCAGCGCCAGTGCCAACCACAGATTGCTTCACCTGACGGGCAGAATACTCAAATACCTCCAGCCCGGCGTGTTTGGCGGCAACAATAGCGGCGCCTCTGGCTTGCCCCAGCTTTAATGCGGAGTCGGCATTGCGTGCCATAAACACCTGTTCAATAGCGAAAATGGTAGGCTGGGTTTGGCGGATAATTTCCGTTACGCCGTTAAAGATATCCAACAGCCGCTCTGGCAGCAGATCGCTACTGTTAAGCCGGATGCAACCACTGGCGACGTACTCAAACTTCATACCGCTTTGGCGCACCACACCATAACCGGTTAACCGGCTACCGGGATCGATGCCCAGGATAATATTCACGCCTAGCCGTGCTCGGCCATCAGTTCGTCACTGATGTCAGCATTGTGATAGACGTTTTGCACATCGTCAGAGTCTTCCAACTGGTCGAGCAATTTAAAAAAGGCAGCTGCATGCTCTGCTGTGACCTCACAACGGCTTGCCGGTATTAAGGTCACTTCACTGTTATCAGCGTTAAAGCCGGCGGCAGCCAGCGCGTCTTTCACATCGTTGTATTGCTCGGCGGCGGTTAACACTTCAATGCTGCCATCATCGTGATTCATAATATCTTCAGCACCGGCCTCCAGCGCTGCATCCATTAACGCATCTTCATCTACACCAGGGGCAAACAGCAGCACACCACGGCGACTGAATAAATACGCTACAGAACCTGTCGTACCCAGGCTGCCGCCGGCTTTGGTAAAGGCATGACGCACATCTGCCACAGTGCGTTTGTGGTTGTCGGTCATGGTTTCAACGATCACCGCTACGCCCCCCGGGCCATAGCCTTCGTACACTAACTCGTCGTAGTTTTCGCCCTCGCTGGCACCGGCACCGCGCTTAATTGCCCGGTCGATGGTATCGCGGGTCATATTTTCTGATAGCGCTTTATCTACCGCCAGCCGTAACCTGGGGTTAGCACTGATATCTGGGTTTAACCGGGCAGCTACCGTTAGCTCGCGGATAATTTTGGTAAAGATTTTATTTTTTTTCGCATCCTGACGGGCTTTGCGATGCTTCATGTTCGCCCATTTACTATGGCCGGCCATCAGTTACTCCTTAGTTGTGGCAGCCTTGCAGGCTGCCACGGTATTGCAGGTAAAACAACTTATTGTGGTTTTGCCACCACAGCTATGCCAAGCTCAGCCAGTTGCGCCGGGTTAGCCGCCCCAGGCGCATCAGTTAGCGGGCAAGCGGCAGTGGCGGTTTTAGGGAATGCCATTACATCACGAATTGACGTAGCGCCGGTCATTAGCATCACCAGACGGTCCAGGCCAAAAGCCAGGCCAGCATGTGGCGGCGCACCGTATTTTAACGCTTCTAACAAAAAGCCGAATTTCTCGGCAGCTTCTTCATCGCTAATGCCCAGCAGGGTAAATACCTTAGCCTGCACCTCAGCAGTGTGAATACGCACCGAGCCACCGCCTAATTCAGTGCCGTTTAGCACCATATCGTAAGCGTTAGACAACAGGCTGCCTAGCTGCAGTTCGTTGTTAGGCGTGTTAACAAAAGCAGCCGTGTCCAAAGGTGACGTAAACGGATGGTGCACCGCAGAGAAGCTGCCATCGTCATTTTCTTCAAACATCGGAAAATCAACTACCCACAGCGGCTTCCAACCAGGCTGGGTAATGGCTAACTCTTCGCCCAGTTTTAAGCGCAGCGCGCCCATCGCCTCACACACCACTTTATAACTATCGGCAGCAAAGAAAATTAAATCACCATTGGCGGCGCCAGTACGGCTGATAATGCTATTAATAATTTCTGGCGTTAAGAACTTCGCTACCGGCGATTGTACGCCATCGACACCTGCAGCAATGTCATTAACCTTCATCCAGGCCAGACCTTTGGCACCGTATATACCGACAAAACTGGTGTAGCCGTCGATATCTTTACGCGAGATTTTCTCTGCGCCGCCGGGTACTTTCAGCGCCACCACACGGCCTTTGCTGTCATTTGCCGGGCCAGCGAACACTTTAAACTCAACGTCCTTTACCAGATCGGCAATATCGACAAACTGCATTGGGTTACGTAAGTCCGGCTTGTCTGAGCCGTATAACCGCATCGCTTCGCTGTACGGCATGCGCGGGAATCTGCCCAGGTCTACCCCAAGCAACTCGTTAAACATCTGATGCACCATCTTTTCAGTCACTTCAATGACCTGCTCAGATGTCATAAACGAGGTTTCAATATCGATTTGGGTAAATTCTGGCTGGCGATCTGCACGTAAGTCTTCGTCACGGAAGCATTTCACAATTTGATAGTAGCGGTCTAAGCCTGACATCATCAACAGCTGCTTAAACAGCTGCGGCGATTGTGGCAGCGCAAAAAACTGGCCCTTATGGGTGCGGCTTGGCACTAAGTAATCACGCGCGCCTTCGGGCGTGGCTTTGGTCAGAATCGGCGTTTCCACGTCCATAAAGCCGTGGCTATCCATAAAGTTACGCACAAAACTGGTTACTTTAGCGCGAAACTTCAGCCGCTCAGTCATCATAGGCCGGCGCAGGTCCAGGTAGCGGTATTTCAGGCGCTGCTCTTCACTGTTGTTCTGATTAGAGTCCAGCGGCAAGGGTGCCGCTTTGTTTAGGATGATAAGCTCACTGGCATAGACTTCAACTTCGCCGGTGGCCATATCTTTGTTAATTTGTGAATCAGGCCGCGCCCGCACTGTGCCTTTTACCTGAATACAGAATTCGTTACGCAGCGTGTAGGCCACATCAAACAGGTCTTTTAAATCGGGGTCGCAGACGACCTGCACTAACCCTTCACGGTCACGCAAATCGATAAAAATTAACCCACCCAGATCGCGGCGCCGGTTAACCCAGCCGCATAACGAAACCTGTTGTCCCACCTGTTGTGCAGTTAACAAACCGCAATAATGGCTACGCATTAAACCTTCCTTCTACCTTGCTAATCAGCGGCATTAAAATGACGGCTAATTATATAGAATTGACGCTTAATGTCACTGCCCGCTTACGAAAACACCGCCCGGGAAAAACAATACTGATTTTTACCCTGCTGCTTAATACGGTACATCAAACTGTCTGCCACTTTCAGCAGTTTGGCACTGTCGGTACCGTCCTCCGGATAAACAGCAATACCAATGCTGGCCCCTACCTGCACTTGCCCGACAGATAAGGTGACCGGCTGACTTAGCTGGTGCAGGATCTTTTGCGCAACAATGGCGGCATCATCACGGCTTAACAGCCCGGTAAGTAAAATAACAAACTCATCGCCGCCAAAGCGGGCCACTGTGTCACTTTTTCGCACAGTATCTTTAAGTACGTCCGCCAACTTGATCAGTAACTCATCGCCGGCATCATGACCAAAGCGATCATTTACCTCTTTAAAGCCATCTAAATCAATAAACAACAGCGCCAGAATTTCGTTATGCCGCGCATGTTGCAGCAGTGCCTGTTCAATGCGCTCTTTTATCAGAGTACGGTTAGGTAGCCGGGTTAAATCGTCATGCGTGGCCATAAAGCGCATTTTCTGCTCGGCCTGGCGGCGCAATGACACTTCACGGCGCAGTGACAGGTTCCAAAACACCACGAACACTAATAATACTGCGACGGCGCCGCCAATTTGCCACATTAAGGTACGTAACTGTGCCTTGTTGATGCCCTGGGTTATCTGAAAACTAAACCACTTTTGGTACAGCTGCTGCCGCTCTTCTTTACCAATGCTGCGCAGGCCCTTGTTCAGCATCACAACCAGCGGCTGATAATCCTCCCGCACCGCAATGAGTGACGGATAGGAGGGTAAATCGTCTAATATCTGTACCCGCAACGATAAGTATCCCATCTGGCGTAACATCTCACTGGCGGCCTCAACTGAGTCCAGAACGTAATCGACATCCTGCTGTTGCAGCAGCTGCAGACCACGGCGTAACGAGCTTACCGGAACCACCTGTATCTGGGGATAAGTATCATTCAGATGGCGGGCCAATTGGTAATCCTGGTAAACAGCAACGGTTTTGCCGTTTAACTGGCTGGTGCTAACTACAGTTGTGCCGTCATAGGCACTGATAACCGCCCATTGTGTCGACCAAAACTCATCGGTGAACTTCGCATACGCATGCCGCTCCGGCCGCTCTGACACATTTGCCACCAGATCAATGTCTTTTTGTTTAAGCGCAGCTAACATAGCGGAAAAATCAGCAAAGGTGACAATTTCAAACTGAGCCTTTAAACGCCGGCTCAGGATGTCAAACATATCAACAGTCACACCAGCCGGTTCACCATCGTCGTTAACAAATTCCATCGGTGGCCAGTTAGACAGCATACCCACTTTGAGCGTACCAGCCTGTTCCAGCCATTGCTGTTCAGTCAGCGTAATCGGCACTTGCTGCAAAAACTGCGGAAAATAGCGCTGGCTGGCTTGTGTTACCCACACTTTCTCGACCTCAATCAGTTGCTGCAGTGGAATTTGATTAAAGCCCTGACGGATTTGCTCAGCCAACTGCAGCCGGCCGCTGCGGATTAAACTGTACAGTGGCGCACTGATCCGGCTATCCGCCTGCAGTTTGAACACATCCTGTAAATTCATTGCAGGCAAACGCTGCGCCATAATCGCCGTGGCGCCGTAAAAGCCGGCCAGTTCACCGGCCATTACCGCCTCAATCATTTGGGTAAGGGCACGAAAACGTACGAACTGAGCCTTGGGATAGCGCTGTGCCAACTCTTCAAGATAAGGTGCGTTTTCAAACAGTCCTATGGTCACGGCACTGTCGGCGCTAAGCGGTTCTTCCTCTGCGCTTTGTAGAGCATAAAAATGTGAGTCAAAGCCATATAACTGATATGCGGTAGTCACTTCTGCCGGCAATTGCTGGTTGCTGGGAAAACCAATTAACACGTCAATGCGGCCTTTGGCCAATTGTTGCAAATTATTAAAAGAGGTGTCTGGCACAAAAGCGATTTTAACGCCGGTTGCCTCTGACCACAGCCGCCACAGCTCGACAAATAAGCCTTGCGCCTCGCCCTGTGGTGAGACATGCATATAAGGCTGGTTATCAATAGGCACACCCAATAACAGCGTATCATCATCTGCAGCAACGCCAAGCCAACGCCGCTCCAGGCGCTCAAGAAAAGCGGCCTCCACCGCGGCGGTTGCCCGCACCAGGGCTGGCGATAAAGCCGAGTCTTTATTCATCGCATAGTTCAGGCTGATACTGCGCAGTGGCACTTTTTTATACAAGGGAAACTGGGCAATCAGCTCGTCATAGCGTGTATAGCGTGGCGGCAAGCGATCCAGCGCACTCATCACACGGAGCTCCCCGGCCAGCGCAGCATCATACATGGCGCTAACATTCGGATACGGCTTTAAGATGGCGTTGGGTAACCATTGCTTAATGGTATCAACATGGCTGGACTTATCTATTACGCCGATAGCATAGGGGGTAAGCTCCGTCAGATTACTGGCTGAGGGCAAATCACGATGCAAAAAAATGTTACTTTGCACTGAGATGCCGGTATCACCCAATTGATAGCGCTGTGCCCGCTCTGCAGTGTAGGCGATGCCTCCGTGTAAATGTACCGCACCGCTTTGCAACAGCTGCAAAGTTTGCGGCCAATCCGCCATGGTAAAACGCACAGCGACACCTTGCTGACGCCCTACTTCGCGCCAGTAATCTACCACCAGGCCTGACGGCTCACCGTGATCATCAGCAAACATATAAGGAAAGCTGTCGCTGCTGATAGCTACCTGCAGGGGATCAGGCAAGCTTGCTGCAGCACTTTGGCCTGACCAACCCAGGCACAGTAACAGGCAGATTAATAATCTTATTATCATTATGTTATTCTTGCCGCTATTGTTAGTTTCACGCTGCTAGTTAGTTTTACGCTGCCACTTTAAGAAGGTCAAGCCAGCATGTTGTATCTTGGTTGCCCGGTGTGGGCCAATCCGGCCTGGAAAAATTCAATATATCCAAAAGATCAGCCGGCAGTGCAGTATCTGGCCCAGTATGCGCGTTTCTTTAACACGGCTGAGGGCAATACCAGTTTCTATGCTGATCCCTCAACTGAAACCCTGACACGTTGGCAACACGACACACCGGACGATTACCGCTTTGTGTTAAAGGTGCCGCAGCGCTTAAGCCATCAACAGCAAGCTGACCTGTCGCAGCTGACCGCCTGGTTAGCGCTGCTGTCGCCACTGGCACACAAACTGGCCTTGGTGCATCTGCAATTACCGGCCCATTTGGGGCCCGATACGCTACCACGCCTAAGTAGCATGGTGCAGCAAATAAGCCAGCACTATCGCTGTGCGGTTGAAGTGCGCCACCCGGCCTATTTTGACAAAGGCCAGCACGAAGTTGCTCTGCATAAGATGCTGCAGCACTATGGCGCTGAGCGGGTGGTGATAGACAGCCGGGCGCTGTTTGCAGTGCCGCCAACCACACCCGCCCTGGTTGATGCGCAGGCGAAAAAGCCGCGGGTCGCGGTGCATGCCATCAGCTTTAGCGACACACCCATGCTGCGCTTTATCGGCAGTGACGACATGGCATTAAACCGGCAGTTTTATCAGCCCTGGCTTGGCAAAATTACCCAGTGGCTTAAGATGGGTAAAACACCGTTTTGCTTTTTTCACACACCAGACAACACCCTAGCACCGCAGCTATGCCGGCAGTTTGCCACCGATTTGGGCTATCCACACCCTTGCCTGGCGCCGTGGCCGGGCGAGCAGCAATACAGCCTGCTGTAGTGTCGGGCGCTTTTAGGCTAAACTAAGCGCCACATTTTTCGCGCCACTTTTTACGGTAGTAACGCTTGTATGCAAAAAGATCAGATATTTGCCGAGCCACTGGCACAGGTACAGGATTTTCGTTTTGACGATCAGGTAGCTGACGTCTTTCCTGACATGATCCAGCGCTCTGTACCCGGTTATCAGACTATTATTCAAACGATTGGCAAACTTACTGCCCGCTTTCAGCAAGCTGACAGCCAGTATTATGATCTCGGCTGCTCATTAGGTGCCGCAACGTTAGCAATGCGGCGTAATATCAGCGCGGCTAACTGCCGTATTATTGCCGTGGATAACAGCAGCGCCATGGTAGAGCGCTGTGAGCGTCACTTACAGGCCTTTCGCTCGCAAGTGCCGGTGCAGGTGTTACTGGCCGATATCCGCCAGCAAAGCATCGAGCAGGCCGCAGTGGTGGTAATTAATTTTACCTTACAGTTTTTACCTAAGGCCGATCGCGCCGCGCTGATAACACGCGTATACCAGGGACTAAAACCCGGCGGTGTGTTGATTTTGTCGGAGAAGTTTATCAGCCACGATAACACCGCCAACGATTTACTCATCGACTTACACCACGATTTTAAACGCGCCAATGGCTACAGCGAGCTGGAGATCAGCCAAAAACGCAGCGCACTGGAAAATGTGATGAAACCCGACACCTTAGCCGAGCACCAACAGCGCCTGGCCCAAGCCGGTTTCTCCAGTCAGACACTGTGGTTTCAGTGCTTTAATTTTTGCTCAATGGTCGCGATTAAATAAGGTCAACTATGCTCGATTTCTCAGCGTTTTACGCCCAACTGGCGCAAAATAAATTACACCGCTGGCTGGAAACCCTGCCGGCTCAGCTGGCCAATTGGAGTAAAGAGGCGCTGCACGGTGACTTTAAACAGTGGCAAAAAGTCATTACCAACCTGCCACCAACCAGCGCCAGCCAGATTGAATTAAAGCAACAGGTACAATTTGGTACGGCAGAGGACATTAGCGCCGGTCAGGCACAGCAAATCCGTTATTTGCTGCAACAGCTTAAACCCTGGCGTAAAGGCCCTTTTAACATTCACGGCATTGAGATCGATACCGAGTGGCGCTCTGACTTTAAATGGCACAGGGTACTGCCGCATATCAGCGCGCTGAAAGGCCGCACAGTGCTGGATGTCGGCTGTGGCAGTGGTTATCACCTGTGGCGTATGCGCGGTGAAGGGGCCGACTTTGTCGTGGGGATAGATCCGTCACAACTCTTTTACGCCCAGTTTCAGGCCATCAAGCATTTTAACCCAGACCCGGCAGTTAACCTTATCCCCATTGGTATTGACGAGATGCCGCCACTAAAACAGTTTGATACGGTATTTTCCATGGGCGTATTGTATCACCGCCGCTCGCCGCTGGATTTCTTACAACAGCTAAAGAACCAGCTGCGCCCAGGCGGTGAGTTAATCCTGGAAACCCTGGTGGTGGAAGGCGACGAGCATACCGTGCTGGTGCCTGGCGAGCGCTATGCCAAAATGCGTAATGTCTGGTTTATTCCCAGCGTTGCAGCACTAACCCATTGGCTGTCACGCCTGGGCTTTAGTCAGGTGCGCTTGGTCGACTTAAACCAAACCAGCCTGGCGGAGCAGCGCAAAACCGACTGGATGGACAATGAAAGTTTAATTGATTTTCTTGATGCAACTGATCATAGTAAAACCATCGAAGGCTACCCGGCGCCACTTAGGGCCGTGATTATCGCCAATAACTAACCCTGCCGGAGTGCTGACACCACTATGCCTTACCGCCCTCGCTCAACCTTAGAACAATGGCGCATTTTGCAGGCAGTGGTAGACGCCGGTGGCTACGCTCAGGCAGCCGATGTACTAAATAAAAGCCAGTCGTCACTGAACCATGCGGTGGCAAAATTGCAATCGCAGCTGGGGGTAGAATTACTCGAAGTACGTGGCCGTAAAGCCTATTTAACCGAAGCCGGTGAAGTGATGCTGCGCCGCTCCCGCCTGCTGACCCAACAGGTTGAAGACTTGGAGCTGCTGGCCTCGAATATTAACCAGGGCTGGGAGCCGGAGATCCGTATTGCGGTAGAGCTGGCCTACCCAAGAACGTTTTTAAATCAGGCCTTGGCAGCGTTTTATCCGCTAAGCCGCGGCAGTCGTATTCAGCTGATTGACAGCGTCATTACCGGCAGTGCAGAGATTATCCAGCAGAAAAAGGCCGATTTAGTCATCGCCGCCGCTGCGGTAATTCCCAAAGGCTTCCTGGGTGAACCGCTTTGTGTTACCCGCTTTATTCCGGTTACCAGCGCCAGTAACAGCCTGGCCGGCGCAGGCGAGATTGATCAGAATGAGCTAAGCCAGCATTTGCAGCTGGTGATCCGCGACACGGCGCAAAAGCCACAGGAAAATGCCGGCTGGTTGCGTGCTGAACAGCGCTGGACGGTGGATAACTTTGCTGAAGCGATAGAAATACTGCAGCTGGGGCTGGGCTTTTGCTGGTTGCCGGATTTTCTGGTTAACGATGCCCTCGCCGCCGGTCAGCTGGTACAAATAAACTTAAAGCACAGCAGCGAGCGCATTGCCGCCATTTCGCTGGTGACGCCAAAAGAAGAAACCCTGGGCCCCGGCAGTAAACAGCTGCGTCAGCTTATTCTGGCCGCCCATCAAAAAACCTGAGGCTTTTATGCAACCATCTATGTCACCCCAAGAGCTGGCCAACCTGATGCAGGGCTCTGCCACAGACGCCGTTCACTACGCGCAAGACGAGCATCAGCTGCAACTGGATAATAGTATTGACAGCTTACATCAGGTCGATACCTTGCTGAGCAGCTTGCACCAGCGCGAACAGCAACAGCGCCACAGCGCCGAGCTGGTGTTTACGCTGTGCAATATCATTGGTGCCTATGTTGGCCAACTCTTTATCGCTAACGTTGGCGGACACTGGCAGCTTAATCAGGCCGACAGTGACGCGCCCTTTGTGTACGTGCAATTTCAGGATAAAGAATTTCCTTTTGCATCAGTCTGTTATCATAAAATTACCCGCGACAATAGCATTAGCCTATACGACTATGTAAAACAAGCCATGGCAAATGCTATGCAGTAAGGCTTTTGTCGGCGGCGTTAAGCAGGTAAAATGCCGCCACTTTTAGCCTTTCCACTTTAGCCATTCGAGGATAGCCGTGAGCGAGCAGAAAACATCATTAAGCTACAAAGACGCCGGAGTTGACATAGACGCAGGCAATGCGCTGGTCGAGCGTATTAAAGGCGCAGTAAAACGCACGCGGCGCCCAGAGGTGATGGGCGGCTTAGGCGGCTTTGGTGCTTTATGTCAGATCCCGGCCGGTTATAAAGAGCCGGTGTTGGTGTCAGGTACTGATGGTGTCGGCACTAAGCTGCGCCTGGCGATGGATTTAAAACGCCACGACGGTGTCGGTATTGATCTGGTCGCCATGTGCGTGAACGACTTAGTGGTACAAGGTGCTGAGCCACTGTTTTTCCTCGATTACTATGCCACCGGCAAGCTGGATGTTGACACAGCGTCTGCAGTAGTGAATGGCATTGCCGAAGGCTGTTATCAGTCTGGCTGCTCGCTGGTGGGCGGCGAAACAGCAGAGATGCCCGGCATGTATCACGGTGAAGATTATGACATCGCCGGTTTTTGCGTGGGCGTGGTCGAAAAAGCCGACATTATCGATGGCAGCAAGGTAAAACCGGGCGATCAGCTGATTGCACTGGCCTCTTCCGGCCCGCACTCTAATGGCTTTTCACTGATCCGCAAAGTGCTGGAAGTCAGTGGTCAACGCCCTGATACCTTGTTGGAAGGTAAAACCCTGGCCGACCATTTGCTGGAGCCTACCCGCATTTATGTGAAAAACCTGCTTCAGCTGTTCAAACAGCTGCCGGTACATGCACTGTGTCATATCACCGGTGGTGGTTTTTGGGAAAATATTCCCCGCGTATTGCCTGACAATACCAAAGCAGTCATTGACGGTACCAGCTGGCAGTGGCCGGCTATTTTCAACTGGTTGCAGCAGCAGGGTAATATCAGCCGGCATGAAATGTACCGCACTTTTAACTGTGGTGTCGGCATGATAGTAGTAGTACCGCAAGACAAACTGCAGCAAGCACTGAGCTTGTTAACTGCAGCCGGTGAAACCGCCTGGCACTTGGGTGAAATTCATGCTGCTGCCGCTGGTGACGAGCTGGTCATCATTAACGAATAAGGCTGCTGATGAAATCTATCGTTGTGCTGATTTCCGGCAGTGGCTCTAACCTGCAGGCCTTAATTGATGCCTGCAGCAGCGGTTTTGTCCCGGGCAAAATCAGTGCTGTTATCGCTAACAAAGCCAATGCCTATGGTTTGGTGCGCGCCAGTGAAGCGGGCATCAGCACCCAGGTGTTAAGCCACAAACACCACAGCAGCCGCGAGGCTTATGATAATGCGCTGATAGATGCCATTGACCAGCATCAGCCTGATCTGGTGGTACTGGCCGGCTTTATGCGCATTTTGACACCGGCCTTTGTGCAACATTATCAGGGCCGGCTGCTGAATATTCACCCTTCATTGTTACCCAAATACCAGGGCTTAAACACCCATCAGCGTGCTATTGATGCAGGCGATACCGAGCATGGCTGCAGCGTCCACTTTGTTACCGAGCAGTTGGATGGCGGCCCGGTGATTTTGCAAGCCAAGGTGCCGGTGTTCAGCGATGATGACGCCCAAAGCCTGGCCGAGCGCGTGCACGAGCAGGAACACCGGGTTTACCCGCTGGTAGTGCGCTGGTTTTGTCAAAACCGTTTACAACAGCATGCAGATAAGGCATCGTTGGATGGCAATGTATTAGCTGCCAACGGTTATGCCAATGAAGATGAAGACTAAACACCGCCGCTGGGCGCCCGCACTCTTGTTGGGCGCTCTGCTAAGCCCGCTATTAAAAGCCGAAACCCCGATACAAGCCGCCCCCCCGGCACTGGCCAGTTTTAAAGCGGATTACGCCGTTTACCGTGCCGGCAAACAGCATGGTACTGCCCAGCGTTATTTAAAGCTGACTGAACAAGGTTATCAGCTGGGCTACAGCAGCGATATCAGCTGGATGATTTTCACCGACAAACGCCAGGAAACCTCCGATTTTAGCCTGCAGGATGGCCGTATTCAGCCAGAGCGTTACGTACTGCAACGCTCTGGCACCGGGCCTAACCGCTATTACGAGCTTAACCTGGACCCGGTGGAAAAAACGCTGAGCGAAGGTAAAAAGCGCACCGTTAAACAGGTTAGCTGGCAGGACGACTGGCTGGATCAACTCAGCTACCAGTTGCAACTGGTATTGGATCTCAAAGCCGGTAAAACCGAGTTTCACTATAAGGTGTTAAACCGTAATGGCAACGCCAAGATGTACCATTACAAAGTGGTGGCCGAAGAAATATTACCCTTACCTTACGGCCGCATTAACACGCTGCGCATCGCCCGTATTGAGCAAAACAGCGATAAACAAATCTACGCCTGGGTGGCGCCCGAACTGGATTACATGCTGGTGCGGCTGTGGCGGGGCGAAGATAACGTCGAGCAATTTGATGTGCAGCTGCACAAACTGGACTTCACACAAGACCCGCCGCCAGCGCCGGCAAACTAACACCCTCAGTCAGACTGCCAGGATATCTGGCAGTCTATCCCCCCGTTTTACAGCGATTTACGCTATTTTACCGGCCAAAACTGAGCCTAACGGCTATGCTTAGACGTACAGGTCGTAACGTTGCAACTTAAGTTGACAATCACTTTGCCGGTCAAAGCCAGCAAAGGCTTGCAACTTTTGCTAAAGCGTTCTACTCTAGCCAGGTAGTGGTCAGACCTCTTATCAGGAGCAAAAGATGGAAGTGTTAATTCTCTGTGCGGTGCTTATCGCCGCTATTGGTGTACTGGCGTATAACCGCGCCAGCCTAACCATGTTTACTGCCGCCATTGCGGTAATACTGGCGCTGGGCAGTGCTTTTAATGTTGCAGGCACGTTAGCCTGGCTGGTGTTTTTAGTGATAGCCCTACCGTTAAATATTGCCGGTATCCGCCAGCAATATCTGACCAAACCGCTGCTTAACGTGTACCGCAAGATCATGCCGGAGATGTCCAGCACCGAAAAAGAAGCCATCGATGCCGGCACCACCTGGTGGGAAGCCGATTTATTCCGTGGCAACCCGGACTGGCATAAGATGCACAACTTCCCGGCGCCACGCTTAAGCGCAGAAGAGCAAGCCTTTTTAGATGGCCCGGTAGAAGAGCTGCTGGCGATGGTAGACGACTGGCACACCACGCACGAGCGTGCTGACCTGGCGCCCGAGGTCTATCAGTACCTGAAAGATAAAGGCTTCTTTGCCATGATCATCAAAAAAGAATACGGTGGTCTGGAGTTTTCCGCTTATGCCCAATCTTGTGTACTGCAAAAATTAACCAGTAAAAGTATGGTGTTATCAAGCATCGTCGGTGTACCTAACTCGTTAGGCCCGGGCGAGCTGCTACAGCACTATGGTACTGACGAGCAGAAAAACCACTATTTACCCCGCCTGGCCAAGGGCCTGGAAGTACCGTGCTTTGCGCTAACCAGCCCGGAAGCAGGCTCTGACGCCGGTGCTATTCCGGACACTGGTGTTATTTGTAAGGGCGAGTGGGAAGGCAAAGAAGTGATTGGTATGCGCCTGACCTGGAACAAGCGTTACATCACGCTGGCGCCGATTGCTACGGTGCTGGGTTTAGCCTTTAAACTGTATGATCCGGAAAAATTACTCGGTGATAAAGAAGAGCTGGGTATTACCTGTGCCCTTATTCCGGTTACTACACCGGGCGTTAAAATTGGCCGTCGTCACTTCCCGCTGAACGTGCCGTTTCAAAATGGTCCGACTCAGGGCGAGAATATCTTTGTGCCGCTGGATTACATTATCGGTGGTGCCAAAATGGCCGGTCAGGGCTGGCGCATGCTGGTTGAGTGTCTGTCGGTAGGCCGTGCTATTACCCTGCCATCAAACAGTACCGGTGGTATTAAAGCCGTGGCGATGGCTACAGGTGCCTATGCCCGTATTCGCCGCCAGTTCAAACTGCCAATTGGTAAAATGGAAGGCGTCGAAGAAGCGATGGCACGTATCGGTGGTTATGCCTATATGGCTGATGCCTCTACCACCATGTCGGTGGGCTCAATTGATTTAGGTGAAAAGCCATCCGTTATTTCTGCCATTACCAAATACCATATGACCGAGCGGATGCGCCAGGCCATTATTGACGCGATGGACGTACACGGTGGTAAAGGCATTTGTATGGGCCCGAACAACTACCTGGCCCGTGGCTATCAGGGTGCGCCTGTTGCCATCACGGTAGAGGGCGCTAACATTCTGACCCGTAACATGATTATTTATGGTCAGGGGGCTATCCGCTGCCATCCGTATGTACTGGCTGAGCTACAGGCAGCCCAGTTAGACGATCAGGGCGCAGCAGTCACCGCTTTTGATAAAGCGCTGTTTGGCCATATCGGCTTTGCTATCAGTAACTTCTTCCGTACCTTCTGGTTATCGTTCACCGGTGGTGCCTTTAGCAGCGCACCTTTTGCCGATGCCACCGCTAAGTACTACAAGCAAATGAACCGCTTCAGTGCAGCCTTAGCACTGATGTCAGACGTGGCCATGGGCACACTGGGCGGTGATTTAAAACGTCGCGAGCGGATTTCGGCCCGTCTGGGTGATATTTTAAGTATGTTGTACTTAACGTCAGCGGTGTTAAAGCGGTATAACGATGAAGGCCGTAAAGCGGAAGATTTACCGCTGGTACAGTGGGCCTGTGAAGACAACCTGGCCAAAGCCCAGCTGGCGTTAAATGAGTTATTTGATAATTTCCCGAACCGCGCAATCGGTGTCGTATTAAAACGTATCGTGTTCCCGTGGGGCCGCACCTTACGTAAAGCCTCTGACGTGGTCGAGCACAAAGTTGCCCGCATTATGCAAACTCCGGGGGAGGCGCGTAACCGTCTGGGCCACTTCCTGTACCTGAAAAACGAGCCATTAAACCAGTTAGGCTTAATGGAGCAGGCGTTAGCTGATATCCTCGCCGCAGAGCCTATCTTTGATAAAGTGGCCCATGCCGCCGGAAAACGCTTACCGTTTTACCGCCTGAATGAGGTGGCGGAGTTGGGCTTGCAGTTAAAAGCCATTACTGAAGCTGAAGCTGAGCAACTGCGCACCGCAGAGCAAGGCCGCCTGTTTGCTATTAATGTCGACGACTTCGAGCCTGAGTACCTGGCCGCAGACAAAAGTTTACCGCAGCAAGGTGCCGGTGCCGTCGTTGGCAGCAAGAAGGTAAAAGCCGCTTAAGCGCAATACCGACATCAAGCAACACAAACAAAAACGCCGGCTAATAATGCCGGCGTTTTTTATTGGCTTAGTTTTGCTTAGTCAAACTGCACCACCAACTCTGGCGAGCAACTACCGGTCGCTGGCTGGCAGATCTTGTACGTCACGCTATCGGCCATGGAGCGGAAGTTGTCGTTTACCCGGCCTGACGGGTTTAAATCTCTTACTGCCACATCATCGCGATACAGCGTCAAGCCAGCGGCGTCACCACTCCAGCGCAATTGCACCAGGCTCATACCAAAGCGCGACCTGACAGTACGCAGTAGCTCCAGGCTGACATCCAGTGGCGGAATAACCGCAGGTAAGTTAAGTGCTACGATCACCGGGTCGTGATCCGATGAGCGGTACGCATCCGGCGCGTAGAAATCCAGCTGCTGCTGTGGCGATTTAAACTCGACATTGTAATCCAGTGCTATTGGCTCATCGGCATTGATGTTCCACTTAGCCGCATCAGCCAGATACTCTACCGCCAGATCGTTTAGCAGTGCATGATCGAGTGAACCCGATAAACCGGAGAACACGTAGCCATGGCTGGGTACCTTGCCCAGTACCTCGAACACGTTCTGATAACCGGCTTGTGCCAGCGTGGTAATAGGATCTTCTTTGGCATAGGCGTTTAAGTCACCAATCACCAGTGCCGGCACATCGGCAAAATGCTCGGCGGCAAAGATACCGATAGCCTGGGCA
The DNA here is from genome assembly GCF_000296695.1 of Rheinheimera nanhaiensis E407-8. Classification (GTDB taxonomy): domain Bacteria; phylum Pseudomonadota; class Gammaproteobacteria; order Enterobacterales; family Alteromonadaceae; genus Alishewanella; species Alishewanella nanhaiensis. The sequence continues at coordinate 33,439 of NZ_BAFK01000012.1, forward strand.
GCACGGGTACGGCTTAAATTACAGTTACCCTGGCCATCGCCGGTATCAGGATCAGCCGCACCGCAGCCAGAGCCTTTAGATTTTAAGTGGTTTACCATCACGGCAAATTCAGCATCGTTCTCCAGCAGGCGGAACTGCTGCGCCAGCATCGGCCGGTTACGGCTATCATCAAATAAAGCCACGCCTTGCTCATCGACGGCTGAATTGCTGGAATCCAGCACTTGTAATGCCCCAGCTGGCGTCACTACATCGCTGCGGTATATTAACCCCACCGCAATTTCGTCACTGCCTACCGGGCCTGCCGCGCTTACATACTGCCAGCCATCAATGCCTGAGGCCTGGCGTAACCCGGCCACCAGATCGGCAATCGCCGAGGTGTCGGCGTAGCCATCGTTTTCAATTTCCATCAGCCCTATCACACTGGCATCCAGTGCCACCATGGCAGAGAGAATTTTTGCGCGCTGGCGCTCAAACTCGGCGGCACTGTCTGCGCCGCGTGAGGTTGGGAAACCGCCACCTAAACCATCACCATTGAAGTAGTTAAGCACGTTAAAGCTGGCCACTTTAACGTTACCCTCAGCGGCTAATTGCGGCGCAGCCGTACGGGGGTTAGCCGACACAAAGTTTGGTGCCTGTGTGGGCATAATGCGGTATTCATTAAAACCGTAATGCAAAGTACCGGTTAAATTAATAACCGTATCGCCGCTGCGTACCGTGTTAGCGGCCGACAAACCGCCGGTTGGGTAAGGGACCACTGCCGGGTTTTGCTGGGTACTGGCATCGTCCAGTACAATTTTGTTCAGCGCATGCTGCTCTGCCAGCGCAATAGCCTCGGCACCTGGGGCAACCACTTGTGTTGGTGTATACCGTCGGCCATTGGCCAGGGTTAACTCGCCAAACCGGCCAAGGGTAAAGGTATCGTTTACTGTCAGCTCCTGCTCAAAGCGTACCAGCATGCCTTCATGGGCTTCCAGCTCAGCTAAACTGGCTACCGGTAAAGTCAGCGGCGTCGGTGCAGGCAGTTCGCTGCTGCCACAATCTAAGCTGGCACTGATATTGGTTAGCTGGGTGTGGCCATTAAATTCCGCAACGGTGGCCAACAAACGCACGCGCTGGCCCTCTGCTACCGTTAGGTTACTGCTGTTCACATAAACAAACACACCTTCAGAGGTGGCCGGATCGTTATCTTGTTCAGTGCCAACAGCCTGAATCGTGTAGCCACGCAGTCCCGGTAAGGTCTGGGTGACAACAGCTTCTACCTGCACCGTCTGGCCCAGTAACGGGCTGGCAAAGCCTGGCCCCTGAATGGCCGAAATCGGCGTAGCGGTAGCGCCACAGCTTAGCACCGGGTCCGGATCCGGTTCAGGATCAGTCGGGCCACCACCCTCACCGTTAAACAGGCCAATATCGCTAAAATCGTCCTGGGCAAACCCCAGCCATTGATCGGCTGGCTCAAAAGTATCAAAGGGTTCCGTATCATAGCTTACAGCTGCGCGGCGCAACGTATCATTCGCCGTGGTAATGCTGCCGCTGCCCCAGGCCGAGCCTGGGTCAAACCCTACCTGGCCAATGCTGTCTACTACTATGCCATTTTTGGTTAGGGTAATGGCATCGTCGCCATTCCATAAGCCAGCGCTGGTGGTCTGATCGGCCAAGGCGACCAGTTCCGGCGCCGCGCTGGCTGACGCAAATACGTAAACACCGCCGGGCGCCAGTTGGCCGTTTAATGCTACGCTAAAGCCGGCAGTGCTGCTGCCATTAAAAAACACGTTGATACGGTAATCGGCTAAATTAACGGTATCGCTGCCGGGGTTGTAAAATTCTAATGCTTTGTTGTTACCTGAACCTTCAACATATTCAGAGATAAATACCTGTGACGATACCGCCGGGGCCAGTAACATGGCGATGGTTGCTGATAGCATCCTGAGTTTCATTATTGCTCCTTGGAGTTGTTATTAGGGTTATTGTTATCGTGCTGTGTTGTTTAGGGCAGTCGAATATAAAACGCTTTTATGGCAGATTCATTAACTTTGGTTAAATATTGTCAGGTTTTTTTTGACATAAATTCGTCAAATAAATTTACAGTTATACAAGTGATTGTTTTACAACATAGCCGCTTTTATTTAGCCACCCAGACAGCTAAATTTATACACGGCTATTCCTTTCAGCACCTAATTGGGCTTTACTGTTAGCCTTATTCATAACGGAGCGACATATGTTTAAAGTAAACCAGTATTTTGACGGCAAAGTGGCCTCAATCGCCTTTGCCGGTGAGCAACTCCCTGCCACCGTTGGCGTAATGGCACCGGGCGAATATGAATTTAGCACCAGCCAACATGAAGTGATGACGGTAATAAGCGGCGCCTTAACGGTATTGCTACCCGGCGCAGCAGGTTGGCAAACCTTTAGCCGCGGCCAGCACTTTGACGTGCCGGCCAACAGCAAATTTCAGTTGCAGGTGGCCGTTGATACCGCGTACCTTTGCACCTACGCCTGATACCAGTTCAAGGATTAACCATGCGCGGTATGCGCTCTGCGGCGAAACAACCTGAGCCCAGCAAACGCCCCGGGGCAACCAGCCTGAAGCAAACCCTGGCCATGCTATGGCCATATTTGTGGCAGTTTAAATACCGTGTGCTGCTGGCGCTGCTGGCACTGGTTGGCGCCAAAGCCGCCGTGCTGTTAATGCCAGTGGCGCTTAAATACATTGTCGATGCACTGGACGGCGGCCAGCAAGCCTTGTTGGTGCTGCCGGTGGCGCTGTTACTGCTGTACGGCGGCCTGCGCTTTGCCGGGGTGTTTTTCGGTGAAGTGCGCGATGCACTATTTGGCCGGGTAACCGAACATGCAATGCGTAAACTCGGGCTCAGGGTATTTCAGCACCTGCACAGCTTAGAGCTGGCCTTTCATCTGGACCGCCAAACCGGCGGCATCAGCCGTGATATTGAGCGTGGCACCAATGGCTTAAGCTTTTTGATGCGCTTTTTAATGTTTAATATCGCGCCGACGTTGTTTGAAATTCTGGCCGTCGCGGTTATTTTCGCCGCCCTGTTCTCCCCGCTGTATTCACTGGTGACCGTGCTGGCAGTGGGCATCTATATCTTTTTTACGGTGGTGATTACCGAGTGGCGTAATAAATATACCCGTGAAGCCAACCAGGCCGATAACACCACCAATAGCCGTGCCATCGACAGCCTGTTGAACTATGAGACAGTAAAATACTTTAATAATGAGCAGTACGAAGCCAATACCTACGACAGCTTTTTAGCCAAATGGGAGCAAGCCCGGTTAAAAAACCGCCTAAGCCTGCTGGCGTTAAACTCGGGCCAGGCGCTGATTATCGCCGCGGCCATTACCGCGCTAATGTGGCTGGCCGCTGACGAAGTGGTGAATAACGCGCTTACGCTGGGCGATTTGGTGATGGTGAATGCCTATATGATCCAGCTGTTTTTACCGCTGAATTTTTTAGGTTTTGTTTACCGCGAAATCCGCCGTGCTTTAACAGATTTAGAAAATATGTTGGGGCTACTTAAGCGCCAGCCTGCCATCACCGATACCCCGGGCGCCAGGCCGCTGCAGCTAACTCAGGGCGAGATCCGCTTTGAGCAGGTGTCATTTGCCTATCAGCCCGCGCGGCCTATATTGCACCAGCTCAGTTTTACTGTGCCGGCCGGCAGCAAAGTCGCCGTGGTCGGCGCCAGCGGGGCCGGTAAAAGCACCTTGTCCCGGCTGTTGTATCGCTTTTACCCCATTAGCGCCGGTGCCATTTATATTGATGGCCAGGACATCAGCAAGGTGACACTGGACAGCCTGCGCCAGGCCATTGCCATAGTGCCGCAAGATACGGTGCTGTTTAACAGCAGCATCCGCGACAATATCCGCTATGGCCGCCCTGATGCCAGTGAGGCGGAGATTGATCAGGCGATTAAGCTGGCGCACCTGCGCCACTTTATCGACAGCCTGCCACAGGGTGATGCTACTTTAGTAGGCGAGCGCGGTTTAAAAGTGTCTGGCGGGGAAAAGCAGCGTATCGCCATCGCCCGTGCCATGCTTAAAGGCTCGCCGATATTGGTATTTGACGAGGCCACCTCAGCGCTCGACTCCGCCTCAGAGCAGGCCATTTTACACGCCATGCGCGAGGTCAGTCGTAATCACACCAGCCTGGTCATTGCCCACCGGCTGTCAACCATTACCGATGCCGACACTATTATTGTGCTAAAAAACGGCCAACTGGCCGAACAGGGTAAACACGATGCGTTACTCGCCGCCAACGGCGAGTACGCCCGTATGTGGCAGCTGCAGCAAAAGCAGCAGCACTAAAACCCGGCTGCCTGGCTTGCCCGCGACAGACTGACTATACTGGCAACGCTAATTACAATAACACCTTCACAGGGGATCACGATGACACCTTTTAAACTTTCGCTGACAGCCGCCTTAGTAGGGTCAGCGCTGTTACTGGCCGGCTGTGGCGAAAAGCAGCAAGCCACCACGCCCGCCAAAGCGGAGCAGCGCGCCTTAACTGAAGCTGATGCGCTGGCGTTTTTAGCAGAAACCGAGACCAAGCTGGTACAGCTGTATAAAGAGTCCAACCGCGCCGAATGGATTTATGCCAACTTTATTACCGAAGATACCGCCTCGTTAGCCGCCGATGTTAACGAAAAACTCACTGTAGAAATGGTCAACCTGGCCAGCGCTGCGGCAAAATTTGATCAGGTAGCCTTATCAGCCGACAGCCGGCGCAAGCTGGACAAACTCAAACTGGCGCTAACCTTACCGGCACCACAGGATGCAGCGAAAACCGCCGAAATGGCAAAAATTGTCGCAGAACTGGGCGGCATGTACGGCAAAGGTAAATATTGCAAAGCCGATGGCAGCTGTTTATCGCTTGGTGAAATGTCGGCCATTATGGCCAGCAGCCGCGATTATGACGAACAACTGGAGATGTGGCAGGGCTGGCGTGAAATCAGCAAACCGATGCGGCCACTGTACAGCCGCTTAATAGAACTGACCAATGAAGGTGCCAGAGAACTCGGTTATGCCGACACCGGCGCCATGTGGCGCTCTAAATACGATATGCCGGCCGATGACTTTGCCAAAGAGCTAGACCGCGTCTGGGGCCAGGTAAAGCCGCTGTATGAGTCTTTGCATTGCCATGTGCGCAGCAAGTTATCTGCGCACTACGGCGCCGATAAAGTGGCGCTGGATAAACCGATCCCGGCGCATCTGCTGGGCAATATGTGGGCACAAAGCTGGGGCAATATTTATGATTTAGTCGCCCCGCAAGATGCCGATCCCGGTTATGACGTTACCGAACTACTGGCCAAACATAACTATGACGAAATAAAAATGGTCAAAGGCGCCGAAGCCTTCTTTACCTCGTTAGGTTTTGCGCCGTTGCCGGAGACCTTTTATCAGCGTTCGCTATTTACCAAACCGCGTGATCGCGACGTAGAGTGCCATGCCTCGGCCTGGGACTTAGACGCCAAAGACGACTTACGCATTAAAATGTGTATTCAGCGCACCGGCGAAGAGTTCTCGGTTATTCACCATGAGCTGGGGCATAACTTCTATCAGCGCGCCTATAAAGACCAGCCGGTGTATTATCAGGAAAGCGCTAACGACGGCTTCCACGAAGCCATTGGCGATACCATTGCCCTGTCGGTAACACCGGATTATCTGCAGCAAATTGGCCTGCTGGATAAGGTGCCGGATGAAAGCAAAGACATCGGCCTGCTGCTGAAAATGGCGATGGATAAAATTGCCTTCGTGCCCTTTGGTTTGTTAGTTGATCAGTGGCGCTGGCAGGTATTTAACGGCCAGATCACGCCGGAGCAATATAACCAAAGCTGGTGGCAATTGCGTGAAAAGTACCAGGGCGTAGCCGCGCCAATCGCCCGCACTGAAGCCGATTTTGACCCGGGTGCCAAGTACCATGTGCCGGGCAATGTGCCTTATACCCGCTATTTCTTAGCGCATATTTTGCAGTTCCAGTTCCACAAGGCATTGTGTGATATCGCCGGTAACGAAGGTGCCGTGCACCGCTGCTCGATTTACAACAGCAAAGAAGCCGGCAGCAACCTTAACCAGATGCTGGAAATGGGTTCCAGCCAGCCCTGGCAGCAAGCACTGGAGGTAGTCACCGGCAAGCCGGAAATGGACGCCACTGCCATTCTGGATTACTTCGCCCCGCTGCAAGCTTATTTAGATGAGCAAAACAAAGGGCTGCAGTGCGGCTGGTAACCTGGCAGCATTAAAAAACCAAGCCCGCGCAAGCGGGCTTTTGGTTTTAGAAACTTATCACTTGTTAACGATTGCTCTTTAGCTTCCTTGCAATCCAATAGAACATTAAGCTAATTATCACTGACCACACCAGATAGGCAGGCAATGTCGTCTGTAGCATCAATAGGCCGCTTTCAACCCGCTGCTCTTCCACTAAAAACGGCGTTGCCTGTTGGTTAAAGGAATAATTAAAAATAAAAAAGCATACGATAAAATTCAACAATGTTAAGCCGGTATATACCAACAGTGTTTTCATAGGCTGATTATTTCACCTCCCAAAACCAAATTTCTTTTGCCTGATTTAAGTCACTTACCCGACCGAAAAACTCCAGAATGCTGCGCGTAAACATAGAAGAACTGGTTATCCGATCCTTGTTCCACAAATCGATATTATCTCCACTTCGATTGGCAAAAGACTCATTACCCCGAGTCCAATAATCTTTGAAAAAAATAATGCCGGTACGGCCTTCTAGTTTTTCCTGAAATTCAGCAGGCAAAATGCTTTCTCGCTGTCCAAGCCCCTTTATGTTGCTTTTGAACAACCAGTCTGCCATTTGCTCGGCCAGTAAAATATGTTTCATCCCTGCATGAGACCAGCATTTGTTCGCTCCGGAACTTGCTGTGGAAACCCCGGAGCGTATCAAAGCTTCGCTAAGTAAAATCGCGCAGTAATCGCTAAAAGGCTGCGAATTATGCTGCTGTTTATTAAAGCACCTTCCCTTGATCTCATTTTTGGTTGGAAAATCTGACCATAGCTTTTCGAAATTCAACATATAGACTCCCTGCCTGTTTATTCCATACTGCATTTTTCTGTAGACGGCTAAATTAGCTAACAACACCCAGTCAATCAACTTTAAATTTACTAAATTTAAACAAAAGCACAGGGCATAGGTCTCAGCACTAAAGTGCTATGGTGAATTTTTCGCCAGTTGCTTAGCTTGTTGTTGCAACCCAACAGGAGCTAACACCATGTATAACTATAAGAATATTGCCCTTACCACCCTGTTTAGCCTTTTTGCCAGCTGTAGCCTGATGCTGCAGGCCGCCTGCGTTGATGCGGTAGTGCTGGTGCATGGCAATACCGCCACACCGGCCAGCTGGAACAACACTTACAACTACTTACTGACTAAAGGCTATAGCAGCAGCGATATTTACCGGCCGGACTGGGGCTCGAAAAGCTGCGCTGCCTGCAATGACCACAACGGCAGTGAAGAAACGCCGGTACGCAATGCACTGCAACAGGCGTTGGCTAATTCCTGCACCGGCAAGATAGATGTGATAGGCCATTCGATGGGCGCCACGCTGGCTGCGCAGCAAATTGATAAGCTGGCGATAGCGTCACAGGTAAACAGCTTTGTTGGTATTGCCGGTGCGTTTCGCGGTTTATTAAGTTGTGGTGTCTACCCGTACAATGTATGGAACGCTACCTGCGGCAGTGCCGGTTTGTCGGTATCCAGCCCGTTTTTAGATAGCTTATACGGCAACCGCTTTGGCCAGAGAGTGTATTCAATTAAAAGTTACAGCGATCAGGTGGTCTGTGCCACCGGCAGCTGTCTGGTATATGGTATCCACAGCAGCAGTATCTGGGGCGAGAATGCCAGCTACACCTATGTGCTGGGCCATTTTGGCCTGCAAACCGATACCGTGGCGCAGCAATACCAGCTGATTAAATAAAGCTCTGCAGTTAGCTCAGCTGGCCGGTTTTGCGGTGAGGGTATCTACTTCACCCCAGCAGCCACTGCTGCAGCTGTGCCAGCGAGCTAACTTCGATATGCGGTGCTATGCCCTCTGGCCGAGCCGCAGCGTGGCGATTTAGCCAGCAGGTGTCGATACCGGCGTTAATGCCGCCCTGCACATCGGCATGCGGGTTATCACCCACCATTAAAATATGTTGCTTCGGCGGGTTACCCATCAGTGCAAAGGCATGGTTAAAAATATCAATATGCGGTTTGGCGACGCCGACTTGTTCAGAAATCACCAGCGGCGAAAATACCTCGGCAAAGCCGGTGCGCTGAAGCCGTATTTGCTGCAGCTCGGTAAAGCCATTAGTAATAATACCCAGCTTAACCCGGCCTTTTAAGGCAGTGATCAGCTCAGTGGCGCCGGGCAGCGGGGTGCAGATATCGGCCATCGCCTGCATAAAAGCACTGTTTAGTGCTGAGGCGCTGGTATTCAACTTGGCCGCCCAGGGCGTAAAACGGTTTATCTGCAGCTGCTTGGCGCTGATTTCGCCTTGCTGATACTGCTGCCACAGCGGCAGGTTAATAGACTGATAGTAATCGTACTCAGTGCTGTCAAACTGGTAATCATGCCTGGAGAACATTAACTGTAAGCCGGCAAAGGCATCGAAATGAAATAAGGTTTCGTCAGCATCGAATAAAATCCACTGGTAACGCACTGCTGTCTCCCAAGCTAAACATCTGGCGACAGTCTACCAGCTTACGGTTGAATGCCCCAGACTGGAAACACGCTAAAGTGTTATCGCCGATATAAAAGCTTACATTTTGTTTCTGACAGCAGTGGGCTAAGCGGCGTAATATTGCGTTATATCAAAGCAGACAGGGCGGTGCTGTTTTAACATCGACATTGCTTAGTACCTCTTGTTGTATTCGGCCGGTCAGCGCCCCAACCCCTGATCGGCCTTTTTTTATCTCTGCGGTTTTAGTGGGATCTTGATATAGCTAACGCCATTTTGTTCAGCTTTAGGCAGCTGGCCGCCACGAATATTCACCTGTACCGCCGGGTAAATTAAGCGCGGTACTGCCAGGGTTTTATCGCGCGCTTCGCGCTTTTGTACAAACTCCTGCTCTGGCGTGTCGGCTTTTACATGAATATTCTGCGTTTTTTGTTCCAGTACGCTGGTTTGGTACTTCAGCTCGCGGCCATTGGGCTGATAGTCGTGGCACATAAAAATTTGCGTGTCATCGGGCAGCTGATAAATGCGCTGGATAGAGCGATACAGCACATGGGCATCGCCACCGGGGAAATCACAGCGGGCGGTACCGGCATCAGGCATAAACAGTGAGTCGCCGACAAACAAATTGCCGGCAATCAAATAACTGACGCTGTCGTTGGTGTGGCCCGGTGTGTTAATCACTGTGGCTTTAAGGCTGCCGATGCTAAAGGTTTCATTGTCGGCAAACAGCTTGTCGAAATAATCGCCTTTGGCCAGCAGCTCGTCATCGCCAATGTTAAACACCAGCTTAAAAGTTTGCTGTACTTTTTTAATGCCCTCGCCGATGGCAACCGGCGCGCCGGTTTTGTTTTTCAGGTAATGCGCGGCAGATAAATGATCGGCATGGGCATGAGTTTCTAAAATCCACTGCAGCGTTAACTTATTCGCGGCAAGATAAGCCAGAATGGTATCCGCCCCTGCAGTGCTGACCTGGCCTGCGGCGGCGTCATAGTCCAGCACCGGATCGATCACCGCAGCCATACCGCTACTGACATCAGCTACCACGTAGCTGAAGGTAGAGCTGTCCTTGTCGAAAAACATTTCTATCGTTGCCTTAGTTGCGACCATACTCACCTCACCCCGTCTGATACAGCACTACATTAGAATATGCTAAATTTTGATTGCAGTTTAACCAAAGCCAAACTAGAATGCAAATACGGTTATAAGCATATTCCATTTTATTATATAAGGTAAAGTCATTATGTTAGCCTTACTGGGTGCCATTGTTATCGGGTTAAGTCTGGGGCTGTTTGGCTCTGGTGGTTCTATTCTGACCGTACCGGTGCTGCTGTATTTATTGCACATGCCGCCCCAATTAGCCATTGCCTCGTCACTGCTGATAGTCGCCGCTATCAGCCTGTTTGGTTCAGTGCGTAATGGTTTACAACGTTTAATCAGCTGGCGTCACGTAGGGTGGTTTGGCTTACCGGGTATGCTGGGCACCTATGGTGGTGCCTGGCTGGGCACCTTAGTGGATGCCCGCTGGCAATTGTTGGTATTTGCCATACTGATGCTGGTGGCTGCGCTGATGATGTGGCGCAATAAGGTAAGCGAACTTGGCAATGGCAAAGCCTTTAAACCGGTAAAAATTGTTATTGATGGTTTGGCCGTTGGTGCCATCACCGGTTTTGTTGGCGTGGGCGGCGGCTTTTTAATCGTACCGGCGCTGGTACTGCTGGGTGGTTTAAGTATGCCGGTAGGCGTGGCGACCAGCCTGGTGGTAATTGCGATGAAGTCTTTTGTTGGTTTTGGCAAATACTATTGGGTAATGGCGGCACAGGGCGCCGTGTTTGACTGGGCGACCATCGGCTTAATGATTGGCGCCGGCATTGCCGGCAGCTTTGCCGGCTCAGCGCTGGGTAAACGCTTACCCAAACAACAGCTACAGCGCGCTTTTGCCGTATTTTTAGTCGTCATGGCCGCGGTGGTCATTTATCAATCTGTTATTTAACGCTCGCCGGGAGGGGAAAATGAAAACTGCACAACAGCTAGTAGCCGAAGCCAAAGCCGCGATACAGGAAGTCAGCGTTAATGCCTTACAACAGGCGCTGACACAAGACAGTGAAACCGTACTGATAGACGTGCGCGAGCCTGCCGAATTTAGCCAGCAGCATATCGTCGGCGCGGTGAACTACCCACGTGGCGTGCTGGAGATGAATATTCACAACCACCCCAAAGTGGCCGCCAGCGGCTGCGAGCCGGCCGTGGCCTTAAGCCAGCTGGCACAGCAAAATGTTTACCTGATTTGCCGCTCTGGCGCACGCTCGGCTTTGGCGGCCGAATCACTGCAGCGGATGGGCTTTAGCAAGGTGTATTCGGTAGCCGGCGGCATGCAAGCCTGGCTGGATGCCGGTTTGGCCACCAAACAGTAACAGGAGCATAGCATGGAAAACTTTACCCCGTTTGAAGCTGTCGTCGGCGGCAGCCTGATTGGCCTGGGCGCCGTTATGTTGTTTATCTTTTCCGGTCGTATTGCCGGTATTTCTGGCATTACCAGCTCGGCGCTGTTTTCCAGCGAGGGGCGCAGCTGGCGGCTGGCCTTTGTCGCCGGCGTGGTTGCCGGCCCGTTACTGCTTGGCTTGCTGGTGACTGATTTTAGCTACAGCACGCCAGAGTTTGGCTGGCAGGTCATTGTCGCCGGCTTACTGGTCGGTATTGGCACCGGCTGGGGTAGCGGTTGTACCTCTGGCCACGGTATTTGTGGTATCAGCCGGTTATCGCCCCGCTCGGTTACTGCCACCCTGCTGTTTATGTTAAGTGGCGTTGTAGTTGCCACTTTGCTGCGCTAAGGAGACAAGTATGCCCATTATTATTGCTTTTGTTGCCGGTTTACTGATGTCGGTCGGTGTTGCTTATTCGCAGATGATCGATCCGCAAAAAGTGCTGGGCTTTTTAACGCTAAATGCAAACTGGGATCCCAGCCTGATGCTGGTAATGGCAGCAGGTTTGGCCGTTTACAGCACCGGGTTTTGGCTGTTTGCCAAAAAGGACAAGCCGTTATTTGCCAGCCACTTTAGCTTACCCAGCAAAAAAGATTTGGATAAACCCCTGATTATTGGCTCTTTATTGTTTGGCGCCGGCTGGGGCCTGGTGGGTTATTGCCCCGGGCCCGCACTGGCGGCGATAAGTTCCGGCAGTGTTGGTACGCTGGTGTTTATTGGCGCTATGGTCGCCGGCTGGTTTATCAGCCGCCGCCTCCCCATTTAAGCTGCATTTGCTGCAGATCAAGCCGTTATAGAGTATCGAGGTCGCGGGCTGTTATTGGCTATGTTATGCTGATTTTACTCAGTTTAGCTTACCAGGACGAGCGACCTTATGACGGCTTTCACCTCTGTTTACCTGTTTATTGAGCGCAGTTTTTTTGCCACCTTAAGCCGCAAAATTGTTGGCAATATCAGTTTTTTAGCTATCTTTTTTATCCTGGCGCTGTATTTAGCCTACCCCGAAGGCGGTGCCGACACTGCCTGGTGGGTATTGGCACTGCTTGGGCTTGGCGCCTTTGTGTTTACTGTAGGTTATATGCATTATCTGATTGTGCGGCCGGTAAAAGCCCTGGTCAGCGCTTTGCACGACACCAACCGTAAAGGCACCGACTTACAGCACCGGCTGCCGGCCTTTACCTTTGATGAGTTTCGCACCCTGTCCGAAGAGTACAATCAGTTTGTCAGCCAGTTGGGGGTATTACTGGGCGATATTCATCTGCAGGCAAGGGAAACCCATCAGGTGAATGAACAGGTCGCACAGGCAGTTAAAAGCACCCGCAGCCATTTACAGGATACCGAGCAGCGTAGCGGACAAATTCGCCGCGACAGCGATTTGGTACTGCATGAACTGGCCGACATCGTGCAGCACGGTGACGAGGTAAATAACGTCTCCACTGTTGCAGTAGATAAAGCCAAAGTCGCCAGCAGCCAGATGCAGCAACTGAGCAAGCAGCTGGCCGGTATAGTGACACTGCTCGATAGCTTTGCCAGCACCATTACCGGCTTACACAAAAACTCTGAAAATGTACGGCAAATTCTGGTGATGGTGGAAACCTTTTCCGATCAAACTAACCTGCTGGCATTAAACGCGGCTATTGAAGCGGCGCGTGCCGGTGATGCCGGCCGCGGCTTTGCCGTAGTGGCAGATGAAGTGCGCACCCTGGCCGCTAAAGTAAATGACGCTACCAAGCAAATTTCCGGCTTTTTAAATGAAATGGAGCAGCTGGTCGGCGAAACACGCAGCGAGTCACAAAGCCTAAACCAGCAGGCACAGCAAGCGCAGCAGCAAATTGCCAATACCAGTGACGAATTTCAGCAACTGCAACAGGAGCTGCAACAGGCGAAAAACGGCATTCAGAATATCAACCAGACCGTGCTGCAGCTGGAGCAGCGTTATCAGCAAACCCACCAGCATTTAACTGCGATAGAGCAGGTAACCAGTGATGCCTACAGCCAGATGGCGTCGATTGATCAGGCGGCAAAAGATCTGCTGGCCGGCACCGCCCGTACCCAGCAGCAATTAGGTCGCTTTGCCCGCAGCCAACCGTAATCGCTGTCTATCGGTTTAACAGAGTGCAAACTCTGTTAAACCAGCCATATTTGCTTACAGTTAGCGGCTTGCTGACATTCAGACCTGTAGGTATATTTTACCGCTGTACTAAAACCATCCGATACCCTTTTGCCGTCAAGGACGCTTTATGCTGAAAACACTGCCCCGCTCTCCTGTTATTCTGGCCGTTATTCTCGGTGTCGCCTTAGTACTTTGGTTGTTAAGCGGTGACCATGACAGCGCGCAGCACAGCGCACCGGCCGCACAGCAATTACCGGAAAAACAACTACCACTGGTAGAAACGCACTGGTCAGAGGCACAGCCCTACCAGGCAACCCAGGTTGCGCAGGGGCAGGTGTTGCCCTGGCGCAGTGTCAGTATAAAAGCCCAACAGGCAGGCCGGATTGAAGCCTTGCTAAAATTGCAGGGTGACGCTGTACAACAAGGTGATGACTTGCTGCGGATTTCTGATGAAGGCCGCAGCACCATACTGGCGCAAGCTAAAGCGAATTTAACCCTGCGCCAAACTGAATTGGCCAGTGCCAAGACATTGGGTAAAGCGCAGTTTTTATCAGCAACTGAGCTTACCCGGCTGCAAAGCGAATTAGCCAAAGCCGAAGCAGAAATGCAAACCGCCAGCCTGGCACTGCGCCAAACGGTACCGCAGGCACCTTTTGCCGGTGTAATAGACCGTCGCCATGTTGAAGTAGGCTCGCTGGTACAAAGCGGCAGCGAGCTTTTGCAGCTGGTACAGATTGATAAACTTAAAGTGACAGCGCAAATTCCTCAGCAGCATATCGCTGCGATGCACACCGGCCAACAGGCGCAGATCCGCTTACTGGACGGGCGCAGCCTGCAAGGCGAGCTTAGCTTTATCAGCTACGCGGCCGATAGCGCCACCCGCAGTTTTTACATAGAAGTTACGGTCGACAACCCACAGCAATGGCGCATCGCCGGTGCCAGCGCCACTGTTGAAATACTGCTCGATAGCGTGCAGGCGCATCGGGTATCGCCCGCGCTGTTAAGCCTGGCTGACAGTGGCCAGTTAACCATTGCTGTAGTCGATGAGAAGCAGCAAGTGATGACTTACCCGGTGACCATTTTAACCGTTGACAATAACGGTGCCTGGGTCAGCGGCCTGCCACAGCGCGCCCGTATTATCACACAGGGGGCGGGCTTTGTTGCCAGCGGCGACAAGGTACGCCTGGGTGGAGCTGCATTATGAATCAGCTGATCCAAGCCGCTATCGGCCGCAGCCGCGCCAGCATGATGCTGCTGGTGTTTTTATTTATTGCCGGTATCAGCGCTTATCAAACGATCCCGAAAGAAGCCAACCCCGATGTCGCCATTCCGATGATGTATGTGTCGATGTCACTGGACGGCATCAGTCCGGAAGATGGCGAGCGTTTGCTGGTGCGGCCGATGGAGCACGAGCTGCGCTCACTGGAAGGCATTAAAAAAATGACCTCCACCGCCAGCGAAGGCCACGCCTCTGTGATGCTGGAATTTGACGCCGGTTTTGATGCCGACAAAGCGCTGGCCGATGTGCGGGTAAAGGTGGATGCAGCCCGTTCTAAACTGCCCAGCGAAGCGGACGAACCTACGGTAAACGAAATTAACGTTGGTTTATTTCCGGTGCTGTCAGTCGGTTTATCCGGCCCGGTGTCCGAAAACCAGTTGGTGTTTATCGCCCGGCAGTTGCAGGAAAATATTGAAGCGATCCCCGAAGTATTAGAAGTAGATATTGGCGGTGACCGCGAAGACTTACTGGAAATCGTGGTCGACCCCCAGGTACTGGAAGGTTATGGCCTGGATTACCAACAGCTGTTTAGCCTGGTATCGAATAATAACCGGCTGGTGGCCGCCGGCAGTTTAGATACCGGCGCCGGTCGCATGGCGATGAAAGTGCCTGGCGTGATTGAAGATTTAAACGATGTGCTGTCGATGCCAATTAAAACCGACGGCGATACTGTCATTACCTTTGCTGACGTTGCCACCATTAGCCGCAGTTTTAAAGATCCGCTGGGGTTTGCCCGGATTAACGGCCAACCGGCCGTGGTATTAGAGGTGAAAAAACGCGCCGGCGCCAATATTATCTCCACCATTGAACAAACCAAGACGTTAATAGAGCAAGCCAGCAGCCAGTTTCCGGACGGTATGCAGATTAACTACATCATGGATCAGTCTAAAGAAGTGAAAAACATGCTGTCAGACCTGCTGAACAACGTGTTAACCGCTGTGGTACTGGTGCTTATTCTGATTATCGCCACTATGGGCGTGCGCTCGGCGCTGCTGGTGGGCATTACGATTCCCGGTGCTTTTTTTGCCGGTATTTTGATGATCGCCGCCCTGGGTTACACCATGAATATCATCGTGCTGTTTGCCCTGATTCTGGTAGCAGGCATGCTGGTAGACGGCGCTATCGTGGTCAGTGAGCTGGCAGATCGTAATCTGGCTGAAGGCCAGCCACCGAAACAAGCCTGGGCCAATGCCGCCGGCCGTATGGCCTGGCCTATTATTGCCTCAACCGCCACCACTATAGTGGTGTTTATGCCGTTATTGGTCTGGCCCGGTGTCGTCGGTCAGTTTATGAAGTACCTGCCCGCCACGGTGATCCTGTGTTTGCTGGCATCGTTATTTATGGCGCTGATTTTCTTACCAGTAATGGGTGGCTTAAGCAAAGCCCGGCCGCCGGTGCATGAAGTGCAGCAAAGCAGCGCGGGTAAGGCTTATCGCAGCCTGCTTGGCCGTTTGCTGCGCCGTCCCGGCCTGACCTTTGCCGGCATGCTGGGCGCTATGCTGCTGATTTTTGTCGCTTATGGTAAGTACAATCATGGCCTGGAATTTTTCCCGTCTGTCGAACCTGAATCGGCACAAGTATGGGTGCGGGCGCGTGGTGATATGTCCATTTATGAAAAAGACGCCCTGCTACAACAAGTCGAGCAACGCCTGCTTGGCTTGTCAGAGGTAAAAGCGCTATATGCCCGCTCTATGGCAAGCGCCGGCGGCGAGCTGGCACCTGATGTGGTAGGCACCTTGCAGTTTCAGTTTATCGACTGGCACGACAGACGCCGTGCCGCCGCGATATTAGCTGATATGCGCCAGCTTACTGCTGATATCCCCGGCGTCATTCTTGAGTTTCGCCAGCAGCAGGAAGGCCCGGCGGCCGGTAAGCCGATAGAGCTGCAGGTAAGCAGCATGGAGGCGGCGGCAACCGAGCAGGCTGTAACGCAGATAGTGAGCAAAATGCGTGAAACGGGTGGTTTTGTTGATATTGAAGATGACCGCAGCCTGCCCGGCATAGAATGGCGCATTGAGGTTGACCGCGCTGCTGCCGCCCGCTTCGGCGCCGATGTGCTTACCGTGGGTAATGCGGTGCAGATGATCAGTAATGGCTTACTGCTGGCCAAATTCCGCCCCGAATACGCCAGTGATGAAGTGGATATCCGCGTGCGTTTTCCGCAGAACTGGCGCTCCTTAGAGCAGTTAGGCCGCTTAACCATTCAAACCCCCCGTGGTCAGGTGCCGCTGAGTAACTTTATTAAACTGGTGCCGGCAGCGAAAACCAGTGTGATAAAACGCATTGATGGTAACAGAGCCGTAACGATAAAAAGCGATTTAGCTGAAGGCTTTCAGGTAAGTGAGCGTTTACAGGCACTGCTGGGCAGCGATATTAAACTGCCAGACAATGTACTGGTAAAAACCGCCGGTGAAAGCGCCGATCAGCAAGAGGCGATGACATTTTTACTCGGCGCCTTTGCGACTGCCATCTTTTTAATGCTGATGATTTTGCTGTTGCAATTTAACAGCTGGTATCAAAGCCTGCTTATTTTATCAGCGATAATTTTCTCTACCGCCGGCGTGCTACTGGGCCTGCTGGTTAATGGCCAGAGTTTTGGCATCGTGATGGTGGGTATGGGCATTATTGGTCTGGCCGGAATCGTAGTAAATAACAATATCGTGCTTATCGACACCTACAATCAGCTGCGCGATGCCGGCCTGTCAGCGGCAGATGCGGCGCTGGAAACCGGTTGCCTGCGCCTGCGCCCGGTGCTGTTAACCTCGATTACCACTGTGCTGGGCCTGATGCCGATGGTGTTGGCGGTAAACGTTAACTTGCTGGAACCCAGCCTGGGTTTTGGTGCGCCATCCACCCAATGGTGGACACAGTTATCCAGTGCCATAGCCGGCGGCTTAACCTTCGCCACCGTGCTAACGCTGTTTTTAACACCCTGTATGCTGGTATTGGGTGAAAAACTGCGGCCGCGCAAAACGACCAGTGATATAAAAGTAGTCAGCAGTGCTGATGATATTGCCCAGTTGGTGAAAAAGCGGGCCTGAGCTGTGGCTGGACATTATCCGACCAGTCAGTTATCTGCGCTGGCCCGGTTTTTAAGCGTCCGTCTTTAGGCTAAGATGCAGCTAAGTGTGAATGCAAGGCTCTGTATGCGTATCTTACTGGTGTTAAGCTTGCTGCTTGGCAACACCCTGGCAAGCGGTAGTGAAATTCGCCTGGGGGTGCATAACTTCCCGCCTTATTTTGTGATGAGCGATAACGAAAACTGCGGCGGTGAGGCTGTAGAGCTAACCCGTCATTTACTGCAAACAGACACCATTAAACTTACTACCGTATGCGCAACGCCGGCCAGGCTTTACAAGTTGCTGCAAAGCGGTGAGGTGGACTTAACCATTAATATTAAGCAAACCAAAGCCCTGCCCGATAACGTCAGCTTTGTGGCAACGCCTTATGTGCAACTGTCTTTGGTGTTACTGACACACGGTGCAGCCGTGGCACGCGACAAAGTCCCTACCATCGCCGCCATTCGTGGTTTTGACTACCATGGCCAGCGTCAGGTATTAACCGATAAAGGCTATACCTTTATCGATCTGCCCGACAGCATCAGTGCGGTTGAAATGTTTATTAAGGCCCGCAGCAGTGCCCTGCTGACCTACGAAGAGCCGTTTAACCATTACCTGCACCAGCATAACCTGCCCTTCGCCAAACACTACCAATGCCAGCTGCTGGAGCATATAGATGCGTTTTATGTAATCTCGGAGCAATCACTACATAAAAGCTATATCCATCAGCAGTTAAGCCGCTATGCGACGCAAGCGCAATTAAGTTATTTCTCACGTTGAGCCTTTGCCTGACGCAACTGTTGCTCAATGTCGGGCAAGCCGGTGGGTTTAGCGTAAAAATAGCCTTGGCCAAATTCACAGCCTAACGCCAACAGCATGTTTTGCTGCTCTGCCGTTTCAATACCCTCTGCAATAACAGCAACACCTATAGCCTGCGCCATCGCCAGCATGGCTTTAACCAAGCCTAAATTGTTCTCTTTATCCAGTTGTTGCACAAAGATGCGGTCAATCTTGATATAGTCGATAGGTAAAGCGGTCAGATAAGATAAGGATGAATACCCGGTACCAAAGTCATCAATCGCAATTTTAATACCGGCGCTGCGAAACGCATTGAGGTTCTCCTGAATGGTAGGAGAGTGTTCCATCGCTACGCCTTCGGTGATCTCCAGTTGCAGGCATGCCGGTGATAACTCCAATAAGCTCAGTTTGCTTGCTATATAATCGTATAACGCCGGATCGGAAAAATGCTTAGCGGTAATATTTACCGCTACAGGTAATGGCTGCAAACCAGCCAGTTGCCATAACCGGATTTGTCGCAGCACATTTTTCAACACCCAACGGTCCAGCTGTTTACCAAGATTCACAGTTTCAGCAATAGCCACAAATACATCCGGCGCTATAGTGCCAAGCTCGGGGTCATACCAGCGCAGCAGGGCCTCGTAGCCAATTAATTGTTGGGTTTGTAAATGGTATTTCGGCTGCAATACCAGGCTAAGCAAGTCTTGTTCCAGGGCACGACGTAAGCCCTGCTCTATCTCCAGTTGTCTGGTCAGGGCATTATGAATATCTTCGTGATACAGCCGTAATAACAGCCGCTGCTGTTTTGCTTCAAACATTGCCGCCTCTGCCTGGCGGATCAACACATGTAGCTCTGTGGCATCATCCGGGTAAATGCTGCCACCTACACATATTGAGGGCGAGATTTTTTCATTTGCTAACCAGTAAGGCTCTGCACATTTTTCCACTAAATAATGCATAAAAGGTAGCAAGCTGCTCCGCTCAGTGACCGGCAACAATACAATGTAATCATCAGCGCCAAGCCTGCAGGCCAACGCTTCTTCGGGCAACACACTCTGCAGCCGGTGCGCGGCCTCTATCAGCATAAGATCACCAAACTCGTGGCCATATTTTTCATTAATCAGCCGAAACCGATGACAATCAATAAATAAGATGGCGTACGGCTGAAGCGGGTCTTGCCGGCGGTTAAACTGCTCTGCCAGCCCTTCACGGTTTAGTAAGCCGGTTAACGTATCAAAATTGGTCAGGAATTTAGCATGATTTTTTGCCTTAACCTGCTCGGTGATATCGATGCCAACCCCCTGAATCTCATCCGCAGACTCAGCGCTGCCGGCCAGGTTACTAAAGGTCCAATCGACCCAGTGCACATTATTATTTGGTCCAAGCATTCTCACCGATAACGATACGGTGGCAGACTTCTCGGCTTGCCTGAGCTGCTCCAGCAAGGCTTCGACACTATGGCGCTCGTCAGCATGGATAAACTCGAGAATTGAAATGCCGAGCATTTGAAACAACTGCTGGTTTAGCTGGCGGCAAAAAGCGTTATTAACAAAGGTAAGCCGCGAGTTTTTACTTAAACGGCAGATAAATTCTTTCTGGTTCTGTACGATATCGCGATAGCGTTGCTCAGCCGAGATAAGCCGCTGTAATACCGCCTTAAATTCAGATAAGTCGTGACACACACCAACAAACAGCCGCCCTTGCTCAGTGCGGGATTCCCCCACTGACAGGTGCATAGGAAATACCGAGCCGTCTTTACGTTGCGCCTGCACATCGCGGCCAATACCGATAATTTGTGCTTTGCCGCTGGTTTTATAATTGTGCAGGTAACCATCGTGCATTTCAGCATGTGCTGATGTCATTAACATGCTGATATTTTTACCGATTACTTCTTGTTTATGGTAACCAAACAGCAGTTCTGCCCCCCGGTTAAAACTTTGCACTATGCCCCATTCATCGATAGAAATAATGCCATCGACAGCAGCTTCCAATAGCGCATCCTGCATCGACCTCAAACTCAGGTGTGCTGTAACACTGGCCTGATATGCCGTTAAATCATGGCAGATGCCAACAAAATAGCGCTTAGCACCAGCTTTAGCTTCACCGACAGACAAATGCATCGGAAAGATGCTGCCGTCTTTACGCTTGCCCTGCACATCGCGGCCGATACCAATAATTTTTGCGGTTTTACCCGCCTCAACATAGTTTGCCAGGTAATTATCATGTTCACTATGAAAGGGTTCCGGCATTAACATATGCACATTCTGACCAACACATTCGGCGGCGCTATAGCCAAACAGCTGCTCTGCCGATGGAGAGAAAAAACACATTAATCCCCGTTGATCAATGACGATAATGGCATCAACCGCAGAGCGCACTATGGCTTCCTGCAGTTGACTCAGCTCAAAAGTATCCATACCTGGCCAAACCTATTATTAGTAGGCAATATAATAATTTGCTAAATTACACTGCCGTTTATTGACAATAGTTACAACTCTAGAAGTGATGTACCTGTTTTTCCAGAAAAAATCCGGCGAAAATCAGACAAAAAGAATATAAAAATGGATTATTGTTAAATAATCGCCAAGACATTTTGGCCACGCTGTCAACAATAAACAGCTGTGTACACTAGCGCCGGGGCTAAAACGCAAAAAACCAGCATAATGCTGGTTTAAAGTGGCTACGCTCTCGGGACTCGAACCCGCGAGCACTTTTGGCTTGGGGCGTGACAGGCCGGCTAAGTTCTTAACAGAGAGTAACCGACTGAACTACCGCTGCCTAAAACAAAAAAACCAGCATAATGCTGGTTTAAAGTGGCGGAGCGGACGGGACTCGAACCCGCGACCCCCGGCGTGACAGGCCGGTATTCTAACCGACTGAACTACCGCTCCGCGTTGGAGTGAGCTTATGGCTCTTGGGTAACTTACTGAAGTGGCGGAGCGGACGGGACTCGAACCCGCGACCCCCGGCGTGACAGGCCGGTATTCTAACCGACTGAACTACCGCTCCGGATTGGGAAGCTTATTCGACACAGTGGCGGAGCGGACGGGACTCGAACCCGCGACCCCCGGCGTGACAGGCCGGTATTCTAACCGACTGAACTACCGCTCCGGGTCAGGAAGCTTATTCGACACAGTGGCGGAGCGGACGGGACTCGAACCCGCGACCCCCGGCGTGACAGGCCGGTATTCTAACCGACTGAACTACCGCTCCGGGTCAGGAAGCTTATTCGACACAGTGGCGGAGCGGACGGGACTCGAACCCGCGACCCCCGGCGTGACAGGCCGGTATTCTAACCGACTGAACTACCGCTCCGGGTCAGGAAGCTTATTCGACACAGTGGCGGAGCGGACGGGACTCGAACCCGCGACCCCCGGCGTGACAGGCCGGTATTCTAACCGACTGAACTACCGCTCCGGTGTGTATCGAAAATTGGCGGAGCGGACGGGACTCGAACCCGCGACCCCCGGCGTGACAGGCCGGTATTCTAACCGACTGAACTACCGCTCCGCGCCAATTGCGCTGCAAAATTTCATTTGGGTATCCTGCAGTGCGGCGGGAATGATACGGATAAGCGAAAAGGCCGTCAACTTCTTTTTTGCCGCTTTTGTTTAATCCTTAATCATCCGGCAAGGTCAGATCAAGAATGTCATCCATATCGTTGTTTTTTTGCGCATTCGGCGCATTTTTATCCGTTGCCGCCGCTGTGGCTGCTGGTTTTGCTGTGCTTGGTGGTGCTACTGGCTTCTTACGCCAGAACATCAGGTCAGCGAATTTACGATCAGTCATCACCAGCCAGATCGCCACACCGCCGCCACCCAAAATCACCAGGTTAGCCAGGATCACCAGCAGCCAGGGAAACTCAGGCTCTGGCGGGGCATTTTCTTTGGCAATTTCATCTTTTACATGCTGGGGTAACTCTTGCAGTACCGGCGCTTCTGCCACCGGCCGGTTCACCACAAAACTGACTTCGGGTAAATTGAGCATAAATTCACGGCCATCCTGCATAGTGCCATAGGCCGACACTTCCAGAATATAGCTACCATGGCCACGATTATGCAGCTTCAGTTCACGCGGAGCGCTACCCGGCTCGTTCAGCGAGAAGCTTTCTACCTCGCCGTTGGGATAACGTACCCGCCCTTGCAGCAAAACACTGTCGGCATTAACACTGGCGTCAGTCACTTTAAACAGTACCTGATGCGGTATTGCTTGTTGCTGTGGTTTGTCTTCCGGCACCGCCGGTGAGGCGGTGATGTCCGCAATTATCGGGGCGGGTTTGAGTACCACCGGCGCTTGCTGTACTTCCCGGGTATAGAGTGGCGTTCTGACAATATATTTCGGCGTCCATTCACCGGCAACAAACCTTAGCTGAAACTCGCCGGTAAATACGCCATCGCGTGCTCTTTCATCATAGCCTTTGCCATCATCACGAAATTGCGCCACCTGCACCACGCCGCGGCCAAAGTTATCGTATTGTGCATTATTGGTACTGACAAAGATCACTTCCAGCGCCAGCACTTCATTAAAGTCTTTGGCCGTAATCGGCTCGTCGCCGTTAGTTAGCCGGGCACTGATCTTTACCGTTTCGCCCACCATTAAATTGGCTGGTAACGGGTCGACCTGCAGCCGGATTTCGGTTAGCAGCATAATACGGCTTTCCGGCAACAACCGGCCAATGGCCTGCCAGGGGCCGGGCATAGGGTTTTTAATCTGAATTAAGTCGTAACTGCTGGCGTCATGCCAACGCACCTGCTGCGCCTCTGCGGTATTGAAGTGGATTTTACTGCCATCAGGTCGCACCAACACGGCTGATGCCGAGCCACGTTTGCGAAATAACAGTAAGGTTATTTCCTCAACGTTGTTATCTACCCGAAAACGATTGTCAAACAGCGGGATCTGGTTTTTGGTCGGCAAGTCGTTGAGCAGGGCAAAGCCATGTTCCTGCAAGGCCTGCTCGACCTGCTCTGGTGTAATCGCCTGTTGTGGTTGCTGCTCTGATTGCTGCGCCCAGGCAGGTAGCAGCATAACCAGCATCAGTAAGCAGATTAATTTCGCCACAGGCAACTGCCTCCTTTTTTCTGCACCAGATCCAGCCGGCTTTCATGTGCAGCCAGCTCTGCCTCGCTGGCGCGGATCACCTTCAAGCGACCACTGCGTTGTATCGCCACCGGCCCGCTATTATTGCTGGCATTATCCTGCTCATTAGCCAGGTTTAAACTGACCTGACCGCCGGTCATCATCAGATATACATCAGCCAGGATCTCGGCATCGAGCAAAGCACCGTGTAATGTGCGGTGGCTGTTGTTAATGTCGTAACGGCGACACAGCGCATCAAGGTTATTCTTCTGGCCAGGATGCATTTCCCGCGCCAGCAATAGGGTATCTAAAATCGTGCAGTATTGTTCGACCGGCGGCAACGCGGGCCGCAGCATGGAAAACTCATGGTTTATAAAGCCAACGTCAAAGGCCGCGTTATGAATAACCAACTCAGCGCCCTGAATATAGTCAAAAAAGGCTTTTGCAACCTGGGCAAATACCGGCTCATCTTTCAGCCGCTCATTGGTAATACCGTGCACCGCTACTGCTTCAGCGTCAATAATACGCTGCGGGTTAATATAAACATGAAAGTTATTGCCGGTAAAACGGCGGTTAATAAGCTCGACACAGCCAATTTCGATGATACGGTGGCCATCTTTCGGGTTAATACCGGTAGTTTCGGTATCGAGAATAATTTGTCTTTTTGCCATGCTGATTTCGTTTTGCTGCGCATTTGGGTTAGATTATACGCCGTTTTGGTTTGAGGAAAGGCTTAATGCGCAAAACAGTTGCGATCTACACTGATGGCTCTTGTCTGGGTAACCCCGGGCCCGGCGGTTATGGTGTGGTACTCACCTATAAACAGCATCGCAAGGAATTAAGCGGCGGCTTTAAACTCACCACCAATAACCGCATGGAGTTGCTGGCAGCCATAGTGGCGCTGGAGAGTTTAAAAGACAGCTGTGATGTCGAGCTAACCACAGACAGCCAGTATGTACGCTTGGGCATTACCCAATGGCTTGCTGGCTGGAAGCGTAACAACTGGAAAACCAGCCAAAAGCAGCCGGTGAAAAATCAGGACTTGTGGCAACGGCTGGATGCGGCGGCCGCGAAGCACAAAGTGAACTGGCATTGGGTAAAAGGCCATGCCGGCCACCCTGAGAATGAGCGCTGCGATGTATTAGCCCGTAGCGCTGCAGAGGCGAAGCCTACGGCGGTTGATACCGCGTTTGAACAAAGTCAACAAGCCGGAAATTAGCGTTAACCAATTCGAGGTTCCGGCCGCAGTTGACTACTCAGGTGCAGATGTTACTCGCCAGCTTTGCTGTCAGTCGCGGCAGCAGCGTTGGCTGAGAGCATTTTCTCCAGCTCAGCAATAAAGCCTTTATCATCCGGCGCGGTGCGGCTGCCAAAGTGTTTCACCGTTTGCTCGTCGCTACTTACCAGATACTTATTAAAGTTCCAGCTGGGTGACTCGCCGGTTTTGGCAATCAGCGCTTTAAATACCGGGTTGGCCTCATCGCCACGTACCTTAGAGCTGGCAAACATCGGGAATTTAACACCATAGGTTAAATAACAGACTTCAGCGGTCTTCTCAGCCTCGTCATATTCCTGCATAAAGCTGTCTGACGGGAAACCCAGCACCACCAAGCCCTTGTCTTTATACTGCTGATACAGCGCTTCCAAGCCTTCAAACTGCTTGGTAAAACCGCATTTGCTGGCAGTGTTCACCACCAACAGGGTTTTACCTTTAAAGCTGTCACATAAATCGACACTTTCACGGGTGTTTAACTGTTGCATTGAATGGCCAAGTATTTCGCCACACTGATTGGCCAACGCGGGTGCAGCCATTAGTGACGCTGCCAACGCTACTGCACTGATTAACACTTTCATCTTATTCTCCTGTAGGGAACATGTTGTCCGGGTCTGATACGCAGCATAAGGCTAAGCCGATCTATACGCCAGCACTGAGATTAAAAGCGATAAGCCATCGTAAATCTTAGTGTACGCGGTTCTAGCGGGTGTGAGTGGCGGTCTTCAATACCTTCGGCAGGCTCGCCGGCTAAACGCGACGCATAAAAATAATCAATGTCACTGTCGTCACTATCAAGCAGGTTAAGGATTTCGAGCGCCAGCTGCCACCGCGCCCACTGATAGCGATAACCGGCGTTGACCGTGGTACTTGCAGCAGAACGTTGCTGGTTAAAACTATCTAACGTGCGTTTACCCAAATGTCGCAGACGCACACTGAGTTGCCAGGGGCTATCGGCGTTGTAAATTAGCCCCATGCTTAGCACCAAAGGCAAGGCACCATCTACATAGTTGCCCTCATCTACCGCTGATTCAGTAAAACGCGAACGAGTTAATGCAAGCTCGGTATCGATACTCCAGTTACTGTTCAACCAATAATAGGCCGCTAACTCAATGCCAAAACGCTGTGACGCTCTGCTAGGTTCGTTTGTACCTGCATCGCCGACGTACAGCAGCTCGGAGTCCAATGCTAAATACCAGAGCGCTAACGACACATTAAGCGCACTGTAATCGAAATAGCGTAAACCCAGCTCTGCCCCCTGACTGGCCACCAGTAAATTGACCGCTGACACCATCTCGCCGGTTTGTGGGTCTGTTTGCGTGGTTGTACCACGCGCATCATTGGAGTGAAAGCCTTGCCCGGCATTAAAATAAGCCTGCCAGTCTGGCGCAAATTGGTAACTTATGCCCGCTTTGACGGACATGATGCCGTCGCTCTCCGCACCACTGTTACTTGCAGTATCACTAGTTACCTTAGCGATAAAATAATCATAACGTAACCCGATATGCGCATACCAAGCATCAGTCAGCTGAATGCCACTTTGGCTGAATAATGCAGCCGATCTTTGGTCGATGCTGTCTTGCCTTACCGTACTTAAACGCCGCCTGGCCTGCGTATTATACAAGCCCACTTCGGCAATATTGTCGTAACGCCACTGCACACCAACCACGTGTTCAAGCGCAACTCCAGCCAACTGCTGGTGCCAGTGACGACTTAGCTCAGCACCATAGATACTGCGGTCATCAACCTGCTCAAATTGATCGCCATTTAACGGATTGTTCAGAAAGTAGGTAAAATTTGACCACAAATCCAGTTTGCTTTTAATCGCATACAAATGTCCTCGCCAGGCATCGCTATACCAGCTACCTGACAGACTGTAACGGCTACTTTCACCGCCCACCGTAGTATCAAGTGAACCCAGCGCATCAATAAGCCCCTGAAGCACAGCGCGCTGCGGCACCTGATCTGCAGCTTGCCAGCTGTTGTCATAGGCCATCAAGGTCAGGCCAAGTTGGCCGTCACCATACAATTCACTGTAACGCGCTAACACATTGATTTTGTCGATATCCTCGTTAATATCGCGCCAGGGGCCATCATAGCGCTGTAGCTCGGTAGCCACTAACATATCGCCGTTGCCTTGACGGCGGCTACCCTTTGCAAGCAGACGCTGATAGTTATCATGTCCCAGGGTAAGTTTGGCTTCATTCATCGTGGAGTTTTGCAGACCAAACCGGGCACTGCCAACTGCAGAGAAATCACCACTGTTGGCATGATAAGCGCCTTTTTGATAATCAATCTGAGAAACCAGCTCGGGGATAATAAAGCTTAAATCCGTATAGCCCTGGCCATGACCGTGGCTGCGCATGTTAACCGGCATACCATCGACATAGCTGGCAAAATCAGTACCGTGATCCAAATTAAAACCACGTAAAAAATATTGGTTAGCCTTGCCACTGCCACTATGCTGGGTAACCACCATACCTGGAATAAATTCAAGAATTTCACCGGCTCTTAATAGTGGACGATCAGCAATTTCAGCATCGCCAATTACCCCCTCAGAAGCAGAGCTTGCCTGCCCCAATAAGTTTGTTTGTCGTCCTTTAACACTAATATGTTCAAGCAAATGTGCTGATAAGGGATCAGATTTAACCGCATAACACGCTAAAACACCCGCCACACCGGCTACAACAGCAAAATAACATCCCATCGCTTGGCCTCAGGGTTAGATAACGTCAGGGTAAAAATGTTTGTCCGGCGATAACACCAGGTTGGCCGCTGCTGGTTTAATCTTCCAATTTAACAACAATTTATGGTTATGCTGGTTATCAAATAAGGCTTGATAACTCAGCTGCCAGCCTGAAAGGCTGCCACAATACACCTGAAGCGGCAGCACCAAAAACAGCTGCTGTTGTTGCTTTACCCGCCAATCAGAAGTATTGGTTGTAATCCGACAAGCGCCGGCTGCACTGGTAAAGTGGATACGATTGTTTATATAGCTGCGCAGTAAGGTTTCGCTGTTAAGCACTTGCTGCCAGCTAAGCTCAGCATTATGTGAGGAACCCAGCGCTCCGGCCTGAGTCAGGTCATGTAACGATACTCGCCAAACCAATAGCGGCTGGTCTTGCTGTTGCATGACGTCCATATACGCTGTGCTGAACTTATGGGCATGAGCGGGTAAACCTGCCGCCCATAAAACTAACAACACAAAAAATAACCTGTGCTTCATTCCAATACCTCCGAATTAGCCTCTAGTGCCCGTAGACTCAGAGTTAACAAGTGTTTGTCATCAGGCTCTTTCGCCGTGTGGTAATTGCGCTCAGCCCACTGTAACGCGGCTTTTGCATCATCAACGATGTAAAAAAAGTAATGGGCAACGTCGGCAGCGTGCTCAGAGTCACCGCGCGCCAGGCGCACCTGCATACGATCATGCAGCGTCTCGGTATAACTGCCTGGCTTGCCCAGTTGTATTTCTGCGCGCGCCAGACGCACAAGTAAACTGTCTGCCAGCTGCGACAGTGGTAGCTCAGACAAAAGTTGATAAACTGCTCGCCCCTGCCCCAACGACAGACTTAAGTCTGCCCATTTCAACCAGATACTGGTTGGCGCTTGCGCTAACACTGGTTCCAACCACTGTATCGCGATGACGTTAAGCCCTAACTGTTCAGCTTGTTCTGCCAGAATGCCCCTAAGCCAGATATCGAGCGCGACAGGTAAATTGGGTTGTCGTTGCCACAATTGCTGTAAGGCACTGTAGCTTTGTTGCCACTGCCCCCGCCGGCCAGCCACCTCGTATTGGCACACCGAAAATAAAAATAAATCCTGTTGCCACAACCGGCCGCAAGCACGTTGTGCGTTATCTAACTGATCTAAAGCCAGATACACTCTGGCAGCCATTAAACTGGCCTGAACATGGGTACTATGCAGTTGAAATACCTTGGCCAGGCTTTCCAGTGCAGCAACAAACTGATGCTGCTGCTGCTGAATGTCCGCTACCAGCAAAAAGTAGTCGGTTGTAGTGCGCCCGTTCGCACTGACACCTTGCAGCAGTTGCTCAGCCTGGTGAAACCAGTCATCAAAGCCCGGGCGGCGTGCACCGTGTAAATACGCCCTAGCCAGTTGCAGCCTGGCGGCATCGTTGCCGCCTTTGTCCATCTCTTGGTGCAGCAGGATCATGTCATCCGTCAGCGGCAGCCCGGTGTGCAACACCCATCGCTCGTTACCGTCGGGGCGATACTCGGTAGCACCTGGCTGCGCCAGCCAAAATACGCAGATAAGCAGTAAAACATTACGCATAACACCTCCTGGGATAACCAGCAGAGCCTTTGCAGGCTCTGCTGTAGCTACCTTTACTGACCCGTGAGTAAATCAGCGTAATCCGCTTCACTCATAGCATCTTGTGTAAAGTCACGGCCATTTATCGCAAGCGGTGTTGCCCCCTCGTTCTGACTAAACGCCGTGCGGCTGTAATCAAGAAAAGACACCACAGCGACATTCACCGTAATACTTACCTGACCTGTGGTGCTTAATTCACCGTCGGATACCTGCACGGTAAAACTATCGCTGCCGGTAAACTCCGGTGCCGGTGTGTAAGAAAAACTACCATCAGCAGCCAGCGTCACACTGCCGTTTTGCGCAGAGCCGTTGAGGCTAAACACTAAGCTGTCGCCGTTTTTGTCGGTAGCAATTAGCCGGTCCATGATGACAACGTCAGTTTCCGTGACAAAGCTGTTAGCACCTAATAGCGGTGCAACATTTGGCTGGTCAGAATCATTACATCCTGCAACCAACGCTGCCAGAGCCAGCGGGAACATAAGATTTAGCTTAATCATCATGCACTCCTTAATTTGGCGAGCCAGCCAGCGGCGTCAGCAGATACGGAAAGCTTGTATCCAGCATGCTGGCGTTCAGTGGTGCACCATCAGTAAAGGGAACATTACCCACCGGCGCATCTTCAGGTGCGCAAAAGCCTAAATTGGTTGGTTCACCCGCTACCGGAATGTCATGACACAAAGCGCCCATCACCACCCGTAGTGCAATATCTACCACATCATCACCCGGACGACGGCCGTTAGGAAAGCCAGCCAAATCATTACCTGCAACACCTAAAGCAGATTGCATAGCAGCAGGCGTGGCGGGAATAGCGGGGTTTAACCGCAGCATTTCTGATGGTGTTACCGTAGCCAATTGGTTGACGCCTGCCACACCAGTTAAAAATGCGGCGACTAAGTCAGTGCGTGGAAAGTTCGATGGTGCCAGGTCACTGATATCGGTGCCAAGTGTGGCATTCACCGCATCTTTAAACAGGATATTCAGCAGTGCCGGCAAACTTGGGTGCGTCACATAATCAGCAAATTGGCCATCATCTGCCGGTTTGCTGCTATTAAACTTATCTTTATCTGCCAAGCCAATCACCAGCTCATTTACCAGGGGGTTACTTAAACGCGATACCTGCACTAAGGCGCCACCACTGACTTCTGGCCGGGCAAAATTGGCATTAGGGTTTAAAATGCGCGCTTGTGGCAGGCTTGCTGTGGTCCAGGCACCAATAACGCCATTACCACTGCCGGTAACACAGGCTTTTGGCACCTCTATAGCCAGCGTAGTGACATTCTTGTCGTTCAAATCATCATTTGCGTTACTTTGAGTGATACCGCCAGGAAAGCCGCCGGCATCACCGGCGCCAGGTGCGCTGTCACCCTCAACTGGCACATAGTTAACTAAGTCAAAGGTTTCACCCAGGTTGACTACGAAGGGGTCTTTACGCTGACCAACAAAGACTCGAGCCATGGCGTCACAACCTGGTATGCTCACATCGTACAGGTATTGGTCGGCATATGCCTGATAAGCAGCCGCATCACCAAAGGTTTTATTACCGACATAGTCATAAGGCTTGGTAAATTGGCTGGCGCCTGTGGGCACAAGCAACGTGCTGGCGTTACCCGTTACCAGCTCCAGCGTATAATTTTCAATAAAGTTCAGCGCTGCTGAGCTGTCGGCACTGATCCCACCAACATTTTTTAGCGGTACCGCCACCATTTTCTGATTACCCTGTGGCCCTATGGGCAATTGCACACCGGCGCCGTCATTCACCAGGCTGTTGCTAAAACGAAAATTAAAACTTACGTCCGGCATCGCATCACCATTATTATCAATGTGAATGCTGTAAACCGCTTGAGGGTCCATGGCAAAATAGTTTGGCCCACCATACGCATCCTGTAATGGGATGTAGTTGGCAATCAGGGTTACGTAATTCTCCCGGCCAGCTTCATAACTGTTAAACAGATAAAAATCTGTCGCATCTACTGTCGGCGTGCGGGTGATATTCGGCGCTTCACGATGACTTGATGCGTTTACCTCACTGATCAAGCTTAAAGCGGTTATTGCCGCTGTTACTGCCAAAAATGTTGCTGTTAGTTTCATTGTTATGTTCCTTCAGATTAAGTTGCAACCTAGTAACGACTGACTTGTGCTATTGGATGCAGCCAGATGCAGCAACGCCGAAAAAAACATAAAAAAAACCGCCGCAGCGGTTTTTTTATTCTGAGTGTTATTACAAGGTGACGACCTCAGCCGTGAATAACACCGGCCCGGTCGGCGCACCGGTGGTTGAACCACCTAATGGTTCCCGACTAACCGCCAGGGCCGCAATAGCGATGCCATCAGCGGCGACAGGCCATGGCATTAACCGCTCTCCTTGCTGAGGCAGCAATCCTAGTGAAATCGGTGCCTGACCATCGGCTGGCAGCATCCACAGCTCATAATCGTGTTGACCATCCAGGGTTACCGCTGCGGTTGCTTTTACCTGCAACTGATGTTGTACCTTGCTTACCAGCCACCAGGCTTTAGCATCAGCGGTCTGGATCACCGCAATATCCTGCGAGGCCGGTTGATGCAGCATTGGCCTTAGCATCACCACAGTGAGTAACAAGGACGCGGCAGTAGCCAGTGTCAGCCAGTATCGGGTCGTGCTGGCCGGTTTACTTGGCATAACCGGAGCCACCCAACCCAGACGCTGCTGAATGCGCAACCACAATGTCTTGTCGGGCATGGTGGCAGGCAAGCTTTCAGCCAGCGGGTTTAAATGTTGCTCCCAGCGCCAAACCGTCTTTCTGGCATTAGTATTAACCATCATTAGCCGCTGAAACCTTTTTCGTGCAGAGCCTTTCATCGCACCGAGAATAAAATCAACCGCCAGCGCATCAAGCAAATCTTGATCCTGATATTTCATGCTTCCAGGCACCTTTTAAGTTGCGTCAGACCGCGACGGATCCAGCTTTTTACCGTCCCCAGCGCAGAGCCTGTGTGTTGAGTAATTTCCTGATGGCTCAGTCCGTTAAAATAGGCTAGCTGAATAGACTGACGGTGCTCTTCGGTTAAGCCTTGCATACAATCATCCAGTTTAACTTTTTCCCGAACCAAGCCGATGGCCTCCCCCGGCTGTATTTCGTCACCACACAGATCATTGACCGGCTCAGAAATATCCAGATGCTCTGCTTTTACACGGCGCGATTTGAGTAAGTCCAGCGCCCGATAGCGGGTAATGCTGATCATCCAGCTCATGACACTGCCTTTCTCAGCATGATAATCAGCAGCGTTATGCCAGATCCGCACATAGGCATCCTGTAACACGTCCTCTGCCCAGTCTGTGCGACGGAGCAGATGCAAACTGACCGAAAACAACTTACCAGATGTCACCTGATAGAGTTGTTCAAATGCCTGCTTATTGCCCTGTGCTGTAGCATATAGCAGTTGCAATAAATGCTGTTGTGATTGTTCCATCGGTGCCTCTGTTTAATTAATCTTCACCTACAGATACGACACACTGCATGAAACAGATGCAGGCTTTACATTGCCATAAGCAAATTTCACGTGTGTTTTTTTCGCTATCCGCTATCATCCGCTTCCTTTTTTTACTGGCTCTCGTATGCTAAGCCAGAGTCCTCTGCGCCGGAATTATTATGCGTATTTGCTTTTTAATGTATCCGTGGGAAAAAGTGCAACCCGATGGTGACAGCACCATCCGCATGATCCACGAAGCGGTAAGCCGTGGCCACAGCGTGGCCATTACCCATGCCAACAACCTGACAGTACGTGACAGTATTGCCCAGGCGTTTTGCAAAGTGTTTGTCAAAGGTCAGAAAATCTCCAGCAATATTGCCAGTTTTTATCGTCATGCCAGCTTTAACCAGCAAAAATTACCGCTGGCCGCCTTTGACGCCATTTTTATCCGCTTAAACCCACCGCTGGATCCGATAGTGCTGAACTTTCTCGATTCGGTGCGCGAAGATACGTTTATCATGAACGATTTAGACGGTATCCGTATTGCCAACAACAAAATGTATACCGCCTCCTTGCATGACCCCGACAACGAGTTTATTCCGATAACCCATGTCTCGAAGAATAAAGATTATTTAGCCCGGGTGCTGGCAGAGTCGCCCAGCGACAAGATGATATTAAAGCCCCTGAATGGTTATGGCGGCAAAGGTGTGATTGTGCTGGAGAAATCGGCTGCACAAAGCGCCCGTTCATTATTGGACTTTTACATCGGCGATGCCGACCGCGGCAATTACGTTATTTTGCAGCAATATGTTGAGGGCGCCGAGCTGGGGGATATCCGTATTTTGATGCTAAACGGCAAACCTATCGGTGCCATGCGCCGTATACCTCCAATAGATGATGTGCGCTCCAACGTGCATGCCGGCGGCACCGTAATGAAGCATCAGCTAAGCGAACAGGAAAAGCGGCTCTGTGCCCATATAGGCCCTAAATTAGCCCGTGACGGTTTGTTTTTTGCCGGCATCGATGTGATTAACGGCAAGCTGATTGAAGTCAATGTGATGAGCCCTGGCGGCATCGCCCGTATTAACCGCTTAAATGGCGTGCGCCTGCAAGAAAAAGTGATTGATTTTATTGAATTCATGGTTAAGAGCAAGCAGCAGTTATCACCACGCAAACAAGGCTTTCGCCAGCTGCTGAGTGATGCCGAACTGATTATTTAATTTTTTTATCGTATTAAACAAAATAATTCACTGTTTAAAACCATTAAATCTCGGTAAATAGGCAAAAAAATAGCTGAGGTGCGCTTATGTCACAGGTAGAAAGCAACGAGTTTGAACTGGATGACCTTACTGACGACGTTGAGATCATCAAAGAAATATCCCCCAAAGACAGTAAAGCCAAGCAAAAATTAGAAGCGCGGCGACGCATTGACGAGCTGCTGGAGCAAAAACGACTACGCCAGCTGTTAGATGATTGGGACTTAGATGACGATGATGCATTAAATGATGCATAAAAAACGGGCGCTGTGTAGCGCCCGTTTTTGCTTGTTCAGTATCGCTGTTGCATTAACCGCGGTATTTCTGCATCACTAACGTAGCATTAGTGCCACCAAAGCCAAAGCTGTTCGACATTACAGTATTCAGCTCAGCCGCAGTGGTTTTAGTGATGATATTCAGGCCTTTAGCCGCTTCATCCAGCTCGCTGATGTTAATGGATGGGGCAATAAAGTTATGCTGCATCATCAGCAGTGAGTAAATGGCTTCATGCACACCCGCTGCGCCCAGCGCGTGGCCGGTCATGGCTTTAGTGGCACTGATCGCAGGCGACTTACCGGCGAACACCTGCTGAATAGCGCCCAGTTCTTTTACATCGCCCACCGGCGTGCTGGTGCCGTGGGTGTTAACGTAATCCACATCACCTTTTACGTTTTGCATCGCCATTTGCATGCAGCGCACCGCGCCTTCACCGCTTGGGGCTACCATGTCAAAACCATCAGAGGTGGCACCATAACCGACAATCTCGGCATAGATGGTCGCGCCGCGCGCTAAGGCATGCTCCAGCTCTTCTACCACCACCATGCCGCCACCGCCGCTAATGACAAAGCCATCACGGTTGGCATCATAGGTACGTGACGCCAACTCGGGTGTATCGTTGTATTTGGTCGACAGCGCGCCCATGGCATCAAACTCCATCGCCAGGGTCCAGTGCACCTCTTCACCGCCACCGGCAAATACGACGTCCTGCTTACCCAGCTGAATAAGCTCTACCGCATGACCGATACAGTGCGCGCTGGTAGCGCAGGCCGAACTGATAGAGTAGTTAACACCTTTAATTTTAAACGGTGTCGCTAAACAGGCGGAACAGGTGCTGGACATGGTTTTGGGCACCGCATAAGGGCCAACCCGCTTTACGCCTTTTTCACGCAGGGTGTCGGCGGCTTCAACCTGCACCTTAGAGGAAGCGCCACCAGAGCCGGCAACCAGACCAATGCGTGGGCTGGAGATTTGCTCTTCGGTAAAACCGGCGTCTTGCATCGCTTCCTGCATCGCCAGATAGGCATAAGCCGCGGCGTCGCCCATAAAACGCATGGCCTTGCGATCAATCAGCTCACTTGGGTCCAGCTTGATATTGCCCCACACCTGAGAGCGCAAGCCCAGCTCAGCAAACTCTTCGGCCCGGGTAATACCGGAACGCCCGGCCTGTAACGCTGAGAGCACCTCATTTTTGTTATTGCCAATACTGGATACGATACCAATGCCTGTAATTACCGCTCTTTTCATGCTTGCTCCAAAACACCGGCTGCTGCCGGCAAGATTAACCTTAATGCTGCGTGTTATTGTACGGACTTTAGTCGTTAAAGTGGTCAGCTTTCAGCGCACAGCTGTACTCTGTTTTCAATTCTGCGGTAGCTTAAGGTAAACTACAAGCCGAATTTTATGCCGGAACTGCCGCAGTATGTCTAAGCTTAGCCACGCAAAAATACACTTTAATGACCAGGGCACGCCGGTTGCTGCCGACTTCGACGATGTGTATTTTTCTAACGACGGTGGCCTGGCCGAAACCGACTACGTTTTTTTGCAGCACAACGGTTTACCAAAGCGCTGGCAGGCGCATCCCCGCAGCGCCTTTCATATTATTGAAACCGGCTTTGGCACCGGCGCTAACTTTTTACTTAGCTGGCTGCGCTTTCGCCAGTTTCGCGCGCAGCACCCCAAGGCCTGCTGTCAGCGTTTGTACTTTAGCAGTGTCGAGAAGTTCCCGTTAAGCCATGCCGATTTAACCCGTGCATTAACCGTGCATAGCGAACTGAGCGAGCTGTGCCAGCAGTTGCTAAACGCCTACCCACTGGCCGTCAGTGGCTGCCACCGGTTAAGTTTCGACCATGGCACTGTAATGTTAGATCTGTGGTTTGGCGATGTCAGCACAGTGCTGCCACAGCTTGATACGCCGGCAGATGCTATTTATCTCGATGGTTTTGCCCCGAGTAAAAACCCCGATATGTGGCAGGACAGCCTGTTTAGCCAGCTTTACCGGCTAAGCCGCCCCGGCACCCAGTTGTCAACCTTTACCGCTGCCGGCCTGGTTAAGCGCGGCCTGTTACAGGCCGGTTTTAGCGTAACTAAAGTAAAAGGCTTTGGCCGCAAGCGTGAGATGTTAACTGCCTGCCTGTCTGATACACCCACGGCTGTGACAGCACCGGAACAAAGCGCGCCGCTGGATGGCGCTGTAACCATTATTGGCGGCGGCATTGCATCGCTATGCAGCGCGCTGGCACTGACCCAGCGTGGTATTACCGTAACCCTGTTGTGTGAAGATGCCGACGTGGCCTGTCAGGCCTCGCAAAACCGCCAGGGCGCGGTTTACCCTAATTTACACGCTAATCTTACCGACGACAGCCAGCTGCATGTGCAGGCATTTTTATATGCCCGCCGTTTTTATCAACACTGGCAACAGCAAGGCCTCGACTTTGCCATGGACTGGTGCGGTTTGCTGCATATTGCCAGCAACAGCCAGTTGCAGCAGCGCCAGCACAAGCTTATCGCCAATGGCTTTTGGCCAGAGCAGCTAGTACAGCAAGTTGACCCGCATGCCGCCACTGAGCTGGCCGGCCTGCCGTTGGCACAAGGCGGTATTTATTTTCCGCTGGCCGGCTGGCTAAACCCGCAGCAATTTTGCCGTCAGGCGCTGGCCTATCTAACAAAGCTGAGCCATTTTAGTGTGCAATTTAACTGTAAAGTCAGCGCTATTCGCAAAAACGACGGGCTTTGGCATATTAGCAGTAACCAGCAAGCCTATCAGTGCAGCACCTTGCTGCTGGCTTGTGGCAGTGCATTAAACCAGTTTGCGCAAACTGCCGGCTTAGCGCTGAATAAAATTCGTGGCCAGGTCAGCCACGTGGAAAATACAGCAATGGCGCCATTAAAAACCGTACTGTGCCATAAGGGTTACATCACGCCTCAGTGGCAGGGCCTGCACAGTGTTGGCGCAACCTTTGACCGGCAAGGTACAGAAGCCGTTGTGACCGAGGCTGACAATAGCGAAAACCTGGCGCTGGTACAGGCACAGCTACACCAACCGGCCTGGTTTGCCCAAAGCCGGGTTAAAAGCGCGGCAGCGGCATTTCGCGCTACCCTGCCCGATCATCTGCCGGTAGCCGGGCCTGTGCCAGAGCAGCCTGCACTTTATCTGCTGGGCGGTTTGGGCGCCAGAGGCATTATGCTATCGCCACTGCTGGCAGAGCTCATTGCTTGCCAAATTTGCGCCGAGCCTCTACCGTTATCGCTAACGCTACGGCAAAAAATCAGCGCTAGCCGGTTTTAAGCCCATATAACGCCCGGGAGCCATATGACTGCAAAACAGATACTGATTGCCGAGGATGACAGCTTTTTGCGCACCTTGTTGCTAACCCAGTGCCAGAGCCTGGGGATGAAAACGCATGCAGTTGCCAATGGCGAGCATTTAGTCAGCGAAGCGCTGAGTTATCAGTACGATATTATCCTTACCGATATCCAAATGCCGGTCTGTGACGGCATAGCCGCAACCCGCATCCTGCGCCGGCTAGGTTACGACAGACCTATAATAGCGATGTCGGCTGATGAGGTGCACGAGACCGGCTTTGATCAGATCCTGGCAAAACCCATCGACATGCGCCAGCTGGCGCAGTTGCTGCAGCAAACACCGGCACAAGACTCAGTTGCCCTACAGTTGGATGACGAGCTGATCGCCCTGTTTTACACCAACTTACAGCAACTTAGCAGCGAATTTGCCCGCGCGCTGCAACTGGCTCAGCGCGATACCCTGCGCCAGATCTGCCACAAAGTAAAAGGCGGCGCTGCCAGTTTTGGTGAGGCTGACTTAGCCAAACTGGCCGACAAACTGCAGCATGAGCTGCTATCAGACACCCCGCTAGATGAATTACAGCAAAGCTGTCAGTATTTTGCCCAGCTGCTGCAACAGTTCGGAGGTTCCAATGCGCGAACCTAAAATTCTGCTGGTGGATGATGTCGATTACAGCCGCCAGTTACTGCGTAACAATATCATGGCACTGACTCACAGCCGGTTATTGCAGCACAACACCTTTAATTTTTTCAATGCCGGTACGGCGTCGGCGGCCGTGTCGTTGTTTAATCAGCAAAGACCCGACTTAGTGTTTTTAGATATCGAGCTGCCCGACAGCTCAGGGCTGGAGCTACTGAGTCGCTTTAAACAAGAGCGGCCTGATTGCTTCATTAGCATGATAAGTGGCCAGAGCACGCTGCAAAACGTGCAGCAAAGCATTGCCAAGGGCGCGGCAACCTTTATCGTTAAGCCGTTTAGCGGTGATAAAATTCTGGCGGCCATGCGTTTATTTGAAAAGCGCCTGACGGTGCGGCCTATTGCGTTAGATACGCCATAATAGTGAGCAAAACAGAAAAAAATTTGTTAAGGTAGTGGCGTTAAAACGGATTTAAGTAAGGAAATATCATGCGCTTAGCAGTGTTATTCAGTGTTGCGTTAACCTTCAGTGGCATAGCGGCCGCCGACGATTTTTATCAGGTGCCGATCCCAGCTGATGCCCGGGAGTTTGCCCGCCTGGACAGCAAAATGCCCGCGGTGCTGAGCTATTTCAGCCAGCAAACTGACAGCGCCCTGCGCGATTATTACGTTCAGCAGTTAGGTCAGCCTGACAATGAACAAACCCTGTATGGGCGCTTACACCTGTATTTTCGTGTCAACAATAACCAGGTGCGCATTTTAATCTCCAGCCAGAACGATTGGCGTCAGGTTGATATCATGGTGCAAAACTAAGCCCGGCTCAGGGCTTAGTCAGCTGCAGCACCACCCGCCGGTTAAGCTTACGCTCCAGCGCAGTGTCATTGGGCGCCACATGACGGCGCTCACCAAAGCCCTCTACCTGCACTTTATCTTCCGACAGGCCGGCGGCGATAAAAAAGCTTTTCACTTTCTCCGCCCGCTTTACCGATAACTGCTCGTTGATCCAGCGGCCACCATAGCTATCGGTATACCCCTGAATTTCAACGAAATCGATGTCCTGATCGTATTTAAGATATTCAGCAATCTGCGCCAGGCGCCGCTGTGACTCACGTGTCAGCTCATCGCCGCCACTCTCATAACTTAATACGGTAAAGGCAATATCATCAAAACCATAGGGCAGCAGGCGTGATACGCATTGCATAAACTGTTGATATTGCGCCGGAAACTGCACCGGGTTCATCGACGCTACCACTTTATCGTAAGGGCTGTACCAGTCACTGAAATAAAAGGTCGGGCTAAAGCCCTGCTCCAGCTCGGTCAGTAAGGTCCAGGCCGCTTTTTTCGGCAACTCGCCGTTAAACTGTTTTAGCAGCTGCATATTGGCCACGGCCTTGGCCGGTACCCCGGGGCGCCAGCTTGGCGGCATCGATATCACCTCAGCCAGCGCGTAGTGATCGGGCAGGCGCAGCATCTGCAGTTCAAAATCCAGGTTCAGCCCTTTACTGGCAACACTGCGAAACACCGCAGCACCGAACTGCGGGATTTCATGCTGCAGCTGACACTCCAGCGGCGTGCTCTTGCTCAGTTGCCATACCGACTGCTCAATAGCGGCAGAATATTGACGCAATTGTGGCTGAGCAACAGCACCGGGGCTAATCCAAAGGCTGCCTGCAGCCAGCAAAAGGGATAAGGTTAAGCTTTTCACCACACTGTAAGTCCTTCGCCATCGATAACATCAAATGTTAAGCAAACACTGTGCCGCAACAAGACGCTGAGCCGATTCTTTGGCATAATAGCCGCTGATAACACAAATGGCGACTGTATGACTGAAGTAAAATCCGCTCTGGCTCAACGTTTTCGCGGCTACTACCCTGTAGTTATCGACGTGGAAACCGCAGGCTTTAACGCTAAAACCGACGCTTTGCTGGAAATTGCCGCCACCTTGCTGGGTATGGATGAAAATGGCCAGCTGGTGCCGACCCAAACCCTGCATTTTCATGTGGAGCCTTTTGCAGGCGCCAACCTGGACGCCAGCTCATTGGCGTTTAACGGTATCGACCCCTTTAACCCGCTGCGCGGTGCGGTAAGCGAGCGCGAAGCCATTACCGAAATTTGTAAAGCGGTGCGTAAAGCACAAAAAGACGCCGGCTGTCAGCGCAGTGTGATAGTGGCGCACAATGCGGCCTTTGATCAGGGCTTTTTTAATGCCGCGGTTGAGCGGCTTAACTTTAAACGCTCGCCGTTTCATGCCTTTGTCTCGTTTGATACCACCAGCCTGTCGGCTCTGGCGCTGGGGCAAACCGTGCTGGCCAAAGCCTGTCAGGCTGCCGGTATCGCCTTTAATAATAAAGATGCCCACAGTGCGCTGTACGACACCGAGCGCACCGCCGAGCTATTTTGTTATATTGTCAACCGCTGGCAACAATTGGGCGGCTGGCCACTGGCTTTGGCTGCAGCCGACTCAGACAGTGCCGAGTGCACTGAAAGCGCTGCTGAACAACAGGCATAAAAAAGGCCGCGCAGGCGGCCTTGTAGCGGATCAGTATCCAGCCGGCTTATTCGCTGGCGTCTTCGGTTTTGTATTTCGCCGCAGTTGCTTTGATCAGTGGCTGTAACTCACCACGCTGAAACATTTCCAGCATAATGTCACAGCCGCCAATCAACTCGCCCTCTACCCATAACTGCGGAAACGTTGGCCAGTTAGCGTATTTGGGTAATTCAGCGCGAATGTCCGGGTTTTGTAAAATATCGACATAAGCAAACTGCTCGCCACAAGCAATCAGTGCCTGTGAGGCCTGTGCCGAAAAGCCGCAGCTGGGGAATTTCGGTGAACCTTTCATAAATAACAGAATAGGATTGTCAGCAATTTGCTGTTTAATTTTATCTAGCGTTTCCATTACTACCTCTTTGAGCAAGCATCGTGATAATGGCGGCTATTTTACGCGGTTCTTTTGTTACTGGCACTTGAGTTTTACGAAAAAAACCCCCACCTCTGTTGCTGATCACAACAAGGCTGGTAGTAAAAACCAGCACGCTACACCACGCGTATAACCGCACTGTAAAACTTGAGTATTTTAGTCAGGTTTTGTAGTCTACGCCATGCAGACATGATTAACAACGCCAACGGAGAACGACTATGGCCTTTGAATTACCCGCCTTACCTTATGCAAAAGATGCGTTAGCCCCCCATATCTCTGCCGAAACGCTGGAATACCACTATGGCAAGCACCACAATACCTATGTGGTGAAGTTAAACGGCCTGATCGAAGGTACACCGTTTGCCGGCAAAAGCTTAGAAGAGATCGTGCGTACCTCTGAAGGCGGCATTTTTAACAATGCAGCCCAGGTATGGAACCATACCTTCTACTGGCACTGTTTATCACCAAATGGTGGTGGCGAGCCAACGGGCGCCTTAGCGGCAGCCATCAATGCCAAGTGGGGCTCTTTTGCTGCCTTTAAAACCGCCTTTAACGACAAAGCGGTAAATAACTTTGGTTCAAGCTGGACCTGGTTAGTGAAAAAAGCTGACGGCAGCCTGGATATCGTCAATACCAGCAATGCCGGTACGCCATTAACCGACACCAGCCTGACTCCGGTGATGACGGTAGATCTGTGGGAACACGCCTACTACATTGACTACCGCAATGCCCGTCCAGCCTACCTGGATGCCTTCTGGGCCCTGGTTAACTGGGATTTCGCAAGCAAAAACTTTGCCGGCTAATTAAGCCTGCCCCTGTTAAACCCGGCTTAGGCCGGGTTTTTTGTCCGTCTTGCTTTACACCCTGCCCGCTTTTTTTCAGCAAACTATTTCTGCTCCTGCGCGTATAGCTTAAAGAAATTTGTAGATTTTTCTGTCAATTACTCAGGCGGGAACGCGCTTTACTGTCTAACCTTAAACATAACAGCTTGGCTGCAACCCTTTTTCGATGTTTATAAGCTGGAGGTGCATATGAGTATTTTCGAGCACTATAAATCGCGCTACGAAGCGGCAAAAGAAGAAGAATATACCATTGATGAATTCTTGGCGCTGTGCAAACAGGACAAAAGCTGCTACGCCAGTGCGGCGGAGCGTTTACTGCTGGCTATTGGCCAGCCTGAGCTGATTGACACGGCGCAAGATCCGAAACTCAGCCGGTTATTTTCTAACCGGGTAATCGCCCGCTACCCGGCCTTTGCCGAGTTTTACGGCATGGAAGATGCTATTGAGCAAATCGTGTCGTACCTGAAACACTCGGCGCAGGGGCTGGAAGAGCGCAAACAAATTCTGTATTTACTCGGCCCGGTGGGTGGCGGTAAATCCTCGTTGGCAGAAAAGCTGAAGCATTTAATGCAGCAAGTGCCGATTTACTACTTAAAAGGCTCGCCGGTGTATGACCATCCGCTGTGCCTGTTTGATGTGAACGAAGATGGCAATATTCTGCAGGATGAGTACGGCATCCCCAAACGTTATCTGCGTAATATTATGTCGCCCTGGGCCAGTAAACGGCTGCATGAATTTAACGGCGATATCAGCCAGTTTAAAGTGGTGAAAAAATACCCGTCCATTTTGGATCAACTGGCAATTGCCAAAACTGAGCCGGGCGATGAGAACAACCAGGATATTGCCTCTTTAGTGGGTAAAGTGGATATCCGTAAACTGGAGCATTTTGCCCAGAACGACCCCGATGCCTACAGCTATTCCGGCGCTTTGTGCCGCGCTAACCAGGGCTTAATGGAATTTGTCGAGATGTTTAAGGCGCCGATTAAGGTGCTGCACCCCTTGTTAACGGCAACTCAGGAGGGGAACTACAACGGCACCGAAGGCTTAGCGGCGCTGCCGTTTGATGGCATTATTCTGGCGCACAGTAACGAGTCTGAGTGGCAAACCTTTCGCAACAACAAAAATAACGAAGCGTTTTTAGACCGGGTTTACATTGTCAAAGTGCCTTACTGCCTGCGGGTGAGCGAAGAGATGCGCATTTACCAGAAGCTGCTGGAACACAGCGAACTGAATACGGCCCCCTGTGCGCCTGGCACCTTAATATCGCTGGCGCAATTTGCTGTGCTGTCCAGGCTGAAAAACCCGGATAACTCCAGCATTTACTCCAAAATGCGCGTGTATGACGGTGAAAGTTTAAAAGATACCGATCCTAAGGCGAAGTCGTATCAGGAATACCGTGACTACGCCGGTGTGGATGAAGGCATGACCGGCTTGTCTACCCGCTTTGCCTTTAAAATATTATCCCGCGTGTTTAACTTCGACAGCACTGAAGTCGCGGCCAACCCGGTGCATCTGTTTTATGTGTTAGAGCAACAAAT
The DNA here is from genome assembly GCF_000296695.1 of Rheinheimera nanhaiensis E407-8. Taxonomy (GTDB): domain Bacteria; phylum Pseudomonadota; class Gammaproteobacteria; order Enterobacterales; family Alteromonadaceae; genus Alishewanella; species Alishewanella nanhaiensis. The sequence continues at coordinate 76,764 of NZ_BAFK01000012.1, forward strand.
AGAGCGCGAGCAGTTCCCCAGTGATGTGGCTGAGCGCTATCTGGAGCACTTAAAAGGCTACCTGATCCCCAAATACATCGAGTTTATTGGCAAGGAAATTCAAACTGCCTATTTAGAGTCATACTCAGAGTACGGCCAGAATATCTTCGACCGTTATGTAATTTATGCCGACTTTTGGATCCAGGATCAGGAGTACCGCGATCCGGAAACCGGCCAGCTGTTTGACCGTGCGGCGCTCAATGCCGAGCTGGAGAAAATTGAAAAGCCGGCCGGTATCAGTAACCCGAAAGACTTCCGTAATGAGATAGTCAACTTTGTGCTAAGGGCCAAAGCGAAGAATAACGGCAAAAACCCGACCTGGACCAGCTACGAGAAGCTGCGCACCGTGATTGAGAAAAAAATGTTCTCCAGCACCGAAGAGCTGCTGCCGGTAATTTCGTTTAATGCCAAAACCTCAACCGATGATCAGAAAAAACACGATGATTTTGTCAATCGGATGATGGAAAAAGGCTACACCCGCAAGCAGGTCAGGTTGCTGTCAGAGTGGTATCTGCGCGTGCGTAAATCGCAATAAACGGCGTGAGCCGGAGGTAGTATGGCGCATTTTATCGACAGGCGGCTAAACGGGAAGAATAAAAGCGCGGTGAACCGCCAGCGCTTTATTCGCCGCTACAAGCAGCAAATTAAAAAAGCAGTGTCTGATGCCATTAGCAAACGCAGTGTGACTGATATCAGCAGTGGCGAGAGCGTGACTATTCCCAGCAAAGACATCACCGAGCCGTTTTTTCATCAGGGTAAAGGCGGCCGCCGGCAGATAGTACATCCGGGTAACGATCAGTTCAGCCCGGGCGATCGCATTAAGCGGCCGCAAGGTGGCGGTGGGGGCAGTGGCCAGGGCGATGCCAGTAATGATGGCGAAGGCACTGACGATTTTGTGTTTTCTATTTCAAAAGACGAGTATCTGGATTTATTGTTTGAAGATCTGGAGCTGCCGAACCTGCGCAAAAATCAGCTGGATAAACTGGTGCAGTACAAAAACGTGCGCGCCGGTTATCGCTCAGAAGGCGTGCCCAGCAATATTGACATAGTGCGCTCTTTGCGCGGCTCGCTGGCGCGCCGTGTTGCTATGACGGCTGATAAAAAAGCGCAGCTGCGCGAACTGGAGCAGCAATTGGCTGCCCTGGAGCGTGAACCGGTACCGGATCAGCAACAACTGCGGCAACTGCAGGAGGATATCAGCGCGTTAAAGCAGCGTATTGCCGCCGTGCCTTTTATTGACAGCTTTGATTTGCGTTTTCGCAATTTTCAAAAGCGGCCCGAGCCAACCAGCAAAGCCGTGATGTTTTGCCTGATGGATGTGTCCGGCTCGATGGATCAGGCCACTAAAGACATGGCAAAACGCTTTTATATCCTGCTGTATTTATTTTTGAGCCGCAGCTACAAAAATGTCGAGGTAGTGTATATCCGTCACCATACGCAGGCCAAAGAAGTGGATGAGCAGGAGTTTTTCTACTCGCAGGAAACCGGCGGTACTATCGTCTCCAGTGCGATAAAACTGATGTACGACATAGTACAGCAGCGCTACGACCCCACGCAGTGGAATATCTACGCCGCCCAGGCCTCTGACGGTGATAACTGGACTGACGACAGTGCGCCCTGCGCCGAGTTTCTGGCCACTAAACTGTTGCCGCTGCTGCGCTACTACGCCTACATTGAAATTACGCCAAGATCGCATCAAAGCCTGTGGCAGGAGTATGAAAAACTGCTGTCGCGCTTTGACAACTTTGCTATCCAGCATATTAAAGATGTCAGTGATATATACCCGGTATTTCGCGAGCTATTTAAAAAGCAGGCCGCCTAGCTAAAGCAAGATTTTTCTAATTTGTCGTGAGGTGCATCTATGGCCAAAGCAAAAGCCAAAACCAGCCAGTGTTTACCCGATGGCCCGGATTGGACGTTCGACCTGCTGGACGCTTATCAGCGTGAAATTGCGCGGGTGGCCGCCTTTTATAAATTAGATACCTATCCCAACCAGATTGAGGTGATCACCGCCGAGCAGATGATGGATGCTTATTCCAGTATTGGCATGCCGATTGGGTATCACCATTGGTCATACGGGAAAAAATTTATCCAGACCGAGCAGCAATACAAGCGTGGCTATATGGGGCTGGCCTATGAAATTGTCATTAATTCCAACCCCTGCATTGCTTACCTGATGGAAGAGAACACCATCACCATGCAGGCACTGGTGATGGCGCATGCCTGCTACGGCCATAACTCGTTTTTTAAAAACAACTACCTGTTTAAAACCTGGACTGATGCCGGCTCCATTATTGATTATCTGATGTTTGCAAAAAACTACATCAGTCAGTGCGAGGAAAAATACGGCATCAGCGAAGTAGAAGATACACTGGACTCCTGCCACGCGCTGATGAACTATGGTGTTGACCGCTATAAAAGACCACAGAAAATCTCGTTAGATGAAGAGCAGCGCCGCCAGCAGGAGCGCGAGAGTTATTTGCAGTCACAGGTAAATGATTTATGGCGCACTATACCGACCCGCGCCGCCAGCACCGAGCAGCGAAGCAGCCGCTACCCAGCTGAACCACAGGAAAACATCCTGTATTTTATTGAAAAAAATGCCCCGCTACTTAAACCCTGGCAACGTGAAATTGTGCGCATAGTGCGCAAAATCTCGCAGTATTTTTATCCGCAAAAACAAACCCAGGTGATGAACGAGGGCTGGGCCACTTTTTGGCATTACACCATTTTGCAGCATTTGTACGATGAAGGTTTAGTCAGCGACCGCTTTATCCTGGAAGTGCTGCACAGCCATACTAATGTGGTGGCGCAGCCGGAGTACAACAGTAAATATTATTCCGGCATTAACCCCTATGCGCTGGGTTTTGCCATGTTCAGTGATATTCGCCGCATCTGTGAGCAGCCTACTGCCGAGGATAAAGAGTGGTTTCCTGATTTGGCCGGCAGTAACTGGCTGGAAACGCTGCACTTTGCCATGCAAAACTTTAAGGACGAGAGTTTTATCAGCCAGTATTTATCGCCTAAGGTGATCCGCGATTTTCACCTGTTTGCCATTATTGACGATGACGAGGACAGCAGCCTGGAAGTGGCGGCCATTCACAATGCCGAGGGCTATCAGAAAATTCGCACCATGTTGTCGCAGCAATACAACCTGAGCCAGATTGAGCCGAATATTCAGGTGTACAACGTCGACTTAAATGGCGATCGTTCGCTAACCCTGCGCTATATTCCGCAAAACCGGGTGCCGCTGGCAGACAGCAAACTGCAGGTACTTAAGCACCTGCACCGGCTGTGGGGTTTTACTGTTTATCTGGAGCAGCAAAACGACGATGGTAGTACCGAGCTGTTAGCCAGCTGCCCGGAGCAGGGCGATTTATAACAGCGGTGAGTCTGCACTGTAGCAGGTTAGCTGGTTGCGGCCATTGGCTTTAGACTGATATAAGCCCTTGTCGGCCGCTTCAATCCACTGCCGGTGCTCTGTCATACCACTATGGTACTCAGCCAGGCCCAGACTAAGCGTGACTTTTAGCTGTTGGCCGTTATATGCAATGGACATTGCCTCAACAGATTTACGCAGCCGCTCTGCCAACACCGCGGCTTGCGCTAATGGCGTATCCACCAACAACACCGCATATTCCTCGCCACCATAACGGCCGGCAATATCGGTGGCGCGCAAATTGTTACGTACCGCATCGGCAATAGCCTGGATCACCACATCGCCGGCGGCATGGCCAAAGGTGTCGTTAATGCGCTTAAAGTGGTCAATATCACACATTAACAAAGTGCTTTTGTGCTGATAGCGCTGCAGCCGTTTAAATTCCTGAATTAAATTTTCTTCCCAATGGCCGCGGTTAAACAGCTGGGTAAGAAAGTCGGTTTTGGTCAGCTGCTTTAAGCGGCCATTCATCGACTCCAGCTCAATCCGGCTTACGGCAACGTCGGTCACGTCATAAATAATAAAACACAGGTGTGTCACCTGGCCGCGCGCATCGGTCAGCGGGAAAATGGTGCTGTTCTGGTACATATATTCGGCACTGCCGGTAATGGGCCGGTAGTTACGGAATTTGAAAATATACGGCCGCTGCTCCCAGATAGTGAAGGCGCGATTTTTCAGTAAAATAACCGGGTCACATTTGCGCCTTAACCAGTCTTCATCAATTTCACTGAACAGATCAAATAAATAGCGGTCACGCACCTGGCGCGGTGTTAAGCCGCTGTGGTTCTCCATAAAGCCATTCCACACCTGAATGCGGTAATCACAGTTGAGTACCACCAACCCCACATCGACCGTCTGAAACATGTCCATCAGCCAGTGTACTTCTGATACCTCCACCTGCGCTTGTGACATCTTCAGCCCTCCAGCAAGAATGCAACTTTGTAGTTCAGCGTTTTCAGGCTGTCTTCGGTAAACAGCAACAGCAAATCGCAGCTGATATGGTAGTTCTCGATCCCATAACTGAGCTCTATTGCCAGAGTTTTCTTCCAGCGTTTGGCGTTAGCTTTAATCAGCTCGCTAACGGTAGCATGCTGGCCCAGCACCACAGGGTGGCCCTGGCTAAAACTCATATCAATTTGCTCGGCCAGGCCTTTTAACACCGCACCGATTAAGATATTGGCAATGTCCATTAGCAGTTCCAGCTCAACTTTTACCGTTAGCTCGCCCTGATAATTCATTAGTCTGGCGATATCTTTAAAACTGGAGTCGGTTAAAATCAGCAGCGCCTCGCCAGAGACACCGCCGCCAATAAAGCCCTGACACACAGCAGACGTTGTCGACTCATGTTCTACCGAAGCCAGCGCCATATGCAATTCGCTGACTTCAATTAAATTCACATTTGGAATCGGCAGTTTGACGAAGACGTTTAACAGCCGCGCCAGCAAATCACCGGCCTGCCCCATCGCCACGTTGGTCAGCTCCTGCAGCACATCGCGCATCTCGGCGCTGAGTTCAACCGCAGCCGTGGCTGTTTTAAGCGGCGCCGTTTTGGCCGGTGTCTGCACTGTTATTGCATGTTGCTGCATCAGCTGCGCCAGTTTGGCGCTATCCACCGGTTTGCGGATAAAATCGAGGGCGCCCAGGCTTTTCACCCGCTCGATGGCCTCGGGTTGCACATCGCCCGATACCACCACCACATTCAGCTGCATTTGCCGCTGCTTTAGCTCAGCCAGCACCTGATAGCCATCCATTACCGGCATATTTAAATCGAGAAACAACCAGTCAATGTTGTGTTTTAACAGGGTTTCCAGTGCCTCTGCGCCATGGCCGGCAAAAAACAGTTGGCTCTGCCACTCCTGTGGTAGAATCCGGGCAAGCTGTTTGCGTGCCAGGTTAGAGTCGTCACAAATTAGTACCGCTACGGTCATCGGCGCCTCACTCAATTCGGGCTTCATTTCAGTCTAGACTGAAATCCCCGCTTAGGGCATAAAGTATAAAAAAATGTGCTGCACCAGCATATTAGTATTAATGCTTTCACTATTAACAGGAGCTGTACCATGTTTGCTAAATCGCCAGCCCAATCATGTTTTCGCCGCCAGGCAATACTGGCCGTGCTGTTTGCCACCTTCAGTGCCAGTAGTATCGCCATCGACTTACAGGCCAGATTACCAGAGCGTTTAAGCAAGGTAAAAGCCGGTAACCAACAGATAGTGTTGCTGGGCAATAAAGTGGAGCTGGGTGCCAAGGCCCCTGGTTTTAAAGTGGTCGACGGCAATTTTAAAACCGTTAGCCTGGCAGATTACCGGGGTAAAACGGTGATGTTAAGTGTGGTGCCCAGCATTGACACCGGTATTTGTTCACTGCAAACCAAACGCTTTAACAGTGAGGTAGCAAACTTAACCGACGATGTGGTGCTGCTGACTATCAGTACTGACCTGCCTTTTGCGCAAAAACGCTATTGTCAGCAAGAGCAGATTAACAGCATGCCGGTGTTATCAGACGCCGTCTGGCGCGATTTTGGCAGCAACTACGGCTTATTAATTAAAGACATGGGCTTGCTGGCCAGGGCTGTGCTGATTATCGATGCCAAAGGCAAGCTGGTGTATCAGCAACTTGTCGACGAGCTGGCAAAAGAGCCGGATTACGCTGCCGCGCTAACTGCGCTACAACAACTTGTAGCGAAAAAATAAACCCACACCTGATCAGCTATGGCAGATAATTTTTTTGTCTGCCGCCGCTTGAAACTTAGTTAACCGACCTTATTAACAGTGCAGGTGGCCGGATACGGCACCTGAAATATAACGACAGCCGCTGTGCTGTCAGCGTTAACGCCCGTTCAAACGAAGGGCAACACAACACCTGTTTGCTAATGAGGAATTGGTTATGACAAATATCGACTTAACACCTTTCTACCGCTCATTTATTGGCTTTGATCATCTGGCCAATTTAATGGACGCCGCCGCCCGTAATGAAAAGCAGCCGGCTTACCCGCCGTACAATATTGAAATTACCGGCGAAGATCAGTACCGCATCACTATGGCCGTAGCCGGCTTTGAGGAGCAGGAACTGAGTATTGAAACTGAACATAATACTTTGCTGGTAAAAGGCCAAAAAGCCGGCAAGGACGAAGGCCGCCGCTTTGTGCACCAGGGCATTGCCGAGCGTAACTTTGAGCGTAAATTCCAGTTATCTGACTATATCAAAGTCACCGGCGCCCACATGGCCAACGGCTTGCTGCATATTGAACTGGTGCGCGAAGTGCCTGAAGCATTAAAGCCGCGCAAAATCAGCATTGGTAATAGTACAGCGCAGGCCACTGCGCCGCTGCTGAACAGCGAAAAAGTCGCCTGAGCGCTATCACGCTGACACAAAAAGCCCTGATTATTCAGGGCTTTTTGTTGCCAACACTACCACGGCGACCACTGACAGTTAAAAGCTAAAGCGTACTGTCATTACGTCATTATTGATGTTGGTCAGGGTAACAACCACTTTGGCCCCATCAGCGATATTAAGCCCTGGCGCAAACCATTGACCGGGGCCGGCAGAGGTAAGCGGCGCTTCTGTTTTGCCGCTTTTAGCCAGCAACATAATTTTGCCACTTAGTGGCTCTGTTGCCACCGGCTCACCGTGATCATCCACATACAAGCGTACACCGTCAGCGGCGCGTACCAGCTCAAAGTTCAGATCATACTTGCTTTGCAATAGCCCACCGTGTTGAGGTTTGGCATCACTGTGTGCCACAACACTGGCGCTTAACAGTAGCAGGGCGGCAGCAACCCAGAGTAACAGGTAATTTTTCATTATTTCTCTCTTAGAATGTTGTGACAAACTTATCACAGGTGTTGTCAATAAACCTGTCGCGTTAATTACATCAACTCAGCAGAACCTTGCTGCAACCACTTTTGGGTTGGTTTTTCACCAAACCACCAGTACAGTAACGGTGTCAGTAAGGTATCCAGTAAGGTTGAGCTTACCAGGCCGGCAAAAATCACTACCGCTACCGGATGCAGTATTTCTTTACCGGGCTGATCAGCAGCCAATAGCAGCGGTACCAGCGCAAAAGCCGTCACCATTGACGTCATCAACACCGGTGCTAAACGCTCCTGTGCACCCCGTATAATTAATGCCCGGTTAAATGGCTGATGTTCATGCCGGCATAAATTCAAATAATGGCTGATTTTTAAAATACCGTTGCGGGCAGCAATGCCGGTAAGGGTTATAAAGCCCACCACAGACGCTACCGACAGCGGTGTATGCGTCAGCCACATTGCCAGTATTGCGCCGGTTAATGCCATTGGCAGGCTGGCCATAATAATGCTGGCAAAGGCCAGTGACTGATAACGCAGATACAACACCATAAAAATTAAGCTAAAGGCGATAACCGCCAGCAGCAGTAACAACTGCATAGCTTGCTCCTGCGCCAGAAACTGCCCCTCAATGCTGACAAAGCTACTACCGGGCAGTTTAGTGTCAGCAACAATAGCGCGCACCTGCGCCAGTAAGGCACTGACATCGGCATCTGCTGTGCTGTTGGCATACAGTACAATACGGCGCTGACCATTTTCACGGTTAATCTGGTTTGGGCCATCCAGTAAGGCGATATCAGCTATGGCAGACACCGGTATAGCTCCAGCCGGGCTGTTTAACAGGGCTTTGCCAAGCTCAGCCGGCGTACGTTGTTGCTCCGCTAAGCGCAGTACCAACCCGAAGCGCTTGACGCCATCAATAATGTCGGTGATGTGAGTGCCTTCCGTCAGCATGCTGAGCTGGCGCAGCGCTTCACCGGGTGTTAAGCCATACTGCGCCAGCGCGCTTTGATCAAGCCGCAGGGATAACTGGGGAATAAGCACCTGCTTTTCCACTGTCACATCCACCAGGCCAGGCACCTTAACCAGTTGCTCGCGCACTAACTCTGCACTGATGCGCAGACTATCCAAATCATCGGCAAATATTTTCACTGCCAGTTGTGCCCGGACGCCAGACAGCAAATGGTCCAGCCGGTGTGAAATAGGCTGACCTATCGCCACCTGGGCCGGTAACACTGCCAGCTTTTGCCGGATGTCGGCCAGTACCTGTTCGCGCGTGCGCGCAGAGGGCAGTAAATCCACATCAATTTCCGATGAGTGCACCCCTTCGGCATGTTCATCCAGCTCAGCGCGGCCGGTTCGCCGGCCAACCTGATGCACCTCAGGCACCGACAATAACAAGCTTTCTGCCAGCGCGCCCATGCGGTTAGTTTCCTGCAAAGAGGTACCGGGCTGAAACAGCACCCCCAGCACCAGCGAGCCTTCATTAAAGGCCGGTAGAAAAGCCCGGGGCAGCAACACAGCGGTGGCAGCCACTAACAACATTAAGCCGCCGGCACTGAGTAATATTGCCCGGCTGCGCGGTAACGCCCAGTCAAGCCAGAGGCCTTGTGAGCGCTTTAACACACGCAGCAGCGCACTGTCTCCATGCTGCAGCTGCTGCATATTCGGCAGCAGGTAGTAACAAAGCACCGGCGTTAGAGTCATCGACACCAACAGCGAGGCCAGAATAGCGACAATGTAGGCGATCCCCAGTGGCGTAAACAGCCGCCCTTCAATACCCGGCAACGCAAACAGTGGAACAAATACCAGAATAACAATGGCCGTGGCGTACACAATACCTGAGCGCACCTCAACACTGGCACGCAGAATAACGCTTAGCACCGGTGCCGGCGTTGTCAGCTGCACATTCTGTTTTAGCCGGCGCAATATGTTTTCCACATCAACCACCGAGTCGTCAACTAACTCGCCTATGGCTATGGCCAGCCCTCCCAGTGTCATCACGTTGATCGACAAGCCCAGCCATTGAAATATCAGCACTGTTATCGCCAATGACAACGGAATAGCCAACAGAGAAATCAGCGTAGTACGCACCGACAGTAAAAATGCCAACAGCACCAGTACCACCATAATGCTGCCATCACGCAGCGCCTCGGTTACATTCGCCACTGAGGCGCTGATAAAATCGGCCTGGCGAAACAGCACTTTAGGTGCACTAAGCCCGGCCGGCAGAGCAGTGCTCATCTCAGCCAGCGCCTGTTCAATAGCAGCGGTTAGCTGTACCGTGTCGGCTCCGGGTTGCTTTTGTACATTAAGGATCACTGCCGGCATAGCATTGAAGCCGCCATCACCACGCTTTACCGCGGCGGCATAACTGACCTTGGCCACCTGCGCCAGCGTTACCGGCAACCCTTGCTGCCAGCCTACCGCTAACCGGCTTAGATCCTCCAGCTGCTGAGTGCGGCCCAGATGCCGGATCAGGTACTCACGGTTACCCAGATCAATAAAACCCCCTCCGCGATTCGCGGCGAAATCCGTTAACGCCTGTTGCAACTGCGCCAGACTAATGCCCAGCTGCTGCAGTTTCACCATATCAGGCTCAACCCGCAGCTGGCGGACTTCACCACCGATGGCTATCACCTGCGAAATACCAGGCAGCGCTAATAAACGTGGTCGCAGCACAAAGTCGGCATACTCACGCGCTTGCATGGGTGTAGCCGCGCTGTCGGTTTGCAGTGGCAGCGCCAGTAACATGATTTCGCCCATAATAGACGATACCGGCCCCATCACAGGCGCTATTCCGGGTGGCAATTGACCGGGGGCGAGACTTAACCGTTCAGCAACCAACTGCCGGTTACGGTAAATGTCGGTATCCCAATCAAACTCGATATATAAAATCGACAAACCGATACCTGAGGTGGAGCGGATCCGTGTTACGCCGGTAATACCGTTCAACAGATTTTCCAGTGGAAAACTGACCAGCTGTTCAACTTCTTCCGGCGCCATTCCGCCGGCTTCAGTTAATACCGTTACCACAGGTTTGTTCAGATCGGGAAACACGTCCACCGGTAATCGTGGCGCCTGCCACAGACCATAACATAGCAAAATAGCCGCCACTGCCAGCACCAAAATGCGCTGGCGCAGGCTGGTTTGCACCAAAGTCGTAAACACTGTATTGGCTCCTTAGCGTACTTGATTGAGCAAAGAAGCGCCTTGCACCACGACGCGGTTATCTGCCCCCAGGCCGTGCCGGATCAGCACATGTTCAGGGTCCAGCTGGCTATACTGCACCAGTTGCGGTAAAAAGCGCTCGGCCGACAGCTTAATCCACACCACCGGCAAATTGGCGCTATTAGGCACCACCGCCTGCGCCGGCAAAACTATGCCCTCAACCTGTTGCTTTAACTTTGCGTGTAAGGTCACCGGCTGATTGAGCAATAACGGCACTGCACCTGACGTAGCGGCCTGCGGCACAAAATACAGCGGAATTTGCCCCTGCTTTAACCTGGCGGCGTGACCGACAAACTGCAGGGAAATGCCAGGAGCCTGGCGGGCACTGGCACTGTCAAGCTGTGACAGCACAGCACCATCACTGGTGAGTGCTTCTACCATTAGCCGGCTCGGATCAATGATCTCAAATAAGGTATCACCGGCCTTAACTCGCTGGCCCCGGCTGAGGTTATCGCTATGCACTATGCCAGACATTGGCGAGAGCAGCACCTCCGGGCTTTGCAGTCCCTGCTGCAATTGCTGTTGCTGTTGTGTTAGCCGGTTAAGTTCGGTTTGCAGTTGCTCCAGCTGTTGCTGCGCGGCTAAATTGCCCAATGCTTCAAGCCGTTTAATATCGCGTGATACCTGCTCTGCACTGCTTTGCAGCGCAATCAGTTCACTGTTTTGGCTGGCCAGCTCATAAGCGGTATCCTGATAACGCACATAAGCCAGCACATCGCCAGCCTTTACCCGCTGACCGGACACCGGTAACCCGTTTGGCCCGCTGTCCAAACGCCCATCACTACTGGGCTGCACCACAGCACGGCCGTCAGGGTGATGCCGCACTATGCCATCGAGCAGTACATAAGCGGCGCTGCTGCCGGGCTGTGCCAATTGCGTAATAATGCCCAGCGCACGTTGCTGCGCCATTGGCATCTGTACTGAACCATCAGCCTGGCGGCCGGTTACCTGGCCTTGCACTGGTCCGCCAGCCGTTAGGTGTTCGCCATTGGGGCCATGAGCCCCAGGCGCAGCCTGCCCTTTGCCACTGTTTAACATGGCCACACACACTGTGGTTACTAGCAATAGGCGTCTCATTGGCCTGCCCTCTTATGCTGAAACAACATGCCACCAGCAAAAGCTGGTAGCAAAGCTAAGGTCCACCAGGGAAAATGGCCATGCTGCTGATGATGAGCGGTATCGCCGTGCTCGTCATCCGCATCCTTATGCTCCAGGCTGGCCGTCAGCAGATCGGCCGCGTCGTCGGTTATCACCGTAATAATAATTTCATGCCGGCCTTGCTGCTGCAGCTGCTCCAGCAGTGCAGTATCTTGCAGCAGGTAATGCTGCTGCTGAGCAATAAAGCGTGCTTTGCTGCTAAGGTTAGCCGTCTCAAGCTCAATCTCAGCATGCATCACCGCAGCATTAGTCTGATATTGGTGCAAATGCAGCACCAGCTGTTGTGATTGCAGCTCGCCAACCAGCTCAAACTGTTCGCTAAAAGTTTCAAAACGTGGCAGCAGTGTGGTTTGCGCAGTAGTGTCGGTAGTTAAATGTTCACCATTTGGCCCGTGAGCTCCCGGGGCCGCCTTGACTGAGCTCAGCGGCGCCGCCAATAAAAACAGCAGACACGTTAGCCGTGCAGGTAACATCAATGCCATACAAAATGGCTTGCAGTAATGCAATATCATATAAATTCCAGAGTTGAATAGGCAAAACATGCCAACCGGTATACCGGTAGCAGCGTATTGTTAACGGCTGTTTGCTCAGGCTCTGGGTGGCGGTGTAGTGCGTTGCAGGAAAGGATCAGGCAAAAACTGTAAATAGCTAAAATCTGGCGCGCTGTGCAGCAGATCGCAGCTTAACGGGCTGTCATGAAATAACATCAGGCTACAACTGTGTGCATCACAGGCTACATGCTCTCTGGCTTCTGCACTAAACCCCAGCGTAATAACGGTTGGGTCTGCCTCATCGTGGGTATGAGGTTCGGCCAAAAAGTGCAGCAATTGATGCGAAGAGGAAGCAGAAAGATGTCTTTCGTCTGCCGGTACAGACAGGCTCAGCGCCTGTAAACTCAGGCTGAGTAAGAGCAGTAACAGCACGCTTGTTCGCAGCATCGGCAGTAATAGTTTTGCTAAACACAGCAGCGAGCTTAGCAGGAAAATAACGCAAACGCAGTAATTGTTTTAACCGCCAGCCCGATGATGGCAAACTTTACCGGCGTTTAATTGCTAATAAATGCAAAAAGGAAGGCAGCAGCCTTCCTTTTGTGTGTAAGCCGGTAAGCTTAGCTCAGTAAAGCCACTAACCGGGCGGTTACTGCTTCTACAGCCTGGGTGCCGTCGATATGGTGATAGCGGGTGCGGCCGGCTTCGGCCTCAGCGCGGTAATAACCTACCAACGGTTTGGTTTGCTCGTGGTAAATTGCCAGACGCTTACGTACGGTTTCTTCTACATCATCCGGGCGGATCACTAAATCTTCACCGGTCACATCATCTTTACCAGCCACTTTGGGCGGGTTATAGCTGATATGGTAAACGCGACCAGACGCTGGGTGTACCCTACGGCCGGCCATACGCTCAACAATCACATCGTCCGGCACGTCAAATTCAATTACGTGATCAATGCTAATGCCTTTTTCTTTCATCGCGTCTGCCTGCGGGATAGTACGCGGGAAGCCATCGAGTAAGAAACCTTTGGCACAATCCGACTCTGCAATGCGCTCTTTTACCAGACCAATAATGATATCGTCAGATACCAGCTGACCGGCGTCCATCACCTGCTTTGCTGCCAGGCCCAGTTCGGTACCGGCTTTAATGGCGGCACGCAACATGTCACCGGTAGAAATTTGTGGAATGCCATATTTACTCATCAGGAACTGAGCCTGGGTTCCTTTACCGGCACCCGGGGCACCCAACAAAATTATGCGCATAGCAACACCCTCATGTTTTGGGATTGATCCGTTAATATTAAAGGCTGGATCTTTACATAATGCGCCAGCTGAAACAAGAAATTTGTCGGCCACCGCCAACTGGTCTGGCTATTTTACTGGCGTTTAGTCGAAGGCTTGCACAAATGCCGTGTGGCCACGCTTTTGCTGGCCAAGCGGCTAAAAATAGCAGTTTAGTCAGCTGAAACTACGACTAAAGTTTAAGGCAAAGCTATGGTTTAGCACCTTACTAAACCATAGCCAAAGACGGCGAATTACTTCGCCAGTGACAACAGTAAGCCGTTTAAGCGGCTGACAAAGCTGGCAGGATCTTTTAAGCTGCCGCGCTCGGATAACAGCGCCTGATCCAGCAGCACCTGCGACCACTGCTTAAAGCGCTCTTCATCCTGCTCGTCGGCGACACGCTTAACTAACGGGTGTTCAGGGTTCAGCTCAAAAATGGGCTTCACGTCCGGTACTTTTTGTCCGACCGACTCCATCAGTTTGATCATCTGGGTGCTCATATCAAACTCATCGGTTACTACACAGGCCGGGCTCTCGGTTAAACGATGGCTGACTTTCACCTCTTTTACCTGCTCGCCCAGCGCGGTTTTCACCCGGCTAATCACATCAGCAAAGGCTTTTTCGGTTTCTTGCTGCGCTTTTTTGGTTTCATCATCATCCAGCTTAGACAAATCCAGGTTGCCTTTGGCGACAGAGCGCAGCTTTTTGCCGTCAAACTCCGGCAGGTGCTGCACCAGCCACTCGTCGATCCGATCTGATAACAACAACACTTCCAGGCCTTTTTTACGCAGCACTTCTAGATGCGGGCTGTGTTTGGCGGCAGCGTAGCTGTCGGCAACAATATAATAAATTTCGTCCTGGCCTTCTTTCATCCGGCTGACATAATCGGCCAGCGCCACATTTTGTGTGCTGTCTTCATTATGGGTTGAAGCAAAGCGCAATAAGGCTGCAATTTGCTCTTTGTTGGCAAAATCTTCTGCCGGACCTTCTTTTAACACCTGGCCAAATTCATTCCAGAAGGCCTGATATTGTTCAGCGTCTTTGCTGAGCTTTTCCAGCATTTTCAGTGCCCGGCTGCTACAGCCTTTACGCAGCGCCTGGGTTACCTTAGTGTCCTGCAGAATTTCACGCGACACGTTAAGCGGCAAATCGCTGGAGTCCAGTACCCCTTTGATAAAGCGCAGGTAGCTTGGCATAAATTGCTCAGCGTCATCCATAATAAATACGCGCTGCACGTATAACTTCAGGCCATGGCGGGCTTCGCGGTTCCATAAATCAAACGGCGCTTTTTTCGGCACATATAACAAGCTGGTGTAGTTGTTGTTACCTTCTACCTTGTTATGGCTCCAGCTTAACGGCTCATTCCAGTCATGCGAAATATGCTTATAAAACTCCTGATATTCTTCATCTTTAATATCAGACTTATCGCGGGTCCACAGCGCTGTGGCTTTATTCACCGCCTGCCAGTGGCCTGGCACAGCAGCGATTTTCTCGCCATCCGCACCGTCGCGCTCTGGCTGCTCTTCCTGCCACAGCTCAACCGGAATACTAATGTAATCAGAGTATTTGGTGACAATGCTTTCGACTTTCCAGCGGCTTAAAAACTCATCTTCGCCTTCACGCAGGTGCAGGATGATGTCAGTACCACGGCTGTCTTTAGTAATAGGCGTAATGCTGTAATCGCCCTCACCGGCCGACTCCCACTCTACCGCCGCACTGGCAGCCGCGCCGGCTTTACGGGTACGCACCGTCACCTTGTCCGCCACGATAAAGGCTGAGTAAAAACCGACACCAAACTGACCAATCAGCTTGGAGTCTTTGCTTTGATCGCCAGATAACTGCGAGAAGAACTCTTTGGTGCCGGACTTTGCAATAGTACCCAGATGGCTAATCACTTCCTCCTGCGTCATACCAATGCCGTTATCGCTGACAGTCAGGGTACGGGCTTTTTCATCCAGGCTGATGCGTACGCGCAGCTCGCCATCATCACCGTACAGGTTGCCATCCGACAAAGCTAAAAAGCGCAGTTTGTCGGCCGCGTCAGAGGCGTTTGACACCAGCTCACGCAGGAAAATTTCTTTATTGGAGTACAGTGAATGTATCATCAGCTGCAGCAGCTGTTTTACTTCTGCCTGAAAGCCGTGGGTTTGCTTCTGGCCGCTGGAGGTGGCTGTGGTGTCACTCATTGTGGTTATCCTCACACATGAAAAGTTGCAGTTACATAAAGGGCTGCACCGGCAGCCGCGTAATGACAACTAATATGGGGAGCATTAACCGGATTTCAAGCAGGGTTTTAGCGCTTAAAATGCCTTACGGCCACTAAAGGCATGTGACAAGGTGGTGCCATCGACAAATTCCAGCTCGCCACCCACCGGAATGCCCTGGGCAATGCGCGATACTTTTATCTGCTGTTTATGGCACAGCTCGGCAATGTAAAAGGCCGTGGCATCGCCCTCTACCGTCGGATTAGTGGCCAGGATCACTTCGTTTATATCACCGGCGCCCAGTTGGTTAGCCAGCAAATCCAGGCCCAAATCCTGTGGGCCTATGCCGTCTAACGGTGACAAATAGCCCTGCAGCACAAAATAACGGCCATTAAACTGGCCGGTTTGCTCTATCGCCAGCTGATCGGCAGCGGTGCCAACGATACACAGCAGGCCATCGGCACGGCGTGCAGGCTCAGCACAGATAGCGCACAGCTCAGTTTCACAAAAAGTACGACACTGCTGACAATGGCCAACTTTCGTCATCGCCGCCTGCAATGCAGCGCCCAGCTGCAGCCCACCTTCGCGGTTACGCTCCAGCAAAGCAAAAGCCATACGCTGGGCCGATTTTGGCCCAACGCCCGGCAAAATACGCAGTGCGTCAATCAGCTGCTGCAGCAGCGGCGTTAAACGGTTCATCAAAATGGCATTTTCATGCCGGGAGGTAACTGCAAGCCGCCGGTTACGGCCGCCATTTTTTCTTTGCTGGTTTCTTCAACCCGGCGCACCGCATCATTAATGGCGGCGGCAATTAAATCTTCCAGCATGTCTTTATCGTCCTGCATCAGGCTGTCGTCAATGCTGACACGGCGCACATTATGGTTGCCCAGCATGGTGACTTTAACCAGGCCGGCACCGGCTTCACCAGTGACTTCCATTGCGGCAATTTCAGCCTGCACTTTCTGCATCTTTTCCTGCATGGCTTGCGCCTGCTTCATGATATTGCCCATACCGCCTTTAAACATAAGCTGTGTCCTGCTGTAAAAGTGAGTTAAAAGTGTACTGCGACACCCGGTATTAATGGCGGCTAAGATAATAACTTCGCCGGCAAATTACAAGCCGCTCTGCTGGCATCAGATTGTTAGTGCGCCATTATTTATTTAGTTGACTACTATGGTGTCGGTGAGCAACTCGGCATTAAACAATTGCTGCAGTTGCTGCACCTTTTCATCCTGTTGTAGCAACCGGCTAACGTAAGCCAGCCGCTCTTGCACTATACGCTGCTGAATGGCCAACGGGCTTTGTGCCACCTCGGGCTGATACTGAATAACCACCTGAAGCGGCAGATTAAAGCTCGCTTCAAGCACCTGCTGTAACTTAGTACGAAACGCCGGACTATCCAGATGTTGCTGGCTTTGCGCTACCCTAAGGGTTAACTGATTACCGTTCTGCTCGGCCGCCGCATTGAGTAAAAACAGCCGGCTTAAACCACCGGTGTCCAGTGTCTCCACCCGGGCGGCCCAGGCATCAACCTGAGCGGCAAAACGTACCGAAAAATTCTGCTCGTCAATACTGCCATCAAAAGGCAACAATGCCTCAGTCTGAGCCGGTGCGTCCTGCTCATACTGCTGCCATAGCGCATCGCTTACTGCAGCGTAAGCCGCGCTGTCGGCATCCTCCGTATCATCAGCAATGGCCGTATCTTCAGCGACGAGCCTATCGTCATAAGCAGCATCGTTTTGCTCAGGCGCCAGTGTGTATTCAGACGCTGGTTGCTCAGGCGCCTCTGGGCGCTCAAACTTTTTTGGCGCAGGCGCTTCCGGCGCTGCTGGCACTATGCTGTCCGGCCCTTGCTGGCTCGGCGTTGACTGGCTTGGCTCAGTCGGGTTAACGACGACAGGTTTGCCACTAATTGGCGCGTTTAACTGTACACCACGACGCGCCATAATGCGGGCGGTGGCTGCATCCAGTTGCAGCTCGTCATTAGCCGTTATCGCTGCTGTGCTGGTGTCAGTATTTTGCCCGGCTTTTGTCTGGTTAACACCTTGGCTAACCTCGCTTTGGGTAACCTCGCTTTGGGTAACCTCGCTTTGGGTAACCTCGCTTTGGGTAACTATGCCAGACTCAGCCGTGTCTGGGCCATGCTGTGCAGCCAAGGCTTGTACAGCCTGCGTTGGCTGATGCTGTGCTGCCGGCGCAGGCGGTGTCAGCGACGACATGGCTGGCATTACCACACCAGACGTTGGTGCCGCGACGGCGGTTTTACCTTCCGGCACAAACGCCATCGCGCGTAACAGCGCCATCTCCAGCCCGGTGAGTGGGTCTGGCGCATAGGGCAATTCTTTTTTGCCACTGATCAGTAACTGGTAGTACAGCTGTATTTGCGCCGGTGCCAGGCTATCAGCCAGCGTTTTAACAAAAGCCTGCTGCTGGGAAAATGCGGCCGCTTGCTGGCTCAACTGAGCTAAGGCCGCCAAATGTAACAGCGACAGCATATCATCCAGCACCTGGGCGAAATTACTTTGTTGCTGCACTAAGGCCGCCAATTGCTGCTGTAGCAGCGTGATATCCCGGGCAATCAGCGCTTGCAGTAACTGCTGAGCCCAGCTTTGGTCTAACAAGCCCAGCATAGTGCGCACCGCATCCAACGTGATATTACCGTTGGTCTGCGCGATGGCCTGATCGGTTAAACTTAACGAGTCGCGCAAACTGCCTTTAGCGGCGCGCGACAACAGCGCCAGCGCAGCTTGCTCAAAACTGATGTGCTCTTCGTTTAGCACATACGTCAGATGTTGCTCTATCTGGGCCGGGCTTAACGCCAGCAAATTAAACTGCAGGCAGCGGGATAATACCGTGACCGGCAGCTTTTGCGGATCGGTAGTGGCCAGTAAAAATTTGACGTGCGGCGGTGGCTCTTCCAGCGTTTTTAATAGCGCATTAAAGCTATGTTTAGACAGCATATGCACTTCGTCTATCAAATATACCTTAAAGCGGCCACGGCTGGGGGCATACTGCACGTTATCGAGTAAATCCCGGGTGTCTTCTACCTTGGTGCGCGACGCCGCATCAATTTCCAGTAAATCGACAAAGTTACCGGCGTCTATCTCAGTGCAAGCCGAGCACTGGCCGCAGGGGGTAGCGGTAACCCCCTGCTCGCAGTTTAAGCTTTTGGCAAAGATACGCGCTATGGTGGTTTTACCGACACCGCGGGTGCCGGTAAACAAGTAGGCATGATGCAGCCGGTTATTGCTAAGCGCATTGCCCAGCGCGGTTTTAACATGGTCCTGCCCGACCAGACGGGAAAAATGCTGCGGGCGCCACTTGCGGGCTAAAACCTGATAACTCATAACGGCTGCTGTCTTTCTCGGATTAGGCTGACAGACTAAACTTATTCGCCGCTATACTCAACCAGACTTAAAATATTTAACCCGGCTTGCTCAAGGCGCGTTACCCCGCCCAGCTCTGGCAGCGCGATAACAAAGGCAGCATCTTCTACCACACCACCCAGTTGACGCACTAACTTAGCCGTGGCATCAATAGTGCCGCCAGTGGCCAGCAAATCATCTACCAGTAACACTTTATCGCCCGGAGCAATCGCATCCGCGTGCAGCTCTAAGGCATCTTCACCGTATTCCAGCTGGTAACGCTGTGAAATACGCTCACGTGGCAGTTTACCCGGTTTGCGCACCGGCACAAAAGAGATGCCCAAGGCATAAGCCAGCGGCGCACCAAAGATAAAGCCGCGCGACTCAGTACCAACAATTTTGGTAATACCTTTATCGGCATAGAAGTGACTAAAGGCATCAATCACTTTTTTAAAACTGGGGCCATCCTGCATTAAGCTGGTGACATCACGAAACACTATGCCCGGCTTGGGGTAGTCGACAACCGTTTTAATAACCTGTTTTAATTCAGCTGCTAACGCCTGCTTATCCATGTTACAAACCTTTTAAGTTAGGGTCCCGGCGGGACAAAAAAGCCGCCCTTGGGCGGCCTTCGACACTACTGCCAGCTTACGCCAGAATTTGCAGCCAACGCACTATTGGCGCTAAACACAGCAATGACACAAACACTGCTACCAGGGCCAGAAACTGCCACAGGTTAAACGACTCTTTAAACTTCTCGTCAGCCATTGCACTACTCTTTTGACATCAGTGGAATTAAGGGCGCTTATGGTAATGAATTTTGCTCTGCTTGAAAAGACACCAACAGGCCTTTTGCGGCAAAGTCTTGCAATATAGCGCTGGCACCGCTTAGCAAGGTGTCGCTGTCCAGCTGCGGCACTAAAGGCGCAAGCGCCTTGACTAACTGCATAAGGCTACTGCCAGGCGCCTGTTGCAGGTTATTCAGCAGTGCTGCCGTTAACGGGTTTATCAGCACAAACTTCACCTCATCATCGCGGTTACGATACAGCAGATAACACTGCACCTCGCCAGCCGCTTGTGGCTGAAACTCACTACTGATCTGATGCACCGGATACGGATAAGCCAGCAGCATAGTCAACTCCGACAGCGCCAGCGGCACTTCAGTTAACTGCGCAGCGGCTAATGGCTGCTCTTGCTGCGGCAGTTGTTTAGTCGCAAGATAAAGTTCCGCCCACTCGTAATGGGCCAAATCCAGTAAAAAAGGCGGATCTTCAGCTTGGGGCTGATAATCCTGCTGTAAAAAATGCAGAAAATGCTCAGCAATATGCAAAAAGTATGGGCTGGTGCAGGCAAAGTGGATAAAGAACTGCCGCACTAATGCCTGCCAACGTACTTGCGGATACAGGCTTTTTAATACCGGGAAGGCGCTGCTGACAAAGCCCTGCACATTATTAAAAAACAGCTCGCGATACACCGCCATCCGATCTTCAGCTATGCCCTCAGGCATTGGCAGCTCGGGGTTTTTAATATGGGCAACAAAGGCCTGTTGTACTTGCTGAAAATGCATGCGTTAAGCCCGTAATGGCAGCGTTTGCTGCTGCGCGGCGTGCTGTAACACTTTGATCTGTGATAACTCCCGGCCAAGCTCAGCTAACTCTGGAATATTAAAATCACGCTCCAGCAAAGTCGGTTTTACACCATGTTGCTGATATGCCTTGGTCAGTAACTGCCATACCGGGTCGATAACGGCTGCACCGTGCGTATCAACCAGCAAATCCTCAGCTTGTTTAAAGTGGCCGGCAATATGGTAATAGGCGATACGGTTGGCGGGCATTGCCCGCAAAAATGCTTCGGCGTTATAACCATGATTTACCGAGTTCACATAGATATTGTTAACATCCAGCAGCAGTTGACAATCCGCCTCAGAGAGCACCGCCAGGGTAAAGTCCTGCTCTGACATCTGCTGGCCCGGCGCGGCATAGTAAGACACATTTTCCAGTATCAGCGGTTGCTCCAGAATATCCTGCACCTGGCGGATCCGTTTTGCCACATACTGCACTGCCTCCTGGGTAAACGGAATAGGCATTAAATCATACAAATGGCCACCACCGGAGCAATAGCTTAAGTGCTCGCTATACAGCAGGATATTATGCTCGCGCAGAAACTGCTTCACCTGCTTAAGAAAAATAACATCCAGCGGATCCGGGCTGCCGATGGATAACGACAAGCCATGACAAATAAAACGATGCTGCTCGGTGAGCTGACGAAATTGCTTTTGCAGCTTGCCGCCAAAGGGGATCCAGTTCTCCGGTGCCACCTCGAAAAAATCGATATCAGCTGGCACAGACTGCAGTAACTGTGGCAGCATTTCACGTCTAAGGCCAAGGCCAGAGCCGGTTAAGGGGTTACCAGACGTCATCATACATTACTCTGCCAGACAACAGGCCTGCCGCAGCAGGCCCCGGCAACAGTGTGCTTAGTGGCTACCACCACATTTACCCTCACCGCATTTACCTTCGCCACATTTGCCCTCTTTAGCTTTTTCCTGCATTTTGGCTTTGGCGTCTTTGGCTTTATCGCTCATTTTTTCTTTGGCCATGTCGCTACCGCATTTGCCTTCGCCGCATTTGCCCTCGCCACACTTACCCTCTTTGGCTTTCTCTTTCATCTTGGCGGCTTTGTCTTTCATCATCTCTTCGCCGCATTTACCCTCGCCACATTTACCCTCTTTCATCTTTTCCTTGGCTTTTTTCGCTTTATCTTCTCCGCACTTACCTTCACCACATTTGCCTTCACTGGCCACCATTTCATAGCCAGAGGCCAGCTCAACGGCCGTAAAGGGATTAGCATTCGCCGTCGTAGCAACACTGGCTAAAGAGCCTAATACCAAAGCACCTACTGCAACTGCTACATTAGATTGTTTTACTGTTTTCATGGTTTCACCTGTTGTGTTAGTTACCGATTAACAGACCCGGATAAGCATAATTTGCTTTCATTACCCGATTAAAAATACCAGACTTAACTTAGCTAACGACAGCGCATTAAGCAAAATGCGATGTCTATTCAAGACAACACTAAGCGTTCTTCTAACCACTAGTGTGTTTTAGCCGGCATCTGCCTGTACCATATGGACAATAACCATTTCTCTCCCGACTCAACCGCCTCACCAGTATGCTGAGATAGTTCTAATGGCTCAGCTTTATCTGTCACATTGGTAAATGTCAACAGCTTACCCTGCTGAGGGGTAACATTGAGTCCAAGCAAATTAAAAGTAGTAGATCCGCCTATAAAGTTATCATTTAGATAGACCAACGCAGTATGAGTTCGCTGACCACCATAGCCTTCAGCAGCGAGTTCTGATCCAGCGGGCAGATAATCACCATGCTGCTTATACATTTGCCCTGGGCGGTAGCAAATAACTGATGGCACTTCCGCACGCAACGGGCATTGGCCTGTCACCGCTGAAATGCGAAGTACCAGCCAATCTACGACAACATCTAGGACCTTGCCTAATGATGCCGTCATACCCGTCCTAACTTGTTCATTTTCCACTGTATCGTTAGCGTGTACCACTTTAGCCGGATGTAACATAGGTGCAGCAGCATTAATTAGATACTCAGCCTCTGCGACCGACAACAACTCATCCATCACATATATGTCGGCTATATCTGATAGTAAAACCTTGCTATCAGAAACCGCAGCCAAGTCTGTAAAACTATCTAAGACCGGCACCAGTGCGTCTAAACAGGCTCTTAAATCTCCCTTGAGGTCGACAAGGTTTGCCTGCGCACTTTCAGACTTGAAATGCTGCTTCGCCAGATATAAACCACTTTGTGCAGCATGTGCCATCCAAGCATTTTGCTCAGCTACAGACGAAGCGTTGCGCGCCATATAATATTGAGAATGTGGATCACCACCATATGCTGCTATTTTGAATGCTGTTTTAGCGGCATCCCGGCAGCTATCACCTTGTCTGAGCAGAATAAACCCGAGTGTTCGAAGTGCTATTGGATAGCCTTGTTTAGCTGACTCCACCACGCAACTAAGTGCGCCCGCCTGATCTTTATTCACTCCTTTACCGCTAAACATTAATTCAGCACAGCGCATCAGTGCTTGGGCATCGCCTGTCATAGCCGCAGAGCGGAAATATTCGAAGGCCAACGCAGGATCAGCTTTGACTCCATGTCCTTGTAGGATTAATACACCCAACAATTCAATTGCCCGCGTGTGTTTCTTCTCGCCAGCTTTATGTAGCCAGTCAAACGCCGTTTTCACCTCGCCGTGGCGTAGCGCATACAACCCCAGTTGGTACATGGCCTGGGCATCGCCAGCCCTAGCTGAATTTTCTAATTGTGCTAATGGTTGTTCCATATGTTTCCCCTACTGCGCATCTGAACGGAACCAGCCGACAATGCTATAACGTGCTGCCGGACAATAATTTGCTACCTGAGAGACAAAATGGTGTTGCGGCACCGAAAAAACGGTCAGAGTGTTAAATGAAGGTAACAAAGATTGCCTGATACGGCCATCATTCTCCTGCAGGTGCAGTAAACCACCCCAGTCTGGCTGCCAATGTCGTGATAATCCAATAGTATATGCTGCTGCACGCACCTGCCCAACAGGTGCACCATTATCATCGTGAGATCTTAAAAAATGCCCTGGCAAGTATCGGGATACTTGGCCGTCTGCCTTTACAATTGTTTGATTTCCAGTTAATGCGCGCATAAAAGCCACTGTTTGTGGATGACAAATTTGTTCAACGTAGTGGTGAAACACGCTGCTTGGATTGGTTTGCTGCAAGTAATGCGTAACAAGCATATAACTGTCATAACAGAACGCATATTGGTTTTCAGCCGCCTGCCGAGTAATACTAGCAAATAATTGTTGCTGCTGTTGCGCCGATAAGGCCATCACTTCGGATATGGGCTTTTTAGCCCCTCTCCCATTAATGATATAAGCCATATCCCACGGTAATACGCTGAGCTCAGCCTCCATTTGCGCAACAATTTCAGCACGAAGAAAATCGTTAACTTGGACCACTCCGTTTGCTGCAAGCTGTTGCCGTAGCGCTTGCGTATCGGTTGGCAAATTAAAAAAATGTTGTTGCATCTAAACTCCTAGCCGCCGTAACGGTTTGACCAGCAGTTTACCGCAACGGTAATCCGCCTGTCCTGCCCCATAAAGGGCGCAACTTCATGCTGTAGGTATGAAGGGAAAATGACTAACTGACCAGCCTGTAATTTAAAATTATGATTGCCAACTCCATATTGACCATTTAACCGCACATTACCGGCATCCAGGTAGCTATTAGCGTGGGGTCTTGGGTCATGAAAACGCAATACACCGCTGTCGGGTTTATTATCAGGCGAAGTTCCCGGGTTTACGCAGTACACAGCCGACCATGACGCCATTGGGTGGTTGTGTGTATAAAAATAGCCAGCAAACTCGGTAATGTGAAACCAGGCATCCGCGTTAAGTTGCAGCCGACTTAACTCATCGTGACTATAACCATTTAATCGGGCCATAACCCATGCTACCGACTGCAACACAAAACCACGTAAGCGTTGCACTGCTGGGTTGTCATACTTGAACAAATCGAAGTTACTTTCAAACAACGCCTCTTGGGCGTAATTATGTAAATGTGGATTGCGATACTTATCGCCCTGCGCCGTCAACACATCAAAAAAACGTTCCAGCTCGGCGTTTAACTGCTCACAATCAGGATACAGTATCTGAGCAAAAGGTGTGGAAAAGGCCGGATAAATCACCGGCTCAAGCGGCTTTTTTTCTGTCATAGATTTACCTATAAAAAAGCCCCCATAAGGGGGCTTTGTTCATTCTACAACTATTAGAACTTCACAGTAGCACGGAAGTACACATAGCGGTCCATGTTCGGATCGTATTCTGTTACCGAGAAGTTGTTGGTAGACACAGCTAAGTCGTTATTCAAGTACTCAGCTCTTGGCTCCTTGGCGAACAGGTTCTCAATACCGAAAGTGAATCGAGTATTGTATTCGTCCATGGTGTATCCAACAGATACATCATGTACAAAGTATGATGGTAATACTTCTGTTACACCGTCTTCTGCAGTCAGACCGAAGGCAACTGTGTAGTAGTTGTCCATCTTATCAACCCAACGGGTATCCCAGTGAGCATCCCAGTTACCCATCATCCAGTCGATAGAGAAAGTACCTTTCCATTCAGGGTAACCCGCATCACCGTACTGAACACCTAATTGCTCTTCACCATCAAACTTGTTAGTGATGGCGTGCGCAATATCAACTGCGAACTTGAAAGTACCAAACTCAGTCTCAGGCATGCGGTATGCGAAGTAAGCATCCACACCTTCAACTTCGTATTTACCGGAGTTTTGCAGGAAGTTGCGAATATCAGTTATAAAACCAGTGTTAGGGTCACGGTCAATAAACTGAGCAGCGAAAGCATCGCCAGCCGCGTACTCAGTTAACAGACGAGGCGCACCATAACGGCCGATTGAATCTTCAACTTCGATGCTGTAGTAATCCACAGTCATCTCTAAGCCTTCCACCCAGCTTGGGTTATATACAAAGCCGATAGTGTTAGAAGTAGAGGTTTCTGGGCTTAAGTCAGGAGAAGAAACCTGAGTAATACGGATCTGCGTGTTAGATTGACGGTAGCCTTGTGGAACACCAGCACAACCCGGTAACGCTTGTTGAACTGGAGTTGGCACGCCATTCACATCGATGAATATTTGTGCACCAGTTGCGGTAACAGTATTACAGGGGTCAGTTAACGTCGGGTATGAATCCGCGTTACCAGCAAATAAGTTAGAGATCGAAGGTGCACGGTAACCTTGAGCCCAGGTGCCACGGATTAATAAGTCATCCATTGGACGTAATTCCAGACCCACCTTAGCCGTTGACTCATTACCGAAAGTACTGTGGTCAGAGAAGCGCATGGCTGGAGTTAATGTCAACATTTCCAATACAGGGATTGAGAATTCAACATAAGCTTCATCCAAACGGAAACCGCCTTCTGTTGCGTCGCGCTGGTTACCAGAAGATTCGCCCGTAACGGTTAATGGATCCGGAGTATCATAACCGGTTTCTTCACGGCGCTCGATACCAACGGCCATACCCACCATGCCTGCTGGTAATTCGAACAGGTCACCACCAGCATTGAACGCGTAGTCTTTCAGTGTTAAGCCTGAACGGGCAACGCTATCGAATGACACGTAATCGATCATCTCTTGCGTGATTGAACCAAAACCACCAAACAGGTTTAATGGAACGCAGTTTGTTGTAGCGTTACAGTTATCACCCAGCGCCTGGTTAATCCGTGTTAAGTTCAACAGACCCGTTGTCATCTCATCCTGGTTGTTCTGACCGTAGATGTAGTGCGCATCCCACGTCCAAGCATCACCCAGTGAACCTTCTAAACCGATCATTGCACGGTAAGTAGTATCGTTTTGTTCATAACGGCGCGGGCCTGCTTCTACGAAACGACGTTGAGCGGCGTATGGCGTGTAAGCCTGCGGATCAAAACCTGCAGCGGCTGCACGTGACACGTCACCATACAAGGTGGTGCCGAATGGGTTGTAGATGTTATTTGCATGGATGTCTACACGGCTTGCCGCAGCGCCAAACGCAGAACCCAATGTTACCGGCATAGGAGCAAGCTCTTGGGCTGATTTACGGTTAGTAATTACGAAATCTGACACCAAACGTAAATCATCTGCCAGGTCATAGTAACCCTGAACGTAGAAAGAGTTACGATTTTGCGGAGTAATTAAGTAGTTATCTGGAGCGTAGTTATACAAACCGTTTACAGCGGCATTTCGGTTTTCCCAAGTGTCTAAACCTACACTCGCACCTGTACCAGCTTGAGGAACCAAATCAAAACGGTCATCATTTGGGTTGGTATTAGTTGTACCCAGGTTAGTGTAACCATTGTCTAGCAACGTATCGATTGTCCCCTGACTTAGCTGGTTGTTATACACCTGAATACGGCCTTTTTCAGTAGTAGAACTATTACCGAAAGCCGAAATGTCACGGTCACCAGCCCAAACTGGCTGCTGGGTTACATGGCTCATATTAAACAGTAAGCCACCTTTGGCACTGGTAATACCAAATGTCAACTCAGCTGAGTATTGACGGCCATCACCCTCACTGGCGTTCTCACCGCCATAAACTGACAGCTCAACACCTTCAAAATCTTTGCGGGTAATAATGTTGACTACACCTGCAATCGCATCAGAACCATATACAGCTGATGCACCGTCTTTCAGAACTTCAATACGCTCAACGGCAGCAGATGGGATAGTGTTTAAATCAACTGTCGAGCCTAAAGAAGAGATCCAACGGCGGCCGTTAACCAATACCAAAAGACGCTGAGCGCCTAAGTTACGTAAGTCGATATTAGTTGCACCATTACCGCCATTATTAAACGCGGTGTTCAGCGCCGCACCTGCAGCCGGAATATCTTGTAGGATATCACCGATACTTAACAGACCAGAAGCATCAATTGCTGCACGGTCAAGCACTAACACCGGGCTTGACGTTTCCATATCAGTACGTTTGATACGAGAACCGGTAACTTCAATACGTTCAACTTTGGCTGTTTCTTCTTCAGCTGCTGTAACCTGGGCAGTGAATGCGGTTGCCGATGCAGCACCGAAAGCAATCGCTAAGCGCACGGCTTTGCTTAATTTATTATTCGTATACATGTATTTCTCCCTGGACCACTATCTAGTGATTCTATTTTTAACAGTTACCAACCTTTTACGGCGCTTGGCACTCCGTTTATCTCGGATTACCTCCGATTTGTCGCCTGCTGATAATAAACGCAATTTTTCGGCAGGGTCAACAGCTTTTGCGGAACATTTGATAATTTAGATTGTCCGCTGGCAAGCCCCGATGCTGTTAACTCGGGAAGATTGGCACTGCAATGACAGCGAACAGTACAAAAAGTACCGTTTTATTATCCAATTAGCGTCAAAAGCACGCTAAATCAGCCAGAGACAAGCAAACCAAATCGTAAAGATTCAGTTACAGAGCATCAATTTCAGCTGACCTGGGTGTGTGTCAATGTTGACTATACCGACTAATTACTGGCATCAACTTCTAATTTAAACGCTAATGTAAAGCGCGAGGCATAACACACTCTGTTTGGCGGTCTGCCAACATGCTTAATAGCACCGTCGAAAATAACAACCCTGCCAGGCTTGGGTGTGCAGGCGTAAACACAGTCATCTTCTCTGTTATAAAACATGGTCTCGCCACCCCATTCAACATCCCATTTGTGGCAGGCGTACATTAGAACTGTTAACTCTTTGCTTTCAGGCAGGCAGTCGGTATGAGTAAATAACATGTCGCCATAAGAGGCCAAATTACAATAAGCACGATAAGCTTTATAGCGAATGCCGGTTACACCAAGAACAGCTTCAAGACTGCGATAATAAACAGGTAGCGCTGATAGTTGGTTCGCATTTAAATTAAGCACAAAATGCCTAAAAGCGGCCGTATCTGGCCTGGCGACTTCACTGCGTACGAAAGGGCTATTCTCCAGATTCATCGCAATCACACCGGACTCTTCCGGTGAGCACAGATTATCAAAAACCCATATTTTTCTGCCTTCAATTGAAGTTTCATATTTTGGTTGGTACTTCATAATCTCCCGCTCAGAAATCTGCACTATTTAGGACAAATGTTTTACCGTTAAAGCGGTGTATTTGCAATGCGTGAAAAATGTTTGTCCTATCGACTTACGCCAGTTTGTTTAAATTGACTACCGCAGGTAAACTAAAGCAACTGTATAAAAACCCATACCCTTATGCTAAGCGACCAGATTAAAAGTCAGATCCGCACTATCCATGGCCGGATTAAAGACAGCCTGCCCAATTACCAACCACGCGCTGGGCAAAACCAGCTGGTGGCTGAAATCGCTAAAATTGTCTCGGGCAGTTATCACCGCCACGAGCGCATTGGTTTGATTGAGGCTGGCACCGGTACTGGTAAGTCGTTGGCTTATATGCTGGGCGTTATTCCTTACGCGCTGGCGCAAAAGAAAAAAGTGGTGATTGCCACCGCTACTGTGGCGCTGCAGGAGCAGCTGGTGAATAAAGATCTGCCGTTTTTTCAGCTGCATAGTAAGTTACTGTTTGAGTTTAGTCTGGTAAAAGGCCGCGCACGCTATGCCTGTATCGAGCGGCTGCGCCAGCAGCAGCGTCATCCTGAACTGTTTGCCAGCGCCAACACTGCCGCTACTGACTGGCAGGGCTTATTAGACAGCTGGGCTAATCGTTACTGGCTGGGCGATAAAGACAGCTTAAATATCACCCTGGACGAGCAGAGTTGGCAACAGATTGTCGCCGACCCACTGCACTGCCACAAAGCTGACCGGCGCCATTTAAATTGCCCATTTCATTTAGCCCGTGCCGAGGTTGAGCACGCCGATGTGCTGGTAGTAAACCACGCACTGTTGCTGGCCGACCTGGCCAGCGGTAACAGTGTGCTGCCAAAGCCTGCCGACTGTATTTATGTGATCGATGAAGCGCATCATTTGCCCGACAGCGCCAGAGAATTTTTCGCTGCCCAGGCGCAGCTAAGCCATAACAGCCAGTGGCTGGAAAAAGGCGGCAAAACGCTGCAGCAATTAATTCAACTGCTACCGGCCACGGTGATGAAAGATCTGATACGGTTGCAGGATAGCTGTAATGAACTGCAAAGCCTGCTAAAGCCGGTGGAACGCTGCATAGAGGAGTTTAAACCGCGCTGGTTTAGCGATAAAACTGAATATCGTTTTAGCGACGCCGCCCTGCCTAAATTATTGCAGCAGCAAGCCGAGCCATTAGCGCAGGCTAGCCAAAAAGCATTGCAGCAACTGGAAAAAGTACAGCAGCAGTTACAGGAACATAGCAGTGAGCAGTCACTATCAAGCAAACAAAGCCTGGCCCTGCTACAGGAGCTCAGTTACCTGTACCAAAAGCTGGAGCAACAACAAAACCTATGGCAGCTGTATGCCCAGCCGCAGGATAAAACCGTACAGCAAGCCCGCTGGGTAGCGCTTCACAGCACCAGCCAGTATGTGATAGCGCACGCCACGCCACTGGGCGTGGCCGGCAAATTAGCCCAGCTGCTATTTGATGATGCCTTTGCCGTGGTGCTGTGCTCGGCTACGCTGACAGCACTGAACTCGTTTAACTACATTAAGTATGACTTGGGGCTTACGCAGTTTGACGGCGTACAAACGCTACAGGTAGCCTCGCCTTTTGCCTATGCGGAAAAAGGCCAGATCCTCTTGCCCAAAATGCAGGCTGAACCTACCGAAGCCCGTTTTACCGATGAGCTGGCAAGAGTGTTGCCACAGTACTTGCCTGATAACCAGGCCAGTCTGGTGCTGTTTGCATCATACTGGCAAATGCAGCAGGTGGCAGAGCAGTTGCGCGCGAAAGGCTTTTCTTTGCTGGTACAGGGCGAAGCGTCACGCCAGGCCTTGCTGCAATTACATAGCGAAAATTGTCAGCATGGCCGCAGCAGTATTTTATTTGGCACCCAGAGCTTTTCTGAAGGGCTGGACTTACCCGGCAAGTTATTAACGAATCTGGTGATCACCAAATTACCCTTTGCCGTGCCTACCTCGCCACTGGAAGAAGCTTTGGCGGAGGCGATCAGTAAAAAAGGCGGTAATGCCTTTGTACAGCTGACTATTCCGGCCACGGCGAAGAAACTGGTGCAAGCCTGTGGTAGACTGCTGCGCCAGGAGCAGGACGAGGGCCGGATAGTGATTCTGGACCGACGCCTGGTGACGAAAACCTATGGCAGCGCTATGTTAAACGCCTTGCCGCCTTTTCGCCGCCAGATTGATTACTAATAGGAAGCGCTGTGTTTGTTGACTTGGCTGTAGAGCCATCGGTTTTACTGATCCTTTGCCTGGTAGCCTTCAGCGCCGGCTTTATTGATGCCATTGCCGGCGGCGGCGGCCTGCTAACGGTGCCGGCACTGCTTACTGCTGGCCTGCCGCCCCACGTGGTGCTGGGCACTAACAAGCTGGCTGCAACTTTCGGCTCTTTTACCGCTTCACTCACTTATTACCGCAAAAAACTGTTTAACCCGCTGTATTGGCGCCGCAGTTTAGGCTATACCGCTCTGGGCGCCGTGCTGGGCACTTTGGTGGTTGATCATTTAACTACCGAAACGCTGGAAAAAGTCTTGCCGCTGCTGATTTTATTAGCCGCTATCTATACCTTATTTAACCGCATGCAGCCCGATGACGCCTTAAGCTTGCCGCCACAAAACCGCAAATTGTTCTGGCAACAGCGCGCCCAGGGGCTAACACTGGGTTTTTATGACGGCATTGCAGGCCCCGGCGCCGGCGCGTTCTGGATGGTGTCAACCATGGCGCTGTACCGCATTAATTTGTTGCTTACCAGTGGTGTCGCCCGCACAATGAACTTTGTCAGTAACGGCTTTTCGCTGGTGGCTTTTATCGCACTGGGCCATGTTAATTTTGCCCTGGGTATCGCGATGGGGCTGTGCTTAATGCTGGGCGCCTGGCTGGGCGCCCATTCGGCAATTAAATTTGGCAGCCGCTTTATCCGCCCGGTGTTTATTTGCGTCGTTATTGCCATTGCGCTTAGGTTAGCCTGGCAAGCCTGGAGTAGCTGATGGACTTACTGGCCACACTGACGCAGCAATTAGCAGAGCTTAAACGCCGGGCACAGCAGATAGACCGGCAGCAGCACAGTGGCAAGCCACAACACTGGTTTGACAGCGCTTTGTTTAGTTGCCGCTCGGCCGAATTGTCCGATTATGTCGCAGAAGCCCAGCGCAATCTGGCCCATTTACAACAAAACCGTTTAACCACAACAGCACAGCAGCGCCTGGTACGGCATTTAAGCGAGCAAACCGCGGCGCTCACCCGTGCTTTTCGTAATGTGGATACCCGACAAAAAACCACCAGCAAAGCAAAAGTAAAAGCACTGGTGCAACGGGTCAGCGCCAGCAGCCAGCAACTGTATCAGCAGCTTAGTGAAGTGCAGCAATTTGAGCGCCGCTTGTTAGATATGATAGCACTGGCCAGTCGCGACAACTCTGCAGAGGCCGTAGCGCGCACTTTAGCGCTGCATGCGCGGCTGGGTCGCTGCCGCAGAGCGTTGTCAGATTTAGAGCTACAAATTCAGCAACTGGAACAGCGCGGCGCATGAGCCTCAAGTTACCTGCCATGCTGTATCACCCCTGTTACAGTGCGCTTGAGTTACCCACGCAGCACCGCTACCCGATTATGAAATATAGGGCCCTGCACCAACAGCTGTTAAGTCTTGGCGTGCCTGAGGGTGCTTTTCAGTTAGCAGAGCCGGTAAGCGAAGCCGCGCTAAGCCAGGTGCATTGCCCAACGTACATCCAAAGCCTTAAGGATGGCAGCATTGATGCCAAAGCTATGCGCCGTATTGGCTTTCCCTGGTCGGCACAGCTATATCAACGCTCACTGTGTTCAGTCGGTGGTACAGTGCAAACCGCTCAGGCGGCAGTTGATACCGGCGGCATAGCACTGCATTTAAGTGGCGGCTATCACCACGCGTTTTATGCCGAGGGCTCTGGTTTTTGCCTGTTTAATGACTTAGTGGTAGCGGCAAAAACCTTGCTAAAGCAGGGGCTGGATAAAATTTTACTGCTTGATTTAGATGTACATCAGGGCGATGGCAGTGCGCTACTGCTTGCCGACGAGCCGCGTATTATCAGCTGCTCAGTGCACTGTGAAAAAAACTTTCCTTATCGCAAACAACAATCAGACTGGGATATCGCACTGGCTAAAGACTGCAGTGATGATGAATACCTGACCGCCGTCGGGCAAAGCCTGAGCAGCCTGCTAAACTGGCATCAGCCGGATTTAGTGCTGTATGACGCCGGGGTGGATATTCACCGCGACGACGAACTGGGCCTGCTCAACATCTCGACAGCCGCGCTTTATCAGCGTGATTTGCAGGTGCTGCAACAGTGCCAACAGCGTAGCATACCGGTGGCGGCAGTGATTGGTGGCGGTTACCAGCGCAACGTCGCTGCGCTGGTAAAACTGCACTTGCAGCTGTTTAAAGCCGCTTTTAGCCTTTATGGCTCAGAGTTCGCCGGCAAAATAGAAACCTAAACGCTTTTTCACTGCTGGCGGCAATACCGGCAAATCGCTTTTGGGCAATAAGAAGGTGGCCATATTAAACAGATCAGTAAAGATGCGGTTTTTCTCAGTGGTGCGTTTTAAGTAGTCATGGCCAGACGAGCCGCCGGTGCCAATTTTACTGCCTAACATGCGCTGCACCATCATCGCATGCTTATAGCGCCATATTGTCAGCTGCTCATCAATTTCGGTCAGGCAGGTTAGCAGCTGAAACGGCAGGTTAAACACCGGCTCTTCCTGGTACAGGCTGATAAAGAGTGCCGAGAGCATAGCGCGCTGACTTAAGCGAAATACACCGTTTTGCTGCAGCTGCTGATACTTATCTTTATCGAGCAGAGCAGCGAATTTCTCAGCTGTGCGGCCAATCTCGGCCAGTTGCAGCTGCCGCTCATGCTCGGCGATCTGCACTATAGATTCAACCGTTGCCTTATCATTGGCCAGCATTGCTTGGGTGGCGTCCTGATACATTTGCCAGAAACTGAAATTTTCCTGCTCTAAAAATGGCATCCGCTCCAGCCATTTTTCAATACGTTCAAATAAGCTTGGCTGGTGCTCTAGCCCCTGTAAGAACAACCGGTCTGTTTCATTTAAGCGGCTGTAAAACGAGTTTTTATCAAAGTCGATGCGAAAATCACTTTTTAACCCCAAACCAATTTCCAGCATCTTAAACTGAATACTCTGAAAGCCCGATGCTGGCACCAGGTAGTCGCGAAACGCCATAAAATCCTGCGGCGTCATGGTTTCGATAATGGCGATTTGCTGGTTTAACAGCTGTTGTATGCTAATCACCCGCTTAAGCTTATGTACTATGCCGGTCAGCTGCTCGTCTTTTACTTCATCGGCGGCAAATACTGCCATGACCGCTTTTAACTCGTGCAGAATTTGCTTAAACCACAATTCGTACACCTGGTGCACTATGATAAACAGCGTTTCGTCATGTGCCTCAGCAGCATATTTAGCGCTCTCCGGCGCCTGGGCGGTTAAAATTTTATCCAGCTGTAAATAGTCGCCGTAGTAACAGGGGGTGGTGTTCTTTTGCATGGTCGGTGTTCTTATCTTGCCGTTGACGCCGGCATTGTAGCAGGGGGCTGCACTAACTCAATCTTTCGGTGGAGTTTTGCGTTAAAGCTGATTATGCTTTGGTGACACACATTACCTGGCAGGGCCAACATGAAGCTGGACGACGATATTCATAACTATTATGAGAAGCTGACACTGGATCATATTGTTGAGTTGGGGTTAGACAGCGAAAAAGACGCTGAATACCTGGCCGATTTATGCTGTATTTCGTTAAATTTGCTACCACCACGCTATATTCGCTATGAAGTTGATATGGCGTTTTATCTGCCACAAAGCGAGCGCTTTGAAATGCAAATGAAAGTAAAAGAAGCGGTAGCCCGGGCCCGGCAGTTCCTGGACAGCAATCAGTGAGTTTGGCGCTTTAACCGTTGAGCAGCGCGAAGACGTCTCTTGAGCAAGCGCCCGAGCACATCAAGCTGGCGGTGGATTTGATTATGCTGCTGGAGCAGCATCAATTGCCGCCGGATATCGTGTTAAAAGCATTAGCCTTGGTTAAGCAGGATTATATTGCCAAGCAAAGGCAGCAACAACAAAGCGGGTGTGAGTAACGTTGGGTGGCAACCCCACCAGCCACATCCCGGCACATACGTCATAAACTGTGGCTGCTTCCTTCCGGACCTGACCAGGTTCGCTTACTAGTATTGCGAGAGGACCAATGGGGCTACCATTGAACTGCCAAATCCTCAGCAGGCGCGCATTATGCGCAAAAGCAGGCGTTGTTGCAAGCCTGCCGGCGCTAAAACGACGGGTAAACTAAGGTTGTAATGCCTGCTTATACTCGCGTAATACTGCTTTAACACGTTGCTGGTTATCCGGCCCCAGCCGGATCATCTGCTTTTGAGCCGGCGGTAGCTGCTCGATGGCCGGATCGGCAAACACGTACATCACCGCCGGGCGCTCCAGCTGCAACGGGTAGCTCACGTCAGGCGTCGCCAACAACATATCAATGGCGGTCAGTAAGGTCTTTTTAAATAGCTGGTCCGGATATCCAAGCTCGGCATACGCTTGCTGCAACAAGGGCTCATAGCGGTTAAACAGCGGCACTAACTGCGCGGCGCTCACGCTTTCTAACAACTGAATATACGGCTCATAGCGGGCAAAATGTTGCTGATCCAGCTGCATGGGGGCGCCGTCAGAGAGAGCAAATTTTTGCTCCAGCGGTTGCAGCAACGGATGGCCCACTGCCAGCTGCCCCTGGGCGATATTATCGGTTTGTACCACAAAATTACGCAGCATCTCTTCGGTGACAAATAACCCCGCCAGGCCGGTGCGCCAGTTTAGCGCCAACAAACGCTGTTTTACCTCGGCATCAGACTGGTCCAGCGTCGGCAATGGCGGCTCGGGGGCTGTTACCGGTTCAGGTTCAGGCACTGGCTCAGGTTCAGGCTCTGCCGGCGCCTGAGCGGATTCAGGCTCGGTAGTAACCGGTGTTGCCGGCGCTGTCGGTTGCACTGGCTCACTTAACTCAGGTGGCAATAACTTTAACGGCTCTGGCGTTTCTTCTTTGCTAAACAGCAACCACAGCGCCAGCAACACGACCACGACAACGGCGGCAATACCGGCATAATACAGCTGCTGCTGATTGTTGCTTTTTTGTTCTGTCATACGGACCTCTTTCATCTAATAGCATAGCAAGGAGATTAAGCGTTGCATTCTGTTGGCGTTAAAGCAATATACTAAGCAATGAGCCTGTTGTCCGGAAAAAGTTCAACCCCCGTTATGACTGAACCTACACCCTCTGCAAATAGAAAAACAGCCCTGCTGCTAACCGGCGGTGGCGCGCGCGCGGCCTATCAGGTTGGCGTACTGAAAGCCATTGCCCAACAATATCCGCGCAGCAGCAAGCTGCCATTTCAGATTATTAGCGGCACCTCTGCCGGCGCCATCAATGGCGCGGCCATGGCCTGTTACGCGTCCTGCTTTCACTTAGGGGTAAAAAAGCTGGAATGGATCTGGCGTAATTTTCATACCAACCAGGTGTATTACTCCGACTATATCCGCGTGTTCCGTCAGTTACTGCGCGGTATTTTTAGTGCCTTTCAGGCTGACTATGCCAATAAACAACCGGTGAGCCTATTCGATAATAAACCGCTAAAACAGCTGCTGACTAAGGTGCTGGACTTAAAACGTATCGACCGCAATATTATGGGCGGCTATTTATCCAGCGTGTCAGTGACAGCATCTTGTTATAACAATGGTGACTCCATCAGCTTTTTTCAGTCTGACAGCGCGCAAGAGTGGCGCCGCGCCAAACGCTGCGGCCAGCGCACTTTGTTAGGCGTGCATCATTTGATGGCTTCGGCCGCTATACCGCTGGTATTTCCGTCAGTACGGATCCATCAGCAATATTTTGGCGATGGCTCGGTTAATCAGCTGGCACCGCTGAGCGCCCCTATTCATCTGGGCGCCGACAAAATTTTGATTGTCGGCGTGGCCGATCCGCGCAAGAACGAGCCGAGCCAGCGTATGCTGCATCATCCGGATCTGGCAACCATTGCCGGTCATCTGCTCGATACGGTCTTTACCGATACGCTTAACTCAGACTTAGAGCGGATGCAGCGGGTGAATAACACCATTAATACCATGACAGAGCATGGCGTGCCGACCAATTTAAAGCCAATCAACAGCCTGCTGATCAACCCCAGCCAGAACTTTGGCCAACTGGCCAGTGAACACTTTTTATCGCTGCCGTTGGCAGTACGTACCATGCTGCGGATTACCGGTATTCGCCAGCATTCTGACTCCAGCCTGGCCAGTTATCTGTTGTTTGAGCAAGATTACACCCGTAGGCTGATCCAGCTGGGTTATGACGACGCTATGGCACAAATGGACGCCATCATGGCGTTTTTAGCCGAATAAGGCCGCGCTAACCGTTTCACACTGGCTTAGGTTGTCAACACCTTGACGCTAAATCCTTAGCTCGCTGACAACACAGCAGTTTTTATAGTGGCACAGCATTTGCTTAATAGCCTGAAAAGCATTAACGGATGTCTGTATGGAATACCTGTTAGTACACGAAGTGGCGCTTGGCAATACGCCTTGTTATGCCAGCGTCACCAAGCGCCAGCACTGGCCTGAGCTGCCGCCATGCCAAGAGCAAAGCCTGGTAAGCCAGCTACAAACTACACTGGATTTACAGCAGCAGCTGAATATTATCTCGATGGCTGCCGGCAAAGTATTGCCGCTGTCTGGCTTGCGGTTAAAAACGGCGGTGGGTGACTTTACCGCCAGCGGATCGCGCATGGCCGAGTGTGAACATCGCAGTGTACTGGTACTAAATCAGCAATGCCTGGCAGAGCTGATTTATCACAGTGACTACCCGTTTAGCCCGATGAGCCTGCGCGAGCTTGGCTTATTGGAGGCCGAGTGGCTGTATGCGCTACGTAATGCGCTGGTGGTACACCGGCTACAGCAAATGGCGCTAAAAGACACGCTGACCGGCCTGGGTAATCGCCGTTTTTTTGACGACAGTTTCGACAAAGCCGTTTTGCTGGCACAGCGCCATGATGAGCGTTGCGCCCTGATTTTGCTCGATCTGGATAACTTTAAACAGGTCAATGACTTATCCGGCCACAGTGCCGGTGACGATATTCTGCTGGCGGTTGCCGACTGCCTGCGCGACACACTGCGGGCTACCGACAGCCTGTTCCGCTTTGGTGGCGATGAATTTGCCGTGATCTTATCCGGCACCGACACCGATAGCGCCGAGCTGGTGGCAAGGCGGCTGGTGCGGGCAATTAATCAGCATCATTTGTGTCAGCAGCATCAGGTCAGTGCCAGTGCCGGCTTGGCCCTGTTAAAACCGCAGCAGGATGCCAAAGCGCTGTTTAGCGCCGCCGACAGTGCACTTTATGCCGCCAAAGATGCCGGTAAAAGCACCGTACGGGTGGCCTGAGCCAAGCTATTAAGCGCTAACCTCAGGCTGCCAAAGTAGCCACAGCTTAGCTTCAGCCGGCGTTAGGCTGCTGGCAAAGCCCGCTACCGCCACCAAGTTGCCGTCAACCAGCAACAGCGGCACCCGCTGACGCTGCCAGGGCGGTACCTGCCATAACTTAAACCACTGCTTTAGCGGCTTACTCACCGACGCACCGGCGGGTTTAAAACGCAGGCTTAAGCGGCCAAATACCACCTCCCCTGCGGCTGACGGCAACGGCAGAGCCTTGTCTGCTGCGCTATGGCTAAACTGCAACACCCCACAGCCAGCAGGCAAATTCAGGGCAAACTGCGCCGTGTTGGTATTAACAGCAAAGCTCAGGCTAGCCCCTGGTACCTGCAGCTCGGTGGGCGCTAGCAGATACAAGGTGTTGGCATAGCGGCAAAGGGTATAATGGCCCAGCACCAGCTGCGGTGTTGCATCTTGCCGCGCCGCAATCACCTGCTGTTTCAACGTAACTAACCACTGGGTTTCGGGGTTTAAACCCGCCCCGGCCAGCCACTGACGGATAACTAAATCCTGCTGCGCCGGTAAATAGGCGGCCAACTGCGTTAAGTCCAGGCCCTGGGCGTTAACACAGACGCTAAGCGCTTGCGCGGTATAGTGGTCTAATAGCGCTTGCTGCTGGGCAATATGCTGCATGCTGCGCTGCACTGTCTGGTTAAAATGCGGCCAGCGCTTCTGCAGCAGCGGCGCTATCTGCTGGCGGATAAAATTACGCTCAAAACGCGTATCGCTGTTGCTGTCATCTTCTACCCAGCTCAGCTGATGTGCTTGGGCGTACTGTTCCAGCTGCTGACGGCTAAAAGCCAGTAAAGGCCGCAGCAGCGTGCCTTTAGCAAAAGGCCGCCTGGCGGCTATACCGGCCAGGCCCGCCGGACCGGCACCGCGTTTAAGCGCCAGTAACAGGGTTTCCAGCTGATCATCGCCGTGGTGCGCAGTTAACAGCAGATGCTTGCCGGTACAAACATACTGCGCCAGCGCCTGATAACGCGCCTGACGCGCCTTATGTTCCAGATTATCGGTACCGCTTAGCTTAACCTGCTGCTGGTAAAAGCTAACCCCTAGCGCCTGGCACTGTGCAGCGCAAAACTGCCCCCAGTGCCCGGCATGCTGACTGATACCGTGGTTAACATATACTGCTGATAAGGCAAAAGCCTGCTGCTTTTGCGCCTGCACCAAAAGGTGCAGCAGCACCATAGAGTCCAGGCCGCCACTTAATGCCAGCACCAGCTGGTTATCATCAGCTAAGGCAAGTGTATTGATAAGGCCGGCGGCGCTTAACTCGGGCGCTGGGCCGGCGAGAGGTTCTGTCATAGGCTACAGCGTTAATAAATAATGCGACAGGCTACCACAAAACAAAACGCCAGTGCAGCGGCACTGGCGTTTTGTCATAGCAGTGTTACCAATAACGTTTAGCAATAACCGTATGACATTAACCGTTTATAACGCACATCCAACAGTTCTTTGCTGCTCATTTTTTGCAGCTTTTGCAAGTCACGCAGCAAGGCCTGCTTTAACGTTTGCGCCATCTGCTCATGAGAGCGATGTGCACCGCCCAGCGGCTCTGGGATAACTTCATCAATCAGCTTCAGCTCTTTAATACGCTCGGCAGTAATGCCCATTGCTTCGGCCGCCAGTGGCGCTTTCTCAGCGCTTTTCCATAAAATAGAGGCGCAGCCCTCCGGGGATATTACCGAATAGGTGCTGTATTGCAGCATATTTACTTTATCACCGACACCAATCGCCAGCGCGCCACCCGAGCCACCTTCGCCAATCACGGTGCAGATCACCGGCACTTTAAGGCCAGCCATCACTTTTAAATTGCGCGCTATCGCTTCAGACTGACCACGTTCTTCCGCGCCTATGCCAGGGTAAGCCCCCGGTGTGTCGATAAAGGTGAGTATCGGCATGTTAAAACGTTCGGCCATTTCCATTAAGCGCAAGGCTTTACGGTACCCTTCCGGCCGTGGCATACCAAAGTTACGTTTAATTTTTTCGCGGGTATCACGGCCCTTCTGATGGCCAATCACCATCACTGGCGTATCACCTAAACGCGCAGTCCCCCCCACTATTGCCTGATCGTTGGCAAAAGCGCGGTCACCGGCTAAATCATCAAACTCCGTAAACATATGCTGGATAT
This sequence comes from Rheinheimera nanhaiensis E407-8, assembly GCF_000296695.1. Classification (GTDB taxonomy): domain Bacteria; phylum Pseudomonadota; class Gammaproteobacteria; order Enterobacterales; family Alteromonadaceae; genus Alishewanella; species Alishewanella nanhaiensis. Next base: position 117,085 of record NZ_BAFK01000012.1, read on the forward strand.
AATCCAGCGTGTAGGGCCTAAGCGGATGGCGGGCTAATTGCGCCACTTGCCAGGCACCCAGCTCAGCAAAAATCTTTTTGGTCAGGCCCAGACTTTTTTCTTTTAGTTTGTTGATCTCTTCTTCTAAGCCTAAATCGTAATCGCCATTGCGGCTGACATTACGTAATTCGTCTATTTTTGCTTCAAGTTCAGCAATAGGTTGCTCAAACTCTAAATAATTCAGCATCATCGACTGTCACTACCTAATTAATTAAATTCCAGTTCTATTGTTGCCAATTGCTTTAACTGGTGCAACAAAGCGTCGGCCGGCGTTACCCACCACTGAGTTCCCAGCTGTAACATAACTTCGCCTTCCTGGCGTTGATAGCGCAATTTTACCGGCACAGTACCTGCTTTATACTCGCCCAATACCTGCTGCAATCTTTGCAGGTAATTGTGGTCTATTTGCGGCGATTGTACAGTGATATTAAGCGATCTCAGAGATTTTTCCCTTACTGCCGTGATCTCGCTGACATCGCGGCCGGTCATTGTAAGGCCACCGTTAAAATCATCAAAGCTGACCTGTCCGGTTATCACCAGAATGCTATCTTTTTGCAGCTGTTGCTCGAAACTTTCCAACAGATCCGGAAAAAACCGCACATCCAGCCGCGCCGATTTATCATCCAGCGTGACGATGGCCCAGCGCCGGCCTTTTTTGTTAATCATCACCCGTACCGACACCACTAAGCCGGCTACGGTCACACTTTGATCTTTACGTGTTGGCTGCAGTTCTGACAAGCGGCAATTAATATAACGCGGTATCTCATCCAGATAGCGGTTAATCGGGTGGCCGGTTAAATACAGGCCCAGCGTTTCGCGCTCGCCTTCCAGCCAGACTTCATCCGGCCAGGGCGCCACCTGCTTAAAGGCGGCTGCCGCATGTTCCGGCTCAGGGCTTAACAGGCCAAATAAATCATCCTGCCCCACCGCCTGGGCTTTGGCATGTTGCTCGGCGGCTTTCATTGCCTCTTCCAAACTGGCCATCAACGCAGCCCGGTGCGGGCCTAAACGGTCCATAGCGCCGGATAAAATCAGCTTTTCAATGACGCGCCGGTTCAGTTTTTTTAAGTCAACCTTGGCGCAAAAATCAAATAAGTCGCTAAAGCTGCCATGCTGCTGCCTGGCCTGTAAAATGGCCTCTATCGGGCCCTCACCAACCCCTTTGATCGCACCAATGCCATACACAATATGGCCCTGCTCGTTAACGGTAAATTTGTATACGCCGGTGTTAACATCGGGCGGAATAAGCTTTAGCTTCATCCGCTCGCACTCATCGACCAGGGTCACAATTTTGTCGGTGTTATCCATATCAGCCGACATTACCGCCGCCATAAATTCGGCCGGGTAATGCGCTTTCATCCACAGCGTCTGATACGACACCAATGCATAAGCCGCGGAGTGCGACTTGTTAAAACCGTAACCAGCGAACTTTTCTACCAGATCGAAAATCTTCATCGCCAGATCTGGGTCAATGCCATTATTGGCGGCGCCTTGCTGGAAGGTGTCGCGCTGTTTCGCCATCTCTTCCGGCTTTTTCTTACCCATAGCGCGGCGCAGTAAGTCCGCGCCCCCCAGTGAGTAGCCCGACAGCACCTGGGCAATCTGCATTACCTGTTCCTGATACAGAATAATGCCATAGGTCGGCTCTAAGATTGGCTTGAGCGACTCATGCTGCCAGGTGGCATCCGGATAAGAGATCTCTTCGCGGCCACGTTTACGATCGATAAAGTTATCCACCATGCCCGATTGCAGCGGGCCGGGGCGGAACAGCGCTACTAAGGCGATCATATCTTCAAAACAGTCGGGCTGCAGGCGGCGGATCAGATCTTTCATGCCGCGCGATTCCAGCTGAAATACCGCTGTGGTATCGGCTTTCATCAGCACGTCGTAACTTTTCTTATCGGTCAGCGGTATTTTGTTAATATCCACCAGCGGCTTGCCTTCACGGCTCAGCCTGGCATTGGCCATGTTCACTGCCCATTGCAAAATGGTCAGGGTGCGCAGGCCAAGGAAGTCGAATTTCACCAACCCGGCGTATTCAACATCGTTTTTATCAAACTGGGTAACCGGGTTGTTGCCTTCATCATCGCAATAAAGCGGTGAGAAGTCGGTAATTTTGGTCGGCGCTATTACCACGCCACCGGCGTGCTTACCGGCGTTACGGGTTACGCCCTCGAGCTGACGCGCCATATCAATCAGATCTTTTACTTCCTGATCCTGCTGATACAGCTCAGGCAAACGCGGCTCTTCTTTAAACGCCTGCTCCAGCGTCATACCGGGCGTGGGCGGGATCAGTTTTGAGATGCGATCGACAAAACCATAAGGATGGCCGAGCACCCGGCCGACGTCGCGGATAACCGCTTTTGCCGCCATAGTACCGAAGGTAATAATTTGCGATACCGCTTCGCGGCCATACATGTCGGCGACGTGCTCAATGACTTCATCACGCCGATCCATACAAAAGTCGACGTCAAAGTCGGGCATCGATACCCGCTCCGGGTTTAGAAAGCGCTCGAACAGCAGGTCAAATTCCAGCGGGTCCAGATCGGTAATTTTCAGCGCATAAGCGACCAGTGAGCCAGCACCCGAGCCCCTGCCCGGCCCCACCGGAATATCGTTATCTTTGCTCCACTGGATAAACTCCATTACCACGAGGAAGTAACCCGGGAAACCCATCTGGTTTATTACGTCCAGCTCTATCTGTAAGCGCTCGTCATATTCAGTGCGCTTTTCTGCCCGGACGGCCTCGTCGGGAAACAGCTGCAGCAAACGCTCTTCTAAGCCTTCGCGTGATTTCATTACCAGAAAATCGGCGTCTGTCATGCCACCGGTCGGAAAGGCCGGCAAGAAGTACTCGCCAAGGCGGATGGTAACATTGCAGCGTTTGGCAATTTCAACCGAGTTTTCCAGCGCCTCGGGTAAATCGGCAAACAGCTGCTGCATGTCCTGCTCTGATTTAAGGTATTGTTGCTGACTATAATTCTGCGGCCGGCGTTTATCGTCCAACGTAAAACCATCATGAATGGCGACGCGGATTTCATGGGCAGCGAAATCGTCTGGCTGCAAAAATACCACTTCATTGGTAGCAACCAGCGGCAGTTGATATTGCTCGGCCAGGCTAACGGCTTTTTGGATATACAGCTCTTCGTCGGGCCGGCCGGTACGAATAAGCTCAAGATAAAAGCGATCGGCAAAATGCTGCTGATAAAACGCCAGCAGTTCTTTGATGCTGTGCGGGTTTTCTTTTAATAAGGCTTTACCCAGCAGGCCATCTTTACCACCAGAGAGCATAATAACGCCCTGGCTGTAATCCGCCAGCCAGTCATGCTCAATTTGTGGTTTACCGTCGACATGGCCACGTAAATAGGCTTTTGAAATCAGCTGGCTGAGGTTCTGATAGCCAGTATTGTCGGCCGCCAGCAGCAACATACGGCTGGTTTCGTTGCCAAACAGCGGGTGGCGTACGTAACAATCAACACCAACAATAGGCTTAATGCCGGCCTCATGTGCGGTGCTGTAAAAGCGTACCAGACCACAAAAGTTCATTTGGTCGGTCAGCGCCAACGCGGGCATGGCGAGCTTTTGTGCTGCTTTTACAATAGGTTTGACTTTCGCCAGGCCATCGACCATGGAAAAATCACTGTGTACCCGCAGGTGAATAAAGGTGGGTGAACTCATAACCCGCCTTGCTCCAGCACCTGGCGTACCGGTTTAAAACTGCGCCGGTGTTGCACTAATACACCATGTTCGGCAATCGCCGCCAGATGCGCGGCAGTGGGATACCCTTTGTGGCTGTCAAAACCAAATTGCGGGTGCGCCAGATGCAGCGCCTGCATCTCACTGTCGCGCGCCACTTTAGCTAAAATAGATGCTGCGCTGATTTCCGGCACCAGTAAATCACCTTTTACCACCGCACTGGCAGGTATACCGAAATCAGTGGTACGGTTACCATCTACCAACACCCATTCTGGCCTGATACGTAATGCGGCTACCGCCCGGCGCATCGCCAGCATAGTCGCGTGCAAAATATTCAGCTGGTCTATCTCATGCGGTTCAGCGCGGCCCAATGCCCAGCACAGCGCCTGCTGTTTAATTTGCTCTGCCAGTTCGACGCGGCGCTTTTCTGATAACTTTTTTGAGTCAGTTAAACCGGCAATCGGCTGCGTCGGATCCAGAATCACAGCGGCAGTGACCACAGCGCCAATCAATGGCCCGCGGCCGACTTCATCCACGCCGCAAATCAGCGCAACGTCAGGCCTTGGGTACAGTGTCATGCGATATTACCTGTAAAATAGCCGCCGCTGCTTTTTCGCTGGCATTGCATTTAATTTGTTGGTGGATAGCGCGGTACTCTTCAAGCAGTACCTGCCGGTTGGCAGAGAGCTGCGGCAACATCGCATCGACCAGCGCTTGCGGTGTCACCTGATGCTGCAATAGTTCTGGCACCATACCACGCCCGGCCAGTAAATTCGGCAGACTAAAATGCGCCAGCTTTACCAGCCGTTTACCAATTTGATAGGTTAGCCAGTTGGCGCGGTATGCCACTACCATTAAGCACTTGGCCAGCATGGCCTCTAAGGTGGCGGTACCGGAGGTGATAAAGGTCGCATCAGCAGCTAATAGCACCTGTCTGGCCTGACCGGTAAATTCAGTAATAACAAGCTCTGGCGCCAATTGCTGCTTGATCGCATTAAACTGCGCCGCCTTTTGTTCAGTGACCATATTGGTCACCAACTGTAGCGCTGGCAACTGCTGCTGTAATAAGCGCGCCGCCTGCAAAAAGTCCGGCGCTAACAGTTTAATTTCATTAGTGCGGCTGCCGGGCATAATGGCTAATACCGGCCGGCTTGGCTCTAGCCCCAACTCAGCTTTGGCCGCGGCTTTATCGACATCCAGCGGCATACTGTCGGCCAGCGTATGGCCAACAAAGGTGCACGGCACCTGATATTTATCGTAAAAGGCTTTTTCAAACGGCAGCAGCGATAACACCATGTTAGTGGCGGCCGCAATTTTAAAAATACGTTTATGCCGCCAGGCCCACACTGACGGGCTGACATAATGCACGGTTTTAATGCCCGCTTGTTTTAGCTGCAGCTCTACCGGCAGGTTAAAATCAGGTGCGTCGATACCAATAAATACATCGGGTATATCTTTTAACAGCGCCGCCAGTATTTCGCGCTTAACCTGTAATAACCGAGGCAGCCGGCCCAGCACTTCCACAATGCCCATGACCGCCAGCTCTTCCATATCAAACAGGGCGTTAAAGCCCAGTGCCTGCATGCGCGGGCCACCGATGCCATAAAACACGGCATCGGCATGAGTGGCTTTAAGCGCTGTGATCAGATCGGCGCCTAAAATATCGCCGGAGTGTTCCCCGGCGATAATGGCGATTTTTAATGGTCGACCTGGCTGCATCAGCGCACTATGCCCCGGCTGGCGTTGGCAATAAAGTCGGTAAACAGCTTCAGCTGTGGCATAGTCGCGGCTTTTTCTTCCAGTGCAGCTAAGGCTTCAGCCACGGTTTGGCCTTTACGGTACACCTCTTTATAGGCGCGGCGGATTTCCAGTAACACCTCAGCGTCAAAGCCACGGCGTTTTAAGCCTTCAGTGTTAATACCGGCCGGTACGCAGGGGGCGCCATGTACCATCAGATAAGGGGGTACGTCTTTCAGCACGATAGAGCCACCGCCACAGAAACTGTGCGCACCGATATGGACAAACTGATGCACGCCGGTCATACCGCCCAAAATGGCCCAATCCCCCACATGCACATGGCCGGCTGCCTGAGCACCGCTGGCGAAAATAGTATGGTTGCCAACAACCACATCATGGGCAATATGGGTGGTATTCATAAACAGGTTATGGCTACCGATGATGGTCTTGCCCTGATCCTGCACCGTGCCGCGATGCACTGAGCAACCTTCACGAAACACATTGTAATCGCCGATAATCAGCTCGGTCGGCTCGCCTTTGTATTTTTTGTCCTGGCAGGCTTCGCCAATGCTGGCGAACTGGAAAAAGTGATTGCCTTTACCAATAGTGCTGGGGCCTTTAATCGCGACATGCGATTCCAGAATACAGTCGTCGCCCAGTACTACATTATTGCCGATGTAACAAAACGGGCCGACTTTAACATTATTACCCAGCTTAGCACCGGGTTCGATTACCGCAGATGGATGGATCACGTTAGAGCTCTCTTCTGGCACACATCAGCTCCGCCGAGCAGACAATCTGGCCTTCTACTTTTGCTTCGCCGTAAAACTTCCACATGTTGCGGCGCTCTTTTAAAAACTTTACTTCCAGCACCATGGTATCACCCGGTACTACCGGCTTTTTAAAACGGGCTTCATCAATGGCGGCAAACAGATATAACTCATTTTCTGAGCGCTCAGTGACCGTTTTAAAACCAAGAATACCGGTAGCCTGCGCTAAGGCTTCCAGGATCAACACGCCGGGAAAAATCGGCATCCCCGGGAAATGGCCGGTAAAAATAGGCTCGTTAATGGTCACGTTTTTAATCGCGGTCAGGCTTTCACCCGGGGTGTAGTCCACCACTTTATCAATCAGTAAAAACGGGTAGCGATGTGGCAATAATGCCATAATTTCCTGAATTTGCAGGCTGTTAAGTTGGTTAGCCAAGGCTAGTCCTCTGTCTGATTATCTGTGTCGGTCGGGGTGGCCAGTGCTACAAGCTGCTGTTCCAGTTGCTTCACCCGCTGATACAATTGTTCTATCTGGCGTAACTTGGCAGTATTTTTACGCCATTCCTGATTACTGGTCGCCGGTAGACCTGATGAGTATACGCCTTTTTCTGTAATAGGCTTCATTACCATGGCCATACCAGTGATATGGGCACCGTCACAAATCTCGATATGGCCGTTAATCACCACAGCGCCGCCGATAATACAGTAGCGGCCAATCTTAGTGCTGCCGGCCACGACAGTGCAGCCCGCGATAGCAGTATGATCGCCAATCTGCACGTTATGGGCAATCTGGCACTGGTTATCAATAATGACATTATTGCCAATAACGGTATTTTCAATGGCACCACGGTCTATAGTGGTGTTGGCACCGATTTCGCAGTCATCACCCAGCACCACAGTGCCCGTCTGAGGTATTTTAACCCAGTTACCATGTTCATTGGCAAAGCCAAAGCCATCGGCACCAATAACGGCACCACTGTGGATAATACAGCGCTGGCCAATACGCACCGCATGATACAGCGTTACATTTGCCCATATTTTGCTGTCGGCACCTATGCTGGCGCTCTCGCCAATAAAACAGCCCGCCCCTATTTGTACATTGTTACCCAGCACAGCCCCGGCTGAAATAACAGCGCCCGGGCCTATCGCCACCTTGTCACCCAACACTGCGGTGCTATCAATCACTGCCGTAGGGTGAATATTGCTGGCGGCGGCTGGTGTGGTATCTAACATTTGCGCCACACGGGCAAAGGCGACATAAGGGTCTTTCACCACCAAGGCATTGACACCTGGCGCCACAAAAGCCACATCATCAGCTGTAATAAGCACGGCTGACGCGCGCGTTTCGGCTAAAAATTTACGGTACTTACTATTGGACAAAAAACTGATCTGGCCTGCTGAAGCGTTTTCCAGCGTAGCAATGGCTGTGACATGACACTGACCGTCACCAATAAGCTGAGCGTTTAAGCGCTCAGCCAATGCTGCTAGTGAATACCCGGCCATTATTTTGCTTTACTAACCTGAGCTGCAACAGCGTCTGAAATGTCATACTCTGGCTTGGCATATACTGCCGCGCCTGAGTTTAATACTACGTCAAACTTCTCACGCTCAGCCACTGCATCAATAGCGGATTTAATCAGCGCCAGCACTTTGTTGCGCTCTTCGGCTTGACGGTTACGGATCTCTTCGTCTAACGGACGGGCTAACTGCTCATACTGCTGACGCTGGTTGTTCAGCGTGGTTTTTAATTCATCCTGCTGCTTTTCGCTCATGGTTGGGCCATCACGGCGCAGCTTTTCAATATTGAAATTAATATCTTTTTCCAATTTACCTACAGCCTCGATGCGCTGGGCAAACTCAGTGCGGATAGTTTCCTGCATAGCGGCTGATTGTGGAATTTTCGCTGCTACCGCCTGTACATCAACAAAACCAATTTTCATTTCTTTTGCCGCAACGGTGCCGGCCAGCATTAAACCTGCTAACAATATCAGTGCAGATTTTACCAAACGTGTATTTAACATCTTCTTTTCCCTATTTTTTGAATTTAGAACGTTGTACCAATATTAAAACTAAAGTTTTCCTGTAAATCACCTTCGTACTTCTTGATGATTTTGGCCAGGCTGAAGGTTAAAGGGCCCATTGGCGAAATCCACTGTAAAGATACACCAGCAGTGGCCCGAATTAAACTCGGATCCGAGTAATCGGCCAACGCAGGTTGGTTCTGCCCGGTAAAGCGCTGCGTGAGCCCCGCATAACGGTCAATATCAAACTCGGTATCCCAAACATTACCCGCATCGACAAATAAGCTGGTGCGCACTGAGTTACGGTACTCGTCGCTTAAAAACGGCGTTGGCGTAATCAGCTCCATAGTCAATACAGCCATCGCATTACCGCCGATAGAGCGCTGCGATACTGAGTAATTATCACTGTCCGGATCGGCCGGGAAGCTGCCGCCACCTGACCCCAGCTCTGGTAGACCTGGCACCTGCTGCGCGTAACGGAAAATCGCGCGCGGGCCGATAATACGGCTTTCAAAACCGCGCAGGTTCTGGCCGCCGGCATAGTAGTTTTCAGTAAAGGGCAAGGTGTAGTCATAGCCATTCTTATTGCCATAACCATTACCGTAACCCAGCTCCAGTTTAGTTAAGAATGACCAGCTATGGTCATCGCTAAGCGGAATATAGTTACGCCCTTCAAAGGCGGTTTTAAAGAACGTCAGATCTGAGTTTGGCGTAGTCACCTTAATACTGGCACCTAAATAATGCCCTGCAGTGGGGAATAGCCCCCGGTTCAGCGTACTACGCACCCAACCAGCGGTCAGCTCGTAGTTGGTAAAATTATAACCGCCATCCGGATTTTGCGCGTCCAGCAATACAGCCCTAAAATGGCGTAACTGATCATATTCATTAATAGAATTGATCTTATTCACTACATAGTTAGCGCCGAAGTTCAGCCGATTATATTCATTAATCGGGTAGCCGATATTGGCACCAAAACCATAGCGGCGCTGGTTATAAGCTTCCAGGTTAGAAGAGGCACTGCTGTAATCGATGTCAGAATAAAACACCTGACCACCCAGGCTGACGCCATCGAGGGTAAAATACGGGTCGGTATAGGTCAGGCTGACCGATTTCTGGTACTTGTTCGTGCTAAGACTAATACCGGCGCTGTTACCGCTGCCTAAAAAGCTTTCCTGCTGCACGCCGATCTGAAACGACAGCCCCATATAGTTGCCATAAGAGATACCGGCGTTAAAACTGCCTGACGGCTGCTCTTTAACGGTAAAGTTGACATCAACTAAATCATCCACCCCGGCAACCGGCGTGGTTTGAAATTCAATGGACTCGACATAAGGCAAGCGCTGAATACGCTGCTTGGATAACTCCAGCGCGTCATTAGACAACCAGGCGCCTTCCATTTGCCGCAGTTCACGGCGTAATACTTCATCCTGCGTATTGGCATTGCCGCTCATGCTGATACGACGTACATAAACCCGCTTACCCGGATCAACGCTAATAGTGAGTTCGACCTCTTTGGTGTCGTCGTTAATTTGCGGAATAGTGCGCACTTTCGAGTTGGCATAGCCAAAACGGGCCAGCAGTTTGGCAATCGTCTCTTCGGTATAAGTCACCAAAGCGCCGTTATACAAGTCACCGTTTTTCAGTGGCACTATACGGCTGATAAACTCGTCCTGGCCAATTAAATCGCCAACGAACTTCACACCGTTAATTTTATACTGCTCGCCTTCTGTTACGTTAAGGGTAACATAGACGGACTCTTTGTCCGGGCTGACAGAGACCTGTGAAGAGTCGATATTAAAGCGCAGGTAACCGCGGTCCAGGTAATAACTGGTAATTTTTTCAATATCGCCCTGTAGCGTTTGTTTTTGGTAGCGATCAGAAGATAAAAAACGCCACCAGGGTAAATCCTGCTTCGACTCGATATCGCGCAACAGTTCTTCATCGGAGAACAGCTTATTACCGACGATGTTAATTTGCCGGATTGACGCGGCGTCACCCTCTTCAAACTTGATCTTTAAATTAACCCGGTTACGTGGCAGATAGGTTACTTCAATCTCAACCTTGGCCTGATATTTACCCACGCCATGATAAAACTCGGTTAAGCCGTTTTCGATACTTTTCAGGATAGTTTTGTCCAGCGGCTCACCGACTTCCACCCTGTTGCCAGCCAGGCTGTCTTTTAGCTGTTCTTCTTTAATATCTTTATTGCCATCGAACACTATAGAGTTAATAGTGGGCCGTTCGCGCAAACGATAAATGACCGTATTACCATCGCGGAATACTTTAATGTCGTCAAAATGGCCGGCGCTATACAAAGTACGGATACTACGTGACAAGCTGTATTCCGTTACCGTATCACCCACGTTAAACGGTAGGTTATTTAACGCTGCACCCAGTGCCACACGTTGCAGGCCTTCTACCTGAATATCCTGTACCGTAAAAGATTCTTCAGCGAGCACCGAGCTACTGGCAGAGGCCAGTAACATCGCAGCTACTAATCGTTTAATTGTCATTATTTGAACTACTTATGATTAGTTATTTACAAACGAGAAATATCGTTGAGCAGCGCAATTCCCATTAACATCAGCAGGACTAACGCACCAAAGCGGAAACCTATTTCCTGCGTCTTCTCAGAGACAGGTTTGCCGCGTATTAGTTCCAGCAGCATGTACATTAGGTGTCCACCATCCAGTACCGGTAACGGCAGTAAATTAATGACGGCTAAGTTAACACTTATCAGCGCTAAAAACGATAAAAAAGCGACTAAACCTATACTGGCTGTGGTGCCGGCCCCCTGCGCAATGGCAATAGGACCACTTAAATGCTTAACTGACACATCGCCGGTAAGCAATTTGCCAATCATGGCAAAACTCAGCCTGGTCAGCTGCCAGGTGTGTGCCGCCCCCGCCACTATGGCATCGATAGCGCCATAATGCTGGGTATAAAGCACGCCCTCTGGCCAGTCGCTTACCTTGGGGGTAATACCCAACACCCCCTGTGAAAACCCATCTTCTGCCACGACCCGTTTGGGGGTAACGTTCAGCCTGACAGGCTGGCCATCACGTACAATATCCAGCTGCAACTCGCGTTCGGGCGAGTTCGTTATCATTTGTTGTAGCTGTTGCCAGTCGGTGATCGCACTACCATCAATGGCTTTAATTTTGTCGTTTGCTTTAAGGCCAGCCTGCGCGGCGGCAGAATCAGGCGCTACAGCAGCAATCTCGGTTAGCAGCTGTGGCCTGGCTAACACCAGCCCCAGGCTGTCAAATACCGTTTGTTGCTCAGGGTCAAACTGCCAATCACGGGTATTTAACCTTACCTCACGGACTTGCTGCGTAGCCATGTCCTGCAATTTCAGGGTAATGCTGTCACGGCCAATCTGCTCAACCAGTAATAAATTAACGCTACTGGCATCGCTGGCTTTATGCTGATTAACACCAATAATTTGCTGATTAGGACTAACACCTGCGGTAGCGGCAATAGATGCCGGCGCAACATCGGCTACCAGCGGCCGCATCGTTTGCACACCCAGCATATACATCAGCCAAAGAGCGAATATAGCGAAGATAAAATTGGCCGCCGGGCCTGCGGCAATAATCGCCATGCGCTGCCATACGGTTTTGTGGTTAAAGGCCAGATCTTTAAACTGCGGCAGTACCGGGTCGACCCGTTCGTCCAACATTCGGACATAACCGCCCAGCGGAATGGCGGCAATCACAAATTCGGTGCCTTGCTTGTCACGCCAGCGCACCAGCGCCTTACCAAAACCAATAGAGAAACGTTTTACCAAGACGCCATTTTTGCGTGCTACCCAGAAATGACCAAATTCATGCACCGTGATAAGCACACCCAGAGCGACGATAAATGACAGCAAATTCCAGACAGCACCCGACATTACAAGCCTTTCCTTAATAAGGAGCGCGCATACTGGCGCGCTTCTGCATCCAGCGCCACTATATCATCCAGCGTACTGACCCTGAAACCGCTAAATTGTTCCAGACAGCGCTGATTCAATCTGGCGATATCGGTAAAGCTCAGCTGCCCGTCTAAAAACGCCTGTACGGCTATTTCGTTGCCGGCGTTAAGTGCCGTAGTAGCGCCCTGGCCTTGCGCACAGGCAGCCATTGCTAAATACAGGTTGGGATAACGCTCGGGCGAGGGCTCGCTGAAGGTAAAATCGCGCATCTGTTTAAAATTAAGTGGTGCTACCGGGCTGGCCATACGTTTGGGAAATGCCAGCGCATGGGCAATCGGTGTGCGCATATCGGCTTGGCCCAGCTGCGCCAGAACGGAGCCATCAGTGTATTGCACCATAGAGTGGATGATACTTTGCGGGTGAATCACCACCTCAATATCGGCTGGCTGACAATTAAACAGCCAGCGCGCCTCAATAAATTCCAGGCCTTTGTTCATCATGGTGGCGCTGTCGACTGAAATTTTCTGCCCCATGCGCCAGTTCGGATGGGCTATCGCCTGCGCCGGCGTAATGCTGGCAAATTCACAAAGCGGTTTAGTCAGAAAAGGACCGCCACTGCCGGTTAACAAAATTTTGCTAATACCAAAATCGGCTAACTGCTGATCATGTGTGTGTTGCTGTAAGCCAGAGGGCAGGCACTGAAAAATGGCATTGTGTTCGCTGTCTATCGGCAGCAGGGTGGCACCATGTTGCTTTACTTTGTTGATAAACAGCTCACCGCTCATCACCAGCGCTTCTTTGTTGGCAAGCAGCACCGTTTTGCCCTGCTCGACCGCCGCCAGCGTCGGTAGCAAGCCTGCGGAGCCCACGATCGCCGCCATCACAATATCAGCTTCAGGGTGCGCGGCCAGCTGACACAGCCCATCGATACCGCTTAAGACTTCTGTTTTACTGCCGGCCTGCTTTAGTGCCTGCGCCAGAGCTTTAGCTGCAGTGGCGTCAAGCAACGCGGCGTAACGGGGGTTCACCGCCAGACACTGCGCCAGCAGCTTGTCAACCTGGCTGGCAGCTGTTAACGCCAGTACCTGATAATCTTGCGGATGCGCAGCCAGTACCGACAGTGTACTAATGCCGATAGAGCCGGTTGAGCCTAATACCACCACCTGGCGCATTAATAAAACCCGCTGTACAACGCCACTATGATGGCAAACAAAGGAGCGGTGGCCGTTAGGCTGTCAATACGGTCTAAAATACCACCGTGGCCGGGTAAAAACGCACCGCTGTCCTTTTTGCCGGCAACCCGTTTAAACATACTCTCTGTTAAATCGCCAAATACCGACAATACGGTCAGTAACAGTGCAGACACATACCATACCGGCGTCTGCGCCGGCCAATCCTGCAGCATGGCCACGGCCGTTACCACCAGCGCCACCAGCGCCAGCCCGCCCAGCATACCTTCCACTGTTTTACCCGGGCTCACTTTGGGTAATAGCTTGTGTTTGCCAAAGGGTTTGCCAACGATATAGCCGCCAATATCGGCGGCCCATACCAGGCCCAGTAAGGCAAAAATCAGCCAGGCGCCGGTAAAACTTGATGCTGCATAGTCCGTTGAACGAATAAATAATACCGCCGCCCAGGCTGGGATTAAGGTTAACCAGCCCATCAACGCTTTACGCCAATCACTGTTAGCCCAAAGCCGCTGGCTGCGTGGATAAGTGAGTACCAGGGCTATCGCCAGCAGCCACCAGCCGATACCAGAGAGTAACAGGCTGCTTAACAGTAGATTCGTCTCAATGGGCCAGCTGGCCTGCACCGGTAACTGCCAGTAAAGCAGTGCCAGGATCGCAGCGGTCAATAACACATAAAGCACCCGGCTGGCCCGGTTTGGTAAACCACAAAAGCCGCTCCACTCCCAGGCTCCCAACAAAAACGCCACTGAGATAAACACAGCAAAGCCGCCCAGCGGTAAATAAAATACCGCTGCCAGTGCCAGCGGTGCCAACACTAAGGCGGTAATAACCCGTTGTTTAAACAATCTCGTTATCCTTTAGCCGAGGCCGCCATTTGCCGCACCTGTTCCCCAGTGCAACCAAACCGGCGCTCGCGGTTGATAAAGGCCGCTATCGCTTCGGAAAACACCTGCTGGTCAAAATCCGGCCATAAGGTCTCGGTAAACCACAGCCCCGCGTAAGCAGCCTGCCATAATAAAAAATTACTGATGCGCAAATC
>NZ_BAFK01000011.1 GCF_000296695.1 Rheinheimera nanhaiensis E407-8
TTTTATCAGCCTAAGCTGATGGGGTAAGGCTTGCTGACCTTCTACCGCCAGACACAAGCAGGCCGGGTTTAGTATTGCCACTTCATCATCAATATAGGCGGCCCGCACCGATAAATCGTAGGCATACAGCTGATATTCCACGGTAACGGCATCACTGTCGCATTCAAGCTGCCAGCGTTGTTTGTCCAGCTGTGTCAGTGTAAGTGCACCACTAGTATCAAAAGCGCGGATTGCAGTAATATTGCGGGCAAAATCCCTAATCATATAACTGCCGGGGATCCAGGCCGGCAGGCTTAACACTGTACTTGGCTGTCGGGGACTAAATTGCAGCGTCACACGCAGCAGATGGGCAGCAATATCAACAAGTTCAAACTGATACTTTACAGATTTCATGGTTTTACTCTTTGCCTGACGGCCGGCTCGTATTAAGCTGGCTATTATGCCGGGAAAGCCGCAACAGGAAAATGCTATGGCTATCGAAACCATCTTCAGTAAAATTATCCGCCATGAAGCCAATGCCGACATTTTATATCAGGACGAGCTGGTCACAGCGTTTCGCGATATCCGTCCGCGGGCGCCGGTGCATATTTTGATCGTGCCCAATCAGTTGATCCCAACAGTGAACGATGTTAAGCCGCAGCATGAGGCCGCACTGGGGCGTTTATTTACCGTGGCGGCCAGGCTGGCCGCTGAGCATGGTATTGCCGATAAAGGTTACCGGCTTATTATGAACTGCAATGCACATGGCGGGCAGGAGGTGTATCACATCCACTTACATTTGGTGGGGGGGCGGGCACTGGGCCCTATGCTCAGCCGCTGAATACGTATTTCTGTGTCATACTGTTGCAATTGCAACACGCTCTTATAAAATTCGCGGTTTTATGATGCCTAAGCGGTATCGCCCTGTTCAGTGTTTAATGAGTAACCAGATGAATAATGACGCCTTAATCGCCAAACGGATGGAACATGCAGTTACCCGCGTAACCAAAACCGTGTTTCCCGGACGTACCAACCATCACAATACCTTGTTCGGTGGCGAGGCGTTGGCCTGGATGGACGAAGCAGCCTTTATCGCTGCTACCCGCTTCTGCCGTAAGCCGCTGGTTACCGTCAGCTCTGACAGAGTCGATTTTAAAGAGTCGATACCCGCCGGTACCATTATTGAATTAGTGGCGAAGGTAGAGCACGTTGGCCGCACCAGTATCCGCGTGCATGTCGATATTTTTGTGGAAAATATGTACAACGACGATCAGCACAAAGCCATTTCCGGCAGTTTTACCTTTGTTGCACTGGGGCCGGATCGCAAACCAACGCCGGTGCTGGGGTAGCCAGTTAGCCAATGCGATTAATGCTAAAGCAGACACGGCAAGTGGTAGCGGTAATTGACCTGGCTTTGGTTATAATCGGCCCATTCCAGGTCAAGCCGCAAGGTTGCCATTTTGTATAAGTCACTTGAAGATCGCAGCCGCCAGTTTTGGATTTTACACAGTCTGGGCTGGTTCGGCTTTGCTATTGTCAATTATCTGAACTCACTGGTACTTGAAACCCGCGATGCTTACCTTATCGTGGTGGCGCTGGACTCTTACCTTGGCTGGTTAATAACCATACCCCTGCGTTATACCTATCAGCGGATCTGGCATTGGAGCCCGTGGAAGCTGGCGTTAACCGTGCTGCTGATGGCTTTTGTACTGGCGGCAATCTGGACTGCAGTACGCAATTTTAATTACTGGGAAATTTACCGTCATGGCGCAAGGCCGGATGACTGGTTAAAGTATATCCGTGATACGCCGTTTGCCTTTTACGTAATGTTAAGCTGGAGCGGCTTGTACTTTGGTATTAAGTATTATCAGACGCTGCAACTGGAAAAGCAAAAGTCGCTTACTGCCACCAACAAGGCACATGAAGCCCAGCTAAAAATGCTGCGCTACCAGCTTAACCCGCACTTTTTGTTTAATACGCTAAATGCTATTTCCACCCTGGTGCTGATTAATGAAGCGGACACCGCCAACAAAATGGTGACCCGCCTTAGTGACTTTTTACGCTATTCGTTGTACAAAGATCCGATTAACAAAGTGCCGCTGGAGCAGGAAGTTTATGCCGCCCGGCTGTATCTTGAAATTGAAAAGGTGCGCTTCTCTGAGCGCTTATCGGTCGCTTTTGATTTAGAGCCCGGTACCGAGAAAGCCCTGGTGCCGAGTTTAATCCTGCAGCCGCTGATTGAAAACGCCATTAAATACGCAGTCGCCAGCCAGGTTGATGGCGGCGAAATAGCCATTACAGCCAAACGCTTTGGCCATGATTTACTGCTGGAGGTCGCCGACAATGGCCCTGGCATGTCAATCAGCGATGGTTTGCCCAAAAGCAGTGACAGCGGCGTTGGTTTGGTGAACACCAAAGAGCGCCTGTCGGCGTTGTATGACAATAATTTTGCTCTGGTGTTAACGCATAATCAGCCGCGCGGCTTGAAGGTCAATATCAGAATTCCATTACAATTAGAAAAAACGGAACAGGAACATGCTTAAGGTAATAGTTGTTGATGATGAACCCTTAGCCCGTAAGGGAATGATGGTGCGCTTGGCAGAATTTGCTGAGCTTGAGGTGATTGCCCAGTGCAGCAATGGCCAGCAGGCGATAGAGCAAATTAGCCAGCTAAAGCCTGATTTAGTGTTTCTGGACGTGGAAATGCCGGGTATGGACGGCTTTAGTGTGTTAAAGCAGTTGCAGGCACAGCAAATTAGCCTGCCTTATGTCATCTTTGTTACCGCTTATGACCACTATGCCTACAGTGCTTTTGAAGTAAATGCGCTGGACTACGTACTCAAGCCGGTAGAACCTGAGCGGCTAAAACAAGCGGTAAAGAAAGTGCTACGTGTCTATCAGGCGCAGGATACCCAGCGTCATAAAGGCCAGTTAGCCGAGGTGGTTGCCAAATTAACCGGCGATGATGCCGGAGACATTTTACAGCGGTTGGATAACGCCGAGCCGGTGGTCAGTGACCGTTACCCTGATGCTATCAGCATTAAAGACAGCGGCGAGATTACCCGGGTACCGGTGGCCGCCATTGAGTGGGTTGATGCAGCCGGCGATTATATGTGTATTCACACCCGCGACGGCCAAACCCATATTTTACGCCGCACCATGAAAGAGCTGGAGCAAGAACTGGATCCTAAATTCTTTGTGCGGGTGCATCGCTCAGCCATAGTCAATGTGCATACCATAGCTAAACTGCAAATGCTGGCCAACGGCGAACATCAACTGATGCTGACCAACGGCCAGGCGGTTAAAGTCAGCCGCAGCTACAAAGACCGGGTTAAGCAGGTGTTTAACCAGTAGCTGCTAACGGGTTAAACAAAACCGCTAGTCGCTGGCAATCAGTTGTTGCCAGCGCACCAGATAAGGATCTATCTGCTTGGCTCTGTCTCCGGTTTTGTCCAGCGGATACAGCACTGCCTGTTGGTTTAGCTCACCGGCCATCATCAAGTGGGCGCCAGCCACCAGTTGCTCGACGGCAAAGGCACCCAGCTTAGTCGCCAATATCCGATCTGCGCCCACCGGCGAGCCTCCACGCTGAATATGGCCTAAAATACAGGCCCGGCATTCCACGCCCAACTCGTCACTCAGCGCCTGTGCCAGAGCCGTAGTCCCACCGGGGTAACTGTTCTCCGCTACCACCATAATATAACTGCTTTTGCCTCTGAGTAGCTGCGCGTGCCGGATAGGGCTTAATACTGTTTTCAGATTATCAGCAGTAAGTTGAACAAACTCGGGGCAGATAATTTGCTCTGCACCGGCGGCTATGCCGGCAGAAAGCGCGATGTAACCGGAGTGGCGGCCCATTAGCTCCACCAGAAAAATGCGCTCAAAGGCATCCGCGGTGTCACGTATTTTATCGATGGCATCCAGCGCCGTATCAATAGCGGTAGCAAAGCCAATGGTATAGTCGGTGCCATCGACATCATTGTCTATGGTGCCGGGTACACCGATAATCTGCCCCCGGTAATGTTCAGCAATGGCCAGCGCGCCACGAAAACTGCCATCGCCGCCAATAATGACCAGTGCATCCAGCTGATGGCGGTGCAATGCATCAGCCGCTTGCGCCGGGCCACCCGGCAGCTGCAGCGCTTTACAGCGGGCACTTTTAAGCAGGGTGCCGCCATGCTGAATAATATGCTGTACATGCTGCGGCAGCAGGGTTTGGCAATCATCCTCAAACAAGCCGTTAAAGCCATGGCGAAAGCCTACGACATCTATGTTGTGGGCATTGGCCATCAGCACTACGGCCCGGATCGCGGCATTCATGCCGGGCGCATCACCGCCCGAGGTGAGCACACCTAAACGTTTGATCATGGGCAACTCCCTGACGCAGATATGAAGTGCAGTATACAAGCACCTCTGTGTCAACTTACTTGATACAGCGCAATCTCTAGTACATTAGTCGACTAAGCGTCAACTTGCTACAGACAAAGGGCATGTTAATCGGTGACAATACCCGCCTTACAACCGCGCTTAGCCTATCTGAGATCCCAGATGCATAAAACCACCGGCAACAGCTTATTAGGCATGCTACTGGCACTGACCACCGCGATTTTGTGGGGCATTTTGCCAATAGCGCTGAAAATTTTACTCGACATTATGACCGCCAATACCATTACCGCGAGCCGCTTTTTTGCCGCTGCGCTGCTGGTGGGGTTGTGGCTGCTGGCAACGGGGAAACTGCCGAAGCTGGCACTGCTCAAAAGCACTAAGGTGCTGTGGCTGATGCTGATTGCTATTTTGGGGTTGCTGTCTAACTATATTATGTATCTGACCGGGCTGAATTTTTTAACTGCTGAAACCGGCCAGGTGGTGATCCAGCTAGCCCCCTTTCTGATGATGCTCGGTGGCGTTATTATTTTTAAAGAACGCCTGCTGCTGTGGCAAAAAGTCGGTGCGCTGCTGCTGGTTACCGGTTTACTGCTGTTTTTCAATGAACGCCTGCTGGTGTTGGTGCTGCAGGCCGGTAACGAAACCTTAGGCGTATTATTGATTATTGCCGCGGCCGTTACCTGGGCCGCCTATGCTTTAGCGCAAAAGCAGTTGCTGGTGCATTACAGCTCACAGCAGATCATGTATCTGCTATATGTTGCCGGCAGCCTGGCGTTTTTACCGGTGGCAGATTACAGCCCCTTCGCCGGTATGAGTGCGCTGCACTGGGCGCTGCTGATTTTCTGCTGCCTGAATACCGTAGTGGCTTACGGTGCTTTTGCTGAAGCGCTGCATCATTGGGAAGCGTCTAAAGTGAGTGCGGTGCTGGCCGTTACGCCGCTATTTACCATTTTGTTTGCTTATCTGGTCAGCAGCTGGTTCCCGGCCTATTTAACCGCGCAGCCGCTTAATCTGTTGTCCTGGCTGGGGGCCTGCTTGGTGGTCGCGGGATCGGCATTAACCGCCCTGGCACCGCAGTTTGCGCAGTATCGTGAAGCGCGGCGCGTGCGCAAATTGCAGCGTGATGTGTTTTAGCCTGAATGCAAAAAGGGCTCAACGAGCCCTTTTTTTTAGTATCGCTTAGTGCTTATTTAACCTGCACAATTTTACAGGTATTAGAGGCGCCGATGGTTTCCATCACATCGCCGTGGGTCAGGATCACCAAGTCCCCGCTTTTTAAACCGGCTTTGCTGCGCACCGCATCTATGGCCGCGTCAGACAATAACTGACCGTTAAGCGCTGTGCTGTCAAAAAAGGCCGGGTAAACGCCACGGTATAGCGCCATCTTATTCAGCGTTTTGGTATGGCGTGACAACGCATAAATCGGCTGCGGTGAGGTAATGCGCGACATCAGTTTGGCGGTATAGCCCGACTCCGTCAGTGTAATAATGGCTTTGATACCTTCCAGGTGATTCGCCGCATACATGGCCGATAAGGCGATGGTTTCACTGATCTCGGTAAAGGTGACGTCCATCCGGTGCTTGGAAATTTGCACACTAGGGTGCTTCTCAGCGCCATCACATACCCGTGCCATGGCCCGCACTGTCTCTGTCGGGTACTTACCGGCGGCAGTTTCGGCCGACAGCATCACCGCATCGGTGCCATCAAGCACAGCGTTAGCCACGTCCATCACTTCAGCCCGGGTTGGCATCGGGTTTTCAATCATCGACTCCATCATCTGGGTGGCAGTAATTACCACCCGGTTCAGTTGACGGGAGCGGGCGATAATACGCTTTTGCTGGCCCACCAGCTCGGCATCACCGATTTCAACACCTAAATCACCACGGGCCACCATAACGGCGTCAGAAGCGCGGATAATATCGTCCAGTGTTTCATTATCGGCGACGGCTTCGGCGCGCTCAACCTTTGCCATAATGCGCGCTTCAGAGCCTGCTGCCAGCGCTAAGTCACGCGCCAGCCGTAAATCGTCACCACAGCGGGGAAATGACACTGCCAGATAATCAACATCAATTTCGGCAGCAGTAATAATGTCGCGCTTGTCTTTTTCGGTCAGGGCAGGGGCGGTTAAACCGCCGCCCTGGCGGTTAATACCTTTATTATTGCTCAGTTTGCCGCCTACAGTAACGGTGGTGTACACCCGGGCGCCTTCAACGCGCTCTACGCTAAGTTGAATACGGCCATCATCCAGCAATAACAAATCGCCCGGTTTAACATCTTGCGGCAACTCTTTGTAATCAATACCAACCTGCTGCTCATCGCCTTCACCTTTGCCAAGCTGGGCATCCAGCACATAAGGCTGGCCTTCCTCTAGCATTACACTGCCATTTTTAAAGGTTGAGACGCGGATCTTCGGCCCTTGTAAGTCCCCCAAAATGGCCACATGCGCGCCCAGGCTATCAGCAGCGGCGCGCACCATGGCCGCGCGCTCACGGTGATCATCAGCACTGCCATGCGAGAAGTTTAAGCGAAACACCGAAGCACCGGCTTTAATCAGTTTTTCAATTGCCTGTTGCGTATTAGTGGCCGGACCCAGAGTGGCGACGATTTTTGTTCTTCTATGCATGCGAAGTTCCTGCTTGTTGCAAAAAGAGGCGGTAAGGTTAGCCTTAGTGTAATGTAATTTAATTACAGAATACAGCAAAGGCAGGAAGAAAAGTGACAGGTTGGTGCAGTTGCAACAACAACCACACCAACAGGGAGAATAGTGTGGTGTGGCTTTAGTTATTAAAGTCTTTTTTATCAAAGCGCGAGCCGCGCAGGCTGTCTTTTACCTTTTTCAGGTTCTCGCGAAACTTGCTGCCGCGGCGCAGGGTAAAGCCGGTTGCCAGAATATCAATCAGTACCAACTGCGCTACCCGCGATGCCATCGGCATATACATATCAGTATCTTCCGGCACATCCAGTGACAATACCAGCGTACATTCTTTTGCCAGTGGGCTGTCATAGGCGGTAATACCAATAACAGTGGCGTCGTTTTCCCGCGCTATCGCCGCGATATCACACAGGTTCTTTGTGCGTCCGGTGTGGCTAATACACACCACAACGTCACCCTCAGCACTGTTAATGGCGCTCATGCGCTGCATCACTATGTCGTCAAAACACACTACCGGCACATTAAAGCGGAAGAATTTATTTTGCGCATCGTGCGCTACCGATGCCGAGGCACCAAGGCCAAAGAACGAAATCTTTTTAGCCTGTGTCAGTACATCAACCGCTCGGTTAATGGCGTTAATATCCACGCGTTGGCGCGCGGTATCTAAGGCCGCCATGGTAGATTCAAAAATCTTGGCAGTGTAAGCTTCCGGGCCGTCTTCTTCCTCAACATGGCGGTTAACGTAGGGTGTACCATTAGCCAGGCTTTGGGCTAAATGCAGTTTAAAGTCAGGAAAGCCTTTGGTATCAAGCCGGCGGCAAAAGCGGTTAACAGTGGGTTCGCTAACATCGGCCATTTTCGCCAGGGCAGCGATACTGCTGTGAATAGTCGTTTGCGGGTTCGCCAGAATCACATCGGCAACCTTGCGCTCTGACTTACTAAAACTGTTGACGCTATTAACGATCTTTTCCAGCACGTTCATCCGCTTATTCCTGACTTATAATTAGCCTGCTTTGGGCTGTAACATTGGGTGTAGCCCTTCAGATCTGTTATCAAAACGGTATTAAATTTACCACAAAACCACAGATCCGTTGCTAAGGCTGCCTTATTATATAAGAATAGTCAAAACATTACGCAATCTGTAATTTAATTACAAGATATCCGGTTTACAACCCGGTCATGCTGCGCTAGTATGGCCTAAGTGTTGTAAAATTACATCTATCTCAAGGGTCAGTTATGACAACCACAGCACAGAATTCAGCATGTGATTTAATTTTATTCGGCACCAAAGGTGATCTGGCCCGGCGCAAGCTGCTACCTGCGATGTATCAGCTGGAAAAAGCCGGCTTACTTTGCGCTGACTCGCGCATTATCGGTGTCGCCCGCGATGAGATGTCTACTGATGCCTACGCTGAGCTGGTGTTAACCAACCTGAATAAGTTTTTAAAAGAGCCGCTGGATAACGATGTTTGGCAGAAGTTGCAGCAAAAGCTGCTGTATGTGCAGCTGGACTTAACCAGCGAGGCGGATTATCACAAGTTAAGCGCGGTTACCGACAGCACTAAGCGGGTACCGGTCAGCTATTTTGCTACGCCGCCATCACTGTTTGGCGCCATTTGTAAGGGGCTGGCAGCAGTTGGTTTGGCAAATGCGCCGGCACGGGTGGTGCTGGAAAAACCTATTGGCCATGATTTAGCCTCCTCTAAAGTGATTAACGATCAGGTGGCAGAATTCTTTAAAGAGAGTCAGATTTACCGTATCGACCACTATTTAGGTAAAGAGACCGTACTTAACCTGTTAGCGCTGCGGTTCGCCAATGCCATTTTTGCCGGTAACTGGGATCACAATTCGATTGACCACGTGCAAATTACCGTAGCGGAAGAGGTGGGTGTAGAAGGGCGCTGGAGCTACTACGATGATGCCGGTCAGATGCGCGACATGGTGCAAAACCATTTACTACAGGTGTTATCACTGATCGCGATGGAACCACCGGCCCGGCTGGACGCAGACAGTATTCGCGATGAAAAGCTTAAAGTGCTCAAAGCGCTGCGCCGCATTGACATCAGTAATATCCAGGAAAAAACCGTACGCGGCCAGTACGCCAGTGGTTTTGCCGGCGGTAAAGCGGTACCGGGCTATCTGGAGGAAGAGGGCGCCCGCGCCAACAGCAAAACCGAAACCTTTGTGGCCATTAAAGTTGATATCGACAACTGGCGCTGGGCGGGCGTGCCGTTTTATTTACGCACCGGCAAGCGGATGGCAACTAAACTGAGCGAAGTGGTTATTTGCTTTAAGCCGCAGCCGCATAATATTTTCCGCGCGACTTATAGCCAGTTGCCGTCGAATAAACTGATTATTCGCCTGCAGCCGGATGAAGGCGTAGAAATTCAGGTGCTGAATAAAATTCCAGGCCTAGGCGAACACATGCGTCTGCAGGAAACCAAGCTGGATTTAAGTTTTGATGAAACCTTTAAAGCACAGCGCATCGCCGATGCGTACGAACGTTTGCTGCTAGAGGCGATGTTGGGCAATCAGTATCTGTTTGTGCGCCGTGATGAAGTCGAGCAGGCCTGGAAATGGGTAGATGGCATTATCGATGCCTGGAAAACCAGTAACGAGCCGCCGAAAACCTATCAGGCCGGCAGCTGGGGCCCGGTTGCCGCTATTTCTATGCTGGCACGTGACGATCGCAACTGGGAGGAATAAGCATGATGCAATTAAACCAGTTTGCTGATACCCAGGCATTAAATGCGGTTTTTGCTAACCGCCTGACTGACATTTTACAACAGGCCATTCAAGAGCGTGGCGCAGCCTATCTGGTGGTGTCCGGCGGTAAAACGCCGCAGGCGCTTTTTACTGCGCTAAGTCAGACACAGTTGGCCTGGGATAAAGTCACGGTGCTCTTGGCCGATGACCGCTGGCTGGACGACAGCCAGCCCGATTCTAATGAGCGGCTGGTAAAAGCCACCTTGTTACAACACAACGCCAGTGCCGCCCGTTTTATCAGTTTATATGCCAACACCAGCACAGCTTTTGACGGTGCACCGCAGGTGCTTGAGCGCGTTAAAAACTTACCGACCTTTGACGCCGTGATCCTGGGCATGGGGGAGGACGGTCACACAGCGTCGTTATTTCCCTGCTCTGAGCAGATTAAACAAGGCCTGGCAGCGGATGCGCCGGCCGTGTTGGCGGTAGCACCTACCACAGCACCTTATCAGCGCATCTCGTTAAGCGCAGCGCGGCTACTGAACAGCCGCCAGCTGTTTTTGCATCTGGTGGGCGCCAATAAGCTTGCCGTTTTGGATAAAGCCATGGCAGGGGATGATGTCTATGCCATGCCAATCCGCGCCTTTTTACAGCATCCGGTAGCAACGGTCACCGTGATGTACACCGCTAACTAGGGGATAGTGATGGATCCTGTAATTCAAAAAGTAACGGACAGAATTATTGCCCGTAGCCAAAAAAGCCGTGACATTTATCTGCAGCGTCTTGAGCAGGCCCGTTTAAAAGGCCCACATCGTGGCGTATTAAGCTGCGGCAATCTGGCGCATGGTTTTGCTGCCTGCAACAAGCAGGATAAAGCTGATCTGCGCAGCCTGACCAAAGCCAATATCGGTATTGTTTCCTCGTACAACGATATGTTGTCGGCGCATCAGCCTTATGAGCATTACCCGGCACTGATTAAACAAGCGGTAAACGAAGTGGGCAGCGTGGCGCAGTTTGCCGGCGGCGTGCCGGCGATGTGTGACGGTGTCACACAAGGCCAGCCTGGCATGGAGTTAAGTTTATTAAGCCGCGATATTATTGCCATGGCGGCGGCGGTGGGGCTGTCACACAATATGTTTGACGGCGGTCTGATGCTGGGGATCTGCGATAAAATCGTACCGGGCTTATTTATGGCGGCCATGAGCTTTGGCCATTTGCCGTTTGTGTTTGTGCCGGCCGGCCCGATGCCATCGGGTATACCGAACAAAGAAAAAGCCCGCGTGCGCCAGCTGTATGCTGAGGGCAAAGTAGGTAAAGAAGAACTACTGGCAGCAGAGTCAGCCTCATATCACGCTGCCGGTACCTGTACGTTCTACGGTACTGCCAATTCAAACCAGCTGGTGGTCGAGATGATGGGCCTGCATTTACCGGGCGCCTCATTTGTTAACCCTGGCACGCCACTGCGCGACGAGTTAACCAAGGCTGCAGCGCGCCAGGTGACCCGCCTGACCGACTTAGGCACGGATTATCTGCCAGCCGGCAAAATGATTGACGCCAAAGCCATTGTCAATGGCATAGTGGGCTTACTGGCCACAGGTGGTTCAACCAACCACACCATGCACTTAGTGGCTATGGCCCGCTCAGCAGGTTTTATTGTCAATTGGGATGATTTTGCTGAGCTTTCTGCAGCAACACCGCTACTAACGCGTATTTACCCCAATGGTCAGGCCGATATTAATCACTTCCAGCATGCTGGCGGTATGGCGCTGTTGATCCGTGAACTACTTGACGCCGGCTTATTGCACGAAGACGTACAGACCGTTGCCGGCCCTGGCCTGCGCCGCTACACCCAGCAGCCCGTGCTGCAAGATGGCAAGTTGCAGTGGGTGGATGCGCCGAAAACCTCTTTAGATCCAGACGTACTGGCTACTGTGAAAAAGCCGTTTAAAGCACACGGCGGGCTGGAAGTATTATCGGGTAACGTTGGCCGCGGCGTGATTAAAACCTCAGCGCTGCGTGAAGGCACTGAAGTGGTAAAAGCCCAAGCGGTGGTATTTTCCAGCCAGCATGAGCTGGACGCCGCCTTTAAGGCCGGCGAGCTGAATAAAGATTGTGTAGTGGTAGTGCGCTTTCAGGGCCCTAAAGCCTGTGGTATGCCTGAGCTGCATAAATTAACGCCGCCACTTGGCGTGCTACAGGACCGCGGCTACAAAGTGGCCCTGGTGACAGATGGCCGTATGTCGGGCGCGTCTGGCAAAGTACCGGCTGCTATCCATGTCACCCCCGAAGCGGTAGATGGCGGCAATATCGCCCGCATTCAAAATGGCGACATGATTTTGGTTGATGGCTTAACCGGCAAGTTACAGGTACTGGTACCGGATGAGGAGTTTGCCAAACGTCAGCCTGCCATTATGGACATGTCGGCCAGTTATTTTGGCATGGGCCGTGAGATGTTTGGTGCGCTGCGCAGCCAGTTAACCGGTGCCGAGCAGGGCGCCTGCAGCCTGTTTACCACTGAGGAGCATTTACATGGCTAAGCAGCCTGCCTATGCAATAGTGGCCGATATTGGCGGTACTAATGCCCGTTTTAGCCGGGTTGCACTGGATACCTTACAACTGGATAAAGTCGCCGTATACGCCTGTGCTGAATTTGCTACCCTGGCCGATGCACTGACGCATTATCAGCAGCAACACAGCCTGACTGAGCTTAAGCATGTGGCTATTGCCATTGCCTGTCCGGTGACTGGCGATCAGGTCAGTATGACTAATTTTTACTGGCAGTTTTCTATCAGCGCGATGCGCAGCCAGCTAGGCCTGGCCGCGCTGGAAGTGATAAATGACTTTACGGCCGTAGCAATGTGCCTGCCGGCCCTTACCACTGAACAAAAAGTGCAGGTCGGCTCTGGTAACGTATTGCCGGGTAAGCCGATGGCCGTGCTGGGTGCCGGCACCGGGCTGGGCGTTGCCCATTTATTACCGGTCAATGAGCAGTTTATTCCGCTACCGGGTGAAGGTGGTCACACGGATTGGGCCGCGCAGAATGAGCAGGAATGGTTTATTCAGCAAATGCTGGCAAAAGAATATGGTCATGTCTCGCCTGAGCGGCTGTTATCCGGCCCCGGCTTAGAGGCCATCTATAAAGCCTTAGCGCTGTATCATCAGCAAGTGGTGCCACCGCTTAGCGCAGCAGAAATAGCCCGTCTTGCTCTGGCCAATGAGTCAGAGCTGGCCAGCGCTACTGTGCAGCAATTTTTTGCCAGCCTGGGCAGCATCGCCGGTGATTTGGCGTTAACGCTCAGCACCTTTGGCGGCGTCTACATTGCCGGTGGCATAGTGCCCAAATTATTACCTCTGCTTGCGCAAAGTGAGTTCAGAGCCCGTTTTGAAGCAAAAGGCCGGTTTAGCGCATTTAATCGCCAGATCGCCACCTATGTCGTGACCGCAGAGCAACCCGGTTTAGTCGGTGCCGCGGTATACCTGAAACAATCTTTGGCGAGTAACTGATATGGCATTTGATAACTGGCAACTTCAACCTGGCACCCTGTTTGAGATGGGGCCTGTGGTTCCTGTAATTGTAATTAAAGACTTAGCCGATGCGGTACCTATGGCCAAAGCTCTGCTGGCCGGTGGCATTAAAGTGCTGGAAGTGACACTTCGCACACCGGTAGCGCTGGATGCCATCAGGCTGTTAGCCGAGCAGGTGCCGGATGCAGTAGTCGGCGCTGGCACCGTTACCACAGCGGCTCAGCTGCAACAGGTGGCAGAGGCCGGTGCCAAATTTGCCATTAGCCCGGGTCTGACCCGCGAACTGCTGCAGGCCGGTAAAGAGGCGGCTATTCCGCTTATTCCGGGTATTGCCAGTATTTCAGAGCTGATGGAAGGTACAGGCCTTGGATACAGCCACTTTAAATTCTTTCCGGCAGAAGCGGCTGGCGGCGTTAAAACGCTAAAATCCATCCACGGCCCTTTTGCCGATATCCGCTTTTGCCCAACCGGCGGCATTAACGAGAAAAACTTCCGCGACTATCTGGCGCTGCCTAATGTCAGCTGTGTCGGCGGCTCCTGGATAGTACCGGACGACGCCGTAGCGGCAAAAGACTGGGGCCGTATTACTGAGCTGTGTCAGGCGGCCGTGGCGCAAGCCCGCGCCTGAAACAAACAGCTGAATAAAAATCCGCTAAAACGCCCGGTTTAACCGGGCGTTTGCTTTGAGTTAACCGCGAAATCAGCGTATAGTAGCGCACTTTTTCCGCTGTCCGCCTGCTTCAGGTCGGCAGCACACTGTTTTAACCTGTTTTGGAACACAACGTGATATCAACTGCAAACATTACCATGCAATTTGGCGTTAAGCCGTTGTTTGAAAATATCTCAATTAAATTTGGCGAGGGTAATCGCTATGGTTTAATTGGCGCTAACGGCTGTGGTAAGTCGACCTTTATGAAGATTTTAAGCCGTGAGCTGGAGCCCACCTCCGGTAATGTGTTTGTTGAGCCAAATCACCGTGTTGCCAAACTGCATCAGGATCAGTTCGCTTTTGAGCAGTATTCGGTCATTGATACGGTGATCATGGGCCATGCGGAGCTTTGGGCGGTGAAAGCCGAGCGTGACCGTATTTACGCCAGCAGTGAAATGAGCGAAGAAGACGGCATGAAAGTGGCCGATCTGGAAGTAGCCTTTGGTGAAATGGACGGTTATACCGCTGAGTCACGCGCCGGCGAGCTGTTAATTGGTGTCGGCATTCCGGTAGAGCAGCATTTTGGCCCCATGTCAGCCATTGCGCCCGGCTTTAAACTGCGGGTGTTGCTGGCACAGGTATTATTTGCCGATCCGGAAATTATGCTGCTGGACGAGCCCACCAACAACCTGGACATTAATACCATCCGCTGGTTAGAAAATGTGCTGGCCGAGCGTAACAGCACTATGGTGATCATTTCGCACGACCGTCACTTTTTAAACAGTGTCTGTACCCACATGGCCGATTTAGACTACGGCGAGCTGCGCTTATATCCGGGTAACTATGACGAATACATGTTTGCCGCTACTCAAGCCCGTGAGCGCTTGCTGGCCGATAACGCCAAGAAAAAAGCCCAGATTGCCGAGCTGCAAACCTTCGTCAGCCGCTTCTCTGCCAACGCCTCTAAAGCTAAACAGGCCACGTCGCGCGCCAAGCAAATCGATAAAATTCAGTTAGAAGAAGTTAAAGCCTCCAGCCGGGTTAACCCCTTTATCCGCTTCGAGCAGCAAAAGCAGTTATACCGCTTAGCGCTGGAAGTAGAGGGCCTGAGTAAAAGCTTTGGCGAGCTTAACCTGCTAAAGAACCTCGGCATGACCATCGAAGTGGGCGAGAAAGTAGCCATTTTGGGCGCCAACGGTATTGGTAAATCGACCTTGCTTAAATGTCTGGTTGGGGATTTAACACCGGAAGCAGGTAATGTGAAATGGTCTGAAAACGCCAACATCGGTTACTACGCGCAGGATCACGCCCACGAATTTAACGAAAACATCAGCCTGTTCGACTGGATGAGCCAATGGAAACAACCGTCAGATGATGAGCAGGCGATACGCGGCATTTTAGGCCGTTTGCTGTTTTCCCAAGATGAAATTAAAAAATCGGTTAAGGTGCTATCCGGTGGTGAAAAGGGCCGCATGTTGTTTGGTAAGCTGATGCTGCAGCGGCCCAATATTCTGGTGATGGACGAGCCGACCAACCATTTGGATATGGAATCGATAGAGTCGCTGAACCTGGCTCTGGAGCATTACAAAGGCACCTTGTTGTTTGTCAGTCATGACCGCGAATTTGTCTCTAGCTTAGCCAGCCGTATTATTGAAATTACCGATAAAGACGTACGTAACTTTGTCGGCAGCTATGAAGAATACCTGGCCGCTCAGGCGGTGTAGTCGCGTTAGGCGACCGTTAAACAGCCGGCCTTTAAGGCCGGTTTTTTATTGCCTTGAATTTACCACTTGCTGTCCCCATGTCTTTTTTAGCGCAGCTAAACCCGGTAACAGACTGTTTTTTCTGGCCGATTATTAAAAACAGCAGCCATTGTGCTATGTTTTGCCCTGTTGCCGCATAACCAAGAGGACTTAAGATGAAAATTAATATTGGTATTAATGAAGATCAACGTAAAGCTATCGCTCACGGTTTGTCGGTGCTGCTGGCTGACACCTACACCCTGTATCTGAAAACGCACAATTATCATTGGAACGTGACAGGCCCAATGTTTCAAACCCTGCACACTCTGTTTGAAACCCAGTACAACGAACTGGCGCTGGCGGTAGATGAAATAGCCGAACGTATCCGGGCGTTAGGGGAGTTTGCACCCGGCTCGTATAAAGAATATGCCAAGCTAACCAGCATCAAAGAGGCGGACGGCATCCCAACAGCGGAAGAGATGATTAAAGATCTGGTGAAAGGCCAGGAAGCCATCGCTAAAACAGCCCGCTCTATCGTGCCGACAGCCGATGATGCCTCTGACGAAGTTACCTTAGACTTACTGACGCAGCGCATGACAGTGCATGAAAAGAATGCCTGGATGCTACGCTCACTGGTGGCTTAAACGCCCATTCCCCCGGGGCTGGTGCATACCAGCCTCGCTCTTATACAATTTATTACAGCTTTGCCGGCCCTTGTCGCAAAAAAAGCTAAGTATTTCTGCCTAAAGCTTGTAAAATCCGCACCAGCAGTAACACTTAAAGCTGTTAAGCCGTACCTGACAGCCACCGGAGATCTCGGCAGATGAAAGCCTTGCAATATGCGCAGAATGTTGCGGAACTCTTTGCTTTACCAGAAGGCTATTTACGCGTTAAGCAATTGATGGACTCTGACACAGCCAGCCTGGATGAGATAGCTGAAGTTATCATGCTGGATCCGGTGCTAACATCTAAGCTGTTAAAACTGGCCAATAGCGCCATTTACAACTTACCCTATCAGGTCGAAAGTGTTAGTAAAGCCTTGTTAGTGCTTGGGAAAACTCAGGTGTATAACCTGGTGATCAGCATAGGTATTGCCTCAGCTTGCAGCAAAATAGACACCTCAGCCATCGATTTAGAGCGCTTTTGGGAGCAAAGCATTAATGCGGCGCTTATCGCCAAGTTTTTAGCACAAAGCTGTCAGTTAAAGCCAACGGATCGTTATTATGTCGCCGGTTTGCTGCACAATATTGGCGAAATGGTGCTGTTGCATAACAGCGCAGAACTGGCACATCAATGTCAGGAGTACTCGGCGGATGAAAAACCCTGGCAACGCCAGCAAGCCATCCTGGGCTGTACCTATGCCGAGTGTGGTGCAGAGCTGCTACATTTATGGCAATTGCCCGACAGCATTGTCGAGCCGGTAGCACTGCAGCACAGCCACAAGTTTGACCCGAAAAACAAATCGCAATTAGTCATTTATCTGTCGGTGCGCTTAGCACTGGCCAACCAGCACCCGGAGCTTTATTCCACCCGGCAACTGGTCGATCCATTTGTACTGGAATTGCTAGACCTGACTCAGCAGGATATTATCCGCGCCATTGATTTTTGTAATACCGAGGGGCTGTTTATCTTGTCTGTCTTAAACCCCCGCATCAGCACCATTTATTAATTTTCTCGCCGGCGCTGTATTACGGCAGCGCCTGGCCGGTTTCGTTTAGATACTCATGAGCAGTGCAATGAAAAAGTCTCCGCTGTATACCGCCTATGCCGGTTCCGCTTTACTGGAAACCCCCTTATTAAACAAAGGCAGTGCCTTTACCGCTGAAGAGCGTCTGGCGTTTAACCTGGCCGGTTTGCTGCCACCACGCTTTGAAACCATTGAAGAGCAAGTTAGCCGCGCTTACCTGCAATACAAAAGTTTTGATACCGCCATTAATAAGCATATTTATCTGCGCGCCATTCAGGACA
This sequence comes from Rheinheimera nanhaiensis E407-8, assembly GCF_000296695.1. Classification (GTDB taxonomy): domain Bacteria; phylum Pseudomonadota; class Gammaproteobacteria; order Enterobacterales; family Alteromonadaceae; genus Alishewanella; species Alishewanella nanhaiensis. The sequence continues at coordinate 17,609 of NZ_BAFK01000011.1, forward strand.
ATAACGAAACGCTGTTTTACCGCTTATTGCAGCAGCATCTGGAAGAGATGCTGCCGATAGTCTACACGCCGACAGTGGGTGATGCCTGCGAGCAGTTCTCTGACATTTACCGCAGCGCCCGTGGCCTGTTTATCAGCTACAACGATCTCTATCAGCTGGATGATGTACTGCGTAATGCCACCAAGCGCAAAGTAAAGGTAATTGTCGTGACAGACGGCGAGCGCGTGCTGGGCCTGGGCGATCAGGGCATTGGCGGTATGGGTATTTCTATCGGCAAGCTGTCACTTTACACCGCCTGTGGCGGCATTAGCCCAGCCTATACTTTACCGGTGATGCTGGATGTAGGCACCAATAATGAAAAGCTGTTAAACGATCCTATGTATATGGGATTACGGCAAAAGCGTGTTAGTCAGACTGAATACGATGAGTTTGTCGACTTGTTTATTCAGGCGGTAAAGCGCCGCTGGCCAGAGGCGATTATTCAGTTTGAAGACTTTGCCCAGCCGAACGCTATGCCGCTGCTGCAGCGCTACCGCGAGCAGGTATGCTGCTTTAACGATGATATTCAGGGCACGGCAGCGGTAACGGTAGGTACCTTACTGGCAGCCTGTCGGACCAAAGGCGTTAAATTATCGGCGCAAAAAGTGGTGTTTGTTGGTGCTGGCTCGGCGGGTTGTGGTATTGCTGAGCAAGTCATCAGCCAAATGGTGGCCGAAGGCATTAGCGAGCAACAGGCCCGTAGCCAAATCTATATGATTGACCGGCTTGGCCTGCTGACCGACACCACACCTGGCCTGCGCGATTTTCAGCAAGCGCTGGTACAATCGTCCGAGGCTATCGCCAACTGGAGCTACAGCAGCGAGTATCCCAGCCTGCGCGATGTAATGAACTGCGCTCAACCCGGCGTGTTAATTGGTGTATCCGGTCAGGCCGGCTTATTTACCGAAGCGGTGGTGCGGGCAATGAAAAAAGGCTGCGAAACGCCGATCATATTCCCACTGTCAAACCCGTCACGGCAGGTTGAAGCCACACCAGAGCAGGTCATTAGCTGGACAGAGGGCGATGTGATTATCGCCACCGGCAGTCCCTTTGCGCCGGTAGAATACCAAGGTAAACGCTACCCAATCGCGCAGTGTAATAACAGCTATATTTTTCCCGGCATTGGTCTGGGTGTGATTGCCTGTAAAGCCCGTATTATCAGTGATGAAATGCTGCGCGCCGCCAGTAAAACGCTGGCTGAAGCCTCACCACGCGCCAATACCGGCGAGGGTGGCTTATTGCCACCTTTTACCGCCCTGGCTGATTTAAGCAAACAAATTGCGTTTAATGTGGCAAAAGTGGCGATGCAGCAAGGCCTGGCGTTAGAGCTTGACGATGCACTGCTACGGCAGAAAATTGATGACAATTTCTGGACGCCGCAGTACCGCCAGTATAAACGCGTCAGTGCCTGACGCTGACAAAGCTGGTTACAAATTGTTTTAGACTAACGCCCGCGCAGAGGGTAGGCTTGTTGAGTTAATAACCAAAACAACAAGGACCCTTTTATGCGTAAGTCTCTGTTAGCGCTGGCAATAGCCGGTATTATCAGCGGTTGCGGCCCAGCGCCTCAGCCGCCTGCTTCACAACAACAAGCGGCTGCCCCCACCACAGAAGTTGCAGCTGCGCAGCAATCAGAAACCGAACGGCTTAACCAGTGGTTTGAAGAAAAGTACGAGCAGCAGTTGCAGCAAAGCCCGTTGCAAATGACCTTTTTGGGCCGTAAAGATAAGTATGATCAGGTTGACGACACCTCCATTGAGGCAGAAGACGCACAGTTGGCCTGGCTGGCCGACAGCGTAGCAGAGCTAAAAGCAAATTTTGATTACAGTAAACTCGATTTAGAAGCGCAAACCTCTTACGACATCTGGGTATACCAGTATGAACAAGCCAAAGAGGGCGTGCCGTTTCGCAAAAATGCGTATATTTTCACGCAGATGCAGGGTATTCATGCCATGCTGCCGCAAATTATGATCAACTTTCATAAGGTTGATACCGCCGAAGATATGCAGGCTTATGTTAAACGGATAGAAGGCATCAGCCGCGCTATTACCCAATTGCTGCAGCGCGCACAGGATAACGCCAGCCACGATGTACGCCCGCCCAAATTTGCCTATGACGGTGTATTGGAGCAAATTACTAATCTGATTAACGGCGCGCCTTTTACTGACAGCGAGCAAGACATCCCGCTGTGGAGTGATGCCAAGGGGAAAATTGATGCCCTGGTAAAAGCCGACAAACTAAGTGACGAGCAGGCGCAGCAGCTAACGGAGCAAACCCGGGTAGCGCTGCAAAGCCATTTTTTACCGGCCTATACGGCATTAAAACAGTGGTTAGAGCAGGATGTGGCGAAAAGCGAGCAGATAGCCACCGGTGTGGGTAAGCAAAAAGACGGTAAAGCTTATTACGACTACCGCCTAAAAGTGTCGACCACCACTGATCTGACCGCGGAGCAAATTCACCAGATTGGTTTGGACGAAGTTGAACGTCTGACAGCAGAAATGATCGCCATTAAAGACAAGGTGGGTTTTAAAGGTGATTTAAAAGCGTTTTTCAAATTTATCAAAGACGATGATCAGTTTTATTATCCGGACACTGACGAGGGGCGCGAAGGCTACCTGGAAGACTCCCGCCAGTATCTGGCTTTTATTAACGAAAAACTGCCACAATATTTTGGCATTTTACCCAAAGCCGATTTGATCGTAAAACGGGTAGAGCCGTTTCGTGAACAACCAGGTGCAGCCCAGCATTACTTCCCCGGCACACCCGATGGCGCAAGGCCAGGCATTTACTACGCGCATTTATCGGATATGCGCTCTATGCCGAAAAATGAAATGGAAGCCATTGCCTACCATGAGGGTAACCCAGGGCATCATATGCAAATCTCTATCGCGCAGGAGCTGACATCAGTTCCCACCTTCCGCACCCAGGCCGGCTTTACCGCCTATGTAGAGGGCTGGGCACTGTATTCAGAGCTGTTGGCCAAGGAAATGGGCGCTTATCAAAACCCTTATTCCGATTTTGGCCGGCTGATCACTGAAATGTGGCGGGCCGTGCGCTTAGTGGTCGACACCGGCCTGCACAGCAAAGGCTGGACCGAGCAACAGGCCATTGATTACTTCCTGGAGAAAACGCCAATTGCACAGGGCGCGGTGATTTCCGAAGTGCGCCGCTATATCGTCTGGCCCGGCCAGGCAACGGCCTACAAAATTGGCATGATTAAAATACTTGAGCTTCGTGCCAAAGCTCAGCAGCAGTTAGGTGACAAGTTTGATATCCGCGCCTTTCACGACACTATCTTAGGTGGCGGTGCACTGCCGCTGAATGTACTGGAAAAGCGGGTAGATAACTGGATAGCCAGTGTAAAAGCCAGCTAAACCAGCCCGCTCTGGCTAAACCGTAAAGCGCAGCCGCGTTTTAGCGGTAATTAAAGGCTGTTCATCGCGTATGAACAGCCTTTTTTGATCACGTCATCACGATTTCCGTATAGTAAGCAGCCATTCAACCAGCGCTTGGTAAAGACAGGGTAAAGAGCATTGCTGTAGTTAAGCTTTGCTTCGTATAGTAAGCGCTGCTTTTGCATCATATTAAATTAAAGGATAGAACATGACGTTGTTACGCCAGCCATTATGCCAGCTGTTATGTCTTTGGGCCGTGGCTATGGTACCGGCAATACAAGCACAAACGGCCGGCGGTGGCCGCGCCGCTCAGGTGATCACCCAGGCAGTAACCTTTGAGCAGCAAAGCAGCCGGGTGGAAGCGGTTGGCAGTGCCGAGGCGATCCGCTCGGTTGTGTTATATCCAGCAGTAGCAGACAGAGTTACCGCGGTTAATTTCGTGCCAGGACAGCGTATCGACAAGGGCCAGGTATTAGTTGAGCTGGACTCACGCCGCCAGCAAGTGGCTGTTGAGCGCGCTACTATTCAGCTGCGCGATGCACAGCGCACCGTGGCAAGGCTGCAGGAAAGCCGCGAACGGGGCGCTATTGCGCAAAGCGTACTGGACGATGCCATTACCGCCCGGGATTTACTGCAAGTGCAGTTGGCAGAGGCAAAAACCGAACTGGAAGACAGAGTGGTGCGTGCGCCTTTTAGTGGTGTAGTCGGCTTGACCGATGTTGAGCCGGGCGATCGTATTAGTCAACAAACCGCTATTACCACCATTGATGATCGTTCACAGCTGCTGATTAACTTTAACGCGCCGGAAGATGCACTACCGATTTTGCAGGGCAATGCCAGCGTCGAGTTATCACCCTGGCAAGCACAGGGCCATAGCATTAGCGCCAAAATTGCTGAGCTAGACTCGCGCATCGACAGCAGTAACCGCAGCATCCGGGTGCGCGCGCTGCTTGATAACAGCAGTGACAGCTTTCGCCCCGGCATGAGTTTTCGCGTGCGCTTGCAACTGGCTGGCGAGTCTTACGCGGTAGTGCCCGAAGCTGCACTGTTGTGGGGCGCTACCAGTGCCTATGTCTGGCTGGCAGAACAGGGCAAAGCCAAACGGGTAGATGTGCAAATTAAACAGCGTCTAAGCGGGCGTTTATTGGTGGCAGGGGCGTTAACCACAGGCGATCAGCTGATTGTGGAGGGCGTGCAAACCCTGCGTGATGGCCAGTTAGTGCGGGCCGCCAATCAGCAAAGCGCAACCCAGACAGAGGTTGCTGCACAATGAAGCTACAAAACCCATTAAACGATTTACCCTCATTATCTATCCGCCGGCCGGTGCTGATTGTTGTACTCAATTTGCTGATTATCATCGCCGGCGTTGCTGCGCTTAACGCCATTGAAGTGCGCGAGCTGCCTGATGTTGACCGGCCCATAGTGTCTGTTACTGCCGCTTATCCCGGTGGCTCGCCAGAGACGGTTGATACTGAAGTAACCAGTAAACTGGAGGGCGCCGTAGCACGGGTTAGCGGCGTTAAATCAATTAATGCGTCAAGCGAAGAAGGCAGCTCTCGCGTGCGGGTAGAATTTCGCCCCGGCACTAACCTCGATGATGCAGCTAACGAAACCCGCGAAGCGGTCAGCCGTATTCAGCGTGACTTGCCAGACGCGGTGGAGCGGTTATCCATTATCAAAGCGGATAACGATGCCGAGTCGGTGGTGAGCCTGGCGGTGTCCAGCGCCAGCCTGGATTTAGAAAGCCTGACCGAGCGGGTAGAAACTGATTTAGCACCGTTATTTTTAAGCGTACCGGGTGTGGCCGATGTGCGTTTAAATGGCGATCGTGAGCGGGTGCTGCGGGTATTATTAGATCCACTGCGGCTCACCAGCTTTAATCTGGCGGTAACTGATGTCGCGGCCGCACTGCGCCAGGCGCCGTTTGATGTGCCGGCCGGTAGTATGAAATCGACCGATCAGCAGCTGATTGTGCGGGCAGACGCCACCTCAGTTACGGCTGCTCAGGTAGAAGACATTATTATCAGCGGCAACACCCGTATTGGTGATGTCGCCACCGTGTATTTTGGCCCGGCCGATGCGCAGAGTTTAGTGCGTTTGGATGGTAAGCCGGTAATCGGCTTAGGCGTAATCCGCCAGGCCCGCTCTAACACCATTGAAATATCTGATGAAGTGCTGGCACTGGTTAAACAGTTGCAAACTCGCTTTCCGGAGCTGGAGATCCAGGTAACAGCAGATGACGCCGAATTTATCCGAAGTTCAGTCGAAGAGGTGTTTACCTCGTTATTACTCACAATAGTGTTGGTAGTTGCCACCTTGTGGCTGTTTATCGGCTCGGGCCGCGCCACCATAGTGCCGGCCCTGTCTATTCCGGTATCGCTTATCGGCGCGCTGGCCGCTATCTGGTTGATGGGCTTTTCCATCAATATTTTAACCCTGCTGGCCCTGGTGCTGGCCACCGGGCTTATTGTTGATGATGCTATTGTCGTTACCGAGAATATTCAGCGTCGCCGCGCTATGGGGCTGGGCGCACGCGCTGCTGCGGTTATCGGCACCCGCGAGGTGTTTTTTGCGGTTATCGCCACCACGGCGGTATTGGTAGCCGTATTTGTGCCGATTGCCTTTTTACCCTCTACTGCCGGCCGTTTATTCCGCGAGTTTGGTGGCGTACTGGCGGTGTCGGTGATTATCTCGTCTTTTGTTGCCTTATCATTGGTGCCGGCGTTAACCGCACGCTTACCGTTAAAAACCAGCAGCGCCAATATGTTGTCTGGGCTGGGCCAACGTCTGGTTAATCTGTATCAGCGCAGCCTGCATTTTTCACTTGATAAAGCCTGGTGGATCTTTGCCGCCAGCCTGGTGGCAGCGGTTGCCGCGTTAAGCTTACACAGTCAGCTGGCCAGCGAGCTGATGCCAAGCGAAGATCGCGGCAGTGTGCGTATTTTTGCCCGTGGCCCGGACGGCGTTGGCTTAAATTTTATGGACCGTCAGGCCGACCAAATGGAAGACATTTTACTGCCTTATGTCAACGGTGGTGATATTGACTCAATTTACACTGTCGTAGGCCAGTGGGACCCAAACCTGGCGTTTATTACGGTGCCGCTGAAACACTGGGACGAGCGCTCGCGCTCGCAGCAGGAAATTATTGATGAAATTCGTGGCCCGCTGGCCGCTATTCCCGGGGCACCGGCGCGGGCGTTTGGCTCTAACAGTTTAAACCTGCGTGGGCAGGGCGGTGGCCTGGAGCTGGCATTAACCGGTTCCAGTTATGCTGACATTTTTGCTGCAGCGCAGGCCTTTGCCAAAGTGGTACAGCAACAGCTGCCAGAACTTGGCACACCGCGTATTTCTTATCAGCCAACCCAGCCGCAACTGCGGGTAAATATCGACCGGCGCCGCGCACAGGAGCTTGGCGTACCCTTGTCTGATATCGCTACCACCTTGCGCGTGGCCATTAACGGCGATGATTTAGCCGATTTAAACGTCGGCGATCAGGCAATACCCATTATTTTGCAGGCACAAAGTACGCAAATTCAGGACCCAACCGATTTAGCGAATTTGTATGTTGGCTCCAGCTCTGGCGCCTTAGTGCCGTTATCTAGCCTGGCGACTATTTCAGAAGAGGGCGTGGCAGCAGAGCTCGAGCGCCAGGCACAGCGCCGGGCGATAGAACTTGATATGGAACTGCCACCCGGCCTGTCACTGCAACAAGCGGTAGAGCAGCTGCGCAGCCTGGCCGGGCAGCATTTACCCAGTGATATTGGCCTGATTTTCTTAGGTGAAGCCTTAACCTTTGAAGAAACTGCCCGCGAAGTTACGCTGACCTATGTGCTGGCATTTGTCATTGTACTGTTAGTGTTGGCGGCGCAGTTTGAAAGCGTTAACAGTGCGGTGGTGGTGATGATTACGGTGCCCTTTGGTATCGCGGCGGCTATTTTTGCGCTGTTTTTAACCGGCACCTCTATTAATATTTACTCGCAAATCGGCTTGGTAATGCTGATCGGGCTACTGGCCAAAAATGCCATTTTGCTGGTCGAATTTGCCGATCAGCTGCGCGATCAAGGCTATGAGGTACGAAAGGCTGTAGAGCAGGCGGCAGCTATCCGCTTACGGCCTATTGCGATGACGTTGTTATCTACTTTATTAGGCGCGCTGCCGCTGATTTTATCCAGCGGTGCCGGTGCTGAAGCCCGTAATGCCATTGGCTGGGTGGTGTTTGGCGGTTTGGGCTTGGCGGTGGTGTTTACCTTGTATTTAACGCCGGTGCTTTATCTGGCGCTGGCCCGTTTTGCCAAACCCAGAGCCGATGAAAGCAAACGACTGGAAACCGAACTGGCGCAGGCTGAACAACTTGAGTGATCTACAGCAACCCGGAGGCAACTATTAATAACCCCCAAGCGGCTGATGCTATTGCCCTAAAAGATCCCGGCGTAAATGATCTGTGGTTTTTACCGCTGGGCGGCTGCGGCGAAATTGGCATGAACCTGAATTTATACGGTCATGCCGGCCGCTGGTTAATGGTGGACTGCGGCGTAACCTTTAACAATCCGCTGTCGCCAGACTATCAGCCCAACAGCCCCTTAGCGTCGGCCGAGGTGCTGGCCGCCGATCCCGCCTTTATCAGCGCCCGGCGCGATATACTTTGCGGCATTATTATTACCCACGCCCATGAAGATCATATCGGTGCCTTGCCGGCATTATGGCCACGCTTGCAATGCCCGGTATATACCACGCCGTTTACCGCTGAAGTGCTGCGCCGTAAACTCTCCGGCACCGGCTTGGCTCAGAGCATGCCGATTATTGAAGTTGCCTCCGGCGGCACCGTCAATATCGGCCCTTTTACCGTACATTTTCAGGCGATAACCCACTCTATACCCGAGCCGCAGGCGCTTATTATTAAAACCGCAGCGGGCAAGGTATTTCATACCGCTGATTGGAAAATGGACGCCAGCCCCATTACCGGCCGCGCTTTTAAAGCCGCGCCCTTTAAACGCTTGGGGCAGCAAAATATTACTGCCATGGTGTGCGACTCCACCAATGCGCTGCGTGATGGCTTTTCCATTTCAGAGTCTGACTGTGCTAAAGCGCTGGAGCAGGTAATAGCGCAAGCCACAGGGCGGGTTGTGGTCACCAGCTTTAGCTCTAATGTTGGCCGGTTAATATCGCTGGCGCGCATTGCCGCTAAAACCGGCCGTTATCTGGCGCTGATGGGCCGCGCTTTACACAATATGGTTGGCGCGGCACGGGCAACCGGTTATTGGCCGGCTGAGCTCACGCTGGCCGACGCCGAACACATAGGCTATCTAGCCAAAGACGAAGTATTGGTGCTGGCCACCGGCTGTCAGGGAGAACCCCGTGCCGCGCTAAATAAGCTGGCCGATGACAGGCATCCGCAGTTATCACTGGAACCCGGCGATTTAGTCATTTTCAGCGCCATTATTATCCCCGGCAATGAAATGCTGATTAGCCGGCTGGTGGATAAATTTCGCGCCCGTAACATCAACACCCTGCAAAAACACGATACTGAGCTGCCAATCCATGTCTCTGGCCACCCGTGTCGGGGCGAGCTGGATTTACTCTATCGCTGGGTCAAACCCCAGCTGGCCGTACCGGTACACGGTGAAGCGCAGCATATGGCAGCCAACAGCGAAGTGGCCAAAACCGCCGGTGTTGGCCAGCAGCTAACCGGTAACAATGGCGATCTGTTTGTGTTAGCGCCTAAGCCACGGCTGTGGCCGAACTTTGCCAAAGCAGGGCGCATTGCCATAGCACGTGACTGATTATCGCAACAGAGTTGCGCAACTGAGCCGTAGCCGTAACGTTTGCGTATTAACACTAATGGCTTGCGCCTATACAAGCTGCAGCATTAAGGTGCGTATGCTATTGCAACTGTTTTTAACCACGGAGCACAGATGACAGCGTGTCGTGTAGTAACAATTTGTAGTTTGCTGTTAATCAGTCCGCTTAGCCGTGCAGCACAACCGGCTTTACCGCTGTGGGAAGCTGGCTTGGCAGGCATTAATATCAACCAGTTGGCTTACCCGGGCTCTGATCAGATGGTACGGCGTAACTTTGTGCTGCCATATCTGATATACCGCGGCGAGATACTGCGGGCTGATCGCAGTAATGTGGGTTTGCGCGCGCTTAAAACCGACAGGTTGGAATTAGATATCGGCTTTGCCGGTGCGCTTGGCTCATCAGATGGCGATATCGCTGTACGTAATGGCATGGCTGATTTAGGCACCTTGATAGAGGTTGGGCCCAGATTACGCTGGACCTTAAGCGAAAACCTGTTCGGTGCCAGGCTAAGGGCAGATTTTCCGCTACGGGCCGTGTTTGATATTGAAGAACGGTTTAACTACAGCGGTTTTAGCTTTGAGCCTGGCCTGGTCAGCGACATAACAACGGACAGTGGCACCTTTTATTCGTTTAATATCAGTTCAGTGTTTGGCAGCGAAAAACTTAATGATTATTTTTATCAGGTGACGCCAGCCGATGTTACCGCACAACGGCCGCTGTTTGATGCCAAAGCCGGCTTAATTGCGCTGCGCACCGGCTTTACAGTGGGCAAAAAGTTTTCTGATAAATGGCGTGGCTTTGGCTTTGCCCGCTATGAATGGACCCAGCCGGCCAAAAACGCCGACAGCCCGCTGATGGTAGCAAACGGCGGCTGGTCTTTTGGCCTTGGCGCAACCTATATCTGGGCGCAATCTAACCAGACTGTAACAGACTAGCGCCGTATTTTACGGCACCAGCTGTTCACAATGACTATTTTATCCGCGGACATTATTAAAGTCGGCACTGCTGTGTCGCTCTGGCAGCTTGGGGCCATCACCCCAATTTCGGTTTACCATATACCCACGTTGCACCGCCGGGCGCTGGTCAAGCTGTTTGGCCCAGCGCAGCACATGCTTATAGCTGGCAACATCGAGAAATTCTGCCGCGTCGTACAAGCGGCCCAGCACCAGGCCACCATACCAGGGCCAGATCGCCATATCCGCAATGCTGTATTCGTCGCCGGCAACAAAGGCGTGTTTAGCCAGCTGTTTATCTAACACATCCAACTGGCGTTTGGTTTCCATCGCATAGCGGTTAATCGGGTACTCGTACTTTTCTGGTGCATAGGCATAAAAATGACCAAAGCCGCCGCCGACAAAGGGCGCGCTACCCATTTGCCAGAACAGCCAGTTTAACGCTTCAGTGCGCTTAGCAGGATCTGTGGGTAAAAAAGCACCGAACTTCTCTGCCAGGTACAACAAGATCGAACCCGACTCAAACACGCGGCTGCCGGTAGTGGTATCTAACAGCGCCGGAATTTTGGAATTGGGATTAATCTCCACAAAGCCACTGCCAAACTGGTCGCCATCTTTAATACTGATAAGCCAGGCATCGTACTCGGCATTGGTTTTGCCAAGCTCAAGTAACTCTTCCAGCATAATGGTCACTTTTACGCCGTTAGGCGTTGCCAGTGAATAAAGTTGTAGCGGTTGTTTGCCTTTTGGCAGTGCTTTTTCATGGGTCGCGCCCGATATTGGCCGGTTAATACTGGCAAACTGCCCGCCATTGGCAGCATCCCAGGTCCAGACTTTAGGCAGTATATACGGTGAACTCATGTTTGCTCCTATTACATTGCTGATAGCCGTTGCAAAAGCCTTACTACTACGCTGATATGGGTAAAACAGCGCAAAAATACAAGCCAAGCGGCTGATCCGGGTAGCGTTTTTACCACTAAGCCATAACAAATAAGCATAACGCATACTACGCCGCTGACATACACTGGGCCCATACCACACAAATTAACAGCTAAGTTTATGATTAAACGTTTAATATTACTCAAAGCCGCCCTGTTGCTTACCGCTTGCAGCACAGCTTTGCCGACCGCTAACACACCACAAAACATCAGCCAACCGGTAAATGTCAGTTACAGCAGCCTGGCAGCGCAGGCTCACTCTGACAGCAGCATGCAAATCGCTTATGGCCCCGGGCCTTTGCAGTTTGGCCGTTTGTATTTGCCGGCTCGGCACGCAGACCACATTACTGACCAAATTGATGCGAAAACCATGCTGCCGTTACTGATCTTTGTGCACGGCGGTTGCTGGTTAAACACTTACGATCTAACCCATGCCACCGCTTTTGCCCAAGCCATGGCAGCACAGGGCATTGCCGTCTGGTCGGTAGAATACCGCCGGGTGGGGGATGAAGGTGGCGGCTGGCCAGGTAGCCTGCAAGATGTAAAACAGGCCGTAAGCTTTGCATTTAATAACCTCAATGGTTATCCGCTGGACAAAAACCGTGTTGCCATAGCCGGCCATTCGGCCGGTGGACAGCTTGCGCTGTTAGCCGCTGCCAATACTAAGCAAGTGCCGGCAAAAGCCGTATTGGGTTTAGCGGCGATAACCGATTTAACCTTATACAGCGCCGGCAGCAACGGCTGTCAGCGTGCTACCGCAGGTTTTATTGGCGGCGACGCCACGCAGTTTCCTGGCCGCTACAAGCTGGCCAGCCCACAAGGCCAACCGTTAGTGGCTAACACACTGTTGCTACATGGCAGCAGCGATACTATAGTGCCGCTAAGTCAGGCTACACAGAGCGGCATTGCCTACAAAGTTGTCGAAGGTGCTGGCCATTTTGACTGGCTGCATCCACACACGGCGGCTTTTGCCACGGTGCTACAACAGTTACAGGAGCAGTTCGCCAAGTGACTCATGATGTTAAATTAACCTATGCCGCGCTGAAGCAGTGCGATCTGGACGATCCGCTTTTAGCCAAGCGGGCGGCCTTTCATTTGCCGGATAACACACTGTATCTGGATGGCAATTCGCTGGGCGCCATGCCGAAAATTGCTGCTGAACGCGCCGCAGAGGTGGTTAGCCAGCAATGGGGCGAGCACTTAATTACCAGTTGGAACCGCCACAACTGGATAGATTTGCCCTTTAGCGTGGGCGATAAAATCGGCCGTTTAATAGGCGCTGCACCGGGGCAAGTGGTGTGCTGCGACTCGACATCAGTAAACCTGTTTAAGGTGCTGTGTGCGGCGCTGTCGCTGCAACCCAAGCGCCACACGGTACTGTCTGTTAACGGCAATTTTCCTACCGATTTATATATGGTCGAAGGCTTGTCGCAAGTCACCGGTACACAGCGCTGCCAACTTAAATTGGTCGATGATGCGAAACTGGAAGCTGCGATTAATCAAGAGGTGGCGGTGTTACTGCTAACTCAGGTCGATTTTCGTAGCGGCCGGCTGTTTGATATGGCTAAGCTGACCCGGCTGGCACAAGACAAGGGCGCTCTGGTGATCTGGGATCTGGCTCACAGCGCCGGCGCCTTGCCCGTAGCGGTTGATGAGTGCAATGTCGACTTTGCCATAGGCTGTGGTTACAAATACTTTAACGGTGGCCCGGGCGCACCGGCCTTTATTTATGCCGCCAGGCGCCATCACAGCACAATTAGCCAGCCATTAACCGGCTGGATGGGACACAAAACCCCGTTTAGTTTTGATACTCGCTATGAAAAAGCCCCCGGCATTGCACAGTTTCTTACCGGCACACCAGCGGTGCTGTCAATGAGCGTGCTGGACGCGGCGCTTGAGGTGTTTGCTGATGTTGACATGCAGCAGCTGCGGCAAAAGTCACTGGCACTGAGTGACTGTTTTCAGCAGCTGCTAAGCCAGCATGAGTGTTTACGGGGGCTTGAGCGCATTACACCCTATAACGCAGACGAGCGAGGTAGCCAGCTGGCGTATCGCCATCCGGATGCGTATGCGCTGTGTCAGGCACTGATTAAGCAGGGCGTTATTGCTGATTTTCGGGCACCGGACATACTGCGGCTCGGTTTTACCCCGCTGTATTTACGCTATGTCGACATCTGGACCGCGGTTGAGATTCTGGCCGATGTGATGCGAAGCGGCGAGTATTTAAAAACCGAGTATCAGGTAAAGCACAAGGTGACCTGATTGCTGAACGTACGTTGGCTACCCAGCTTATCAGAGGTCACTGCAGCGCAGTGGGATGCGCTATTTACCACAGAGAGTGGTTATCCGTTTTGCCAGCACCGCTTTTTACTGGCACTGGAGCAGGGCGGCAGTGTTGATGGCCAAACCGGTTGGCACAGCCAACACCTGACACTCTGGCAGGACGATGCGCTGGTTGCCGCCGTGCCGGGCTATATAAAACAGCACTCTTATGGCGAGTATCTGTTCGACTGGCAAATTGCCGATGCGTATCGCCAGTTTGCGCTGCCATATTATCCAAAGTGGATTGCGGCCATACCTTTTACGCCTGCCACCGGGCCAAGGCTGGGTATGCTGCCAGCACTTGCAGCCGATACTGTCGCTTTTGACACCATTTTGACGCTGATCTGCGATACGTTAAAACAAGCGCTGGCCAAACGACAGTTTTACAGTGTGCAGTGGCTTTATGTTGGTCACGCGTTACATAAAAAGCTGCTACAACAGGGCTTTGTAGCCCGCCACGATGTGCAGTTTTTATGGCATAACAAAGCCTATCAGTGTTTTGACGATTACTTGGCAGGCCTTAATGCCCGTAAGCGTAAGCAGATAAGGCAGGAGCGCAGCGCAGTAAGCGGCATAAAACTGGTTACGTTTTTAGGCAGTGAGCTTAGCGCGCAGCACTGGCAGGCGATTATCCGCTGTTATCAGGCTACCTATGTAAAGCGCTCAGGCCATCACGGCTATATCAGTGGCGAGAGTTTCTATCAGTTGGGGCAAACCATGTCGCAGCAGCTGGTAGTATTTGCTGCGTTAAGTAGTGACGACAACATACAGGCGATGGCTTTGTGTTTTAAAAGCGAAGACACGTTATACGGCCGCTACTGGGGCGCCCTTGTCGATGCCGATAAACTGCACTTTGAGCTGTGTTATTACCAGGGTATTGAATACTGTATTAAGCAGGATCTTAAATACTTTGATGCCGGCGCTCAGGGCGAACATAAGTTAAAACGCGGCTTTGAACCTGTAACGCGTTACGGCAATTATCTGTTCGCCGACACGCCGCTAAGCCGCGCCATTGCGGATTATTTTCAGCAGGAAGCCAGGCAGCTAGCACTTTATCGCCAGCAGGCACAGCAAGCGTTACCGTTTAAACTTACTGGCGCCTAAACCAGAGCAAGCGATTATTTGCCGGCATACTGATGTCCTGCTGTAAAACAAACCTTTGCTGCTGCGCTAACAGCACAACCTGCTCACTATCACGAATACCCATTGCAGCATCGCGGCTTTTTAAACTGGTATCAAAAGCCTGATTACTACTACTGGTAAACCTGCCGTTGTAATTAAAAGGGCCGTAGATACACAAGGTTGCCTCTGCCGTACAAAAGTCGTTTAATCGTGCAAATAGCTGCTGCACCACCGGCCACGGCATAATATGCAGCGTATTAGCGCTAAAAATACCGTCGTATTGTTTAGATAACGACATAGTGTCGCGTATATCTAACGGCAAAGGCGGCGGCAGGTTAGTTAGCGCTGAACGGCGCACACGTTCCGCCAGGGTAGATAAATATTGAGGCTGGTCACTCGTTTGCCAAATTAGCTTGGGCAAGGCTGCCGCAAAATGCACCGCATGCTGCCCGGTGCCGCTACCAATTTCCAACACTTGAGTGCAATCGGCAAACGCTTGTTGCAGCACTGCTAAAATCGGGGCTTTGTTGTTTTCACAGGCTTGTGAAAAGGGTAGATCGTTATACATTCGCAATTACCTTAAAAACCGCGCTGTTTACTATAGGCAAACAGCTGCTGTGCCCAATGCCGATAGCCATCAGCCGACGGGTGAAAGCCATCCGCTGAGAGCATAGCGGCTGATACATTATTCGCGGTAGCAACATAGCAAGCCTTCGGCCAGCGTTGCAGCAAGCTTATCGCGCTGTGGTTTAATATTTTGGCGTTAAGCCCTAGCCAGTAATTAAGCGGAGCGGGCAGTGCACTAAAGTGCTGCATCGGCGGTATCGCACTAAATAATACCCGCGGCTGCCCGTTTTGCTGCTGTAACAGCTGTAGGCACCTGGCAAGCTGGCGGCGAAAACGGCGGGCAGAGCAAAGCGATGTGACATCGTTAACGCCAACAGACAACACCACCAGATCAAAACTCTGGCCGTTAAGTTTTGCCAATCGAGCAGCCAAAGCGGCGCTGTCCAGCCCGGTTTGTGCTTCCAGCCGCCACTGCACCTGGTATTGCGTGGCCAATAAACGCACCAACTGGCCGCTAAGCGCATCGTCTTGCTGTGTTACCCCCACACCGGCAGCGGCCGAATCGCCACAGATCAATACCCGCAGCGGCGCAAGCTGTGCATCGCCCGACACGCCAGCCCGCAGCCCAGCAGCCTCCGGCAAACGTAGAGCAAGTTTACGCACCCGCTTGCCTTGCCACAACAGCAGCGGCCAACAGAGCAGGGTGAGCAACCACCATTGTAAGGACAATAGATACACGGAGATATTAACCCAATGATCTGAATAACTTATGTGGCATTATAATAAAACTCGTCAGCTAATTAGCAACAGTTTCAAAGCTCAAGTAACCACGTGATAATTATTAATTTAACATAATTGAAATGATAGAAAGGGGCAAAAGCCCCTTTTTTAATGAAAATCAGGTTGAGAGGATACACATGACGAATACTACCTAAAACGCGAGTTAAAAAGACTAATAGAGATTAAAACGCATATTTCGGCCCAGTCTCCGCTCGTAAATTTTGTCGATAAACGAATAGAAGAAGAAGCTTTTGCGCTGGCATCTGGTATCAGAGTAACCCCCGAAGAAGCAAAGATGCTCAGAGAAATTTACTTAAAGGACTATGCCACCATTCGTCAGTTAAAACGCGTAGCGCAGTATCTCAGGCCAGTAAATGACAAGATTGCCATCGAGTTTGGCGGATTTGCTAAAAGTGAAGTGCTGTATTCATTTTGGGCATCCATGCTCTTACTAATAGTTGGCATGAGTGGGCTATTACCGCTACTAGCAAAACCGAGTTTGGTAAACTTTGTCTTTGCTATTACGACATTCGTAGCAGCAATTTTAGTTATCCGTTTTGTCGGTGCCGACTTTCAGAATTATAAAACGCTGCACTTTATTTGGCACAAGCTAAAGGCTGAAAACAAAATCGCAAATCCAGATGTCAGCATCAAAGTTAAGGGCGTCTACACACCAAATTATCTAGACGAGTATATGACGGATGGAGGTGAAAAAGAGGGATAGCGTGTAACGCCAAGGGATTAATCCTTTCGGGCAAATACTTAATTTAACATAATATACATTATAGGATATGATAATTACACGCCTAAGGCGCTAGGCTCGCTGTTCTGATTCAAACCGCCAAAAATAACAATTACGGCCAGTAATGCGGCTGTTGCTGACCGTCTAATCTTTTTTGCTAAATCGTGCCATACGGTTTTAGCTTCTTCTGTCTTTGCGGTTTCCTCTGCCAACTGCACCAAAACCCACTGCACATTTAAACCGCACTCATGTGCAATGAATAACGCTTGTTCTTCTGTTAGGTGCCTTTTTCCTGATTTTATCTCAGACACTATGCTTCTCGTGCTTTTCGGTAGCACTTCTAAAATCTCAGCATCCTTGCTGTAGCCCTTAGCTTTCTTTAACTCTGCAAGCATATCAGCACTGAACATTAAACACCCCTTGACAATTCGCAACTTTGCGAACTAATATTTTCCTGTTCGCAGATTTGCGAACGCTTGTTATCTAATCAAGTATAACTTAGGGCTGGCAGCATGGATATTAACGATTTAGGAAAACTTAAGGCGCATAAACAACCGTTTAGCGTTCGCATAGTCCGAGACATTAAGAGGGCCCGACGGGATTCTGAATTTTTTTCACAAAAAGTGATTCAACTATCTGTATTTTTTGAAATATTGAGATGAAAATCCAATGGTTCTATCGGTCTGTTGATGTCAATATTGTAATCTCCAAACCGGTTAATATACGACGTCCAATACGGAGCGAGACATCCCAGTAATTCGGGAGTAATTTCATGCCCTTCGGCTGTTAACTGCTTCAATACTTGCGTCATTTTTGCCGTGGTATACAGAATTACCATGTTGGCCACCAGCTGGTTATACTTGACGACTTTTTGCTGCTCATAGCGAATATTTTCGGCAATGATGCGCTCACCACCAAAGAACAACCATCTTTTATACTGGTGGAACTCTTCTGTTTTATTGGTTTCCGCGTGAATGGTCTGACGCATGACAGGATTATCAATGTAGTTCAGCAGAAATATGGTCCGTATGACTTTCCCCAGCTCCTTAAACGCAAAATACAGCTTATTCTTACGACTGTAAGTGCCTAATCGCTTCAATAGCGTTGAAGGAGTGATCCGCCCAAGTTTAATGGACACCATCACTCTGAGCATATCTGGCAGGTATTTTCGGATCAATTCAAAGTCGATGTTGCCGGTAAATAAGTCGTCTATATGTTGGTATTTGACTTGTTTATCAGGCCGGAAAAATTTCAAATCATGGATATTACGGATCCGGGGCATTAACTTAATACCGAGTAAGTGTGATAATCCAAATACAGTATAGCTTTGGGCATGGGTATCCCCATGAAGGGTGTCAGGCTGGATATCTGACTCATTTTTTTGCAGCGCGTCCAGGATATAGACACCCTCGTATGTGCCACAGGGAATGAAGTGGCTAAATAGCGCAATGTAAGTGTCTGACACGTGATAATAGCCTATACCGCCATAGCCACCATAGCGAATATGGTACTGGGACATCATGTTCTGCTCATACAATTCCCACTTCGTGCCATCGGCTGAAGCATGGCTACCGTCGCCCCAGAATTTTGGCAAATCAAATTGATTGTATGCATTAATCACTTTTGTTAATGCTTTATCCAGTTTGACTTCGCTAACCTGCTTAATGTTTAGCCAGGCGATTTGCCGCGGGCTTAACCCCTTAATAGAACGCGCGGTTTGTGTCGGACCCAGATTACAACCGTAACAAAATAAGGTGGCGATAAAACGGTATTGCGGATTGTCCAGCCGGCTTTTATTGCCAGAGTGCGGATAGACAATTTTATGAAGATCTAACCAGTGCTCGGTATCTGTCAGGATGTCAACGATGCTGGTGGTGTCCATTTTGTTACTGATCAGCTCCTTTAACGCTTCAACCTTATTATCCGGACGTTCCCGCTTGGTTTTTTTCAGGCTTAGCCGGCCCGACTTTATCGTGGCACTGTCATTACCGGGAAAGCGCTCGTCGACCCGCAGTGCGGTTTCAGTAAGCCGGGTTTTGAGTAACTCAATAAATTCATCCGGCTGGTTAACGGGCAGTTCGATTTCCTGGGCATAACGGTCAATCTCCTGCTCGTACTCCTCCACCGTGACGAATTCTTCCCGATGATCGTAGTACTCTTGTCCATGCAATACATGTACATCCCCCGAATCCAACTCCTGCTTAAGTAAGGTCCAGATAGCCAGTTCCAGATATTTGCGGTGGTATTTAACCTCCGAATCATCTCTACCTTGTGGAAGCTTTATCAGCTTGCTCCACTGTGCCGGAAACAACGGCGTTGGATCAGCGTCGCAGAACGACAACACCTGATGCGCCGGCACAAACTCTTTGTGGCTGTTCCGCAAGGAAAGCAACAAACGGAGCAACTGGATAGTACTGTCATCACTGGTTGCGCTCTGAAGTTGCAATACATCCAGACAGCGGTACATCAGCCCCCGTTTGATTCTGTAGGGGGTCAGTAAAAAGGGATAAAAGTTATTGCCGGAGTAAGCAAGATATTCGTCGCACCGGGCCAGTAATACATCGCTACTCGGATTAAGGGCATCACCCACGGCGCTCAGCCTATCCAATTCGGAGCCGTTCTGGTCATACGCGACCACCACGGCACGTAACGTTTGAATAAGCTGATTGACCTTTTTCTGCTGCTGCAGAATGTATTCTTCCAGATTTTTCTGAGCCAGGTTTTCCATCTGACGCAACATCCGGATCAGCATGTTGGTTACATCATCCAGCGCTTTACCTTTCTGGCCGCGGATCAGCAGTACAGCCAGAGCATAGCGCTTGGTGGGCTTTAGCTCACGCATTTCCTGTATATCTAAGGCCTGTGCTTCGGTCAGGAATTGCTTGAGTTTGACCGCGGGGATTTGCACCTCCGGCATGATGTCTGACAAGCTCAGCAGCCACCCGACATGCTGCAGATAAAAGTTGATCTCTTTAGCCCCCGGCTTTTTGGGTTCACGTTTAAGCTGTTGCCAGGCGCTGTAATTTTGCTCAGCATCCTTCTGCAACAGGGTATCAATGTGCTGCCTTGCCTCAGCACTGAGGCCTTCAACGATGGATTCAAAATAAGCCGTATTCACCTGATTGCGGATAAGCCTGGCGATCCGCTGCAGCTCAGAAAAGCCGGGCAGTTCAAAACAGAAGCGAACGAGCTCCTCAAGCATGACATTGATGATGTCGGCGACATTGTCCTTGGTCTGTGCTGCCTTTCTGGCAATATCCATCAGCCACGGTTGGTGTTCGTCTGTGTAACGCCGTACGCCTCTGGCATTGCGGATATCTTCCAACTGTTTAAACCGTGCCGCCGACTTGTTGTAGGTAGCCCATTCTGACTGTGACGGTAAGCTGTTTACCCCAGAGAACTTCATCAGATAACGGATCAGCGGTAGCGGAAAGTCTTTGGGAACAACAAAATATCCCATGCGCTGGAATAACTTCAGATGAATGAGAAAGCCGAGCCGGTGCAAGGGCTTGCGGTAGGCACTAGCCCAACTAAGCTCCAATTCTGTCGGCCGGTAATGCTTTTCAAGCAGCCTGGCGCTGTATTGTGAATCGAGTACCGGGTACGCGGTATCCTGATAGCCACTCTGCATCCGTTGCACACTCCCTATTAATCCCAATAACGTCCAGTCGCCGGCTCCGTCAGGGTTATCTCAATCATGCATTGATGATCCTGAGCCATGTGATACAGCGTGGCCAGTAAATCATCAATGCGTTCATCCAGTTGCGCTTCATCCTGTGTGGCCAGTGTCAATCGGTAACGATGGTTCGTTTCGTCAATACACTCTGCCTGTAAGGGTTTGAGACAGAAACGGTCTATTTTCTGGCGGACTTTGACCGGATCACGGCTATTTTTATGATACCGCTGCAGGCTATAGTGAAGTTCCAGCTCATGGGTCGCCATGAGTGCGCTTATAGATTGCAGCTCGACTACTTCAACACTCTGTAAGAAGGGATCCGGACTATCGATATAGCGCATCGCGGAATTCAGATCTTTCCATCCCACGTACTCCATTAATGCTTTTAGGGACCAACCACTCTGGCCAGCCCAGGTCGCAAAACCGCGACGTAAAGAATGTGCACTGTAATGGTCCGCATCAATGAGCCCGGCCTGGGAGAAGATCTGACGTAGCAGCGGAATAATGCTTTTGGCCGCCAACGCAGTTTGACTTACATGGCCCCAGCGGCTAATGCCACGAAACACCGGCCCCTGGCTTAACCCGGAGATCTCCAGATACCGCTCCAGTGCGCGCACCGGACATAAACGTGCCAACGCAGGCAGACGGTATATTTCCCCTCTGTTCGATCGGTCGGCCTTGCTTCGGCGAAGATAGATCTGCATGCCTTCGTTTGTAGCCAGCGAAATGTGCTCTACCTCCATCCGACACAGCTCGTCTCCCCGAAATCCGCGCCAAAAACCAACCAGAACTAATGCCCGGTCCCGACACGTCCGCAGCAGCAATGGCTGATCATTAACCCGGATGGCCAAGGCCTCACTTGCGTCTAACGAATGACTGATTTGAGCGAGCGTATCCAGTTGCAAAGGTTTAGCCTGTTTTTCCCTGGCCGGATGTAATTCGCGGATCCCTTTTAGTACTTTTCTGACCATCGGGGATTTCGTCGGATCGGCAAACCCCTGTTGCCGGTGCCAGGCAGATAACCCGGAAAGGCGCTGTTTGAGGGTATTAAACGACAAAGTAACGGCATACTTCGCCAGGTAGCGGCAGATCTCCGTACTGGTGGTCGGCAGTACTCCACCAAACTGGGTTTCAAAATGCTCCACAGCAGCCTGATAGCTACGTCGGGTATTGTCCCGTGTCGCAGCCTGTAAATACTGATCCAGGGTATTCACTGCACCTACGTTTATATTTGATTGTTTTTTATACGGTGTACTGTACAGCGTTGCTAATGAGTTTCGCAAGTATACCTGATCCAAAGGGCTGAATTACGTACCCTGAAAAACCAGATTTAACCTGGCTCAGCGCTTAACAAGTAATAAACTATAATTATTACTTGCTATTAATGTCGAAAATTTGACTAATGTTATTTTTTATATAGTATGTATATACATATTACGTATTAGTACGAAATGAGATTGATATGGCCAGAACCGGTATCACCAAAGACGACGTAAAAGACGCCAGACAACGGCTCATAGACGCAGGTCACTCCGTGACGCTCGATTCGCTTCGCGTTGAATTGGGCAATACTGGCTCGCGTTCAACCATTCAACGCTGGCTACGGGAGCTGGAAGAGGATGACTCGACGCTGTTGCATGACGAACAGCTATTGACGGATACCCTTCGGGCAACCGTCGTCCAATTAGCCCGAAGGTTGCAAGAAGAAGCGATGGCTCAGCTCGAGCAAACCAAAGCTGCTCATCAGGCCGCACAGGCCAATTGGCAGGAAATCTCTGATCGGCTGCGGACACAAGTTCAGGATCTGACTGAGCAGACCAAACGATTGCAGCATCAACTTTCAGAGACTGAACAAAAAAATACGCAACTACTCACTTCTCACCAGCAAGACACGCTGAAAATCACGGCCTTAACCGGCGATAATGCGCATCTTAAAAGCTTACTCAGCACGAAAGAGCAGCACATTGCTTCGTTGGAAGAAAAGCATCAACATGCCAGGAAAGCGTTAGAGCACTATCGTGATTCAGTACAGACGCAACGCGAACAAGAACTCCAGCGGCATGAACATCAGATCCAACAATTACAGGCTGAACTGAGAATAAGTCAACAAACTATCAGTGTGAAACAGCAAGAATGCACTTCCCAGAAAGAGCAGACGCTACAGTTATCCGCAGAGCTTCACCAAGCCCGGCAGTCTGTCAAAATAGTTGAGCAACAGTTAGCTATGTTGCAGGACAACCGTCAACAGGTCGAGCAGCAACTTTACCGCAAAGACGTAGAGCTTGCGACGCTGCAAAAGGAGTTAGGCCAACTCCAAGAACAATGCGCTGCGGCGTTGGCTCAGGTGGCGGGTTTGCAGCAAAAAGAACAAGCCTGGCTGCAGGAAAGAGCCGCGTTATCCGCTTCGCTCAGTACCCAGCAGCAACTCTGGCAGACATTCTCTACCATCAACGCCATGTCGACGCCGACCCAATATATCAAAGGCGAAGACGTGATTGTGGTCGATGCTGATCTTGACTAATCCCCCCAATCAATCCGGATCAACCAGAGGCGTTGCCCCCGGTTGCTACATTGAACTGAACCTGCTCCCATCTCATATTCAGTTCAATGTAGCAACCTGGTTAACACTGGCAGTGTGTTGTTTAAACTGAATTTGCCATAGGTCGTTGCAAACGCTGGGCGACTTTGTCCCAGTTTATATTGAGAAAAAATGCATCAATATATTTACTTGCAGCAGCGCCAAAATCCATATGGTAGGAGTGTTCATACATATCCATGACCAGCAATGGTATGGTTCCCACCGGATAATGCGCGTGATCACCCATCCAATAATTTTCCAGCTTGTTGAAATGGGTGTTGTACGCTAAAACAACCCAGCCGGCCCCCCCAGCTAAACCCTGGGCAATCTTTCTAAATTCGGTTTCCCAGCGATCAAAGGTGCCGAATTGTTTGGCAATTGCAGAGCGTAGTTCGCCATCCGCTTGGCCATTTCCACCCAAATTATCAAAGTATAACTCGTGCAAAATGACTGAGCCTGTACGGATCAAGTGCTCCCGCTTGAGATCATTGTAGAGAAACGCCGGCGTGTCGGTGTTTGCAAGTGCCTGGCTCAATTTATCATTCACTGCATTTAGGGTTTTCACCGATCCGCTGTAATTATTCGCCCAATGTGATTCTATCAAATTGGCAGACAGGCCTTTTAATTTGCCCGCATCAAAAGGCAGCGGTTTGGGCTTAATTTCTGGGTTCATCCAATTTTCTCCTACACTCGTGTTAGCTGTTTTAACGATTGCGTCGGCATTTACAGGTGAGCTCAATAGTAAGCTCCCGGCCGCGGCAGCACTGGCAATCAGGAAATCACGTCTGTTTTGATCAAGGTCATTCACTGGTTTTTTCTCCATTTAAATGGTTAGTCAACATTAAGTAGATTGACACCCGGTTTAAGCAAGCCCCGACAATGTAAGCGCAAGCCCGACGAGTGCACAGGCGCTGATAACTTTCATTACATTCATGTTGTAACGAAATAATGCGATGCCCGCTGCGACAGCAATGACGGCAGATATCCATTCAAACTGCCCATCAAACCCTTCTGGCCACAAAATGTGGTAACCAAAAAATAGAGCCAGATTTAAAATAACGCCTACCACCGCTGCAGTGATCGCCGTCAATGGCGCGGTGAAATTCAGATCATTGTGTGTCGTTTCAATAAAGGGCGCGCCGGCGAAGATAAAAATGAAGGCCGGTAAGAACGTAAACCACGTGACAATAGTCGCGGCAACGGCGCCGGCGACAAAAATCATGTCGGGGCCAAATACGGCATTGGCATATCCTCCGACAAAACCAACGAACGCCACGACCATAATAAGCGGCCCCGGCGTGGTTTCACCCAGAGCGAGTCCATCAATCATTTGTGTCGGGGTGAGCCAGCCATACTGACCGACTGCTCCCTGATAGACGTAGGGCAATACCGCATAGGCTCCGCCAAAAGTGACCAAGGCGGCTTTGGTAAAGAACCATGCCATTTGCGTAAAGGTGTGTTCCCAGCCCCAAACTGCCCAAAGCGCAAGCATAGGCATTACCCACAGGACGATACCGGCAATCAAAATCATACTGAAACGCGACCAGCGGAAAATGGCGTGTTTGGGTGTGGGGGTATTATCGTCGAGTAACGCCGTTCCGAACGATTTCCCTGAGTCGCCATGCCCGCCGTTACTGTTAAAATAGTCAGGTAAATACCGGCCGCCCAGATAACCGGTGAGCGCTGCCGCAATAACGATATAAGGAAAAGGCACGCTAAGTGCGAATATCGCTACAAATGCTGCAGCGGCAATCACCCACATCATGTTATTTTTCAATGCTCGGGAGCCGATCCGGTGTGTGGCATGCACAACTATGGCCGTTACAGCCGGTTTGATACCATAAAACAAACCGGCTACCCAACTCACATCACCATAGGCAAGATACACCCACGAAAGCGCGATCAGAATGAAGAGAGACGGTAATACAAACAGTACACCCGCCACAATCCCCCCCCAGGTGCGGTGCATTAGCCAACCAATGTACGTGGCGAGTTGTTGCGCTTCAGGGCCCGGCAATACCATGCAGTAATTGAGCGCATGCAGAAATCGTTTTTCACTGATCCAACGTCTGCGCTCTACCAACTCCTGATGCATGATAGCAATTTGGCCTGCCGGGCCGCCAAAACTTATAAAGCCGAGTTTTAGCCAGAACAGAAAAGCCTGCCAAAAACTGACAGGGGCAGGCGTTTGAACTTGTTGATGGGACGTTAATTCTGTAATGTTGCTCATGGTGTCTCCTTTTCACTAAAAGCAGCAAATAGCGCGTCGAAAACACTATTGGCACTTGAGATGAGTTGATCATCGTCACTAATGCTGTTTCGCAATCCCCACAAGATCTGCTCCAGTCCACTTGCTTCACTTGGCTGGGCACCACCTACGTCCAGAAAATGTACCAAGGCTCCCAAACGATCCAAGCCAGGATTATTTAAACCAAAACTTTCAAGCAGGACTTCAAAAGTGACTTTTCCGTTGATATGAGTAAAACTGGCCCCATCGAAATCAAATCCCAAGGCATCTGCGGGGCAATCTTCCGGTGCAACCAGCCAAATAAAGCGGGCATCGCTATCGATAAAACGTTGGATCAACCACGCGCTGGCCAGGCGATCTACCCATGGTCTCTGACGGGTTGCCCATAAGCGGCTGCGATACAGATTGATCTCCAACTGTGTGATCTGCCCTGTACGTTCATGAGGTTCGTTGGGTGATAACTGGCGGTTGAGTTGGAGCTCGAGATCTTGTATCGCTTGCTGCGCTTGCGCTTGCGCTTCGCCGGGAAAGAAATCAATTGCTGCGATAGCCGTGAAGTTTTTACGCAGTTTGCGCAGCTGCCGTGTCGCTTCTTGTAACGAGCTGACTGACAATTCTTTTATCGGCTGTAGTTCCAGCAAAAGGAGGGCATAGGCTTCGCTACGGTTAAACATGCCACTAAACTGTCCTGCATCTTCCGTGTCAAACAAGAGTACATAAGCAGAGCCTTTACTTATTTCGATTTCTTGTGCCAAACCATCAAATAATTGCTGGTGCTTTTGCCGTTGGGGAAGTAGATAAACACCATCGCGTAATACTGCCGCACCCGCAGATTTAAGGGTTCGCCACACCCGCATCCGCGCTGTCGCGTTTAAGGTAGGTAGTGATAAAATAAGTAGTATCCACTTCATATTATGTAGAGCTGTTTACAGAAATATGATTGAAGTCTATGACAATTACCTGAAGATGTACAGGAAAAGGCCAAAACTGTATGGTAAGTTTAACGGCTGGCTTGATCTTGAGAATGCTGCTGAGTTCCGGGCAAGGAGGTGGGGAAAGTGTTGCAGTATTCTCACCGGGGAAACCTGCAGCTTGAATATTGTTAAGTAATGAACACGCGGCAGTTATTCCATCAATACATCACAACACTAAAAACTGCTCAACCAAATTGGTGTTAAAATTTACCCCACACGCTGGTAGCTGAGTCACCGCTATCTTCAGGCGGTCATCACAAAAAAGCGTTTTACATCCTTCCAATGCAGATTTAAAAATGAACTTATCAGCCAGCTTGCGCTCATCAAAAACCAGTTTCTCTAACTCAGCCTCATGAGTAACACACTCAGCCAAAGACTCTGCGCCTAACGCCAAACAATTAAATAGCAACCAATCTTTATCTTTTAAATCAATAGGTAAAAACTCACCATGAGCAGATAACTCTGAGGATAACGACTTATAAGCCAATGGACTCAACAGCAAGAAACTCCCCCAAAGCGAAACATCACTGGGTTCAGTTTTACTCTTGTATTTTTTATTGAAACCACAGCTGGGCTTCACCCATCTGTCCGCAATGCTCACATTGGAGTTTGACAGCCGTCTCACCAACTTGAAGTCTTTATCGCCAAGCATGTCGGCCATGCTCAGCACATCAAAATCGATAATCTCGTGCGTGTTTTTAGGCGCTTCAATTCGGAATATCATGAACTACCTCCGGGCGTCGCACTATCCACTGAAAAAACACCATGCCTTAATTGAACCCGCAGGCCAGATAATCCAGCTTATCTGTGACCATAGACGTGTTGTCTTTTATGTCGCCGGGCTTTGTTGACGGTTATCGCTAGAAAATGCCGGCCAGATCCTCAACAAACGCTACACCAGTAAAGTTGTGCTTTTCATAGGCGGCTTTAAAGCAATCCGTTACGAAAAGGCCATGAGTACCATACATCTCTGATTTAAAAACAGTCTTGCCTGCCAATGATGACGGCTCAAATGCCAATGTCTCAACCCCACACTCAAACCCGTCTTCATAGTGACGTACAGTTTTCGAGATATCTTCTTTTACAAACTGCATCGGCACAAAAATATACATCTGCATATAGCCAACCTGCAGGGCTAAAAACTCTCCGGCATCACCCAGTATGGCTTTAAACGCGTTATAAGCCTCTTCCGATAACAGCAAGTATGAACCCCAGAAGGACACATCCGGTACTGGCAGTCCTTGCTTGTATTCCGAAGCCAGCTCACACCTGCTCGGTGTCCATTTTTCCAGTAAACTTTCGTTGGTTCTGGGTTGGCGCCTTACTAACGATAAATCGTCATCACCAAGGATGTCAGCGAACTGAAACAAATCCAAATCCGGGACTTCATAAGCGTTTTCGATGGGCTTTAGCCGATATACTGTTGTTGTCTTTACCATTAATTCATTTTCCATCAGCCGGCTTTCCTCTGAAGAATATCAGCCGGGTGAGTACCTGAGCGAAGTTCACGTTTTACGGTTTGTAACCGTGACAAGAATACACGCTCAGGCAGATTATCGTTTGAAAACTTTGACGCAATCCAAGTTTCATAATTGTAGGTATGAATTGGCCTGTGTGCCGGTGATTCAGGCGTGGCCCAGTCATCAGCAGTATTCTTCGCAAAATTACGCAGCCAGATACCATTTAACGGGTCATTAATACCGATCCCAAATGCATGCAGATTCAGGCGACTTCTGATAATCAACTCTTTGCGATGTTTACCTGAGCCCGGGATGATATGGTGAGCCTCATGGATTGGTGTTGGTTTCGGCTCACCTACGGCAAGTAAGTTTCTGGCCAACATCTTTGTTGGATGATGGTTTTCGGTTGCCAGTTCACGGATAGTCTTCGACTCGCTAGATTTGCGATAAGCCGTGAGATTTTCCTGGTACATAATGTGCGCAGCAATTTTTCGGCGCTCCAAACGCAAGTGTTGCCAGTCTTTATCACGCTTAGCTATGCGCTCAGCTTTTTGCTTTGCTGTCTCGTTAACTGGAGCCTGGCTGTTTCTGCCGTTATGAAATTCACTGGCTTTAAGCTCGTATTGATAAATAATCATATCAAGCGGGGATGGATTCAGTGGTCTTTCCGGTTTTGGAAAGCTGAAGTATTGGATAGGCGTGTTCGTTTTCATCCTGACGTTCTCTCCCTCATATACCAGCAATTGCCGGTATTCTAATTTTAGACGGCTGCCATATCAATCATTTGTAAATTTATTCTTTACGTATATTTCACTTATTTCGGCAAGTCATGGATAATAGGCACTTTCCAGTGCTGCCGGCTGGCAGGTTTTGAATAAACGGACGATTGGTGATGGACGATGTAATAACCGATACACAGTGTTATGTAGTGGCCACCAACGTCAGAAAGTTTGCCATGCTGCAGGAATCAGCGTTAGAGCTGATTATGCAAATTGATGAACCGGTCGGTCTGTATGGCAAGCCCTTGGCAGACAACTGGGCTCCGCCTGAGGTGACGTGGTTTTATAACCCGACTGAACGGATCAGGCCGCTACCCGACATTGCCGCCTTCGGTTCAACAGCTTTCGCTGCGTCAGCTGATACTTGCGAAAAGCTGCGGCCGTATATAAACGAGTACGTAGAGCTCCTGCCTATTCATGTGGATGGTTGGCGCTGGTACATCATTCATGTCCTGGCCCGGGAGGACGTATATAATGAACACGCGTCGAAGAGATTTATCCGGCGCGATGGCACGCCGAGCAGAATGTTTGAAAAATTAGTATTGGATGGCCACCGGGCAAAAGATGGCGTGTTATTCCGCGTTGAAGGCCTTGGCCTGGGAATTTTCTCGACCGATAAACCAAGTTCATTCAAAGATATCATTGAGCAGTTTAAGCTTACAGGTCTGAAGTTCCAGGAGCTGGAATAACCCTGAGTCATCAGGTGACTTATACATGGTCGCTAATATGTCAGTGAATTTATTTCGGCATGCCGAAATTCGATTATGGCCTTAAAAGAAACACCCGTATATTTGATTTAAAATAGAAGTTGGCGTACCATTCGCCGTGTAGATTAAGTACGTTCACATACAGCGTTGTTAGTAATCAGCGCTGCGGAAAGACCGCCATACCAAGGCGGTTTTTTATTGTCACTGCTTTATGAAAGTGGCTAAGTACTTTGCAGCCCTATCGTATGGGCTAAGCCGTTGCTCTGCAATTTGCCCGGTGATCCTATGACCTGTCTGGGCCCAGCCCCAAACTGTGTTGCTGTTAATACAAGCTAACAGTAATAGTACGCTGCTGAAATACTTTATTAAATCCTCTGTGGCGTTACAGCCAACCTTTACGTTTAAAGAACCAATAAGGCGCGAAACCGGAAATTAGCATCAACCCCAGCGCCCAAGGATACCCCAGCAACCACTTCAGCTCAGGCATATAGTCAAAGTTCATGCCGTAGGCACTGGCCACCAGTGTTGGTGGCAGAAATACGACGGCAGCAATAGAAAAGGTTTTAATGATTTGGTTTTGCTGAATGTTAATAAAGCCCTGGGTTGAATCCATTAAGAAATTAATTTTGTCGAACAAAAAGGTGGTGTGCGACATCAGTGTTTCAACGTCGCGCATAATTTCGCGCAACGTTTCATCGTGTGCCGGCCGGCCTTTCAGGTTGCGCAGCAAAAAAGAAATATCGCGTTGAGTGTCCATTAGACAGAGGCGAATTTTACCGTTACTGTCTTCCAGTCGTGCCAGTTTGCTGATCGCCTGATAGAGTTCAGAGTCTTTTTCTTCCAGTACCAGATGGCTGACCTGTTCAAGCTGATGATGAATATCCTCCAGCGTATCGGCATGGTTCTCGACTTTTTGCTCCAGCATGGTCACCAGCAATTCTGCCGGATCAGCGCAACTGACCTGACCGCGACGGGCGCGCAGTCGTAGCAGGCGAAAGTCGGCGATATCGCCCTCACGGATGGTTATTAAACGCACGGGCTGTAAGATACAAGCCACCGTGACAGTGCTGTGGCGGCCTTCTTGAGGCGATAAAAACAATGAATGTACGTGGATACCGGCCTGGTCAACAAAACAACGCGCAGAGGCTTCAATTTCCTCGACGTCATCTGACTCGGGCAGCTCAACGCTGAGCAAGGTGCTGAGTAACTCGCGCTCCTGCTCGGTGGGTTCGTGGGCGTCTATCCAGTGAGCTTTACGCACCTGTTCCAGCGTAGGGGGATCAGAACTGGCGGTCTCGCGGATAATGCTTTGTTCAATGCTAAATAACCGGATCATAGTACCTCCGATAATAAACGGCTTTGTTGCCATGCCGGGCTGGCGTGTTCAACTAAGATGCCGTTTTTCTCCACAATAAACAGTACCGCTAAATTCTGCGCAGTGGCAATTGCCATGCCTTGCTCATAGCCGCAACAGAGTAGTGCAGTAGACCAGGCATCAGCCTGCGTAGCATTATCATGCACTAAGGTGACAGATACTGTGTCATGTAAAACCGGCTTGCCGGTGCGGGCATCCAGAATATGGCTAAAACGTTGACCATCGGCAGTAAAATAGTGGCGGTAGGTGCCGGATGTCATCACGGCAGCACGTTTTGTTGTACTCATTTGTAAGATTTTATGGAGTTGCTGACTGCCCGGCAGAGGCCGCTCTATCGCGATACGCCACGCTGAGCCATCAGGCTTATGGCCCTGTGTTAATAGCTCACCACCAATTTCTGCCATAAAATGTTGAATACCGTTGTTTTGCAATATCACACTTAAGCGCTCAACGGTATAACCTTGCGCGATTGACGAGACATCGACTGTTAAGTCCGTTACCCCCTTTGCGGCTTTATCCGGTGCTGTTGTGCCAAGATGACGCATGCCGGTACTAAGCAGCGCAGTATTGATTTGCTCCGCTGAGGGTTGATTGAACTGGTTAGCCCTAAAGCCCCATAAGTCGAATAATGGTTTAACCGTCAGGTCATAGCAGCCTTGTGAGGCATGGCTAATCAACCTGGCCTGCTCTATTAACTGCACTAACTCACTGCCAACCGTCTGATAGGTGTTGATTTGCTGTTGGTTAAACTGGCTAATCACCGAATCGTCGCGGTAATTTGACATCAGTTTGTCAATCCTGGCAAATTCTGCATCAATTTGCTGTTTTACCTTGCCGGTATCGGCGTCGTTGTTGCTCCAGTAACTAATATGCCAGGTGGTACCCTGCGCCTCGCCACTGAGTTTCACCAGCTGAGGGGCTTGATGACAACTGGCCAGCAAAGGAAACAGCAAAAACAGGATGGCTAAACGAAAAAGGTGCATAGCTTACCTCAATAAAAACCAATAAATTGCTGCAGCCAGCAGGAGCCGGTAAATCACATAAGGCCACATACCAAAGCGGTTTAACCAGGCCAGAAAAAAATGAATGGCCGCCAGCGCAGTAACAAAGGCAGAGGCACTGCCGATGGCAAATACCCACCAGTCGATACTGGCGGCATCAGTGCTAATCACTTCCAGCAATTTAACGCTGGCGGCTAAAAAGGTGATCGGTATCGCCAGTAAAAATGAGAAGCGCGAAGCGGCTTGCCGGGTTAAACCCAGCAGCAAGCCTGCTGTGATGGTTGCACCAGAGCGTGACGTGCCGGGGATCAGAGAAACGGCCTGGGCTAACCCCACCAGCAGCGCGTCCTTCAGTGTCAATGTTGACAAATCGCGTTCAGCCTTAGCCGTAACATCGGCAAAACCGAGCAATATACCAAATACTAAAGTAGTAACAAAAATAACGGCTACCGAGCGCAGGTGGGTATCAATTAAATCCAATAGTAGTAAACCAGCGATACAGGCCGGAATAGTGCCGAGCACAACAGCAAGCGCCAGGGGGCTTTGTCCGACATGTTGTCGCTTTGACAGTGCAGTCAGGCTATCTGTTGTTAAGCTGAACACATCACGGCGAAAGTACAACAACACTGCCAACAGAGTGCCAAGATGCACGGCTAAATCAAATGCCAGTCCCTGATCGATCTGACCTGTAACCAGAGGTGCCAGAATAAGATGGGCAGAGCTGGAAATCGGCAAAAACTCGGTAATACCCTGTAAAATGCCAAGAAAAATAGCGTAAAGTGTACTCATGTCGCGTTAAAGTTCCGTATTATCAGCAAGCTGTATCGGCAAAAATCACAGCAGTTTAACATAAACGCCGTTTTTAGGTTCAAGGGGGCTAAAATGTTTTCGCATGTACTGGCATTGTCTGTTGGTGCCGCTATCGGTGCAACAATGCGCCGGCGGGATTAGGTTTGTAAGCCGCTACACCTACGCCTATCAACGACACCAGCATTGATAAGTAACGACGCTTGCTCATCAGTAATACGAGCTCGGGCAGGGTGACACACCAGGCAGTTGCCTTGCGGGTGGTCTTCGATGGATATTCTATCGGCATTACTTAAGTCAACATCAAGCGTGACTGAATCCAAAACCAAGCCGGTACTTCCAATCGTCAGTTCTTTTACGGTCATGTATTCTCCAGTTGAGGGGTATTCATATCAAGAATAACCGACTATACACAGTCCAAAATCGTTTTGAAACCAACTTCGGATAATGGCGACTTGTATCTTTTAAAGTCTGATTT
Organism: Rheinheimera nanhaiensis E407-8; assembly: GCF_000296695.1. Lineage (GTDB taxonomy): Bacteria > Pseudomonadota > Gammaproteobacteria > Enterobacterales > Alteromonadaceae > Alishewanella > Alishewanella nanhaiensis. Next base: position 50,349 of record NZ_BAFK01000011.1, read on the forward strand.
AAGATTGGATTAGCAGTATGAATGCCTATATTAATCAGCTGGATAATATACTTTTTGTGAAAAAAATTCAGAATCCCGTCGGACCCTCCTTTTGGCTCATTTGCCAGCGAGCCTTTAACCTGCCCTGACGGTGGAATCCCTTTGCCTGCTGTTGGTGGCTGTGGGCAATCAGCTCTTGAATCATCTTGCAAACTCGAAAGTATTACCCCCCAAGGCGGCATTACAGGCACAAACCAATTTAACAGCCTTGCATCTTATAAAAATGCCTTGACCGCTACAGATATGACCGCAGACCCCCCAGCCTGTGCTTTTGGCACCACCAACAAAATTACTAAAATTGTAAACACTGACAATTTAAACCCTCAGTGTCCAGCTGGCATGGTCACAGGCGAAATAAAATCACAAGTTGTTTCTCTTGTACAAACCAAAGAAGTCACATCTACTAGGCGTGTCGGTGATGGTACTGTAGCCACCGGCCCACAATGCACCTTTACCGAAACTGTTACACCTACTGTTTACAACGTTACAGCTACCCTGCGTTGGTCATTATCAGGCGAAGTTGAATGCCCTCAGGATTTCCCAATAGGCCCCGTTTGGTATGATGACGGCCAGTTGATGGGGAACTATTGCTATTACACTCCAGAACCACCTAAGCCACCCTGCGATTGCTCCGACTTAACCGGCTCTAACCCACAGGGTATAAACTACTTTTACGCAGCTAATGGCACATATAGCCAGGCTAACCCGCCTAACTGCATCAGCCGCGATGATAACGAAGACGGCGACATACCAAGCTGTAATTGCAAGCTGATAGCCACTAAATGGGCTAGTTCTGACGTTAATATTAACGGCACTATTTACCAGCGCTGGCAACCTATACCTGACCAGAACGGCGTTACCGGTGTTTTCACTGGCGGCCAGTGTGACGAAAGCGAAAAAGACACGCCACCAGACACACCCGAAAAGTGCTACCAGCTTGGCAACGGCCAGAATTTCTGCCTTGAAGACCCTAACCAAAAATGCGCAAAAATCAACGGCATAATGACTTGCGAAGCCGGCTGCGGAACTGTTAACGGTGAGTTCTTTTGCTTTGAAAATGACGCCCCTGAGGAGCCGTTACCAGACCCTGACGACAATATTACCGACCCAGACACGCCGTTAAACAATATGATTAAAAGCGATTTTAAAGATGTTCTTGGTGGTACCGAAAGCCGCCTAGATATACTCGCCCGATTAATGTCTGACATTAAAACTAACACAAGTAAGGGTGACAGCAATTTGGCTGCAAAGCAGGACGCAACCAACCGCCTGTTGAAAGAAATATCCGACAAGTTGGACGAACAAGGCGACGATGAACCGCCGACAAATCCGCAGCCAACTTATAACACCGACAAACTAGAGGATTTTGTAAGTCCTAATGATTGGGCTGAAAAAGACTTTAGAACGGTTGCTCTAGCATTCAAAGATCGCTTGCTTGAAGCGCCCGTTATGCAGGCCGTCCAAGGCTTCTTTGATGTTGCACTTTCTGCCAGCTGTCCAACGTGGCAAACCACAGTAGACATGCCTTTTGGCGGCTCCTTTAATATCAACATCGACCAACTTTGCAGCGACACAATGAACAATATCTGGCCTGCTATCAGGTCGATTATTGTGCTTATTTTCAGTTTTTTAGCGTTTAGGGTGGCATTTACAAATGAATAGCATAAAAGAATGGTTTACAGAGCTTTGGCAAGGTTTTATAGATTGGGTTCAAGACATTGCAATACTTATACTCACGTTTTTTAAAGACCTGATGCTATGGTGCTTCGAAATGGCGCTTGATGTTACAGCATTCCTTTTTGAACAACTTTCACCACCTGAATTTGCTGCCGTTGGTCTTCAGGGTTTGTTCAATGCTCTACCCGACTCCGTTATTTACTTTCTCGGCCAGTCTGGTTTGTCTGAAGGCTTATCTATACTTGGCGGCGCTTATGTATTCCGCTTAATGCGCAAGCTATTTACTTTCGGCATTTGGTAACTTTTAAGGTGATTTATGATAATTTTCCATGAAGGCTTGCCCCGCTCCGGCAAAAGCTATGAAGCCACTAAAGAACACATTGTTCCCGCACTAAAAAAAGGCCGTAAAGTATTCGCTAGGATAAACGGCCTTAACTACGAAAAAATTGCTGAATTAGCTGAAATCACTCTTGAGCAGTGCAACCAGTTGCTTGTTCACATTACAGAAGAACAGGTGCCAACCATTTACCAGCATGTTGAAAATGACGCCTTAGTCATTATTGACGAACTGCAAAACTTCTTCCCTGCTGGCCGTACAAAGTTAAGCCCTGAGATAACGCAATTTGTCACTGAACACGGTCACAGGGGGTTAGACATCATCACAATGGGGCAGTCACTTGCTGACTGCAATAACCTCTGGCGTAGGCGTACACAGCGCAAAATTCAGTTTTTAAAGCTGGATATGGTCGGCAAGGAAAATAGCTACAAATGGACAGCCTTTCAAGGCTCGCTTGATGGCAAAGGCGAGATAACATTTACTAAGATAAACTCAGGCGTTAAGAAGTATGACCCTGCCTATTTCGGCGCCTATTTGTCACACCAGCCCGACACGGAAAACAAAGATAACCTGCAAGACGACAGGCTAAATATACTCAAAACCGGCGGCATTAAATACGGCGTACCGGCAGCGATATTCGTTGGCCTGTATGCGGTTTACCACTTATACAACTTTTTTCAGACGCCACAGCAGCCAGAAGCGCCACAGCAAGCAAATATACAGCAAACCAATACTAACCCACAGCAAGCACCTAAAAACGAACTACAGACCCGCACAGAAGCTCCACGCCCTAAAAGCTGGGATTTTGTGCAGGCTAATTCTGAACGCTATAACCCAAAGCTGACTTACTTAGCCAGTTACGCAACATACATTCAGGATTTTCTTGTTATCTGGGAAGATCCACAGGGGCGCATTATTGACCAGTTGTATATGAACGACTTCAAGCAGTTGGGTTATAGCTTTGTTATTAAAGGTTCTGGCATTGAGGCCATAAAGGGTGACGTTAAGCTGTGGTTTCGTTTTATGCCCACCACCGAATCATTTGGCAGGGTGCCTGAACAGACAAAAGAAAACTTAAGCGCTTCGCTTTAATCCACCGCCTGAGCTTGCTCAGCCGGTGGATTATGCGACAGCGCTTTTCTATGGCCGCAGGCCATGCAGTGAGCACAGCGCGGAGCGATGCGCGCAACGGTCAACCGAAAGCCATCGGCTTTCCCTCTGCCAAACCAGCCGCCTTTTAAGGCGGCTTTTCTTTTGCTGTAAGCCTTAAAAAAACAACTTATCTATGCTTGTACCTGAATCGGTACGATTTGCGGAGGGTGGACGACAGTAATAGTCCACTCTTGTCTCATTTTGACCCATTTTTGCCAGTTTTAGCGCTTTTTCTGTTCCTGACCAAAACTTACAAAAAAGGCCAGTTGATTTAACCGGCCTTTTATCTAACATAACACAATGAATTTAAAGGATATTATTTAACATAAAAATTTCATTATGGGATATTTAGTTGTAGCTTAATTGCGGCATGCCTGTTCTAAATTTCCTATTTTGCTATTCCTAAAAATACTGCCAAACAACGTTCAATCTCTAGCATTGCAGAGCTATCGATTGAGCCTATCCGGCTACCTGCTTTTTCCCTGAGAATGGTTGTCGCTTTATCAATCATTACCTGAGAGTCTCTGGTTAAGCCGTTCTTATCGTTTGCCACCACGGTAAATCTGATTAGCGGTGCTTCTACGACTTTTGATGTGATCGGTAAAATTGTGATGCTTGGGTGTATGTCGAAATTATCTGATTGTATTATCAGGGCTGGCCGTGGCTTTCCGTAGTCGCCTTGCACAGCAACTGTTATTAAATCGCCACGCCTCATTCCCAGCCCTCAATATCTGTCAATGCATTCTCCATAATTTCCATTAACTCAGCATCATCTTTATCTGCAGATGCTACTAAAAGGCTTTGTTTGCGACACTCAGCTAAAAAGCCCTCAGCCCTAGTGTCTGGCACCCATATTTGAATTGGACGCAAACCAGCGCGCCTAAGTCGGTCTCTGTGTTGTTTAACTCTTGTCGCGATACTTGGCATAGCTATCTCCTACTTTGTTACATGAAACAGCTTAGCTCATAATGTTTCATGTAACAAGCTAGGTCTGTCAAAACAGTAAGGCTTTCTAGCCAGCTATCCGTTGTTTTTTAACCCATTCGACATGCTGTTTTATACTGGCATCGGCTTGCAGCTGTTCTATGCTATTGAGCCGTTTCGCTAATGCCATTTCATCGTACAAGGTGTGAATACCTTTACCTTTGTGGCATAAACCTGTGCCTGGTGCTTTTGCTCAGCCACGTCAGTATTATGCTGGCTGATAAAACGCCGGGTCCATTTCAGATAGCCCTGTATTCACTAAGTTTTACTCTGCTACCACCAGACTAATCGGTTACTGGTTTAATACCTACCTGGGTAGCTTCACCAGCATCGTTAACCTGCCGTACCGTTAACAGTAATTGATCTAACTGCACCTGGTCGCCAATAACCACGCGGCGGTGGAAGCGCTGTGCGATATAACCGGCCAGTGTTTGCTGGCTATCCTGATCAGCGAGATTAATGGTATAGAACGCATCTAAATCGCGCAGGCTGATATTGCCATTTAGCACGAAGTCACCGAAGAAGTTACTGTTACTCAGTACAGATTTTTCTGCATCTTTGGCCAGCACTTCACTGATTTTCTGCACGTGTTTTAACTTTGCCAGCACCATAATGGTGTCTTTCGCCGTGAATGCCGGTTTTTTCTCCGGCAAAATCCACTCGCCATCGCGGATCAGGCCTAAAAACTGGATCGGCTGTTTAAACTGTAAGTCAGACCAACTGAGCGCTAACACCGGTGAGCTGTCAGTTACGTTAAATGCCAACACCTCCATCACATCATTACTGGGCACGGCATCCAGCGGCATCGCCTGATCCGGCGCGACCTCTTTTGGCACCTCCAGCTTTAACCAGCGCGCTACCGGTACTATGCTCCAGCCCTGCAACACCAGAGATACGATTACCACCACAAAAGCCACATCGAAATACAAATGCTCGTCTGGCATACCGGCCAACCAGGGAAACAACGCCAGTATAATGGGCACTGCCCCGCGCAGCCCGACCCAACTGATAAACAACTGGTCGCGGGCCGGAAAGCGAAAAGGTATTAAGCTGACCAGCACAGCAATGGGACGGGCAATAAAAATAAGTACGCCTGCCAGCAGTAATGCCGGCACCAGGTGATCAAGTAAATTAGTGGGTACCACCAATAAACCTAACATCAGAAACATACTGATTTGGCTGATCCAGGCCAAGCCGTCATGCATGCGTAAGATGTGGATAATTTGTGGCAAGCGCGCATTGCCAACCAGGTAACCCATTAAATAAACAGCCAAAAAGCCACTGCCACCAAAGGTGTTAGTCACGGCATAAATAAAGATACAACTGGCCACTGCCAACAGCGGGAAAAATGCAAAGCTAAGCGGTAACTTGCGGCACAAGAGCACAAAAATACGCCCTGCGGCATAGCCCATTACGGCGCCAACGATGGCTTGTTGTAAAAAGGTTTGTGCTACGCCCCAGCCTAACGGCTCACCCTGCGCCAATACCCCAACCAGCGTCAGTGTTAGTATTACCGCCATAGGGTCGTTACTGCCCGACTCTATTTCCAGCGTTGATGCTACCCGCTCTTTTATTCTCAGGCCCTGTGATTGGAAGATCGAAAACACGGCAGCAGCATCGGTAGAACTTAAAATAGCGCCAAGCAGAAGGCCTTGCAGTAAGGTCAAATCAAGTAAATAAGCGGCGGCAACCCCCACGATGCCACAGGTTAGCACCACACCGACGGTAGCCAGCATTGAAGCCGGCGCCAGTGCTACACGAAAGCGCTGCGGGTGGGTGCGCATACCGCCGTCAAACAGAATAATGACTAACGCGATAGAGCCAATCAGAAACGCAACCTGAGGGTTGTCGAACTGGATGCCAACCAGGCCTTCTTCGCCAGCCAGCATACCGATGATCAGAAACACCAATAGCATGGGCGCGCCTAAACGCGCCGAGATAAGGGTAGCTATGATGCTAATTACAAAAAGAAAACCGCCAATTAATATCGCGAGGTTTATGCCATCCACCCTAACCTCCTGATTAATTATGCGTTTGAGATCTCCCGAACGATGGCATGTAGCGCATCCAACGGCTGGGCCGCCTTAGTGATTGGCCGGCCTATTACCATATAATCAACCCCGGCAACAACGGCCTGGGCTGGTGTCATCACGCGCTTTTGGTCGTCCTGGCTGCTGCTGGCCGGGCGTATGCCGGGCGTCACCAGCATAAAGTCTTTACCACATTGCTGTTTTAACAGTGTAGCTTCCTGCGCTGAACATACCACACCATCCAAACCAGCCTGCTGCGTAAGCGCCGCCAGCTTCAGTACCTGTTGTGCCGGTGTTAGCGTAATACCCAGTTCCGTTAAGTCTGCCTGCTCCATACTGGTTAACACTGTAACAGCAATAAGGTGAGGTTTATCAGTACCATAGGATACCAAAGATTCCCGCGCGGCGCTCATCATTTTACTGCCACCGCTGGCATGCACATTCACCATCCATACACCAAGATCCGCAGCGGCTTTTACGGCTTTAGCCACCGTATTGGGAATGTCATGAAATTTTAGATCTAAAAAGACGTCAAAGTTGCGCTGTTGCAGCTGCTGCACAAACTGCGGACCAAAATGGGTAAACATTTCTTTGCCTACTTTCAACCGGCACAGTGCCGGGTCAAGTTGACTCACTAAGTTAAGCGCCTGATTTTGCTGCTCAAAATCCAGTGCAACGACGACAGGGGTCTGACACGACATAGGGTTTCCTTTGACTAACGGCCATCAATACCAGCAATTGGCTCCACGGTTTCCCATTGCTGGCAGGACGGACACAACCAATAATGATTGCGGGTATTAAAGCCGCAATTGCGGCAGCTATATAATGATTTTTTTGCCAGATAGGCATTTACCAGCTCTTCTACCGACGACAGCGCTTCAGCTGCGGGTGCAGAGTGTTGCTGGCGTACTTTAAGCAGCTGCTGAAACACCCGGATACTGGGCGAAGCAGCTAATTTATCCAGTAAAAACTGCTCGGCCGCGGCGGTAGAGCCATGTTGTGCCAGCCACTGCCCTAACAGCACCACCGCACTGGTATTATGTTGTTTATTCACCAACCGGCTTAACAGCTGATACCACTCTTCGTCGCTCAGTTGGCAGTTGGCCAACAGCGGCAGCAGATCTGCGCTCCACTGTGGCTTGTGTTCAATAATGTATAACAGTGCCGATTTAGCCAGCGTTATATCCTGCTGCGCCAATGCCTGCTTCGCCAACTCAAACTTAGGCCGGATAGCCGCCGGATAATGCTCGGCCAACGTCAGCAGCAACTGTTGCCGGTTTTCATCCTGCAAGCTGGCTTCTACCTGCATATTGGCCATGGCAATCCGTAGCGAGCGCGATTCAGTGCCATCTACTGCCGTCTGGTAGGTCGCAGCTTTGTGCCACTCATGGGTAGCAACAAAGATGCTAAATAACTGTTTTAACGCCATATCGGCTAGCTTCGGTGATTTAACCAGGCTAACCAGCAGTTTTTCTGCCCGGTCATATAAACCGGCGCAAAAGTAATCTTTGGCCAGTTCGAACTGTATTTGCTGTGCCTGCGGCTTGGGCAGTTTTAATTGATGTAACTTTTCGTGAATACGGATAGCTTTATCCCAATCACCTTTGCGGCGGAATAAATTAGCCAGTGCCAGATAGGTTTCAATGGTGGCGGCTTCGATATCCAACAGCTCTAACAACTGCTCTATCGCTTTATCTTCTTGATCGGTTAGTAAAAAGTTTAAGCCGGAAGATAAGTTGCGGGTGATATTGGCGCGGCCTTTTAATTCTTTATGCTTCAGGCTGTTACGCCCCATAAACCAGCCATAGGCTGCTGCAACCGGCAATAATAAAAACAGCAGCTCCAGCATGATTTAACGCTGATCCGCTGTTTTACGCAGCCAACCTTTAGCTTTGCGTTGCAAGGAGTACAGCATGGCAATAAGCAGGCCCAGTAACACGCCCAATAACAAGAAAATCAGTGCAATATCTACTACCCGTAACTGCACACTGATAATAAGAAGATGTAAATCAGCTAATTGCTGGTTAATTGAACCAAACAGCACCCCTACTACCACCAGGGCTACCAGTACGGCGATAAAAAGTAGTCTGCGCAAGGGAAACTCCGTTTACGCCTGCAAACTCAATAGTTTGAGATCAGGTGTTGTCTTTTACCCGGTCACGTAATTCTTTACCTGGCTTGAAATGCGGTACATATTTACCGTCCAGTTCAACTTTGTCACCGGTTTTTGGATTGCGGCCGACACGAGGCGCACGGTAATGCAGTGAAAAACTGCCAAAGCCACGAATTTCAATGCGTTCGTTGCTTGAAAGCGATTGTGCCATCTGCTCGAGGATTTCTTTAACTGAAGCTTCAACATCCTTGACCTGAATATGGGGGAAATCAGTAGCTAATTTTTCAATTAATTCAGACTTGGTCATAGACCCTCCGGCAAACCTGCTGTTGGATAAAGCAGGAGGCATAAGCCCCCTGCTTTGTTAGCAATTAATCCTGCTTCTGAGCAGCTTTAAATGCTTCGGCCATAGCGTTACCACCAAAATCAGCTTCTTGTTGCTTGCTGTTGATAGTGTCCATAGCTTCTTTTTCTTCAGCTTCGAATTTCGCTTTGATTGACAGGCTGATTACGCGGTTTTTGCGATCAACGCCCATTAAACGAGCTTCAACTTCTTCGCCTACTTTCAGTACTGTAGTCGCATCTTCGATACGCTCACGCGCGATGTCAGATACACGGATGTAGCCTTCTACACCACCTTCTAACATAACAGTAGCGCCTTTAGCGTCAACGGCAGTTACTTCACCTTTAACGATAGCACCTTTTTTGTTGTCAGCAAGGTAGCCGTTGAATGGATCTTCATCCAGCTGCTTGATACCTAAAGAAATACGCTCGCGCTCTGGGTCAACTTGCAGTACAACAGCGTGTACTTCGTCGCCTTTCTTGAACTCACGTACCGCTTCTTCGCCAGTGGCGTTCCAGCTGATGTCTGATAAGTGAACCAGACCATCGATGCCGCCGTCCAGGCCGATGAAGATACCGAAGTCAGTGATTGACTTGATCTTACCGCTTACACGGTCACCCTTGTTGAAGCCCTTCGCGAACTCTTCCCATGGGTTAGCTTTACACTGTTTCAGGCCTAATGAAATACGACGACGTTCTTCGTCGATTTCCAGTACCATAACTTCAACAGAGTCACCCAGGTTAACCACTTTAGATGGGTGGATGTTCTTGTTGGTCCAGTCCATTTCTGAAACGTGTACTAAGCCTTCAACGCCTTCTTCGATTTCAACGAAGCAGCCATAGTCAGTCAGGTTAGTTACGCGACCAGTGATTTTCGCACCTTCTGGGTAACGTGAAGCGATAGCTGCCCACGGATCTTCGCCCATTTGCTTCAGGCCTAAAGATACGCGCTGCTTCTCGCGGTCGAATTTCAGTACTTTTACCGGAATTTCGTCGCCAACATTAACGATTTCGCTTGGGTGCTTAACGCGCTTCCACGCCATATCAGTGATATGCAGTAAGCCGTCTACGCCGCCTAAGTCTACGAATGCACCGTAGTCAGTCAGGTTCTTAACGATACCTTTAACTTCCATGCCCTCTTCCAGCGTTTCTAACAGCTGGTCGCGCTCATGGCTGCTTTCTGATTCAATAACCGCACGACGTGATACCACCACGTTGTTACGCTTCTGATCCAGCTTGATAACTTTGAACTCAAGTTCTTTGTTTTCCAGGTGCAGCGTGTCACGCACCGGACGTACGTCTACTAATGAACCAGGCAGGAATGCACGAATACCGTCAACTTCAACCGTGAAGCCACCTTTAACTTTACCAGTGATAACACCGATAACCGTTTCTTTGTCTTCACAAGCTTTTTCCAGGCGTACCCAGGCTTCGTGACGTTTGGCTTTTTCGCGTGATAACAGCGTTTCGCCGAAACCGTCTTCGATAGCGTCTAAAGCTACGTCAATGATATCGCCTACGCTAACTTCGATTTCGCCGTTCAGAGATTTGAACTGCTCAACCGGAATAGCGGCTTCTGATTTCAGACCGGCGTCAACCATAACGACGTCTTTCAGAACGGCAACAACAGTACCTTTAACAATGGCACCCGGACGGGTTTCGATGGCTTTGAGGCTTTCCTCAAATAATTGTGCAAAATTTTCAGTCATATTCACTTTTTCAGTTAAGTGCTCCACGCTGCATCATGCGTTGTGGGGTTGCTACATTTACCTGATTAAATCCGTTTATCAGGCTGTCCAAAGCGCGGTTTTGGCCTGGTTCACACCACTGCCGGCAACTTCATGCCAACGTAGTTCAGTACCTCATCCAACACTTGTTCAATGGTTTTACTGGTCGAATCCAGGATATACGCATCAGCAGCCGGTTTTAGTGGTGCTGTGGCGCGGTTCATATCGCGCTCGTCTCTGGCCCGAATTTCGCCCAAAAGGTCGCCGATGTTAACATCAAAGCCCTTTTCTTTCAACTCTAAAAAGCGCCGTCTGGCGCGCTCTTCGGCGGTGGCGGTTAAAAAGATTTTAACTTCAGCCTGCGGGAACACCACAGTACCCATGTCTCTGCCATCAGCGACCAAACCTGGCTGCTCGGCAAAAGCGCGTTGACGCCGCAACAAGGCTTCACGCACCCGCGGTAGCGAAGCAATTTTTGACGCTACATCAGCCACTTCCTGCGTGCGAATGGTATGGGTAACATTTTCGCCTTCCAGCGTAATGCGCACATTGCCCTGCTCGTCACTGCCAAACTGCACATCCAGGTGCGCGGCTAACGGCTGCAGTGCTTCTTCGTCATCACAAGCAATCTGATGATGCATCGCAGCCAGGGCGAGCACGCGGTAAATAGCGCCACTGTCGAGTAATTGCCAGCCCAAACGTTGGGCTACTAAGCGGCAAATGGTGCCTTTGCCTGCACCACCCGGGCCATCTATGGTAATTACTGCTGCAGAATGTGGCATCCTACCCCCTTGTCAAACTGCTGGTTAATCGGATTAAAAAACGGCGCTATTATACAGCTTTTCGTGACAAAATCTGTGTTTAATTCAGTTAAAACGCAGGAAAAGCGCACAGCCAGACGGCTGTGCATCTACATGAAAATGCCGCTAGAGGGCTAAACGGGCAAAGGTATCAAAGTAGCCCGGGAAGGTTTTAGCGGTGCAATCCGGATCTTCAATAGTAACCGGCGTATCACTGAGCGCGACCAGTGAGAAACACATGGCCATGCGATGGTCATTATAGGTCGCGATACTGGCGTGCTTAAGCTGAGCCGGCGGCACAATTTTCAAATAATCATGGCCTTCTTCCACCTCAGCGCCCACTTTTCTAAGTTCAGTTGCCATCGCCGCTAAGCGGTCGGTCTCTTTTACCCGCCAGTTGTAGACATTGCGAATAACCGTAGGCCCTTTGGCAAACAAGGCGGTGGTGGCAATAGTCATGGCCGCATCAGGTATGGCGTTATAGTCACGGTCTATGCCGTTTAATTGGTTTCGCGTAACCATAATATAATCATCACCCCACGCAACATCGGCGCCCATAGCCGCTAACGCATCAGCAAAATGAATATCCCCCTGCACCGCATGCTTGCCAATGCCGGTCACTTTAATGCTGCCGCCTTTAATGGCCGCTGCCGCCAGAAAGTAAGACGCTGATGAGGCATCACCTTCTACCAGCCAGTGGCCCGGCGATTTATACAACTGATTGCCGGCAATGCTGAACGTTTTATAGTCGTGATGCGTTACGCTGACACCAAAGCGCTGCATCAGCGCCAGGGTTATATCGATATACGGCTTGGAGACCAGCTCGCCGATAATGTCGATTTCGCTATCGCCATCCAGCAGCGGTGCCACCATTAATACAGCCGTTAAAAACTGACTGGAGATACTGCCGTCTATTTGCATTTTACCGCCGCTTAGCGCTTTGCCGTGAATGCGCAGCGGCGGAAAGCCGTCGTTATCCAGATAGCTGATCTCGGCGTTTAGCTGACGCAGCGCATCGACTAAATGGCCGATAGGCCGCTCGTACATACGCGGCTCGCCGGTTAGCGTTATATCCACCTTAGATGCCGCCAGCGCTGCAGTAAGCGGGCGCATGGCGGTGCCAGCATTGCCTAAAAACATGGTTAGCGCATGCGGGTGGTTAAACAGGCCGCCAAGGCCGTGTACCTCGCACTTGGTACGACAGGCAGATAACTTATAGCTGACGCCTAACGCCGTTAAGGCGTTAAGCATATGCTTAACATCATCACTATCGAGTAAATTGGTGATAAATGTCGTGCCCTCTGCCAGTGCCGCCAGCAGCAGCACCCGGTTCGAGATACTTTTCGAGCCTGGCAGGTGTACTTCACCGGCCACTTTAGCAATCGGATTAAGGGTTAATGTTTTCATCCGTGTACCCGCTCAAATTCTTGCATAAAGCTTACCAGCGTTTGCACGCCTGCCAGCGGCATAGCGTTATAAATACTGGCCCGCATACCGCCTACCATACGGTGGCCTTTCAGTGCCAATAGGCCATGCTGTTCGGCCTGTGCCAAAAAGGTGTCGTTTAGCCGCTCATCGGCCAGGAAAAACGGCACATTCATCCAGGAGCGGTAAGCTTTGTCGACATCGTTACTGTAAAAATCGCTTTTATCAATATAATCATACAATAAGCTAGCTTTTGATTGGTTACGCGTAGCCATTTCGGTTACGCCGCCCTGGCGTTTTAGCCACTTAAATACCAACCCGGCCAGATACCAGGCAAAGGTAGGCGGGGTATTAAACATGCTGTCGTTTTCAGCCGCCAGACGATAATCCAGTACAGAGGGGATGGCCGTATCTTTTGCCGGTAGTAAATCGTCCCGCACTATCGCCAGCGTTAAACCCGACGGGCCGATATTTTTCTGCGCGCCGGCATAAATAACGCCGTAACGGCTCACATCAATTGGCCGCGATAAAATAGTAGAAGATAAATCGGCGACAATTGGGCTGTCTGTTTGCGGAAGACCGGTAAACTCAACGCCGTCTACCGTTTCATTCGGGCAGCAATGCACATAAGCCGCACCCGGTGTTAACTGCCATTGCTCTGGCGCGGTAATACTGCGAATACCACCGGCGCTTTTGCTGCGAATATCCTGAGTGTTAATCGCACCGTATTTTTGTGCTTCTTCTACTGCCGACTGTGACCAGGCACCCGACACGATATAGTCAGCCGTTTGGCCCGGCTTTAATAAATTAAGCGGCACGGCAGAGAATTGCCCCCGGCCACCGCCGTGCATAAACAGCACCTTGTAATTGGCTGGAATATTGAGTAAATCACGCAGGTCCTGCTCAGCCTCAGCGGCTAATTTGATAAAGGGCTTGCTGCGATGGCTGATTTCCATCACCGAACAGCCTTGTTGCTGCCAGTTAATAAATTCCTGCTGTGCCTGCTGCATTACTTCAACCGGTAGCATGGCCGGGCCGGCACAAAAATTAAACGTCGTCATTGTTACTGCGAGCTCCTGAATTAGCGTCTTTCTTTTACTGGCCTGGTTGTTCATTAATGCCGGCTTTGGCCGATCTTATTGGATAAATTACCAACAGCTAAAAAGCAAAACGAGCGCAGATGCGCCCGTTTTGTCTGGGTGTTACTCTTCTTCATCCTGCGCTAACTGAGTGTCAGTCAGCACAGTGTTGGCGGCCTTCTCTGCCTCGGCAGCTGCCAGTTCCTCAGCGTCCTGAATTTCGTCTATTTTTTCCACACCTACCACTTTTTCGTTATCAGCGGTGCGAATTAAAATTACGCCCTGGGTATTACGGCCGACTTCAGACACTTCATTAACGCGGGTACGTACCAGAGTGCCCTTGTTTGAAATCATCATAATTTCATCCAGCTCATTCACCTGTACCGCACCGACCACCAGGCCGTTACGCTCTGACACTTTAATCGACACTACGCCCTGCGTGGCGCGGCTCTTCGCCGGGTATTCCTGCAGTGCCGTGCGTTTGCCATAGCCGTTTTCTGTGACGGTAAGGATTGGGCCACTGCCGTTTGGAATGATTAACGAGACCACTGAGCCCCCTTCACGCAGTTTAATGCCGCGCACGCCGGTGGCGGTACGGCCCATGCTACGCACCTGATCTTCGGCAAAGCGCACCACTTTACCATCATCGGAGAACAGCATAATTTCACTGTTGCCGTCGGTAATACCCACACCGATTAAACGGTCACCATCGTTCAGATTCACGGCAATAATACCGTTAGAGCGCGGCCGCGAGTACTCGGTCAGCGATGTTTTCTTCACCGTACCATTGGCGGTGGCCATAAACACATATTTGTTTTCTTCGTACTCACGCACCGGCAGAATAGCATTAATGCGCTCGCCTTCTTCCAGCGGCAATAAGTTCACAATCGGCTTACCACGCGCTGTGCGACTGGCCAGCGGTAATTGATATACCTTCATCCAGTACAGGCGGCCACGGTTAGAGAAACATAAAATCGTATCGTGGGTGCTGGCAACTAATAACTTATCAACGAAGTCTTCATCTTTTACCGTAGTGGCGGCTTTACCCTTGCCACCGCGGCGCTGTGCTTCATAGTCAGACAAAGGCTGATATTTGGCATAGCCTAAGTGCGATAGGGTCACCACCACGTCTTCTTCGGTGATCAAATCTTCCATATTGATATCCAGCATATTGTCCTGAATATCCGTGCGGCGTGCATCGCCATATTGGGTTTTGATCGCTTCAAGCTCTTCGCAGATCACTTCCATTAACCGCTCCGGGCTGGCCAGAATGTGTAGTAATTCTGCGATAAGCTCTAATAGCTGCTTGTACTCATCAAGAATTTTTTCATGCTCAAGGCCGGTCAGCTTATGTAAACGCAGATCCAAAATGGCCTGAGCCTGTTGCTCGGTTAAGAAATATTTGCCGTCGCGAATACCAAAATGCGCTTCTAACCACTCTGGCCGCGCGGCATCTTGTCCGGCGCGCTCCAGCATGGCGCTAACATCACCTAACTGCCAGCCGCGGTCAACTAAGCGCAGCTTGGCTTCCGCCGGGCTGGGCGAAGTTTTAATCAGCTCAATGATGTCGTCAATATTGGCCAGCGCTATGGCTAAACCTTCTAAGATATGGGCGCGATCACGGGCTTTACGTAAATCGTAAACGGTACGACGGGTAACCACTTCCCGGCGGTGCAACACAAAGCACTGCAGCATCTCTTTTAAGCTTAACAGCTTTGGCTGGCCCTGATCCAAGGCGACCATATTGATACCAAACACTGTTTGCATTTGGGTGTTGGCATACAGCTGGTTCAGCATGACGTCACTGGATTCGCCGCGTTTCAGCTCAATCACTATACGCATACCGTCTTTATCAGACTCGTCACGCAGTGCTGAAATGCCTTCAATACGCTTTTCTTTTACCAGCTCGGCAATTTTTTCAATTAAGCGGGCTTTGTTTACCTGATACGGAATTTCGTTGACGATAATGGCTTCACGGCCGGTTTTCTCGTCGGTTTCAATTTCGGTTTTGGCGCGGATATACACCTTGCCGCGGCCAGTGCGGTAAGCTTCTTCGATACCTTTACGGCCATTAATAATAGCGGCTGTAGGGAAATCTGGCCCCGGGATATACTGCATCAACTCATGCAGTTCGATATCCGGATTAGCAATTAAGGCTAAACAGCCATCAATCACTTCAGTTAAGTTGTGCGGTGGAATATTGGTGGCCATACCTACGGCAATACCACTGGAGCCGTTAATTAACAGGTTTGGCACCTTGGTTGGCATAACCGCTGGAATTTGCTCAGTGCCGTCGTAGTTAGGCACATAGTCGACGGTTTCTTTATCTAAATCGGCCAGTAATTCATGCGCAATGCGTGCCATCCGTACTTCGGTATAACGCATTGCTGCCGCGGAGTCGCCATCGATAGAGCCAAAGTTACCCTGACCGTCAACCAGCATGTAACGTAAAGAGAAAGGCTGCGCCATGCGCACTATAGTATCGTAAACCGCACTGTCGCCGTGCGGGTGATACTTACCGATAACATCACCCACCACACGGGCCGATTTCTTATAGGCTTTGTTCCAGTCATTGCCCAGTTCCTTCATCGCAAACAACACGCGACGGTGTACCGGCTTTAAACCATCCCTTACGTCCGGTAAGGCGCGGCCAACAATAACGCTCATGGCGTAATCGAGGTACGAATTCTTTAATTCGTCTTCGATATTTATCGGAACTATTTCTCTGGCCAGATCTGTCATAAAACGCTAATTTCCCTTAAATCAGATAGATAACTCGCATTTGTCGATGTTATAAAGCGCGAGACAACGCGGGATTCTAACACAGAAAATCCCGCTTGCCATGCCCCAAATGCAGCGCAAAACCACCTTTGCCATTGCTGTCACCGTTACAGGCTTTATAATGCGCAAAAAACTAACGAGCAACGCCCATGACAAGCAGCCTGAATGTAGATAACCGCGAAATTGCCAAGTTTAACGATATTGCCTCGCGCTGGTGGGACCCTGATGGTGAGTTTAAGCCACTGCATCTGTTAAACCCGGTACGCTTAAGCTATATCAGCGATGAACTGCAGGGTTTATTTGGCAAAACGGTAATTGATATTGGCTGTGGTGGCGGTATTTTGGCCGAGAGCATGGCGCGTAGCGGTGCTGTGGTAACGGGGTTAGATATGGCCAGTGACTCACTGGAGGTGGCGCGCTTACACGCACTGGAAAGCGGCGTCACTGTTAATTACCAGCAAGCGACGGCTGAAGATTACGCCCAGCAGCATAGCGGGCAGTTTGATGTCGTAACCTGTATGGAAATGCTGGAGCATGTGCCTGCGCCGATGTCGGTTATTCAGGCCTGCGCCGATTTAGCCAAACCCGGCGCCACTTTGTTTTTCTCTACGTTAAACAAAACCGCCAAAGCCTATTTACTGGCCATCATTGGCGCCGAGCATGTACTTAAGCTGGTGCCTAAAGGTACGCATGAGTTCAGTAAGTTTATCCGTCCTTCTGAGCTGATGCGCTTTATCGAGCAAGCTGGCCTTGAGCTGGTAGATGCTACCGGCCTGCATTTTAATCCGCTGAAAAACAGTTTTAAAACCGGCCCGGGGCTGGACGTCAATTACATCGTGGTGGCGAGAAAACCGTTGTAACGCTGTTTTTTTCAGCAGCTAAATAGCCGATAGCTATAAAAAAAATATTGATAGAATAAATAAATTTAACCAGAAAAAAAGCTTGCACCCACAGCACTTTTCTTCGCACACTGGCACCGCGGTTAGCAGTTGCTAACCGCATCTTTCGTCCCGATGTTTTTCCGCGTTGTCAAGCCTTGCAAAAACCCCAGATACACACTATCTTGTGATCACTTTCATGCAAACCACTATATGTTGTGTAATTAAACAGCAATAGCGGATAATAAAATAGCCGTGCGCTACGGCTTGCAACCGTTAACAACAATTGAAATGGAAAGCAGCAGCAATGACTCAATCTCTTTTTGTCACTAAGCGTGATGGTCGCCGTGAGCCGCTGGATTTAGATAAAATCCACCGTGTGATTACCTGGGCCGCTGAAGGCTTGTCGAATGTGTCGGTGTCTCAGGTTGAGCTTAAATCGCATATCCAGTTTTACGATGGCATTAAAACTGAAGATATTCATGAAACCATTATTAAAGCTGCTGCTGATCTTATTTCTAAAGACAGCCCGGACTATCAATACCTGGCCGCCCGCTTAGCCGTATTCCATCTGCGCAAAAAAGCCTATGGCCAGTTTGAGCCACCGCATCTGTACGATCAGGTAGTACGGATGGTAGAAGCCAAGCGCTATGACGCCCATATCCTGGCTGATTACAGCCGTGATGAGCTGGAAACGCTGAATAGCTATATCGATCACAGCCGCGATTTAAACTTCAGCTACGCGGCGGTCAAACAGCTGGAAGGTAAATACCTGGTACAAAACCGCGTCAGCGGCGAGATATACGAAAGCGCGCAGTTTTTATATATGCTGGTAGCGGCCTGTTTGTTTGCTAACTACCCCAAAGCCAACCGGCTGGATTATGTGCGCCGCTTCTACGACGCCTGCTCAACCTTTAAATTGTCGTTGCCAACGCCCATTATGTCTGGTGTGCGTACCCCTACCCGTCAGTTCAGCTCGTGCGTACTGATTGAATGCGGTGACAGCTTAGATTCGATTAACGCTACCTCAAGTGCCATTGTTAAATACGTGAGCCAGCGCGCCGGTATCGGCATCAATGCCGGCCGCATCCGCGCTTTGGGCAGCCCAATCCGTAACGGTGAAGCCTTTCACACTGGCTGTATTCCGTTTTACAAACACTTTCAAACCGCGGTTAAAAGCTGCTCGCAAGGTGGCGTGCGTGGCGGTGCGGCAACCCTGTTCTACCCGCTGTGGCACTTAGAAGTAGAATCATTGTTGGTGCTGAAAAACAACCGTGGTGTAGAAGAAAACCGGGTGCGGCACTTAGATTATGGCGTGCAGTTTAACCGCCTGATGTACACCCGTTTAATTAAAGACGATTACATCACCCTGTTTAGCCCGTCAGACGTACCGGGTTTATATGATGCTTTTTTTGAAGATCAGGAAAAATTTGAACAGCTGTATGTGAAGTACGAAAACGACAGCAGCATCCGCAAAAAACGCTTAAAAGCACTGGAGCTGTTTACCCTGTTTATGCAGGAGCGTGCCAGCACCGGCCGTATTTATCTGCAAAACGTTGACCACTGTAATACGCACAGCCCGTTTAACCCCAAATTTGCGCCGGTGCGCCAAAGCAACCTGTGTCTGGAAATTGCGCTGCCAACGAAGCCGTTAAACGACGTCAACGATCCTGAGGGGGAAATTGCCCTTTGTACGCTGTCAGCGTTTAACTTAGGCGCCATTGACAACTTATCGGAACTGGAAGAGCTGGCTGAGCTGGCGGTGCGCTCACTGGATAGCCTGCTGGATTATCAGGATTACCCTATTCCGGCGGCGTTTCATGCCTCTATCAACCGCCGCACTTTAGGCGTTGGTGTGATTAACTACGCCTATTATCTGGCAAAGAACGGCGTGAAATACTCAGATGGCTCTGCTAATGCGTTAACACACCGCACCTTTGAAGCCATGCAGTACTATCTGCTGAAAGCGTCCAACAAGCTGGCGCAGGAGTTTGGCGCTTGTCCGAAGTTTAACGAGACAACGTACGCCGAAGGCATCTTACCGATAGATACCTACAAAAAAGATTTGGATAAAGTGTGCCAGGAGCCCCTGCAACTGGATTGGGAGCAGCTGCGTAAAGACATTACGACGCATGGCCTGCGTAACTCGACGCTGTCAGCGCTGATGCCATCCGAAACCTCATCGCAAATCTCTAATGCCACTAATGGCATAGAACCACCACGCGGCCATATCAGCGTTAAAGCCAGTAAAGACGGCATTTTAAAGCAGGTCGTGCCAGAGTATGAGCGATTAAAAGATAAATACGAGCTGCTGTGGGACATACCGAACAATAATGGCTACCTGACATTAGTGGCCATTATGCAGAAGTTTGTTGACCAGACTATTTCGGCCAATACCAACTATGACCCGAATAAGTTTGACGGTGGCAAAGTGCCGATGAAACTGTTATTGCAAGATTTGCTAACCGCTTACAAGTTGGGGGTAAAAACCATGTATTACCACAACACCCGTGACGGTGCATCTGACGTGCAGGACGATATTAAACCGGAAGCCCAGGGTGATGGCTGCGCCGGCGGTGCCTGTAAAATTTAATCTGACAGTAAACGGGCTGGCCGCACAGCCCGTATGTAGTTTTGATACCCAGTTAGGACGATAAGTGGCTATGGCGTACACAACCTTTAACAGACAAATCAACGATCAATTAAAAGAGCCAATGTTTTTTGGCAATCCGGTCAATGTGTCACGTTACGATCAGCAAAAATACGGTATCTTTGAAAAACTGATTGAAAAACAACTGAGTTTCTTCTGGCGGCCGGAAGAGGTCGATGTCAGCAAAGACCGTATCGACTTTCAGAACCTGCCCGAGCATGAAAAGCACATTTTTATCAGCAACCTGAAGTACCAGACCTTACTGGACTCGGTACAGGGCCGCTCACCTAATGTGGCATTTTTACCTATCGTATCGCTGCCCGAGCTGGAAACCTGGATTGAAACCTGGGCCTTTAGTGAAACTATCCACAGCCGCAGCTATACCCATATAGTACGTAATATCAGCGCCGAGCCTCATAAAGTGTTTGACGACATTATGCTGAATGAGAAAATTCTGCAGCGCGCTGAAGATGTAACCCGCTACTACGATGCGCTGATTGATGGCATTAATTTGTACCAGCGCTGTGGCGAAGGCACTCACACCATCAACGGTGAAACCCACACCATCAGCCTGTACGAACTCAAACGCCGGCTGTACCTGTGCGTGATGTCGGTAAATGTGCTTGAGGCAATTCGCTTTTACGTCAGCTTCGCCTGCAGCTTTGCTTTTGCTGAGCGTGAACTGATGGAAGGCAATGCTAAGATCATTCGTCTTATCGCCCGCGATGAAGCGCTGCACCTAACCGGCACCCAGCATATGCTAAACATTATGGCAGCCGGTGATGACGACCCACAAATGGCGCAAATTGCCAAAGAGTGTGAAGAAGAAGCTTATGCTATTTTCCGCAAAGCGGCAGAGCAGGAAAAAGACTGGGCTGAGTTTTTGTTTAAAGATGGCTCTATGATTGGCCTGAATAAAGATATTTTGTGCCAGTACGTTGAGTACATTACTAACAGCCGGATGCAGGCGATTGGCTTAAAGCCTATCTTCTCTACCACACAAAACCCTATCCCCTGGATCAACACCTGGCTGGTGTCAGATAACGTGCAGGTAGCACCACAAGAAGCCGAAATCAGCTCTTATCTGGTCGGTCAGATTGATAACGAAGTTGATGGCGCCGATTTCGGCGATTTCGACCTGTAACAGATGCCCAGCGTCAGGCTTAATCAGCACAGTGCCATCGAGTTTGATGGCACTGATGCCAATTTACTCTGCGCGCTGGAGCGCCATCAACAACAGGTGAATTTTCATTGCCGTGAGGGCTACTGCGGCGCTTGCCGCTGTAAGCTGCTGTCTGGCGAAGTGCGTTATCTTACCGAGCCGCTGGCTTTTGTACGCAGTGGCGAATTTTTGCCCTGCTGTAGCATTCCGCTGACAGACATCAGTATTGAAGTACCTTAAGCCGGTGGTAATTTAGCAGCAGATGCCGCAGACTATAACAATTCGCGACGTCGAAGGAGTTCTGTATTGAAAACGCTGTTATTTTTGTTGGCGACAGTGCTACCTGCGCAGGAGCTGGCCCATTTTGAGCAGTTACTGGCGAAATCACAATTTACCGAACTTGAGCAGCAACTGGTTAAGCGACCTGATTACAAACAGCAGGACGCTTTGCTGGTACTGTATGCGCGGGCGTTAATCAGCCAGCAGCGGCTCGAAGATGCCAATACCCTACTCAATTACGCCGTCGAACAGTTTCCTGCTAACAGTGAGCTGAATTATCTGGCCGGCCTGAGCAAAATTCGCCTGGCCAGTGATGGCAATGTGTTTGCCGCCAAAGAGCGGGCTGCGCGTGGCGTGGCCCTGTTACAACAGGCGGTACAGTTAAAGCCCGATCACTTTGCAGCCCGTCAGGCGTTAATTGATTTTTACAGCATCGCGCCCGCTTCTGCCGGCGGCGATAAAGCGCTGGCGGATCAAATGGCACAACAGCTGGCTCAAGATAGTCCGGCACAAGCTTTACTGGCACAAAGCCGTATTTTGCTTAACGAGAAAAAACCGGCCGAAGCGTTGGCACTGTTGGAAAAAATGATGCCCAATCCGCCAACAGCGCGCTTACTGGCGCGTAAGGCACAAATTGAAAATGAGTTAGGCGCCTATCAACAGGCCTTTGTCAGCTACCAGCAAGCAGCAGACTATGCAACGGATCTGACTGAAAAATACACTGCGCTTTATCATATCGGCCGTTTAGCTGTGGTAGCCGACCAGGACGCCAATCTTGGCATCAAGGCGCTGCAGCAGTATCTTGAGTTTTTTAAGGACAGTGAGAACCCGAGCCTGCCGTGGGCGACTCTCAGGTTGGCACAACTGATGTATCGCACCGGCGATAATTTTGAAGCCACATTGTTGGTAGGTAGCCTGACCAATGCCAAAATAGAAGACGAAGAGTTTAATCTGATCTTGTTAAGCTTACTCAGTGCCTTAAAGTCAAAAGCACAGCCTGAGCCGGCAGCAGAAATAAAGCCACAGACAGACAAGCCGGCAAACCAAACACAGGTGTAGTAACACACCGGTGTTTGGTCAGGCTGTTGTGCTTACTTGCGGATCCCTTCTACGGTCAGATCCAACTGCACAGTGGCAGATGCCGGGCCTAAATCAGTGTTAATGGCAAAATCTTTTAATGTCAGCGTGGTAGTACCGGCAAAACCAGCGCGGTAACCGCCCCAGGGATCTGTGCCCTCGCCTAATTTCTCAGCTGCGATAACCACTTCTTTCGTCACACCGTTAAGCGTTAAATTACCATGTAAATCGAAGTTATCACCGTCTTTAGGCACCACTTTGGTGCTGACAAAGGTTGCTTTAGGGTGTTTACTAACGTTTAGAAAATCGGCGCTGCGCAAGTGTTTATCACGCTCAGCATGGTTGGAGTCAACACTGGCGGTGTCGATGGTCAGCTGAATTTTTGACTGGGCCAGTTTGCTGGCGTCGTAGCTGAAATCACCGCTAAAGGTGTTAAAGCGGCCATATAACCAACTGTAACCTAAGTGGCTAATTTTAAACTGAATAAAAGCATGTGCGCCTTGGGTATCAATCACATAATCGGCAGCTTTTGCCGGTAATACCATCATCGAGGCTAGTGCTGCAGCCAGTGCAAGTTTCTTCATTGTATCCTCCGGTTTTAAGGTTTACAGCCGAACATTCGGCGCAGTGTACTGTCTTTATCGATAACATGGTGTTTTACGGCCGCCAGCCCATGTAGCAACGCCAGCGTGATTAAAGCATAAGCGGTGTATTCGTGTATCGCGCCTGCGATGTCGGCCTGGCGGTTAAACAGCGCCCCCAATGCCGGCACCTCAAACCAGCCAAACACGGCAATCGGCCGGCCATCTTCAGTGGAGATTAAATAGCCACTGATAATAAGCACCGCAATGCCCAGATATAACGCCAGCTGCACTACAGCGGCAGTGCGACGCTCCCAATCTTTATGCGAAGCAAGTGGCGGCGGTGGCGGGCTTATCAGGCGCCAGAGCAGGCGAAACAGTATGACCAACGCCAACAAAATGCCAATGCTTTTGTGCCAGTGCGGCGCGGTACGATACCAGCTACTGTAATAACTGAGATCGACCATCCAAAACCCCAGGGCAAACAAACCAAATACGGTGAACGCTACCAGCCAGTGCACGACTACACTGACAATGCCGTAATGAGTAAAGGTGTTTTTCAGCATAGGATCTCCTGATTGCCGGTTATCATAGCGTAGGAAAATAAAACAAAAATTGCATTTTTAGCGCAATTAAGTTCTAAATTATAGAAAGGACTGCGCCTGAGTAGCAGAAAAAAAGCCAGCAGTATGCTGGCTTGATAAGGTGCTTTGTAGCTTGATGCGAGGAGTCGTTATTCAAACTTACCGTCGCGGATATGTTTTTCACCGCGCTGTTTCGCCAGTTCAACCTGACGTTGACGCTCGGCAAAGGCCGCTTTTTGCTCTTCCGTGGTTTTATCAAAGCAGTGTGGGCAGCTTAAGCCTTTTACATAGTGTGCAGAGCTCATTTCTTCTGCAGATAACGGCATACGACAGGCATAACACTGATCATAACTGCCTTGTGCCAAACCGTGTTTTACCGCAACGCGCTGGTCAAAGACAAAACACTCACCTTGCCACAGGCTATTTTCTGCCGGCATTTCCTCTAAGTACTTTAAAATACCGCCATCGAGGTGATACACCTCATCAAAGCCCTGCTCTTTTAGGTAAGCGGTGGATTTTTCGCAGCGGATACCACCGGTGCAAAACATCGCCACTTTCTTGTGTTTGGTTTTATCCAGGTTTTCGGCCGCCCATTGGGGGAACTCACGAAAGGTAGTGGTGTTAGGGTTGACCGCATTTTTAAAAGTACCAATGGCCACTTCATAGTCATTGCGGGTGTCAATGACTATAGTGTCCGGATCGCTTATTAGCTGGTTCCAGTCATTACCTTTAACATAGGTACCAACAATATGCGCCGGATTAATCCCTTCAACGCCCATGGTAACGATTTCTTTTTTCAGTTTTACTTTGGTGCGGTAAAACGCCAGCTCATCCGATAAGGATTCTTTGTAGCTCAAACCCGCGAAGCGGCCATCGGCATCAAGCCAGGCTTTTACTGCGTCAACTCCCTGGCGCGGCCCACAAATGGTGCCGTTAATGCCCTCTTCAGCCAGCAACAAAGTGCCTTTAACCTGATGGGCAACCATAGTGTTATACAAGGTATCGCGCAGACTAACGTAATCGGGTAAGTGAACAAATTTATATAAAGCAGCAACAACGTACATAGACAACTCCTTGCGTTGCCGGACCGTAAATCCGGTGCAATGTTAAAAACCGGCGTATTATAACGTTCAGTTGCGCTAACACAAGGCCACAGTATTAATGTGGCTTATCCAGTAAGGCGGTGAGATTAAGCTCCATCACATGCTGACCATCGGTAATTTGCAGCAGCGGATCTTCGCGGTAAACACTTAGCCGCATGTGACTTTTTAGCATTAAGCAAAAGGCGTCTAATTGTGACTGGTGTAACACAAAGGTGCGTTGATTCGCCACAGCCATGGCAGAACACTGCGCCGCTTCCTGCTCGTCCAGTACTAATAACACTTCACCGGCCAGGTGACTGGCCCGCTGCAGCCGCTTAGCGGCAATGGGCTCGAGTTGACACCAGATAGCAACCTGTTGCTCTGTATCTTTGACAAAGATATCCGGGGCCTTACCGTGCGACGGTGTATCAGCGAAGCCAGGATGCTGCTCGTATAGGCTTAAAAACATCAGCAGTCGTTTGGCAAAATGCTGCGCACTCTCCCCTTGCCAGGGCGAGACATAATAACGCTGTTGCTGATAAGCATGGCTATCGGGATGACTATAATCCAGATCCAGCGTAATCAGCTTGCTGACGATCTGCATGTTACACCTCTTGGTCAGCGAGATACTGACACTGCTTAAGTTTAGCGGTACATCGTGGTTATCACCAGATGCAACGCTAATGCCAATAATAGCGCCCCCATCAGCCGGTCAAACCAAAAGCCTTTCAGCAGTAAAAAACCCCGTACTTTGGTTTGTGTCAGCACTACAGATAACACTGAAAACCAGCAGGCTGTCGCCAGCGCCATGTACACACCGTAGACCACTTTGTACGACAGCGGTGTTTGTGGCGAAATAATGACCGCAAACAAGGATAAGAAGAATAGTGTGGCCTTTGGGTTTAAACCGTTAGTGATAAAGCCGGCGGCAAAAGCTTTGCCACCGCTTGGCACAGGATCCTGCGCGCTGCCACCTATGGTCTGCTCCGGATGAAGGGGCGCCTTACTTTTAAGCGCTTGTATACCGATATAAAATAAATAAGCCGCACCCGCCAGGCTTAACGCACTGAATAACCATTCGGTGGTTTGAATAAGCACGGCAATACCCAGTAAAGACCAGCTAACGTGCAGCAAAATGGCCAGGCCGACACCTGCACTGGCTAACAGCGCCTGACGCCGGCCAAACCGTACGGCATAGCGCAGCACTATGGCAAAATCGGGCCCCGGGCTGGCAACTGCCACCAGATGCACTGTTGCAATCAATAAAAACTCTGGCCAAAAAGACATAACAAACTAATCCGCAAATAAAAATAACAGTTAACCTTCACTCAGTCGGCTTAAATAGTACCAGTGGACTACAAGAAACGATCGCTAAATCTACCCCACTGATAATAAGCTTGCTGCCCCACCCGGCGCAGTGCGGGTAGCGGAAAGGGTTTTAACGGCCCCTGATAAAGCGGTAAAGCTGGTAACGCCTGCCCCATGCAAAGCTGTGCTAAACGCTTACCCGCCTGAGTGCTAAAAGACAAGCCGCTGCCACAATAACCGGCGGCATAAAACAGATCCGGCTCGGCCTGACATACTCTGGGCAGGTCGTCTATCGACACCGCCACCCAGCCACTCCAATGATAATCAGTACACACCCCCTCCAGCATAGGAAAACAGTTAGTCAGCGCTTGTAACAAACGCCTGGGGTATACCGGTTGCTCAGCATCTTTACCATAAACCGCACTGCGCCCGCCAAATAAAATCCGGTTGTCTGGCAGTTTACGGTAGTAATATTTCAGTGCCCGGGTGTCCATCACTAACTGGTTATGCCACAGCCCGCTGTGCGCCAGTTGCTGCTCAGTTAACGGCGAGGTGACAATAATGCTGCTTAGCACCGGTAAACAAGCTTTGTTTAACGCCGGATAAAACCGGTTTGGCGTGTAGCCGTTAGTGGCCAGCACCAACTGTTTACAGCGCACGGTTGCTTCTGGTGTTTGTAACACAAAGCCGCCCGAGCGGCTGCGCTGCCACGAGAGCACCGGCGTTGCACTGTAAAGCTTTGCGCCGGTCTCTGTTGCCATGCGGGCATAGCCAAGCGCTAACGCCAACGGGTTAACGCCGTAGCAATCATCAAACCTTAGGGCACCGTACGCCTGGCTATTTTGCATATAGCGTTCAGTAAGGGCTTGTGCCGGTAAAAACTCAGCCTGATAACCAAATTGCTGCTGTAAATAGGTTGCTTGCTGTCTGAGACTTTCGACCAGAGCGGCTTTATGCGCCACTTTTAAATAGCCTGTCTGCTGGCGCTGACAATCAATATTGCCGCTGTCAATCATCTGCCCAACCAGTGCCAGGGCCGCGCTGTATTCCTGATGAAAACCTTTGGCGATATCCAGACCAAATTTCTCACTTAACTGTGCTAACCCCAGCCGGCCGGTGCCACGCAGCACAAAACCAGCATTACGGCCACTGCAACCCCAGCCAATTTGGTTGGCCTCCAGCAGGGTAACTTCGCGTGAAAAGTGGCTGGCTAACTGATAAGCACAGCTTAGGCCGGTATAACCGCCGCCGATGACAACCACATCAGTATCAATATCGGTGCTGAGTTTGTTGTATGGCGTTGCATGGCGGTTTACCACCTCTGTTGTCGCCCAATAAGACGCCGGATAAGGCATGGCAACACCAATATCGCTATCGACCAGCGGATCGTACATCAGCTTTTCCCCATACTAAGTAACAGCACCATCTCGGCAGCACTGCAGCGGCAAAGCGTGCCGCAGCGTGGACAAATATAGCCTTCAAGCTCAGATAAATGCCGCCATCGCTCAGCATGCACCTTAAGTAACCTGGCTCCGGCATGGCTGAAATAACGCTCGGCAGCATTACCGGGGCTTTCGCGCCAAATATGTGCCAGACCGGCTTTAGCCCCCTGCTCGCTTAACGCTACCGCGGACTGGCGCAACAATGCTGAGGCAACGCCCTGCCCCCGGGCTGCCGGGCTTACCCCAACTGACTTAAAATAAGCCATGTCCGACACCGCTACCGGCCAAAGCGACACGCTACACCATTTATCCGGCTGCCACTGGCCGGCAGCAAAACTTAAGCGGTAACCAATAATGTGCCCCTGCTCGTTCAGCGCAACAAAACTGGCATTAATGCCCTGTTTAATACCCTGTTGCTGCATCTGTAACAGGCTCTGTTGCGTCAGATAATTATCACCATGGATCTGATTTGCCAAGGCGATAACGTCAGCAAAATAATTTGGCCTGAGTTCAAGGATTTGCACAACAACTTCCGGTCAATGTTCGATAGCGCTGTTATAAATCAGCCTGCCTTTTCATAGCAAGCGCTATTTGTTGTTGCAATCGACTGCAATTTCCTATCTTCAAGACGAAATAGCAGAAATATACGATAGACAACGGCGGTTTTATCAAATATGGTTAATAGGACGCAAAAACAAAAACATAAGCGTCAGATGATTCCAAAAATAATCCAGGAAACGAGCTATGAAAAACCATAATAAGTACCATCCGGTCGCCCGCGCCGTGAAGTTTGGTCTGGCGGCATCACTAAGCTTAGGTATAAGCACTACTGCTCTGGCACAGGAAGAAAGCCCTGATAACGTTAAAAAAGAACAGGCTGTTGAAAAAATAGCCGTAGTCGGTACCCGCTCTGCCCCCCGCTCTATTGGCGACTCACCGGTACCGGTCGATATTATTGGTGGCGAGGAGTTAAACAAAAACGGTAACAGCGACATGCTGAACCTGATAAGTACGACGGTACCGTCACTGAACGTACATTCACAACCTATCAGCGATGCCGCTACCCTGATCCGACCAATAAACCTGCGTGGTTTATCCTCTGACAGTACGCTGGTGTTATTAAACGGCAAACGTCGGCACCGCGCCTCGGTTATTTCATTTTTAGGCGGTGGTATTAACGACGGTGCCCAGGGCCCCGATTTATCGGTAATTCCCGGCATAGCATTAAAACAGGTTGAAGTGCTACGCGATGGCGCTGCTGCCCAGTACGGCTCTGATGCAATCGCAGGCGTGGTCAACTTCGTGTTAAAAGATGCCGCTGACGGTGGCACGGTTGAAGTTAAACACGGTGAATATTATGCCGGTGATGGTACCTCAACTGAAGTCGCCGCTAACGTAGGCATGCCGCTGACCAAAGACGGTTTTGTCAACGTCAGTATGCAGTATAAAAATGTAGATGCGACCAGCCGTAGCGTACAGCGTGCCGATGCACAAGGTTTAGCTGACGGCGGTAACCCCTTTATTCAGGACCCAGCCCAGGTTTGGGGTTCTCCTAAAGTGAAAGACGATATCACCTTATTTGCCAATGCTGGCTTAGACCTGGGCAATGGTGGCGAAGCTTATATCTTTGGTAACTACTCAGAGCGTGATGTGCGCGGTGGTTTTTATTACCGCAATCCAACCAACCGGCCACAAGTGTTCTCCAATGATGGCGGCGAAAGCTTGTTAGTAGTTGATTTGACAGATCTTGGCAGTGGCGGCCAGGGTGGCTGTCAGAACATTCCACTAAGCGGCTTAAACTATCAGCAGATTGATGCCGCAGTGCAGGCCCTGCCAGATAACTGCTTTACCTTCTTCTCAATGTTCCCCGGCGGCTTTACCCCCAACTTTGGTGGCAATATTACCGACACGTCACTGGCGGTAGGTACCAAAGGCGAATTTAAAACCGGCTTTATGGAAGGTATACTGTACGACTTTAGCGGCGTGGTAGGTCGCAGCGAGTCTAACTTCCAGCTGTTTAACTCGGTAAACGCCTCTTTAGGCCCGGAAACGCCGACCGACTTTGATGCCGGTAAGTACATCCAGTTGGAAAAAACCTTCAGTGCCGATTTTGTTAAATATCTACCTGCCGGCTTATACGAAGACTTAACGGTGGCTTTCGGTGCACAGTGGACTGAAGAGAGTTTCGAGATTGTCGCCGGTGAAGAAGCCTCATGGGAAATTGGCCCCTATGTTTCACAAGGCTTAAGTAACGGCTCTAACGGTTTCCCTGGCTTCCAACCACAAACGGCGGGCACCTCTGTACGACGTAACTATGCGGCTTATGTTGATGTGGAAGCAGAATTCACCGAAAACTTGCTGGGTGCATTAGCTGTGCGGTTTGAAGACTACGACAGCTTTGGCACCACCACCAACTATAAACTGACTGGTCAATATCGCTTAACCGACGACTGGGCCCTGCGCGCCTCGACCAGTACCGGCTTTAGAGCGCCTACGGTTGGTCAGGCCAACGTCAGTAACGTACGAACTGAAGCTGATCAGGGCGTGTTGGTGGATATCGGTGTGTTACCGGCGACCAACCCGGTGGCCATCTTAAAAGGTGCTACCGAGCTGCAACCGGAAGAGTCGACCAGCTATGCCTTTGGCGTGGTGTATACCGGTTATGATTTCTTTGTCACAGCTGACTACTACCGCATTGACGTCGATGACCGTATCAGTCAGTCCAGTCCGTTTGAAGTAACCGCTGATGACATCGCACAGTTAAAAGCCGCCGGTGTTCGCGGTATTGATTCGTTAACCAGTATCACTTATCTGACCAACGACTTCGATACCCGCACGCAGGGCCTGGATATTGTTGCCAACTATTCAATGGACGCCTTTAACGGCCGTACCAGCCTGGCGCTGGCATACAACTGGAATGATACTGAAGTCACCCGCTTTACCGACATTACCGGTGAATTCCGCGTGTCACGGCTGGAAAAAGACTTACCCAATCACCGGGCAACCTTCACTGTGACCCAAAGCTGGGATGATTGGTCAGCGTTCTTACGCACCAATTATTACGGCAGCTACCAGGGTGTACATGCCGACGATCCGGGTTTAGCGGTTAGAGCTCAGTGGAAAGTGACGTTAGATGCTGAAGTCAGTTACTACATCAATGACAATTTTATTGTCTCTGCCGGTGCACAGAACCTGTTAGATAATGATCCGGAAGAAATTCCAGATGAATGGAAAGGCTTCCTGGGGGGTAAATACTTTGAAACCTCCCCCATGGGCATTAACGGCGGTTATTGGTACTTAAAAGGTACCTATAAGTTCTAAATCACCAACGCTATAAAAAATCCGCCTGCGGGCGGATTTTTTATGCTTGCTACAACCTCTGTTTAGCTTAAAGCCTTTGTAACAATACCTGCAGCGGATGTTTGGGTTTATCACCCAATAAGCGTTTTACCTGGCTACGGCAGGAAAACCCGGTTACCACCACATTATCAACGCCATACTGGGCCAGTGGCTGCTGCCAGCTCATCGCAAATAAAGCTTTACTGTTGTCCAGATTTTGCGCTTCATGGCCATAGGTACCGGCCATACCACAACAGCCTACGCTGACCGGCGTTAAGCTAAGGCCTGCCTGGGCAAAAATTTGCTGCCAGGCTTTTTCTGTTGCTGGTAGCGCGGTTTTTTCGGTGCAGTGTGCCAAAAGCGCATAATTAGCGCTTTGCGTCGCTTTGGGAACTGGCTGTTGTACTAACCACTCATGCAGCAGCGACACGCTAAAATCGCCACGTTTATCACCCAGTGCTTTGTTGTACTCATCGCGGTAAACAAGCACCAGGGACGCATCCAGGCCCAGCAATGGCAGATTAAGCTGGCTTAGCTGATTAAAAAATGCTGCAGCATTAGCCGCTGTTTTAGCAAATTCGCGCAAAAAGCCCTTCACATGTTGTGGCTTACCGTTAGGTAAAAACGGCAATACTATTGGGTTAAAGCCGAGCTTTTCGATTAAACGCAGCGCATCAAACACCAGTTCTGCTTCATAAAAACTGGTAAAAGGGTCTTGCACCAACAGCACAGTGCGCTGGCGCTGCTCAGCGCTAAGCGCCGTTAACTGCTCAAGGTTAAACTGATAACGCCCCGCCGTATGCTGTGCCAACGTTGGTACCGACAACAGGGGGGTATCGACATAACCCACGGTTTGTTCCAGTAGCTTAGCCGTGACGCGACGTTTTAGCACAAAGTTAACCAGCCTGGGCGCTTTGGCCAACCAGGGCGCAGTGCGCTCAATATTGGCAACAATGTAATCTTTAGCCGGACGCAGGTAGCGGCTGTGATAAAGCTGCAAAAAGCGGGCGCGAAACGACGGCACATCCACTTTTATCGGGCATTGACCGGCGCAGGCTTTACAGGCCAGACAGCCTTCCATCGCCTGCATCACTTCATGCGAGAAATCGGCCTCGCCCTGACGCCTGGCCAGGGTGTTTTTCAGCTTTTGCCACAGCGCCTCCACGCCGCTGGCCTGCTGCAGCAGTTGCTGCTCCTGCGCCAGCACATCTATGCCTTGCAGCTGATTCAACCTTAGCCACTCGCGCATCAGACCAGCACGTCCTTTCGGGCTGTGGCGCCGGTCTTTAGTCACTTTACTCGACGGACACATGGGCGAGTTTTCTTCGTAGTTAAAACACAGGCCATTGCCGTTACAGTTCAGGGCGCTGTCAAAGCTGTCTTTTACCGCGGTTGGGATCTGCCGGTCAAACCAGGCGCGCTTTTGGCCATCCACCGATACCAAAGTATCGGCACTGTTAAATGGCGTACAAATTTTGCCCGGGTTTACCCGGTTACGTGGGTCAAACGCAGCTTTAATTTTTCGAAGCTCGTTAAACAGCACGTCACCAAAAAATGCCGGGCCGTATTCACTGCGATAACCTTTGCCATGCTCACCCCACATCAGGCCGCCGTATTTTGCGGTTAGTGCCACCACCTGATCAGAGATAGTACGTAACAGCTGCTCCTGTACCGGATCGCATAAGTCCAGCGCCGGCCGCACATGCAGCACGCCGGCATCGACATGGCCAAACATGCCATACTGCAGACCGTGGCTGTCCAGCAGTGCTCGAAACTCCATAATAAAATCGGCCAGATTCTCAGGCGGTACTGCGGTATCCTCAGCAAAAGCCAGCGGCTTTTGCGTACCTTTGGTATTGCCCAGCAAACCCACCGCTTTTTTACGCATCGCGTAAATATTGCTAATAGCGGCGTTATCGTAAGTGAGCTGGTAGCCAATAATGCCGTCGGTTTTATCAGCCATCGCTTGATCAAGCCGCGCAGTTAAGGCAGCAATTTTCTGCTCAATATCAGCTTGCTGCTCGCTGTTATACTCGACCATGTTCAGGCCCTGCATGTCCTTGCCGGGCACATCGGTAATTAAGTCTTTCACCTGATGCCAGATAATGTCATTGCGGGCCAGGTTCAGCACTTTGCTGTCTACCGTTTCCACCGAAGTAGCCTGTGCCGCTACCAGAAAGGGCGCGTTTCTTAGGGCACTTTCAAAACTGTCGTACTTTACGTTCACCAGACATTTGTATTTGGCAATCGGCGTAATGTTAAGTTTGGCTTCAACCACAAAACCTAAAGAGCCTTCAGAGCCGGTGATAATGCGGGATAAATCAAACTCTGATAAATCTTCATTAAACACATGTTCTAAATCGTAACCGGTTAGAAAGCGGTTTAAGCGTGGAAATTTTGCCAGTATTTGCGGCCTGAACTCACGGCAGCTTTGCAGCACCTGCCGGTAAATGCGGCCTATGCTGTTGGGCTGCTCGGCCCGATGCTCAGCTTCAAAGGTCGCCATTTTGTGTGTATTTAAAATATTACCGTCAATCAGCACCGTTTTCAGCGCTAACACATGGTCACTGGTTTTGCCGTAAACCAGCGAGCCCTGGCCGGAGGCATCAGTGTTTACCATGCCGCCAATGGTGGCGCGGTTGGAGGTGGATAGATCCGGCGCGAAGAAGAAACCATAGGGTTTTAAAAACGCATTAAGCTGATCTTTAATCACACCGGCCTGCACCCGCACCCAGCGCTGTTCAAGGTTAAGGTCTAAAATGCCGCGCATATGACGCGATAAGTCGACCACCACATGCTCGGTTAATGCCTGGCCATTGGTACCGGTGCCACCGCCGCGCGGGCTAAACTTGATATGAGAAAAGCTGGAGGTTTGCGCTAAAGACGTCAGGATCACCACATCGTCAGTGGTTTTGGGCAGCAATACCGCTTGTGGTAATGCCTGGTACACGCTGTTGTCGGTAGCAACAGCCAAACGGCTGGCGTAGCTGGTTTCAATGTCGCCGGTAAAACCGGCTGCCACTAAGGCTTTGCTGTAGGCAACAATGCTGGCATCCAGCGCTAGTTCAGGGTCAAGCTTTGGGATCATAACTGCAGACACTCGGCAATAAGTGACTGCAGTATAACATTAACTTTATGTCGCGATCAGCTGGCAGCCGGACGGAATTTCAACTGAATACCGCGCAAGAAATAACGCAGTACCTGATCCTGACATTCACGGTAATGTTTATGATCTGGCCGGCGAAAAAACGCGCTTAGCTCAGACTTGCTTAGGCGAAAATCTGCTTTTTCCAGTAAGGCGATAATGTCATCGTCTTTTAAATCAAAGGCGATTTTAAGTTTACGCAACATAATATTATGGTTAAGCCGTTTCTCAGGCTGTGGGATAACGCCATCTTTGGCGCCGCGCCGCTGAATAATCAGGCCATTTAAAAAGCTGGCCATCACCTCATCACTGATGGCGGCAAAGCCTTCATCTTCATCTTTTTTCAGCCAGCTGGCTACCTGCTCTTTGCTAACGCTGACGCCTGCCAGGGCAAAAATATCCATCATGCCATAGTCGTGCACGTTTAAGCTGTAGCGCAGACTGCGCAGTACGTCATTCGGAGTCAAAGCAATATCCTGTTCATGTTAATAAAAATCGGCGTCATCATAACACAGCGCCCTACCTCGCTAAGCCCGGCACTTAAGGTAAATGCCCAAGTTTACTGGCTTTAGTGGCAAGGTAACGGTGGCTGTGCGCAGTGGTTTTTACCCGGTGCTGCACCCGCTCCAGCACGTTAACACCGGCGTCAGTAAGGGCTTTTAACTTACGCGGGTTATTGGTTAACAGCCGTACTTGCTTAATGCCCAACTGGGCAAACATTTGTGCGGCAATATCGTATTCACGCATATCCGGCAAGAAGCCCAAAATTTCATTCGCTTCAACGGTATCCAGCCCTTTGTCCTGCTCGGCATAAGCGCGGATCTTATTGATAAGCCCTATTCCGCGGCCTTCCTGGCGCAAATACAAAATGCAGCCACGGCCCAGCTCAGCAATTTTACGCATAGCCGCTTC
This sequence comes from Rheinheimera nanhaiensis E407-8, assembly GCF_000296695.1. Taxonomy (GTDB): domain Bacteria; phylum Pseudomonadota; class Gammaproteobacteria; order Enterobacterales; family Alteromonadaceae; genus Alishewanella; species Alishewanella nanhaiensis. Next base: position 85,274 of record NZ_BAFK01000011.1, read on the forward strand.
TAATTGCGGGCCACAATCGCAGCGTAGGCTAAACAGCGCATCACCGGTTAAACATTCCGAGTGCACCCGTGCCAACACAGGCTCGGCGCTGGTTACATCGCCCAGCGTTAACGCCACATGCTCTTTGCCGTTAGGTGCTTCAAAGCCGTGCAGCCGAAACTCAGCAAACGGGGTGGGTAACAAAGTTGAGGTGACAAGTTTCAGTTTCATAATACATCTCAGCAAACGGCTGCCGGCTCTGCAGCACAGGCGTTATGGGGGTCGCTGACTGGCAATTCAAGCCCGGCCCGGTAGTGCAGGCATTATAGCAGTGTTCACCGCCGGGTTAACGCCTTTTTGTGATAACATAACAAAATCTACCCGTGACGGCACCAACACTTTTGCTGTTAAAACCGCTACAATAGCCGTTCTTTGCGTAACGAGTAACAGCCGATGTTGAGTTTTTTCGAACGGATCATAAAGCCCTTCCCTGCCACTGAGCCCACTCAGCCGCCCAAAGGCTTGTTTGCCTTTTGCCGCCATTACACCCAAGGCATGGAAACCTCATTAGTTCTGATGTCGATAAGCACAGCCTTGCTGGCAATGCTGGAGGTGTCGTTATTCAGTTTTATGGGCCAGTTAGTCGACTGGCTGGTGCAAAACGATCCGCAATCGCTGTTCAACAACGAGCGCGCCACCTTAATTAAAATGGCCGTGGTGACTGTAATACTGCTGCCGGCCCTGAGCTTTATTCACGCCGCTATTGTGCATCAGACCTTACTGGGTAACTACCCGATGTCGATCCGCTGGCTGGCGCACCGGTATTTACTGCGCCAGAGTATCAGCTTTTACCAGAATGACTTTGCCGGTCGTATTGCCACCAAAGTGATGCAAACCTCGCTGGCGGTGCGGGAAACGGTAATGAAGCTGCTGGACGTGATGGTATACATCCTGGTTTACTTTGGCTCTATGCTGTTTTTTATTGCCGATGCTGACCTGCGCTTAATTATTCCGATGCTGGTGTGGCTGGCGGTTTATATTGGTATGCAGTTTTACTTTGTGCCACGGTTAAAAGCGGCCTCGACCCGTCAGGCCGATGCGCGCTCAGAGATGACCGGACGCATTGTCGACAGCTACACCAACATCACCACCATTAAGCTGTTTTCGCACACCAACCGCGAAGAAGCTTACGCCCGTGACAGCATGGAAGTGTTCTTAAAACCAGTGTACCGGCAAATGCGCCTGGCCACCGGTTTAAGTGTGTCGGTACAAACGCTGAATTACCTGTTGGTGTTCGCTATTGCCGCCTTGTCTATTTATTTATGGGCCGACAGCGCGATCAGTGTTGGCGCTATTGCCATAGCTGTCAGCCTGGCGCTGCGCTTAAACGGTATGGCGCAGTGGATCATGTGGGAAATCAGTAGCCTGTTTGAAAATATCGGCACCGTTGCCGATGGCATTACCACGCTGTCTCAGCCGGCTCAGGTACAGGATGTTGCCGGCGCTAAAGCGTTAAATGTAACAAAGGGCGCCATCTGTTTTGACCATGTAGGCTTTAACTACGGCAAAGCGGCCACCGACAATACCAAAGCACCGGTGTTACAAGATCTGCAACTTAGCATTAAACCCGGTGAAAAAGTTGGCCTGGTGGGCCGCTCAGGTGCCGGTAAATCAACTTTAGTTAATCTGTTACTGCGTTTTTACGATGTCGAGTCAGGTAAAATCCTCATCGATGGCCAGGATATCAGTCAGGTTAGCCAGGAAAGCCTGCGTCGCCATATTGCCATGGTAACCCAGGATACCTCACTGCTACACCGCTCGGTGCGCGACAACATTATTTATGGCAAACCCGACGCGACAGAGGCCGAACTGCTACTGGCCGCTGAGCAGGCAGAAGCAAGTGACTTTATCAGTGACTTAACCGATCCTAAGGGCAATACCGGCTTTGACGCTCAGGTGGGCGAGCGCGGCGTTAAATTATCCGGCGGTCAGCGCCAGCGTATTGCTATTGCCCGGGTGCTACTTAAAAACGCACCGATTTTAATTTTGGACGAGGCCACCTCAGCGCTCGATTCTGAAGTTGAGGCGGCGATTCAGGCCAGTTTGAATACCCTGATGGCGGGCAAAACGGTCATCGCTATCGCCCATCGTTTATCGACCATCGCGCAGATGGACCGGCTGATTGTGCTGGATCAGGGGCGCATCGTCGAGCAAGGCACACACAGTGAACTTATCGCCAGCGGCGGTATTTATGCCCAGCTATGGGCACATCAAACCGGTGGTTTTATTGGCGTGGAATAAGGCATAAAAAAGCCCGTAACGTGTTACGGGCTTTTTACTAATAAAACTTATGCAGCTTAAGGCAACTGCTTATCCTGCCCGGCTTTGGCTTTTTCCAGTTTTTTCTCCCAGAAAGTTGCATTGGTAATGCCGAGTTTTATCGGGTCAAAAGTAATAGGGCCGCCGGCTTTTTTCTGCTGTTCAAAATCACGCAGGCAACGCATGGTTGGCTTGTACATAAAGAAGATAACCAAAATACCCAGCACGTTAACCCAGGCCATTAAACCTACACCAATATCACCGATATTCCAGATATAACCAGCACTATTTACCGTGCCATAGGCCACCATAAACATCAGTAGCAGTTTAAATACTATGTTAGGCAGTTTGTTATTAAACACCCGGTTTAGGTAGGCGACGTTAGTTTCAGTGATGTAGTAGTACGCCAGTATGGTAGTAAAAGCGAAGAAGAACAGCGCCAGACCGACAAACACCTGACCAAAGTTACCAAACACACTTAACAGCGCCAGCTGAGTAAAGGCGGCAGAGCCGATTTCCGTTGCTGCATCAACATTTTGTACAATAAAACTGCCGTCGGTCAGTTCACCGACCACGTTGTATTGCTGCGTGATCAAAATCATCAGCGCAGTTGCGGTACAGACAAATAAGGTATCGACATAGACTGAAAAAGCCTGCACTAACCCTTGCTGCGCCGGATGATCTACCTCGGCGGCTGCCGCTGCGTGTGGGCCTGTACCCTGTCCTGCTTCATTAGAATATATACCGCGTTTTACCCCCCAACCAATAGCTGCACCAAAACCGGCCTGAGCTGTAAAGGCATCACTGATAATCAGGCTGAAAATGCCCGGCACTTTATCCAGGTTTAAAAACACCACGATAAGCGCCATCACGATATAGCCCAGTGCCATAAAAGGCACCACGACCTGGGTAAAATGGGCAATACGTTTAATACCGCCAAAAATGATAAATGCCAGCACAATCAGGATCACGGCAAGGCCAATCAGCTTATAGGTACCCACCTCACCAAAGCTGGTCACCACCATGGTGCCATCGCCGAAAATTTGGGTAACCGCATTGCCGACCGCATTCGCCTGCACACCCGGCAGGAAAATACCACAGCCAATAATGGCTGAAATGGCAAACACTATGCCCAGCCAGCGCCAGCCCAGGCAACGCTCAAAATAGTAAGCCGGGCCGCCACGGTACTGGCCGTTTTCTTCCACTTTATACAGCTGCCCCAGCGTAGACTCAGCGTAAGCCGTGCTGGCACCTAAAAACGCCACTACCCACATCCAGAAGATGGCACCGGGGCCACCAAAACCAATGGCCGCTGCGACACCGGCAATGTTACCCACGCCAACCCGGCCGGATAACGACACCGCCAGCGCCTGAAATGACGAGATCCCTTTGTCTGACTCACTATTATTCAGCAGCAGTTTGCACATTTCTTTAAAATGCCGCACCTGAGCAAAACGGGTTAATATTGAATAAAATAAACCGGCGCCAAGGCACAGATAAATCAGTGCCGGGCTCCAGATAATGCTGTTTAGCGCACTAATAAAGCCTTCCATTTCCCTTCCTTATAGTTATTGTTACACCTTATGGTTGTACGGCGCTTAATTTGCCATATCGACAACACAATAGCTACGCTAACCGCTGTGCTGTGCCAGATCTGCGGTAATTTGACCATGGCGCGCCACTTCTTCATCATGTGCTTCATCAAGCCAGGGCTCGGCCAACGCCTGTTGATACCAGTCTTGCATTGCGGGCAAGGCTAATAAACGCTGCAAGTACTGTTGTGCTGTCTCGCTAAACACCAAACCGTAGCTTTGCATGCGAAAGGCCACCGGAGCAAAAAAAGCATCAGCGGCACTAAATTGGCTACCTGCCAGAAAAGGCCCGCCAAATTCGCTTAGCCCCTGCTCAAATAACTCACTTAACCGATCAAGGTCCTGCTGCAATGACGCACTTATCTGGTGTAACCTCACCCGATGGCGGCAACTCATACCACAGCTATTGCGCAGTGCACTAAACCCCGAGTGCATCTCGGCGGCGGCGCAGCGGGCAAAGGCACGGGCTTTACTGTCTTTCGGCCACACAGCGGTATGATGCTCGTACAGGTATTCCGTAATGGCCAGTGAATCCCATACCACCAGCTGTTGCTGTACCAGGCAGGGCACTTTACCACTGGGCGAAAAAGTGCGGAATTTTGCAAAATTACCTTGTTGGCTAAAAGGGACTAACTGCTCGATAAAAGGGATCTGTAGCTGACGCATTAACAGCCAGGGCCGTAGCGACCAGGACGAGTAATTTTTATTGGCAATATAAAGTTCTCGCATAGCACACTCCTTGTTTAGTGTTGAGCTTAAGCTAAGGGCCAGACCAGCGCGATAACCGGCACGGCAACAAGCAACACCAGTATTGACAACGGCAAGCCCATACGCCAGTAATCGCCAAATTTATAACCGCCGGGCGCCATCACCAGCGCATTCGACTGATGGCCTATCGGGGTTAAAAAGGCACAGGAAGCGCCAACGGCAACCGCCATTAAAAACGGATCTGCTGACAATTCAAGCCCTTCAGCCAGCTTTATGGCAATAGGTGCCGTTAACACGGCTGTGGCTGCGTTATTAATAATGTTCGATAACAACATGGTTGCTGCCATTAATAGCGCCACCACCGCCAGCGCGGGCAGCTGCCTGGCCATGTCCAGTAAGGTGTTGGCAATTAATGCCGAGCCGCCGCTGCTTTCCAACGCCATACCAAGCGGTAACATGGCCGCCAATAGCACAATAACCGGCATATCGATACTGCTGTACAGCTCGTTGGTTTTTAAAATACCAGACAACAGCATCACCAGTGCCGTTAACAGCAAGGCAGTGGCAGCCGGCAATACCGACAGTGCAATCAGCGCCAAACCTACGATAAAAATACAGCTGGCCAGCAGTACCTGTGGCGTTTTGCCAATCTTTAGCCCTCGCGCAGCCAACGGCAAACAACCCAGCTCAGCCAGTGGCGTGGCACTGTCTTCGTCATTTTGCTGCACCAGCAGAATGTCGCCGGCAACAAACTGGATCTTGCTCAGCCGTTGCCGTACTTGTTTGCCCTGTCTTGCCACCGCCAGTAAGTTAACGCCGTGCCGCTCACGTAGTGCCAGTGTTGCTGCGCTGCGGCCAATCAGCGATGAGGCGGGTGTAACGACAACTTCCATCAGCTCTGCTTGCTGTTGTACCGGTGTACTATCCTCGGTGTCTTTATTGGCACTGAGATTAAAGCCACTGGTTTGCAGCAACAGCTGTAAACTATCAGGATCCGCTTCCAGTAACAGGGTGTCATTTTCACGCAATACAAAATAGGTTGATGGTGAGTTATGCCGCCTGTCAGCACGGATCAGCGCCAGTACAGCAATATCAGCATCGTCTTGCAGGCTACTGAGCAGCGCGTGCAGCGTTTTACCGCAATAGTTGCTGTCGGCACTAACACTGACTTCAGTCACGTAGTCACTGACTTCGAACAAGCTACCAGTGCTTGCCACCTTCTGGCGGCTGGGGGTTAAACGCCAGCCTAATAACACAATAAACACGAGGCCGGCCAAGGTGATGGCCAAGCCCACCGGCAAAAAATCAAACATGCCAAATGCCGGTGTATCATTTGTTTTTCGATAAGACGCAACGATAATATTGGTTGGTGTGCCGATAAGGGTAAGGGTGCCGCCCAGCAACGAGCCAAATGCCAGCGGCATCAGCAAAATAGAAGGCGAACGCTGATGCTGACGGGCCATCCATACGGCAACGGGCATTAACAGCGCTAACGCACCGACATTATTCATAAAGGCAGAGGCCAGCGCTACCATCACTGTCAGTAAGGTTAACTGTAGCAGCAGATTGTCACCGGCTTTAAGCAACTGCCGGGCGATGCTGTCAACAACACCAGCATTGATAAGACCGCGACTTACCAGCAGGACAGCAGCGACAGTAATCACCGCCGGATGACCAAACCCCAAAAACAACTGTTCAGCAGGCACTAAGTCAAACAAAGCCAAAGCCAGCAGTGCCATCACCGCCACCACATCGTAACGCCAGCGGTTGTAGATAAAGAGTGCCAGTGTAACGGCCAAAATACTGAACACTATTATCTGATCGGTTGTCATAGCAGCGGCTTTTCCTGTTCTTTCCGGTGATTACCTGCGCTTTGGTGATACAGCATAACAGACACCTGTGCCAACACACCGTATCAGATAGCCTGAGCTTGTAACAGACTCTCCAGACAGTGCTCTTTAATGCCGTAAAATTGTTTAATGGCAGCAATTTGCGCCAGCGTGCTGCTGTTATCCCGCGGCTTTTTGCGCCGGGTGGCCAGGATCATTTTATTTTTACTGGTGTGCTCCAGCGAAATAAACTCAAACACCTTGGTGTCATAACCATGCGCTTCCAGTAATAACGCGCGTAAGCTGTCGGTGACCATTTCCGCCTCCTGCCCCAGATGAATACCGTGCACCAGCATTGGCGCTAACACGGGCGGTAAGCTCATTTGCGGCCGGATCTGCTTATGACAGCACGGCGAGCACATAATAATCTCAGCGCCAGTGGCAATACCCATATGAATGGCATAATCGGTGGCGGTATCGCAGGCATGTAGTGCAATCATCACGTTAATACCACGCGCTGTGAAATGCTTTACATCGCCCTGCTCGAAGTGAATGCCATTCAGGTTTAATGTATTCGCGGTGTTGTTGCACAGATCGACCAGATTTTGCCGCAGCTCAACGCCGGTTACCTGAGCATCCAGCCCCAGTGTATTGGTTAAGTAGTCGTGTACAGCAAAGGTCAGGTAGGCTTTACCTGAGCCAAAATCGGCCACATGTAACTGTTGCCGGTTAGCCAGGCCACTGTCCTCTACCGCGCCGGAGAATATCTCGATAAATTTATTAATCTGTTTCCACTTGCGCGACATTGCCGGAATCAGCTGTTGCTGGCTGTCGGTAACGCCAAGCTCACGCAAAAATGGCCTGGAAAGCTCCAGATAACGTTTTTTCTGCCTATCATGCCCAGCTATGCTGCTGTCCGCTTTTGTCTCTGATGATGTTGCCTGACTGCGTTTTACTTCACGGTATAAAGCTTTGCCTTTTTTACTGATACTCAGCTGTACTTCCTGCCCTGAGATAAACAAATTGGCGGCAAAAAACTGCTGCCCCAGCATCTGGCTAAGCTGTACCAGCGCCTGTTCAGCTGAGAAATTTTGTGTAACATCATTGGTTTGATATTTAAAGGTAAAACTAAGCTGCCACTGCTCTTTTAACAGTACCGGCCGTACCTGCAGTTGTTTAAGAGGCTCACTGCCTTTGTACTTACTTAACACCAGTTTTTCCAGTTGTCTGGTGTCCAGTGCATGGGCCAACCGCTGTACAAAGGCAGTTAGCTCGGATGAAACCGCAGTTTGAGGCATAATATCGGGCTCTGACACAACAAAACGCCTAGTGTAAGCCAGACGCTGTTGCAGGGAAATAGTGCCGTAAGGTTATCAGGCGCTTTGACGATACTGCGCGCCTTGCTGCAGTGGTAACAGGCGGTTGTTTAGCAGCCGCAGCAAATGCAGGCGTGGCAGCGTTTTACCGGCCAGGGTATCTACCTCGCCCAGCAGCAAACAGCTTGAGCTTTGCCCTTCTGTTGCCACAACCAGCGCATACTGGCTATTGCTGCCGTGTAACCGCACCAGCTCAAACGCTTTGGGGCTGTACTCGGAGTACGCCTGAAAATACCAGCTTTTATGGCCTTGCGGCAGGACAAAAGCACTGGATAATGCGGTAAGACAAATTTCCAACCTGACTGTTGGCGGCAACGCCAATAGCTGCAAGCTGTCATCAATGGCCCAAAACATTTCGGCTTCGGCCATTGACAGCGCTTGTTGCACAGGTTGGCTAATCAGCTGGGATGCGGCAAAAGGCGAGCAGAACTGGGCATCGTCACTGATATCCAGTAACAAACGGTCTTTTGTCGGACAATAAGTCCAGTACCAACGCTCTGACGGCCTTAACATGGGCATCCTGCTAAAATAAGTTGTAGATTAATTATGCAGTTACAGAAATACACTAAGCTGATCATGATGTTAAAGACTATTTTGTTCTAACAGCCGATGATCAGCTACTGATCCTTATAAGCTGGTGACGATCTGTTTAATCAGCGCCGGGCCATGGTAAATAAAGCCGGTATATACCTGCAGTAAGTTGGCGCCGGCCGCCAGTTTTTCTTGTGCCGATTGCGCATCGCTAATGCCGCCAACCCCAATAATTGGCAGTTTAGCGCCAACCGCTAAGCGTAACTGGCGCAATACTTCGGTGCTTTTATCGCGCACCGGCAAACCGCTTAAGCCACCGGCTTCGTCGGCGTAACGCTGGCCTTGTACCAGGCTTCTGTCCAACGTGGTGTTGGTAGCAATGACGCCATCCATTTTACTTTTCAGCAAGGTTTCAGCCACCTGTTGTACAGCAACGCTGTCCATATCCGGCGCAATTTTAACAAACACCGGCACATATTTATCGTACTGCGCTTGCAAGTCCAGCTGCTCGTTCTTCACGCTTTGCAACAAATCAAACAAAGCATCACCAAATTGCAGATCGCGCAGCCCCGGTGTATTAGGCGATGAGATATTCACGGTAATATAACTGGCGTGGGCATACACTTTACGCATACAGTGCACGTAGTCATCTTTACCCTGCTCGTTCGGCGTATCTTTATTTTTACCGATATTAATCCCCAGCACGCCTTTATAGCTGGCTTTTTTTACATTTTCGACCAGGTAATCGACGCCCTTATTGTTAAACCCCATCCGGTTAATAATGGCTTCCGACTGTGGCAGGCGAAAAATACGCGGTTTATCATTACCCAACTGTGGCCTTGGTGTTACCGTGCCCACCTCGATAAAACCAAAACCCATCTGACCAAAAGCATCGATACATTCGGCGTTTTTATCCAGCCCGGCGGCAAGCCCCAGTGGATTATCAAAGGTAATGCCGGCAACGGTAACCGGCTTAGCGGGTAATTGTTGCCGCCACAGGGCGTTAAACGGGGTATGCGCCAGGCATTTAAGACTGCCCAGGGCAAAATTGTGTGAGCGCTCAGCGTCACAGGCGAACATGATTTTCTGTGCTATCGGATAAAACATAAGCTGCCTTCTTGCTATAAAAAAATACCCCGGACCAGCCGGGGTATTCTAGCCACTGTGACGGTTATTTTACAGGGTCGCAGTGGTGACTTAACAACATTAATTCACGCAGCGCCACCGAGAATTTAGCAAACTCATGGCTCTTGGTGGTTTTAAATTCCGCCAGCATTAAACGCCAGCGCTCTAACAACGCATCATGCTCAGTGATCCAGCTGCTGATTACCTCATCTGCTGCACAGACTTTGCCACAGCTGCGCACTACAACAGCTGCCAGAGCACGTTGTTGCCAGTCCAGCTCTTCGCGGTACGACGCGCGGGCCAGCGCCTGCCAGTGGTTGGCTACCGGTTGATTGGTGATCTGCTCTAAGAACCAGTGTAGATCCAACTTATCACCCAGCTTGAAGTAAATCTCTGCCACCATGGCAAGCGGCACTTTTTCTGCATCGGCAACCTGAGCAATATCCATTACCGAGAACACTGTGCTTAATTGCGCCAGATACTGTGCGATATCTTCCGGTACACCCTGCTCTGTTAATACCGCTTGCTTTTGCTGCAGCTGTTCAACTTCTGCCTGAGCCAGATAACTATTTAGCTCTTTACCCAATTGCTGGTAGGCTGGCTTGAAGAAATCGACTGTTTGCTGAATATCCAGTGCCTTGTTGCGGTGGCGCAGGAACCAACGGGTAGCACGGCGCATGGTGCGACGCAGCTGATGCAGCAACTTGCTTTGCAGCGCAGCCGGGATAACGTTGTCTAACAGTTCCAGTTTCTTCCATACGCTGGCCATATCAAACAGGTCACGGGCAATGGCGTAACATAAGGTCACTTCGCCGACACCGGCACCGGTTTCTTCCTGCATACGCTGGGCAAAATTGGGGCCCATTTCGTTCACCAGCATATTGGCCAGCTTAGTGGCAATAATCTCGGCTTTTAACGGATGGTTTTCCATCTGAGCGGCAAATTTATCCTGCAGCATTTGCGGGAAGTTGCCAAACAGCTGGCGTTTAAAGTACGGGTTTTCATAAATTTCCGGCAGTACCAAACGCTCTTTTAAGACCATTTTGCCATAGGCCGTTAGTATTGACAGCTCAGGCCGGGTTAAGCCCTGACCTTTGGCCATACGGTCGGCTAGCTCATCGTCAGATGGTAAAAACTCCAGCTCACGGTTTAACTTGCCGTCTTTTTCCAGAGTGTGGATAAAACGGGTATACTCTTTTAACTGCTCAGCGCCCAACAGTGATGAAATGCTGATGCTTTGAGTTTGCCGGTAACAGTCTTTAATCACGATAGCAGCAACATCATCCGTCATATCCAGCAGCAATTTATTACGCTGCTTCAGCGTTAAATCACCACCGGCTACCAGGGTATTTAACAGGATCTTGATGTTAACTTCGTTATCTGAACAGGTTACACCGCCCACGTTGTCGACAAAGTCGGTGTTGAGCAGGCCGCCGTTCATGGCAAATTCGATCCGGCCGCGCTGGGTACAGCCCAGGTTACCGCCTTCACCGAAAATCTTGGCTTTTAGCTCTTTACCATTAACGCGTAGTGGCTCAGAGCCCCGATCGCCCACTTCTGCATGGCTCTCGTTGGTGGCCTTAACATAGGTACCGATACCGCCGTTCCAAATCAGATCTACCGGCATCATCAGCGCTTCGCGGATCAGCTCGTTCGGTGTCATGCTGGCTTTGCTGGTGCCCAGCATTTCTTTCATTTGTGGTGATAGCTTAATGGCTTTAGCACTGCGCAGGAAAATACCACCACCTTCAGAGATCAGTGACTTATCGTAGTCATCCCAGGTTGAGGTAGGCAGGTTAAACATACGGTTACGTTCTTCCCAGCTTTTTGCTGCATCCGGGTTCGGATCGACAAAAATGTGCATATGGTTAAACGCTACCTGCAAGCGGATATGCTTCGATAACAACATACCGTTGCCAAACACGTCACCGGCCATATCACCGATACCGACACAGGTAAAATCGGTGCTTTGACAATCAATACCAATTTCACGGAAGTGCCGCTTAACAGACTCCCAACCACCCCGGGCGGTGATGCCCATTTTCTTGTGGTCATAACCGTTAGAGCCACCTGAGGCAAAGGCATCGCCCAACCAGAAGCCGTATTCTTCAGAAATACTGTTCGAAATGTCCGAGAAGGTTGCGGTGCCCTTGTCTGCAGCGACCACTAAGTACGGGTCGTCTTCATCCAGCCGCACCACGTCTTTCGGTGGTACTATCGCGCCCTGAACGATGTTGTCGGTGACATCCAGTAAGCCACGGATAAAGGTACGGTAACAGTCTTTACCTTCATTGAGGAAAGCTTCACGGCCGCCGGTTTCCGGTAATTTTTTACAAACAAAACCACCTTTTGAGCCCGTAGGCACGATAACGGTATTTTTTACCTGCTGCGCTTTTACCAGGCCCAGCACTTCGGTGCGGAAGTCTTCGCGACGGTCAGACCAACGTAAACCGCCACGCGCCACTTTACCAAAGCGTAAATGTACCCCTTCTACCCTTGGCGAGTAGACAAAAATCTCGAACATGGGTGTGGGCAGTGGCATATCCGGAATTAAGTCAGACTTAATTTTAAAGGAGATATACGGTTTGTCGGCACCGTCGTTCAGTTTCTGGAAATAGTTAGTGCGCAAGGTTGCGTTTATCATGTCGACGAAACGACGGATAATACGGTCATCATCCAGGTTGGCAACATGCTCCAGCTGACCGGCAATTTGCTCTTCCAGCTTTTCAATGCTCTTGTCGTTTGCTTTACCCTTGGGCGAGAACTTACTGTTAAACAACTGCACCAGCAAGTTGGCAAGCTCGGCATAACGGGCAAAGGTGCTTTCTACATAAGCCTGGCTGAAGGTGCCACCAATTTGCCGTTTGTATTTGGCATAGGCACGCAGTAACGAAGCTTCACGGCCGCTTAAGCCTGCGCCTAAAATCAGCCGGTTAAAACCATCGTCCTCTAACTGACCATTCCATACCTTGGCAAAAGACTCCTGGAAAGATTGTTGTGCAGCTTCAAAATCGGCCGGCACGGCGCAGTTAAGCTCCATCGCGAAGTTCAGCACCCAGCTGACCGAGCCGTCAGCACATTTTACTGCATAAGGCGTCTCACCGATGACGCGCAGGCCAAAGTTTTCCAACATTGGCAACACATCAGATAAATGGATCGGATGATCTTTATGGAACAGATTTAACCGTACCGCCTTGCTGTCGCCGCGCTCTTCCTGTGGCCGGTAAAACAGCATTTCCAGTTTGTGATCATCATTTAACGCTTCCAGCTTGCCAATATCGACCAGTGCATCGTTGGGCAGCATGTCTTCTTTGTAACTGCGCGGAAACGCATTGACATACTTGGTAATTAACTCACGGCCACGGGCTTCGCCATACACGCCAACCAGCGCGCTTTCTAATTTGTCTTCCCAGGTTCTGGCCGCTTCTACCAGATTACGCTCAATATCTTTCACTTTATACTCGACATGGCTATCGCTGATCCGCACCAAATAGTGGGTACGGGCCAACACAGATTCAGAAAAGTAGGTGGTAAACTCTACCGGCTCATCGCTACCCAAAGCCCGTTGTAAAATGGCCTGGGTTTCTTTACGCAGCTGGGTGTTATAGCGCTCGCGCGGTACATACACCATCGCGGTGACAAAACGGCCAAAGCTGTCTTTACGCATAAACAGCCGCGTCATGTCACGCTCTTGCATTTGCAGCACACCCATTGCCACGTGCAGCAACTCATCTGCTGTAGCCTGAATGAGTTCATCGCGCGGATAGGTTTCCAAAATATTCAGTAAGGCTTTATAAGCGTGAGTGCCAACAGCAAACTCAGACTTATTCATCACAGCCGCCAGCTTGTTCTTCAACAACGGAATATCGGCAGCGCTGTTGTTGTACAGTGATGACGAATACAAGCCGATGAAACGGTCTTCACCTATCACCTTGCCGTCTTTATCGAACTTTTTCACGCCGATGTAATCGATGTAAGCCGGCCGGTGTACACGGGATTTGTTATTGGTTTTGGTTAAAATCAATAAGCTGCTGTTTACTGCTTGCTTGCGGCCGGTTTCCGGCAGCTCTGACAGCATCAGATCACGCGAGGCTGAGCGGCGCATAAGCCCCAGCGAAGTATCATCGATACCGCTGATTTTATAGTCACCCTTCACCGGGCTGATGCTGTATTCACGATAACCCAGTAAGGTGAAGTTATCTTTGGCCAGCCAATTTAAAAAGTCGGTGGTTTGCTGTACTTCTTCAGCACTGGCTTTTCCGGCCGTCTTCGGCAGCGCTTTAATTACCTGCTGCAGTTTTTCCCGTGCCGGCTGCCAGTCTTGCACCGCCAGTGACACATCTTCCATCACTGAGTGCAGCTCGTCTGTCAGGGCAGTCATTGCTGCTTTGTCTGTCATGCGGTCAATTTCGATATGAAACACCGTTTGCTGCGTGCTGGCAGTCGCTTTACTGCCCAGTTTGAAAAAGTCGGTGATCCGGCCTTTGTTGTCGCGCTCGGTTTGCAGCGGATAATGCAGTAATAAATGCGCGGTAATGCTTTGGCGGCTTAACGCCATGCGCACTGAGTCGACCAGAAAAGGCATATCCTGCACCACGATTTCAACAATGGTATGCTTAGACTCCCAACCAAATTTAGCAATTTCCGGGTTAAATACCCGAATTTTAGCCGCTGGCTCAGCGTGGTCATTAAAGGTTCGCCATAAACTTAACGCTGCGCCGTATAAATCGCTGTCGTTACGGCCCACTAAGTCTTCATTAGACATGTTGCCGTACAGCGTATAGGCGAACTTTTCGACCAGATTTACCTGATCTTTCACTTTTTGTTTTATGAGTTTATTTACGTTTTGTAGTAGTACAGAGGGTTGACCGTCTATCAGTGCCATTTTTGTATCCTTTTTGCAGTCACTGCCTATAACAGCAGGCGCTACCGAACAAACCAGAGCGTGTCAGGTGCGCAGTGTAGTGCCTATTGTAGCGCTTTTCGAGCACTATTTGCCGCTTTTATGCTGGTTAAACCAGTGATTTTTAAGGGCTCTGACAACTTATTCATCTGCCTTAAATAGAAAATGGCCTTTCGGCCATTTTCGTGTTTATTCATGCAGAAAATATTTTTAATTTTTCCGCCATAAAAAGGCTGCCAGTGCCGGTAATACCAAAATAGCCCCCAGCATATTGACGATAAACATAAAGGTTAACAAGATGCCCATGTCGACCTGGAACTTCAGTGCAGAGAACACCCAGGTACTGACGCCAATGGCCAGCGTAATGCCGGTAAACAACACCGCACTGCCCCGCTCTTTTAACGCCTCAAAATAGGCCTGGCGCAGTGGTGCACCATCGCGCAGCATTTGCGTCATATTCGACAAGATATAAATGCCGTAATCGACACCGATACCAACGCCCAGCGCGATAACCGGCAAGGTTGATACGGTAAGACCAATTTGCAGCTTGGTCATCAGCGCCGTGGCCAGAACCGACACCACATACAGCGGCACTATCACTGAAATGGTCGCCCGTAAAGAACGGAAGCTCAGCAGACACAAAATAATGACTGCACCATAGACATACCACATCATCGGTTGCTGCGCGGCTGAAACGGCTTCATTAGTCGCTGCCATAACACCGGCAGGGCCTGAAGCCAGCATAAAGCGGGTTTGTTCATCACCCAGCTCGGCGCCATATTTTTTCGCTGCTGCGACTACCCGCTCAATGGTTTCAGCTTTATGGTCTTGTAAGAACAAGATCACCGGCATGACGGAACAATCGGCATTTAGCAGGCCCGTGCTGGTTTCAACCCGTGACGATGCCTGCACCAGAGACTGGGTATTGCGTGGCAATACCCGCCACTTGACGTTGCCCTCGTTAAAGGCAGCGTTAATTGATTTTGATACCGAGGCCAGTGACACCGCCGACTGCACACCTTCTACGTTTTCCATCAACCACTGGAAATTATCAATCCGCGCCATAATATCGTGCTCGGTACAGGCACTGGGGATGGTTTCCACCATCACGTTCAGGTAATCCACCGATATGGCATAGCGCTCGGTAATTAAAAAGGTGTCCTGGTTGTAACGTGAATCTTCATGCAGCGCTGGCGCACCGGCATGTAAATCGCCAATTTTCAGCTGCTGGCTTTGCATATATCCCAACGCAAACAGCGCTGCGGTAATAAGTAAAATAACGGCAGCATATTTACGCGTGGCAAACGCCGACAATGCAAACCAAATTTTATCTGCAGTCGGCGACGGTGCAGCAACCTTGTCTTTGTACCGCTGGCTAAAACGAACAAATGACATCAGTACCGGCAATAAAATCAGGTTGGTCAGAATGATGACTGCCACACCTAAGCTGGCGGTAATGGCCAGTTCACGAATCACGCCGATTTCTATAATGAGCAGGGTTAAAAAGCCAACGGTGTCGGAGAGCAGTGCCACACCGCCGGGTACCAGCAGCTTGCGGAAACTGGCCTGCGCTGCCGTTTTGGCGTCCATACCTGCCGCTACGCGCTTACCGGTCGAGTTAATCATTTGCACACCGTGGCTTACACCTATGGCAAAGACTAAAAACGGCACCAGAATTGACATAGGGTCGATACCAAAACCCATAACGGATAACAAACCCATTTGCCAAACAACGGCAATTAAAGAACAGGCAATCGGCAATATGGTTAACATTACCGAGCGGCAGAAAAAGAACACCATAATGGTGGTCACTGCAATGGCAATAGCAAAAAACAGCAATACGCCTTTAGCACCGTCAGCGACATCGCCAACCATTTTGGCAAAACCAATAATGTGTACGCTCACTGAGTCAGACTGGTACTTGGCGCGAATGTTTTGCTCAAGGGTAGCTGCGAACGCTATCGTATCTAATTTATCGCCGGTATCAGGGTCAACCTCTAATAACTGTGCCGAAATCATCGCACAACTGTAGTCATCGGCGACCATACGGCCAACGATGCCTGCCTTCTCGGTATTTTCTTTTACTTTGGCTAAACCTGTGTTATCGGCGACAAAATCAGCCGGGATCACCGGCCCGCCGGCAAAACCGTCTTCTACCACCTCAACAAAGCGCGTGCTTGGACTAAACAATGACTTTACCTGCACCCGATCTACACCTGAGGTATACAGCAACTCATCGTGGGCTTGGCGCAGGGTATCGAAAAAGTTAGCGTTAAAAATATCGCCACTTTCATCACACAGTGAAATAAGAATATTGTTGGCACCACCAAAGTCCTGCGCATGACGCAGGTAGGTTTGCATATATTCATGTTTTAACGGAATGTTTTTAGTAAAGGCAGCGTCGAGTTTGATACTGGTTGCCTTAACTAATAAAAATACGGTTGCCGCCAAAAACGCCAGGATCACCAGTGCGCGGTGGCGAAACAGGGCATACTCAAACTTATTAACTATTCGATTTACCGTCATTTTATTCTAGTTCGCTTAATTGGATCGTTTTTAAACCAGTCTCAGTTACCAGCACTAATTGCTCTTTCCACACCAGGCCATTCACCACGGCTTTGCCATCTGCACGCGATAAATTGCTGAAGGTTTTGCCATCATCAACACTCAGCCATAACGCGCCGGCATTACCGACAATAAACAATCTGTTATTACCGTCAGAAAATACGCTATTAAAGGTGGCGGTTTCGTCAAGCTCAAACTGCGACCAACTTACGCCCTGATCTAAACTTTGAAAGGCATGACCACGCAAGCCAACAGCCACTAAGCTCATACCACTGCTACGGGTAATGTCAAACAATGAGCCGTTGTAAAACTCTTCCAGCCGCTGCCAGTTTTGCCCCTGGTCAAGGCTTTTTGCCACAAAGCCCGCTTCGCCAACCAGATACAACACGTTACCATCGGCATACAGCCGGTTAAAATGTGGCAATACGGCACCAAGTTCAATTTGGTACAGCTCAGGGTCAGTCTCTTCCAGCTCGGCCAGATATTCCTGATCATCTTCGGCTAAAAGCTCTGCCTGAAACTCCATTTGCCAGTTGTTGCCACCGTCAGTTGTGCGATAAAACAGCCCATAGGCCCCAACGGCTATGCCCTGTTGTTCATTAAAAAAGTAAATATCAAACAGCGGCTTGTCATTTTGCGGCGCATAATGCTGTAACGTCCAGCTTAAGCCTCCGTCCGATGTCATTAAAATACTGGCATCGTGGCCCACCGCCCAGCCCTGCTGCTTATTAATAAAATACACGCTATTAAGGTTAGCCTGCACCGGTACCTGAGCTTGCTGCCAGCTTTTGGCATCGTCGGACAGCAGAATATGCCCCCGCTCACCCACGGCAACCAGACGCTGTTCAGCAACACTGATAATATCGGTTAACAACGCCTTATCGGCTAAAACTGCAGGATAAGCCGCTGCCGGTTGCATACTATTGTCGTCGCCGGTCACTGCGTTAGACCAAACCAGGGTGGGTAGCAGCACCAGACTGAGGATTGTTTTATACATAGTCTGAGTTATTACTCTAAAAAATCGTTAAAATAAAAACGGTTGGCACCAGGCCAACCGTCATTATGCCGTTGTTAAATTAACGGGTTCCTTCACGACGTAGTGCTGCAGGCGTGAAATCCGCATCTGTCAGGTTAACAGAGAAGTTATACATCTTGTCTTCATTATCCAGACCGATAGCGATGTAACGGCGCGAGTTAAGGTCATGATAAACCTCTAACGTGCTCCAGTGTGTCGGCACTTCATAATAGTTCAGACCGTGCGCAACCGCGACCCGATACAGCTCATTGCGGTTGTCATACAGATCGGCAACATGGATTTGCCAGCTGTCTTCGTCGATATAAAACACGCGCTTACCATACACATGGCGGGTATTTTCTTTCAGCGTTGCCTCTACTACCCAAACGCGGTGTTTTTCCCAGCGCACATACTCAGGGTTAATATGACCGGCCATCAGTAAGTCAGCATATTTCACTTCATTACTGTGCAGCTTGTAGCTGTTATAAGGAATGTACAGCTCTTGCTTGCCTTTTAACTCCCAGTTGTAACGATCTGGCGAGCCGTTAAACATATCGAAGTCATCTGTAGTACGTAAACCGTCTGATGCGGTGCCTGGTGCATCGTAAGCTACGTTAGGTGCACGACGAACCCGGCGCTGCCCAGTATTATAAGTCCAGGCCTGACGTGGGGTTTTTACCTGATCCATGGTTTCATGTACCAACAGTGCTGTACCGGCTAAGCGCGCTGGTGAGGTAACACCTTGCTTAAAGCGGAACAAAATGTTCTCTGCAGTCAGGGCTTCTGCTGTTGCATTAGGCTCTGAATATTTGAACATGATTTGCTCATCAAAACCGATAATGGTGTAAGCACCCGCCGCTGTAGGTGCCGCCTGGCCACCATTCCGGCTCGCCGCTACGCCACGAAAGCGAAGTAAATGGTTCCATATTGCTTCCAAACCGTTTTGCGGAATAGGAAACGGAATGCCGATAGCTGCGTTGACAATACCGTTACCGCCTTCAATCAGCTCTGCTTTAGTTGCAATGGCTTTAGTGGCGTCATACACATATTGCGGGTAAGACGCCGTACGGCGTGTTTGATAAATATTCATCTTGTAAGTATCAGGATAAATATCAAACAGCTTAATTTGTCCCGGACTTAGCAGTGCTTTGTACTGATCAAGATTAGATTTATCAATAGTCACTAATACCTTGTCGTCTTTAAACGGATCCGGGTGGTGCATACCAGGTGTATAACCCGCTGGCGCTTCGGTGATACCACCAGTCCAGGCAGGAATTGAACCATCTGCATTGGCAGCCTTTTCTGCGCCCATGGGTGTTAAGTCGTTACCCAGCCTCGCTGCCTGCTCAGGGCTAATTTTAGCCATGGCTGAACAGCTAAGCACCAGTGCGATGGCTGATGAAAGTAGGGTGAGTTTTTTCATAATTAGTGCTCGTCCCTTAAATAGAGTACTTGACGTTAAAAGAGATAAAATCGCGGTCGGCTACGTTATTGGTCGTGCCTTGACCACCCCAGAATACGTTGTATGACAGCTCGCCTGACCACTTGTTCAGGTAGTCAAAACTGATGGCATAAGCCAACGATTTGCGATCTTCTACGAACATAAACAATGGGTCTGGTGTAATACCATTAACATCGTGTGAAAACACCGCACGTTGTGACAAGTTTACGCCAGCAAACACGTTGTTGTAATCAAGTTTGGCCAGTAAACGATAACCCCAGGCCGATGCTGTTGGAAACGGGTTGGTCTCTGGGCCGTCGGACAAACCAGTATGTAAACCCGGAATTGCAACTCCTGCACCGTTTAACAGCGGTGCTCCACTACGATCGGTATTAGGACCGTTTAAGCGCAGTACAGACGGATCAGGCATATCCTGAATGCGAATACCACCTATCTCGGCTAACAAACTTACGTTGTCAGAGCCCCATGCCGGACCAACTAAATGGGTAAAGGTCATCTGCGCTTGCAGAGTGTCAGACAGGATAAAACCATTCGCCTTAGCACCCGGTTGAACCTTTTCACCATAACGCGGATCGCGGCCAATTTGGGAAATACCGGCCAGATCTGGACGCAAACCCGCGTTTGCCAGCTGCTCTGGCATACCAGCATACAGAATTTCAACATCATCAATTTGCAGCGGCTCATCCTGACGATATGAAATTTCACCGGCAACAGAGGTATCGCCTACGGTGGTGTTGAAGCTAAAACCGTACAGCTTAATATCTTCTGGGTACTCAATTAGCGCTTTAGAAAAAGCGGCTAATTGAGTGATGTTTTCTTTGGTTACACCACCACTGGCAGCCATTGCTGCCAAGCGGCCGATATCAGCACCAACTTGAGAAAAATCAGAAGCGATACCAGATATTACCGGGGTACGGCTGTGATAGTTCATATAGTACAGCGCAAACTCGGTATCATTCAGATCCGGTGAGAAGTATTCAAACTTAATACCGTACTGTCCACCGTCTTCTGGTTCAATCTCGCCAGCGCTGCCAAAAGGCCGTAACGTGACCTTGGTCGGATAAGCCAAATAAGCCTGTGCCGCCAGTGCCGGATCTAACGCACCTGATGCCACGCCACCCGCTAAGGCATTTAGGCTGCTGAGTAAATAAGCCAAATCAATATCAGGGTTACCAGCAAAACCTAACTGTACGTTTTGAGCATAACCGCCTTCACCGGCAAAGTCATTGGTAGAGAAGTACGTACCAGGAACCGGCAGATAGCTATTTACCCACTCATATTGGTAGAACAACTCAGTTGACAGATTATCGGTTAAACCGATGTTCAGCGTTGCCATACCAACCGGGATATAAGCCTCTTTTAAATCAGCACCGGGTGAGCGCAATACACCCACGTCGATTGGCGTAGAGTTAATGCCATGCGGAATAAAGGTACTTTCGCCCCAGCTTAATACCTGCTGCCCCACTTTGATGGTGACAGGGTTCATACCGTCATTAAAACTGAAATTACCATAAACGTACGCGTCCAGCAGTCGGACGTCACGGCAGGTTAAATCACGCGCATCATCATCGGCACAAGGGTCTACACGCTGGCCAGACAGTGGGTTAGTATAAGCACCGTCTTTGTCCATCAGGGCAAAGTCGTAGAAATACATAAAGCGGGTAAATAAGCCAATATTGTCTTTGGTAATGGATAATTCATGCAGGCCTTTAAACAGGCTGCTGAACATATCGCCGCGGTCATAATTCAGGTTACCGGCATCGCCGTTACTGGAGTAAGCACCTGGCTGTTGCCAGATTTGCGAAGGCGCATAGATTGGGTTAGTCGCGGCGTTGTAGCCAGTCCAGTCGAAGCGCGGGTGGTTTACCTTACTGATGGTATCCCAGTCACGGTCTTCCATGCGCCAGCTGCCACCGTATGAGAACGTTGAGTCAAACGTAATATTTACGTCGCCCACCGTCCAGGATGCTGCCTGCACCGGTGCCATTGACAAGGCAAACAGTGCTGACGCAACACCCAACGCTAAGGGTTTCTTAGCAAAGGTTATTGACCTTTTATTCATCTTGTTATCTCCCCCCCTGTCCCTGCAGGTTTTTCAGTTTTTTCTAGTTATGTCGCCCAGCCAACTGATCCGAGCTCAGCTTACTTAGTTAAAATAATTACATCATTTCAGGTTGCAGGCAAGGCCTGCCTCGCCGTAAATCTGTTGATTTGTATTCAGTTTTTACATTTAACGCTTAAGTTTCGGCCATTTCAGCTATCTACTGGTTTAACACCCCATTATGAAAGCGGCCGCATTATCTATAAGCCAATGAAATTAAAGGCCAAACCTTTCTCATGCGCAAGCTGGAAATTAAATATATCGTTTAAAGTATCTACTCTAATTAATTTTTTCTAACGCAACAAAAGCACCTTGCTCTGTTACCGTCAGCCGAAAGCGACCGCGAAAGCCGAGTATATCAATATAGCGGCGAAAATGGCGAAACTGCAGCTGTATCCGCTCGCCATTATCTGCAGTAACGACCACATACTTAATAAACCCCTTGTAATAAGCCTCGCACTGCTCATAGCTTAGGCTGGCATTGAAAAAGTATTGGCGCATTAATTAAGGCTTCGGCTGACCTTTTCGTACAAATCATTACTAATAGCAGCTAACTGGGATAACTGCAGCAAAGCTTGGCGCATTAACGACTGACGCTTGGCATCATAGCGACGCCAACTTAATAATGGCGTTACCAGCCGCGCGGCCACCTGCGGGTTTATCGCATCCACTTTTGCCACCGTTTGCTGTAACAGCGCGTAGCCCCTACCGTCGGCACGATGAAATTGTGCGGCATTACGCATACTAAAGGCACTGAACAGCGCTCGGATCCGGTTTGGATTTTGCCAGCTGAATAGCGGATGCTGCAGCATGTGCTCTATACCGCTAAATACCTGTTCAGTCGGATCAGTTGCTGCCAGTGAGAATGCTTTATCAGTTGCCAGCGCATCCTGATACCACTTTTCACTAAAGCGTTGCAGCAGCTGTGCAAACAAGACGGCGGAGCCTTGCTGTGCCGCTTGCAGTGCGGAGATCGTATCGGTCATGTTATCAGACTGGTGATAATGGCGACGGATCAGCTCTTCCCTGCCCAGCAGCGCCAGATAATGTAAACATACAGCGCGCAAATGCCGTCGGCCTGCTGCATCTTGCTGATACTGATAGGGCTCGCAGCCCAAGGTGTGATAACAGTTCAGCAGAGCTTGTGCTAAGCAGTTGGCCAGGTGCAGAGACAGCTGTTTACGTGCATCGATAATGGCGTCAACCGGAATTTCTGCATATTGCTCGGCCAGCGTATCAAAATCCGGTAGAGTTAACAGTTCGGCACTTAGCGCGGTGTCATTACCTGGCTGTGCCAGCAACTGCGATAACAGGGTAAACAAAGTGTCCGGTAATAGTGCCTCCAAGGGGTGTCCCTTAATCAGCTGAGCAATTTGGCGGCTCCAGTATTGCTGCATGGCATCCCAGCGCGCTACACCATCGGTCGCGTTTGTTGCTATATACAACAAATTTTCATCACTGCTGTTAACGTGTAATTTAACCGGGGCCGAGAATTGCTCCAGCCATACCACTACCGGCTCAGCGCTGATATTAACAAAGTTAAACTCTGCAACAGCCTCAGTCAGCGTTAACAAATGGCGCTGGCTGGCGGCGCCGGGTATTAATAGCTCAACTTTTACTGGCAACACCAATGGCTGTTTCTCTGCCTGATCGGCAGTGGCTGGCGTATGCTGCTGTAACACCAAGCGTAATTGTTTTGTACTGGCGTCATACTGCTGGCTGACGCTAAGCTCTGGTGTACCCGACTGACTATACCAGCGCGCGAAGGCGGTTAAATCAACACCACTGGCATCTTGCATCGCCTGTAAAAAGTCATCACAGGTAACGGCCTGGCCATCATGGCGGCGTAAATACAGTGTAAGGCCGTCGGCAAAAGCTTGTTTACCCAACAAGGTTTGCAGCATACGGATAACCTCTGCCCCTTTGTCGTATACCGTCACGGTGTAAAAATTATTCATCTCCAGCACCTGCTCGGGCCGGATTGGGTGTGACATCGGGCTGGCATCTTCAGCAAATTGGGCGGTTTTGATCAGTTTAATGGCGTCTATACGGCACAAGGTCGGCGAGCTCATGTCGGCGCTAAACTCCTGATCGCGAAATACTGTCAGGCCTTCTTTTAAGCTCAGTTGAAACCAGTCACGGCAAGTGACTCTGTTGCCGGTCCAGTTGTGAAAGTACTCATGGCCGATAATAGATTCGATATTAAAGTAATCACGATCAGTCGCTGTCGCTGCATCCGCCAACACATACTTGCTGTTAAATACATTCAGGCCTTTGTTTTCCATGGCGCCCATATTAAAAAAGTCGACCGCAACCACCATGTACACATCCAGATCATATTCCAGATTAAAACGCTGTTCATCCCATGCCATCGCCCGCTTTAAAGCGGCTAAGGCGAAGTGACCTTTATCGCCTTGGCCTTTGTCCACATACAGCTGCAAACTGACATTGCGGCCGGACTGCGTGCAGAACTGATCTTCCAACACATCAAAGTCACCCGCGACCAGGGCAAATAAATAGCTGGGTTTAGGAAAAGGATCATGCCAGCGCACCACCCGCCTGCCCTGCGCATCAAAATGCTCGGCCACTTTATTACCATTGGATAATAAGTACGGATACTGCTCGGCATCAGCAATAATAGTAACGCTGTACTGCGCCAGCACATCCGGCCGGTCAAGAAAATAACTGATACGGCGAAAGCCCTCTGCCTCACATTGCGTGCAGAAGGTAGTACCCGCAAGATACAAGCCTTCCAGTGCAGTATTCTGCTGTGGCGCTACTATCGTGACGATAGTCAGGCGGCAGCTGTCAGGTAAAGCGGTTAATATCAGGCTGTTATCATCCAGCTGATACTGAGTGTCGCTAAGTGGTATATCATCGATAGCCACACTGACTAACTGAAGCTGCTGGCCATCAAGATGCAGTGGCTCGCTATCACGCAGGCGTCGTAGCTGCATTACCGATGTTACCCGGGTCGCCTTTGGGTCAAGCTCAAACGTCAGGTCTATGTTATCGATACAAAAAGCCGGGCTTTGGTAATCATGACGGGACTTAGCTACTCGGCGCTGATTGGGCTGCGACATCGGAGTTCCTGCGGTTATCGTCGGTTAACGTTATCGTTGGCTAAAGTTATCGACAGTTGAGTATGTGTTGAGTAAGTATAGTGATAAAAAAGCCTGACTCATTCAGGCTTTTTGTCTTAGCGTTGTATCTCAGATCACGCCTTGCTGGCCATATCTTTTAGCACTGATTCCGGTGGGCTCAATTTTAAAATTTTAATGCCACAATAGGCATAAATAATCGCCAGCACCGGGTTTATCAGGTTAAAGAAGGCATACATTGCATAGTCCAGCGGGCTTACCTGTAACACACTATGCATATAAGCACCGCAAGTGTTCCAGGGAATAAGCGGGCTGGTTATAGTACCGCCATCTTCCAGCGTACGGGATAAGTTTACCGGTGCCAGGTTGCGCCGCTCATATTCTTCTTTAAACATACGCCCCGGCATTACAATAGACATATATTGATCGGCTGTTAGCACGTTAGTGGCAAAACAGGTGGCGATAGTACTGGTAATTAATGAACCTGTGCTGCGGGCAAAGTATAAAATTGAACCAACAAACTTACGCAGGAGGCCAACTTTTTCAATGGTGGCGCCAAACATCATCGCACTAAACACCAACCAGATAGTATTTAACATGCTGGCCATGCCGCCGCCGCTAAGCAGGTCGTTCAGGCTGGCATTACCGGTATCTATGCTAAAGCCGGCATGCAAGGTATGCCAGATCAGCTTGGTAATGCCCAGCGCTGCCGCTACGTCTTTTTCAATCAGATTGCTTAACAAATCTTGTTGAAACAATACCGCCCACACACCGCCGAGCAAGGCACCGATAAATACTGTTGGAAAAGCCGGTACTTTTTTTACCGCCATTGCCAAAAGCACAAACAATGGCACTAAGGAGATCACACTGATGGAGAAGTTTGCCTCCAGCACCCGGGTAATTTCTTCGATACGGGCTAAATCGGCCGTTACATCAGAATTAAAGCCAATAACGGTAAACAATAGCAGCGCCAGCACAAAGCTAGGCACTGTGGTCCACAGCATATGGCGGATATGGTCGAACAGCTCGGCGCCGGCAACGGCAGGTGCCAGGTTGGTGGTTTCACTAAGTGGCGATAATTTGTCGCCAAAATAAGCCCCCGATACGATTGCACCGGCAGTAATAGCAGGTGATAAGCCAAGGCCAGTAGCCACGCCAATTAAAGCAACACCAATAGTCGCTGCTGTTGTCCAGGAGCTGCCGATACTCATCGCCACTACACCGCACAGTATACAGCTGGCGGCATAAAACCAACTTGGGCTTAGCACCTGCAAACCATAATAAATTAACGTCGGCACCGTACCAGACAGCATCCATGTGCCGATTAACGCTCCTACTGACAGCAGAATTAGCACCGCGCCGAGCGATAATGAAATGCCTTTTACCATGGCTTTTTCCATTACCGACCAGCGATAACCATTCTTCAAACCAATAATCACCGCCACAGCGGTGGCTAAAAACAGCGCGATCTGGTTGGGGCCATACGAAGAGTTATCACCAAACAAATAAACAGAAGCTGATAACAGCACAATCAGCACAACAAGTGGCAAGGCTGCATCAAAAAAGCTGGGTTGTTTTTCAGACATTAACAAGCTCCGATTAGTAAAAGGCGCCATCGCGCCTTTTATGTCATTGTAATAATAATTGTCAGCTCAGAGCGGCTTACAACGAACGATAGAACATTAATACGATGATTAATGGACAAACAAATTTAACGTACCAGGGCCAAATGCGCCAGAACAGACTATGTTCAGCACCGGCATCGCCCAGTTTCAACTCTTGCAAAATTTCATTACGCCGCCATACCCAGCCGGCAAACAGGCACAGCATTAAGCCCAGTAATGGCTGACTGTAACGGGTGGTCAGGGCAATAACAAAACCAAACAGCGCCTCAAAGTTCAGAATAATTATACAGCTTAGTGTTAAAATAGCGGCGGCAATTAACCACACGGCCTTTGTACGTTGCACCTGATGCTTTTCAACTACATAAGATACCGGCACTTCCAACATTGAAATCGATGACGTTAATGCCGCTATCGACATTAACAGGAAGAACGCCAGCGCCACGATAGTGCCGACAAATCCCATGGCAGCAAACAGCGACGGTAACACGGTAAAGATCAGCGTATCTTCGGCCAGTAACTTGCCATCTTCAGCAAAAATTTGTACGCCATTGTGCAGGGCGACATACATCGCCGGAATAATTAATAGGCCTGCCAGCACTGCTACGCCAATATCCACCAAAGATACCGCAGCGCCAAGCCTGGGCAAGTTTTCACTGTGGCTGACATAAGAGCCATAAATCAACATGGTGCCCACGCCAAGCGACATGGAGAAAAACGCCTGCCCCATCGCGCTTATCAGTAAGTCTGGATTTAACGCCTGGCTAAAATCCGGTAGCAGGTACACCTTTAATCCTTCTATGGCACCTTGTTGTGTCATGACATAGCCAAACAGCAATAGCATAATGACAAACAAAGTAGGCATCAGACGCACAGACCAGCGCTCTATACCATTGACAACACCACCACTGACAATACCGACAGTTAACAGCATAAACAGCGCGCAAAACAGCAAATTACGCTCTGTCGAAAACGCCACCAACCACTGGGCAAGTTGCTCCATGCCTGCCAGCTTCACCACCGCTTCGAGGGTGTGTGATAACATCCAGCCGCCAACAATGCCGTAAAATGCCAGGATCAATGAGACGGTAATAATGCCCCAAAAGCCGACCAGCCGGCCGCTGATACCGCGGGATACCTGCCCCAGCGCATCCACGACATTAGCCTTAGTGGCCCGGCCAATGAGTAATTCAGCCATTAATACCGGGTAGGCTAATAGAAACGCCAGAATAAGATACATCAGCACAAAGGCAGCGCCACCATTGCTGGCTACTTGCGAGGGAAAGCCCCAAATATTGCCCAAGCCTACTGCAGAACCCGAGGCAGCCAGAATAAACCCCAGCCTCGAAGAGAACTCACCACGTGTCGCCATAGTTAACCTTTATAATTATTATGTATTGATACAAATTAACAAAAGGCGGTAATAATACCGCCTTTTAGTGTCAGAGGAACCCTGTTTACTATTTTTTTGCCAGCCGGCTAACCATTTTAAAGTCAGCGGTAATATTGGCAGCTTCTTCCAAAAACGGATCGATTTTTTCCAGCTTCTCCGGTACATCGTCCAACGACGTCACTGCCGGCATACCAAAGCGTTTTAGCCGTTCATTCGCCCGTGCCAGCTGCTGCGCTTTGTTTTTATCACGCTCAGCAATACGCTCGGCTTCTTTTAATGACACTGTTTTGTCATCCATCTGCTGCTTGTACTCAGCAATATCGTTGAGCAGGTACTGAAATTCCGGCTCAGTAGCAATACGGGCATGATGCTTTTCGCGCAATACCGGCACCACTGTGCTGATGTCGGTCAGGCTGCTGTAACGAGCGGCTTCGATAGAGTCCCACGGTAAAGCATACTCTTCTTTACTCTCGCCCCACTCGGCCGGATCGATAGCCGTCGGGAACTGAATATCAGGGATCACACCTTTGTGCTGCGTGCTGCCACCATTAATACGGTAAAACTTGGCGATAGTGTATTGCACGCTGCCAAGCGGATTTTCAAACATATCGTAAATCCGGCCCAGCCCACGGTGCTGCTGCACGGTGCCTTTACCGAAGGTTTGCTCCCCCACCACCAGGGCACGGCCATAGTCCTGCATTGCCGCTGCAAAAATTTCTGATGCAGAGGCACTGTAACGGTCGACCATCACTGTCAGTGGGCCGTCATAGTAACTCAGGCCGTCATTATCCTGTGATACCGATACTTTGCCGTCGCCTTCACGAATTTGCACCACAGGGCCGCTATCGATAAACAGACCGGTTAACAGTGTGGCCTCCTGCAGAGAACCGCCACCGTTGCCCCGTAAATCGACGATAATGCCGTCAACCTTGCTGTCTTTTAGCTCGACCAACAGCTTCTTCACATCTTCAGCCAGATTGTTGTAAAAGCCCGGAATGCTAATTACGCCAATTTTCTGATCCAACTCAGACAGCTGAGGCTTAAATACTTCGGCCTTGGCTGCACGGTCTTCCAGACGGATCTTATCGCGCACTATGCTGATAATCTGCGCCTGACTGGTACCAATGTCATTGGCGCCAACCACTTGCAACCTGACAGTACTGCCTTTGGGGCCCTTAATTAAATCGACCACATCGTCCAGACGCCAGCCAATCACGTCGACAAAATCTGCTTTATCCTGCGCAACGCCAATAATTTTATCTTTTGGCTTAAGCTTTTGCGTTAAATCAGCCGGGCCACCCGGTACCAGGCTTTGAATCACCGTGTAGTCTTCATCGGCACGCAGCACAGCACCAATGCCTTCCAGCGACAGGTTCATTTCCTGCTGGAAGCGATCAGCATTACGCGGTGAAAGATAAGACGTATGTGCCTCGATACTGCGGGCAAACGAGTTCATCACTAACTGAAACACATCTTCGCTTTCAGTCTGAGCCAGTCGCTTTTGCGTGTTGCGATAGCGCTTTGTCAGGATCTCTTTGGTTTCTTCAGCGCTTTTACCGGCCAGCTTCAGATTTAACGCGTCAAACTTCACCCGCTGGCGCCATAGCTCATCAAGTTCAGCCTGGCTGGCGGGCCAGTCGGCCCCTTCACGATCGTAAACATAATTATCGTCTGTCGTGAAGTCGAAGCCTTTCTCCAACAGCGCCAGCGCATAGTCAAAACGTTCTGCGCGGCGTTTCAAGGTAAAGTTAAACATGTCAAAAGCAAAATTTAAATTGCCTTTGTTAATCGCATCATCAAACTGCTCGCGGTACTGCTCAAAAGTAGCAACGTCAGATTTCATCAATACATTGCGATAAAAATCCAGGTTTTTCAGATAGGTATCAAACATCCTGGATGATAACGCGTCGTCAAGCTGCACACTGTTGTAATGGCCACGGGTAAATAACGCTGTGATCCGCTTACTGGCAGTAGCATGCTGCACATCCTGGCTTATGACCGGCAATACCAAAGGCCCGGCTTGCTCGGTAGCAACCAGATTTAGGCTAAAAACAGCAATAACGGCGGTGGCAAGTACTGATAATCTTTTCATAAGCTACTCTGCGTTAGTCAGGCCTGATACAAACTATCCTGACGGGTTTTAATCACCATACCAGAACCCAGTTGTACGGTCACATCGTCTTTACTGATCTCCAGTACAGTAGCAGGCATCGGATTTTGGCCAAGTTTTAACAGCACACTGGCACCTACTACTACAGTACCGCTGGCAACCGGCGTCAACGCTCTGGCGGGTTGGGCAGGCGCAGCAGCGGCTGTTTCGGCTTTCTGGTTAACCTTAGTGCCTTTAGAGGGGATATTGGCTTTTTTGTTCGGATTTTTTTTGTAAGCAGGTTTTGCAACCGCGGCTTTCGTCGTCACACTGGCTTTGGCTTCGGCTATTTTGGCCTTGCGCTTTTCAGCCGCTTTGGCCTTGCTTTCTTCCAGTGTTTTAGCGGCATGTTCGGCTTGAGCCGCATCAATCAAATCGCCGGCATTGCCGTCTAAATCAATGCGAGCTGCGCCTTCCTGGGTCGCTTCCAGATAACGCCAGCTGGAGGTGTACACCCTAAGCGCCTGACGCAACTGGGTTTTACTCACGACACTGTCGTCCTGCAGCCGCTCGGCCAAATCCTGAAAGATGCCAATTTTTAACGGCCTGGCGGCGCCATTTGCGCTAAAACAGGCCGGAAACCGTTGCACCAGATAGGCCAGTACTTCTTTCACGTTGCTTGCTTTAACCGCTTGTTCAGTTGGGGTGGTCATTAACGCTTCACTCTTCTTCATCTGTGGTATCCGCGTCCGGTATACCGTCGTCCAGCTGTTGGCGTACAAATGCCAAAGCCCAATCAATTAATTCGTCTTCATCAGCTTCCAGCAGCACAGTGCCGCCGCGCAACTGATCCCAAATCGCCGGCAGCAGATAGTCTACCTGTTCTGCACTGACGTCCTCCGGCAGCTTTTGCCAAACGGCATGATAGACACTGTTTACTTTGTCGGTAACCAGCTCTTCGTCGCCTTCCCAGTCACCAATATCCGCTACATCGAACAAATAGTCGTGAATGGAGATACTGTCTTTCATAATGTTTTGGCCAGATGCAGTTCAAACAGGCGGATCAATTGCTCTAAACCGGCCTGATCTTCAGCGTCAAACCTTGCCAGGCTTGGGCTATCGATATCCAGCACGGCAATAATGTCGCCCTGATGGCGAAGCGGCAGGACAATTTCCGAGTTACTGGCGGCATCACAGGCAATATGGCCTGGAAATTCGTGCACATCTTTGACCAACTGCACCTGCCCGGTTGCCACTGCTGTGCCGCACACGCCTTTGCCTACCGCTATACGTACACAGGCAACCTGGCCCTGAAATGGCCCCAGCACCAGTTCACCCTCGCGCATAATGTAAAAGCCGGCCCAGTTCAGATCAGGCAGGTTATTAAAAAGTAGTGCACTAAGATTCGCCATATTGGCAATAAGATCGGTTTCCTGCTCAATCAGAGCCTGCGCTTGCTGCTGCAGCAAGCGGTACAACGCAGTTTTTTCACTCGACATGAATTATGGATTTCTGGTTAACACCTAAAGCCGTACATTACTCGTTTTAGCCGCGAAATTAAACTCCCTGACGGCAAAGTTTTAGCCGATGCAGCGTATTTATTGCCTTGTCTGGCCTGACAAGGCCAGCATTGCACAAAGATTAATCAGCTTTAGCTGCAGACCCGACCAGTTTTAACGGATTAGCCGGATAAAAACAGTGTGCTTGCTGCGCCTGATGGCTGAAAAAGCGCGTATCTTTATACGGCAGCTTCATAAAGCCGCCTACGCCTTCACCACTGATCAAGGAAACCTTGGATAAAATTGACTGTAGTAAACGGGCAAACTCCGGCTCAGCCTGCGGGTCCAGTAACCGGTAATAGCTGTGGATCTTCATATACAAACTGGTGACTTCAAAGATTATACAACCGGTATGGCGGATCAGGTTTAGCTTAGCGATATCATCCATGATGGCATCGGGCAGAATTAACTGCTCATCGGGATCTTTACCATCTTCAAAATATGAATGCTGTTTACTGGCATCTTCACTGCTAAGCACCGGCGCCAGCTGATAAGGTATTACCGCATCAGCCGGTGCTATAAAAGGTGAGTGGGTTGTGTCACGGCTGATATGAATGGTATTACGGGCGTTAAACAAACAGGCTTTAAAGATACCCACCTTGGCAATAGCGCGCGCCAGTGTCACCACATTGTTCACTGACAAAGCAAAAGAGCGGCTAAGCTTGGCATCATATAAATTCAGGCTACTGTCGATATAAACGCCATTGGCCTGCCAGTGAATCGCCAAACCGCCCACCACCGGATAACGCGCCAGCCGGCTTACAGCGGCAACAAAGGCTTTTTCAGTTTCCCCCATACCCTCTAAGTAGTTTTTGTAATAGCGCTCCAGCTGCACATCGTCAACATAGGCGATACCATCTTCTTCGCTGTGTTCACGTAAAAAGGATTTGCGTGACGAATACACTACGGTATCCAGCTCGCGCAGTTGCGGGCTTACCCATACCGGCAGCACGGGGGCGTCGTCAAATAAAGCAATATCGGGCAATACCAACTGTTTTAGCCTGGGCATCTGCTGCAAAAAGTAATCACCGGCTTGTGCACGTAACTGCGGATCGTCGGCCAGCATGCTGTCAAGCATAGTGGCGAATTCTACCGGCAAGCCCAAACTGCGCGCCGGTATGGCTTTGCGGCCAAAGCGGCACGACTGCCCCGAGGCCAGTGCATACAAGGTTCCCGCCACACCCTGCTCGTCAAAACGCGGGCTGGATAAGGCACCGCTGCGCTGCTCAGCACCAATAAAATACACATCGCCCATACGGGCATTTGAGCTTTGCAAGTCGGCCGACATCAACTGCATTACATTGTTGGATAAATACTGACCATTGGCATCCAGCTGGGCAAAGACCGACGAGCCCCAGTCAATCAGGCTGATGCGGCCTGTCTGGCTATCAAACACCAGATTGGACGGTTTAATATCGCCGTGCACTATTGGCTGCAATTCGCCGTCTTTGTGGTAGCGGCGTAAAAACAACAACACATCCGCCAGCTGACAGGCAATGTCGATAATCAGCCTTACCGGTATGCGGCCATGCTGCAGGCTGTACTGCTCTAAATCGATGCCGCTGGCGCGCTGCATCATTAAAATACCCTGCTTTTTGACTACCTGATAGGTGATGTAACGCGGCACATTAGGGTGTTGCACCTGCGATAACATATAAGCTTCATCCGCCAGCCGCTCCTGAATATGCTGCGGCAGATTAATACGGGAGAATTTAAACACGCAGCTCTGATCACTGGCATCCAGCCCGGCAAAGGCAAAACCATAAGCGCCCTTGCCTATCAGCGCGATGTCTTTATAACCCAGTTTTTTAAGCTCAGAAATACACAGCGCTACCCAGTCTTTCAGCTTCTTGGCATCATTGGTATTTAGCAGGTAAATCGACTGCTCTTCGGGGATATAAAAATTACGCAGCTGATTTTTGTATTGCATACCTAGGCCTTAACACAGCGTGACTGCGCCCACTGCCGCAGAGCGCTGACCTGCTCTGCCATTACTACCGACAGTGGCTGCGTCGCAGCTAACTCGTCCATCAGGTGCATCAGACTAAACGTACTGTCACTGGCACGGGCCCGATAACCGGCACCAACCACCGCCTGCTCCAGCTCAGCGCCGGAAAAACCACGGCACAGCGGCAACGCTGAACGTAACTCAGTGTCGCTCAACGGCATTTGCCGCTTTGTCAGGTGCAGCTGCAGCAATTGCAGGCACTCCTGCTCGGTGGGTAAGTCGACAAAAAAGATTTCGTCAAAGCGGCCTTTGCGCAGCAGCTCCGGCGCTAGATCATGAATATTATTCGCTGTAGCCACCAGAAACACCTGTGATTTGCGCTCTGACAACCAGGTTAAAAAGCTGCCCAGCAAACGGCGCGACACGCCATTGTCGTTATCGCCCGAGGACAGGCCTTTTTCTATTTCATCTATCCACAACACGCAGGGCGACATAGCATCGGCAAGCGCCAGCGCTTGCGTCAGGTTTTTCTCAGTTTCACCGATGTACTTGTTGTACAGCGCAGCCATATCCAGCCGCAATAAAGGTAAATGCCAGCTGCCTGCTATGGCTTTGGCGGCCAAACTTTTCCCCGTACCCTGCACGCCGGTTAATAACAGGCCTTTGGGTATGTCCTTTGGTTTATCAAGGCGGGCGTGCTCCAGAAAAGCCTGCTGGCGCTGGCCTATCCACTGTTTTAAATTGGTCAGGCCAATGACGTTGGCAAAACTGGCGCTATCAAACACCTGGCTTAATACACCATCGGTTTGCAACAAACTAAATTTCGCCCGGTTAATGCGCGGAATATCGGCCTGAGTTACAGCACCGTCATCCGCTATGGCTTTATAAGCCAGCCGTTTTACCTCATCAAAAGTTAAGCCACGTAAATTTTGCACCAACAGTGCCACATTCTCTGCCGTCAGCTGTGCCAACATGCCGGTTTTTGCGGCATAGCTATCAGCCATCTCGTGCACCAGTTGGCGGATCTGCTGATCGGATGGCAGGCTTAACTCGAAGCGGTAACACAGCCGGCTCAGCTCAGGCGGAATACTTATAGCATGGCTGAGCAAAATCAGGGTGTGGCCTGATTGCTCATGGGCCTGAGCAATCTCTTTGATATAACGCACATGTTTAGGCTCGGCTAAAAACGGGTGAAAATCACATAACACATAAATGCCGCTGTTACGGGTGCCTTTAATTTGCGCCAGCAAGTTGGTCGGGTCGGCATTAAACGCTTGCGCGCCCTGCTCGCTGTCAAGCCGCTGCAGGCCGTCGGTAATGGTCCATTTAAATACCGGCCGCATCAGATTAACCGCCAGGCGTTTTATCAGCATCAACGCCCGCGGCTCTTCATAGCTTTCAATCACTATCAGCGGGCTGTGTGCCTGCACTAACACCCGCAAATCGTCAAATTCGTACATCCGTGCCCTTAAACAAAAAACCCACTGCAATGAGTGGGTTTTATCAGAAAGCCATCAGGCTGCCAAGCGATACGATAGCTTATTGCATTGCCAGCAACATACTGGCCGGCTGCTCCAGGTATTGCTTCCACAGGTTGGTAAAGCGCGCTATGGTGCCACCGTCAATCACGCGATGATCACCCGACCAGCTTATTTGCATCAGCTGACGTGCTTCTACTTCACCTTTGGCATTAAAGCGTGGTAGCGCCTGCACCTTACCCAGCGCCACTATCGCCACTTCAGGTTTGTTGATAATCGGCGTCGCCACCGTGCCGCCTAAAGCACCGATATTGGAAATGCTGATGGTGCCGCCTTTTAAATCGGCCGGGCTAACGCGACCTTCGCGTGCCTGCTCGGTTAAGCGGGTTAACTCATTTGCAATGTCGACAATCGACTTACTCTGGCAGCCTTTAATATTCGGCACTAACAACCCCACTTTCGAGTCGACCGCGATGCCGATATTGTGATCATCAAAGTAGGTCAGCTCAGTACAATCGCTGTTGACCTGGCTGTTCATAATGGGGAACTGCTTAATCGCCAGCGATAATGCCTTAATAAAAAACGGCATCATGGTCAGCTTTACGCCCTGCTTGGCATACTGATCTTTTAAGCTTAAACGCAAAGCAATAAGCTCCGTTAAATCAATCTCTTCGCAGTAGGTAAAGTGCGGTATGGTCGATACCGATTCCACCATTTGCCGTGCCATCGCCGCTTTAATGCCTTTAATCGGCTCCACCCGGCTAGCGCCGCTGGTCAGCACCGCCGCAGCAGCTTTAGCCGGCTGCGCTGCGGGTTTCGCCACGGGTGCAGCAACAGCGGTTTTACCTTCAGCAAAAGCGCGCACATCTTCTTTGTATACCCGGCCTTTATCACCACTGCCGGGTACCTTGCTTAAATCGATATTCAGCTCACGGGCTAAACGGCGTACCGCCGGACTGGCCAGCGCCTTGCCCTGTGCTGCCGGTGTGGCTGCAGCAGGCGCCGGGGTTTGAGTGGTAACAGGCGGCGTTGCAGTGTGCTGCGCAGGCTGCGCCGCCGCAGTACCCTCATGACTCATGGCAAATAGCGGTGAGTGTACTTTGGCAATATCGCCCTTGGCATAATACAGCTTAGTGACTTTACCTGAGTATTTAGCCGGTATTTGCACCAGCGCTTTGTCGGTCATCACATCGCACACCGGTTGGTCTTCAACGATGTCATCACCTTCTTTTACCAGCCAGTCGACAATTTCACACTCGACGATACCCTCACCAATATCCGGTAAAATAAAGTCTTCGCTGGCATGGCCCGATGCGGCAGGCGTGGCGGCGGCTGGTGCGTTAGCCGCAACAGCTTCTTGTTTCGCTTCCGGCGTTGTCTCAGCGCTGCCGGCCAGCTGCATTTCAAACAGCGGCGCGTGCACTTTGGCAATATCGCCTTTGGCGTAATACAGCTTACTGACAATACCGTCATGCACCGCCGGGATTTGCACCAGCGCTTTGTCGGTCATCACATCGCATACCGGCTGATCTTCTTTAATGCTATCGCCTTCGGCGACCAGCCACTCGACGATCTCGCACTCAACGATGCCTTCACCGATATCCGGCAGAATAAAATCTTTTTTCATCTCTGCCTCCGTTAGAAGTTGACTGAGCGCATAATGGCTTCGTAGGTTTTTAAATGATCGGCCACGTATTCTTTTTCCAGTGCCAGCGGGTACGGTGTGTCTAAACCACAGACCCGCTCAATCGGGCTTTCCAGGTGTAAGAAGCACATTTTCTGCATAGTGGCGGCAATTTCACCGGCAAAGCCGCCGGTTAACGGCGCTTCGTGGTTAATGACTAACCGGCCGGTTTTCTTCACCGACGCCGCAACGGTGTCGGCATCCCACGGCAGTATGCTGCGAAGGTCGATCACTTCACAGGACACGCCTTCTTTTTCTGCCATTTCTACCGCTTTTTGTACAATTTCCATCTGTGCGCCCCAGGCCAGCACGGTGATATCTGTACCTTGCTGTGTCACTTCGGCTTTACCCAGCTCAATCTCGTAGTAGTCTTCCGGCACTTCACCAACTGAGGCACGATATAGCTTTTTCGGCTCGAAGAAAATCACCGGATCCGGGTCGGCAATGGCCGCTAATAGTAAGCCTTTGGCCTGATAAGGGTCGCGCGGGATCACCACTTTTAACCCCGGCGTATGGGCAAAGTACGCTTCCGGTGACTGGCTGTGATAATGGCCGCCGGCAATGCCGCCGCCGTAGGGGCTGCGAAATACAATACCGCCGACATTGAACTCGTTACCCGAGCGGTAGCGAAACTTCGCCGTTTCGTTGACGATCTGATCAAAGGCCGGGAAGATATAATCGGCAAACTGAATTTCCGCCACCGGTTTCATGCCCTGTGCGGCCATACCATTGGCAAAACCGGCGATGCCTTGCTCGGTTAACGGCGTATTAAAGCAGCGCGCTTTGCCGTATTTTTCCTGTAGCTTGCTGGTGGCACGAAATACGCCGCCAAAATGACCAACGTCTTCACCAAAACACACCACGCCATCGTCTTTGGCCATGGCTAAATCCAGCGCATTATTAATGGCCTGCAACATGTTCATTTTTGCCATTAGTCTAATCTCCCCGCCGTTACCGGATACGCATCCGGATATTTACGGATATGCGCTTTTAAGTCGTCTAATTGTTGTTGTAAGGCCGGAATAGGCTCGGCATACACATCGGAAATTAAGTGCTCTATGCCAGGCTTGGCCACTTTCTCAGCCACTTTCAGTGCATCCAGGATCTCGGTGCGCAGCGTTTCAATAGTGGCTTTATCGTCTGCGTCATTTAACCAGCCTTTTTCAATCAGCCATAAGCGGTACCGGCTGATGGGGTCATTTTGCCGCCATTTTTCTTCTTCTTCTTTCGAGCGATAACCGCTGGGGTCGTCAGACGATGAATGGGCGCCTAAACGATAGGCAATAGACTCAATTAACACCGGCTCGTTAGTGGCCAGTGCATGCTCGCGCGCCATCTTGGTCGCCTGATATACCGCTAAAATATCGGCACCATCTACCCGCAGCGCTTTCATGCCGTAGCCTACCGCCCGGCAGGCAATACCATCACCAACAAACTGCTCGTTCGCCGGGGTAGAAATGGCGTAACCATTGTTACGGCAGAAGAAAATCACCGGCGCTTTATGCACTGCGGCCATATTCAGGCCAGCGTGGAAATCGCCTTCAGACGCCGCGCCTTCGCCAAAGTAACAGATGGTGGTGTTGTTCAGACCACGCAGCTTTTGCGCATAGGCATAACCACTGGCCTGCGGAATTTGTGTACCCAACGGCGACGAGATGGTCATGTAGTAAATATCTTTGCTGCCATAATGCACCGGCATCTGGCGGCCTTTACCCAAATCTTTCTCGTTAGAGAACAGCTGGTTCATAAACTGCTCCAGCGTAAAGCCACGATACCTCAGCGCACCCTGTTCGCGGTACTGCGCCATGATCATGTCTTTGTCATCTAGCGCGGCGGCGCTGCCTACCGTTGCGGCTTCTTCACCTAAACACTGCATATAAAAGCTGATACGGCCCTGACGCTGCGCGGCCAGCATACGCTCGTCCAACACCCGGATAAATACCATGGTGTCGTACATCTTCAGCGCAGTGGCTTTGTCCAGATCAGGTGCAACGGCGCCTTCGTACAGGCTGCCGTCGTCACGCAGGATGCGCAGCGTCGGAATTTTTAACGCATCACCGGCAGTAAATTCTGCAGTGTGCACCGTGGTGATGGTGGCGTTATTTGGGTTAGTCATAGGGTGTCTCTTGTTTGTTATACGTGTTAGACATGTGGTCAGTATCACCTGCCCGGCTGTCGCCATTGCAGGCTGCTACTTAGTATAGCGGCTTTACCGCGCTCCCCGTTTTGCGCAGTGTATTGCCCTGCACCGGTTTGTTCTGTTTATTATCGGCGGCAACTTTACCTTTACGTAAACTGCATTGCAACCAAAGCAGCCTATTGCCGCCGCGTTGTCCACCGGCGACTGTCAGCATAAATTTACTCTTAGGCCGCTTTGCCGTTAGTTGCCGCCCGCCGCGGCCCTAAGCCAGGTTATGCGACACTGTAGTTGGTACCACCATCAACATCGCACGCTGGCCTATAGCGACTTTGGCATTGGGGAAGATAATAGCCTCACCTTCGCGCTCTACCCGATACTCGGTGTCACCGTCCGTTGCCAGCAAAGTCCCCACCGGATAGGCCGTAAAGTTTTGCACGTCATCAGCAAAGTGCAGCTTAAACTCCTGCGTTTGCTTATTAATGGCGCGGTATACCTGATACAGCTGAAACTGCTGCTCGTCAAAAGGCGTGGTTTGCACGCTGTCACGGCTTACCAGCTGATGTATGGCCTCACGCGCCCTGGCAAAGCGGCTCATGTCGTTTTTGCCAAAAGGCTGTACTTTACCCAGCTCAATAGTAAAGGCATCAGCGCCATGGCTGTTAGAGGCGTAGTAGCTAAAGGTCGACGCCGGAGTTTGCATTAACAGCACGGTGGTGACATCGCAGGCCTGTAAAAATTCAAACTCGGCCTTTTGCCAGGGCTTGTCATGTAAAAACGGATAAACGGCAAATTTCTCAAAGCGTGAGCCGCGAATGGCGGTATGTAAATCATACAAATAACGGTTACGCGGCACCGAGAAGGTTACGCGTGACGCATCATAGAAGCGGCTAACATAGTCTTCTAAGGCCTTGGCACGCTTGCGCTCGGCGTTAATTAAGCCTGCGCCCATGCTGTGATGGCCAGAAAACAACCGGTTTAGATTTTCGCTGATTTCACGCGTACCGGCATTAATAGCCGCGGGGTTACCAAACAGCACCAGCAAACGGTGTTTAAGCGCTAATGTTCCCACTAACAGCTGTTGCACCAGCTCGGCGCATATTTCAATTGGTGCCGTTTCATTGCCGTGTACACCACAGGATAAAACGATGTCTTTATTGCCAGGCTGGGTTGGTTCAAAACAAATCACACCGGTGTCCCAAATGCTGACTTCGGTGCCATCGGCCAGAGTAAACTGTGCGGGTGCCAGCCCATCGGGGTTGGCTAAAGTGAGTGCAAGAAAATCGCCATCCGGCATAAGTGATGCTAAGGTTTGCGCCATGCGCCTGCTCCCTGAAATACGGTTGCGGCAAATTCTAACCCATTAGGCCACCAGACAAAACGCTGCCGGCGCTTTTAGTTGCTAAAGGCCATTACCCTATTGCGCCCGGCCGCTTTAGCCTGATACATGGCATTATCAGCATCGCCCAGTAGCTGTTTTAACACATGGCCGGAGGTGTCGGAGCCGCTCACACCAAAACTGGCGGTAAGCACAAAATCAAAACCACTGTCGCTACAATCAATGCTGGCAATGGCATCGCGGCAAATCTCGGCCAAAAGCGCGGCTTTGTCGATCTGGCAGCCTGGCAGCAACACCGCAAACTCCTCACCGCCAATACGGCCGAAGACATCGTTATTACGCATAAAGTTGCGGCAGGTTTTTACTACCGCCTGCAGTGCCCAGTCACCTGCGGCATGGCCGTGCGCGTCGTTAATTTGTTTAAAGTGGTCTAAGTCAAACAGTATTACCGCCACCGGTTTGGCATTTTGCTCGCAATACTGCAGCGCCAGGCGCGCCTGTTTATTAAAGTGATAACGGTTACTTATACCGGTAAGCTGATCATACTCGGCAATCTTTTTAAAGCGGTACCGGCCAGTCATGCCACGGTAGGCCAAAACACTGGCCAGCAATAACACGGCAGCTAAAATTAACACTAACAAGCGGTTTTGCCGCGCTTCCTGCTCGTATAAGTCGCGTTGCAGCGCCAAAACTTCATTATCTTTATCTAACAGGGCAATACGCTGGTTTTTTAACTCAATTTGGCCTACTGCTAGGTTGTAGGCAAGCAGTCTGTCCGCCCTGTCATTTTGATAAGCGGCGAGTGCTTGACTATATGCCTCAAAGTAGTTTAATGCCTCTTTTAGTTCTCCCCTCGCTTTACTGATTTGATAAAGTGAATAATAGCTAGACTGAACTGGCATGCTTAACAGCACATCTTTTGACCCTTTTACAATTTGTTTTGCTAGTTTTTCAGCGGAAACATAATCGGCAATACCTATATAAGCTAACGTAGCCTGATGATATATTCGGGTTTTAACTGTAACATAATCACTTATTTGTGATTGTTCTAACGCGTCCTCATATATAGATATCGCTTTTAGAAATTGTTTGTTTTTTACTAAAAACTCCATCTGAAGTGATGTAATCAGCCAGCTAAAGAGTGGTTCATCGGCTTCTTTGCACACAGCAAGACTATTATGAATCTCAACGTCAACTTGATCATGGTTTAACCCTATTAACGCTTCAATTCGGTTAAATGACGAATGGCATTTTTCCGTTATTGAGCCCGGATCTTCATAAATAATATTACTGTAACTGTAAGCAAGCTCATAGTTATCGACGCGATTGTACATCAGCGATAGTACATTGAAACCGTGATTCCTAGCTCTTTTATCAGTTACTTTATCAATTAAAGTTTTGATTTCTTCTAAGTACGAAAATGCTCTGGAGTAATCTCTGGAGATAATGAGTACGTTTGCAGCTAGCGATTTCGCCCGTAAAGCGAGCGCGGGATCTTGAGTGTAATTTGTTACAGGCAGAGCGAATTTTAAAGCATTAGTATAATCTGCCTGCGTGACTGCCTCATAAGCCTTTAACAAACTGTAATAATTATAGTTTTTGTTGGAGTAGTCTACATTTGCCGGCTCAAGAGACTGTACCTTGCTCCTAAATTCAGCAAAATTTTTTAAACGCAGTTCATTAAGAGCATTAAAATCTTCAACGGATATGGCTAAAACCTGCAAAGAACACAGAGACAAAACAAATGATATTAATACCGATATTTTGGACACTGTGTTCTTAATCACGTTAGCTAATCAGCTAGCAGTATATTTCAACTGTTGTTTGTGCTGAGCTGGCTCAGAGGGTTCATCTGACTCATCCGGCTCATCAGATTTTCCGGGCTCTTCCTCTGCAGGGAAAATCGCACAGACAATTTTATTTTTCACATTTAGCAGCATTTCCAGCTTGGTAATATCGGCATCACGAAGTGCCGCAGCAATATCGGCTGACTCAAGCGACTGGCTGTTTAATGCCGCGACAATATCTGTGTTTAACCGGCTATCGGCACCTAGTCGCTCTATTAAACTGATTACGTTATCCATAATATCTCCCTGTTGTTTTTATTAATTTCACGCTACTAAGGCAAAATAATCGCTCTTGGCCATTTATGCAAATGGTATTGCGTTAACCGGCCGTGACAGACAACAGGTATTTTTGCACGCTGTGGCCGTCTGCCCCCGTTGACGTGCTACCAGGCACAAAGCCAAGCTTAAGTGCTGACTGTATCGCCGCCTGATTACCTACACGAATATGTTTGCTAAAACCGCTAATATTAAGCTCTGTGTGCAACCAACGTATTAACAGTTGGCTTAGCTCAGTACCAAGCCCCTTTCCCTGCCATACCGGCAACAACATACGGCCGATATCTGCTGTGCCCGCTGTTAAATCCAGCTGGTTTATTGCCGCAATTCCTACCGGCTGTGCAGTGGCCCGGCACGTTACCTTCAAATAAAACCGTGTGGGCGGTTGCTGTCGGGTTAACTCAAGTGCAGCATTAAAGCTGCGCTGTGCCTGACATGGAGTTAACTGCGCACCGACATAAGACATACAGCCTGGGTTTGTCATTATCGCGCAGTACAGCGCCTGATCATCCCCAGCTAAAGCGCTTAGCGTTAGCCGTTCAGAATTTGCTTTGCCAAACAGCGCGGTGTCACAGCAGTACTGATGTTGCACAGTTGCCTCAGTGCTCAACAGCTAACTGCTCAAGCTGACGCAACAGCTCAGTGTTAACCTGCATCGTTGTGGCAGGCGGAATAACCAGGGTGGTTTTTAAATCCATTTTCGCGTCGGGTAAGGCACTCAGCGGCAGGTATTCCATCCGCGGTTGCTGTATCGGCAAGCAACAGGCTTCATATAAAATCACCTGGTGGTTTTCCGGATAATAGTCTTTTAACAGGGTCAGTAATACGTTGCGATAGGCCGCATCGGTGGAAAACTTTGCCAAAGAGCGATCGCCGGCCACACCCACCTGCCACAGCACTAAATAGGCCGCGGTATCAATGTTACGTTTATAAAACATAAACTGGCTGGTTTCATAGTGCTGGCAACCATAGGTGCCGGGGTCTATGCCTAAATCGGCATACAGGCAGTCTTCAGCCGATATGCCCGGCTCCATATGGGCGTTGTAACCCAACTCGCGGGCTTGTTTAATGGCATTATGCGGCACCCAGGCAAATACGCCGGGATGGCCATAAAAAGCACCAACCACTTTTTTACCGGCGGTAACTTCGGCCAGCATAGCGGCGACCATTTCGCGGTAAGTGATCATGCGTGATTTACCTTCCTGGTAATACGGCTGTAACGAGCGCACATCGGCGTTCATTTGCTCTATCCATTTCTCGGTAATGCCATCAGCCACCAGCACAAACACCACGTCGGCCTGTTCAATATAACTGCGGGAAAGCGGGCTGATATGGCTGCCCAATGTCATGCCGGTACCCGTACACACTAAACTATTTTTAGACAAAGTAACTCCAGAATATATTAAATGGTTACTGAGACCTCTGAGTTGGCAGCAATATATGTAAAAAAATTATTATGCAAAAAGCTTTTCAACTCCGACCCTGAGGTATCCCCACAAAATTATTAGCTAAAACAAAAAGATGAGCTAAGAAGGAACATTCATGGCGCTCGGTGATCAGATCAATCGCCAAACATCACCGAGACCAAACAGCCATGAATGTCCGCGCTATCTTGACCAATATCGTTTCATTTGTCACACCAAAAATGCATGCAATCAGACAAAAAGCAGTAATTGATTGCGTGCATAGCCTGGCAAGCGGCAGTGCCGCTACCGTGACCAGCATGGGTAGGGGTAGGGGCATCAACTCAAATGCCTATGAAAAACATAATATTAAGCGGGCTGACAGGCTGCTATCTAATAGGCATTTACTGCGTGAGCAACCTCTGATTTATGGAGCTGTCTGTAGGTCATTTTGCACGGCCAAACATCCAGAGATAAGCATTGACTGGTCTGATTTAGATGAGTGTAAAAGGCACTTTCTGCTCCGTGTTGTGCTAAGCTTTGATGGTCGTGCTATCACACTGTATGAGGAAGTACATCCGCTGAGCACCAAAGAGAAGCCTACTACACACAAGTTATTTTTACGCCGGTTATCACTGCTTCTGCCTGCAAGTTGTAAACCGGTGATTGTACCGATGCAGGATTTAAAACGCTTTGGTTCAGGCAAATTTAAAGCGCTGGGTTGGTATTTTGTCGGCAGGGCTCGTAAGCCCAACTTTTACACTATCGACAATGGAGCACACTGACAGTGTAATAGCCGGTTGTATGTCAAAGCCTCACTTCAGCCTAAGCAATATCAAGCGCAGATTGCTCGGAATACGCCGTTTCCCTGCATGCTGACGCTGTACAAGCAAAAAGCTCAGGGGCGTCACTCGCTCAATGCTGACGGCAGCATCAAGCGCTCTAAAACATCTAAATCAAATGCGCGGGCGAATTCAGATCCTTGGTTGCGCAACTGTAAATACTTACTGGATACGAAGAGCTGCAACATTGAATGCGTGGGTTAAATTCGTGGGATTCCCGCAGACTCCGACCATACAAATTATGTATAAAAGCTTTGCGCCTACATAGAATTTTGTTCACCCAATGAAACAGCAGCATCACTATAAAATAAATGATAAAAATTTCACAGAGTAATTATCTCCTCAATACCCTATCACGAGATTATCAACAGAGTTATAAAACTTGGTTTTATCAAGTTTGAAGGAGCCATCATACAGATAGTCAAAGCCTAATCTCGAGACTAGTCTTAAAGCAGGAAGATTTCTGACGTCTAGATTAGCA
Source organism: Rheinheimera nanhaiensis E407-8 (assembly GCF_000296695.1). Classification (GTDB taxonomy): domain Bacteria; phylum Pseudomonadota; class Gammaproteobacteria; order Enterobacterales; family Alteromonadaceae; genus Alishewanella; species Alishewanella nanhaiensis. Next base: position 129,978 of record NZ_BAFK01000011.1, read on the forward strand.
ATCACTTCGAAGTCACAATAGTCTTCATTAATAGAGAATATTAACTGCGTTAAAGCTTTAGACCCCAAATTACACATTTGATACTCCTCTAGGAGCATAATCCCAACTTCAACTTTTCTGTTTAGTTCAAAAACATTGAACCCAGCGATACCAACACTACAATTTAGCCTTTTTGGCTGAATAACAAAAAAACGCCTCCTCGCACTAGGCTCGCTATTATACAGCATCGCCCTTGCAAATGATTCCCGAGCATCATCCTTTTTAAGTGGAGGCGCCACATACATCATCACTTTATCATCGCAATACAAGCTTTCAAAAAGCGTATAATCATCTGAAATCATCAATCTCAATATTATATCTTCATTTACCACCACCCACCTCTGAAAATAAATTAAAATTATAAATCAATTTATGCTAAAAATAACAAAACACACCGAATGTACTACTCCAGCAACATCTGCTACTTGCCAAGTTTTTTACTTGGCAAGTAGTTATAAGATGCAATTACATCGACTATGCGGCGACCTTCAAATCAGAAGGCTCCTCGCCGGGAACGCAGATAGCACAGACAAATTCACCTGTACTGCCAACTACAGATTCTAAAGTCTTAAAATCCCTACTGACTATAGCGTTTTCTATATCTGCATTAAAAGACATTGACTTAACAAATGACTTGTAGGCCACATCATTCACTCGGTTTAAAGTTGAATTTGCACCAATATTTTCCAGAAACTCTAATACATCTTTCATGAAATTTCCCTCTTTAATCAACGACAAATATTACACTGTTACCAATGACAATTGGCACCACATGCAAAATGCATGCGGCAATAAAATACCACATTAGTAGCAAAAAAATCACTGTTAAAACACGGATACTTTATCAAAAGAATTATTTACAAAAGGAAGAGAAAGAAGCGCAGTATAGTTTGCGTAAACGTCGAGGCGGCTATCACTTGTAAAACGACACGGCAATGACTTCGTAAAAATTACATTTATGCACAATGCTGAAACCCATCCTTAAAAAAACTGTCCAACGTAGCCGTGATACAACTTTCGTGCTTGCTCAATGGCATTGTGCGGCACCCAGGCAAATACGCCGGGATGGCCGTAAAAAGCACCAACCACTTTTTTACCGGCGGTAACTTCGGCCAGCATGGCGGCGACCATTTCGCGGTAAGTGATCATGCGTGATTTACCTTCCTGGTAATACGGCTGCAACGAGCGCACATCGGCGTTCATTTGCTCTATCCATTTCTCGGTAATGCCATCGGCCACCAGCACAAACACCACGTCGGCCTGTTCGATATAACTGCGGGAAAGCGGGCTGATATGGCTGCCCAATGTGATGCCGGTGCCTGTGCACACTAAACTGCCTTGCACTTGTGCTCCTTGTGCGTTTTTTTCGCTACTATAAGGCCTTAATAACGCAGCGGGCAAGTTATCAGGGTTTTAATTTTTTCAGCTGCTGACGGTTGTAGCGTAAATACTGACCTTTGCCGGTTTCATCCAGCCAGAACTGCAGGCTTTGCATAAACTCGGCATCGGCATGAATTTGCGGCATTACCGCGTTTATCTGCTCAATAATGCTTCTGCCCCAGGCACTGTTACTGCAGCCTATAGCCCCGACAACAGCCTGCTGATGGTTTTCGGCAATAGGTAATAGCGTAAGCGGTGAGCCATTGGTGAGCTGGTAATAACGGCTAATCATGCTGTAATCCACAGTGTAATCCAGTCGCTCTGAGGCAATCATCTGCAAAATGGCCAGTGGGCCGTTATCGCCCGAGCGCACCAGCCGGTTGCCGGGCCGGTTATCCTGGCCTTCAATTAATGGCTGTAACACACCGTAGCGCCGCCCGGCGGGGTAGCCAAACTGCAACTGTTCGTCGGCCAGTAAGTCGGCCAGCGGCACTGGCAGTGGGTACTGCTGTTTAATCAGGCTGGCGGTTTTGTCGTTGGTAATAATTTGATGCGGGGTATACACATGGGTTGGCCGGCTGTAATAAGCGCCCTGCTCGCCCTGTGGCTTAGCAATCATACAGGCAAAGCAGAGGTTTTCTGAACGCTCCAGCGCGCGGCCAATGCGTGGCTGGGGTAAAACTTCACGCCGTTTCTTCAGCGCGGGTAAATGGCGGTGCACACTATCTATCAGCACATCACATAAGCCCTGCTGCTTATAAGGCCCATCAACAATATGAAATGGCGGCGCGGTATTAATGCCCCAGTTTATCTGCTCAGGTATAGCTTGCGCGTGGGCAAAACTGGCAGCACCGAGCAAACCGCTAACCAATAACATCGATTTATAACGCGGATAACGCAGCATAAGAGCCCCGGCAAGGTGAATAGCGTTAACAAGGTAGCGGCTTTTTATCTAACGGGCCTGAGCGTTTAATGATATTTGGCTGATAAAAAAAGCCTGTGGTCACACAGGCTTTTGGGGTTGCGTTTAGCACTTAGAATCTAGCGCTTAAGATTTAACGCCTAATACTTAACGTTTAACCGGGCACTTTTCCAACTGCCACACCCGGCTGACGTAATCTTCGATTGACCGGTCTGAAGTAAATTTACCCACACAAGCGGTGTTTAACATGGCCTTTTTTGCCCACAGCGATTTATCGCGGTACCACTGGTCAATTTTTTCATGCGCTTTGCAGTAGCTGTCAAAGTCGGCCAATACCAGATAAGGGTCCCCCCCTTCGAGCAGGCTGCGCTTTATCGCCGACAGTTCGCCCGGCTTACCCGGGGTAAAGTAATCGGTTTCCAGCCAGTCTAAAATGGCTTTGATCTCCGGGTTAGCATAGTAATAGTCCAGGCTGTTATACCCCTTGGCATGCAGCGCTTTTACTTCGTCTACGGTTAAACCAAAGATAGCAATATTGTCGCTGCCCACTTCTTCGGCAATTTCAATATTGGCGCCATCCAGCGTGCCTACGGTAATAGCCCCGTTCAGCGCCAGCTTCATATTGCCGGTACCAGAGGCCTCTTTACCGGCGGTCGAAATTTGCTCTGACACATCGGCAGCCGGGATCATCTTCTCGGCCAGCGTTACCCGGTAATTGGGCATAAACACCACTTTAAGGCGGTTTTTTACCCGCTTATCGTGGTTTATCTTCTCGGCCACTTTATTAATGGCGTAGATAATTTCTTTCGCCAGCTTATAGCCCGGCGCCGCCTTGGCACCAAACAGGAAGACGCGTGGCACCATGTCGTAATCGGGTTCCTGCAAAATACGCCGGTACAGCGCCAGGATATGCAGTAAATTTAAGTGCTGGCGCTTGTATTCATGCAGACGCTTAATTTGAATATCAAAAATAGCGTGCGGATCGATATCAATATGCGTCAGCTTTTTCACTACGCTGGCAAGCTCGGCTTTATTTTGCTGCTTAATGGCCATAAAGGCATCCTGCACCGCGGCATCATCGGCGTAGGCGGCAAACTTAGACAGCTGTTTTAAATCGGTTGGCCAGTCGCTACCTATATGTTTATCCAGCAGGTTAGCCAGCTTGGGGTTACAGGCTTTTAACCAGCGCCGCGGCGTGACGCCGTTAGTGACGTTGGTAAACTTATCCGGCCACAGTGCCACCATCTCTGGAAACAAGTCAGATTTCACCAGTTGCGAGTGGATCTCGGCCACGCCATTAACACGGAACGAGCCAACCACCGACAAATGCCCCATGCGTACCATGGGCTCGTGGCCTTCTTCAATAATGGACAGCTTGCGCTTTTTCTCATTGTCATTTGGCCACAGCACATCAACCTGCTCTAGCAGGAAGCGGCGGTTAATCTCGTAAATAATTTCCAAATGGCGCGGCAGCACTTTTTCAAATAAGCGTACCGGCCATTTCTCTAATGCTTCCGGTAGCAGTGTATGGTTAGTGTAGGCAAACACCTGCTGACAGATAGCCCAGGCCTGGTCCCACTGCATTTCTGCCCGGTCAACTAAAATACGCATCAGCTCCGGAATAGCCACCGCCGGATGGGTGTCGTTTAACTGCACCACCACCTGCTTGGTAAAATCGCTCCAGTCATCGCCATGCGCCCGCTTATAGCGGCGGATAATGTCTTTAAGTGAACAGGAGACAAAAAAGTACTGCTGAATTAAACGCAGCTCTTTACCGGCGTCGGTTTCATCATTCGGGTACAACACCTTAGAGATGGTTTCGGCTTCGATATTCTCGCGCGCCGCGTCAATATAACCGCCCGAGTTAAACACGTCCCAGTTAAAGAAGTCACTGGCACGGCTTTCCCACAGCCTTAGCACGTTCACCGAGCTGCCGTTATAGCCCACTACCGGAATATCCCAGGGTACACCTTTGATAATACGACCCGGGTGCCAGACTTTTTTCATCCGGCCTTGCAAGTCGTAAACCGTCTCGACATAGCCATACACCGAAATCTCCTGCACTGACTCTGGCCGACAGATCTCCCACGGGTTGCCGTACTCGCGCCAGCTGTCTGGCCGCTCTATTTGCCGGCCATCCTGAAAGCTTTGCTGAAATAAGCCATGCTCATAATGAATACCATAACCAATGGCCGGGTAGTTTAGAGTGGCCAGCGAGTCGATAAAACAGGCCGCCAGCCGGCCCAAACCGCCGTTACCCAGCGCCATGTCCTCTTCCTGCTCTTCCAGATCCGCGATATTCAGCCCCAACTCTAACAGCGCCTGCTTCGCCTGCGCATAAAGCCCCAGGTTGTGCAGGTTATTGCTGAACAAGCGGCCCATCAGGTATTCCAGAGAAAAATAATGCAGCGCCCGGGTGTTTTTTTCGTAGTGGGTGCGCTGAGTGTTACGCAGGCCATCATAGACCTGCTCATTCACTGCAGCGCAGGTGGCGCGCCACCAGGCTTGCGGGCTGGCTTTGTTGACATCAGTGCCTAAAGTGGCATGCAGATGGCGGATAATTTGCTGTTTTAATTGTTCAGTGCTGGTTTGCTCCAGCTCTGAAGCAGCAGCGGTTGCGTGTTTTTTCATGACCGATCCTGATAATGTGCTGCCCGGGCGGGCAGCAGCAAAGCGTTATATGTAACATAATTACAAAAACATACCTTAAATCGGCGTTCAAGGCAAAAACTACGGCAGTGAATGTAATTTAATTACAGCTAAATTCACTGCCATTTCAGTAGCTTAGTTGTTACTGAATACGTATTCAACGAATGCCTTGGCATCATGCTCTAACTGCAGCAAATGCGCCTGGTCGACAAAACTCTCCAAATAAATTTTATACGCATTTTCGGTGCCTGATGGCCGGGCGGCAAACCAGCCGTTTTGCGTCACTACCTTCACCCCGCCAATATCGGCATTATTACCCGGCGCCTTGCTCAGCACCGCCAAAATCGCATCGCCGGCCAGTGTTTTTTGCGCCACGCTACTAACATCCAGCTTTTTCAGCGCGGCTTTTTGTGCCGCCGTGGCCGGTGCATCCAAGCGGCGATACAGCGGCGAGCCCAACTCTTTGGTTAACCCCTGATACTGCACATAGGGATCGACACCGGTTTTAGCCAGCATTTCAGCGGCTAACAGGCCAAGAATAATGCCGTCTTTATCGGTAGACCAGGTGCTGCCATCCAGCCTTAACATACTGGCACCGGCACTTTCCTCACCACCAAAGGCAATAGTGCCCTGCTGCAGGCCGTCGACAAACCATTTAAAGCCGACCGGCACTTCCAGCAATTTTCGGCCCCGCGCCGCGACGACCCGGTCAATTAACGCGCTGGACACCAGGGTTTTACCAATGGCCAGGCTGGTGTCCCAATTGGGCCGGTTGGCCAACAGATAATTGATCGCCACCGCCAGATAATGGTTCGGGTTCATCAGGCCGCCACTGCGGGTGACGATGCCGTGGCGGTCAAAATCCGGATCATTACCAATGCCGATATCAAACTGATCTTTTAACTGAATAAGGTTAGCCATGGCATAGGCCGATGAGCAATCCATACGGATTTGGCCGTCTTTATCCAGCGGCATAAAACCAAAGGCCGGGTCAATTTTGTCGTTGACTACGGTGATGTTCAGGCCATAACGCTCAGCAATCCGCGGCCAATAGGCCAGACCCGAGCCACCCATCGGATCGACACCAATTTTAATGCCGGCTTTAGCTATCGCCGCCATATCAATAACGTTTTCTAAATCATCCACATAGTGCTGGATATAGTCGATATGCTGGCAATAACCAGACTGCAGTGCCAACGCATAGGGCTGCATTTTCACGCCTTCTAAGTCTTTGCTTAGCAGCTCATTGGCACGCTGCTCTATCCAGTTTGTCACATCGGTATCGGCGGGCCCGCCATGTGGTGGGTTGTATTTAATGCCACCGTCCTGCGGCGGGTTGTGTGATGGCGTAATCACTATGCCATCGGCCAGCTGGGCGCTGGCACCTTTGTTTTGCGTTAAAATGGCGTGCGAAATGACCGGTGTTGGCGTATAGCCTAAGTCTTTTTGAATACACACCTGAATTTTATTGGCGATCAGCACTTCCAGTGCGCTGGCAAAAGCGGCTTCAGATAAGGCATGAGTGTCTTTGCCTAAAAACAGCGGCCCGGTAATGCCCTGCTTTTTGCGATAATCGGCAATAGCCTGACAAATGGCCAGCACATGAGGTTCATTAAAGGAGCAGCTTAGCGCGCTGCCGCGGTGGCCTGAGGTGCCAAACGCCACTTTGTGCTCTGGCCGGGTGTGGACATCAGGCTCCAGCACATAGTAGGCGGTCATCAGACGGCTGATATTGGGCAGCTGCGATGGCGGCACCAGTTGGCCGGCCAGCGGGTGTAAAGACATAGCATTTCCTTTTACAATAAATCGCGGATACGTTCGGCGTCTTGTTCACTATAGCCAAGTTTCAGCGCGGTCTCGGTTAACATCATTTTTTTACGCGTGGTGTTGGAATTGGTAATCACCCAAAACTCGGTATTGGGTATTTGTTTGGGGTTAGTGCTGCTACCGGCTTCGGATAACTCGGCAGCACTGCGGCCAAAGTACAGCCGGTTACGGCCTTTAATATCCAGCACTTTGGCAAACTGCTTTTTATGCGCCCGCGCCAGCACCGATAAAATAAACAAAAACCGCCCTACCACGCTTTGCTCTGCCTGCAGATCTTGCCGGTTTATTAAGTCAAAAATATTACTTTGCACTGCCGGTGCCACAGCAGGTTCAACCTTGTCGGTCGTGGCTGCAGCGGGCTTAGCGGACGAGAGCGGCGCATCGCCTAACAGTAAACGGCGCAGTATTTCAGACGCACTTTCGCCAATTTTCTGCGTCTGGCCGGCTATGTATTGATAGAGTTCGTCGTCTATTTCGATGGTTTTCATATATTTAATCCGCGCACTTAAGTTGGCCTCATTATATAAAGCCTTACCGACTGACGCCAGCAAGATGATTTGCTAGACTAGCGTCTGGGTTAACTAAATGTATTTTCTATGCTTTTACATACGCAATTAACTGGCCAGCCGGGCCAGCCAGCAGTGGTACTGATCCATGGCCTGTTTGGCAGCTATGAAAACTTAGGCGTGATTGCACGTAGCTTAAGCGAGCAGTATCAGGTGGTGAATGTCGATGTGCGTAACCATGGTCGCTCTGGTCACAGCACTGACATGAGCTACCGCCAGATGGCCGATGATTTAGCGCAAACACTGGATGCGCTTGAGGTTGCAAAAGTTGCACTGCTTGGCCATTCGATGGGCGGTAAGCTGGCGATGGCGTTTGCCCTTTTACACCCAGACCGGGTAACTAAACTGATTTTGGCCGATATTGCACCAGTGGCCTATCCACCGCGGCACAATAGCATTTTTGCCGGCCTGGAAGCGGTAGACCTGGCGCAGTTAACCAGCCGGGCAGAGGCTGATAGACAGCTGGCAGAGTATATAAACGAGGCTGGCGTCAGGCAGTTTTTATTAAAAAGTCTGGTAAAAGAGCACGACCGCTTTTACTGGCGCTTTAATTTAGCGGCGCTTAAAGCCAATTATGCCGCGCTGATTGGCGAGCCGCTGGTACACGGGCAATACAATGGGCCGGTGCTGTTTATCAAAGGCGGTGACTCTGACTATATTTTGCCCGAGCATCGCCCCGCAATTATGCAGCTGTTTCCGCAGGCGCAGGCGAAGATCATTCAGGGCACCGGCCATTGGCTGCACGCCGAAAAGCCGGCCGCCTTTACCAAGCTGGTACAGGACTTTTTATTGAGCTAACGCACTAAATTTTTTCGCTAATTGTGCTATAGTGCGCGCACTTTTTTTACGGCAGGTAGCTCGTTATGTCTTTTGAGCAGTTTGAGACACTGAGTTTATGGCTTGGCCTGGGTATTTTGTATGTTTTTATCGTACTGGCTATTCACGACGTACTGAAAA
>NZ_BAFK01000010.1 GCF_000296695.1 Rheinheimera nanhaiensis E407-8
TTAGCCAAATGGCTGGGCTGGGGAGAAGGCTCAATGAGTATCAAGGCGCTGCTGACGGACAATTTTTACGCTTCGCTCCAAAATTGCCGCAGAGCACGGCGTTAAATTGTACGAGGTAGTAAGTGGTATCACCTGAAATATTGCATGAACTTGCACTAAAGCATTCTGACAAAACTAAGTTTTTTACAGTTTCGTTTTTCTTCTTCTTAGTATGTTTCTTTTATATTGCAGGCAACAGTGCGAGTCAGCAGTTGAGCTTAACCGGAGTGTTCGGTTTGCTGTTTGGTTTTGCCGCAGCACAGTGCTTTTTTATCGTGTGTTTTTTGCTGTCCTTCAGAAGCTTGGGCTCCCGGCAATCCGCCGATCCAATGTGGTACTTAGTGAGCAGAGTTTTAGAATGGGTTAAAACCATTATTATGTTATTGGTGCTTCCAATGCCTTTAATAGCTCTAATAATCACAGTTTTTGTATTTATCGGGCAAGCAATTTAACAAATTGCTTAATTTCGTTCCGGCCGCAAAAAAAACGCGGCCTCCACCGGACTGCCTACGCGTTGCTTCGGCACCCGTTTATGGCGGCGTTAAATTTTTTAAGGATAGTTAAGTGGTCAAGGTCGCAATTATTTTTCACTCAGCATCAGGCACGACAAAGAAACTTGCTGAAGCAGTAGCTTCGGGCATTCGTTCTGTTTCTGGGGTTGATGCTGTTATTGCTGAAATTGTTGGTACTGATATTGTTGAGGGGCGTTTTAAAAACTTAGCGCTGATAGAACAACTCAAAGATGTCGATGCAATGGTTTTCGGCTCACCCACATTTATGGGTTGTGTATCGGCGCAATTCAAAGCTTTTGCTGATGCTACAGGCGATCTTTGGGCTGAAAAAGCTTGGTCTAATAAAATTGCCAGTGGTTTTACCATTGGCTCGAATTTAAGTGGTGATCAGTTGAACACCATTCAATACATGCAAATTTTCGCAAACCAACATGGCATGTTATGGGCAAGTTTAGATATACCAGGTAACTGTGATGCCGAAGGGCGTAACAGGCTTGGCGCTCAATCTGGCTTAATTGCACACTCTAAAGATGGCGAACTAAATGCGATCGATTTAGTAACAGCAAAGTATCTGGGGCAGCGTGTTGCCAATGTTGCCAAGAGATTTGTAGCATAAAAAAATATAACAATCTGTGTCATTCAGGGCCTACGCCCCTGCGATGCTCACAAGTTCGCGCGCATGCGCGGGGCGTTACGCGCTAAGTATTCATTTTCTTCGCACAACCATTTTTATTTGTGGTGTTTTTGCTGCGCTGCGTCAGCCCATTAGTAATGCGTTAGCAGGCTGCCTGGAATGTTTAGTTACAAATTTCAGTTTTCTTTTAACCCCCGCTGAAGTTAAGTTGTGCTTTCAATGTAAACAAACATCGGAGTTTGTATTATGCTGGTTTTTTTGCACATTTTGACTGGCACAGTCGCACTCATTAGTGGTGCATTAAGTTTTGCAGTGACAAAAGGCAGCAATTTACATAAAAAATTCGGGTTGGCTTTTGTTCTTTCAATGATAGTAATGACCATTTCAGGTGCATTATTAGCGTTTCTCGCTACGGAAAAGCTTAATATGGTTGCTGGTCTTGTAACATTTTATCTTGTGGTTACGGCTTATTTAACCGTTCACCCTCCTAAGAATAATGCATTAATAATCCATTCAATTTTTATGACTTTAGGTTTTACCATCGGAGTTTATGCAATTTATACCGGTTTAACCGCGTTAAACAATGGTTTGTCGTCAATAGACGGCAATCCTGTGCAAGCTATCATTGTTTTTGGTGTAATATCACTTTTAGCAGCGGCTTTAGATATCCGTGTGATAGCGAAAGGAAGGCTTAAGCACAAATGGCAACTCGTTCGCCATGTTTGGCGCATAGGTTTTGCCATGCTTATTGCCACCGCCTCTTTTTTTCTTGGGCAGTCTCAGGTTATTCCCGACGCGATGAGAAATATCTATACCCTTGCTGGGCCGGTGTTACTGGTTTTATGTTTAACAGCATATTGGGTTATTCGCGTTAGTATTTGGGGTTTAAAGAAGCGAACGACAGCGCAGACGCAAACGGCAGCTGCACAGTCGTCACGCTAAATTTTGGCATTAGCAGGTTTTCGGGTTTTAACGGTTTTATTCAGTAGTTTTATTCTGGCTTTGCTCGCGTTTGGTTTTGTTAGCGGCAGCGGCAAAAGTTTTAGTTCGCTAGTTTGTGGGTTTGCAGCAAACGGTTAGTAAATTGGCGTTGCTCTTCTTGGTTAGGTAAGCAAATGAAGTTGTTTTTATTTTCGGTATTGTTGCTGGTCTGTTTTACGTTGAGTGCCGCCACACCATATGAATTACCACGAAGTTCAGTGATTGAGCTTGAAGAAAAATCCAGTGGGCGTATTTACCCCGTGTTTATTCAGCTGCCTGCTTCCTACGCCGCGAATACTGACCAAACTTACCCGATTATTTACCTTACCGACGCGCATTACAGCTTTCCAATTGTGAGTGGTGCCATGCGTTTTCCGATGAACAGCGGCCTAATGCAGCATGTAATTATTGTGGCGGTATCGTATGAGAAAGGTTCGGCGGGTGCCAGCAGCAGGATCAGAGACTACACGCCAACATCAGCGAAAGCCTGGAAGCAGCAGACTGGCAATGCTAAAGCGCACATGGCTTTTTTACGTGAAACCGTAATGCCATTTATTGAGAGCCAATATAGGGCGAGCAAAACGGATCGAACCTTTGTCGGTAATTCACTGGGCGGTTTGTTTGGTGCTTATATTTTATTTACTGAACCGGATTTGTTTTCCAGCTACATATTGGGGAGCCCATCGGTTTGGTTTGATGATAACGCAATACTAAATATCCCCTTGACCAAAGCAAAGACGAAGATAAAAGTGTATTTATCCGTAGGCGAGTATGAAACGCCAGCTTTTGGCGAAGGGCAAGACATGGTTGCAGGTGCCATGCAGCTCAGAGACAGAATTACGGCATTAAGCAACGCAGAGATGGAGCTAAACTTTGTCGTCGTTGCAGGTGCCAGCCACGCCACAGCATTCCCGACTACGGCCATTCAAGGTTTGGATTGGCTATACGGTATAAAACGAAAATGATGTATCACAAACTGCGTCATTCAGAGCCTGCGGCCGCCGACGCTCATATGTTTACATGCACACGCTGGACTTAGCTCATTTAGGAAAAATAGGTGTTAATTTGATAGTTCGTGAAGCAAAGCCTGACGATGCGTTAAGATTGACTAAATGGTATAACCAGTTGGTTAATAACCCTGCAGTAAATGTAGAACCGGAACAAATACAGGCTTTTTCTGACGATGCTCGCTCAAAACTAGCGCCGCTACTTTTTACAGCTAACAACATTCAAGGATGAGAAATGCCCTCTGCTAACAATAAATATCTTCTGGCTGCGGCAATATGTTGTTTTGCCGCTGCACTTGCTCATCTTGGCTGCATTGTGTTTGGCGGCGATTGGTATCGCTTCTTTGGTGCAGGTGAGCAGATGGCCCGTATGGCGGAGCAGGGGCTTTGGTATCCGACTATCGTTACCGCTGTTATCGTTTTGGTGCTGTTAGTGTGGGCGCTGTATGCTCTGTCGGGCGCAGGAATAATAAAGCGTTTACCGCTGACAAGATTAGCGCTACTGCTGATTAGCAGTATATTTTTACTGCGTGGCGTTGCCTTTGTTGGCTTAATGCCAAGGTTCCCGGAAAACAGCCTGACGTTTTGGTTAGTGAGTTCGGCTATCTGTTTATTGATTGGTAGTCTTTTTGCGGTAGGTTGTTGGCAGCAATGGTCAGTGTTAAGTAATAAAAACGCTTAGTTGTTTTATCGGGCGCTTATTTAAAAGCAGAAGATTGCAAAAACGCCAACTTCTGTTTAGATTGAATAGCAACGCTAACCGACAAACAGGACGTAATAATGAAAACACGGCTAAGTGCAATGATTGCTGCGGCGATACTCACTGCAGGCACAGTATGTGCGGCAGCCCAGGCGAACACGCAAGACTATAAACTGGTGACGGTGGCTGGCTACCTGAACTTTTACTTGTTGAACTTAAATGCCTGTCAGGATTTTCACCCGTCGGTGCGCCAAAGCGCCTATGATGCAGAAAAAAATCTGTATCCGTATTTAGATAAACTGTACAGCAAAATGGGCGGTGAAAAGGGCGCAAACCAGCAAATGGTGTCTGACATCGTAATGAAGCGCCGCAACATGCTAAACGCGCAGATTGCTGAAGGTGATTTTACCGTAGAGCATTGCCAGGCCGTGGTGAAAATTTTAACTGAAGATGGCTTAGATAAAACCCTGCTAAGCGCTGTGGAATAAAAAAGGCGCTATGGAATAGTCGCAAGTGCAGTGGAATAGCACTAAGCATAGCCGTGTTACTTTTTCACCCGGTCACCAACGCCAGCCACGTGCTGGCGTTTTTCATTTTGCCGCTGTTGTCTATTGTCTGTTACACTTGGCGCCGCTCAGGTGCAGCTTAACGCTGCTGAAAAGGGAAGCAGGTGAAACGCCTGCACTGTACCCGCAACTGTAATACGCGCTGCAAGCAACAGCCACTGGTACCTTACCGGGAAGGCGCTTGTGGGGTATCGCGTTAAGTCAGGAGACCTGCCCGGGCTTACATAACGTCTCTGTGCGGGAGTTCACAGCAGCGCCAGAGCCCAGGTTTTGCCCCGGCTGGCTGCTGCATGGTCAGGAGTACTGGTGTGCTGAAGGTATCTGGGTTGTCGCTGCAGTTGGGGAGTCAGCTTGTACTGCAGGATATTGCATTTTCGCTGCCACAGCAGGGGATCTTGGGCGTTATTGGCCCCAATGGAGCCGGTAAAAGCAGCCTGCTTAAGCTTATTTCGCGCGCATTGCCGCCCACTTGTGGCCAGATTTTGCTGCGCCAACGTCCGCTTAGCCAATACACTAACCAGCAACTGGCCCGCACCCTGGCGGTGGTAAGCCAGCATCCGCCACCGCTGTTTGCGCTGACGGTATTTCAGGTAGCGGCCATGGGGCTGTTGCCGCATAAAAGCTGGTTTGAAACCACCAACAGCAGCGATCGCGCCAGTGTAACGCGGGCGCTAAATAAAGTAGGCCTTGCCAATAAGGCTGACGTCTTAATTGATACCTTATCCGGTGGTGAACTGCAGCGGCTGTATATCGCCCGCGCACTGGTACAGCAACCGGCGCTGTTGCTGCTGGACGAGCCCACTAACCATCTGGATGTACAATATCAGCATCAGGTGCTGCAGCTTCTGCGCGAGCTGAATATTCCGGTGCTGGTGTGTATCCACGATTTAAACCTGGCGGCGCTTTATTGCGACAGCTTGTTATTGCTAAATAAAGGCCATCAGGTGGCTTTTGGTACCCCAGAGCAGGTATTGCAGCATCAGCAGTTACAGCAGGTATTTGCACTAGAGTGCCAGGTAAGCCGCCATCCGGCGCTGGATAAACTGCAAATTACTTTTTTACCACCGGGAGCGGCATAACCATGGTTAAACTTGCCGCACGCTTAAGTTTGCCACGTCAGCGCAACTACCCGCTGATGTTACTTATTACCTTGCTGCTGTTAGTGGCCAGCGCTGTGTTCAGTTTAACCTTAGGCAGCGCTGAAATTTCTATCAATGACATCATCGCCGTATTGTTTGGCACAGCAGGTACGCCTGCACTGGCCGATACGGTGATCTGGCAGATCCGCCTGCCGCGTTTACTCTGCGCCATGCTGGTGGGGGCAGGGCTGGCCGTCAGCGGCGCCATTTTACAAAATGTCAGCCGTAACCCGCTGGCCGACCCTTATTTGTTTGGCTTAATGGCCGGCGCCGGCCTGGGCGCTACCATTGTTAGCGTAGTGCTGCCGGCGCAGTTATTCAGCGTGGCGGTGGGGGCTTTTGCCGGGGCCTTGCTTGCGGTAGCGCTGGTGTTTGTGTTTTGTGCCGGCCAGCACTGGCGCAAGGTCGAGGTGACCCTGTTGGCCGGCGTGGCGGTGTCTTTTATGTTAAGCGCGCTTAGCAGCTTTATTTTGTACTTTGCCGAGCCCTTTGCCGCCAACCGGGTGATGTTCTGGTTAATGGGCAGCTTAAGCCGCACCGACTGGCAAAGCGTATTGCTGCTGGCGCCGGTAACCCTGCTGGTGCTGCTATTGGCGCTGGCGCTGCGCCGGCAATTGGATGCGCTGCTGTTAAGCGATGAAAGCGCCCGTACCCTGGGGGTTAACACCAGCCGCTTACGGTTAGTGTTACTGCTGGCGACGGCGTTGTTAACCGCCTGCATTGTATCGCAGTGTGGCGGTATTGCCTTTGTCGGTCTGATGATCCCGCATTTGGTGCGCCGGTTGTTTGGCGTTACTTCGCTACATTTACTCACGGGTTCGGCGCTTTTGGGCGCTCTTTTTCTGATCTGGGTCGATAACCTGGCGCGTACTGTGCTGCCACAACAGGAGATCCCGCTGGGGGTAATTACCTCACTGGTGGGCAGCCTATTCTTTTTAACCCTAATGCGGGCAAAGCAGACCTAGCATGAGGCAACAATGACAGACAGCATAAAACAGCAGCGGCACCAGGCGCGCCAACAGCGGCTGAAAACACAGGTAGATGCAGCAGTGGCCGCCGCCACCACTGAAAAGGGCCTGCTGCTGGTGATAACCGGCAATGGTAAAGGCAAGTCTACTTCGGGTTTTGGCACGGTAGCGCGGGCGGTGGGGCATGGCCTGAGCGCCGCTGTGGTGCAATTTATTAAAGGCAGCTGGGATTGTGGCGAGCGCAATTTATTATCGCAGCATGGCGTGCAATTTGCCGTGATGGCCACCGGCTTTACCTGGGATACGCAGGATAAAGCCGCCGATATGGCAGCGGCTGAGCATGTGTGGCAGCAGGCCGAGCAGTTTTTAAGCGATGCTGCTATTGATCTGGTGTTGCTGGATGAACTGACCTACATGGTCAGTTATCACTATCTTGAGCTGGAGCGGGTAGAGCGCGCCTTAATAAATCGCCCGGCCGGGCAGCATGTGGTGATTACCGGCCGCGCTTGTCATCGCCGGCTGATAGAGCTGGCCGACACGGTAAGCGAAGTACAAAACCTCAAGCATGCTTTTGATAACGGCATTAAAGCGCAGCGGGGTATAGACTGGTGAAATACGCACTGTTGTTGCTGGTGCTGCTGTGCGCAGTTGCTAATGCCAGCACGGACACAAACACCGAAGCAGAGCGCACGCCGATGCGCATTATCGCGTTGGCGCCACATATTACCGAGATGCTGTTTGCCATCGGCGCCGGCGATAAAGTGGTGGCGGTAAGTGACTACAGCGACTACCCGGCGCAGGCGCAAAGCCTGCCCAGTGTCGCCAGTTATGCCAGTATTAACTTAGAAGCCGTGCTGGCGTTAAAACCAGATGTAGTTATTGCCTGGCGCAGCGGCAATCCGGCTGCTGAGCTGGCCCGCTTAGAGGCACTGGGTATCCGTATCGCCTACTCTGATCCGCTGACGCTTGACGATATCGCGAGCGAACTTATTCAGCTTGGTGAGCTAAGTGGCCAGCAAGCGCAGGCGCAAGCCGTGGCACAGGCATTTAGCCAGCAGTTAGCCGAGCTTAGAGCGCAGTACCAACATAAAAAGCCGCTGCCGGTATTTTTTGCCATGGGCACAGCGCCGCTGAGCACGGTGGCCAACAATGCCTGGCCGCAGCAAATGTTAACGCTGTGCGGCGCGCAAAATGTGTTTAACCGGGTTAAAGGCGATTATCCGCAAGTGGGTATAGAGCAGCTGCTGCTGGCGGCGCCAGAGCTGATTATTCAACCGGTAAAACAGGTTGATATGGCTGATTGGCGCTACTGGCAACGCTTTAGCGCGCTGCCAGCGGTTAAAAAGCAGCAGTTTTTAGCGATAGAGGCCGATCTTATTTACCGCACTACGCCCCGCACTATTAGCGGGATCCGCCAGCTGTGTCAGGGCATAGATGCGTATCGCTAGAGGGTTAACTGTTTAAGCTACTCATCAGCTCGTTGGCGCGGCGCATCAGGCGCTCTGCGGTGCGAACCTGGTTCGACTGCAGCAACTCGCCGGACATCGCCAGATATTTATCCGCCAGTTTGCGCCTAAGCGCCATATGCAGCGAGAAATCTGCCGGTACCTGAGCATTAAACTGCTGTAACTTATCATATACCGCATCAACATCATTGGCTTTGGCGCTTTGCTGTAATTCCTGCTCCAGTAGCGAAAAGCTGTGCTGATAGAATAGCTCAGCCGCCTGATAAGGAAACTCGGCTGGCTGGCCGGCATTCGCTGCCTGGCGATAGGCCGCCATCGCCTCTACTGCGCTGGCAAGCTGCCGGCCCTGACTTACCAGTGCCTGAGTGTCGCTATAATCGGCAAACATCAGCTCACCCACCCGGATCAGGTGTTTAAGTGCTACTGCATCATTGCTGGCCACGGCCTGGTTAAAGCTGTCGCGGTAAACGGCCGCCTCGTCGGCGCTTGGTTGCAGCAGATAACGCCGCTCAATGCGGGTTAATTCTGCTGCCAGCTTGTATGGATCATTGCCTTCTGGCTGCGGTGCATATTGCTGGTTTAGCAGCAGCTGGCTTAACTGGCCGCGCAGTACTTCAAGCGCTGTTTGCTTGCTGCGCGCCATACTGCTACTCAGATCGGTCAGATAATGTGAGTCGGGATAGAGTGCCGTGGCCTGCGCCAGAATTTGTTCAATTTCAGGGTAATTGGGGTAGTTAAAGCTGCGATCGCTTAACAGTAAATCAATTTGCTGCTCAAAATGGCTGATCAAGCGCCGTTGTTGGCTGCGTAGCACAGCTTCGCGCTGTAGCAAAGGGGTATCGGCTAGTTGCACGGCCTGTAATAGCTCGGCTGGCGACGACTCAGACAACTGCTGATACAACGCCTGCTGCGCTGTTAACTGCGCGCTTTGTGCCTCGGCTGCCAGCAGCACCTGTTGTTGTTGCTGATGATATTGCCAGGCGCCAACACCTAACAGCGCAACCGCCGCAGCGGCGCCAACCGGCCGCCACAGCGGCCGGCTAAGCTGTTGCATAATACCGCTAATGCTGGTGCTGCGTGCTGCGCCATCAAACACCAGACCGCGTTTTAATGCCTGCCACTGCAATACATTAACATGAGCGGGTTTAGGCGCTTTTTTTTGCGCCGCTGCGGCTTTATCGGCCGGTAGCCGGTCAAACGGATGTTTGCTGCTTAACAGCTCATACGTCAGGCAGGCAAAGGAAAACACATCATCGGCGACACAAGGGCTGTTGCCGGCCAGTAACTGGGCGCTGGCATAGGCCGGCGTGTAGCCACTTAACGGCGCGGTTTGGCTTTGCTGCTCGGCGGCGTAAATATCGTGATTAAGTTGCAGTTTTTGCGCCACGCCAAAATCCAGCACTTTAACTTCACCGGCACGGTTTACCATAATATTGGCCGGTTTAAGATCGGCGTGCACTATGCCTAAGCGATGGGCGTAATTCAGCGCGTCTGCTATCTGCTGTAGCAGCTTTAACGCTGACTTTAACGGCAGTCCCTTAGGTTTGTAGCGTTTAATAACCTGCTCCAGGCTCTCACCGTCCAGGTACTCCATCACAATAAAATACAGGCCGTTGTCACTATCAACATCGAACACCCGCACTATATTAGGGTGGGCAAGTTGCTGGGTTCTATGCGCTTCTTGCAACAACAGCTGCAACGCTTCGGTCTGATCAACAAATTGCTGCTGTAATACCTTAATCGCCACACTGGCGTTACTTACTCCGGCCTGTTGTAAAAAGATATCGGTAGCACGATAAATATCGCTCATACCACCAGAGCCAATTTTATGCTCCAGCAGATAACGCTGTTTAATCAGCATGCCCGTTTCCAGCGTGGTGGTGGCTTTGCTGCTGTCTTTGCTGGCTTTTAGTTTTACGGCAAAACGGGTTTTATCCGCATCCATAGCGGTGTCGTTGCTCAGGCTGTTAACACTGGTACTGTCCTGTGTTGTCATTATGTACTCCTTGCCAAACCCGGTGGGGTGAAAAAATCACTAACTGATGCAAAATGTCAAAATTTGCGCAATTATTTCACAAATATCCGCTATCGTCACGACTGTATTTAACTTATGTGTTAATTTATCCGCTATTGACGTAACAATAAATTTAACTTAACCTTTGCGGCCGATTTATGGTTAATAAATTGTGTTGCTGACAGCCAGGAGTTTAATGTGGGGCAAAGGGATATGTTACTTGAATTGTCAGTGTTGAGTTACCACCGTTTATCACCCCGTCAGGTCGCGGTAAAGCGCTTCGACAGCCAGGGCGGCAGTTTAGGCCGCAGTGAGCAGGCGGATTGGTATTTACCTGATCCCGAGCGGGTAGTGTCGGGCGTGCATGCCATTATCAGCTTTCAACAGGGCCAGTTCCGTATTACCGATCAGTCGACCAACGGCTTATTTGTTAACCGTTCGGTAGAGCCTTTAGGGCAGGGCAACAGCCACAGTTTACATCACGGTGACATTTTGTGTTTGGGCGATTACGAGATCCAGGTGGCGCTGATTGATAGTGTGTCAGCTGAGAAAAGCACCGAGCACAGCCTGATTGCAGAGAATACGCAAAAGCCGCCGCTTAACCGCCACACCGACGCAGCAGCGGGCTTAACCATTGGCCAGCTTGCACCAGCGGCCATTACGCCGACGTTTAATTCTCAGCCGCTGTTTAACGCCGCTACAAGTAGCACAACTAATGCCAGTAGTGTCACTGGCGCACCCGCCCGCCAGACGCCGGTGAGCAATAGTTTGGCGTTTAACGCAGAGAGCACTTTAACGCTGGATAACTTGGATCAGCACTTTCATGCCCCGGCGGCGCTTATTCCTGACGATTGGGAAAGCCCCTGGCAAGAGGAGCCGGCGACAGCCTTAAGCCCGGTAAAACAGCCACTTTCTGCTCCCAGCGGCAAAAGCCAGCCTGGTAACAGCAGCGACAGTGCCTGTGTACAGGCCTTTATCCGTGGCCTGGGGCTATCAGAGGCAAACCAGGCCGCCATGCAAAACGAACAGTGCTGGCTGCAACTGGGCCAGGCGCTGCAACAAGCGCTACAAGGCGTGATTGCAGTGATGCATGAACGCTCGCAGGTGAAAAGCAGTTTTCGCGTCAACCAAACCACTTTTCAGCAGCGGGAAAATAATCCGCTGAAATTCTCTGCCAATCTCGATGATGCCTTTCACAACCTGTTTAACCGCCCGGGCAGCAGCTTTATGCCGGCGCGTCAGGCCATTGCTGAAGCCTTTAGCGACATTAGCCGGCATGAGGCCGCGATTATCGCCGGTGCTCGCGGCGCCATGTCGGGCCTGATGGCAGAGTTGGCACCTGAAAGATTGGAAGCGGCTGATTATGGCAGCAACTTGTTTGATAAGTTAAATCCGGCACAGCGCCAGGCACGGTTATGGGCCAGATATAAAGCGCTGCATCAGGAATTGGCTGGCGAGGTTAATGATAAACACAAACAGGGCGTGAATGATGATTTTATCAGCGCCTACGAAGCTTATCTGCGTCAGGGTTAACACGCCGTTTTGGCAATAAAACCATCAGGAGTAGTACAAATGAATAGCTTAAAAGCACTGTTGTTGCTGCTATTAACCATGATCTTTTTAAGCGGTTGTCAGGCGGTATATGCCACCTTTCCACCGTCGACCAAGTTACATTTTCGGGTAGCGGCTGATATTAACCCCGATGCCGAGGGCCGCCCCTCGCCGGTGATCATTAAAGTGTATGAATTAGCCTCAAAAACGGTGTTTGAAAACCAGGATTTTTTTGCCCTGTATGACAACCCCGAGGCCATTTTACGCACCGATTTACTGAAAAAAGATGAGCTGGTGTTTGAACCGGGCCAGCGCAGCGAATATAAAATGGCGCTGCAACCGGCGACCAAGGCTGTGGCAGTAGTTGCCGCCTACCGGGATATTGAAGGCGCCCGCTGGCGCGCTGTGGTTGATGTAAAACCGACCGGCTATGACGATTTTTATGTCTATGTCGACAAACTGGCGGTGTATATCCGTGAGCATGACTTAGAGCGCAAGCGTTAAGCGGCCTTTGGAGCAACAGCCATGAGTGATTACAGCCGCATAGCCTGGTCTGAAGGCTTGTTTTTACGCCCGCAGCATTTTCAGCAGCAGGAGCGTTTTCATGATTATTGCCGCGTGCAGCAAATGGCGATGCAATTGCCATACAGCTATGGCATCCGGCAGCTGACGGTTGATCATCAGTGCCTGAAGTTTGGCCAATTCGCCCTGACCAAGCTAGAGGCGATATTAGCCGATGGCACTGTGCTGCAACTGCCGGAAGTTGAAGCGCTGCCTGAACCGGTACAGATCCCGAAAAGCTGCCGCGATCAGCTGGTGTATCTGTGTCTGGCGATAGATAAACCACACGGCCAGAATATCGCCGAAACGGGCAGCGACCATATCAGCCGTTACGGCTATGCCGAGCACAGTGTGGCGGATAACAGCCAAAGCGATGATGCGACTGAGCTGCTGCAACTGGCCAAGCTGCGTTTGCTGTTTAAGCTGGGTTCAGAAGACAGAGGCGGTTTTATCAGCTTGCCGGTGGCGCGCATTCGTGAAGTGACCGAGCAGGGTGAAGTTAAACTGCTAAAAAACTTTATTCCGCCGCTGTTGGATATTCAGCAAGACAGCGAGCTGACGGCCTTTGTCAGCGAAGCCCTTGGTATGCTGTGTCAGCGCGCTGATGCCTTAGCCGATCGCTTGGGCAAAGGCCAGGGCACCGCCAATTCGATTGCCGACTTTTTAATGCTGCAGGTGCTTAACCGCTATGAGCCGGTACTACGCCATTTAAAAACCGGCGTACTGGAGCATCCGCTTAACCTGTACCGCTTAATGGTGGCGATGCTGGGTGAGCTTTCTACCTTTACCGCCAGACAGAAACGCCCGCCGCAGTTTCCAGCTTACCAGCATGACGAGCTGACCACAGTATTTGGTAACTTAAGCGTGATCATGAACCAAACCTTAAGTGTGGTGCTTGAGCAAACGGCGCAGGCTTTGCCGCTGGAGCAGGCCAAGTTTGGCATTCTGGTGTCACCGCTTACCGACAAGAGCCTGCTGGAATATGCCCAGTTTGTGCTGGCAGTATCGGCCGATTTACCGGCCGACGATATTCGCAAGCACTTGCCGGCGCGCTTAAAAATTGGCCCGGTAGAGCATATACGTGAACTGGTGAACAACCAGTTGCCAGGTATAGCGGTAACCGGTTTACCGGTGGCACCCCGTCAGGTGCCTTACCATGCTGGCTACCATTATTTCCAACTGGATAAAGGCAGTATTTACTGGGAGCGCCTGGCAAACAGTGGTGGTTTAGCACTGCATCTGTCCGGTAACTACCCGGGGCTGAAACTGGAGCTTTGGGCGATTAAAGCCTGAGTGGGCTTCGCGCCACAGGACTAACAGGGATGGCAACGCATGTCAGATAAAACAGTAATGAAGCCACGGCCCGGTGGCCGCGGTATGGCCAAGGCCGCCGTTATGCCGGTAACGCCGGAAGATACCGGCAGTAACGATAAAACCCGCATTTCGGCCAATGTAAGACCCGCTGATGCCAGTCAGCGGCTGCAAGTGTTATCGGTCAGTGACAATGTGCTGATAGATGAGGCCGGGGCGTTGTTTTCCCTGGTGTCGCCTATTCGCAGCACGGCGTCACATGCCGATGTGGCCGGCCTTAAAACCCAGTGCATTCAGCTGATTAATCAGTATGAACAGCAGCTGCGTTATAAAAACGTCAGCACAGAGCTGATTGAAAAAGCCCGCTATTGTATGTGTGCTTTTATCGATGAAACCGTGCTCAACACCAGTTGGGGTGGTAACAGTGACTGGGCTCAGGAAAGCTTGTTGTCGACCTTTCACAACGAAACCTTTGGCGGTGAATACTTTTTTACCCTGCTGGAGGCTGCCATTAATGCACCACGGGAGCATTTACTGCTGCTGGAGCTGCAGTATCTGTGTCTGTCCTTTGGTTTTGTCGGCAAAATGCGCTTAGAAGAGCGCGGCTTTGAAAAGCTGGAAGGCTTTCGTGAACGCGCCTTTAAAGCCATTCGCTCGCAGCGCGGCGAGCCGCCGCGTGAGCTGTCGCCGGGCTGGCGCAGTCAGGTGGTTACCGCCAATCAGCTTGAAGCCGAGTTTCCGCTATGGGTGCTCTGCTCGGTAATAGGGGCGGCACTGTTGGGCTGCTATATGTTGTTAACCTATCAGATCAATGGTTACTCCAACGAGGTGCACCGCCAGTTAAACAATCTGGTGGTGCTAAAGCAGGATACGCCGCAACCGGCCTCGGCCAAGGCGCATCAGGATGCGATCCGGCTGCAACAACTGCTGCAAACTGAAATTCGTCGTCAGCTGCTGGAAGTCATAGAGCTGCCGGATCGGGTGCGTATTCGCGTTGGCTTAGACCAATTATTCAGCCCCGGCAGCACCGGCATTAATGAAGGCTTTGTGCCGGTAGCCACCAAAATTGCCCGCGCGCTGGAGGGCACTCAAGGCCGTATTCTGGTGAGTGGTTATACCGACGATCTGCCAATTTTTACCAGTAAGTACCCGTCAAACTGGCACTTATCACTGGCCAGAGCCAATGCCATGGCTGATGCGCTGGCCTCAGGTGCCGACTTGCGTGGCCGCTTATGGCCGGAAGGGCACGGTGATGCTAACCCGATAGCCCCCAACGACAGTGCCGCCAACCGGGCGCTGAACCGCCGCGTCGAAATAGACTTGTTACCCTAATGCGTAAGACAAGGGATATGTTATGAAAGCCAATGCCGTACTACGATCTGTGTTAGCGGTCGTGAAATCCAGTGTTTTTATTACTGTGCTGGGGCTGCTTGCACTGGCGCTGCTGATCTGGTTTGGTGGCCCGCTGCTGGCCATTGCCGGCCATGAACCCTTAGCCAGTGCCAGCGCCAGACTGGCGACCTTACTGGTGATTGCACTGGTATGGGGGGCCAGCCACTATATCAGAGGACTGCGCGAGAGCCGCTCGCACCGTCAGGCAGTAGACACCTTACTGAATGGCGATGAACACCAGCAACAGGATGAGCTGGCCAAACGTGATATTGAAGTGTTACGCCAGCGCATGCAAAAAGCGCTGGATATTTTAAAGCATGCCCGTTTTGGCAAAGCCCGTGATATCTATCAGCTACCCTGGTATATGCTGATTGGCCCGCCAGGCTCGGGTAAAACCACGGCGCTGCATAATTCCGGCCTGGAATTTCCGCTAAAAGAACATATGGGCGCCGACGCGATTAGCGGTATCGGCGGTACCCGCCAATGTGACTGGTGGTTCACCAATCAGGCCGTGTTAATAGATACAGCCGGGCGTTACACCACACAGGACAGCCACGCCGGCCAGGAC
This sequence comes from Rheinheimera nanhaiensis E407-8, assembly GCF_000296695.1. Lineage (GTDB taxonomy): Bacteria > Pseudomonadota > Gammaproteobacteria > Enterobacterales > Alteromonadaceae > Alishewanella > Alishewanella nanhaiensis. The sequence continues at coordinate 15,410 of NZ_BAFK01000010.1, forward strand.
TCCAGCGCCTGGCAGGGCTTTTTAGGCTTATTGCGCAAGCACAGGCCCAGACGGCCGATTAACGGTGTTATTGTCTTTGTCAGCCTGGCCGATTTACTCAGCCAAACCCGTACTGAGCGTAATCTGCACGCCCGTGCCATTAAGCAGCGGGTACAGGAATTACAAAACCAGCTGGGCATGAGTTTCCCGGTGTATGTGATGTTTACCAAGGCTGACCTTATCGCCGGCTTTACCGAGTATTTTGACAACCTGACCGAAGAAGAGCGCGAACAGGTATGGGGTATGACCTTTGACGCCAATCAGCTTGACAGTGAAAAAGGCGTGGTCAGCCAGTTTAACCGCGAGTTTCATGCCATTATCAACCGGCTGACGCAGCGCTTATTCAGCCGGCTGCAATACGAGCACGATCAGGAAAACCGCGCGGCCATTTACGAATTTCCGCGCCAGCTCAGGTTGTTACAAAGCGCAGCGGATGATTTTTTAAAGGAAATTTTTGCGCCCAACCCGTTTGAAAAAGCCACTATGCTGCGCGGCGTTTATATTGCCAGCGCCACGCAGGAAGGCGTGCCAATTGATAGGGTAATGTCGCAGTTAGGCAGCAATTTCGGCCTGGCCGAGCCGCCACTGCGCCGGCAAACCGGCGAGGGCAAAGGCTACTTTTTAAAGCGCTTTTTCGAAGAGATTGTTATTCCCGAGCGTGAGCTGGCCTCCGTTAACCTGCAACATAAAAACCGCCACCGGCTTATTCGCCGTGGAGTGTTAGCGGCAACAGCGCTTGGCGCGGCCTGGTTAGTGGCAGGCTGGGCGGGTAGCTACAGCTGGAATAAAGATCTGGTTGATCAGGTAGCAACTGAAATCCAAAGCTATCAGCAGTTAACGGCAACAGCGAGAACCGAGATAGACGTTGTTGCGCTTAATGACGAGCTGAATATGCTGCGCGACCTGCCCGCGGGTTATGCCGGCGTACTGCCTACTGATGGGCCGAAGAATTTAGGCTTGTACCAGGGGGATAAGCTGGGCCAGGCTGCAAAAACGGCGTATCAGAATGCCCTCTATCAGCGTTTTGTGCCTTATTTGCTGGCCAGTTTGACCGACGAGATGCAGGTAAATGCTGAGCATCGTGATTATTTATACGAAACGCTGAAAACCTATCTGATGATCTTCCGCCCTGAGCACTTTGAAGCGGAGCAAATAAATGCCTGGTTTGCGTTGTATACAGAGCGGCAGTATCCCGGTGATGTCAGCCAGAGCCTGCGCTTATCGCTGCAAAACCACCTGCAGGCTACGTTGGAGTTAGGCGTAAAAGGCGCGCAGCTTGATCAGGATGTCGTAGCCTCTGCCCGCGATATGTTGCTGACGGTGCCGCTGGCTGAGCGCGCTTATCAGCGCATCCGCACTGAGCTGGGTAAAAGCCATATTCCGGATTTTCGTCTGGTAGACGTGCTTGGCAGCGATGGCGTAAAAGTGGTGCAGCGTAAAAGTGGCCAGCCACTGCAGCAGGGCATTTCAGGCCTTTACACTTACAAGGGCTTTCATGGTCTGTTTAATGTGGAAAAACGCCGCATTATCCGCAGTTTGATGGAAGATAGCTGGGTATATGGTGAGCTGACAGACAATGGCGATGAAGCAGCCGATGGCACCCTGTCAGAGCAGGTAACGCAGAAATACCTGCGCGATTATGTCTATCTGTGGCAAGAGCTGCTGGCGGATATCAGCATCCGGCCGGTGACTGATGTTGAGCAGGGCGTGTTTGTTACCAAGGTGCTGGCGGGGCCGGAGCAGCCGGTGCAAAGCATTATCCGCGCGGTGCAGCAAAACGTGCGGTTAACGGCGTTGCCGGATTCTGCCGAAATGACGATGGCGGCCGATGTCGCCGGTAAGGTGGCACAAACGCAGTTTTCCGGCCAGACCTCCAGGTTGCAGCGCTTGTTACCGGAGGATATGTCGGCGTTAAAACAGCAGCTACCGGGCAAAGAAGTGGAACTGGCGTTTTTTGAGGTGCTGAATATCAGCGATGCCCAGCTGGAGCAAATTGCCCAGACCAGCCGCATGTACCATGACTATCTGGAACGCTTATATATTCCCGGTGGTATGGCCCGTCAGGCCTATGTTAACCAGTTAAATGGTGAAGGCGGTGATGAGCTTTCTGTGGCGCTGCGCCGGCTGAAAAGTGATGTGCCGGCACCGTTTTCTGACTGGCTATCCGATTTGTCGGCCGACACCGGCAAGTTATTTGCCCAGGGTAGCCGCCAGCATATTAATGAAGCCTGGCAGGGCAAAGTATTAGCCGAATACCGCAGGGCTATTGCCGGCCGTTACCCACTAAACCGGCGCAGTAAAGATGACATTAAGCTGCGCGATTTTGAACGCTTCTTTGGCTATGGCGGCACGCTGGACAGCTTTTTTAATGAGTATTTACAGCCTTTTGTGAATACCAGTCGCGCAACCTGGACCTTTAAACGCGATATTGGTCTGGATCACAGTGTGCTGAAAACCTTCCAGCAGGCCAGACAGATCAGAGCGGCATTCTTTGCTGATGGCAGCCAGAAACTGCAGGTCGGTTTTAGTTTAAAACCCGTCTATCTGGACAGGCACATTACCCACCTGCTGCTGGAGCTTGACGGGCAGGAGCTGTCTTACCGCCACGGCCCGACGCGCTCACGGCAGTTCTTCTGGCCCGGCGATCGCAATAAGCTACAAACCCGGCTGGTGTTTACACCGGCTAACTCTGGCTTGCCATCGAACATCAGTCAGGAAGGTGAGTGGTCCTGGTTCCGCTTCCTTGATGCGCTGACCGAACAGCGGCCACAAACCCGCACCGATATGACGCTGCATCTGGCAGTGCAGGGTAATAAAGCACGGGTCGAGCTGGTGCCAGATACTGTTAACAATCCGTTTTGGAGTAATGCGTTGGAGACTTTCAGTTGTCCGGTCAGTCTGTAAATTTAATTGGCATGTGCGGCAAAATTGCCAGCCGGGGCGATTTCGTCGCGCAGAATTTGTCCACCGCCTTTATCGACAGCTGGCAAGAATGGTTGCAGGCGGTGTTAGCGGTGAGCCGTGAGCAACTGGGCACGGCCTGGCTTGACACTTACCTGACCAGTCCGGTCTGGCACTTTGCACTCTCTGCAGGCGTGTGCGGTGAGGAGGCCATGTGCGGTACTTTGATGCCAAGTGTCGATCAGGTGGGCCGGCATTTTCCCTTTACCCTGGCCCGGCGCCTGCAAGGTACGCCGGTATCCGCGCGGCTGAACGATAGCTGGGCGCAGGCGCTGCAAGAGCAGATCCTGCAAACGCTGGAAGACGACTTTGTGTTTGAGCCCTGGTTAGCGGCGCTGTTAACTGCTGATATCAGCTGGCCGGTATCTGAAGCGCTAACCACGCCGGCAATGCCGCCAGCGCAGGGGCGTTCGGCTTGGGTGCTGACTGCAAACAACCCGCTTCAGGCTGAACAGCTGTTGCATCACAGCTACCGGCAACAGTTTGGCCGCTATTGTATCTGGTGGACTGATGGCTCGCCATTAGTTGAACCATGCACCCTGATCACCCAGGGGTTGCCGCAAGTCAGCCAGTTTGGCGCCATGCTTGACGGTCAGTGGCAACGCGGGCATTGGCAGCAAGCGCAAATTCTCAGCAATGGAACCGACAGTAAATGAAACAGGTGGTATCTCATGCCCAGACCCATAAAGGCTTGGTGCGCAAAATAAACGAAGACGCCTGTCTGGATCTGGCCGATAGCGGTGTCTGGCTGGTTGCCGATGGCATGGGCGGCCACGCCGCAGGCGACATTGCCAGTCAGTTGGTGGTAGATACCATTAAGGTGGCTGTACAGCGGGCGGCACAGGTATCTGTGCGGCTGTTAACAGAGTCGTTGTTACAGGCTAATGAGGAATTGTGCCGATACAGCGAAAAGCACCTGAACGGTCATACCGCAGGTTCCACCGTTGTGCTGCTGCTACTGGACAAATGGCATTATCACTTTCTCTGGGCCGGTGACAGCCGTGGCTACTTATTGCGTAACAATGTACTAAGACAGATTACCCGCGATCACTCTCAGGTCAATGAAATGGTAGAGCAGGGGTTACTGCGCAGTGAGGAGGCTGAGCATCATGAGCTGGCGAATGTGATCACCAGGGCGGTGGGCGTTGATCCGCATTTGAGTATTGATGTGATTAGCGGCGTCTGGCAGCCCGGTGATGTGTTTTTATTATGCAGTGACGGCCTGAATAAAGAACTGAGTGATGACGAGATTTATCAGTATCTGGCGCACAATAATATTGCTGAGGCTAACCGGGCACTATTACATTCTACCCTGGTGGCAGGGGCGCGTGACAACGTCACCTGTATTTTAGTCAAGGTGGATAACAACACTGAAAATGTAAACGAAAAAGACAAAACCATTCCGGTATTTATTAAAAATTAGAAAATATAAGTTAAATGTTGTCATTAATAAAACATTAAAGTAACATTATTCGCTGTTTCATGTTCGTATTCGGTTGTTGTGATGGATTACAGTGAATTAATTGATTTTGAATTGTTAATTAATGCGATATCTGCTGATTCGCCTAGCGGCATCGATCCGCGTAGCGATATCTCACCTACCTCACAGTATTATCAGCTGAAAGATATTCGCGGTCAGGCCAGAGCGAACGAGCGCTCATTACTGGCCGAAGATGAGGATTTTCAGGCGCTGGCCATAGATTGGCGGCCATTGTCGGAGCAAATTCCCACCTTGTTGTGCCAGCAGGTAAAAGATTTAGAGTACTGTGCCTGGCTAATTGAAGCCTTATGCCGTACCCACGGTTTTGTTGGCTTGGCTACCGGCTTTAAAACTACCCGCTTGCTGATTGAACATTTTTGGCCCACGGTTTACCCCTTGCCGGATGAAGATGGCATGGAAGTGCGCATTGCACCGCTGATTGGCTTAAATGGTTACGAAGGTGATGGTGCCCTGATCACGCCAATTTTAAGCATTCCGCTAACTGAGCTGACAGCACATGGTCAGTTTGCCTGCTGGCAGTATCAGCGTGCGGCAGATATTTCCCGCAAAGACGAGAAACGGCAAAAGCAAAAAGCCGATGCCGGTATTGCCAGCCTGGAGCAAATTAAAGACGCCGTGGCAGAAAGCTCAGCTGGCTTTTACCAGCAACTGGTGCAACAAATTGAAACGGCGATGGCCGAGTTTAACCTGTTGTCGCAAGCCATGGACGCGGCAATGAACGGCGAGCCCCAGCCTACCAGTGCCATCAGTAAGGCGATGCAAAAGTGTTTGGACGCGGTGCGTTACCTGGCAGCAGATAAGTTGGCACAGCAGGCTGAGCTAAATGCTGAACCGCAGCACGATGATGACGGCACCGTAGCAGCAGATCCGGTGCAAAAACAAGTGCAAAGCCGCGAGCAGGTGTTGCTTAGCCTGAAGCAGGCGGCTGAGTTTTTTCGCAAAACTGAGCCGCATTCGCCTATTTCTTACGCCCTCGAGCAGGTCGTGCATTGGAGTGGCCTCAGTTTGCCTGAGCTGCTACAGGAATTAATTGATGATAACAACAGCCGCAACCATTACTTCCGGCTGGCGGGGATCCCGCAACAAAAGTAGTGCTAACGCACTTACTGAAACACTTAACAGCTGAGTAACAGGAGAAAGTCAATGGAAAGTATTCATAGCAAGTTATCCCGGGTGCGTAAGCCCCGCGTGCATATTACTTATGACGTCGAAACAGAAGGAGCTGCGGTTAAGAAAGAGCTGCCGTTTGTTGTTGGCGTAATGGGTGATTTTGCCGGCCAGAATACCGAGGCGTTAAAGCCGTTAAAAGATCGTCGTTTTGTGCAGATAGACCGCGATAACTTTGATGAAGTGTTAAAACGGATGAACCCGAAACTGAATTTCAAAGTGGAAAATAAATTAGCCGCTGATGGCAGCGAGTTCAGTGTCGACCTGCAATTTAAGTCGATGCAGGATTTTGAACCGGCAGCCATTGTTAAGCAGGTAGAGCCGTTAGACAAGCTGATGGCCACACGCAATAAGCTGCGCGATTTGATGACCAAGATTGACCGTTCAGAAGAGCTGGAAAATATCCTGGAGCGCGTGCTGAACAATAACGAAGACTTGCAGAAGCTGGCGCAGGATCTGAGCGTGGAGAGCAAATAACATGAGCACTGAAGCCTTATTAGAACAACATGATAATGCTGCGCTGGCCAGCAGCTCGTTATTAGAGCAAGCGATTGGCGCCACTAAACAAACTGACGCCTCTCGTGCGGAAGAGTTACTGCGTACCCTAACCGAAGAAGCCTTAAGCGGCACGGTAAGCTGGAACAAGAACTTAACGGTAACCTTTAACGAAGCCATTAACCGGCTGGATAAGCTGATTTCTGAGCAGTTAGCCGCCATTATGCATGCTCCGGCATTTCAGAAGTTAGAAGGTAGCTGGCGTGGTTTGCACCATTTGGTGACGAACTCTGAGACCAGCGCTTCGCTTAAGATCCGCATGATCAGCATGAGTAAAAAAGAGCTGTATAAGGATTTAAGCAAAGCGGTCGAGTTTGACCAAAGCCAGACTTTCAAGAAAGTCTATGAGTCAGAATTTGGTACCCCGGGCGGTGAGCCATACGGCGCTATTATCGGTGATTACGAGTTCACCAATCACCCGGAAGATATTGAAACCTTAACCTACATGTCTAACGTGGCTGCAGCGGGTTTCTGTCCGTTTATTTCAGCCTCATCGCCGGCGTTATTTGGTTTTGATGACTGGACTGAACTATCTAAACCACGCGATTTAGAGAAAATTTTCGAGTCACTGGAATACACCAAATGGCGCTCGTTCCGTGACAGCGACGATTCACGCTTTGTTACCCTGACCATGCCACGGGTACTGGCGCGCCTGCCATATGGCGCGGCAACTGCGCCGATTGAAGAATTTGGCTTTGAAGAGTTCGAGCTTGACCCGCATAAAGGCGTAGCCAAAACCACTAACCATGCTGATTATTGCTGGATGAACGCTGCTTATGTCATGGGTACCAAGCTGACCAATGCCTTTGCTCAGTATGGTTTCTGTACTGCTATTCGTGGTGCAGAGGGTGGTGGCAAGGTTGAAGGTTTACCCAGCCATATCTTTATGAGTGACGATGGTGACCCGGATCTGAAGTGCCCAACCGAAATTGGTATTACTGACCGGCGTGAAGCTGAGCTGGGTAAAATGGGCTTTTTGCCACTGTGTCATTATAAAAATACCGACTATGCGGTGTTTTTCGGTGCCCAAACGGCGCAAAAACCGAAGAAATACGACACCCCTGAAGCGACAGCTAATGCGGCAATTTCAGCTCGTCTGCCTTATCTGATGGCAACGTCACGCTTTGCCCATTATTTAAAAGTTCTGGCGCGCGACAAGATCGGTAGTTTTATGGAAGCCGAAGATGTTGAAGTCTGGTTAAACCGCTGGATCCTGAACTACGTTAATGCCTCAGAAGGCAGTGGTCAGGAAGTGCGCGCGCGTTATCCGCTGGCCGATGCCAAAGTGCAGGTGCGTGAAATTCCGGGTCGTCCGGGTTCATATAATGCGGTGGCCTGGTTACGCCCCTGGTTACAGTTAGAAGAGCTGTCTACCTCACTGCGTTTAGTGGCAAAAATCCCTGAGATGGGTGGTTAATAACAACTTGGCGCAGCGGCCGTTATCCCCCGGTTGCTGTGCCTTGGTTGTCGCCCAAACTGAATGAAGTGGACGAGGATGTCATGGCTGACGCGGTAAGTTTCGTATCACAGGATGTGTTTACACAGCCATCTTTTAGTGATGCCATAGCACAAGATGCCAAGCAGCCGGCCTATACCCGGCTGGAGCGTAGTGGTGTGCTAGCGCGCTTTTTACGCGAGCAAGACCCGTTAGCCGCTATTTTGTACTGGCAACAACATGTTGCCGTTGCCAACGTTAACCGGGTTGATCAGGTCAGGGCGTTGTTATGCCGCGCTATTGCTGATATCGACCAGCTGATTAACCAGCAGTTAAACGCCATTATTCATCACAGTGCGTTTCAGCAGCTGGAAGCCAGCTGGCGTGGCTTGTTGTATCTGGCTGAGCAAACCGAGCGGCATGATCGCGAGCAGAAGATTAAAGTAAAGCTATTGTCGTTATCCTGGGCTGAGCTGAGTAAAGACATCAACCGCGCCATTGATTTTGATCAAAGTGACTTTTTTAAGCTGATTTATGACAACGAGTTTGACATGCCCGGCGGTGAGCCCTTTGGTGTGTTAATTGGCGATTATCAGATCAGCCACAAAATACGTCCCGGCCAGCTCAGTAACGATTTAGACACCCTAAAAGAAGTGGCCCGTACCGCAGCGGCAGCCTTTGCGCCCTTTATTTGCGCAGCGCACCCGTCGTTGTTCGGTGTCGATCATTTCTCTGAGCTTGGTCAGGTTGCTGACATTGGCAGCCAGTTTAAACAACCTGAATACATAAAATGGCGCTCATTACGGGCGATGGAAGATGCCCGCTTTTTAGGCGTGGTACTGCCGCAGATCCTGATGCGCAGCCCATACAAAGACGATGGCTCGCGCACGGAAGGTTTTGTGTTTCGGGAAACCCTGGCTAACAGCGAGCAGGATTACCTGTGGGGTAATGCCGCTTTTGCCTTTGCCGCTGTACTGGTCAGAGCCTACAGCGAATCCGGTTGGTTTGCCCAAATTCGCGGTATGAAAGCTGGCCAGCAAAGTTTTGGCCTGGTGTGTGATTTGCCGGTCAGCCGTTATGAGACAGAAAAGTATCAAAACGCCAATAAGCCGTCGGTCAATTTACTGGTGGGGTATCGTTTTGAATCGCAGTTATCTGACAATGGCTTTGTACCGCTGTCAGCCGTGCCGTACAGCGATTATTTTGCCTTTTATAACAATGCCTCGGTGCAACAGGCCAAAGTGTATGACGATAAGCTGTCGACCGTGAACGCCCGTTTATCCGCCATGTTGCAATACATCCTCTGTGTTGCCCGTTTTGCACATTATATCAAGGTGATAGGCCGCGATAAGGTGGGCGGCTATCAGTCTGCCGAGCATTGTGAGCAGGAGCTGCAGCGCTGGCTGCACAATTACACTACCGCCTCGACGGATGCGTCAACCGACGTCCGGGCGCGTCACCCGCTGCGCGAAGCGCGCATTCAGGTGCGGGAAAAGCGCGGCGAGCCGGGCCGCTATTACTCCATTATTCAACTGCAACCGCATTTTCAGTTAGATCAAATGATTACAACAGTAAAGTTGGTTGCCGAGTTATCACCTAAACAAGCTGCTACAGCGTGAGGTTAACCGTGAAACAATTACAGACTTTTATCAAACAAGGCGAACTGATAAGCGCAACTGAGCGCGCTATTGCCATACTGCGTGACGATCCGGCCAATGCCGATGTGCGGGCCTGTTACATCGAATTGTTGTGTATCCAGGGCGCGTTAGAAAAAGCCGACCAACAGCTGGATATGATGGTGCGCCAGCATCCGGATTTTCTGGTCGGTGCGGTTAACCTGCGCCAGTTGATCCGCGCCGCTTCTGCCCGGCAGGATTTTTACCAGGGCGGCATGACAGCGACCTTGTTTAGCGAACCGGATCAGCTGTTTGAAGCCTTGTTAACGCTACGGTTGGCGCTGAAGGAGCAGGATTATGCCGCTGCGGCTGAAGCGGCTGCGCAAATGGAAGCGGCCCGGCCGGCGGCGTCATTTGAGCTAAATGGCAGTACGGTGAGCGAGCTGCGTGATATTGACGATAGCCTGGGCGCGTACCTGGAGCTATTTGGCACCGATGGCAAGTTTTACCTGGCCCGCTTTGATGAAATTGACAGCCTGCAGCTGAAAAAGCCGGAATCTTTGCTCGATACCGTATGGCGGCGTGCGGAAATTGTTATTAAAGATGGCCCACAGGGCGAGGTGTTTGTGCCGCTGACCTATGTCGGCAGCAGCCGCATCTCTGAGCGGCTGGGTAAAGACACTGACTGGCAACAACTGCATGAACAACTGTTTACCGGCATCGGCCAGAAAATGCTGTTGGCCGGTGAGCAGGCGCTGCCGCTGGCAGAGCTAAAAAGCCTGGCGTTGTGTGACATGGCTGAAATGGCCTAGTCAGAGCGGGAGTGGGGCATTTGAAGCTACAGGCGAAACAACCGTTACAGCAGTCAATACTGGACCGGTTAATTGACGATGCTCCGGGCCAGCAGGACAGCGGCCGCAGCCGGCGCGGTTTTGATTTAAAAGCCCTGCGTCAGAGTGTGCGCCGCGATTTAGAAAACCTGCTTAACAGCCGGGTGCAGTGGCATACCTGGCCCGACAGCTATCAAGAGTTGTCACAAAGTCTGCTGAATTACGGTTTACCGGATTTCTCGGTAATGGTGGTGGACTCAGACGAGGGCCGTTTACAACTGTGCCGCGCAGTAGAGCAGAGTATTCGCCGGTTTGAACCGCGTTTTGTTGATGTTGAGGTCAGTGTGCCGGAGCAGGAGCATGGCATGGAGCGGGTGTTAAAACTGCGCATTCAGGCCTTATTGTATGCCGATCCGGAGCCGGAGCACATTATGTTCGACTCCGAAGTAGAGCCGGTGCATTTAGGATTGACCATCAGGGATTATCAGGCATGAATGATGAGTTATTGAAGTATTACAATCGTGAGCTGACCTATATCCGCCGCATGGGTGCCGAATTTGCCGAGCAATACCCGAAAATTGCCGGCCGCCTGAGGATTAGTGAAGAGAACGTTGAAGATCCGCACGTGTCCCGCCTAATCGAAGGCTTTGCGCTGTTAACCGCGCAGATCCGGCAAAAACTGGACGACAGCTTTCCTGAACTGACCGATGCTTTGCTCGGCCAGTTGTATCCGGATTATCAGGCGCCGATCCCGTCAACTTCGGTGCTTAAACTGAGCAGCCAGAACTTGTCTAACTCCGGCATTGCCATTAAAAAAGGTACCGAGTTTGAAACCCGCGTTGATGGCCTGAAACCCTGTACCTTCCAGTCTTGCTACGATCTTGACCTGTATCCGCTGGAAGTCAGCGCAGCCGAGTTTAAAAACGCGCCTTTTCATGCACCGCGCCCGCCGGTGCAGCAAAGTGCCAAAGCGCTGTTAAAACTGACCTTAAGCTGCGAGTTTGACAAAACCCGTCTGCATGAGCTGGACATCACCAAGCTCCGGTTTTACTTAAACGGCCAGCGTCATCATGTGTATCGCTTGTATGAGCTGTTGCTCAGTAAATTGCTCTGTATTGGCATAGCGTTACCAGGCCAGCCTGACAGCATCAGATTTATTAGCGCAACACAGCTTAACGCCGTTGGCTTTGCTGACGAGCATCAGGTGATACCTTATAGCCAGCGCAGCTTTGCCGGTTATCGTCTGCTGATAGAGCAGTTTTTATGTCCGGAGAAGTTTCTGTTTGTCGAGTTAACCGATTTAGACCCCGCCTGGAGCGGCTTTAAAGATCAAGCCGAGCTGTATTTTTATCTGGCGGACGGCGCCGATGAATTAGAGCGGCATATTACCGCGGACAGTATGCTACTGGGCTGTACGCCGGTAATTAACCTGTTTAGCCAGAAACTGGAGCCGGTGAAACTGGACGCGTCGCAATACGAGTACCGGCTGGTACCGCGTTACCTGGATGCCGATGTATGTGAAGTGGTACGGATAGAGCAGGTGCAGGCGTTTGACCCGTTCGGCAATGAGCTCACGCTAAACCCTTATTACAGCCAGGGCCATCCGGATTATCTGCAACAGCAGGACTTGTTCTGGCACGCCCGGCGCGAGTTTGCCGACTGGGCCGGTGGCTATTCTGAAACCGGCACTGAGGTGTATTTGTCGGTGATCGACCGTAAGTTTCAGGGTAAAGATGCAACCGAACAGGCAAAAGACTGGGTATTACAGGTACAGGCGCTGTGCAGTAACCGCAATTTACCAGCCTACTTACCCTTTGGCGGCGGTGAGCCGCGGTTTCTAATCAGTAAGCATGCCGATGTGGTTAAAGAGATCCGCTGCTTGCTGGCGCCGACGGCCAGTGTACGGCCGGCCTTGCAGGAGGCCAGCCGCTGGCAACTGGTTAACCATTTAACGCTGAACCACTTTACCGGTGATGATGCGCTAAAAAGGCTAAAAGAAACGCTGCAACTGTATGATTTTCGCTGTACACCCGAGTCCAAAGCGCTGATTGACGGTATCTGTCATCTGCGTATCAGTGCCGGCAGTGCCAGGGTAAGCCAGCAGGGCAGAACCGCGGTGTGTAGTGGCAGTGAAATCTTGCTCGAGTTCACCCAGGCTTCTTATGCCGGCAGCGGGATTTATTTTTTTGCCAGTGTACTGGATGTATTTTTTGCCCAGTACGCTACGGTCAATAGTTACACCCGTCTTAGTGTGAAGTTAAAAGAGCATGAACAGCTGTATCATCGCTGGCCGGCCCGCTGTGGCACTAAGGTGCTGTTATGACGCTGGAGCAATTAACCCAGGAGCCAAGCCGGTTTGACTTTTATCAGGCCGTATACGCGATAGAGCGGCAGTTCAGCAGTGAGCAAAAGCGCTGGCAGGGCGTGGGCCGCGATGGTTTCCCGGCTAAAGAGCTGGTGCGCTTTAAAAGCGTGCAGCACCTGGGTTTTCCGGGCCAGCCGATCAGCAAAATCACCCCGCAGCTAAATGCGCTACCTGCGGGCGACAATCAGCATAATAGCCAGGCGCATGCCGCTACTATGCATGTCAGCTTTATGGGGTTAACCGGCCCCAGTGGCGTGATGCCACAGCATTACACTGAGATGGTACTGCAGCGCTTAAAGCAGCGTGATAAAACCATGCGCGATTTCTTTGATCTGTTTAATCACCGGCTGATTTCGTTGTATTACCGGGCCTGGGAAAAGTACCGTTTTGCCTGCCAGTATGAAATGAGCCGTAACCATGACGATAGTTTCAGTCAGGTTATCAGGCATCTGTCTGGCGCACAAAGCACGCTGGGGCTTTATTATGCCGGTGCTTTTGCCCAGCATAACCGCAGCGCCCGTCAGTTAACGCAAATTCTTAGCGAGTTGCTTGGCTGCAACGTCGAATTAAACCCATTGCAAGGGCGCTGGCTTAAGCTGGGTGCTGATGAACAAAGCCGCCTGCCGATGCAGTATTTGCGCCAGGGCCAACATGCCCAGCTGGGGCGCTCTGCCATGTTAGGCAACCGTGTCTGGGATGTCAGCTCTGCTATTGATCTCACGGTAACGGTACCGTCAGGACAGGGGCAGTCATTACAGCCCGGCAGCCGGCGCTATCAGTTAATCAGTGCCGTTATTGCCGATTTTCTGCCGGCGGCGCTTAACGTGCGGTTGACGCTGTTGGGGCAGTACCGCGATTTTCCGTCAGCGCAATTAGGCGCTAATCAACTTTGTCTGGGCCGCAGCGGCAGTCTGGCCGTCAGCGCGCCGCACCAACACCATACCACCCGGCTGGGTTATCAGCTGGCCCGGAATTAATGCACAGGAAGCACTTATGTCTACTACTACGTTAAAAAGTCTGGTTGAAAAATTAAATCCGGCCAGCCGGCAATCGCTGGAGGCCGCGACTGCACGCTGTCAGTCACGCTCGCATTACAGCGTTGAAATTGAGCACTGGCTGGATGCGATGCTGGAGCAGGGCGATGGCGACCTGGCATTGCTACTGAGAAGCTTCGCTATCAATATCGACGTGGTGAAACAGCAGTTACAGCAAGCGCTGGAAAGCATGAAAACCGGCAACAATGCGCTGCCCACTATTTCGGTGCAGCTGATTAACCTGTTACGCACCAGCTGGCTAAGTACCACCATTGAGTTCGCTGATCAGCAAATTCGTAGCGCCTATCTGCTGTACACCTTATTAAAAGACGACAGTATGGCTGCCTTGCTGCTAAGGCGGGTACCGGCACTGGATAAACTCGATGCTGCCGAGCTGCTGCGGGTGTGGCCGCAACTTTGTAATCAAAGCCAGGAGCAGCAAGGCGCAACACCGGCTAACCCAACGCAACTGAGTGCAGGTAAAACACCGGCGTTAGATCAGTTCACCACCGATCTGACGGCGCAGGCGCGCGCCGGCAAAATTGACCCTATTGTTGGCCGTGATTACGAAATCCGCCAGATGATTGATATTTTGACCCGGCGGCGGCAAAACAACCCGATTTTAACCGGCGAAGCCGGTGTGGGTAAAACCGCGGTGGTGGAAGGGCTGGCACTGAAGATTGCCGCCGGTGAGGTACCGGATAAACTGAAGAATATCAGCCTCAGAGTGCTTGATTTAGCGCTGCTGCAAGCCGGTGCCGGCATGAAAGGTGAGTTCGAGAACCGGCTTAAAAATGTCATTAACGAAGTAAACCGCTCGGCGACACCGGTGATTTTGTTTATCGACGAAGCCCATACCATGATTGGCAGTGGTGGTCAGGCCGGCCAGAATGATGCCGCTAACCTGTTAAAACCGGCCCTGGCGCGCGGAGAACTGCGCACTATTGCTGCGACAACCTGGGCGGAATACAAAAAATACTTTGAGAAAGATGCGGCGCTGGCACGCCGCTTTCAGGTGGTAAAAGTAGAAGAGCCAACGCCTGAACTGGCGGCGGTAATGATGCGCGGCCTGCTGCCGGTGATGGAGCAGCACCATCAGGTCGCCATTACAGAGCAGGCACTGTTGGCCGCGGTCGGCTTGTCGCACCGTTATATCAATGGTCGTCAGCTGCCCGATAAAGCGGTCGGTTTGTTAGATACTGCCTGTGCGCGGGTAGCGATGAGCCAGGATGCGATACCGGGCGCGGTAGAGGATCTGCAGCGCAAGGTAGTACAGCTGCAGCAAGAAATCGCGGTACTGACGCGCGAACAGTGCCTGGGAGTTGATCATCAACAGGCGCTGGCGACACTGCAAAGCCGCGCTGAGCAGGCGGAGCTTGAGTTAGCCGCCGTAACAGAGGACTGGCAACAGCAAAAAGCGCTGGTGCTGGAAGCGCGTGAACTGGCCCGTCAGCTTACGGCAGAGCCACAAAGTGCAGACTCGCCTCTGTTGCAACGGCTGCTTGAGATTAAAGCACAGTTTGCTGCTATTAAAGCGCCGATGGTGCATTGGCAGGTTACCGAAGAGCTGGTGGCCGAAGTGGTGTCCGACTGGACCGGCATTCCGCTTGGCAAAATGCAGGCCGATGAAATTAACACTGTACTGGAGCTAAGCAGCTTCTTACGCCAGCGCGTGGTGGGCCAGGATCATGCGCTTGAGCTGATTGCCCGCACAGTGCAAACCTCACGCGCTCAGCTGGCGGATGAGAATAAACCTAATGGTATCTTTTTGCTGACCGGGCCAAGTGGGGTGGGTAAAACCGAAACCGCATTGGCCCTGGCTGAGCAAGTATACGGCAGTGAAGAGCAGCTTACTGTTATTAACATGTCGGAGTTTAAAGAAGAGCACAAAGTATCGCTGCTGCTGGGCTCACCACCAGGCTATGTCGGTTATGGTGAGGGCGGTGTATTGACCGAAGCGGTGCGGCGTAAACCCTACAGCGTGATCCTGCTGGATGAAATGGAAAAAGCCCACCCCGGTGTGCAGGATATTTTCTATCAGGTATTTGATAAAGGCACCATTAAAGACGGTGAAGGGCGCGATATCGATTTTAAAAATACCATCATTATTATGACGTCCAATGTGGGCACCGATACCACTATGCGGCTGTTTGAAGATGCGGACACCGCACCTTCCATCGACGGCCTGGGTAAGGCGCTAAAAGATGACTTATTAAAGGTATTTAAACCGGCGTTTCTCGGCCGGCTTAATCTGATCCCTTATCTGCCACTGGATGATGACAAGTTGTCATTGATCACCGGCTTGCAGCTTAACCGCATCGCTAAACGCCTGCAGCAACACTATCGCGCCAGTTTCAGCTATGGCCCTGAAGTAGTAGCGCAAATTGTCAGCCAGTGTCAGGACGCTGGCTCTGGCGCCCGTACTATTCACAATATTCTGCAAAACCAGCTTTTACCGGAGCTGTCTGTACGCATTTTGCAGCGTGTGGCGCAGCAGCAAAGTGTTAGCCAGGTGCAGTTACAAGTGGTCGATGAGCAGTTCGACTACCAAATTAACTAACTATTCACTGATGAATGTCAGCCTTAGCGGCTGGCATTTATTATTAAAGTTAAAAATTGCCAATTAAAAAGTTAATTATGTGTTGTCAATAATGGTTTTGACGATATAATTTGTGAAGTTTAAAAGCTGTGAATCAGATGTTGTGATTTATGCAAAGATTAAAAGTGTTTTGTTGTAATTTTTGTTTGAATTTTCTGATGGTTTTTAACGTTTTGTCCGGGTTTTACCCAGGCTACTCTTGATGCCTAATACTGGGCACCTGTTTAAATATGCAAAAGGAGCATAGCATGCAAGCAAATACCTACCTGAAATACGGCGCAATCAAAGGCGAGACCACCGCTGAAGAGTTCAAGGACATGATCACGGTATTATCAATGGACTGGGGCACTCAGCGTGAGCTGAGCTCGTACACTGGTACAGCGATGGACCGTGAAGCCAGCGCCACCCGGTTAAATGATATTGTTATCACTAAACTGCAGGATAAGGCTTCACCTGATCTGTTCAAAGAAGCCACTATCGGTAAAGGCCAGAAAGCGGTATTCCACATCACCAAGCAAGGTGACAAAGTGGAAGAGATCATGAAGATAGAACTGACTGATGCGATGATCAGCAGCTATCAGATGTCAGTTTCTGGTGACCGTCCTATCGAAACTATCGTGATCAGCTACACCGAGCTGATGATGACTGTGACGCCTACAGACGACAAAAACAACGTTACTGCACCGTTGGTATACGGTTACAGCGGCGTTAAAGGCTCTAAGCTGTAAGCAGTTCAGGCTGGTGTGGCGTGCCGCACCAGCTTTTTTTGGTTTTTTTACCGATCATCTTATCAGTAACCAGTTGAGGCGAATGGATGCAACAGGCAACCCAGGACGAGAATAGCATCAGAATTGATACGCCACTTGGCAAAGATGCATTAATTTTAACCCGGTTTGTATATCGCGAAGCGCTGTCACACCTGTTCAGTATTAAAGCTGAGGTGTATAGCAATGGCCGCGACATTAAAGCTGATGCGCTGATCGGTAAGGAAGTCACTATCACTTTAGAGTTGGGTGACAAAACCCAGCGTTATTTTCATGCGGTGGTGGCCGATGTCACGGCGCTGGGCGAGCGGGTAACAAAAGCCGCTGCTGAAGCAGAGTACCGCGATTACAGTCTGCAACTGGTGGCGAGTGCCTGGTATATGCAGCACCGGGTGAACAGCCGTATTTTTCGTAAGAAAAATGTGCTGAAAATCGTTGAGCAGTTGGCCGGTGAGCACGGCGTCAAGATAGATGTAGCAAGCAAAATCCAGGGTAGCTACCCGGATTACGATTTTAAAGTGCAGTATGAAGAGAGCGATCTGGACTTTATCCAGCGTTTATTACAGCACGAGGGCATCTTTTATTATTTTGAGCACAGCCAGAGCAGCCATAAGCTGATTTTGGCCGACAAAGCCTCTGCCTATGAGCCTTGTAGCCAGGAGCAGGTAAAATATTTCTCCGGCAGTTTAGCCGAGCCGCATATTCATCTGTGGCAACAGGCGCTGGTGATGGCGCCGGGCAAGTTTGTCCAGCGTGGCTTTGATTTGAAAAAGCCAACCGCATTGCCCACCGGTGAGGTGAGCAAGGGCAGCCTGGTAAGCGGCCATGCTGAGTACGAAGTGTTTAATTATGATGCCGAAGCGGACATTCACCCGCGGGCTAATGCTATCGCTGGTTTGCGCTTAGAGGCACTGCAGCGTGATATCAACCGGCGCAAGGGCGCCAGCAACTGCCGCAGTTTTAGCATCGGCAAAACCTTTACCCTTACCGAGCATGACGATAAAGCTGAAGCCGGCAAACAGTATGTACTGACAGAAGTGGTGTTAACCGCAGCCATTGCCAGCCAGACGGGCGCGAATAAGGTTGCATCACAGGATATCAGTAACACCTTTTATTGTGTGCCCAAAGCCGTCGCTTATCGGCCACAGCTGACCATCGCTAAGCCGGTCATTACCGGCGTACAGACGGCTACGGTGACCTGTCGCGGTGGTGAAGAGATCTCCGTCGATGAGCTTGGCAGGGTGACGGTCAAGTTTCACTGGGATCGCTCAGAGGTAAAAGACCACGAAAGCTCCTGTCCGATCCGGGTAAGCCAAAACTGGGCCGGTAAAAACTGGGGCGCGTTTTTCTTCCCGCGCCGCGATCAGGAAGTGCTGGTTGAGTTTTTAAACGGCGATCCGGATCAGCCGGTCATTATTGGTGCGGTGTATAACTCTGATCATATGCCGCCCTATACCTTACCAGCGGACAAAACCCAAAGTGGCATCAAAACCCGCTCCACCAAAGACGGTGGCGCGGCCAACTTCAACGAATTGCGCTTTGAAGACAAAAAAGGTGAAGAGCTGTTTTATCTACATGCTGAAAAAGACTTTGAACTGCAGGTTGAGCACAACCAAACTGATGTTGTGGCTAATGACAGGACTACCACCGTTAAGGGTAACGACACTGAAACGGTGAACAAAGATAGAAAAAATACCGTCGATGGCAGTGATACGCTGAAAGTCGGCAAGAAGCTGCTGATCGATGCCGGTGATGCCATCACCATTAAAACCGGTGCGGCGTCCATCTCGATGAAAAGCGACGGCTCTATTGATATTAAAGGCGTCAATATCACTATTAAAGGCAGTAAAGTCAGTATTAACTGATTATCGCAGGAAACAGGATACCGCTATGGCTAAACCCGCCGCCGTCATTGGCAGTATGCATGTGTGCCCCAAGGTAGATCCGGGCCCGAAGCCTCATGTTGGTGGCCCGGTAATGCAGGGCTCACCTAATGTGACGATCTGTGGCATACCGGCTGCGCGTAAAGGCGATAAGCTGGTATGTATAGGCCCGCCGGATACCATTAGCGGCGGCTCTGCCACGGTATTTATCAACGGTAAAAACGCCGCCCGCTTGGGTGATGCCACTGAACATGGCGGTAAAATCGTCGTAGGTATGCCCACTGTACTGATCGGTGGCTGATAAGCATGTTGCAAGTCGATGCCATTATCGGCCAGGCCGGATTGTTACTGCAGCAACGCCTCAGCTTTAAACAGCATCGTTATATTAATCCTGTTCAGTTGCGCCAGCACGATGCCCGCTTGACAGATTGCCTGCGGTTGTTAGCAGATATTGCACTTCCTCAGGATACCCCAGCCTGGTTAGCCTGGCTGCTTGCTAAAGCGCCAACAGCAGCGCTAACGCCAGAGCAACTGCCGGCAGTAACCGATAAAACCTACGCCTGGTTAATGCTGCATGAGATTAAGTACTTTGAACGGCCAGAACGCCTGTTAGCCACGCTAAAGCCGTTATACCTGCAACTTCCTAATGATATGAATGACAGTGAGCAGACTAAGCCAGCCGGGCTCGGCTGTTGGCTGGCGTTAAGGCTGGCGCCCACGGAAGTAGCCAACGATGCTGCTACTGCAGCGGCGTTGATGCAAACGAGCATTGGACTGATAGCGCTGGGATTAAGCCGAAAACGCCAGCTTTTACCGCAGATAAGTGAACTAGCGTCCACTTTATCTTTGACTGAGCCACGACACGGCGCGGTTTGTGCAGCGGCCTGGCTGCTGGGACAGCCAAAAGATGAAGTAACACTGCTCAAGCAATTGCTACAGAGCGGATGTCTGGTCAGCGATGCGCTGTTCTGTGACGTGCTATTAATGCTGCTAATGTGCGCTGCGCCTGACAAAGCACAGGATCAGATGGTGAATATGCTGGCTAACCTGAATACGGCCGGGCAGCCAACGCAGGGTACTGTACTGGCTATTCAGGCTATCGGCTTTAGCGGTCAGTTAAAGTTTGTGCCCTTGTTGTTGGAATTAAGCCAGCAGCCTGAGCTTAATGCGCTTGCTGTTAATGCGCTGGCGTTACTGCTTGGTGCATTGGACGCCGATGCGCTACTGGAGCGCGCTCAGATGGCAGATTTTGCTGGCGGTAAGGCGGGGCGTAGCCTGGCTGGCTGCACTGTTACGCCAACCCACCTTGCTATGGTGCTACAACGCGGTAACCCACAGCAGCGCCAGCTTGCGGCCTGTTATCAATTTTGGCAAAACCCCGATAGCCCGCTGTATTTTGCTGATGTATTTACCGGAGGGCGCACTGATGCCGGCACTGCCAGCGCTTAAGGCGGCAAGTTATACGCTACATTTAGCCAGCCTGCCACACGCCCGGCTACTGGAGCAGGTAGCGCTTGCCACCGTAACGCCCAAGATGCTGAGTTGGCAGCAAGCTGAAATTGCCACGGCATTTTTTGGCGATGAGCGGACAACTTTTAGCGAACAGCCGACAACACAAAGCCAGCGCTTATTGGCGCTGCTGGACGCTTTACTGGCGAAGATGCCTGCCAGGCCGGCACAGCAAATTGTTTATTTGCTGTTGCCGGAATTTAACAGCGCCGATGATGCGCTGCTAAGCACTTTTTTGCATCAGCTGATGCGTAATCACCCAGAGCTTTTGCAATCACCGCAGTGCAGGGTATTTCCTTATGGTGCGACAGCCAGTGTGATGGCGCTGAAGGCCGCAGCAGAATTGTTAGCTCAGCCGGAGCAGCAGAAAGAGATCTGGTTTATTGCAGTCGATAGTTTAAATGACGAAGCGGTGTTTAGCCGCTATGCAGCAGAGCAAAGTGCAACAGAGCAAAGCTGCCAGCTGTTGTCTGAAGGCGCTATAGCGCTTTACTTAACCGCGTCGGACACTGGCCTGCAATTAGCTTATGCTGCCTCTGATGCGCAGTTGGAGCCAAGTACTGATGACGACATGGCTACTGCAGGCTTATTGCGGCAAACTGCTCAGCTGCTAAGTATTGAGCAGGCACAGCTTAGCCTGATTTGTCTGCCCGACAGTGGAAACGACTACGCCTCACAATGCTGGCTTAATCAGATGTCACAGCTCAATGGTGTGGTAACAGAAGATACACAATATCTGCTGCCGGGCTACCAAATTGGTGAGCTGGGGGCCTGCGGCGGCTTGTACCGGCTGTTGCTGTTATTACACCAGGCGCAGCAGGGCCGTGTATCCGGTTTAATTTTACAGTATGAACAGTCGCTGCGCCGCTATCGCGGTGTAGCGCTTTATCAGGCGGTGTAACCGCAACATTATCGACAAGGACGTGTTCAGCATGACCATGCATAAACTCGACATTAAAGGCCGGTTAGGCGCGGTAATTCAATTTAGTACCAGCGCGGCCGCGGGTGGTGCAGCCGAGCGCTTTGCCTCTGCCAATGAGGCGGCAGAGTTTTTAAGCCGGCATTTTAATGATTATCACTATGCCAGGGGCTTACTGGGGGTTGCCGCAGGTTTGGGTATTTCCTGTGGCGACTTGCAGGTACAGCAGGCTAAACAGCAGCTGTTTATGCAGCTTGCACAGGCCATGAGTGAAGGCAAATTGCAGGTACGGGAATTGCCGGCACCCGAGCGCCAGCAAAGCGCGACAGCGCCGGCAGCCGCGCCGGCCAAAGCAGCACCGGCAAAAGCCAATAAACCCGGTGGCGCGGCGCAGGCTGAAACGGCTGTACCGACGGGCCCGGCAGGCAGCAATGAAACCGGTACTAACGGCAGCGGCGCTGTCACCCCGGATAAAACCCAGGTGGAATGCGTTGGCGATCCGGTAGCGACCTGTACTGGCGAGGAAATACTCGAACTTATTGATTTTGAGCTGCCTGGCCCGTTACCGCTGCAGTTTAAGCGTACTTACCGCTCTGGTCAGTGTCATGAAAACCTGGGCTTGGGGTATGGCTGGCGCAGTAATTTTCATCTGCAGATTGAAACCACCATAAATAGCGACGGCGAAACGCGCTTAATCTTGCACGATGACGAAGGCCGGCGTTTAAGCTTTATGCCGGTCGCGGCCGGTCAAACCAGCTACCAATTGGCCGAGGGGCTGGCACTGCGACACGAAGATAACGGCAGCCAGGTACTACTGCGCCCGGATAACACCCATTGGGTGTTTGTGCCGCTAAGCAGTGAAAAGCAACAGCCGGCGCGCTGGGCACTGCATCAGATCTTCGACAGTCTGGGTAATTATCTGCAACTGTATTACGACCGTTATCAGCGTTTAAGCCGGATAGATTACACCCGTAAGCGCGGTGTAGAGCTGCGTTACAACGAACAAGGCTTGTTAAGCACGATAGAAGCGGTAGTGCAAACCGGGCAGGGGTTAACATCGTTAAACGTGCAGCTGGCACAGTATCATTATGATGAGCAGCGTGACTTAATTGCGGCTACTGATCAGGCCAGACAGACCGAGCACTATGGTTATCAGGCGCACTTGCTGGCGGTCAGGCAACGAGCCAGCGGGTTTAAGCATTATTTCAGCTGGCTGGGTGAAGGCCCGAGCGCACGCTGCCGCCGTAACTGGGGTGATGATGGTTACTATGACTATCAGTTTGACTATGACGACAGCCAGCGTTTAACCATCAGCACGGATAGCCGCGGCCAGCGCTGGCAGTATTTTCATAATGAGCGTAATCAGCTGATTAAAAAGGTGGCACCGGATGGCGCCACCTGGCGTTACACCTGGAACAGCCAGGGTAAGAAAATTGCTGAAATAACGCCGGATGGCGCCGCTACGCGTTACTATTTTAATGAGCAGGGCCAGCTTATCACGGTAGAGCAAGCCGATGGCGCCATCAGTCATTTTCAATATAACGAGCTTGGCCAGCGCACAGGCTTTACCGATGCCGAGGGCCAGCACTGGCGCCGTGAGTACAGCGCGGCCGGTTTGTTAACAGCAGAAATCTCGGCCGATGGTGCGGTAAGCCGCTATCAGTACAATGCACAGGGGCAGCTAACCCAGCGTCAATTGCCGGATGGCCAGACAGAGCAGTATTTATGGAATGACGAAGGCCAGCTGCTGGCGCGTAAACAGGGCGAGGCAGTAAGCCGTTATAGTTACGATAATTTGGGCCGGTTAAACGGCATTGCTGATGCCGCTGGCCTTATTACTGAGTATCAGCGCAGTGTGGCTGGCCATATTACGCAGATAACACAATACCCGGCTGATGCGCCAGAGCAGGCCAGTATCGAAACGCTGCAGTATGACAACGCCGGCCGGCTTATCAGTAAAACCAATGCGCAAGGTGAGCAACGCCAGTGGCAGTATGAAGGCTTAGCCCAGCCGGTGGCGCATATTCAGGCCGACGGCAGCCGTTTTAGTTATGAGTACGACAAAGAGCGTAACCTTACGGCCATTATGCGCAGCGATGGTGCACGCTATCAACTGGATTACGACGGCCAGGAGCGGCCTGTCGCCTTACAGGGCTTCGACGGCCGCCAACAACGCTACCAGTATGATATTGCCGGGCGCATCAGCAGTGTTAACGACGGTAGCAAGCGGCAGATAAAACTTAAGCGTGACAGCCGCGGCCGTATTATTGAGCAAACGGCGCTATATGGCCAACAGCTGGCCAGCAACCATTTTCACTACGACAAATTAGGCCGGCCACTGCGTGCCAGTAACGCCCAGCGCAAACTGCGGTTTAATTACCATGCCAATGGCCAGCTAACTGAGCACTGGCAGGATGACTGGCGCATAGCACATCAGTATGACCAGGCCGGCCGGCGTTTAAGCACTTTACTGCCCGATGGCACCGCGCTGGACTACCGCTACAACGAACAAGGTTTGCTGGCGCAACTGGCGGTAAATCAGCAGCCGGTATTGTGGTGCAGCTTTGATAACGCCGGCCGTGAAACCGCACGGGAGTACCAAAGTGGCCTGCAGTTACAGCAAGAATTTGATGCCTTTAACCGCTTAACCGCTCAGCAATGGCAAACAGGTGCGCGAAGCCAGCAGCGGCAGTATTGCTACAGCGCGCTACACCAGCTAGTAGCGGTTACGGATAACCAAAATGGTGATGTCAAATATCAATATAACAATCTGGATCAGTTAGTTAGCAAGCAGCACAGCACAGATGCCAGCCAGAATGAACAGCAGCAGTGGGACAGCTTTGGTAACCCCACAGGTGATGGCATTGAGGTAAAGCAGGATCGTTTACTGCGTTTTCACGATAACCAATATCAATACGACGATAGCGGTAATCAGCTAAGTGCCACCGCACCGGGCAAACGCCAGCAGCGCGAGTTTAATGGCTTTAACCAGCTAACGGCGTTGCAGCATAATGACAGTGTAACGCGTTACGAATATGACGCCTTTGGCCGGCGTAGCGCTAAAATCACCGCCGCCGGGCGCACTGATTATCTGTGGGAAGGCAATACGCTGATTGGCGAATACTGTCAGGGTAAGTACCTCTGGTATGTGTTTGAGCCAAACAGCAATAAACCACTGGCACTGATAAGCTGTGGCCAGTTGTATTTTTACCAGTTAGACCAGTTAGGTACGCCGCTCAGCCTAACCGACAGCAACAACAACATCGTCTGGCAAGCGCATTACAGTGTATTTGGTAAAGCCACAATAACGGTTAACGACATTGATAACCCAATTCGCTTTCAGGGCCAGTACTATGACAGCGAAAGTGGCTTACACTACAACCACTTTAGGTATTACGACCCACAAACCGGCCGTTTTATCAGCCAGGATCCAATAGGGCTATTGGGTGGTATTAACCACTACCAATACGCGCCAAACCATATCAACTGGATAGATCCGCTGGGGTTGTGTAAAGAACATTCTCAGATTGATCCCCAGCCACTAGGAAGTCCATACCAACTTGATTCAAATGGGCGCTGGCACGATAAATTAGGAAAATTTTGTGCATTTAGCTGGCCGGCGCATGATGGTTTTGCTACTAGTAATGGAAAAATACTAGCGGAACGAGTTACTTTGGCACCAGGAACAAAGTTAGATAGATTTGGTGGGTACTTTGACGGAAACGGCGAGTTTAGAGATACAGGTAGATACTTTGCCGATGAAGGAATTGAGTTTGAAAAAAGAGCACTGCCTCCGAAAAGTAAACAGTTTAAGCCGCATACTTTTGAAGTAATTGAACCGTTCGATGTTTTATCCGGCCCTATTGCACCTTGGTTCGGAGAACCTGGGGGTGGTACGCAGTATTTTGTGCCTGAGGAGCACGGCGGCGTTGATGGTTTAATTAAAGCTGGCAAAATCAAACGGACAAGTGAGATACCTAAAAAATGAAAAAAAAGTACTTTAATCCTGACTTATCAAAAGGATACCCAGCAGGAAAAAAAATTCGCTATCAATGCGGTCTGTGTGCTGGAGAAATTGATTCATTACCTGAGCACTATGCATGTTGTGAGTGCGGAAACATATGTATCGATGCTGATTCTGCAAGAGTAACTGTTAAAAACAGCGAAAAGATTGCTTTCTATCGCTATTAGAATTTGCGGTTTCATAGCGGCTAAGATAGCAACTATTACTACTTTGTATTAATAGTTACAACACCGCCCTAACTGCAATCGAGAATGCCGCCACCATGCCGATAATCCATACTTCAGAGCGGGTGGTGGCGTAGTCGAGCCAATAACACACCAGATACGCCAGCCGGCTGACGATAAATACCCAGGCTAAAACCACTGTGGTGCTATCCACTGCTTCAAATGCTATGGCGCTGAATACGGCGCAGGCATAAATCAGCAAGGCTTCAAAACTATTGTAATGTGCTGCATTAGCGCGCTGAGCACACCGATTATCTGTGGGAAGGCAATACACTAATTGGCGAATACTGCCAGGGTGAATACCGCTGGTATGTGTTTGAGCCAAACACTAACAAACCGCTGGCACTGATAAGCGGTGGCCAGTTGTATTTTTACCAGTTAGACCAGTTAGGCACACCGCTCAGCCTAACCGACAGCAACAACAACATCGTCTGGCAAGCGCATTACAGTGTATTTGGTAAAGCCACAATAACGGTTAACGACATTGATAACCCAATTCGCTTTCAGGGCCAGTACTATGACAGCGAAAGCGGGCTACACTACAACCACTTTAGGTATTACGACCCACAAACCGGCCGCTTTATCAGCCAGGACCCGATAGGTCTTTTGGGTGGTATTAACCACTACCAATACGCACCAAACCATATCAACTGGATTGATCCATTGGGGTTGATGGCAAAACCTGAGGACTGCCCGAAGTTTGCAGGCAAAGCAGTAATTCATAAATATCAACCAACGGCTGGAAATCCATTTGGTCATTACAGTGTAGAAATTATCTCAAGCACTAAAACTTCACACACTCATCAGGTTATAACTGAAGGCACCACCACGATTGTTGACGTAGCTGAATGCAAGCCATCTGTGCCTGTAGTAGCCGTTGCTGAGGTCGATTTACCAGATGCACATGCTGCTCAGCTATATCAAAGCGCCGTAGAGTACATTGACATGGGGCCCTATGATCGGAAGTCTAATAGTTGCGTTACGCATGTATCAAATGTACTTCGGGCGGGAGGTGTTGATATACCACAATCCGCATTAGGCGAGTATAAATTCATGAAAAATCTGGGTATTTAAAAATGGCATATATAGCGTGTGATAAGCATGGTGGACAACTAGCAAGTCTGATATCCCACAAACTTTACCAAATGATAGAGGGTACGGAGGGTAATTCGGCAGTAGGCATTAAAACTATCAAATATGAAAGTCTTGGTGGGGAACAATTTAGTATGTTTGTAGATTCAGATACCTTTGAAGAGCTATCTGTTGCACATAATATTGACTTAGCAAAGACTATTACCGATGAAGAAAAGTTATTCGAGATAACGCTAGATTTTGTTGCAATATGTCCTGTATGTTTGAATGACTGGCTGGCAAATAGATCCAACGTCGTTGGAGACATTGATTAGCATAGTCTAGTCTAGGATTAAATTCTGACCCTATAAAATCGCTCTTAGCGCTATAGCAAAAGCCGCCACCATACCGATCATCCATACTGTGGAGCGGGTGGTGGCGTAGTCCAGCCAGTAACACACCAGGTACGCCAGCCGGCTGGCGATAAATACCCAGGCTAAAATCACCGTGGTGTTATCCACCGCCTCAAGTGCTATGGCGCTGAATACTGCGCAGGCATAAATCAGCAAGGCTTCAAAACTATTGTAATGCGCTGCATTAGCGCGCTGGCCAAAACCAGTTAAGCCGGCTTGCTGCGCGCGCGGGTTATGGTTGTCATAACCGCCGGCTTTTTGCATAGCAAAGGCCAGTGGCGCTTTGGCCAGAAACGGCAGTAGCATGGCAATAAACAGGGTAAGTAATAAACTGGAAACCATAAACGCTCCGGTGACACCTTGGTGGTAGTGGCCAGGCTGGTATGCTGACTTCGCCCGGCAAAATCTGCTAACCTGCCCCCGCGGGACTAATAATAACAACAGCCCGTGTTCTTACCACAAAAATGGAGCAAAAAAATTGAAGCATTATGTTATTCCTTTAATCGCCGTTGCCACTATGGCTGCGTGCTCAGAAAGCCCGCCTGACTCAGCAAACCTTGCCAGTGCCAACGGTGCGCTGGTGATGGTGGGCGGCGCGCTCAGCAGTTCAAATGCCGTGGTGTATCAACGCTTTATCAGCCTGGCTGGCGGTGCCGATAAGGCAAAAATTGCCGTTATTCCTGCCGCCAGTGGCCAGCCGGTAAAGTACTTTAACCAGTTTGTTACCGATATGCAGCGATATGGCGTAACGGCCTCACAGCTGAGGCTTATCCCGCTGGCGGTAAAAGATGATAAATCGACACCACAGCAGGACGAAAGCCAGTGGCAACACAATGCCAGCGACGCAGAGCTGGCGGCCAGTTTGCACGACTACACGGCAGTGTGGTTTTTAGGTGGTGATCAGCTAAATATCACCGGCACTTTACGCAAAGACAACCGCATAACGCCGCTGTTGGATGCCGTGTATAAGCTGTATCAGCGTGGCGGTGTGATTGGCGGTACCAGTGCCGGGGCTGCCATGATGAGCCAGGTGATGATCGCGGCGGGTGACTCCTGGGGCGCACTTACCCAGGGGCTGACCGACAGCTATAACGGCATGCAGGATCAGGAAAATAGCCCTTTACTGCTCAGCCAGGGGCTGGGATTTTTCCGGCATGGTATTATCGATCAGCATTTTGACCGCAAAGCCCGCTTTGGCCGTTTAGTGGTGGCCGCTGAGCTTAACAAGCAGCACTATCCACGTGGCTTTGGCATCGATGAAGATGCCGCTTTAGTGTATGAGGCGAAAACCGGCCTGGTACAGGCGATTGGTAATGGCGCGGTAACCCTGATTGATGTCAGTGAAGCCAAACGCATCGAAAACCCCAATGGCTACCATATTGAAAATGTGCGGATCAGCATTTTACAGGGCGATGATCAATACCATCTCAATGAGCAGCGTTTTATCCCTAATCCGCTAAAGCAGGCCACAGTGGGTAATGAGTACCTGAATATCAGCTCGCCTGTGGTATCCGGTGTGTTTAGCCGTAACACCCGGCTAAAAGATATGCTGACCTTTGATTTGGTAGACAATAAAGGCGCAGCAGAAGTTGTCAGTTACCTGATGCAAGGCGATGGCCCAGGCTTTACGCTGCGGTTTACTCAGGATGAGCAAACACAGGGTTACTGGCAATATCTGGATGGGTTAAAAGATAACGGCAGTGCCTACAATGTAAAGCTGGATATTATCCCCAGCCATTTTAATGTTACGCAGTTAGTGCCGTAACGCCGGCAAAAAAGGCCCGGACGCTAAGCTTTGGGCCTTTTCTATCCAGATCACAGCGCTTCAGCGACAAAATTCCGCTGTTTTAACGCCTCTGCCAATTGCTCCGAGCGGGCAATCACTTCCTGCCAATAGGCGATACGTACTTTGTCCGGCAGTTTAAAATCATTACGGTCAGGAATTTTGCCAAACGGCAGTGACTTTACCCATTGCTCGCTGGGACACAGCAGCACCACATTATGTAAATGTGCCGCTGTTGCCCGCCGCCATGGCAGGGCTTTATCAAACCAGCCTGGCGTTAACCTGGGGTAAAAATGCGGATACAGCACCAGGCCATTGTCGCTAAAGGGCAGGTCAAAGTGATAATCGGTCAGGCCGCCATCGTAATACCGGCCTCTGCCAGCACCGGCAATGTCCTCTACCGGGTTCAGTACCAGCGGAATAGCGCCGCTGGCCAGCACGGCCTGGCGCAGGTTAGTTTTGCTTAGCTCAACATGCTGGGTGGGCAATATACCGGCATGATGAAACGGTGCCTGGCTAGCGGGGGCATGAAACAGTACCCGCTGAAAAAAGTGTTGCAGGTGTTTGCGATGCAGCAAATTAGCAGCGGCAGCCAGCGTAAGCGCGCTGGCCTGGGTCAGCCTGTGCTGGCCGGCGGCAATGCGCCGGGCTTTGGCCACCACCAGATTAAGCTTAATCACCGGATTGGTTAACACTTGATCCAGCGCCGCTTCCGTTGGAAACACCTCGTCAATAATGCCGGCAGAAATCTCGCTGATAAGGTTAGTATCGGCGCCTTTGGGGTAGCAAATATGGCTGTAGGCGTGGCAAAAGCGCTGTGAAGCCGCCACCGGGTTGGCCTGGGCAAAGCACGCAAAGCGCCAGGCACCGGCAGAGCTGCCTAAAATATGCAAAGGCGCTGTACGGCCGGCGAAAAATTCGCCAAATAAGTACTGATCCAGCCCAAACAGGCTAAACCACTTAGGGCCGCCGCTGGCGCCCACCATCACGTTAATATCGGCCTGGCGCAAACCATGCTGCTGAATATGCGCAAGCGCAGTAGGGCCGGCCAGTACCCGAAGTACAGAAGAGGTCACAACACTGATGTCCTTAAATTGTCAGACCGCATTGGTATAGAGCCGGCGGTACATCAGCTCAGCGTAATCGTCGGTCATACCGGAGATGTAATCGCAAATCACCCGTGTTTTCAGCGCATCGGCCGCTTGTTGCCAGCGCAGCTGGGTGTTGGCTGGTAATAAGCGCGACGGATCTGAGCAAAAAGCGTCAAACAATGCCATCAGCATGTTTTGACAGCGAAAACGCGACTGCTGAATATCGGGTCTGGAAATAACGCAGCGATACACCAGCTGCTTTAAGCAGTGCAAAATGGCGTGCGGCGCTTCCGCCAGTACTGCATTGTAACGGATTAGTGGCTCTGTAGCGCCGGGCAACACTTCTGTCAGCGACACCGAGCTTATCAGCAGGTTTACCAAAGAGCCGATAGCATCTTTACGTAAATGATGCTGGTGGCTAAACAGCGCTGCGCCAATCTGCTGCATTTGCTGCGCCAGGGCAGTGGGCAGGTTATCCCAGTCGCTATTGGCCAGCCACTGGCTTTCGCTGATATTACCCAGCACTATGGCATCTTCCAAATCGTGTACGCCATAGGCTATGTCATCGGCCAGCTCCATAATAGACGCATCCAGCGATTTATAGCGTGATTTAATAAATGGCGATTGCTCAAGCGTATCCACCTGCTGAAATAAGCTGCGGTCGTTATCAGACAGCGGCGCGAGGATCCAATCGAGAATATCGCTATCGGCAGCAAAAATGGCTTTTGCCGGCTTCCAGGGCGTTAGGTTAAGCGGGTTTTGCAAAGGTAAGGGGGCAAGGCCCAGTTGGGGTTGCAACACCGGGTATTTTAATAAGCCCAGCAAGGTGCGCCGTGACAAGTCCATACCGTGCTGCTGGGTATAAGGCTCCAGTTTGGCAACGATGCGCAGCGTCTGGCCATTACCTTCAAAACCGCCATGGTTCAGCATTTTGTAATTCAATGCCGTTTCGCCACCATGGCCAAAAGGCGGATGGCCAATATCGTGTGCCAGGCAAAGTGCTTCCATTAACGCATCGGCCGGTAAGATACCGTTAAGCCCGGCACTGGTTTTACTGCGCAATTGACTGACTAAACCGGTGCCAATTTGCGCCGCTTCTAACGAGTGGGTGAGCCGGGTGCGGTAAAAATCATTCTGGCCAATGCCTAAGATCTGCGTCTTGGCTTGCAGGCGACGAAAGGCCGCCGAGTGTAAAATGCGGGCCCGGTCGCGTTGCCAGGGCGTACGCTGATCGCCCGGGCGCATGCTTTCTGCGCCGGAGCGGCGTTCAGACCAAACAGAATCAGCCATGATATTCCTTGTTAATCAAACTACTAGCGGCGCGGCGGCCGTTTGCACACTAAGGCTATAGTACGCCAATAGCGGCAAAACTTCGAGTAGACAAAAGTGGCAATAAAAGCATTAGACAGCATTGTGTTTATACTGTATAAAATAACAGTAATTTAATTCAGAGGGAAACACCATGGCTGTGATCATCAAATATGTGGTAGAACGTAACGGAGCGGAAAAAATGACTTTTACTTCTAAGGCCGAAGCCGATGCCTATGACAAAATGCTCGACACGGCGGATGAGCTGACCACAGTGTTAACGGAAAGCAAACTGCTAACCGATGATAACCAGACCGAAGCGCTGGCGCTGTACCTGGCACAGCATAAAGATGAGTTGTTAGTTGCACTGGGCGCCAAAAAGCCGGCAGCAAAAGACAAAGCCGTTGCTGATAAAACGGCAAAAGCGAAAATAGCGGCGGTAGAGCAGGCAGCTTAACGCGCCTGCTGTATTTTTTGCCAATAGGCGCTTAAGTCGGCTTTTACCTCAGGTAACAGCAGATAAAGCGCCAGTATATTGGGCACCGCCATTAAGAAAATCATCGAGTCGATAAAATCAAACACCGCCATTACATTGGGCACAGCACCAATAGACACAATAAAACAGAACAACACCTTATATAGCTGGGTAAGCCTGGGGTTAGTGCCTACCAGATAGCGCCAGCCGGTTAAGCCATAGTAAGACCAGCTTATTACGGTTGAAAAGCCAAATAGCAGCAGCGCCACCATTAGCACCCAGGGAAACCAGCTAAATACCGAGGCAAAGGCGCCAGAGGTAATTTGTACGCCATCCAGCCCCGGCGTTTGATAGGCACCGGTTAAAATAATCACCAAAGCGGTAATGGTACAAATCACTACAGTGTCGATAAAGGGCTCCAGTAAGCCAACAAAACCCTGGCTCACCGGATCTTTTACCTGAGCGGCTGCGTGTGCTATCGGCGACGAGCCAATACCGGCCTCGTTGGAGTAGGCCGCGCGGCGAAAGCCCTGAATAAGCACGCCGATAAAGCCGCCATAGCTGGCTTCGGGCGTAAAGGCGCTTTGTACAATCAGCCACAGCGCCGCAGGAATCGCGCTGTAATGGTTTAACATCACCAGCAAAGACGCAATTAGATAAATACCGCACATCAGCGGCACCAGTTTGCTGGTAACCCGGGCGATACTTTTTAAGCCGCCGATAATCACAGCACCCACCAACAGTGCATAACAGGCACCAAACAGCCAGGCGTTATCAAAGCCGGTTACGGTTTTTACCTGCACAAAGCCCTGATTCACATGAACAAAACCAGCCGAACCAAAAATAACAAACACCGAAAACGCCATTGCCAGTAAGGAGCCCAACAGCGGCAGATTAACTTTATCCAGTGCCGCTTTAATGTAATACATCGGGCCGCCCGACACGCTGCCATCGGCATTAAGTTGGCGGTATTTTACCGCCAGCGTACATTCGACAAATTTGGTCGACATACCCAAGAGGCCAGCCACTATCATCCAGAAGGTTGCCCCCGGGCCACCCAAACTTATCGCTACCGCCACGCCGGCAATATTGCCGGTGCCGACAGTGCCGGAAAGCGCCGTGCTTAACGCCTGAAACGGGGTAATTTCGCCTTTGCCGCCGGTGGGCTTATTGTTACGCAGTAAACTTAGGGCATGAGCAAAGCCCCGTAAATTGATAAAACCCAGGTAAGCGGTAAACACCAGGGCGCCGCTAATTAACCAGATAAGCACTAAGGGGATAGCTACGCCATTAATATTAAAGGCATAAAACACCACAGCTGATAACTGTGCGGTAAAATTTGCAAAGGCTTCACCAAAAGAAAACGCAGTAGTCATGTATTGTTAGCAGTATGGATGGCTGAATAATGCAGCAAGACTACTGTGTTCTAGATACAGATACAAGGGCCAATATTGCGTACCGTCTGACGTTGTATCTTATTGAATTTACTTTTAAGCTGCTAACAGGATTTGCTCTGGCGGGTAACGCAGGAATGACAAAACAGCATCATGGTCATCATTGTGGCCATCAGCACCATCATAGCGAGAGCAGTAATATTGCGCTGGCATTCTGGCTTAATTTTGGTTTTGCCCTGATTGAAATTGTCGGCGGCCTGTTAACCAATAGCGTGGCCATTATTGCTGACGCTATTCACGATTTAGGCGACAGCCTGGCCATTGGGTTTGCCTGGCTTGCCAGTAAAGTTGCCGGCAAAGCACCTGATGAACGTTATAGCTATGGCTACCGGCGCTGGTCTTTGCTTAGCGCCTTATTAACGGGGGTGATCCTGGTGCTGGGGTCAGTGTGGGTATTAGCCGAAGCAATACCGCGCTTATGGCAGCCGCAGTTACCCCATACCGGCGGCATGTTTGTGCTGGCACTGTTGGGTATAGCGGTAAATGGCGCTGCACTGCTGCGCTTGCGCCGTGGCAAAACGCAGAACGAGAAACTGCTCAGCTGGCATTTACTGGAAGACGTACTGGGCTGGGTCGCGGTGCTGATTGGCGCTGTGCTGATGTATTTTACCGGCTGGGCCTGGTTAGATCCGCTACTTTGTATCGGTTTTACCCTGTTTATCTTACTTAATGTAATAAAAAGCCTGCGTCAAACCCTGGCGTTATTTTTACAGGTATCACCAAGCCCGGCGTTACAGCAGGAAATTGGCACAGCGCTCAGACAACTGCCATTTGTT
Source organism: Rheinheimera nanhaiensis E407-8 (assembly GCF_000296695.1). Lineage (GTDB taxonomy): Bacteria > Pseudomonadota > Gammaproteobacteria > Enterobacterales > Alteromonadaceae > Alishewanella > Alishewanella nanhaiensis. Next base: position 49,206 of record NZ_BAFK01000010.1, read on the forward strand.
AAAGCCGTGCATCATCTGCATCTGTGGTCGCTGGATGGCGAGCAGCATGTACTTACCGTGCACCTGCAAGTGGTTACGCCGGCAGATCTGGCCGGGCAGCTTTATTACAAGCAGCAAGTTGCCGCTTCGCTGGCACCTTATCAGCTAAGTCATACCACCATTGAGTTTGAAATAGACGGTGAAGCCTGCCGGGATCTGGGCCAGGCAGGCTAAGTTGAATGTTATTGGCTATAAGCGGGTAAAAATTGCGCCAGTTTACCCAATGCCGCTTCTAACTGCTCTTTATGCGGTAAAAACACGATGCGAAAGTGATCCGGCTCTGGCCAGTTAAAGGCGCGGCCATGCACTAACAGCACCTTGTGCTGGCGCAGAAAATCCAGTACGAACAGCTCATCGTCTTTGATGCGAAATTTCTTGCGGTCAATCTTCGGAAATAAGTACATCGCACCTTTAGGCCGCATACAGCTTAAGCCATCAATTTGCGTCACCAGTTTATGCGCTAAATCCATCTGTTCGTATAAACGCCCGCCTGGCACCACCAATTCGTTAATGCTTTGATAGCCGCCCAGCGCCGTTTGCACCGCATGCTGGCAGGGCACGTTGGCACACAGCCGCATTGACGCCAGGATATTCAGGCCTTCGATGTAGTGGCGGGCTAAATGTTTGGCGCCGGAGATAAATAACCAGCCAACGCGAAAACCAGCGATACGGTAATTTTTCGATAAACCGCCAAAGGTCAGCATAATCAAATCATCGGCCAGAGATGCCGTGCTGACATGTTCGGTGCCGTCATACAGCACTTTGTCGTAAATCTCGTCGCTAAGCACGACCAGCCGGTGCTCACGGGCGATTTTGAGTAGCTCCAGCAAGAAGGCTTTGTCGTACACCGCACCAGTGGGGTTGTTCGGGTTGATCAGTACGATGGCTTTGGTTTTTTTACTGATTTTCTGTTTTATATCGTCTAAATCCGGGTACCAGTCCTGCTGCTCGTCACAGCGGTAATGCAGCGGTTTGCCGCCGGCCAGATTAACGGCAGCAGTCCAAAGCGGATAATCAGGTGAAGGAACCAGCACCTCGTCGCCATTATTCAACAGCGCCTGCAGCGACATTAAAATCAGCTCTGATACGCCATTACCAATGTACACATCATCGGCGTCAGCGCCTAAAATCCCGCGCTGTTGGTAATACTGCGCTACGGCAACTCTGGCAGAATATATCCCCTGCGAATCTGAGTACCCCTGTGCGGTAGGCAGGTTATGGATAACGTGTTTTAGAATTTCATCCGGTGCTTCAAAACCAAAGGGCGCAGGGTTGCCGATATTTAATTTAAGAATGCGATGGCCTTCTTCTTCCATGCGTTTGGCTTCCTGTGCGACAGGGCCGCGGATGTCATAACAGACACCGTCTAATTTAGTTGAGCGCTCAATGGGTTTCATAACAACGACCTTAATGCCTGAGTTTTATCCGTCCAGACAGCTAAATTGCTGTGAGGCACTGTTTTCACATAACTAGGGTTGCTTTGCAATGGTCAAAGCCGGGTTTTGCGTAAAAAAACTAAGCCAGCGCAGTTTTTGTTCGTATAAATGCACCTGTGCAGGTAAAATAGCGCGGTCTTGTTGTAACAAACAGGTTACTGTCACGGTAAAGGTATCGTGCAGGAAGAGTAACCAACAGGTGATAGATGTTGTTGAAAAAAATCATTATTTTACTTTTTTGGCTGCTGGTGGTAGTGGCCGCTTTAAGCCCTTTTACCGAGCTTGAGCCGGTAAAACAGCTAGACTCGCTGGAAGAGTGGCAAAAGCCCAGCCGCATTACTGCGTTAAACGATGCGGATAAAAAGAAAGTACTGCAGCGCCTGGCGTACACCCAAAGTGCGCCGGTGTTTAGCCGCCTGCCGGACTTTAACCAATATACCGATGTAACCGAGAAAAAACGGGCATTTTTTAACTACCTGCGCCCTTACGTTAAGCGCGAGAATGCCAGGTTGCGTTCGTTGCGGGCGCAACTTTTGGATATTCAGGAAAAAAAGCAAAAGCGTTTACGCATCTCCTTAGAGGAATATGCCTTTTTATACAGCCTGTATGATGAGTTCAGGATGGAAGTAGCCGAAACCGACGAAACCATGCTCGAAGAGCTGCTAAAGCGGGTAGATATTATTCCGGACACCCTGGTGTTAATGCAGGCTGCGAATGAATCTGCCTGGGGTACCAGCCGTTTTGCCGTTGAAGGTTATAACTTTTTTGGTCAGTGGTGTTTTCGCGAAGGTTGTGGGCTTATTCCTAACTCACGCCTCGAGGGGCAAAGCCATGAAGTGGCGAAATTTGATAACCCGGGTGCCAGTATTAAAAGTTATTTCTACAACCTGAATACTTTTCATACCTATGAGGGCTTGCGCGCTATCCGCGCCCGTTTGCGTGATGAGGGCAAGCCGGTGCGCGGTGAAATGCTGGCGGCAGGGCTGGGTTCTTACTCCGAGCGCGGTGACGAGTACATTGCCGAAATCAGCGGCATGATCCGTTTTAACCGTAAATTACTGGAAGAATAATATGCGCTCTTTGTTGCTGCTGGCACTGCTTATCGCCGCGCCGGTGTCGGCTGATTTACTGCTTAATTACAACGGTTTTTACAGCCGGATGAAAAAATTACAGCAGCCTGAGTACAGTGACATTACGCTGGCTTTTGCACTTACTGGTGAGCGTACAGGGCATGCCTGTCAGTTTTATCGCATTAAGCTGGTCAGTGACCGGCACGATCTAACGCTGGATACCGCAGCAAATGGTGAGATTAGCCTGCCGTATGATGAAGCGCTGAAAAACAGCAATGCCGTGCTTCAGGTGTTGCAGGCCGATAATGTTGAGCCCTGTCAGGTGCAGTTCAGGCTGCGCTCGCGTATGCGTTTGCCGGCGCAGTTAAGCTTAAGCCAGCTGGCGCATTATCGCAGCCAGTTTGATCTGCTGCTGGATGATATGGCCGGTCTGGGTGAATACTGGTTACCGCCGGTAAGTGGCGTCATAGTTGAGTTTGCTGAGGATGTTGCTATGCCAGACTTAACGGCCGCACAGCAGGCCGTAACACAGTGCAGCGCCAGACGCTGCACCATAGTGCTTGATGAAAGCTTAGCTGCCGATAGCCAGTGGCCGTTTAACCAGCGACCGGCGTATCTGTTACCCTTTATCAGTGCCGCTCAATAGCGGCCTGGTTTACACTAGCTTAGCGCGACGATTTGCACCGCATTGCGGTTGTCGTTATCCTCTGCGCTGTCTTCATCCGTGTTCAGGCCAACCGGTACTGCCGGCACGGCTTCTTTGTCAAAAGCGGTGTCGCGCATTGGCAGTGGGGTATCTTTGCTCAGGCCGGCAAAGTCAAACAGGGTGTTATCCACCATGTGCGACGGTACTATGTTCTGCATGGCCTGAAACATGGTTTCAATACGGCCCGGAAAGCGCTTATCCCAATCCTGCAGCATCTCTTTGACTACCTGACGCTGCAGGCCGTCCTGCGAGCCACACAGGTTGCACGGGATGATCGGGAACTGACGCGCTACCGAGTATTTTTCGATATCTTTTTCTTTGCAATACGCCAATGGCCGGATCACGATATGCTCGCCATTGTCGCTCACCAGCTTAGGTGGCATCGACTTCATCTTGCCGCCGTAAAACATATTCAAAAACAGCGTTTCGAGCATGTCGTCACGATGGTGGCCCAGGGCAATCTTGGTAGCACCTAACTCTTTGGCTGTGCGGTATAAAATGCCGCGGCGCAGCCTGGAGCACAGCGAGCAGGTGGTTTTACCCTCGGGGATCTTTTCTTTAACGATAGAGTAGGTATCTTCGGTAACGATTTTAAAATCAACGCCGATGCGGGTTAAGTAGCTGGGTAATACCTCTGCCGGAAAGCCTGGCTGCTTTTGATCTAAATTAACCGCTACGATGGAAAAGTTTACCGGCGCAGATTGTTGCAGGTTCAGCAGAATGTCCAACAGGGTGTAAGAGTCTTTACCGCCAGACAGGCACACCATCACCTTGTCGCCATCTTCAATCATATTAAAGTCGGCAATGGCCTGACCGACGCCGCGGCGCAGACGTTTATGCAGTTTATTCAGATTATATTGAGCTTTAGCTTGCGCAGCGTGAGTCATAACCACAGTACCCAGATGAAAAAGGCGCACATTATAGCCAAGTGTGCGCCAATACCAAAGCTGACAGCGGCTAAAAGCGTGAAAACTTACTCTTTTGCCAGCGGGCAAACAAAATTAGCCGGTTTTACCGCGAGTACATCACAGTCCAGCCGGTCGATAACATGCTCAGCGGTATTGCCAATAATGGCCGCCGATAAACCGGTACGTCCGATAGTGCCAATGATCACCATTTCAGCATCCAGTGTTTTGGCAATGGCGGGGATCACATCTTCCGGCATACCTTCCTGCACGTGGGAGTGCTCGGGAGCAATATCAAACTGCGTGGCTAGCTTGGTTAGCGCATCGGTGTGGTGATGTTTCATCGTGCTATTGTATTCTTGCGGGTTGAATTCCGGTATTTCGATGGCAATATTAACCGGCGTGCCGGGAAAGGCGTTAACCAAATGCGTTTTTGCACTTAGCATAGCGGCCATCTGCTGGGCTTTGGCGATTACACGTTGGTTTAATGACAAATGATGTTCCTGCTCGCTGCCGGCATTCACCGCTGCAATAATATTGCCGCCTTTGGGCCAGTCATGATCTTTCACCAGCAGCACCGGACAGGGGCATTTACGCAGAATATGCCAGTCGGTTGGGGTGAAAATCATCGATTTAAGCACATCATGATCATGGGTGCCTTTGATCACCAGGTCGTAGCTATCTTCCAGCACGGCATGCACTATGGCTTCAAACGGGCGGTTATGCCACACCACTTTAATATCAATATTAATACCGCCGGCACGTGGCGCTGCTAAGTACTCACTGATCCACAATTCGCGGTCTTTAATCACGGCTTGACGCATAGATTCACGTTCATCGCCAGATAACATGGTGGTCATTTCATAGGAAAAGTCATACACCGATAAAAACGCGGTGAGCTTGCCGCCCTGTAACCGAACCAGTTCTACGGCACGGTTCAGCGCTTTTTGTGGCTCGCTTGTGGGATCCAGTACCACCAGAATATTGTTATAAGTTGACATGGTTTACTCCAGGCTAAAACAGTTAACACTAAGTGTAGTCAACTTAGCCCGGATTGCTTAAACGGGGTTTGCGCCAGCGCAAAGTCGGCGCAGTTAAACAAGCGGCTCTAAAGGTGTACTAACAATGTGCGGTTAACGCCGCCAGGCGTGACAGCGCGCTCTGATCTTTGATGGTGATAAGCTTGCCATCCACCGCAATCAGCTGCTCTTTATCCAGTTTACTCAGTAAGCGGCTAATGGTTTCTACCGTTAAACCCAGATAGTTACCAATATCGCTGCGGGTCATGGTCAGGCGAAAAGCACTGCCGGAAAAGCCCCGGCTGGCATAGCGCTGACCTAACTGCGATAAAAAAGTGGCCAGCTTTTGCTCGGCAGTTTTGCGATTTAACAGCAACATCATTTGCTGATCGGCCTGAATGTCCTGGCTCATCAGTCGCATCATCTGCTGGCGCAGGCGGGGAAGCTGGTCGAGTAAGCCTTCCAGGTTAGGTAATGGAATTTCGCACACCATGGCGGTTTCCAGTGCTTCGGCGTAACTGGGGTGTTGCTGGCTACTTAAGCCATCAAAACCAACAATATCGCCCGGCAGATGAAAGCCGGTAATTTGCTGCTCGCCCTGATCGGTAAGGGTAAAGGTTTTAAACGAGCCGGTACGAATGGCATACAGCGACTTTTGCGCTACGCCTGATTCAAACAGCATATCGCCTTTATGCATTGGTTTTTTGCGCTGAATAATATCATCCAGTTTGGTCATTTCGGCATTGTTTAACGAAAATGGCAGGCACAGCTGACTAAAACCACAATCCTGACAATTTATTGCAGAGCGTTGCATGACGGCGTCCTTTACCTTTCTCTAAAATACCAACAGGTGTCTAGCTTAAAAAACCAGTCGACGGATAGCAAGCCAAATCGTGTAACAAGCATAACCGCCAAGCAATAAAGCGGCAATATAACGAAACCAGAGAGCGTTTTTAAGCTTAACCAGTGCGTTGGCGGCGCTGCCAGTGAGCAGTATTGCCGGTAAGGTACCCAGGCCAAACGCCAACATTAATAAGCCACCATGCAGGCTGCTGCCGCTGGCCAGGCTCCAGCCCAGTGTGCTGTACACCAGGCCACAGGGCAGGGCGCCCCAGCAAATACCATAAGCATAAGCTTTGGCGGCAGAGTTAAGCGGTAATAACTGCTTAGCAATGGGTTGAACGCGGCGCCACACCGTCTGGCCGAGCCGCTCCAGTTGCAGCAAACCAAACCAGATCCGGCTGATGTAAAGTGCCATCATCAACAGCAGTAAACCAGCCAGTAGACGCAGCCACAGCAGTGAGGCGCCGGCTACTTGCATAGCGCTGGCACCAAAATAGCCGACCAGGGCACCAAACAGACTGTAGGTGGTTAAGCGGCCCAGACTTAATAACAGTTGCAGAGAAAATTTGCGCTTTGCAGAGGCTGGCGGCATGGTCAGTTGCAGGGCGCTGGCAATACCGCCGCACATCACCAGACAGTGGCTACTGCCAATCAGACCAATTAGCAGTGCCGATAACAAATCTGTCGTCAGGTTTGTCATAGTGGCGTTTTATCGTTATCGCTGTTGCGCTTGGGTGTATTTTGCTCATCAAACAAAATACTGAAACCCTCTTTGTCCAAATCGTCGAACTGCCGCGAGCGCACTGCCCAAAAAAAGATGGCGAGGCCAATCAGTACAAACAAAATAGCAATAGGGATCAGCACATAAATAATACTCATTTTTTCAGTAACCTTAGTGAGTTAGATACGACGAGTAAGGAGCTGAACGACATGCCTAGCACCGCAATATAAGGTGAGACGAAACCTGCTACCGCCAGCGGGATAATCAGCAGATTATAGCCCACCGACCAGCGTAAATTCTGTTTAATGACTTGTTTAGCTGCCAGGCTGCCGTGCAATAAGTCATGTAGCAGCGTGATATTGGGTTGCAATAACACCACATCGGCCTGATTTTTAGATAAATCACTGCCGCTATCTAATGTTACTGAGACATGCGCAGCATGAAACGCCGGGCTGTCGTTGATACCATCGCCCAACATCATCACTTTATGGCCGTCCTCGACAAGGCGGGTTATTTCAGCCACTTTTTGCTCCGGGCTGCAGCCTTTTATCATCTGATCGAACTGAAGTTGCTGTTGCAGCGCATCTGCCTGGCTTGAACTGTCACCGGTTAACATCATTAACTGATAACCCTGTTGGCGCAGTGTTGCCAGTAGCTCTGGCACTTCCGGGCGCAGCGCATCTTGCAGGTTTACTGCTGCAATAGGCTGCTCGTCGATAGTCAGATTCACCATGGCGTCGCTTTGCAAAAGCCCACAAAAAGCAGCGCTGCCTACTTTGAGCTTTTTATCCTGATAGCGAGCACTGATGCCGCCACCTACGGTAATGCTAACGTCTTCAAGCGGCAGTTTCTGCGCAAGGTAACTGCTAAAGGCGCGGCTGATCGGGTGCTCGGAATAGGCTTCAAGATTGGCGATCAGGTTAAGTGCTTCAGTTTCGCTGACTGTATCGGTATATAGATGGCACTGCTGCAGCGAGAACCGGCCTTCAGTTAAGGTACCGGTTTTATCAAATACGACAATACTAAGTTCAGGCAACAGATCCAGCGCGGCAGAGTTTTTAATCAGCACGCCGCGGCGGTTCAAACTGGCCAGGGCACAGGTAACAGCCGTGGGGGCGGCCAGACTAAGGGCACAAGGGCAGGTGGCCACCAGCACCGATAACGTTACCCAAAAGGCGCGGTCGGCATCGAGCCAGAAATACCATAGCAGGAAGGTTGCAGCAGCGATGAGCAGCAAGCGTTCGACAAAGTAACGCGCCAGTTTGTCGGTTTTCTCCAGCACGGCGGGTTTTTGGCTCAGCGTACGTTGCTGCAGCTGAATAATCTGGCCAAGCCTGGAATTATCAAGGGCGTTGGTTACTTGAACCTGCAACAGACCATCATGGTTTACTGTGCCAGCCAGTACGTTATCGCCAACAGTTTTGGCAATGGGTCGGTATTCGCCGGTTAACATCGACTCGTCAGTCGAACTGCTGCCCAATAAAACTTCACCATCCGCCGCCAGGGTTTCACCGGGTTTTACCAGAATAATATCGCCCGGCCGCAAGCGCTTGGCAGACACTGTTTCTTGCTGTTGGCCTTTTAGCAAGGTGGCACTTACCGGCATAATTTTAAGCAGATTGCTGGTGGCATCACGCGCTCTGGCACGGGCGCGGTACTCAAAAAACTTACCCAGCTGCAATAAGAAGGTAAACATGCAGACCGATTCAAAATAGACTTCGCCGGTATTAAAAGCGGTGGCATAAGCGGAGGCAAAAAAGGTGTAGTAAATAGCCAGGCTAACCGGCACATCCATGTTCATTTGGCGGGCTTTAATGCCGCGCCAGGCACTTTTAACAAAGGGCAGGGCCGCATACAGCACTACCGGCAGTGTCAACAGCATGCTGATCCAGCGCAGGTAACCCTGATGCGATGCCTCTATGCCAGTGTAATCGCCAAAATACAGGGCAACTGCCAGCATCATCACCTGCATGGTCATAATGCCTGAAACGGCCAGCCGCTTTAAAAAGCGGCTCAGCTCGGTTTTATAGCGCTGCTCTTCCTGGTCGGCGACAAAAGGGCTGGCCTGATAACCAATGTCGGCAAGCTTTTGCAAAATACCGCTAAGTGGCACTTGCCGCGCATCCCAGCTTAAATGACAGCGCTGGGTGGTTGAATTGACATTAACCTTGTGTACGCTGGGTAACTGCCGCAGTTGTTTTTCGATAAGCCAGGCACAGGCCGCACAGCTGATACCACTGACAGATAGCTCAATTTCAGTTAGGTCACCGAGCTGACGGCTGACATCTGTTAGCACATCGGCGGCGTCAAATTGGCTCAGTTCCGCTTTTAGCTGCTCAGGCAGGGCCTTGGCTTTGTTGGCCGGCTCGGTACGAAAACGGTAATAATCGGCCAGGTTACTGGCAATGATGGTGTCGGCTACTGCCTGACAACCGGCACAGCAAAAGACGCGCTGTTGGCCGTCGAACATCAGGCTGAAATTAAAACCCGCTGGCACGGGTTCATGACAGTGAAAACAGCGCGTGTCGCTCACATTTAGCCTTAGTGATAACCCAGTTTAACTTCAGCCGTGGCGGGCAGTTCCAGCGTGGCGCGTAGTTTCCAGTCTTTGGAGGCATCAGACACTACCAGCTGCCATTTGCCGGTAGGGGTAACAGGCAAGTCAGCAACATACAATAGCTCACCGCTACGCTGGGCATCCAGAGCAAAATCGCGTTCAGCCAGCGTCGGGTGATAAAAATCCAAATGTACAGCACCATCCAGAACGGTGTTTTCAGCAAAACGCACCACGGCCCGGTTACCTGCTACTAATACATGAGCATCCAGGTTACGCAGCGCGGCCTCGCGATACTTAGCCAATTGCATATTAATAGCGCGACCCGCTTTGTAATAATCGTCTACCACCAGATCGGGGGAGTGTTGCTGCATGACCACTATGGTATGCACAGCTTTTAGCGCGGTGATTACCGGTATAGCGATTAAGACCCAAGGCCATAACTGTTTGTACCAGGGTTTTGTATCTTGCTGCATTAACACCTCAACTTGCACGGCACACCGGGCCGGTATTATATAGCAATAAGCCCCAGAGAAAGGGGCTTATTTTATCGTTTACTCACGCCTGTCACTGTGCCGTTGTGGTAGGCTCAGGATGGGCTAAACGGTATACGTAGGCTGTTAAAATATGGACTTTGTCTTTACCCAGTGTTTGCTCGAACGCCGGCATCACACCATAACGGCCTTTGGTTAGGGTTTCTTCAACCGCAGCCGCTGAGCCGCCATATAACCAGATATTGTCAGTCAGGTTAGGCGCACCAAAAGGCAGATTATGTGCCAGGCTGCCTTTACCGTCAGCACCATGACAAGCGGCGCACAACGCAAACTTGGCTTTACCGGCTTCGGCTTCGCGCTCGTTGACACTGCGGCCTGACAGGCTAAGTACATAAGCGGTCATTTCTTTTACGCCTTGCTCGCCCAGTGCATCAATCCAACCCGGCATCGCCGCTTTGCGGCCATATAACAGGGTTTCTTTGATTTTATCCGGCGTGCCACCGTACAACCAATCGTTATCTGTCAGGTTAGGGAAGCCCTGCTGGCCACGCGCATCTGAGCCATGGCATAGTGCACAGTTTTGTAAAAACAGACGCTGACCAATTTTAATCGCTTCGTCATCGTAAGCCAGATCCAACACATCGCGCTGAGCAAACTGCTGGAATACCGGGCCGTACACTTCATCCGCTTTAAACACTTCACGGTCTAGCTGCACATTCAGGCCTTCCGCTTTGGCTTTTTCTACCGCCAGGCGCGACTCTTCCAGCGATTTTATGCCCTGATTCGAGCTGGTCCAGCCTAAAAAGCCCTGCCATTTACCCAGGCCAGGGTAGGCGGCCAGATAATACACCGACCACACCAACGTCAGCACGAACATGTAGGTCCACCAGCGCGGCAACGGGTTGTTGATCTCTTCAATACCGTCCACTTCATGGCCGGTGGTTGAGTCTTCAGGAACACCAACATGGTTGGTCAGGTTCCATTTCAGTAACAGCGCACAGCCGATAAGCACCGGCAGCGTTAACACTATGATCCAAGCACTCCAAAAGTTACTCATGACCAGACTCCTGTTTGTTTTTTTGTGGTGCCTTTTGTTCGTCGTCAAATACCAGGTTTGCCGCCTGGTCAAAATCCGTCTTACGCTTTTTGCTGTAAGCCCAGATAACAAAGGCAACAAAAGCGACGAACAAAATCACGGTAAAAATACTGTGTATCGTTGAATATTCCATGAGCATTACTTCAGGTGTGTGCCCAGTGATTGCAAATAGGCAATCAGCGCCTGCATTTCGGTTTTACCCTGCACCGCAGCGGCCGCACCGGCGATATCTTCGTCAGTGTAAGGTACGCCATAGCTTTGCAACACTGTCATTTTCTTCGCTGTGTGCTTGCCATCTAACAGGTTTTTATCCAACCAGGGGTACGCCGGCATATTTGACTGCGGCACCACTGAGCGCGGGTCCATCAGGTGTGCATAATGCCAGTCATCGCTGTAACGCTGGCCAACACGGGCTAAATCTGGGCCGGTACGTTTTGAGCCCCACAGGAACGGATGATCCCACACGCTTTCACCGGCGACCGAGTAGTGGCCATAGCGCTCTACTTCAGCACGAAACGGGCGTACCATCTGGCTGTGACAGCCAACACAGCCCTCACGGATATAAATATCGCGACCTTCAAGCTGCAGCGCAGTGTAGGGTTGCATGCCATCGACCGGTTGCGTGGTTTCATCCATAAAAAACAGCGGTGTGATCAGCACCAGAGTACCAAAGCTGATGGCGACAATACTTAATATCGCTAACAGGCTAACGCTTTTTTCAATCTTTTCATGATGATTTTTGTTCGACATGATTTACCTCTTACGCCGCTGCTGGTACAGGTTGCAATGATTCTTCTTTGGCGCGCACGGTTTTATACACGTTGTACGCCATCAGCAACATACCGGCGACCACAAAGACACCACCGATAAAGCGCATCAGATAGAACGGCATTGACGCTTCCAGGCTCTGCACAAAGCTGTAGGTGAGGGTGCCGTCGGTGTTAACCGCGCGCCACATCATGCCCTGGGTAATACCCGAGATCCACATGGCAACGATATACAGTACCACGCCGATAGTGTGCAGCCAGAAGTGAGTGTTAATCAGCGCAATGCTGTACATCCGGCCCTGGTTGTATAGCACCGGGATCAGGTGGTAGATGGCGCCGATAGAAATCATCGCAACCCAGCCTAAAGCACCAGAGTGCACATGGCCGATAGTCCAGTCAGTGTAATGTGACAAGGCGTTCACTGATTTAATCGCCATCATCGGGCCTTCAAAGGTCGACATGCCATAGAACGACAGCGACACAATTAAGAAGCGTAAGATTGGGTCGGTTTTTAGTTTATGCCAGGCACCAGACAGCGTCATAATACCGTTGATCATACCGCCCCAGCTTGGTACAAACAGCACGACAGACATCACCATGCCTAATGACTGTGTCCAGTCTGGCAGTGCCGTATAGTGCAAATGGTGTGGGCCGGCCCAGATATACAGTGCAATCAGTGCCCAGAAATGCACAATCGACAAACGGTACGAATACACCGGGCGACCAGCTTGTTTTGGCACAAAGTAGTACATCATGCCAAGGAAACCGGCAGTTAACAGAAAGCCTACCGCATTATGGCCATACCACCATTGGATCATCGCATCCACAGCGCCGGCATAGATTGAATAGGATTTAAACGCACTAACCGGAACCGCCATGCTGTTCACAATGTGCAGTGCGGCAACGGTAAGAATAAAACTGCCTAAAAACCAGTTTGCCACGTAAATGTGGCTGGTTTTGCGTTTTACCAGCGTGCCAAAAAACACGATGGCGTAAGATACCCAGACCAGGGTAATTAAAATATCGATTGGCCATTCCAGCTCAGCGTATTCTTTTGAACTGGTTAAGCCCATAGGCAGGGTAATAACGGCAGCAACAATTACGGCCTGCCAGCCCCAAAAAGTAAACATGGCCAGCTTTTCAGCGAACAAACGTACCTGACAAGTGCGCTGCACAATGTAATAACTTGTTGCGAACAAAGCGCTGGTACCAAAAGCGAAAATCACCGCGTTGGTATGTAAAGGACGAAGGCGACTGTAAGTTAGCCATGGCGTTTCAAAGTTTAACGCTGGCCAATATAATTGTGCCGCTATTAACACGCCCACCGCCATGCCGATAATCCCCCAAAAAACGGTGGTTAAGGCAAAGAGGCGGACAACGCGATAGTTGTAGTCAACATTTAACGTATTGGTCTGGCTCATGTTGAGTTCCGCTGCAGTTTGTGCTGGTTACTGATACAGGTTGCTTGCACAACCATTCTTGTTATAGGCAGGCTAAAACATCCACAACAGGCAATGTTTGGTCTACCAATTTGGGGCCGCATATTAAGGGTTTTACCCCTGAAAAGATAGGTAAAAGCACCCGTTTTATGATTTAGAACAAAGTCGTTGCTCACTAAATAACCAAGTGTAGCCGTTGTTTGAAGCTTTTCATTAAAACCGCGTACAATAACCACTTTGTTGTGCTAAAGGCTGACCCCGTGTTGCGATTTTACCCGTTGCTATTGCTGCTGTTAACCCTTAGCGCCTGTTCTCCTGAGCGCGCTGCGTCAACTAACGCCACCACGCTGTATCAACATGGCTCGGTCACAGTACAACTAAGCCCGGCGGCAGCGCCGGTTGAAACGCCACTGAAATTAACCGTAATTGCTGATGGCGCCAGTGCTGTGTCAGGCAATATTACCGGTGTGTCGATGTATATGGGCCGTATTCCACTTCGGTTCAGTCCGGCAGCTGGGGGCTTTGAAGCCGATTTTTTGCTCGGTGCCTGCGCCGATCCCAATATGTTATGGCAGCTTGATATTGACATCCTTGATAGCGACGGAAAAAAACACACCGTAAAACAGCAGTTTCACTCCAGTTGGCGTTAAAAGCGTAAATTTTTGCTTGAGATTTGCTTAAAAAGTAGCCAGTATCAGGCGGCAAATTAAACCGGAGTATGCGCCATGACCAGCGAATTTGTCCGTAATATTCACCTGGCTACCGCCCAACGCATGAAAGAGCAGGGCGTTGATTTATCAGGCATTGTAGAGCATTTTGAAAATGTGTTTATGCCAATGGACGAACTGCCACAGCTGCTGGGGCAACTGGGTTACCCGCAGCAGGATTTAAAGCAGTTTTTAAAAGGCACCGAAGGCTAAAGTGGCTTTAGCTGTTGGCTAACGGACAAGGCGTTGGCGTTAGTTGTTAGTCTGGCGGTTTCGACACAGACAAATTGCTGGTAACCCTCAGCTGGCATATCTGTCATTTTGCTGCTTTTAACCTGCCAGGGGTTCCACACCACAGTGGCATCATGACCAGCCTGGTTGATGCCAAGGGCGCCCAGTGCGCTGTCTAACCGAAGCTGACTGGCGCTTTGCGGGTAGATACGATCGACCTCTGTGCTAATTTTCAGCGCCACTTCAGCGTCATTAACAAGGCTATTGCTGACCTTATCCTGATAAACGCTGGGCAGTGGCCGCACAACGGCGGAATCAATAGTACCCACCTTGAAATAGCTGTGCAGTGCCGCTTGCTGTGCTATTTGGCTGTGGCAACTAAGCGATAGGCTTAGGCTGTCGTTCAGCGTAACGCTTAGCAGTAGCCGTGCTGTGCCGCTGTAGTGCGGTAAGTCGTTAAGCTCCAGCTGTAAATTGACACTGACGCCATTGTTGCTGACCTGCTTTGATACCAACTGCCATAAACGGTTACGCACCAAACCATGGTTGGGCACGACGATATTATCGGGGTTAAAGGCTTTGGTTGCCGGGCCAAACCATGGCCAGCAGATAGGTACGCCGCCACGAATGGCAGTACCGTTATGCCAGCTGGCCTGTGGCGATAACCACAGCACTTCACGCCCAGCGCTGGGCTGATAAGATAATAGCTGGGCGCCATATAATGAAATGACCGCCGTTGCATTACCGTGCCGCAGGCTGATGCAGGGTAAATCGGTTAAATGGGCAAAACCGGTGACTAATGTTATTGCTTCAGTCAATTCTCAGCGCTCCAGACAGTTGCTGATGCTAACTATATCAGCTGTGGAGCAGGTGTTCTTTCGTAACAGCGGCACGGACACCGCGCAGGCTGAGACAGCACAGGGATGTGCTGTTGAAGGCGGTGAAGAAAGAATTTCCTGCTCTGTAGCGTTACAGCCAGTGTTAGTTAATAAGTGTTGGTTAATAAAAAAAGCCAGCATAAAGCTGGCTGTGCGCTGACGCAATGGCTTACGCGTGCTTCATAAACTCAACGGTATTATCCAGCATGCGGTTACTAAAGCCCCACTCGTTGTCATACCAGCTCATTACCTTCACTAAACGGCCATTTACCCGGGTTTCGGTTGCATCAAAAATTGACGATTTCGGGTTGTGGTTAAAATCAACTGACACCAGCGGTAAGTCATTTACAGCCAGTACTTCGGCCATAGCACCGCCGGCACAGGCGTTACGCACTATATCGTTTACCTCATCAACAGAGGTATTGCGACCGGCAATAAAGGTCAAGTCAACCAGTGACACGTTTAGGGTAGGCACCCGAACGGCCAGGCCGTCAAATTTACCCACCAGCTCCGGCACCACCAAACCTACAGCAGCGGCGGCACCGGTTTTGGTTGGGATCATCGACATCGCAGCGGCGCGGGCGCGGCGTACGTCAGTGTGGTACACATCGCTTAAACGCTGATCGTTAGTGTAGGCGTGAATAGTGGTCATCAGGCCCGACTCTATGCCCAGGATGTCGTTTAACGGCTTGGCGATAGGCGCCAGACAGTTAGTGGTACACGAGGCATTAGAGATAATGTTCATTTGCGGCGTTAAAATATGCTGGTTTACGCCGTAAACTACAGTAGCATCGACATCTTTGGCGGGGGCACTGATAATGACTTTTTTCGCACCGGCTGCAAGGTGAGCGCCGGCTGATTTACGATCGGTAAACAGGCCGGTACACTCGAGCACCACATCAACATTTAATTGCTGCCAAGGCAGGTTAGCCGGGTTACGCTCGCTTAGGGTTAAAATTTCATCCTGATTAACGTAAATGGCTTTGTCGTTGTGCTCAACGTTAGCGGCGAAGATGCCATGTGCGGTGTCGTATTTCAATAAATGGGCATTAATAGCGGCATCGCCCAAGTCATTAATAGCGACCACTTTAATGTCATACTGTTTGCTGCTTTCGTACAGCGCCCGCAGCACATTACGGCCGATACGGCCAAAACCGTTAATTGCAACACGAATTGTCATGATAACCCCGTTAAACTTGCTAAAGTGAAAGTGGATGAATTGTTATGTAGTAAAATTACATTAATTACCAACTTTTTCAAGTTTTAGTCCGCTTTAAACCGACAAAAATGTAATTTAATGACACAAATTGACAATGACATTAGTCACAAGGCGGCCTAGAATGAGCGCTAGCCTTCTGACCAGACTGAGGATTTATCATGGACGCCAGCTTAAGGGCTGAACTTATCGCATTTTGCGGCATTGAAACCGAATTTAACGATGCCTGGGGTAAGCCAACTACCGTCAGTGAGGCCGATCAATTACAGTTGTTAGCGGCGCAGGGGTTTGCCATTGATGACGATGATACCGCCCGCAGCCAGTTGCTGGCGCGCCAGCTCGATTACTGGCAGCGCGTGCTGCCTTATGTATCAGTGCAGCGCGCCGATGAGCCGCAATACCTGACGCTACAGGTTACGCTGGCACAGGCCAATACCGCTGTTGCGCTTCATTTACACAGCGAAGACGGCGGCGCCGTCAGTTTTGAGCTGACGCCCGTCGATGGTGAGCTGGTGCAGGTGGTGGTGCTGGACGACGTGGAGTATCACCAGTACCAGCATACACTGCCTCAGCAGTTAGCGCCGGGGTATCACCAGGTTGCGCTGGCAGATGGTAGCGTAACGCAACAGCTTATTATTACGCCGGGCCAATGTTATCAGCCGTCGGCGTTTAGCCAGCAAAAACAATGGGGGATAGCGCTGCAGCTGTATGCACTGCGCTCGACACGTAACTGGGGCATAGGCGATTTTACCGATTTGCAGCACACGCTGACCTATCTGGCTAAATTAGGTGCCGATTTTGTCGGTTTAAACCCGATCCATGCGCTGTATCCGGCCGTGCCGGAAAACGCCAGCCCGTACAGCCCGTCATCACGGCGTTTTTTAGATATCCGCTATATTGACGTGACCGCCATGCCCGGCTTTAACCAGTGCGCGCGCAGCCAAAGCCTGGTGCAGGCGCCTGCCTTTGTGACTGCAGTCAGTGAGCAGCGCAGCAAAGATTTTGTTGATTATGAAGGCGTGATGCAGCTGAAACTGCCGGTAATGAAAAGCCTGTACCAGTGGTTTACCGAGCAGAGTGACAAGGAAACCAAGCAGCTGCAAAAGGCCTTTAGGCAATTTAAACAGCAAGCCGGCGACAGCTTAATGCAACTGGCGTTGTATGATGCGTTACATGCCTTTTTATATCAGCAGGATAACCAATACTGGGGCTGGCCGGTATGGCCACAAGAATATCGAGATCCTGAGTCAAAGCAGGTGAAGCAATTTGCCAGGCAGCAAAAAGCCGAGCTGGATTTTTACTGCTATCTGCAGTTTATTGCTCAGCAGCAAATAGCTAAGGCGCAGCAGGTAGCAAAAGACGCCGGCATGAGTTTGGGCCTGTACCGTGATTTGGCCGTCGGTGTCAGCGAAGCCTCTACTGAAATCTGGGCCAACCCCGGGCTGTATTGCCGCGATGCCAGCATAGGTGCGCCGCCTGATCCGCTGGGGCCAGCTGGACAAAACTGGGGCTTGCCGCCGATGTACCCGTACCAGCTGTACAAACAAGCCTATCAGCCTTTTATTGAGCTGCTGCGCGCTAATATGCAACATGCCGGTGCCTTGCGTATCGACCATGTAATGGCACTGTTGCGGCTGTGGTGGGTGCCTAAAACCGCAGCTAATGCCGGTGGTGGTGCCTATGTGTATTATCCGATTATGGATTTACTGGGCATTTTGGCGCTGGAAAGCCAGCGCCAGCAGGCGGTGATCATTGGTGAAGACTTAGGCACGGTGCCGGAGGGGATCCGCGAGCTGCTGCAGGACTATGGTGTGTATTCCTACCGGGTGTTTTTCTTTGAAACCGCTGCCGATGGTGGCTATATCTCACCGGCGCATTATCCGCGTCAGGCTATGGCGACGCTGACCACCCACGATTTGCCAACGCTGATTGGTTTTTGGCACTGTGAGGATCTGCGCCTGGGTAAAGATCTGGGTCTCTATCCGGATGAGCAGCAGTTGCAACAGTTGTATGCCCAGCGCCATGTGAATAAGCAGCGTATTCTCGACTCGCTGCACGGCCATCAGGTGCTGCCGGCCGATTACAGCCGCAGCACTGAGCATCTGGGCATGGACCGCACGCTAAACTTTGCCCTGCAGCGTCACTTGGCGGCTGGCAACAGTCAGTTATTGTGCCTGCAACTGGAAGATGCGCTGGAAATGACGCAACCGGTGAATGTGCCTGGCACCAGTAACGAATATCCAAACTGGCGGCGTAAGTTAAGCCAACCGCTGGAGCAGTGGCGCGACAACCCGGAGCTTGCCGGGCTATTTAGCCAAATTAGCGAAAAGCGGCGCCAAGCATAAAAAGGCGTTGGCGTATTTCGCCATCGCCAAGCCTGCCTGAGCTGGTAAGGTGACTTGATAAGGCCCGTGAGCAGAAATAGAAGGGATACAAGATGAGCGTAACACTGTTAGAACAGGTACAATGTGCCGAACCCTTTGCCGTATTAGGCTGGCAGAGAATAAAGCCGGACAGCGCAGTCGGTTTAGTGTTACGGGTGTATTTACCCCAGGCCACTCAGGTAACAGCTATAGCGGCAACGAGCGGTAAACCGCTGGGTGAGCTTACGGCTGTGCCCGGTTGTAGCGGTGTGTTTGAGCTGGTACTGGCCAAAAAGCGCAAAGCGGAAGCCTATTATTTGTTGGTGCAAAGCGGCAGTTATCAATACCAGCTGATTGACCCTTATCAGTTTACTGATGAAGCCTATTATGCTGTGCATTATGTCACCCACCAGCCGGAAAACCTGTATCGCCAGCTTGGCGCCCAGCTTATCCGCCTGCCATTTGGCAAAAGCAGTATTAACGCCACCCGTTTTGCCGTTTACGCCCCTAATGCCAGCAGTGTCAGCCTGATTGGCGATATGAATAGCTGGGATGGCCGGGTACACCCGATGCAGCGCACGCACTGTGGCCATTGGGTGCTGGTGGTGCCACAAGTGGCCGCCGGTGTGCGTTATAAATTTGAAATTAAAGATAAAAACGGCCATTTGCTGCCACATAAAGCCGATCCGATGGCGTTTTATGCCGAGCAGTATCCATCTCATGCTTCCCTGGTGTATGACCATAACCATTATCAATGGCAGGACAGCGCCTGGCGTCACCGAAAAGCGACCGATCCGCTGCAAAGCCCGATCAGCATTTACGAGCTGCAAGCCGGCAGCTGGCGGCGCAGCGCCGATAACCAGCCACTGAGTTACCGTGAACTGGCATCAGAGCTTATTCCTTATGTGCTGGACATGGGCTACAGCCATATTGAGCTGTTGCCGGTAATGGAGCATCCGTTTGACGGCTCCTGGGGCTATCAGCCGCTGGGTTTATTTGCGCCCACCTCGCGCCTGGGTAACCCGGATGATTTTAAATACTTTGTCGATAAGTGCCATCAGGCCGGTATCGGCGTGATTTTAGATTGGGTGCCGGCGCATTTTCCCGAAGACGGCCATGGCTTAGCCCGCTTTGATGGCAGCCATTTGTATGAATATGAGGATCCGCGCCGGGGCTGGCACCCGGACTGGAATTCCTGCATTTATGATTATGGTAAGGACTATGTGCGCCAGTTTCTGGTGGCCAGTGCGCTGTATTGGCTGGAACATTTTCATATCGACGGCCTGCGCGTCGATGCGGTGGCGTCGATGTTGTACTGGGATTATTCGCGTAACGAAGGCGAGTGGATCCCCAATATTGATGGTGGCAACCATAACTACGAAGCCATCAGCTTTTTCCGCTGGTTTAACCGTGAGGTGTATAGCAAATTCCCACAGGCGATGACCATTGCTGAAGAGTCGACGTCTTTTCCTATGGTGTCGCGTCCGGTTGATATGGGCGGGCTTGGCTTTGGTTTTAAATGGAATATGGGCTGGATGAACGACAGCTTGCGCTATATGAGTAAAGATCCGGCTTACCGGCGCTACCATCACAACGATTTGACCTTTTCCATGGTGTACGCCTACAACGAAAACTTTATTTTGCCGTTATCGCACGATGAAGTGGTGCATGGCAAAGGCAGCTTGCTAAACAAAATGCCAGGTGATGAATGGCAGCAAGCGGCTAATTTGCGTGCCTATTACGCCTTTATGTTTGCGCACCCGGGTAAAAAGCTGAATTTTATGGGCAACGAGTTTGCCCAGGGCCGTGAGTGGAACCATACCCAAAGCCTGGACTGGCATTTGCTGGATTACGACAAACACCGTGGCATGCAGCAGCTGCTGCGTGACTTAAACCAGACGTATCGCCGCTGCCCACCACTGTATCAGCTGGATTATCAGCAAGACGGCTTTCGCTGGCTGGACCATCAGGATGCCGATCACAGCACCTTAAGTTTTCTGCGTCGCGACGCCAGTGGCGATGTGATATACGTAGTGTGTAACTTTACCCCTATGCCGCGCAGCAATTTTTTACTCGGCGTTGAGCAAAGCGGCGACTATGAGGTTATCCTCAATACCGACAGTGAATATTACTGGGGCAGTAATTACAGCGTTGGCACCGCTCTGAGTAGTATCAGCGGCAGTTATCAAGGCCTGGCACAGCATCTTTGCCTGCAGTTGCCACCGCTGGCCACGCTGTATCTGCGTAAAAAGCGCTAAAGCCGGTGCTCGAAGTGATTAAGTAAAGATAAGTAACCTGGGGCATTACACCTTATGGCACAGCACATTCCGCTGTTAAAGCTAACTTATGGCCAAAGTACACCGCTTGGCGCAAGCTGGGTAGCGGCTGGCGCTAAAGACAGCATTAGCCAAGACAAAGACGAAGATAGGGCAGGTCATTGGAATTTCGCCGTTTATGCGCCGGAGGCCACGGCGCTGACATTGTGCTTGTTTCAAAGCGATACTGAAGAGCTACTGGCAGAGATTGCCTTTAGCGCCCGCACCGGCGATATCTGGCATTTAGCCGTAACCGGCATTGCGCCGGGCACCTTATACGCTTTTAAAGCCGATGGGCCAATGCAGCCCGGCCAGGGCTTGCTGTTTGATAACGAGCGCATTTTACTTGACCCTTATGTAAAACAGCTTAACCGCAGCATCAGCTTTAACGAGCGCTTATATGGCACAAAAAGCCATTTTATGCTGGCCAAGGGCGTGTTAAGCCAGCACGAATTTGACTGGCAGGACAGCGTAAAACCGAATATTGCACGGGAAAAAACCGTTATTTACGAAGCGCATGTCAAAGGCATGACCATGTGCCACCCTGAGGTGCCCGAGCATCTGCGCGGCACTTATCTTGGCCTGTGTCATCCGGCCATTATTCTGCATTTACAGCAGCTGGGCATTACCAGCCTGCAACTGTTACCAGTGGCGGCCTTTATGAGCGAGCCCAGGCTGAATAAGCTGCAACTGAGTAATTACTGGGGCTATAACCCGGTGAGTTTTTTTGCCCCCGAGCCGCGTTATCAATGTCAGGATGCCCTGACTGAGTTTAAAACCCTGGTGCGTACTTATCATCAGGCTGGTATTGAAGTCATTCTGGATGTGGTGTTTAACCACACGGCAGAGGGGGGCGATGATGGCCCGCTGCTGAGTTTTCGCGGCCTGGCTAACCGGCATTATTACCTGTTTGAAAGCCATGCCGATATTACCGATTTTAGCCAAAGCTGTAATTACACTGGCTGTGGCAATACGGTAAATCTGGCCCAGCCGATGGTACAAAAGCTGGTGATGGATGCACTGCGTTATTGGGCCACCGAGATGCAGGTCGATGGCTTTCGCTTTGATTTAGCCACCACACTGGCGCGTGAACATAAAAGGTTTAACCCTTATGCCGCGTTTTTTCAGATCATCGCGCAAGATCCGGTATTAAGCCAGCTTAAGCTGATTGCCGAGCCGTGGGATGTCGGCCCGATGGGCTATCAGCTGGGGCAGTTTCCGCCACAGTGGTCAGAGCTAAACGATAAGTGCCGCGATACCTTCCGCGCCTTCTGGCGTGGCAATAAAGGCGTACTGCCGGAATTTACTACCCGCCTGTTGGGCTCGCGCGATATCTTTCAGAAGCACCACAAACCGGCCTGTTGCAGTGTGAATTATCTGACCTACCATGACGGCTTTACGCTGCAGGATCTGGTGAGTTATCAGGATAAACACAACTGGTTAAATGGCGAAGAAAACCGTGATGGCCACAGCCATAACTTAAGTTGTAACCACGGGGTAGAGGGGCCCACCAAAGATAAATCAATTATCGCTAGCCGCTACCTGCATAAGCGCAATCTGGTCGCCACCTTGTTGTTAAGCCAGGGCATGATCCACTGGCTGGGCGGCGACGAGTTAAGCCATAGCCAGCGTGGTAATAACAACGCCTATTGTCAAGATAACGACATCAGCTGGCTCGACTGGCATCTGGATAGCGATGAGCAGGACTTTTTCGACTTTGTCTGTCAGATGCTGGCATTTCGGCGCCAATACAGCTGTTTACAGCAGTTATCCTTGCTGGACGATAACTACCAGCTGCATGGCGAAAAACATCAGATTTGCTGGTACCTGCCCGATGGCAGCGAAAAGCAGCAGCACGACTGGCACGACCCCGAGCGTTCAGCCTGTATCTTTCAAATTACCAATAAACACAGCAATGCCAGTTTATTGTGCATTATGAACGCTTCCAGCGACGCCTTGGTGGTTAGTTTACCCAAACGCCCCTGGCAGCCGCTGTTTGACACCAGCATAAACAAAGGTATGGCGTCTAAGGCTAAGGAAAAACAGCAGCAGTACCAGCAAAATGCCAACAGTATCTCGGTCTGGCTGTAGGTTTATCGGCCGTGTTTTTGTATAATGCGCGCCGTTCAGACGTGCCAGCGGGCGGCTTGGCACGTACCAGTGAAAAATAATAAAGGAATGTCAGATGACAGACACAGCTGCACTTTGCGATATCGGCTTTGTTGGCGCCGGTGTAATGGGCAAAAACCTTATTCTGAACCTGGCTGACAACGGCTACCGCGTGGCAGCGTTCGACCTTGATCACCAAAAACTGGAAGCCGTGCTGGCGCAGGATAAAGCCGAGCGTGGTGACAAGCCGGCCCGGGTGATCGCCTGTAGCTCTTACACTGAATTATTGTCGCGCCTGTCAGCGCCGCATTTAATTGTATTATCGGTACCGGCCGGCAAACCGGTAGATGATGTCTGTCATAAGCTGATTGACGCCGGTATTCAGGCCGACGATATTATTGTCGATACCGGTAACAGCCTGTGGACTGACACAGTAGCGCGGGAAAAAGACTACGAAGGCAAGTTTATTTTCTTCTCTACGGCGGTATCGGGCGGTGAAGTAGGCGCCCGTTTTGGCCCCTCACTGATGCCAAGTGGCGACCCGTACGCCTGGACCCGCATTAAACCCTTATGGCAGGCGATTGCCGCTAAAGTCGATCCTGCCACCGGTAAGCCGATAGAGCGCTTTGAGCCGGGCAATCCGGTGACCGAAGGCGAGCCCTGTGCCGCCTACATTGGCCCCAGCGGCTCTGGCCACTATGTCAAAATGGTGCACAATGGCATTGAATACGCCGATATGCAGCTGATTTGTGAAGCCTATCAGGTTATGCGTGACATTCTGGGCATGACAGCTGCCGAAATTGCCAGTGTGTTTACCGGCTGGAACAACGGCAAGTTGCACAGCTACCTGATGGACATCAGTGCCCAGGTACTGGCCACTAAAGACTCTGAAACCGGCTTGCCGCTGGTGGATGTGATTATGGATAAAGCCGGCCAAAAAGGCACCGGCCTGTGGACAGCCGTCAGCAGCTTGCAGCTGGGTAGCCCATCGCCCACCATTGCTGAGGCAGTATATGCCCGCTCCTTGTCTGCACTGAAGCACGAACGGGTAAAAGCCGCTACGGTACTGGCCGGCCCGGCGCAAAACCTGATTTCGCCGGAGCAGAAAGCCGAGATCATTCAGGCACTGCACGATGCGCTGTATTGCGCCAAGATCTGTGTCTACGCTCAGGGTTTTCACCTGATGAAAACCGCTGCCGACGAGCATGGCTGGCAACTTAATTTTGCTGAAATTGCCAAGATCTGGCGCGCTGGCTGTATTATTCGCGCGGTGTTTTTACAGTCGATCACCGAGGCTTACGAGCGCAACGACGAGCTGGAAAACCTGCTGCTGGACCCGTTTTTTGCCAAGCAAATTTCGGTGTACCAGCAAAACTGGCGCAAGGCTGTCGCCAACGCGACCTTAGCCGGCATACCGGTGGCGGCGCTAAGCTCAGCCCTTAGCTACTACGACTCCTACCGTACTGCTGTGCTGCCTGCCAACTTATTGCAGGGGCAGCGGGACTTTTTTGGTGCCCATACCTTTGAGCGTACCGATAAAGCCAAAGGCAAAATGTTCCATGTAGACTGGAGCCATAGTGATCGGCCAATGGTGAAAATAAAATGAGTACTTTCACAATAGGCACCCCCGGTGCGGCCAGCGCCACCAAAGTGTTGTTACTAGGTGCAGGCGAGCTTGGCAAAGAGCTGTGCATCGAATTAAAGCGCTACGGCTGTGAAGTGATAGCGGTAGACCGTTACCCTAATGCACCGGCCATGCAGGTGGCCGACAAAGCTGTGGTCATGTCGATGCTGGATAACGCGGCACTGCGCCAGCTGGTAATTAGCGAAAAGCCGGCACTGATTGTGCCCGAGCTGGAAGCCATTGCCACCTCAGTGCTGATTGAGCTTGAAGACGCCGGTTTTAACGTAGTGCCAAGCGCCAAAGCCGTTAACCTGACGATGAACCGCGAAGGCATTCGCCGCCTGGCAGCTGAAGAGCTGAAGCTTGCGACCTCGCCCTATGTGTTTGCCAACGATAAAGACAGCTTTGTCGCTGCCGTGCAGCAAATTGGTTATCCGTGCGTGGTAAAACCGATAATGTCCTCCAGCGGCAAAGGCCAAAGCGTACTGCGCTCTGATGCCGATCTGGATGGCGCCTGGTTGTATGCGCAGGAAGGCGGCCGCGCCGGCAAGGGCAGGGTGATCGTCGAGGGCTTTATCGACTTCGACTACGAAATTACTTTGCTTACGGTAAATTCGCTGTCCGGTATTCAATATTGTGCGCCTATCGGCCATCGGCAGGAAAAAGGCGACTACCGCGAAAGCTGGCAGCCGCAGCAGATGAGTGAACAAGCACTGGCCAAGGCGAAACACTATGCCAAAGCGGTGGTAGAGGCCTTAGGTGGCCACGGTTTATTTGGCGTCGAACTGTTTATTAAGGGCGATGCGGTGTACTTCTCCGAAGTGTCACCCAGGCCACACGATACCGGCATGGTCACCCTGATTTCACAGCAACTAAGTGAATTTGCCCTGCATGCGCGCGCTATTCTGGGCTTGCCCATTCCGCAAATTAAACAATATGGCCCGGCCGCCTCGGCGGTGTTGTTAGTGCCCGGCCACAGCGCCGATATTCAGTATCAGGGGTTAGCCGACGCCTTAGCCGAACCGGATACCGAACTGCGTATATTCGGTAAACCCGAAGTGCAAGGCGAGCGGCGCATGGGCGTAGCACTGGCACTCAGTGACAGTGTCGAAGCCGCGACACAAAAAGCGCTTAACGTGATTAGCAAGTTAACCGTAACGCTTAATTAGCGGTATTAAAGCAAAACCACCTACGGGTGGTTTTTTAATAACTTAAATTGTAAACGTATTGTTTTATTTTGAGTTAAACCCAAAACATGATATTGGACTTAAGGGTATGTTGAGATTTTTCATCGTTAGCTGGGCTTTGCTGTCTTTTCGGTATTTCACCAGATAGCGCAGCTGGCAAAGCTGGACCGGGGCATTTCCGCAAGGGCGGGCGGTGTTAACCGATAAAAGCGGCCATTTTGTTCAGTTTGATGAGCCACAGCTGGTTTTGACAGAGCTTAAACAACTAATCAGCCTGTTAGATAAATATTAAGGGCAAGAGATGAAATTAAATAGCAACCTGCTTTCAAGCACACTAAAACGAAATTTAAGCTTGTTGATGTTTGGTATTACGTTTTTTTTATCACATACCGCCACTGCCGAGCCTGAACAACACATTGTTGTGCAAAATCTGCAAGCCTGGCATCAGCGGGCTATTGCCGGTGGTTTTGATGGGCAGGTCTTGGTAATGCAGGCTGGCAAGCCGTTGTTACATCATGCTTATGGGATGGCAGATTATGAGGCAAATAAGGCTTTTAGCACTGACACTGTGTTTGACATTGGCTCTATTACCAAACAATTTACCGCCGCTGCCATATTAAAGCTGCAAGAGCAGGGCAAGCTGCAACTTATCGACACACTTGAGCGTTTTTTTCCTGAAGCTCCGGCAGACAAGCAGTCGATTAGTTTACACCAGTTACTTACGCACAGCTCTGGCCTGGTAAACAATTTATCCGGTGGCGATTACAGTAAAGTCAGCCGTAACACTTTTATCAGGCGCTTGTTTAAATCACCACTTGAGGCGTCACCTGGCAGCAGTTTTTCCTATTCCAATGCCGGTTACGCCTTACTGGGGTTAGTTATTGAACGGGCCTCCGGCCAAAGTTATGAGCAGTATGTACAACAGCATTTGTTGCAGCCTGCCGGCTTGCGAGCTACCGGCTATACAGTGCCGGACTGGCAAGCCTTGCCGATAGCGACAGGTTATGAATTAAAACGCGATAGTTTTTGGCGTGGCAAGGCGGATGGTAGTAGCGAGCGCTGGGGCACGCCATTGGAAAAGTCGTGGGATAAAGATGGACCCTGGTGGAACCTACATGCTAATGGCGGCTTTTTATCGACTATTGGCGATCTCACACGCTGGCACCAGGCATTACAAACCGAATCGGTGCTTACGAAAGCGTCAACCGCATTACTGTTTAGACCACATGTCGCTACAACTCGCGCTGGAACCTATTATGGTTATGGCTGGATAACAGAACCTGCAGGGGAACATGGTAAAGTGGTGCGCCATGGTGGCAGTAACGGCATCTTTAGTACGGACTTGCGTTATTACTCTGACAGCCAATTGCTGATTATTTTTATGACCAACAATGATAGCCGGTTTTTTCCGGACTACCGGGACACCTTACTGGCTTCAGTATTCACAATTACAAAGGAATAGTATGTATCAGGGAGCTTGTTTATGCGGCGCTGTTGAAGTTGAAATTCACGGCCCGATTAGCAGTATTATTCATTGTCACTGCTCGTTGTGCCGTAAATCCAGCGGCACGGCTTTTGCTACCAATGGCTTTGTACAGCGGGCGGATTTTAAACTGGTAAAGGGGGAGGCTGAGCTAAGCCAGTTTGCCTTTAAACCGGGGCGGTTGCGGCATTTTTGCCGGCACTGCGGCTCACCCGTGTACAGCAGTAATGCGCAAGATCCAAGCCGTTTGCGGCTACGCTTGGGTATTTTAACCACAGATATTAGCGAGCGGCCGATATCACACAATTTTTATAGCAGTAAAGCGAATTGGGAAGATCTCGATGCTGCTTTGCCACGTTATGATAGTTTTGAACCCGGCCGCTAATCCTTTTGCTGGAGTCTGTAGCTATTATCACCAGATAAAATAGCTGGTATTTAACGCAATTGATTGAATTCATATTTGTAAACAACTATAACTAAACCTGCACTGCGTGTTTATGCTGTTGCTGTTTCATAATGATGTCACGGAGGGGGTATGTTGTTACGAAGGATATGTCTGGTCAGTACCTGTCTGTTTACTACCTTGCTTGCCAGTGCCACTGTGTTGGCCAAACCTTTGGTAGACTTTTCAGCCGAGCAGAATAAACTCTGCTGGAAGATGATAGAGCAAAAAAACACCGGCCATTGCAAACTGCATTTTAACCGCTTAGATGGTAAAACCTTTGCCTATCCGTCACGTGATGAGATCTCCCGTGCTTTTAGCCGCTATTTCAGTGCGCGCACAGAGTTTCCTACCTCGTTTCAGCAGATGGAATATGCGCTGCAGTTTTTTAACTACAGCCTGGAGCGTTATCCGGTGCGTGACAGTTTAAATTATATCCGCAGTAATGACGGTACCACGCAGCTCAGTATGACCATTTTAACCTCCGCCAGCGGTGGCTACAGTTTTATCCTGGCCGACAGCGACGCGCACTTTCGCCAGGTTGTCGATGCGCTGCAATACCCCAAACCGCGTCCTGCAACGCATTATTACCGCAATATTGCCAGGCTATTTACCGAATAACCCGGCAGGCGTTAGCCTAAACTCAGGCGTGGCGCGGCATCGGGCAGCCATTCTACGAGTGCGGTTTGCTGCCGCTGGAGCAATAACTGGCCTTGTACGGCGCTGATATCATCGACAAAGAGCCACTGACAATCCAGCTGCTCGCGGCTGATGTTTAACAGCATAAAGCCTCGGTCATACACATTGGCATACTGCAAACCCGGCACCAGTTGCACCAAGGCGGTTTCTGCAGCGACTGCAGCGTCGCGGTCCGGCAGGTTAATATATTGCTCTAGACCTGGCGAGGTGACTGATGCGGTAGCAAGCTCAACTGCTACAGGCGTACCATCAGCTAAATCGATATGATTTGCCCAGGCATTGTGGGTATCGCCAGCCAGCACCACCAGCTTTTTCCCCAGGTTACTTACGTGTTGCAAAATTTGCTCGCGCTCTGCAGGGTAGCCATCCCAGGCATCCAGGTTGTATGGGATCGCCGGCAGTTGCAATAAAGCAATAACCTCTGGTGTCAGTCGTGCCTGATTTGCCTGTAAATATGCCAGTTGCTCCGCCGTCAAGCTGGCATCGCCAGCCTGTGCGCGGGCAGCCAGCTGTGCCAGGGTAGCAAGCTCGGCGTAGGCGCTGATACTGAGCTGTTGGGTGGCTATTGCTGCAGGTAGCAACATGCGGCCCATTAGTACCTGTTGTCCCAACAACTGCCAACGTGCGTCCGACTGGTTTAGCTTGTCTAGCAACCAGGTTAGCTGCTCGCTGCCTAGCAAGGTGCGGCCTTGTTGCATTAAATCGCTGCTAAAAGCCGTACTGTCTAACTGACCGCTGGTTGCATCGATATAATTTGCGTAGTCAAGCTGTTGGTCGCGGCCTATTACACGGGTGTCCAGCATCATTAAATTGACCAGATCACCAAATTCAAACTGGCGATAAATACTCAGCTCGTCATTAGGTGCAACCGGTCTTATTGGCATCCACTCAAAATAGGCTTTGAGGGCAGCTTGTTTACGCTCGCCAAAATCGCCTTCGTCTGCCTGATGATTTTCGGCGCCAGCGCGCCAAGTATCATTGGTTATTTCATGGTCATCCCATACGGCAATAAAGGGCGCTGTGGCATGTAGTTGTTGCAGCGCCGGGTCGCTGCGGTACTGGGCATAACGTTGGCGGTAGTCATCCAGGCTGATAATTTCTGTAGCCGGTTCAGACAGCCGGCCAAGAGCGGCGGCATTTTCGCTGGCATAGCCATCAGTACCATATTCGTAAATGTAATCGCCCAGATGGATAACCGCATCTAAATCGGCCACCTCGGCAGCCTTGGCATAAACATGAAAATAGCCGGCCGGGTAGTTCGAGCAGGAAAACACTGCCAGTTTTATGCTATTTACGCCGGCGTCGGGCAACGTTTTCGCACGCCCCGTGGCTGAGACCACGTTGCCGGCACTAAAGCGGTAGTAATACACTGTGCCAGCGTTTAGCTCGCGCACATCAATTTTTACGGTAAAATCACTGGCTGCACTGGTATCGGTAAGGCCACTGCGAATAATCCGGCTAAAGGCGGCATCTTCTGCCAGTTGCCATCTTATTGGCACTAACGGGGCATCTGCGGTTACTCTGGTCCACAATATCAGCGCATCTGCTGCAGGATCACCGCTGGCAACGCCATGTAAAAACTGTACTTGATAGGGTAGCGGCTCCAGCTCAGTGTTATCACTGCTGCATCCAAGCAGACTGGTAGAGATTACGGCAGTACCGAAGCCAGCAGCAGAAGCTTTTAAAAAATCACGGCGGGTAAGCGGGCGATTAAAAGAGGTCATTATTATTCTCCTGGTTAGACCAGTGCAGTGAAGCAGAGTTAAGTGACAATAATGTGAAATCGTTAATTGAAACTGGTTTTATCCGTTAATATAGCTGCACTGAACAGGCGGTGAGAGTTCGCCGTAAAAACACTTGTTACTTAAGTCATACTTTGCACAGGAGCAAAAAAATGAAACTTACCGAGCAGCAGTGGCGTGAACGCCTAAGTGACGAGCAATACCGGGTTACCCGCTTAAAAGGCACTGAATATCCGTTTAGCGGCGAACTGCTGCATAACGAGCAGGCCGGTAGTTACCACTGTATTTGCTGTGGTGAAATGCTGTTTAGCTCAGAGACTAAATTTGATGCCGGCTGTGGCTGGCCCAGTTTTTATCAGGCGCTGGAGGGCAAGGTAAACTACCAGCGTGATACCAGCCATGGCATGGTTCGCACCGAAATTCTCTGTGCTAACTGTGATGCCCACTTAGGCCATGTGTTTGACGATGGCCCGGCGCCGACCGGTCAGCGCTACTGTGTTAATTCAGTGTCGTTAAGCTTTAACCGCCGCGGCGAATAAAAAAGCTGTAACTGTTGTCGTAGCCTTTCAACTTCTATTACAATACGCGCCGGCAAAGCAGCAGCGGCGCAGACCGTGCTTTGGCCACCCTATTAATTCATCTTACTGAAGTAAAAGGCCGACACATGACCCTATCGCACGCAGAACAGTATCAAAAGAGCTGGCAGGAACGCCAGGAATATGCCGAAAACATGCAGCCTATTATCGGCCGTCTGTACCGTAACAAAGGCATTGAAGTGGTGGTGTATGGCCGTCCGCTGGTCAATGCGACGACTATCGACATTATTAAGGCGCATAAAAGCGTAGAGCGTTTTGAAGGCCAGAAGCTGCGTCTGCGTGAGAGCTTTCCGGTTTTAGAAGCGATCAGCAAAATGAACCTGGCACCGGGCCGGGTAGATATTGGCAAGCTGGCCTATGGTTTTATCTACAAAAACGCCGCTAACGGCACCGAGCTGGAGCAGTATTTAGCCCGCGAACTGGCTGAAATTTTGGATCATGAAGATCAGGTGAAGCCGGTAGATGTGGTGCTGTACGGTTTTGGCCGTATCGGCCGTTTATTAGCCCGTTTAATGTTAGAGCGCTCTGGCCCCAGCACTAAGCTGCGCCTGCGTGCTATCGTGGTGCGTGGCGGTAAAAAAGGTGACTTAGAAAAACGCGCCAGTCTGCTGCGCCGCGACTCTATCCACGGCCCCTTTAACGGCAGCATTACCGTCGATGAAGAAAACCAGGGTATTAAAGCTAATGGTACCTTTATTAAAGTGATTTATGCCAACTCGCCAGAGCTGGTCGACTATACCCAGTACGGTATTAATGATGCCTTAGTGGTGGATAACACTGGTATCTGGAAAGACGACAAAGAGCTGAGCATTCACTTTAACAGCAAAGGTGCAGCCAAAGTATTACTGACTGCACCGGCGAAAGGTGAAGTACCCAACATCGTTTATGGTGTTAACCAACACATGATTTTACCGGAGCACAAAATTGTCTCCGCTGCCAGCTGTACCACCAATGCCATTACGCCGGTATTAAAAGCGCTGGAAGACGAGTACGGCATTCGTAACGGCCACGTGGAAACGGTGCACTCTTACACTAACGATCAGAACCTGATTGATAACTTCCACAGCGCAGAGCGCCGTGGCCGCGCGGCACCACTGAACATGGTATTAACCTCTACCGGTGCGGCCAGTGCCGTTGCCAAAGCCTTACCGCAGTTAAAAGGTAAGTTAACCGGTAATGCGATTCGCGTGCCGACGCCTAATGTGTCAATGGCGATTTTATCACTGAACTTAAACCGCGAAACCAGCCGTGACGAGCTAAATGCCTTTTTACAGCGCACCTCGCTGTTCTCTGAGCTGCAGGATCAAATCGACTTTACTGCTTCTACCGAGATCGTGTCGTCTGACTTAGTCGGCTCACGCTATGCCGGTGTGGTGGACTCTCAGGCGACTATTGTTGATGGTGACCGCTGTGTGTTGTACGTGTGGTATGACAACGAATTCGGTTACAGCACCCAGGTTATCCGGGTAATGAACGACATGGCCGGTATTAAATACCCAACCCTGCCGGTAGCGCGTTAAACTGTGCCTTTATCGAAAAGCCGCTTAATAGCGGCTTTTTCTTTATGCTTAACCTGTTAGAATCTAACCCATCTTTTCGCCGCCGCGGTTTTTGCAGCTCTGGCGTACTGGCGGCGTTGTTTAACCTGAAATGGATCTACTATGAAAATCACCAGTAATTTTGACAGTGGTAATATTGAAGTATTAAGTGCCGACAGCCCGGACAATATCCAGCTGGCCATTCGTAAAGACAATCAGTCAGACTTTTTTCAGTGGTTTCATTTTCGCCTAAGCACTGAGCATGCCCAGGAGCATACGCTGACCATTACCAACGCCGGCCAGTCGGCTTACCCGGATGGCTGGAAAGACTATCAGGCGGTAGCCTCATACGACCGGCAAACCTGGTTTCGGGTTGACACCGAGTATGATGGTAAAGCGTTAACCATTAAGCACTTCCCTGAAGCCGAATCAGTGTATTTTGCCTATTTCGCGCCGTACAGCTATGAACGTCATATGGACTTACTGCATCAGGCCCAGTGTGATTACAACTGCCAGTTGGTTGAGCTTGGCGAAACTTTAGACGGGCGCGATATGAGCCTGTTAGTGGTAGGCGAGCCGGAAGAGGGCAAAAAGAAAATCTGGATCACCGCACGTCAGCATCCGGGTGAAACCATGGCCGAATGGCTGATTGAAGGCCTGTTGGATCGTCTGCTGGATGAAGATGACGGCGTCGCCCGCGCTTTGCTGGACAAAGCGGTATTTTATATAGTGCCCAATATGAACCCGGACGGCTCAGTGCGTGGCCATTTACGGACTAACGCCGCAGGCATGAACTTAAACCGTGAATGGTTAAACCCGTCGCTGGAGAAAAGCCCCGAGGTGTATCTGGTGCGCCAGAAGATGCTGGAAACCGGCGTTGATCTGTTCCTTGATATGCACGGCGATGAAAACCTGCCGTATAACTTTGTCGCTGGTACCGAAGGCGTGCCGTCATATAATGCGCGCATCAAAGGCCTGGAAGAGCTGTTTAAACAAACCTTGCTCAGCGTAACGCCAGAGTTTCAAACCGAGTTTGGTTACGATTTAGACGAGCCGGGTAAAGCCAATATGACCATCGCCACCGCCTGGGTTGGCGAGCAGTTTAACTGTTTAGCCTACACGGTAGAAATGCCGTTTAAAGATAATGCCAACCTGCCGGATGCCGCCTATGGCTGGTCAGATGTACGCTCAATGAAACTGGGTCAGGATATGCTGCCGGCCATTTTGGCGGTGGTTGATAAACTGCGTTAAGTCAAAGCATGCTTAAGCTTATCCGGCGAATTATTCTGGCGGGTGCGCTTTGCACGCTCGCCGGCTGTGCCGCCCTGAGTCAGTGGCTGGCAGTGTCACCGCTGCCGGTCAGCAGTCTGAGCCAGGCACAGCGCACTGCACTGGATAACCACAGCAACCTGGGCCAGCGCGACCTGCGTTGGCCCCTTCAGCAAAGCCAGAGGGCGCTGGTAAATAACCGCACCAATTTTTTCGCTTATCAGGGGCAGGGTAGCCTGCTGGTTGCGCTTGGCAATACCGTGCAGTTTAGCCTGAATATTAACGGCCGGCTGGTTCAAGTCCGGCCTGACGCCAGTCTGGGCCAATACCTTGAGCTTGATATCAGTAAGCTGACTAAAAACGGCATCAATCAGCTGGCGCTTACCGAGATACAGCCGCTGGGTGCACAGCTTCGGCTGGTGCTGCCGTTTCCACAGCTTGGTCACACCACGCCAGAGGCGGCGGGCTTTTCCACTGATGAGCTTGAACAGCTGGATGCGATGATTGAACGCGATATCCAGCAAGGCTTTCCCGGCGCTGTGCTGTTAATTGTTAAAGACGGTAATATTGTTAAACACAGTGCCTATGGCTATGCCAACCGCTATGCCCAGGATGGCAGCGCGCTGGAGCGCCCCGAGCCGATGCAAACTGACACGGTGTTTGATCTGGCGTCAAACAGCAAAATGTATGCAACCAACTATGCGCTAATGCAGCTGGTTAGCCGCGGTCAGTTGGATATTAATGCGCCGGTATCGCAGTATCTGCATGAATATCAGGGGCAAGGCCGTGAGCAGCGGCTGGTCAGTGATTTGCTGTACCATAATGCCGGCTACCCGCCAGAGGTGCATTTTCACCGGCCGGATAACCGCCATGGCCCGGCGTTTTACTCTACCGAGCGCCAGCTGAGTATGCAGCTGATTGCCACTCAGGTGCCGTTTGAACGCGAGCGGGGCGGCAAGGCGGTATACAGCGACATCGATTATATGTTGTTGGGCCTTATTATCGAGCGTATTACCGGCATGACACAGGATCAGTATCTGCGTGAAACCCTGTACCAACCGATGGGACTTAGTTATACCGGCTTTAACCCGCTGCGCCACGGTATCAGCGCACAGCAAATTGCCGCCACTGAGCTTGACGGCAATAGCCGTGCTGGTAGGGTACTGTTCCCGGCAGATAAACGGGTAGTGGTGCGCGGTGAGGTACATGATGAAAAAGCCCGCTATGCCTTTGACGGCGTCGCCGGCCATGCCGGGCTGTTCTCCAGCGCAGAAGAGACGGCAAAGCTGGCACTGCTGGCGCTGCACGGTGGTTATGGCTTAACAAGGGTGTTTGACGATAAGGTGCTGCAGCAGTTTGTCCGGCCGTCGGTGTTTGACCATACCGTTGGGCTGGGCTGGCGCACCGCCACCGGTGGCGATCTTAACTGGCACTTTGGCCCTTATGCCAGCCAGTATGCGTTTGGCCATACCGGCTGGACCGGCACCGCCACCTTAATAGATCCGTATTACAACCTGGTGGTAGTGCTGCTAACTAATAAAAAGCACAGCCCCATCTTAGCCGGGGCCGGCGACGGCTATTATTTTGCCGGCGATAAATTTGAAACTGGTATGTATGGCAGCATCATGAGTAAAATATACCAGGCAATGCAATAAGCAGCCCAGGGCTGCACCAAAGAAGGCTTAAGCGTTATGGCGATCATTTCCTGCCCGTTTTGCGGGCACAAAATTTCAGATAAAAGCCCCAGTTGCAGTAAATGCAATGGTGATATAGCCGGCTTAACGCCGCAAAAACGGGAAGCACTGGCGCGGGATAAAGCGCTGGATCAGGCGCAAAGCCTGGTTAATCACTCTATGTTTGCCTTACTGTTGTTTTTAGCTGGCTTTGGCCTGATGTACTGGTGGGACCCAGAAACCGGCAGCCCGCAGCAGTATATTGCCGGCGGCGCTATTGGCTTGGGGTTCTGCTGGTACATTATCAGTCGGGCCCGCATTATGTTATTGAGAAGGCGTAAATGAACTTTACCGCGTTAGTACAGGCGATGACGCCTGAAACCTATGAAAAGCTGTCGGACGCTGTGGCCACCGGCCGCTGGGCCGACGGTAACCCCCTTAGCGCAGCGCAGCGCGAGCAAAGCCTGCAGCTGGTAATGGCTTATCAGGCGCAGGTGTTAAAGTCTGAAGAGCTATTTACCATAGGCGCTGATGGTCAGATGATCCAAAAAACCAAAGCCGAACTGAAAAAGCAGTTCGAGGCAGAGCAGTCTATAGCAAGGTTCGCGCACGATGATCTTTAAACGTTTTTTCAAACCCAAATGGCAACATGCCGATGCCGCTGTGCGACAACAGGCGATTGCCGAATTAAACCGTGACGAGCAGGCGCATAAAACGGTGCTGCACGAGCTGGCGTTTAACGATGGCGCCGAAGCCGTGCGTAAGGCCGCACTGTTAAAGCTCAATGACTTTTCGCTGTGGTGGCAGGCCAGTAAGCATGACAGTGCTGAGCGCTTACAACAGTTGGCCGAGCAAACGCTGGTGCAGCAACTGCTGGATAATCAGGTAGAGCCCAAATTAAAGCAGCAGTTTATTGCCCAGTGCAACCGCAGCAGCATTTTAGAGCAGCTGGCGCAAACTGAAACTGACAGCGGGCTTAAATTCAGTTTGTTGCAACGGCTGAATAAAACCGAGCTGAATATTAAAGCACTGCAGGATGCTGTGCTGTCAACGGCGCAAAAGCTGCAGCTGTTAGCGCCGATTCACGATGAAAAAACGCTGGAAAAATTAAGCAAACAGTTAACGGGTGAATTGCAGTTAGCGGTTGAGCAAAAGCTGCAACAGCTGGCAGAGGCAAAACAAAAGCCGCTGCAGCTGCGTAAACAGCTGACACTGCTACTGGCTAAGCTGAATGCCCTGCGCGAGCGCGCCAATCTTAACGAGTTACCGGTGCAGTTTGACGAATATAAGCAGCAGTGGCAGCAGTTAGAGGCCGAGCTAGCTTGTTTAGGCGCCGAAGCCGACGAGTTTCGCGGCAAATATAATAAAATTTGTCAGCTGACCGAGCAGTGGCTGGCGCCCCGGCTTAGTGAACTTGCCAAAGCGCAGGCGCTTGAGGCCACAAAAGCCGCCCAGCACCGGGCGCAGCAGCAGCTAAGCGCCGAGCTTAATAGCGTTGAACAGCAGTTGCAACAGGCGTTGCTGGCGGCGGATATTACCGCAGCGCAGCAACTGGAAACAGCCCTTAGCGCCATTCAAAGCCGGCTTACCCAGAGTGATGTCGGCGATAAAACCGTTTTACAACGGCGGCTGACACAACTTGGCGAGCAGTTATCGCAGCTACCCAAATTGGCTGAGCAGCTGGCGCAGTTAACCCGTATCGTCGCCGATTGGGCGGCGTTACCCATACCAACTGATTTAGCCGCTTATCAGGCCACCTTGTCGCAGTTACAGCAACTGCAGCAAAACTGGCGTCAGCAAAGTAAAACTTTGGCTATCGCCGTACCCGACAGCCTGCAGCAGGCACAGGCCGACTTAGCCAAGCACTGGCAGCAGCTACAGCAGCAATTTGATGGTCAAAGCGAAAAGGCGTTACGCCAGTGCCGCAGTAAACTCTCGCAGTACCGCCGGTTACACAGCGCCGGTAAATTTAACGCCTTGTTTGGCTTGTTTAAGGGGATCGAGCAGGAGCACCAGCAGCTAAACCCTGCGCAGCAGGCGCAGCTTGCTAAAGACTATGAATTTGCCCGCGACACCCAGGCTGAGCTTACCGATTTACAACATTATATTGCTACACCGCGTAAGCAAGCACTGCTGACAGCAATGCAGCAGTTGCCCGGCACGATTGCTGACAACGAAGTGCACCAACGCGCCGAGCAGGTAAAACTGGCCCGTGCCAGCTGGAACAGCTTAGGCCGTGCTACACCAGAGCTGGAAACCGGCCTGAACGCTGCCTTTGATGCCGCCTGCGAGCAAGCCTTTGCGCCTTGCCGGGCGTATTTTGCCAGGCTGGATGCCGCGCGCGCTAAGCACCGTGAAGAGCGTGCAGCTATCATCGCTCAGGCAGAGCAGTTGGCGTTAGCGCAACTGGACAGTAAGGCGCTGCAGCAGCAACTAGCTCAGTTAAAGCAAGCCTGGCAGCAGGCCGGTGCAGTGGATAAACAGCAGTTTAGTGCACTTAACCAGGCCTTTAACCAGGCGCTTAAGCCGCTGAGCCAGCAGCTGGAAAGCCTGTGGCAGCAAGGCGCAGAAGCACGCCAACAGCTGATTGATAAAGCAACAGCCGCACTAAGCCTGACCGAGCCCAACCAGACGGCTAAGGTGTTAAAAGAATGTCAGCAGCAGTGGAAAACCCTGCCAGCCGCTGGCCGTAAGCAGGATCAGGCGCTGTGGCAGCAGTTCCGTCAGCTGTGTGATGGCTTTTTCAATGCCCGCTCGGCACAGTTTGAACAGCAAAAACAGGCCGAGCAGGACGAGCTGCAGCAATATGAGTCTGCACTGTCTGCCTTGTTAGCATCGCTGGAAAGCGCCGCCAGTGCCGCTGAGTTTGACCAACGGCAACAAGCGCTGCAGCAGATGGACCCGCAAGGTGTTGCCAGCCAGCAGGCAGTCAGGCAGGTGCTGGCAAAATTGCAGTTAAAGCGTCAGCAGTGGCAAAACACTCAGCAACAGCAGGGTTTACAGCTGATGTTTGAACAGTTGTCAGATCCCACTTTAAGCGCCGAGGCATTACCCGCCGGCTACCGCGAGTACTTTGGTGCCGGGCGTGAGCAGCAGTTTAGCCGTGAACAACTGACCATAGCGCTGGAGATCATCTGTGATAAAGCCTCGGTGGATACCCGTGCCGAGCTGCGTCAGCAGGTACAGTTAATGCTGTTATCGGATAAGCATAATCAGGGTAGTACGCTGGATAAACACAGCTTGCTCAAGCGCTGGTTAGACTACGGCGCGGTGACGACGGCAGAGCAGGGCTTACTGGCCAGAGTTAAAGCCCTGTTCATCTGATGCTGAGGTTATTGTTATCAGCAAACTGACTGCGGCTTAGTCCGCGGTCAGTTCGCCGCGCAGGTTTTGCTGCATTTGCCGGCGAATGTCATCGCTGGTTAAGTCTTTACTTAGCAGATAATGCAGCTTGGTTAACGCCGCTTCCAATGTCATATCATAGCCGCTTATCACGCCGGCCTGCGCTAACGCATTGCCGGTGGCATAGCCCTGCATATTTACTTTGCCTTTAAAGCATTGGGTACAGTTAACGATGATCAGGCCGTTTTGGCTGGCTTCGCGCAAGATCTGCAACAGCTCTGGCCGCTGCGGCGCATTGCCGACACCAAAAGATTTAATGATCAGCGCCCTTACCGGTGCTGTGGTCATATTTTTAATCACATCAGTGCTAATGCCCGGGTACAAGGTAACCACGCTGATTGGCTGTGGAATAACTTTCGCAAGCGTAAGCGGGGCGGCAAGCCTGGTTTGGCTTAATTTGCCGGCCACTAAATTAATATGAATACCGGCCTCAATCAGCGGCGGGAAATTGGGTGAGGCAAAGGCGTTAAAGCCGCTGGCATCGGCCTTGGTGGCGCGGTTACCGCGAAACAACTGGTTGTTAAAGAACAGCGCTACTTCGGCAATAGGGTAGTTGGCGGCCAGATAGAGTGCGTTTAACAGGTTAACCTGACCGTCTGAGCGCAGCTGCGCCAATGGTATTTGCGAGCCGGTAATAATCACCGGCTTTTGCAGGTTCTCCAGCATAAACGACAGCGCTGAGGCCGTGTAGGCCATAGTATCGGTGCCATGCAGCACAACAAAACCGTCGTAGTTGTCGTATTGCTGCTGAATATCTTCGGCGATATGGCGCCAGTGCTCGGGTGTCATATCGGATGAGTCAATTACCGGGTGGTATTCGTGAATATCAAATTCCGGCATTTCCGCGCGGTAAAATTCCGGCATCCGTTTTACCGTATCGGTTAAAAAACCCGGCACCGGCACATAGCCCTGCGGCGAGTGCTGCATACCTATGGTACCGCCGGTGTAGGCGACATAAATGCGTTTTCTGCTCATTGAAACTTAACCTAAAAAAATGCCCGGTGTTAGCCGGGCATTGTAGAGTGTTTTAGCGTCACTGTCAGTTGATGCTGCAGCTGACGCAGTATGAGTAAACGCCATTTGGATCATTAAACTGGTTTAACAGCACAAAGTCTTGTTTTAACTGTTTGCTCAGCTGTTGCAGCAGTTTTTGCTCGGCGCTAATGCCAGGTTGCGGTAACCAGCCCTGGGCTTTGGCTTCACCTAACAGATCTTTAATCATCTGCTCCGTTGGCGACAGCTCCTGCTGCACCACTTTGACGTCATACAGGGTTAAACCGGCTTTGTCGGCAGCGGCTTTTACCGCATCATCCAGCGTACCCAGTTTA
This sequence comes from Rheinheimera nanhaiensis E407-8, assembly GCF_000296695.1. Lineage (GTDB taxonomy): Bacteria > Pseudomonadota > Gammaproteobacteria > Enterobacterales > Alteromonadaceae > Alishewanella > Alishewanella nanhaiensis. Next base: position 89,097 of record NZ_BAFK01000010.1, read on the forward strand.
TCGACCAGGCCAAGCTCTAACGCCTTACGACCGGTCCACACCCGGCCCTGAGCTACCTTGTCTACGTCGGCGTTTGACATATTACGGTTTTCACCCACCAGAGTTAAAAACTCGGTATAGCCACGCTCAATTAACAGCTGGAACAGGTCTTTGGCGTTCTTGTCCAGGCCTTTAAACAGCGGTAAACCGGCCGAGAAACCGGCAAGCTCAGTAGTGCCAACGCCATCGACATTTAGGCCCAGCGTGGCAAAGGCGTCTTCTGCGGTGTGCAACAGGCCAAAGATACCGATAGAGCCGGTGATAGTAGTAGGGGCTGCCCAAATCTCATTGGCCGGTGCGGCAATCCAGTAACCGCCTGACGCAGCCACCGCACCCATAGAGGCAATAACAGGTTTACCCGCTTCACGCAGTAAGCGAATTTCCTGGCCAATCACTTCTGAGGCATAAGCACTGCCGCCAGGGCTGTCGATCCGTAGCACAACGGCTTTAATTTTATCGTCATGGCGTGCTTTACGCAGCAGGGCCGCAGTAGAATCACCGCCTATGGTGCCGGCTTTGGCGGTGCCATCGACAATAACCCCACGGGCAACAATCACACCTACTTTGTCGGTAACCGGGTTATCAAACTGCTTAGCGGGAATAACCAGCTTAGCGTAGTCTGCAAAGGTAACATGGTTATAGGTATGCTCGTCATCTTCACCGACGATAGCAATTAAATCGCGGCGAAAGGCTTCACGGGTTTTAATGGCATCGACCAGGCCGGCATTCACCGAATACTGGCTTAAATCGCCTTCAGCGGCTTGCAGTTTTTCCAGCAGGGCGGCAAAGGTCTCATCAAAGTTATCGACGGCAAAACCACGACGCTCGGCTACCTGGGCTTTGTAATCGCCCCACAGCTCGGTTAACCAGGCGCTGTTAGCCTCTTTGGCCTCAGGCGACATGTCGTTACGTAAAAACGGCTCTACGGCAGACTTATAAGTACCAACGCGGAACACATGGGTGTTAATTTTCAGCTTTTCCAAGGCGTTTTTGTAATACATCGGGTAGCTGCCATAGCCTTCCAGCAGCACAGCGCCCATTGGCGTTAAGCTGATTTCATCAGCATAGCTGGCCAGGAAATACTGGTTTTGGCCATAAAAACCACCATAGGCAAACACTTTTTTGCCGGCGGCTTTAAAGCCGGTAATGGCATCACCAATACGCTGTAATTTGTCCAGTGAGCCACGGCCCAGCATAGATAAGTCCAGTACCATGGCCTGAATACGGTTGTCGGTCGTAGCTTTGCTAATCACGGTGACCACATCTGATACCAGCACTTCGGGTGCTTCTTCTTCGGCGCCCAGGCTTTCGTTAATAGCGGTAGCAATAGGATCTGTCCAGCGCTTTTCTTCTACCAGATCGCCAGTCAGGTTCAGCACCAGGGCGGCCGTCGGCGGCACTTTTACCTTATCATCGCCGCTGAAGATAGAAGTGATAATGACACCTACCACGAAAATAAACAGCAGGTTAAGAATAAGCGAGCGAAAGCCACGGTATATACGTGCTATCGCGCTGAATAACCGGCGGATAGGGCCAGATTTTTTTTCGGTCATGGAAGCGTCCTGTATTAACAAACTATTTTTACTTAGGGTTATGCTAAACAATTTGCTGTCAAAGACTAAATGGAATTTGTAAGTAAATGTGTAACACTTTACCCGCTTAGCCCACCCACTAATACAGGGGCTTGCGCCTTTGCTTGCTATCGTTTGGCAAAGCGGCTAAAGTCTGCAGCAAACAACAGGTACGACCAGAGAGGCAAAAGTGGCATACCAAAAACTATTACAACCACTGGATCTGGGGTTCACCCAGCTGAAAAACCGCGTCATTATGGGCTCGATGCACACGGGCCTGGAAGAAGAGAAACAAGGCTTTGCCAAATTAGCGGCCTTTTATGCCGAGCGCGCTAAAGGGGGCGTCGGCCTTATTATCACCGGCGGCATCAGCCCGAACTTTCGCGGCAACTTGGTGCCTTTCGGCAGCCAGTTAAGCTTTTGGTGGCAGGTAGGCAAACATAAGCAGGTAACGCAAGCGGTGCACCAGCACGGCGCGAAGATTTGCTTACAACTGCTGCACGCTGGCCGGTATGGTTACCACCCATTTAGTGTGGCGCCCAGTAAAATTCAGTCGCCGATAACGCCGTTTAAACCCGCACAAATGAGCGTCCGTCAGGTACGCAGTACCATTAAAGATTTTGCCCACGCCGCTAAGCTGGCGAAAAAAGCCGGTTATGACGGTGTGGAAGTAATGGGCTCTGAGGGGTATTTAATTAACCAGTTTATTTGTGCCCGCACCAATCAGCGCACCGATGAATGGGGCGGCAGTTTTGATAACCGTAGCCGCTTCGCGCTGGAAACCGTAAAAGCAGTACGCGAGGCCTGCGGTGAAGACTTTATTATTGTCTACCGGCTGTCGATGCTGGATCTGGTCGAAGATGGCAACAGTTACGATGAAGTAGTCGCACTGGCCAAAGGCATCAGTAGCGCTGGAGCCACGCTTATCAATACCGGTATCGGCTGGCACGAAGCCCGGGTGCCTACCATTGGTACCATGGTGCCACGCGCCGCTTTTAGCTGGATCACGGCGCGTATAAAGCAGGAAGTGACCATACCGGTAGTGGCGACCAACCGCATTAATGACCCGCAGGTGGCGGAAGATATTATCGCCAACGGCCAGGCCGATATGGTGTGTATGGCGCGGCCATTTTTGGCCGATGCCGACTTTGTTAATAAAGCAGCGGCCAACAAAGCCGATGAAATTAATACCTGTATTGCCTGTAATCAGGCCTGTCTGGATCATGTGTTTCAAAACAAGCGCGCCAGCTGTCTGGTTAATCCGCGCGCCTGTTATGAAACCGAGCTTAACTTTACGCCGGCGGCCAGCCGCAAAAAAATTGCCGTGGTTGGTGCTGGTCCAGCTGGCCTGGCGTTTAGTGTGTATGCGGCGCAGCGTGGCCATGAAGTGCATTTATTTGATAAGTCGCACCAGATTGGCGGCCAGTTTAATTACGCCAAGCAAATTCCCGGTAAAGAAGAGTTTCATGAAACCCTGCGCTATTTTGGCCGCATGCTGGAATTACACGCAGTGAAGCTGCATTTAAACTCGCCGCAAACGGTCGGGTCGTTAACGGCTGGCGGTTTTGATGAGGTAGTGCTGGCCAGCGGTATAGTGCCGCGTGATATTGGTCTGACGGGCAGTGAGCATCCAAAGGTGCTGAGTTATTTGGATGTACTGCGCGATCATAAAGCCGTGGGTAAGCATGTAGCCATTATCGGTGCCGGCGGCATCGGTTTTGACGTGGCGGAATATTTAACTGAGCCGCACTCGCTAACACTGCAACCCGATGCCTGGCTGAAAGATTGGGGTATCGACAAGCAGTATCAGGCGCGTGGTGCTTTATTGCCGGACGAGGTAACGCCTCCGGCTGAGCGTAAGGTGTATTTGCTGCAACGTAAAACCAGCAAAGTGGGCGCCGGCTTAGGTAAAACTACCGGCTGGATCCACCGTGCGTCGCTGAAGAAAAAGGGCGTCGAGATGATTGCCGGCGTGAACTACCTAAAAGTCGACGATAACGGCCTTTGGGTAGAAATTGGCGGTGAAGAGCGCTGTCTGAATGTGGATAATGTGATTATCTGTGCCGGGCAGGAGCCACTGCGCGAGCTGCAGGCCGGCCTGACGGAGCAGGGCATTAAAACGCACTTAATTGGTGGCGCCGATGTCGCCGCAGAGCTGGATGCCAAGCGGGCCATTCGCCAGGGTGCTGAGCTGGCAGCGGCTATTTAGCGCGCACTAAGTGGTTTGCACCAAAGCCGGGCGCCATTTTGGCGCATTCCCTACGCAAAGGCACCATGTTGGTGCCTTTGTCATTTCTGCGTCATGCCATTGCCATATCCGCCACCTAAGCTGTTGCCTTGCCAGCACATAAATTAGCCGCTATTCAGGTATTTACTGCCAAAGGCTGCTATTCTGGTATCAGCTTTGCACCCAATTCATTCATATCAGTGTAATTATCAAAGCCAACAGGGAGTTATATATGTCCGGTGTATTAACCATGATACTGGCAGGTGGTGAAGGTACCCGTTTAGCGCCGCTGACCGGCATCAGGGCTAAACCTGCGGTACCTTTCGGCGGTAACTATCGCATTATTGATTTTGTGTTAAACAACTTTGTGAACTCGGATTTACTGCAAATCTTTGTTATTACCCAGTTTAAATCACACTCGCTGATGAAACACCTAAGCCGCGCCTGGCGGGTGTCGGGCTTAACCAACCGCTTTATTGACCCTATACCGGCGCAAATGCAAACCGGTAAACACTGGTATTTAGGCACGGCCGATGCCATTTACCAGAACCTGCATTTAATTCATGGCCTGGACCCGGAGCATGTTTGTGTGTTTGGCGGCGACCACATCTATAAAATGGATGTACGGGACATGCTGAACTACCACCGGCAAAATAATGCCCGTTTAACGGTGGCGGCGATACCGGTGCCAGTAGAGCAGGCGCATGAGTTTGGTGTTATTGAGGTCGATGCGCACGGTAAAATGATTGGCTTTGAAGAAAAACCGAAAAGTAACCCGAAAACCATTCCCGGCCGGCCAGATTATGTGCTGGCGTCGATGGGCAATTATATTTTTGAAGCCAAAACCCTGGTTGATGTACTGGAAGAAGATGCGAAACAAGTTGATTCCAAACACGATTTTGGCCATAACATTATTCCGGCACTGTATCCGTCGGGCGATGTGTACGTGTACGATTTTTCCTCCAATACCATTCGCGGTGAAAACGAGCGCAGTGCCGGTTACTGGCGTGATGTGGGCACCTTAGATTCGTACTATCAGGCTAATATGGATCTGATAGCGGTAGAGCCGCCGTTTGACTTGTATAACCGCTACTGGCCGCTACGCGGTTATACTCCGCCGGTACCGCCGGCCAAGTTTGTACACGACGAAACTAACCGCACCGGTCAGGCCATTAGTTCTATGGTGGCGTCGGGCTGTATTGTCAGCGGCGCCATCGTATATCAGTCTATCCTGGGTTTTAACGTGCATGTACACAGCCACAGCTACATTGAAAAATGCGTGCTGATGGGCAATAACGACATTGGTCGTGGTTGTCGCATCCGCCGTGCCATTATCGACAAAGACGTTAAAATTGCCCCCGGCACCGTAATAGGCGAAGATCCGGTGTTAGATAAGCAGCGTTTTCATGTCTCTGCCAGCGGTGTGGTCGTGATCCCCAAGGGCGCCAAAATTGGTTTTGACGAATGATGTTGATAGCTAAAAGATTGATAAGTAAAAGGTTAGGGTAGTGCATATAGTCTTTATTTGCAGCGAATACGAGGGCTTAATAAAAACCGGCGGCCTGGCCGATGCTTGCCGTGGTTTGGCGCAGGCGTTACTGGCACAAGGCCATCAGGTTACGGTAATACTGCCCTGTTACCAGCCGCTGTATGCGCTGCGTAGCGGCGTTTTTAGCAGTGTCTATACCGATCTGGCCGGCCGCCAGTTTGGCTGCGCGGTGCATGAAGTTGAGCAGGGTGGTGTCAATATCGCCCTGGTTGAGCACGATGATTTTTTCAAACGTGAACGGCCCTATGACGATGGCGAGCATGGCTACACCGATAACCCGCTGCGCTTTGCGTTTTTTTGCAAAGCGGCGCTACAGTGGCTGCTGCAAAGCGACAAGCCGGTTGATGTGATTCACGGTCACGACTGGCAAAGTGCGGCGGCGGCCTACTATTTAAAGCAGCATTTTAACCAATCAGCGCTGGCGGCGGTGCCTTTTGTGTTTAGTATTCATAATGGCGCTTATCAGGAGCGCTGCGCGGCGCATTGGCGAAGCGAGCTGGCCATTGAACCCGCGCGAAGCGATGAGCTTAATTTTTTGGCCACCGCCCTTAGTTATGCCGACAAAATTAATACCGTAAGCCAGGGCTACCGTGACGAGCTGATGCAAGAGCCGATGGCAAGCGGCTTAAGCGCTTTGTACCAGCAGCGCGCAGCGGATTTTGCCGGTATTTTAAACGGCTGTGATTACCAGCTGTGGGACCCGTCCAGCGATACGCATTTAGCGGCGAACTATAGCGCTTCGAAGCTCAGTGGCAAGCGTGTCTGCCAGCAAACCATACGTGAAGAGCTGGGGCTTGGTGCAAGTAAAGCACCGCTTTTTGTTGGCGTAAGCCGTTTAACCGGGCAAAAAGGCTATGACTATCTGGTGCCGGCACTGAGCCGCTTTTTGGCGCATTCTGCGGCGCAGGTCATTATTATGGGCACCGGCGAGCAGCGTTATGTCACGGCGTTGCAGCAACTGGCACAGCAGTATCCACAGCAGTGCCGTTTTGTTGAGGGCTTTAGCGATGCCATGGCGCATCAGCTTGAAGCCGCCGGCGACTTCTTTTTAATGCCCTCTTTGTTTGAGCCCTGCGGGTTAAACCAGCTTTACAGTTTACGTTACGGCACTGTGCCGCTAGTGCGCCTTACCGGCGGCTTAAAAGACACGGTAAAACCCTGGCCGGGGCGGGGTGCTACCGGCATTGGCTTTACCGAGCCGGATATTGCCGCCACCTTAGCTGCGCTTAACCAGGCTGAGTTGCTGTACAGCAAAGCCGATAGCTACCGGCGGGTGCAGCAAAATGGCATGGTACAAAACTTCAGCTGGCAAGCCGCTGCCAGCCAGTATCTGGCGCTGTACCAGCAGGCGCTTTGGCAAAACGCGCATTAAAAAGCCGCAAATTGGTTGAAAGGGCGGCAGGCGCGCGTTACCTTGCCATAATCTGATGTAAAGATTACTGTTAATTTGCTAGGCTGCGCGCAGCTACCACCATCGGGGTTTTTTATGGATGCATTAACTTTACTTCACAGCCGTTATTCGTCAGCCCGTTTAACCGAACCCGCCCCGGCAGGCGAAGCGCTGGACAACATTAAGCGCGCCGCGCTGCAGGTGCCGGACCACGGCAATTTACGCCCCTGGCGTTTTATTATCGCCGAAGGTCGTCAGGCGCTGTGTCGCCTGGGTGATATTTTTGCCGAAGCGGCCGTAGAGGACGATCCGGCCATTTCCAACGAGCTGCTAGAGCGCGCCCGGCAGCTGCCACTGCGTGCGCCTATGGTGATTGTCTGTATCGCCAAGGCGGTAGAGCATGCCAAAGTGCCGTTAATTGAACAGCAACACTCTGCCGCCTGCGCCATATTAGCCATGCAGCAAGCCGCTTTTGCTCAGGGTTTTGGCGGCATCTGGCGCACCGGCGCCTATGCCCAGTTAGATTTTGTTAAACAAGCGCTGGAGCTGGGTGAAGACGACGAAATTGTCGGCTTTTTATACCTGGGCACACCAAGCGGCGAACCAGCTAAACGCCACACGCCCGAGCCAGCGGAGTATTTTTCTTATCTTTAAGTTGCTTTGAATCAAATAAAAAAGGCGCTGATTAAAGCGCCTTTTCTGCAGTTAATGCTATTAGAGCAAGCTATTTAGAACTCAGCATTACCCGGTGTGCGTGGGAAGGCGATTACATCGCGGATATTACCAATACCGGTAACGTACGACACCAAACGCTCGAAACCTAAGCCAAAACCGGCGTGCGGCACTGTGCCGTAACGGCGCAGGTCGCGGTACCAGCCATAAGCTTCTTTATCCAGGCCCATTTCGTCCAGGCGTTTATCAAAAGCCTCTAAGCGCTCTTCGCGCTGGCTGCCGCCGATAATTTCACCTATGCCGGGGGCTAATACGTCCATGGCTGCTACCGTTTTACCATCGTCATTTAAGCGCATGTAAAAGGCTTTAATGTCTTTCGGGTAGTTTTGCATAATGATAGGCGCGCCCACATGCTCTTCAGCCAGGTAGCGTTCGTGCTCAGACTGTAAATCGACACCCCATTCCACCGGGTATTCAAACTTTTTACCGCAGGTTTTCAGAATTTCAATAGCGTCGGTGTAGTCCATCCGCACAAAGCTGGAATCGACCAGTTGCTGTAAACGGGTAACGGCGGTGGGGTCGATACGCTCGGCGAAAAACGCCATATCGTCAGCGCGCTCGGTTAATACCGCTTTACAGACGTATTTCAGCATATCTTCAGCCAGCTGGGCGATGTCTTTAAGTTCAGCAAAGGCCACTTCCGGCTCTATCATCCAAAACTCGGCCAAGTGGCGGCTGGTGTTAGAGTTTTCTGCGCGGAAGGTTGGGCCAAAGGTGTAAATTTTTGACATGGCACAGGCGTAGGTTTCGCCGTTTAACTGGCCGGATACGGTTAAAAAGGTTTCTTTACCGAAGAAATCCTGGCTGTAATCCACTTTGCCTTTGTCAGTGCGCGGCAGGTTTTCCATGTCCAATGTGCTAACGCGGAACATCTCGCCGGCGCCTTCAGCATCGGAGCCGGTAATAATAGGCGTGCTGATCCAGTAATAACCCTGCTCGTGGAAAAAGCGGTGTACCGCCTGGGCTAAACAGTGGCGCACCCGGGTAACAGCGCCCATAATGTTGGTGCGCGGGCGCAGGTGGGCGTGTTCACGCAGGTACTCCATACTGTGGCGCTTGGGGGCCATAGGGTAGGTGTCCGGGTTTTCTACCCAACCCAATACCTCTACGCTGGTGGCTTGCAACTCAAACGCCTGGCCCTGGCCTTCAGAGCGTGCGATAGTGCCGGTTACGGCCACCGAGCAGGAGGTGGTTAAACGCTTTACTTCAGACTCGTAATTATTCAGCTCTGCCGGCGCTACGGCCTGCACAGCGTCAAAGCAGCTGCCATCATGAATAGCTAAAAAGGAAATGCCGGCTTTTGAATCGCGGCGGGTGCGGATCCAGCCTTTAACGGTGACAGTGTCACCAACGGCATAGCGACCTGCTAATACATCTTTAATAACGGCGTGCGTCATGCAACAAACTCCAGAGGGTGTAAACTTTAGACAACTGCGTAAAGCCTGTAATGATACTGCGGCTAACGCACAACACAAGTAAAACTTAGCCGGGTAAAAAAATTGACTGACAGCAGCAGAAAAGCCGAAAAGTTTGAACGGCGTCAGGGGCCGGATTGGATCTGCCGCGCCTTTGGCTGGCTGGCCATTAGCGGCTGGTTATTGTTCTTGCTGGCGATGATTATTGCCCATTACGCCAGGCCAGAGATGGACACCGGTCTGGTGCGTTATTGGGGCATTGAAATTCGTAGCGAATGGCACCCTATGTTAACCTTGTGCCTGCAATATTTTTTACTGGCCTCGGCCATTAGCAGTGGCTTAAGTTTACTGTTAAACCGGCTGCGGCTGCGCCGGCGTACAGACCATCTGCACTTTAATATTGTGCTTTTGCTATTAAGCTGTTTAAGCCTGTTGCTGTATTTGTTCTGGTATGTTTAAACGCCAACGACCGCACGCATGGCAAAGCTGAGCTTAGTTAACTGTGCCGGGCTGATAATAAAAGGCGGCATCACGTAAATCAGGTTATTAAAGGGGCGGATCCATACGCCAAGCTCGACAAACTGCTGCTGCAAGGCGGCGACATTCACCTTGTCATGCATCTCCAGCACGCCAATAGCGCCTAACACCCGTACATCTTTTACCAGCGGTGATTGGACACAGGGCGCAAGCTCAGCCTTTAACTGGCGTTCTATCGCCGCTACCTGCTGTTGCCAGTCGCCCTGGGCGATAAGACTTAAACTGGCACTGGCCACGGCGCAGGCCAGTGGGTTAGCCATAAAGGTCGGGCCGTGCATTAGGCCGCCGGCGGCGCTTTGACTGATGCCACGGGCGATTTCATCGCTGCACAAGGTAGCAGCCAGGGTTATATAGCCGCCGCTTAGCGCTTTACCCACGCACATGATATCGGGTGCTATATTGGCATGTTCACAGGCAAACAGTTTGCCGCTGCGGCCAAAGCCGGTGGCAATTTCATCGGCTATCAGCAGTACCTGGTACTTATCGCACAACGCACGGGCGCGGCGCAAATACTCAGGATGATAAAAGCGCATACCGCCATAGCCTTGCACTATTGGCTCTAAAATAAGCGCGGCAATTTCATCGTGTTTTTCTGCCAACAGTTGCTGCAGCGGGGCGATATCCTCCGGCAAAAACTCACCGTCAAAGCGGCTTAGTGGCGCCGGTAAAAAGTAGTGCTGGGGTAACAGGCTGGCAAACATATCGTGCATGCCATCAACCGGATCGCACACCGCCATGGCGGCAAAGGTATCGCCATGATAGCCCTTACGCAGGCTAATCAGCTTTTGTTTTTGTGGCGTAGCGCTGGCCAGCCAGTATTGCAGCGCCATTTTTATCGCCACTTCTACCGCGATAGAGCCACTGTCGGCTAAAAATACTTTGGTTAACTTGCTTGGCACCATACTAAGCAGCTGCTGACACAGCTGCACCGCGGGTTGATGCGTAATGCCGCCAAACATCACATGCGCCATTTTGCCAAGTTGTTCGGTTACTGCAGCGTTAAGCACAGGATGGTTATAGCCGTGCACGGCCGACCACCAGGAGGCTGTGCCATCGACCAGACGCTGACCGTCTTCCAGCTCCAGTTCACAGCCTGCTGCCGCCACCACCGGATACACCGGCAGCGGGTTTAGCATAGAAGTGTAGGGGTGCCAGATATGCTCGCGATCAAACGTCAAATTAATGCTCATTATTTAACCTGTAGTAAAGTTTTGCTGCTGGTCTGTGTTGACAAGGCCCAAGTGGCGGTTAGACTAGCCGAAAATACTTATTAGCTCAATTTGATCAGGGATATTTATGCAGGCTGTTGTCCGCCATGATTGGACCTTAGCGCAGGTTAACGCGCTGTACGCACTGCCATTTAATGATTTGCTGTTTCAGGCGCAAACGGTGCACCGTCAGCACTTTAAACCCAATGAAGTGCAGGTAAGTACCTTATTGTCGATTAAAACCGGTGCCTGCGCCGAAGACTGTAAATACTGCCCGCAAAGTGGCCACTATAACACCGGTCTGGAACGCGAACGGCTGTTGGAAGTTGAGAAGGTGCTAACCCAGGCCAAAGCCGCCAAAGACAAAGGCGCCAGCCGGTTTTGTATGGGCGCCGCCTGGACCAACCCGAAGCAGCGCGATATGCCCTACATTATTGAAATGGTACGCGGTGTAAAAGCCATGGGGCTGGAAACCTGTATGACGCTGGGTATGCTTGATGGCGAGCAGGCGAAAACGCTGGCCGATGCCGGCCTGGATTACTACAACCACAATCTGGATACCTCACCGGAGTTTTACGGTGAAATTATTACCACCCGTACTTATCAGGACCGCTTAGACACCCTAAGCCATGTGCGCGATGCCGGTATGAAAGTATGCTGCGGCGGCATTTTAGGCTTGGGCGAGAGCGCCAATGATCGCTCAGCACTGCTGATGCAGCTGGCCAATTTACCCGAGCACCCACAGAGTGTGCCGATTAACATGCTGGTAAAGGTAGCGGGCACGCCACTGGAAAACGTCGATGACTTAGACGCCTTCGAGTTTATCCGCACCATAGCAGTGGCACGTATTATGCTGCCCAAAAGCCATGTGCGCTTATCGGCTGGTCGTAGCCGTATGAACGAGCAAATGCAGGCGCTGTGTTTCTTTGCCGGCGCGAACTCGATTTTCTACGGCGATAAGCTGCTGACTACCGATAACCCGGAGGCTGATGCCGATATGCAGTTGTTTGCCAAACTGGGTATTACGCCAGAGCAGCGCCATGATGTGTCGGACGAAGCGCATCAACTGGCACTGGCCGATGCAATAAAAGAGCAGGCCAACCCGCCGCTATTTCATGCAGCGCAGTAATCGATGACACAGACTAGACTGGCGCAAATGCGCCAGGCACTGGCCGAACGTGAGGCCAGCCAACTGCTACGCCGCAGCGTTACCCTTGAACAATACAGCGGCCGGGTGCTGCGCGTAGCAGGCAATAGCTACCTTAATTTTTCCGGCAATGACTATCTGGGTTTGGCCACTGATCCTGAGGTACTTAACGCCTATGCCGAAGGCGCTGCCGCTTATGGTGGCGGCAGCAGTGGCTCGCCTTTGGTTACCGGGCAGCATCAGGTGCATCAGCAGCTTAGCGACACCTTGTGCGACTGGCTGGGCTTTGAGCAGGTGCTGCTATTTTCCTCCGGTTTTGCCGCCAACCAAACCATGCTACAAACGCTGGCACAAAAGGGCGATACGCTGTTGTTGGACAAACTTAGCCATGCTTCGCTGATAGACGGTGCCTTGCACAGCGATGCACAGTTAAAGCGGTTTGCGCACAATAGTTTATCGGCTTTGCTCGCTGCGCTTAATGATGCCAGCCAGCCGCTGGTGGTGACTGAGGGCGTGTTTAGTATGGACGGTGACAGCCCGGATCTTAACGCCATGCTAAGCCTGTGCCGGCAATATCAGGCGCCGCTTTTGCTGGACGATGCACATGGTTTAGGCGTTAGCGGGCCAGAAGGTAAAGGCACCGCTGCGGCGCAGGGTATTGTCAGTGGCGACCTGTTTTGCACTATGGCGAATTTTGGCAAAGCCTTGGGCCTGGGCGGCGCCTTTGTTGGCGGCAGTAAAACCGTGATCGACTATTTAACCCAGTTTGGCCGGCATTATATTTACAGTACGGCGCTGTCGCCGGCACTTTGTGCGGCGGTCATTAAAAGCATTCTACTTTGCCGCGGCCAAAGTTGGCGGCGGGACAAACTACACAGCAATATTGCGCGCTTTCGTGCTTTGGCGGCGGATTTGCCGCTGTTAGCTTCACAGAGCGCCATTCAGGGCCTGGTGCTGGGCGACAGTGTAAGGGCACTTAACATGAGTGCGCAGTTAAAACAGGCCGGTATCTGGCTTAGCGCAATACGCCCGCCAACGGTGCCTAAGGGCAGTGCGCGGCTGCGCATTACGCTAAGTGCGCAGCATACCGAGCAGGATATTCAGTTATTAGTGCAGCAGTTAAGGCAGTTAGTATGAGTGCTGTAGTACAACAACCAGACAGTAGCAGCCGTTTTCGCCAACAAGTCGCCAACAGCTTTAGCGCGGCATCAGCGCACTATATGCAAGGCGCCCGTTTGCAGCAGCAGGTAGCGCTGGATGCACTGGCAAGGCTTGCTAAAACAAAGCATGGCCATTTGCTCGATCTTGGCTGTGGCCCGGGCTGGTTGCACCCACGTTTTAGTGAGTATTGCCACGCTTTTACCGCAGTAGACTTTAGCGCCGGCATGCTGGCGCAAGCGGCTAAAGCGGGGCTGGCACAACAGTACTTGCAGGCGGATGCCCAGCAGCTGCCCCTGGCCGATAACAGCGTTGATACCGTGTTTTCCAGCCTGATGCTGCAGTGGTGCAGTAAGCCTGCGGCGGTATTTGCTGAAATTAGCCGGGTGCTTAAGCCTGGCGGTACTGCGGTTATTACGACCCTGGTTGATGGCACTTTAACTGAGCTGGCGCAGGCGTTTGCCAGTTTGGATAACTACCCGCATATTAGCCGGTTTTTATCTGTCGACAGTATCCGCCAGGTCGCCGAGGATAGCCAAAAGGCGGGCGGCCTTAACTGGCAGTTTGAGCGGCGCCGTTACCCGCTGTATTACCCCGATGTGCAAAGCCTGGCCCGTGAGCTTAAGCTGTTGGGGGCCAATCAGGTTGCTGGCCGGCGAACTGGCTTAACCGGCAAAGGCTACTGGCAGCAGCTGGCACAGGCCTATGAGGTGCATCGCACTGTGCTGGGGCTGCCGGCCAGTTATCAGGTGCTGACGCTAAGCGGAGTGAAACATGCCGGCTAAAACCCTATTTATTACCGCTACTGATACCGACGCCGGTAAAAGCTATATCAGTGCTATGCTGCTGCAGGGCTTCAAAGCGCTGGATGTTACTGCCATCGGTGTAAAGCCCATAGCGGCTGGAGCTGACGCAAAGGGTTTTAATGGTGACGCGTTACTACTGCAGCAGCATTCCGGTATCGCGTTACCCTATAAGGTGGTGAATCCTATCTGTTATCAGGCACCGGTGGCGCCACATTTGGCGGCGCTTAATGAACAGCAGCCGATCGATGAAAAGCTACTGAATGACGCCTTGCAACACTGGCAAAATCTAAAAGCAGAGCAGCTGCTGATAGAAGGCGCCGGTGGCTGGTTATTGCCGTTGTCGGCTAAGCGCTATCTGGCCGATTGGGTAGCAGAGCAGCAACTGCCAGTGCTGTTGGTGGTAGGTATGAAACTGGGCTGTTTAAACCATGCCATGCTTACGGTACGCGAAATTGAGCGCAGTGGCTGTCAGCTAATCGGCTGGGTAGCCAACTGTATTGATCCGCATATGTTATTGCTGGAGCAGAACATTGCGGATTTGCGCCAGCGCATCAGTGCGCCTTGCCTGGCGGTGGTGCCTTATGCGGCAGAGCCGGCGCTATATCAGCAGCTAGCGAAACAGATAGCAGTTTCTTTGCTCTAGAGTCCGATAAGGTGTATGGGTAACCGGTTTGCCCACACCAACACGCCGTAAATACTTCCATGTAGGCTCGATTCAGGCATCCATGCCTTCAACGGTTGGTTTAGGGCAAGCCGGTTACCCCGCGTCGACACCGTTTTTTTTATACCAGCATTGTCGATAAATCTGCATGCTCTGCCAACGGCATTTTATCACCAGCCTGAAACAGATAACCGCCTTTGCTGCCAAGTAATGTTAGTTTACCGTCGTCGTGCTTAAGTGCGCTGCCCTCAGGCAAGGCAATAATCGGCGTGGCCGGGTGTAACTGCATAAACTCGGCCAGGCGCATATCGCGGGTTTCACCATGAAAGCCCTCCGGCTTGTAGTCGCTGTAATGCGGGTTTAACTGCAGTGGTAGCAGGTTTAGCGCGGTAAACGAGGCGGGCTCAATAATCGGCATATCATTGGTGGTGCGAATGCTGGCGCCGGCGATGTTTGAACCGGCACTCCAGCCCAGGTAGGGTATACCTTCGGTTACGCGTTTTCTGATAAGTTGCACTATATCCTGTTGATATAACTGATAAAGCAGATGAAAGGTGTTGCCGCCGCCAACCGCTATTGCTTTGGCGTCCATTACTGCCTGGCGCGCATCATTATGCTGATGAATACTGGTTACTGTTATACCCAGCGGCAACAGCGCTTGCTGCACCATGGCCTGATAGGCGTCGTATTCGATGCTGACACCGGCATAAGGGATAAACAGCAGTTTATCAATACCGCTGAGGTGACTGGCGATCCAGCTTATGTATGGCGCCAGATAGTCGCTGTTGTCGGCGCGGGAGCTGCTAAGTAGTAATAACTGCATGCTAAACCTCGATATGCTCAGCTGCTGAGCGTTGACATTAATAGTTACAAATTATGACTGCTAATGGTGGCACTGCTGATTGAAAACAAGCTCTAAGGCCATATATTAGCGGGTAGTAAGTCATTAGAGGTAGCTGTTATGAAAAGAGTGTTGTTGTTTTTAGCCACTAACCTGGCGGTAATACTGGTATTAAGTATAGTGCTTAATATCGTTTTCAGCTTTTTAGGCGTAGATCGCAGCAGCATTGGCGGCCTGTTGGTGTTTGCGGCGGTGTTTGGTTTTGGCGGCTCTTTTATCTCGTTAGCCATGTCTAAGTGGATGGCAAAACGCTCTACCGGCGCGGTAGTGATTGAACAGCCTCGTAATGCGACCGAGCAGTGGCTGGTAGCGACGGTGGCGCGTCAGGCTAAAGCGGCTGGCATTGGTATGCCGGAAGTGGCTATTTATGACTCACCAGAGATGAACGCCTTTGCTACCGGTATGAACCGTAATGATGCCTTAGTGGCGGTCAGCACGGGTTTGCTGCGCAATATGCGTGAGGATGAAGTAGAAGCGGTTCTGGCACACGAAGTGTCGCATATTGCCAATGGTGACATGGTTACCCTGACGCTTATACAGGGCGTGGTAAACACCTTTGTGATTTTCCTGGCGCGCTTAGTGGCCGGTATGCTGAATAACAACAGCAACAATAACCAGGGCGGTGGTTTAGCTTATTTCGCTACGGTAATTGTGCTGGAGCTGGTGTTTGGTGTGCTGGCCAGCATTATTGTGATGTGGTTCTCACGGCAGCGTGAATACCGCGCTGATGCCGGCGCCGCTAAGCTTGAGGGCAACCCGAATAAAATGATTGCGGCGCTGGAGCGGTTAAAGTACAACCACGAAAGCCGGTTGGAAGGCAGCATGATGGCCTTCGGTATTGCCGGTGGTGGCAAAAAGTCTGAACTGTTTTTAAGCCACCCACCACTGGAAAAGCGTATTGCGGCATTGCGTAGCCGCCAGTTCTAAAGCTGGCAAAATGGGGTCAGAGAACTCTGACCCCATTTTATTAGTCCTGCACCTTGCGAACAAATTCAGATTTTAAGCTCATGGCACCAAAACCGTCGATCTTACAGTCGATGTCATGATCGCCCTCTACCAGACGGATATTCTTTACCTTAGTGCCAATTTTTACTACAAATGACGAGCCTTTTACCTTTAAATCTTTAATTACGGTAACGGTATCGCCATCCTGCAATACATTACCTGCACTATCACGAATTTGCCGGCTGCTATCTGCATCTGGCACATTCGGGTTCCATTCGTGGCCACATTCCGGACACATTAGCAAAGCGCCGTCCTCGTAGGTGTAAACAGACTGGCATTTAGGGCAGGCGGGTAAGGTTGTCATACGGGCTCCAACATAGCGCTTGGGCGCAAAAACGCGCATTATAACCCAGTTACAAATGGCCGTTGGCACTATTAATCTTTTGAATACTGGCAATAGCCGAAGCGGGCTGGTATCCACGGCGGTTTTTGCTATGGTAGGGCAAAATCCGACAGTGGGAGTTGTTATGTTAGCTGCACCGAAAATAGACGCCTTTTTGCCACCCCGGCGTATTTTAATGGGGCCAGGCCCATCTGATGTGCACCCGCAAGTGCTGGCGGCGCAAGCCAGGCCAACCGTTGGCCACTTAGATCCGCTGTTTATCGGCATGATGGATGAGCTAAAGCAGCTGCTGCAATATGCGTTTCAAACCCGCAATGAAATGACGCTGGCGGTGTCGGCACCGGGCAGTGCCGGTATGGAAACCTGTTTTGTTAACTTGTTAGAGCCCGGCGATACGGTTATTGTTTGCCGTAATGGTGTCTTTGGTGAGCGCATGCGGCAAAATGTCGAGCGCTGCGGCGCCACTGCCATTACCGTAGATAACAGCTGGGGCGAACCAGTAAACCCGCAGCAGGTCGAGGACGCACTAAAAGCCAACCCGCAGGCAAAGTACCTGGCCTTTGTCCATGCCGAAACCTCAACCGGGGCCTTATCGGATGCTAAAACCCTGTGTGCCTTGGCGCAGCGGTATGGCTGCTTATCGATTGTTGATGCGGTCACCTCACTGGGCGGCGTAGAGCTTCGCGTTGATGAGTGGGGCATAGATGCGATTTATTCCGGCAGCCAGAAATGTTTGTCCTGTGTGCCGGGCTTGTCACCAGTGTCGTTCTCACCCAAAGCGGTCGAGCGCATCAAAGCGCGCCAACGGCCGGTACAAAGCTGGTTTTTAGATCAAAGCCTGGTGATGAGTTACTGGAGCGGCGGCGCTAAGCGCAGCTACCATCATACTGCGCCGGTGAATGCGCTGTATGCACTGCATGAATCACTGCGGCTGTTGGCGGCCGAAGGGCTGGAGCAAAGCTGGCAGCGGCATAAGGACATGCACCAGCTGTTAAAGCAGGGCCTGACCGGGCTTGGGCTGGAGTTTGTCGTGGCCGAGCCGCACCGCTTGCCGCAGCTAAACAGTGTGTATATTCCACAAGGGGGCGATGACGCTGCCGTGCGCAAACAGCTGCTGGAGCAATACAACCTGGAAATAGGTGCAGGCTTGGGAGAGCTGGCTGGTAAAGCCTGGCGCATCGGCCTGATGGGCTATGCGGCACGGCGTGAAAATGTGGCGCTGTGCTTAAAAGCCCTGCAGACGGTGTTAGGCTAAACATCGACGTCGTATTGGCTTTTTATGCGCTTAGCGCTATGTTCAGTACAACTTTATAAAAAGGAGTGACTGTGTATGCCAATATCACCGCAATTGAATGCTGAAATCCGCGTGCTGACGTTGTTTAACCTCGACAGTGCGATGGAAGGTATTAAAGTGCATAAATCGGCTGATGCAGACACTGTTGCTGCCATCAGCCGTTTATATGAAAAAGGCCTGGTGACACAACAGGACGGTGGTTACCTGACCGATTTAGGTATTCACTGTGCTGAGCATCTGCAAACCGCGCTACGTATTCTGGGCGCTGAAATGCAACCTTCGTAAGGTATTGCGGTGTTGTTTTAGCTGTTGTTTCAGCGCAGATAACGCCGCTGCATCATCATTGAAAAGCGCAAGCTCGTAGGACGTTATCAGCGCTAACAACAGTTGGCGCTGCTCATTCTGTTGCTGCTCTGCCAGCATACGTAAAAACGCTGACAATGGCTGGTGCGCCGGCTTATGTCGCAACATAGCGGACAGCGTCTTGCTTAACAGGCGATAAGCCTGCGGCTGTGTTGGACGTTCACGGCGTCGCCACCATAGCAGAGCGACAACCAACAAGGCTAATACCGTAATAAATGCCAGCCCATAGGCAAAGCGCTGCAAATTTTGCCTTACCTGTTGCCACAGGTCGCGCTGGTTATCGTCGTTAAAACCCAATACCCATACCGACCAGTAGTAATCCAGGTGCATCAGCTGCTGCCTTAGGTTATTAAGCAAGGCGTTACGTTGCCAGGGCGAGGTCAGCAGCTGACGCTGCTCAGCAGATAATGCATCATCTAAACTGGATAAAATGCGCTGTGGCGCCACGGCGGCTGTTGGGTCAAACTGCTGCCAGCGGCCCTGATCTGCATATTCGACCCAGGCATGGGCTTCACGCTGGCGCACGGCCAGATAGCCTTGCTCCGGGTGCCAGTCACCGCCCTGATAACCGCCAACTACGCGGGCTGGTATACCGGCGGCGCGCAGCAGCAGCGCAGTAGCAGAGGCATAATGACTGCAAAAGCCGGTGCGGCTATCAAATAAAAACTGATCAACACTGTTTGCGCCAAGCAACGGTGGGGTCAGGCTGTAAAAATACGGCTGCTGGCGAAAATGGCTGGCAATGGCGTCAATCAGCGCCGGCACTTGTGGATGTTGCGCTTTGAGCTGACGGCCAAAGGCCAGCGTTTGTTCGTTGCCGGCTGGAAGCCGCAGGTTCAGCTGCTGCTCCTGCTCAGACAGTACCGCCACTGGCTGCAGTTGGCTGCTAAGCTGATAACTGGTGCGCTGGCTTACCGGCTTGGTGGCAAGCACCAGGCCGGAGGGGGCAATATTCACATTAGCACTGCTTTGCCATGGGTTAGCCAGCGCAAATAAACTGCGTTGCTGACTGGCCTCGGCGATAATACGGTAATCTAGCGTTGCCTCTGCTGGCGTGGCGCCCTGATGAACGTTGCGATAATTGCTACCAGAGCGCAGCGGGTTTTCCTGCCAGCGGCGGCCATCAAAATCTTCATACAAACGGGCGCGCCAATACAATAATTGCCGCTCTGGCACACCGTTTTCAAACTCGACGCGAAATGCCAGGCTATCGTCTTGCACTAACTGCTCAATACTGCCCGGATCCAATGTATCGCTTAAGCCTGTGCTGGCAACCTTGGCGGTGGGGATCTGCCAAAACGGCGGTAAACGTGGAAACAACAAAAACATCGCCAGCCAAAGCGGCAGGATAATCAAAGTGGCACGAGCAATATTGGCCGGTTTAAGGTTGCTACCGGCTGGGGCGAACAACAGATAATGGCTGTACATATTGGCAAACAGGGCGGTGATAATAACCAGCGCCACCAGCATGTTCTGATGCAGAATAAAGCAGCAACCGATAAGAAAGTAATGTACCCACACCAGTTGCCGTGCTTCAAACAACTGCCGTAGCGCCAGTAACCGTAATACGGCGGCCAGCAGCAGAATTTGCAGCATAAAGTTAAGCACACCGGCTTGCTTTAAGTTAAACAGCAGAGCCACCGCAACGCAGGCGCCAATGACATTGACGGCTTTGAGGCTAAGACTGGTGTTGGCGTAAACCAGGGTGGCAAAACGTGTTAGCAGCAGCGCCGCGAAGATTAAACTTACCCACAGCGTAAAGGCTTCCTGTAACAACAGCAAAAACGCCAGTTGTAACCCCAGCCAAACCACCATTAAGCGTTTTTGTTTTAGCATAATGCCAGTGCCTGTAAACAACGTTGTAACTGTGCCGGCCCTTTGGCCTGCGCTACAGTCAACGCCGGTAGTTTAAGCCCATAGCTGGCACCGCTTTGCTCCAGCGTCAGTAAGTCGCGACTGGCCTGGCGTAAGGCGCGCTCCAGCGCATCGCCTGATACGGCCGGTACCACTACCCAGTCGCTCTGTAGCTGGGGTGGCGGTGTCTGCTGTTGCCTGACAACCGGTGTTGCCGGGTCGCGCGCTAAGCGTTTCCATACCAGATGGCGGATACTGTCCCCCTGTCTGTAGGCTGAGAGGGTATCATCACTGACTTGCTGACGGGTAGAGGTTTGGTCCTGCTCTGGCATGATACCGGCTGCCGGGCTCTGCTGTGCTGGTGACGGATATACCCAGTAATGCTGTAACAGCGCAATATAACTAAAGGCCTGCCATAAGCCAAACGGATACTGGCTGCTGACTTTGATTCTGGGCAAGGTATATTTGCCGCGTTTACCGGCAGCGATATTCAGCGTAATGGCCGGTACACAGCGCTGACTAACCACCTGATGCTGCTGGCCGGTGAACTGCAGCCTTAACATCCGGTGGCGGTTGTTGTCATTAGCTGCCGCAATCAGCTGCAGGCTTAGGCCAATGTCCTGCTCAGCGAAGCCTTCACCCGGTGCTAAACTGCTTAGCGTAAGCCCGCTAAGGTTTTGATAACACAGCACTATGCTTAGCAAAAACAGACTGAGCAACAAATAGCTTAACAGCAAAATCAGGTTGTTCTGGTAATTGGTGCCCAGCAGGTACAGCAGCACAATCAGGCCGAAAAACCACCAGCCATAGCGGGTTGGCAAGATAAAAATCAGCTTTTGTACCAAGGTAACACTGGGCACTGCGGGCTGGCGTTTGTCCAGATAACGGCTTAGCAGACGCCAGTACAACGGATACAGCGCTTTGGTTAGAGCTGACATGGCGTTTGTTGCAGTAATACCTGGCTTAAACGGCTGTCCTGTGCCGATGAGGCAGGGTCAAGCCGGTGCTCGGCGACATAAGGAAATACCTGCTGCACATCAGCGGCACTGACATAACTGCGCTCTTCCAGCAGGGCAAAGGCTTTTGCCGAGCGCAAAATGGCTTTAGAGGCACGCGGCGACAATGGCAGCATATCGCTGCGATGGCGGCTGTTGTTTACCAATGCTAACAAATAATCCAGTAGCGCATCTGAGGCATGCACCTGCGGCACCTGTTGTTGCAGCGCACGTAATTGCTCGGTGTTGAGTTGCTCAGTTAACAGTGTCAGCCTGGATTGGTTGTTGTCGTGTTTCAGTAATTGATGTTCAGCCTGATGATCGGGAAAACCCAGCGATAGCCGGAACATAAAGCGGTCTAATTGCGACTCTGGCAGGGGCGAGGTGCCAGCGTGAAACAGGGGGTTTTGCGTGGCAATAACAAAAAACGGCTTCGGCAGCGGGCGGGTTTCACCGTCAATTGATACCTGCTTTTCTTCCATGGCTTCGAGCAGCGCACTTTGTGTTTTCGGGCTGGCGCGGTTAATTTCATCAGCCAGCAACACCTGGCTAAACACCGGCCCGGCCTGAAAATGAAATTGCTGTGAACGGGTATCATAAATATTCATGCCGACTAAGTCGCCCGGTAGCAGATCATTGGTAAACTGCACCCGACGATAGCTCAGGCCAAGGCTATTGGCCAGCGCGTGTGCCAGCGTGGTTTTACCCATACCGGGCAAATCTTCCAGCAGTAAATGCCCCTCGGCTAATAAACAACATAACGCCAGGCGGATTTGCCGCGGCTTACCCAAAATAACCTGATTCAGGCTTTGTTCTACGTGATGCAACTGTGTTAACACCGGTACTCCTTACTGCTTGGCGATTGACCGTGCTTATTGATAGCTGGCAGAGGCTTAATAGTAACTGCGCATGGCAGAACTGCAACTATAAAAAAGGCGGCTTGCGCCGCCTTTGGGTTAACATCAGCCGTGATTAGAAGTTTACTACCAGCTCTGCTGAGCAGGCATCGGTACCCGCTAAACAAATTTTGTAGCTTACAGCTGCGGCCTGAGAAGTAAAGCGATCACGATAGCGGCCAGTATTGTCAACCGTATCGACCAGGTTACCGTCTCGGTAGATATCTACCATATCAGCACTGCCGGTAAAGCGCAGGTCAACAATGGTTGAACCGGTGCGGGTACGCACTGAGCGCTGCAGGCTTAACTGCAGATCAGTATTGGCCTCACTTACCGTTACCGTTTTGCTGATAGTGTTGCTTAAACCGGTAGCATCGGTAGCAGTCAGGCTTACGTTGTAAGAGCCTGATGCAGCATAGCTATGGCTTGGGTTAGCGTCTGCTGAGCTGTTACCGTCACCAAAATCCCAGCTCAGGCTGCTGATATCATCGTCAGCATCAGTGGATAAATCAGTAAAGTTTACCGTCAGCCCCGAAGCGACGAAGCTAAAGTCTGCTACTGGTGCCACTGGCACCGGCGGTGTCTCGTCGTCTGACAAGGCAGTAAGCGTCAGATCCCAGCTGTTCAGTGTGCCGGTATCCAGGCCGGCGTTGTCAGACACCAGTAAGGTCCAGTCGCCTTGCATTTGTTCGCTGTTAAAGGCATCGGTTTGCCAGCTTTGTACTATATCATCGGCACTGCCACCGGTGCGGTTATGCAGCGTATGCTCAGTACCCTCGGGTGAGCGTAGCTTGACAATCAAATCGCCTTGCCAGGTATGGGTAATGTTGACGCCGACGTTAGTGCCAAATACAACACCATTTTGCGGCACATTGATAACGCTGGTTATCCCTTCCGCGTTATTGTCTGGAATGGCAATTGGCGTGCTGTTGCTGTAGTCGTAGTCATTAAGCCCTTGCGGCAGCACACTTAAACTGGCGTTAACCGATTTAACCAGCTCGCCGGTTGCGGCATCGGTACCGGTGATGGTGAACTGGTAGTTGCCCCAGGGCGTGTCTGCACTGGTCGGCGCGCTAAGCATCAATGTTTGGCCAGGCTGAGCGGTTGATGCCGATAAGGTGACACCCTCTAATGCTGGCTGTGCACTTACGCTAAGTTCAACATCGCCTGTCCAGTCAGCAATATTGCCAACATTCAATGTGTATTGTGCGGTATCGCCAGCAGTGATTTGCTGATTACGCGGCGTTAGTGACAGTTTAAACGATGGCGTCGGATCTGCTTCAGCTAACGCATTAACCAGATTTAACCGCTTACCTGATACAGTTTTACCTTCTAAAGCGGCTAAGGTGTCACCGGAGTCCATTAAAATGGCTTTCATTTCCAGCGGGCTTAAATCCGGGTTAATCGACCACAGCAAGGCCGCTGCTCCGGCAACATGAGGCGATGCCATCGAGGTGCCAGAATAAGACGCATAACCACCACCAGGAATGGTAGACAGGATAGCGGAGCCGGGTGCACCTAAATCAACCGAGGTTAAACCATAGTTTGAAAAGCCTGACATGGCGTCGTTACGATCGGTTGAGGCGACAGATACGATAACGTCAAGATCATAGGCGGCAGGGTACATTGGCGCTGAATCGGCGTTACCGCCGTCGTTACCGGATGCGGCAATAAACAAAATACCGGCATCACCACCAGACTGAATGGCGGCGCGCAGGGTTTCAGAGTAACCACCGCCACCCCAGGAGTTGTTGGTGGCTTTAATATCGACACCGTGGTTCAGTTTTAAATCTGTGAAGTAGTTAATACATTCAATAGCACCTGCCGTACTGCCGCCCGTTGGGCCAAGGAACTGGCAGGGCAGCAGCGTAACATTCCAGTTAACGCCAACCACACCAACGCCGTTGTCACCAGAGGCGCCGATAGTACCGGCGACATGGGTACCGTGACTGTCGCTGTCCATCGGATCCTGCGCCGCATTTAAGGTTGAATAACCATAAGTGCTGCCTGGCAGGTTGCCTGGATTAACCCAGCGGTTAGCAATCAGATCCGGGTGGTTGTAGTCCATACCGGTATCAATAACACCGATAATAATATCCTGACTGCCGGTGGTAATATCCCAGGCCTCCACCGCCTTGATATCAGCGCCAGCAGTGCCGCCGCTTTGACCGGTGTTTTGCAGGCCCCACAGCTCACCAAAACGTGGGTCGTTCGGCGTTGCTAAGGCTTTTAACGGAAAGTCAGGCTCGGCAACTTCAACTGCGGCATGCGCGGTCAGCTTTTTAATTAACCGGTCGCGGTCCACGCCTTTAGGCACCTGAACTTTAACGATACGGCCATCTGCGACATAGCGCATCTTCATATCGCGGCCCTGAGCATCCAGCTGGCGTAAGCTGGCGCCGTTGCGTGTTATCACATCGACCCGCTCTTGTTTTGATACGCCGGGTTTAAACATTACTAATATCGAATCTTGTGCTGCGGTGCCAGTGTTAGCCAGCGCTGTGCCTGAGAGCAGGGCTGCTGCAATCGCTGCTGCCAGCATAGTCTTTTTATTCATAACTGTTCCCATATTTAATTAGTTGTTAAATATATGCTTATTATTTAGCACAATTATGGATAGCACGATTCAGCCTGCTGATTAAACTAAATTGTAAAATTAAACCTTTGTTACTAGTTTGTTTGGCGGCCTAATTGTTAATGCTATTATGTAAATATTTGTTATTAATGGTTTAATTGTTCAACTTGTTTTGCCGCCTGATAATGTAAATTAGTTGTTTATTACTATTGATAGTTTTTGTTACTGCTTTAGCCTAGGTTTTTGCTACAACAGGAAAGGACGTTCAGGTGAAAAAACGTATAGCGTATTGCTACGGCTGCCTAATTGCCCTGCTATCAGCAGGGGCTTTGGCTGATGTGTCGCTGCAATTTACCACCTTGTTAGAGCGGCATGCGCTGGCTAATGGTGTCGATATTACCCAGTTGGGTGATTTAAATGTTACTGATGTGACGCAGTCGGGGCAGGGACATTATGCGGTGTTATTGCAACAAGGCGTGCTTAATCAGCTCAGTTTAACCCAGAGCGGTTTTGCCAATCAGACACAGGTGAGTCAGTTTGGTAACGGCAATAGTGCGCACATTATCCAAAACGGCAGTAACAACTTAATCCAATTGCAGCAATGGGGTAATCGTCAGTTCACGATAGAACAAAGCGGCGTTGGTGCCGAAATCTCAATAATTCAATACTAATAATAAGTTAGGGAGAATGTTATGAAGTTACAATTTCCACGTAAACATATGCTTGGCCTTGCTATCGCTTTGGTCATCAGCGGCCCGGCGCTGGCGCAGGGTAACGAAGCCATTATTAATCAAACGTCAGCGTCAGCGGCTGAGGGTAATCTGGCTGAAGTCAGCCAAAGCGGCGAGATTAATCTGGCCGTTGTAGAGCAAAACGGTGCGCTTAATAACGCCTCTGTGACTCAGGACGGTGTGTGGTTAGAAAGCTATAACTTTGTTAGCGGTAATGACAACCAAACACGAATTGAACAAGCGGCCGATTGGCACATTGCCTATGTGGATCTCAGCGGTAATGACAACACCGTTACGGTGGCGCAGGACGGTTTTTATAACACGGCAGAAATTGTCGTCAGTGGCGATACCAATGACGCTGTGGCTGTGCAATCAGGCGAGATCAACGAAGCCTTAATCAGCCTGGCCGGTAACACGAATCTGGCTGAAATGGAGCAAAGCGGTAACGGTAACTGGGCTAATGCTGGTTTTGCCGGTAACGACAATAGCCTGTTTAGCGTGCAGCAGGGCGATAACAACGAAGCCGGCATGTTTAATCTGGCCGGTAACCGTAATAGTTTTGAATCTGAACAGTTTGGTAATGCCAACGTTGGTGGTGTAGTTGGCCTAAATGGTGACAATAACAGCGTCTTTGTGTTGCAAGAAGGTGATGCTAACGCCTTTATCGCCTTTGATGTGGCCGGTGATGATAATCTGGTTGATGTAATGCAGCTGGGTAATGCTAACGAATTTATTCTTGACCCACTGTCAGGCGATCAAAATCTGGTGCTGGTTGAACAACGTGGTGACGCCAACAGCGTAACAGCCCCGATCGGTTTAATCGGTAACGATAACCAGATTGATGTGTTACAGCGTGGTAACGGCAATAGTTCGGTATTTGCTACCGCCGGTGACGGCCACAATGTTGAAGTTCGTCAGATTGGTGACAATAACACTAGCGAAATGGTGCTGGCCGGTGCGGACAACCGTGGCAGTATCTACAGCCGTGGCGACAACAACCTGGCGGCAATCGGTGTGTCTGGTTTAGGCAACACTGCAGATGTGCAGCAGTTTGGTGATGAAAACTTTGCGCTGGTTGATGTACTGGGTGACAGCAATGATCTCTACGTTGATCAGTCAGGTAACGCCAACGAAGTGCTGCTGACCAGCGAGACGGTCGTCGAAAATACGGTAGTTAGCATTGAGCAAAATGGCGATATCAACCTGGTTGACATGCTGGTAGCTGGCAATGCCAACAGTATCGACATTTTGCAAAACGGCAGCGGTAACTGGGTTGCCGGTGATAACGGCTACTTTGCGGTGTCTGGCAATAATGGCATGTTAACGGTTACCCAACAGGGCAACGACAACCTGGTACTGGGCAGTCAGGCCGGCGAGGGTAATATGATGTCCATCACACAGGTAGGTGATTTTAACACCGCCATAGTGTCACAACACTAACAGCAGACTCAGGGCGGCGGATGCCGCCCTTATCATCACTATGAAGTATTTTGTCAGTTGGTTTTATTGCACTTGGCTGGCACTGAGCCCGATAGCCACCGCTGCCGATGATATTGAGCTCAGTGGGCTGGTGCTTGACCGAACCATATCCCGCTTTGGTAAAGATTTTTCGTTCTATTACTCCGGTTACTGGCGTGATATGCCCGGCACTGAAGGTGTCTCGGTAGTGATCTATGAGCAGGTATACCCGCAAGCCGGCACTGTGCTGTGGATAGAAATGAACCAGCAGAAAATATACCAAACCTATTTTGGCCGCCGCTATAACGATGTTAAGCAAATGGCGGAGCAGGCTGTACTTGCCAGCATTAACGAGCTGGCAAATATTCAGACTGCGAAAATGTTGGGCGAACCAACGACAGAATTGCAGTAAAAGGATAACAAAGGATGAAAGTAATAGTACCTCTGCTACTGTGCTTTGTCGGCGCCGCCGGTGCAACAGAGCTGGTGTATACCCCGATTAACCCCAGCTTTGGTGGCAACCCGTTAAATGGTAATTTTTTGCTACAAAAGGCCCAGAGCCAAAACAGTCATAAAGCAGATTCAGTGGGCTTATCTTTTGTTGATAAATTTCAGGATGCGCTGGAACGGAACATTATTAATTCACTGACCCGACGTATCGCCGATGGTGAATTAGTCGAGGGGGTGTATAACACCGGCGAGTTTTTGGTCGAGGTCAGTAGCGGTACTGATGGCAGTGTGATTGTTAATATTACTAACCTTGAAAGTGGTGAAATTACTATTATCACCATACCGGCGATAGGAGGTTGATGATGAAAGCTATAGTCGCCAGTACCTTACTATTGCTCAGTGGTTGCTCGTTAATACCCAAACCCGAGATTAATATTACCGCCGCCAGCATTGATGCCCCCAGCTCAGTGATGCAGCAATTACGTCAGCAAGGCCAGCCGCGTAGTTTGATTCCGGTATCGGTATATGCCTTTCGCGATCAGACCGGGCAATATAAACCCCAGGCCAATGTGTCCAGCTTTTCTACTGCGGTAACCCAGGGGGCGACCTCGATGCTGACGCAGATTTTACTGGATAGCGGCTGGTTTGCCCCGCTGGAGCGTGAAGGCCTGCAAAACCTGCTGACTGAGCGCAAAATTCACGGTTCAAACAAAAAGTCGGCTGAGTTACCGCCGTTAAAAGAAGCCAGGCTGCTGTTTGAAGGCGGTATTATTGGTTATGAAACCAATTTAAGTACCGGTGGTATAGGGGCAGAGTATTTCGGTATCGGGGCCTCTGAGTTGTACCGCGAAGATCAGGTGAGTGTGTATTTAAGGGCAATAGATGTGCACAGCGGCCAGGTGCTGTTGTCGGTCTCCAGTAACAAGAAGGTCTTCTCGCAGGAGTTACGTGCCGGCTTGTTCCGCTATGTATCGTTAAACCGGCTGGCAGAGGCTGAAGGCGGTTATTCCACCAATGAGCCGGTGCAATACTGTGTGAAACAGGCAATGGAAGCGGCGGTAGTGGCCTTAGTAGAACAAGGCTTGCAGCGCGGTTTCTGGCGTCTGGACGATCAGTTAAGCCTGAACCCGGCAACCGGCTCCTGACGTTGTGGCTGCTGCAGCCAACGCAGCAGCTCCACTCTGTTTCTCGATTGCGTTTTTCTAAAGATCGTAGACAAATGTGCCTTTACCGTATGAGCGCTGATATGCAGCTTTTCGGCAATTTCTTTGTTGCGGGCACCTTCGGCCACCAGTTGAATAATGCGCTTTTCTTGTCTGGTCAGTAAATTGTTCTCGGGCGTAACTATGGCAGCCGGTCGGTTAGCGGCTTGCTGTGCTAAAAACTGATCCACCACGGCAGACATCACCGGACGAGCGTAGTATAGCTGGCCGTCCATCATGGTTTTCAGTGCTGTCATTACCCGATCCAGTTGCTCATCACGATAAATAACGCCCCGGATCCCGGCGTGTAGAGCCTGCATTGGGTCAATTAAGCTGCGCTCTGCCTGAAACAAGAACAGCGAGCAGCGTTGTAGCAGGTAATGCAGTTCAGCTGATGGACCTTTTTTACTATAATCGGCGCTGTTGTAGGGGCAGGCCACTAACACATCCGGGCGGTAGTTACCGGCACATAACAACTTTATTTTGCTGCTTTGCTCTACTTTTATGCCAACCGATTGCGCCAGCAACGTGAGATTATGTAAAGACTCATGCTCACTTACAACGATAAGCCGGCTAAACTTATCCATTACTTCTACTCCTGCGTACGACTTGTGCTGATACTCCCTGAGCCGCTTATACTGTACCGGCTGTGGTTTTAATGCAACCATTTAACCTATCGTTTAAAGCATGCTAGCATATTCGCCGCATTAAGCGTTGGAGATGGCAGGCGTGAAAATTCTGTTTGTGTGTTTGGGTAATATTTGTCGCTCGCCCACCGCTCATGCGGTCATGCGGCACAAAGCGCGCCATCTGACACGCTGGCACATTGAGTCTGCCGGTACCAGTGCTTCTCACCGTGGCGAGAAGCCCGATCCGCGCAGCCGGCGTGAAGGCGAAGCGCGTGGCTACAAGTTTGATGGCATTTTTTCCCGCCCGGTAAAAGACACTGACTTTGCCGACTATGATTTACTGTTAGCGATGGATGAGGCTAACTTGGCCGAGTTAAGACGGCGTTGTCCGCCGGAGTATCAACATAAACTGTCGTTGTTTTTGCGTTTTCATCCTGATTATCCGGCGCTGTCTGAAGTGCCTGATCCTTATTATGGTGGCAGGGGCGGTTTTACCCTGGTGCTTAACCTGATAGAGCAGGGCTGTGAGGCGATTTTGCAGCAGCTAAATAGCGATAACGCCAACTGAAATGCTGCTTTTTTGTGCAATTAGCATCTTAGTGGCTGTGCCGGCGTAAAATGTCATAAATTATGCCAAAGTCAGCATTGAATTTACGTCCAGAAGTCTATAACTTGCAACCTAGGTATTTAGACAAAGGAAAAGCATCGTGACCACCTGGACGCCCCAAAGCTGGCGCAGCCTGCCGATCCAACAGCAACCCAGCTATCAGGATCAGGCTTTATTAAAAACTGTTGAGCAACAATTACACAAATATCCGCCACTGGTGTTTGCCCAGGAAACGCGTGATTTGTTTACTCAGTTGGGTAATGTCGCTAACGGTAATGGCTTTTTACTGCAAGGTGGTGATTGCGCCGAAAGCTTTAACGATTTCAATGCACCGAAAATCCGCGACACTTTCAAAGTGCTGCTGCAAATGGCGGTGGTACTGACCTTTGCCGGTGGGTTACCTGTGGTGAAGGTGGCGCGTATGGCAGGCCAGTATGCTAAACCACGCTCCAGTGATCTGGAAACCCTTAATGGCGTGTCGCTGCCAAGCTATCGTGGCGATATCGTCAACAGCTTCGAGTTTACCGAAGCGGCGCGCCAGCCGGATCCGAACCGCCTAACTACGGCGTATCATCACTCTGCCGCTACGCTTAATTTGCTAAGGGCCTTTGCCCAGGGCGGTTTAGCCGACTTACATCAGGTCAGTAAATGGAACCTGGGGTTTGTGGAGTCTAACCCGTTAAAAGACCGCTATCAGGACGTGGCGCAGCGCATCCAGGAAGCGCTGCGTTTTATGGAAATTTGCGGCATTACCGCGCAAAATTCGCCGTCTATCCGCGAAACGCAGTTATTTACCTCGCATGAAGCGCTGCTGTTAAACTACGAAGAAGCGTTAACGCGGCGGGATTCACTTACCGGCGACTGGTACGACTGCTCTGCTCATATGGTGTGGATAGGCGAGCGTACCCGCCAGCTTGATCATGCCCATATTGAGTTTTTCCGTGGCATTCATAACCCGGTCGGAGTAAAAATTGGCCCGGGTATGCAACCGGATGAGCTGATTAAACTGATTGACGCGTTAAACCCAGACAATATTCCGGGTCGCTTAACGCTTATAACCCGCATGGGCGCCGACAAACTGGCCGATAAGCTGCCGGCACTGGTACGACGGGTACAACAGGAAGGGCGTAAAGTGGTGTGGAGCTCTGATCCTATGCACGGCAATACGGTTAAAGCCAGTAACGACTATAAAACCCGTGACTTTGAGGCCATTTTACGCGAGATCCGTAACTTTTTTGCCGTGCATAAAGCCGAGGGCAGCCATGCCGGCGGGATTCACCTGGAGATGACCGGTGAGCATGTTACCGAATGTACCGGTGGTGCTTATGGTTTAAGCGAGCATGATTTGGGTAAACGCTACTTTACCCAGTGCGACCCACGCTTAAATGCTGATCAGGTATTAGAGCTGGCGTTTTTAATTGCCGATACATTGCGTAGTGCGAAAAAATAACGACACATTTTGCAATATTAAGTGTTGAGTGCTTAATATTGGGTGTTGAATACTAGAGGGCCGGCGGGTGACACACTCGCCGGTTTTTTTCTGTGCTTTGCTAGTATTTATGCCGCTTTAAGCCGGTTTTGGCGATAATCTTCGCTGAGATCTCTTCTATTGATAAGTGAGTTGAGTTTAAAAACGGGATTTGCTCGCGCTGATACAGTTTTTCGACCTCCGCCAGTTCTAATTGGCACTGGCGCAATGAGGCATAACGGCTGTTGGCACGGCGCTGCTCTCTGATCTGGCTTAGCCGCTCGGGTGTAATGGTTAAACCAAACAGCTTGGCTTTATTGCGTTTTAACACCTCGGGCAGGCGCAGCTGCTCCATATCTTCCTCGACAAATGGATAATTGGCCGCTTTTATGCCGTACTGCAGCGCCAAATATAAACTGGTAGGGGTTTTACCCGAGCGGCTCACACCGACCAGAATAATATCGGCCTGATTGTAGTTCTTCAGGTTGGAGCCATCATCATTGGCCAGGGCAAAATTTACCGCATCGATACGAAAATCGTAGGTTTGCTCATGGATACTGTGAGTGCGATGCGTTTTTGGTACCGGCGCCACGCCAAGTTCGCGCTGAATAGGTTCGACAAAGGCATTTAAAAAGTCATAGCAGATACCGTCACTGCTGTTGATAATTTGCCGCAATGCATCGTCAACAAAGGTTTGAAAGATCAGTGGCCGTTGACCCGTTGTTTTATAACGATCGTTAATACGCTGCTTTACCTGCTCAGCCATATCGGTTGTTTCAACGAATGGAATAGTAACATGTTCAAATTGCGCAGGAAAAAGCGTGAGTAACGCATGGCCAAATACCTCTGCGGTAATAGCAGTGCCATCTGAAATATAGAATGCTGTTCGCACCTTAGCTCCGTTTTGTCGTTATAAAATTACATTGAAAATTAAGGTTTTAATTCATCTTAGCCGCGGTGTAAAATTGCTCCGCCCTGTAATGCTATTTGTAAGCTTACACGCCACACGACAAAAATTGGAGACGAACTGTGCAAGAATTTGTGATTTGGTATGAAAACCTGGGAATGCACGATGTTAACCGGGTAGGCGGCAAAAACGCCTCCTTAGGTGAAATGATCAGTAATCTGGCCAATGCCGGCGTACAAGTGCCAGGCGGTTTTGCTACCACAGCCTTTGCTTTTAACCAATTTCTTGAACAAAGCGGCGTAAACGAGCGCATTTACCAGCTGCTGGATGGCCTGGACGTAGACGATGTCACCGCACTGGCCAAAGCCGGCGCACAAATTCGCCAGTGGGTTATCGACACCCCGTTTCAGCCAGAGCTGGAGCAGGCTATTCGTGAGGCGTATCAAAAGCTGCACCCCGATGCGACGCAGGATGTGTCTTTTGCCGTGCGCTCATCGGCGACGGCAGAAGATATGCCGGATGCTTCTTTTGCCGGCCAGCAGGAAACCTTCTTAAATGTGCGTGGTTATGATGCGGTGATTATTGCCATTAAGCATGTGTTTGCGTCTTTATTTAACGACCGCGCAATTTCTTACCGCGTACACCAGGGCTACGATCATCGCGGTGTCGCGCTGTCAGCCGGTGTACAGAAGATGGTGCGCTCCGATTTAGCCTCTTCGGGTGTGATGTTCAGCATAGATACCGAGTCGGGTTTTGAAGAGGTGGTGTTTATTACTTCATCCTACGGTTTAGGCGAAATGGTGGTGCAGGGCGCGGTAAACCCGGACGAATTCTATGTACACAAGCCGACGTTAGCGGCCGGCCGCCCGGCGGTGGTAAAGCGCAATTTAGGCAGTAAGAAAGTTGAGATGGTGTACTCCGGTGAACAGGGCCACGGTAAACAGGTAAAAGTGGTTGATATAGCACCCGAGCGCAGCCGGCAGTTTTCATTAACCGATACCGAAGTAGAAGAGCTAGCCAAGCAGGCTGTCATTATCGCCAAGCATTACGGCCGGCCGATGGATATCGAGTGGGCCAAAGACGGTAATGATGGCAAGTTGTATATCGTGCAGGCGCGGCCGGAAACGGTAAAAAGCCGTGAAGACAGCAACAGCATGGAGCGTTTCCAGTTACTGGCCAAGGCGCCGGTGTTGGTAGAAGGTCGTGCTATCGGCCAGCGTATTGGCAGCGGTACCGCTAAGGTATTAAGCGGCATTGAGCAGATGGACCAAATTCAGCCTGGTGATGTACTGGTCACCGATATGACAGATCCGGACTGGGAACCGATCATGAAGCGCGCTTCGGCTATCGTTACCAACCGTGGCGGCCGTACCTGCCATGCGGCCATTATCGCCCGCGAACTGGGTATTCCGGCGGTGGTAGGTTGTGCTGACGCCACCAGTAAGATTAAAACCGGCCAGCAGGTTACCGTGTCCTGTGCCGAGGGTGATACCGGTTTTATTTACGATGGCAAATTGGACTACAAGGTGGTGAGCAGCCGCGTTGACCAAATGCCGAAGCTGGATTTAAAAATCATGATGAACGTGGGTAACCCGGAGCGGGCCTTCTCGTTTGCCAAACTGCCGCATGCCGGTATCGGCCTGGCCCGGCTTGAGTTTATTATCAACCGTATGATTGGTGTGCACCCTAAAGCCTTATTAAATATTGATGCACAAACGCCAGAATTAAAGGCTACCATCAGCGAAATGATCGCCGGCTATGCTAACCCGGTAGAGTTTTATATTGCCAAGCTGACAGAAGGTATTGCCACCTTAGCCTGTGCCTTTGCACCGCAAAAAGTCATCGTGCGGATGTCTGATTTTAAGTCGAACGAATACGCTAACTTAGTTGGTGGTCGCCAGTACGAGCCGCATGAAGAAAACCCGATGATTGGCTTTCGCGGTGCCTCGCGTTATATCTCCGAAGACTTCCGCGACTGCTTTGCGTTAGAGGTTGAAGCCTTAAAGCGCGTACGCAATGTAATGGGTTTTACCAATGTTGAGGTGATGATCCCCTTTGTACGCACTTTAGGTGAGGCCAGCGCAGTGATTGATTTACTGGCTGAGCACGGTTTAAAGCGCGGCGAGAATGGCCTGCGCGTCATTATGATGTGTGAGCTGCCATCCAATGCCTTGTTAGCAGAGGAGTTTTTAGAGTACTTCGACGGCTTCTCGATTGGCTCGAATGATTTAACCCAGCTGACCTTAGGGTTAGACAGAGACAGTGGCCTTATCGCGCATTTATTTGATGAGCGTAACCCGGCTATTTACAAGCTTTTGGAGATGGCGATTAAAACCTGCAAAGCCAAAGGTAAATACATCGGTATTTGTGGCCAGGGGCCTTCAGATCATGAAGACTTTGCCGCCTGGCTAATGCAGCAGGGCATTGATAGCGTATCGCTTAACCCGGACACGGTACTGGAAACCTGGCTGTACCTGGCTGAGAAATACGGTAAAAACTAACTGACAAGCCACACCCCGCGACAGCGGGGTGTTTTTTCAGGTTAATCTAATTGTGCTAGCGCCTGCTTTAGCTCGTCGGCTGTGGGTGGGTTACAGCCTTTGCAGGCAATATTTAGACTTGCTGCCAGCATAGCACGCGTCAAACACGCCATAAGTGTGTCAGCAGATACATGTTGCGCGTCAGGTAACCCCAGCTGCAAAAGTGCGGCCAGTAAATTTGCCCAAAAGGTATCGCCGGCACCAACCGTATCGATAAAGCGGCTGGCTTTAATCACTGGACGCTGAAGGTTATGCTGTTGCCAGAATAAAGTCGCGCCGTGCTCTCCTTTGGTAAGCGCCAGCATGGCCGCAGGCGCGGCTTGCCTGATGGCAGCGGCGGCCTCGGTAACAGGAATATGCCCATAGAGCAGCGCTAAATCTTCATCGCTGGCTTTTATATAATCGCTGTGGCTTAGCATTTCTAACACGAAAGCGCGATACGCTGCGACGTTGGTCACGGCATTAAGCCGTATATTGATATCAAGCGCGATCTGAATGCCCTTAGCTTTGGCTGCTGCAACGACCTGTCGGATCCTTGGCGCATCGTCGCTTTCAAGTGCCAGTGAGCCTAAATGTAACAGCTTACAATCTGCCGGCAGCGCCGCTATTTGTGTTTTGGCACTGATATCACGGTCAGCAATCCCTGTGCGATACAAGCTGTATTGCGGTTGCTGGTGGGCGTCTATGCTGACCATAGCCAGCGACGTTGGCTTGCTGCTGAGATAATCAAGGCCATAGATGACGGCATTTTTCGCCAGATAATCCGCGAATGCTGTGCCAAAAGCATCCTGTGACAGTGGCGATATATAACTGACCTTGATTTGCTGGCGGGCGGCACCTATGGCAACGTTTAACGGTGAGCCGCCAAGGCAGGGGCGATACAATCCGTTTGGCTCTGGCAGCAGATCAACAACGTTTTCTCCAATAACAGCAAGCATAGTAGTATCCTGTGGCAGTTAGCTGTGTAAATATAGCCTTTGGCAATCAGTTAAAAATCATATAACTTAATCAATTAAGAAGATAGCCTGAAGTGACTGGAACGATGAGTAAATTAACGCTGAAAAGTGTTGCAAAAACCCTGGGCGTCTCAACCGCCACTATCTCCAATGCCTTTAACCGGCCTGATCAGCTATCTGTGGCACTGCGGCAAAAAATACTCAGTGCCTGCGCCGAGCTTGGCTATTTTGGCCCAAACAAAGCCGCACAATCCTTACGCAAGGGCAGCTCTGGCATAGTGGCGGTGATTTTATCTGATTCGTTGGAGTATATGGTTAGCGATCCGGTTGCCAGTCAGTTTTTGCAGGGGGTAAGCCGCGAGCTTGAGCGGCATCAGCTGCATTTACTGCTATTTTCCGGCAGCAGTACCAATTTAGAAGCGATCAGTGATTTTGTCGATGGCTTTATTTGTTATGGCGCACCGCGCAATCTGGGCTTAATTAAGCAATTAGCCAGCAGTCCGAAGAGGGTATTAACGGTAGATTTTGATTTGCCGGGCCGGCCCTCTGTTAATATTGACAATGAGCAAGCGGCGTACCAAAGCGCTATGGCCGTGTTACAGCCGGGCGACACTGTGGCCATTTTAGGGCTGCGGCTGATTGATGCTGCCGACAGTCGGCCAGTGTTGGATGCACCGCTGTGGGATAACCAAAGCTCGATAGCGCACCGCCGCCTGGATGGTTATTTGCGGGCGATGGCAGAATGCAAGCTGACACTGCAGCCAGATTATTTGTGGCATATTCCGGAGAGCACGCAGCCACATGCTCAGTTGGCGGCTAAAGCGGTGTTGGCATTAACACCACGACCGACAGTACTATTATGTATGAGTGATTTAATCGCCCTAAGCGCGATGCGTGAAGCACTGCAACAAGGTATTGCGATACCGCAACAGCTAAAAGTAGTAGGCTTTGATGGTATAGAAGAGACGCTGCGATACCACCCAACGCTTAGCAGTGTCTGGCAGTTTAGCGACGCCAAAGGCGAGGCGGCAGTCAAAGCGTTTTTATCGGCCCAAGACAGCCCCCAGCTGCTACCATACGAGCTTAGGCTGGGGGAGAGCAGTTAGGCGTTCGCTCAGCGGCCATATTAGCTAAGTAAGCTGGCCAGCTCTAACTGCTGCAATGCGTCACCCTGATGTTGCCAGCTTAACGTGGCGGTTAAACTATCAAGTGACAGTGTTAGACTGGCATAGTGCCCATGGTGTTGCCAGCTTAGCTGATAACAGTTGCCTGTCAGGGTTTGGTTAAACTCACCGTTAAATGCCTGCATAGTGCGGCGCAGCTTAATCAGCTGACACAGCGCTGCTACCACAGGTTTCTCTAATGCCTGCTGTACGCCGGTGTTATTGAAATACGGCCGGTTGATATCACGGCCGACACCGGTTTTTTGCAGCAGGGCAACATCATTCTCTGCCGCTAACAGGCCGCCATAGTAAATCTGGCTGATACCGGGGCAAAACAGCTGTATTGCTCTGGCCAGTAAATACTGTTTATCGTCACGGCCAAGCGCATCATAAAAACTGCAGTTAACCTGATATAAATCAACATTATTGGCGGCGTTACCGGTAGCCAGTTTGGAGCTACCGCCACTATTTTTGTGGATCTGTTCCACCAGCGCATCTAATTGCGGATCGGTTAACAGCCCTGGCTCACCGTTATAATCGGCGGCATCAACAATACCTATGCCATCATGGGTGTCCAGCACTGTAATGCAATTACGTGGCGCAATATCTAACCAGTTTTTTAACGCAGTAGCACTGCGGCTATATAAGGTGTGTAACACCAACGGTGGCAGGGCAAAGTCGTACACCATGTCACAGCGTTTAGCGATTTCAATCTGGGTTTTGTGGTAACCGTGGATCTCAACTAAACAGGTCATGCCTCTGGCTCTGGCTTGCTCTGACAGCGCAGCGATAAACTCGAAGGTTTCTGGCAACATAAAACAGCTGGTGCCGGCTTTTTTTATCGCATAGCCAGCCGCATCCAGCCGGATATATTTCACGCCATGATCGGTAAAGCGCTGCAATATCGCCTGCAGATACGCCTGGCCTTGCGCTGAGGTGACATCAATATCGATCTGGTTGGCGGTAAAGGTGGTCCAAAACGGCACAATGTCGCCATTGGCTAAACGGATATCGGTAAAACAGGGGGTCGGGCGGGGCCGGTAAATGCTTTTTAGCTGGGCCGGATCGGGCGTTTGACCATATACTTTATCGCGCGTTAAAAACAGCGGCCAGTAAGGCGATGCTGCGCCATGTTGCAATACATCGAGAAACTGCGGAGATTGCGCCGACATATGGTTAACAATCATATCCGCCATGATCGGGTAATCTTTCGCTAACCGCTCAATATCGGCCCAATCCCCCAAGCGGCGGTCAACCGCGGTATGGTCGGTGGGGTCAAAACCGGCATCTTCACCGTCGATTGGCGGATAAAACGGCAGCAAATGCACCCCATCAAACAAACCAGCCAAAGGCCCGTTTAATAACTGATGTAACGCAGTTATATCGGCGCCACTTAATCTGTCGATATAGGTAATTAACTGGATCTGGTTGGTCTGTACTGCATCTGTCATTGCCGTCATCCTGAAAAAAAATTTGCATCTTAAACGATTAAGATATAGCTTTAAGCCAATGCACAACTTTGTCAAGCCCCGGCACGATAATAACAGGGAAAATAGGCAAAGCGGTGTAGTAACGGATGTTGACCTGCCGGTGCGCTTACACCGGCCTGTTGTAACAACGGGGAACAAGATGCTTAATACTAAAAGTAACGCTATAGCCGGCGGGGTGGCTATCGCAGATGGCGCTGCTGTACGGCTGCAACGCCAGGTTCGCTGGATGACCTACCTGATGTTTTTTGTCTTTGCCATGACTACAGATGCCGTTGGCGTGATTATTCCTGAAGCGATGGCGCAGTATCAATTAACCCTGTTTCAGGCCAGCGCCTTTCATTATGTCCCCATGGTCGCCATTGGCGTTGCCGGTTTATTGCTGGGCCGTCTGGCCGATAAATTGGGCCGCAAAACACTGATCCTTGCAGGGTTGGCGCTGTATGCCGCGGCTTGTTATGCCTTTATTGCCGGTGATAGTGCGGTATTTTTTATTTTGCTAATGGGTTTGTGTGGCCTGGCCATCGGTATGTTTAAAACTGCTGCACTGGCGCTGATTGGCGATATCAGCCCTGATAGCTTAAGCCATACCCGCACCATGAATAAAGTAGAAGGTTTTTTTGCGCTGGGGGCTATTGCCGGCCCGGCTTTGGTCACGCTGATGATTGCAGCGTCTATCCATTGGAAGCAGCTGTATTTAATCGCCGGCCTGTTATGCACAGTGTTAGTGGTAATGGCAGCACGTTTGCCTTATCCGCCGTATCAGGCTTCTGACACTCAAGTATCGTTTCGCCAGTCAATGCAGCTGTTAAAAGATCGCTACGCCGTGGGCTTTTCATTGGCAATAGCTTTGTATGTCGCCTGCGAAGTGGCTATTTTCGTCTGGTTACCCACTTTACTGGCAGATTATCAGGGGCGTTTTCAGTTTTTGGCGCTGCATGCTATTACGCTGTTTTTTGTCCTGCGCGCTGCAGGGCGGTTTTTAGCCGGCTTTATTTTGCAGCGCTTTTGCTGGAGCAGTGTCATGGCTGTTTTTACCCTGGCTATCTTTGCGTGCTTTGCCCTCAGTATGCTGGGCGGTAAAGCGGTGGCGCTATGGCTAATGCCATTGTCCGGCCTGTTTATGTCGATGATTTACCCGACATTGAACTCCAAAGGCATCAGCTGCTTTGCCCGGCAGCAACATGGTGCTGTGGCAGGGCTCATTCTGGCTTTTACCGCTTTGTCGGCTGCGCTGGCGCCAGCGCTGATGGCATTAATTGGCGATATGGCGGGTGATGTCAGTGCCGGCTTTTATCTTGCCACCTTTTTTGCTGCTTTGCTGGCGGCCACCATGGGCTATAACTGGCTGGCACAACCGGCAAAACAACGACTAACTCAGTACCGGAAATAACTTTTAGTAGGCCCTGAGCGCGTGACCGGATGCTTTTTTCTGGTCGCTACGCTTAAACGATTAAGTTTTAGTAAAAATGAGCTATCCGGCACAAGAGATAGCACAATCAACACGGGAGCTAGACGATGAAACAACAAGCTATAAAACCGGCCTATCTGGCGCTGGCAGTAAGCCTGGCCCTTGGCAGTATAAACGCCCAAGCACAACAATCTGAACCGGCCGCACAGGGCCATACTGACGATGCAACACAAGCAGAGGCAAAGGCGCCTGCAGGCCTTGGCTTTGAGCGTATTGTGGTGACCGGCGCTGTATCGCGTAACCAAACAGTGATGCAATCGAGTGTGTCAGTCAGTAGCCTGACACCCGCAGATATTGAAGTGAGCACGCCACGTAGTACCGCCGAGATTTTCCGCATGCTGCCCGGCGTGCGCAGTGAATCTACCGGCGGTGAAGGTAATGCCAATATTGCCGTGCGCGGTTTACCGGTAGCCTCCGGCGGCGCTAAGTTTTTAGCTCTGCAGGAAGATGGCCTGCCTGTGTTGCAGTTTGGCGATATCGCCTTTGGTAATGCCGATATCTTTTTACGCGCAGATGCCACCTTGTCACGTTTAGATGTGATCCGCGGTGGTTCAGCCAGTACCGCAGCCAGTAACTCGCCGGGTGGCATTATTAACTTTGTCAGCAAAACCGGTGATGTTGAAGGCGGCAGCTTAGCCTTTACCTCAGGTTTAAATTACGACAGCTTTCGCACCGATTTTGAATACGGCGGCGATATTAACAGCGATATGCGCTTTCACTTCGGCGGCTTTGTCCGTCAGGGCGAGGGCGTAAGGGACCCTGGTTATCAGGGTGAGACCGGCTATCAGTTAAAGGCGAATCTGACCCGTGAATTTAACAGCGGCTATGTACGTTTATATGTAAAGCATCTGAATGACAAAGCCGCCAGCTATATGCCAATGCCAATGCGGGCAGACGGCAGCTCGGTTGAAGGCTTTGATGCTCAGCGTGATACGCTGCAGTCGGTGTATTTAACCCAAACGGTGCGGTTAAACGGTAGCAACCAGATATCCCGCGGCGATGTGCGCGATGGCATGAACCCACAAGTGAATAGCATTGGTGCTGAGGCGGTATTTGATTTGCCGGAAGGCTGGACATTAGAAAACCGGTTTCGCATCAGTGATGTGAGTGGCAATTTTATTACCCTGTTCCCGGCAGAAGTAGGCGATACCCAGCAGATTGCCGACAGTATCGCTGGCAGCGGTGCTACGGTAAGTTATGCAGTTGGGCCAAATGCAGGTAGCGCTTATGACGGCGCTAATGCCATGCGCATTCACACCTTTGATGTTGAGATCAATGACTTTGGTTCTATCGTCAATGACTTAAAATTATCCCGCCGTTTTGGCGAGGTTGATGTTAATCTGGGTTACTACATTGCTGATCAGAACATCAGTATGTCCTGGTTATGGAACAGCTATTTAATGGCACTTAAAGGTGATAACGCTGAGTTGCTTAATGTGACTGCTGCTGATGGCACGGCGTTTTCTGAGCAGGGGTTATTAGCCTACGGCGTACCATTGTGGGGCAATTTGCAGCGAAATTATGACACCCGCTATAGCATTAAAGCACCTTATGCGGGTGTAAGTTGGGCATATGATAAATTATCGCTGGACGCCAGCGTACGTCGCGACAATGGCAATGCAACCGGCACTTATGCTGGCCCGGTGCAAAGTGCCCGTGATATGAATGGCGACGGTATTATCAGCCAGGTAGAGCAAAGTGTATCGGCTATCGATTTAGCCAACCCAAACCTGGTGAACTACAGCTGGGGTTATAACTCTTATTCTGTCGGTGCCAATTACCAGT
The DNA here is from genome assembly GCF_000296695.1 of Rheinheimera nanhaiensis E407-8. Lineage (GTDB taxonomy): Bacteria > Pseudomonadota > Gammaproteobacteria > Enterobacterales > Alteromonadaceae > Alishewanella > Alishewanella nanhaiensis. The sequence goes on from NZ_BAFK01000010.1 coordinate 130,617, forward strand.
TTGATACTGATTGGGCGCTATTTGCCCGTATTAGCAAGGGCGGTCGCGCCAATGCTGACAGGCTACTGTTTGGCAAAGTGAATGCCGATGGCAGCGTGGCAAAACAAGATGCGGTAGATGAAGTAACCCAATACGAAGTTGGTAGCAAAAGCCGTCATGGCAATTTAAACCTGTTTGCTACCGCGTTTTTTGCAGAAACCGAAGAGCAAAACTTTGAAGCCACCAGCCAGCGTTTCTTTGACCGGGTGTACAAAGCGCAGGGGCTTGAGCTGGAGAGCAGCTATCGGATAGGTGATCTGGAACTGCGTGGTTCGGTAACCTTAACCGATGCCGAAATCAGCAAAGACGCGTTAAGCCCGGAACTGGAAGGCAACACACCTCGCCGTCAGGCCGATGTGCTTTACAGTTTAATGGCTCGCTACTATCTGGATAAAGCGCAGCTGGGCTTAAGCGTTATCGGCACCAGTGATGCGTATGCGCAGGATAATAACGATCTGAAGTTCAGCGGTTATGCACAGGTAAATGCGTTTGCAAGTTACGAGTTAGCCGAGAATTTACAGTTATCTTTCAACATCAACAACCTGTTCGATGAGGTCGGCTTAACAGAAGCCGAAGAGGGCTCCGTGCCGGCAAATGGTATCATCCGCGCTCGCACCATCAATGGTCGCACCGCTTCAGTGGGTTTACGTTATCAGTTCTAACTGGTCAGACTGTCTGACAAATAGAACCCCGCATAAGCGGGGTTTTGTTTTTAGGTGCCGCAAAAGGTATTACTGATGCACTGCTGCGGTGTTGGTGGGTGCCCAAGCTCTTCGTCCTGCTCACTCAACATAAAAGGAGTTTTAAGGGCGTTATGCAGGCGGTTAAACAGCGTTAAATCACCGTCGCTTGTCGCAAACTCAATGGCTTTGGCTATCTGATGATTACGCGGAATCAGCGCCGGGTTTACCGCATCCATTGAAGACTGTAGATCTGCAGAGGTTAAACCTTGCTCGGCTAAGCGCTGCTGCCAGCGACCGGCCCATTGTTGCCAGGCGGTTTGGTCATTGAATAGTGTTGCGGCGCCTTGATTAATATCTGCAACAGATTGGCTTAACAAACGAAATGCCAGGGTAAAGTCGGCACTGTTTTTTACCATTAAGTTCAGATAATCGCGGATCAACGGCTCGTCGGCTGCAGTTGCCTCACTGATACCAAGCTTTTTGCCTATAAGCGCACGAAATTCAGTTTCATTTATAAGGTTAAACTGTTGCAGCGCCTTTGTTGCCAAGGCAACGGCTTGCTCGGTGTTATCGCTTATCAGCGGCAGTAAGGTTTCGGCAAAGCGAGCCAAATTCCAACTTGCCATTTTCGGCTGGTTGCCCCAGGCATAGCGGCCGTTGCGATCAATAAAACTGTATACCTGTGCCGGGTTAAAGCTATCCATAAAAGCACAGGGGCCGTAATCGATAGTTTCGCCGCTAATGCTCATATTGTCGGTGTTCATTACGCCATGAATAAAACCCAGGCTCATCCATTGGGCAATCAGCACTGCTTGAGCACTAATAACGGCTTCAAGCAATGCCAGATAGGGGTTGGCACTATTAGCGCAGCCCGGATAATGACGCTGTATTACATAATCGGCAAAGGTTGTTAGCTGCGCCGTATCCCCCTGTGCTGCCAGATACTGAAAGCTGCCAATGCGGATATGGCTTTTTGCCACGCGGCACAAAATAGCACCGGGTTCAGCGGTTTCCCGTTGCACCCAGTCACCGGTTAATACGGCGGCCAGGGCGCGTGTTGTTGGTACACCCAGCGCGTGCATGGCTTCACTGACCAGATACTCTCTAAGCACAGGGCCAAGCGGCGAGCGGCCATCGCCACGGCGGGAAAACGGTGTTTGCCCGGCCCCTTTAAGCTGCAGATCAAATAGCTGACCACTTTCATCTTCAAGCTCTGCCAACAGCAAGGCGCGGCCGTCGCCTAATTGCGGCACAAAATGGCCAAATTGATGGCCGGCATAGGCATGTGCCACAGGCTTAGTCCAGTCGGGCAGGTTATTGCCGCTGAATAATCCAACACCTGTATCGGTACCCCAAAAAGCCTGTGGCAGTCGCAGTTGTGCAGCCAGCTCAGGGTTAAACGCCAGCCACTGTGGTGCCGCTACGGCGGTTGGCTGACAAGGCAGCGAAAAAGGTGAGCCCAAAGCAGCAAGCGTATGGTGTACAGCAAATGGCATATCAGCATATTCCGTGTGTTATTCGGCTTCAGTGTACCCATAGAGACGGTTTGCTACCAGAGCAGCTTGTTATGATGCGGCAACTGATGACGTAATTTGTTGATTACACTATAGTGTAATCAACACCATGCTGTTTTAGCTTTTAGCCGGAGCTGTCATTGCGCGCTATTTTATTTTGTTGCATCTTACTGATATCAGCTGGAGCGACTGCGGCCACCCAGCTGAATGTCTGGCACATGTTAAAAGAAATGGACAACGATTTTAGCCTGTTGGCAACGCAATTTTCCGCACAGCATGCTGAGATCGACGTTTCAGTGCAGCTGCTGCCCAATGAAGAGCTAAAGGCTGCGGTTATACGTGCTAAAGATCAAGCCGTTGCTCCTGACATTATTATTATCTCATCAGATAATCTGGGTTATGCGCCGCTGATGCACTTATCTGAAGTGCCGGCAGGGTTGCTGGACGCCCAATTGGCTGAACCAACCTTACACGCTTTGCAATTTAGGCAAAAAACCTATGCCATCCCGTTATTTGCAGGTAATCACTTATTGTTTTTATACAACAAACAGTGGGTTAAACAGCCGGTAACGCAATGGCAGCAGCTGTTTGAGGCTCACAGCCATTTGGCGGCAAAGGGCGTTAGTACGCTGGCGCTAAATTATCTGGAGCCATATTGGTTCGCGTTGTTTGCCGATTTATTCGGCGCCAGTTTAGTGCAAGATGACCAAGTTGCACTGAACAATGGTTCAATGGCTCAGGCACTGGAGTTTTATCAACAACTGGTTACTTCCGGAGTGGCGCAGGCTGACTGCGGTTATCAATGTGTTTCCGAAGCGTTTTATCAGGGGCAGTATGCTTATGCTATCAACGGGACCTGGGCGCTGGCAGACGCTAAAGCCCGTTTGGGTGACAACCTTGGCGTAGCCATTTTTCCAACCTGGCAAGACCATAGCATAAAGCCGCATGCATCCTATATAGTGATGATATTTCCGCATAAGGCGCTAGAGGGGCCTAAGGCCGGGCAAATAAAGGAGTTTGTTAAGTATTTTAGTCTGCCAGAAAACCTGCAGCGTCTTGCCGCCAAACATTATCTTATACCTTACTACCAGCTGGCGGATGAGGTAGTGCCCGTGACAGATCCGCTGTATCAACAAGTTTTGGCACAACATCAACTGAGCCAGTTAATGCCGGCGACTGAGGCAATGGTGTCGGTATGGAATGCCATGCAAAAAGGCTTACTGCTGCACAAGGCGGGGACCTTAACGGCAACAGAGGCCGCTGCTTTTATGCAAAAGGTGGCCTTACGTGATCAGCAGTTACTGGCGGCCGGCAAATGAGTAAAGCACGGTTCTCCTTTAAACAGTTGCTGATTACCCAGTTTGTGCTTGGCGCTATGATCCCTACCTTGTTACTGAGCAGCTTACTGATCGCGGCTTTTCGCGATATTCAAACTGAAGAGCAAATTGAAAAGCAAGCAGCGCAAACGCAAAGTGCCGTCTTGCAACTGGAATTTGAGTTAGAAAAACTCTCGTTACAGCTACAACAATTGGCAAAAGACTCTAATGTGGCATTGGCGGCCAGTTCCGGGGTGTTTGCACCGGATGCACGAAACAACATGCTTAGTGTGGCCCAGCAACATCCGCTAGCCAGTGGGCTATTACTGTTGGATAGCAAATATTGGGTCGCTGAGGCAATACCCATCAGTGCCATGGTGCTGCCTATTTCGCCGCTGCAGCCAGAGTTGACAAAGTTATACCAGGCCGATTATACCGCCGTAAATACTACGGTTTTACTGGAGGCTGACCAGTTCAGCGAACTGTTACTACCTGCGCCAAACCGGCCCGGATCCTCACATTGGCTGGTGATGTTTTTGCCATTAAAGTTAGCGGATTCAACCGGTATAGATCCGCGCAGTAAACTCAGCGGCGCCCTGGTGGCGCTGATTTCAGCAGAACAGTTAAACACCAGATTACAGCAATATTTACCCCATGCCCGGCTATTGAATATCTATTGGCAGCAGCAAGCGCTATTGCCTGATGTTGCGCCGTTGGATGACAGTGTGGTTACCCGTACCTCGTTAACCGTACCCGCCACTGATCTCAGCCTTAGCGTGGTTGTTGCGTCCAGCCGGCAACAGGCACTGCAACCCATAACGGAGCTGACGTATCGTTTTGTCCAGATCACCTTATTGTTTCTGGTGATCTTACTCGTTACCGGGTGGCTGTTTGTGCGCCGTGAAATACGCCCCTTGGCACAGCTGAGTGATCTTGTTGCCGGTTACGCCAAAGGCGAGTTAACACAGCCGGTGCAACATTTTCCCTATATAGAATTTGACAGTATCGCATCTGTGCTACAAAACATGGCACAAACACTTAGCGAACATCAACATTCGCTTGAAGCCAAAGTGACGCAGCGTACGGCAGAATTACAACGTGCTGTCGCTGACCTTCATCAAACAAATACAACACTTATCAAAACACAACAACAGCTGATCGAAGCTGAAAAATCATCGCAAATCGGTATTTTAGTCGCGGGAATAGCGCGTGAGATTACTGCACCGGTGAGCAGCAGTATGCGGGCAGTAAGCGCGCTGGACACGCAGCATACACAGATTATTGCTGCGGTAAGACAAAGTACGCTAAAGCGCTCTGAGTTAGAGCAATACCTGCGTTTCACTGCCGATGCGATTGAGCAACTCGGACTGCAGTTAAAACGTGCCCAAGAGTTGCTACAAAGCTTTAACGCCATGGCCGTTGACCAATCCCGTGAGCAAAAGCGTAATTTTAACTTGTATGATTATCTGCATGATGTGGTGCTTAACTTGCGCTACGAATTAGGCCAATATCAGGTTAAAACCGACATCATTGGCGATAAAGTGATGGTTGTCCAAAGCTATCCGGGGAGTTTTAGCCGCATCCTGACCAATTTAATCCTTAACTCGCTTGAGCATGGTTTTGACCGGCAGCAAAAGCATCATATCAGTATCAGTTACCAGCTGCTGGAAAATGGCCTGTTGGAACTTCGTTATCAGGATGACGGCGCTGGTATGCCAGCCGAGGTAATGCAGCGCATGTACGAGCCATTTTTTACCACTGCGCAGCAAGAAGGGGGCAGTGGTTTGGGGTTAAGTATTGTGCATAGCCTGGTAACGCAGCAGCTAAAAGGCACGATAAATTGCAATAGCACCCCCGGTAACGGCTGTACTTTTATTTTCACCTTGCCAGTTAGAGTGGTGATTAAACCGCGATAGGTGAGTTCAATCTTTCAGGCACAAGTGTGAAGAGCGAACCGACGACCTGCGGGTTGTTGAGTTTCAGGCACAAAAAAACCGACTTATAAGTCGGCTTTTAAGTTGGTTGCGGGAGCCCTGATCTTTGTGAAGAGCGAACCGACGACCTTCGGTTTGTCGATTTTCAGACACAAAAAAACCAGCACTTGGCTGGTTAAGATGTTGGTTGCGGGAGCCGGATTTGAACCGACGACCTTCGGGTTATGAGCCCGACGAGCTACCAGGCTGCTCCATCCCGCGTCCGTAAATTATCCCTGAGCAGTAGAGATAACTATTTAATTTGCAATGAAAGTTGGTTGCGGGAGCCGGATTTGAACCGACGACCTTCGGGTTATGAGCCCGACGAGCTACCAGGCTGCTCCATCCCGCGTCCGTCATTGCGGGGCGCATCTTAGTGTTTTTACCAAGGCCTTGCAAGCGCTTAATGGCTTTTATTTTGCATCACAGGATTAACTGCCGCTTTCTTATACAAGCTGCGGCTAAAAGCAGCAATTTAGCGCAGTAGAAAAAGCCACCCGGCTAAAGCACTGTTTCTGCTATACTGTGCGCCATTTTTGTTTCGGGTATATAGCAATGCTGCAATTCTGGGCGTTAACGTCTAAAGGGGTAGAAGAGTTACTGGCGGATGAAGTTCGTCAGTACGGCGGTGAAGTATTAAAAGTGACCATGGGTGTGGTGCGTTTTAATGCTGATTTACGCACTGCCTACCAGTTGTGTTTATGGTCGCGCCTGGCGACACGTGTGCTTCGGCTGATCCAGTCTGAGCCGGTAACGGCCGACAGCGACTTGTATCAGGTAGCGCAGAAAATTGACTGGCTGCAGCATATGGCGCTTAGAAACACTCTGGCTGTAGAGTGTGTCGGCAAACATCCGAAAATAGACAATACCCAGTTTGGTGCCATTCGCTTAAAAGATGCGATAGTCGACCAGTTTCGTGAAGAAACCGGCAACAGGCCTGACGTAGATCGGCTAAACCCGGATGTACGCTTTCAGGTGCGGTTAGATAAAACCCATTTTCACTTTTTACAGGATTTCTCTGGCCCGTCGCTGCACCAGCGTGGCTACCGCGCCGGACAGGGTGATGCGCCATTAAAAGAGCACTTGGCTGCAGCCTTAATTAAACGTTCAGGCTGGACGCCAGAGCAGTCGTTTTTTGATCCTTTTTGCGGCAGCGGTACCTTAGTTATTGAGGCGGCGCTGATAGCGCTTAACCGCGCGCCGGGTTTAACGCGGGAGAAGTTCGCTTTTGAAAGCTGGCCAGGTCATCGCGATGTGGTATGGCAGCAGCTACGCACTGAGGCTAAAGCGGCGGCAAAGCCTGTGGCCAAACAGGTGCAATTCTGGGGCTCGGATGTTGATGAGCGCAGTTTAACCAAAGCACGGCATAATGCGCAGCAGGCCGGCATGAGTGCTATGGTGCAGTTTAGCCAGGCTGATGCGACAGCATTAAGCGCTGCGGTGTCGGCCGAGCCGGGCGTAATTGTGACCAACCCGCCGTATGGTGAGCGTTTGGGCGATTTACCCTCGTTAATTCCGCTTTACAGCAAGTTTTCTCTGGCATTAAAGCAACATTATCAGGGCTGGCGTTTAGCCATTATTACCTCTAACAGCGATTTGCTGCGTGCGCTACGTTTATCGAAAAGCAAAAGCTATAAATTTACTAATGGCCCACTCGATTGTGACTTTACTCTGTTTGATCTGACCGAAAAGCAGGTTGCGGTTAGCTCTGACGCGCCAGCGCTGTTTTTCAGTGAAAGCAGCTCTTTTGGCAACCGACTTGCTAAAAACCTGAAGCAACTGCAAAAATGGGCAAAAAAAGAAGGCCTTAGTTGTTACCGGCTGTATGACGCTGATATTCCTGAGTATAACGTGGCAGTAGACTGGTATGACGGTGAAGTGGTGGTGCACGAGTACGCCGCACCCGGTACCGTTGATGAGCAGGTATCACAAAAACGCTTGTTTGATGTGGTAAATCAGGTACCGCAGGTACTGGGTATCAGCTCAGATAACATGATTTTAAAGGTGCGTGAGAAGCAAAAGGGCACCTCGCAGTATCAGGCGCTGAATAAAGCCGGCCAGTACAAAGAGGTGACGGAATACGGCGCTAAGTTTCTGGTAAACCTGCGTGATTATTTAGATACCGGTTTGTTTTTAGATCACCGTATTACCCGGCGTATGATCCAGCAACAGGCTAAAGGCAAAACTGTACTTAACCTGTTTGCCTACACCGGCAGTGCCTCGGTGCATGCCGCTATTGGTGGCGCGGCCAGTGTGACCACGGTAGATATGTCCAATACTTATCTCGACTGGGCCAAACGTAATTTTGCGATTAATGGCTTAACCGGTAAGCAATATCAGTTTGAACAAGCTGATTGTCTGCAGTGGTTAAGCCGCTGCCGTAACCAGTTTGAGTTGATTTTTGTTGACCCACCAACCTTTTCTAATTCAAAACGGATGCAGGATAGCTGGGATGTGCAGCGTGATCATGTGAAACTCCTTAATCTGCTGACACCGCGGTTGACACCTGGCGGCAAGGTGATTTTCTCCAACAACAAACGTCGCTTTAAAATTGATAGTCAGGCGCTTTCTGACGCCGGCTGGCAGGTAAAAGATATCTCGGCAGCGACACTGCCGGAAGATTTCAAGCGTAATGTACATATTCACGTGTGTTTTGAGCTAACACGCTAATATGTCGCGGCAACTGATTTTATACAGCACCTGGGGCTGCCACTTATGTGAGCAAGCAGAGCAGCTGTTACAACAGGTTGTGCCCGATATCGCATACGAGGTTATCGATATCGTCGATGATGCAGCAGCGTTTGCGCGTTATCGCGTAGCTATTCCGGTATTGCGCGTTGGCGATAAAGAATTAGGCTGGCCCTTTAATGCGGCGCAGTTGGCAACATGGCTTAAGGATATAAAGTAGTGGAGTTATTACGTTTTCAGCAGGCGTGTTTGGCCTTTGGTACCCACCCGATTTTAGATCATGTCGATTTTAGTTTATTCAGTGGCGAACGGGTCTGTCTGGTTGGCCGTAATGGCGCCGGCAAATCGTCATTATTGAAATTGCTGACCGGTCAGCAAAATTTAGACGATGGTCAAATCGTCGTTAATACCGGCGTGGTGATAAGCCGGCTGGAGCAAGATCCACCAGCCAAAATGGACGTTAAAATTGCCGACTTTATTCGCGAAGGCGCCGGTGATCTCGCTGCCAAGCTGCAGCAGTTCTATACCCTGTCGGAAAATTTAGACGGTGCCACGGATGCCGATTACCGCTTGTTTGAGCAGCTGCAGGCTGAAATGGATACCCGCGATGGTTGGGGATTAGAGGCTCGCGTGGCCGATTTATGCCAGCAGTTTGAGATGAACCCTGATGCCAGTTTAGCCACCTTATCAGGCGGTTGGCTGCGTAAAGCGGCTTTAGCCAGGGCGCTTATCGCCAAACCGGATATTTTGTTACTGGATGAGCCCACTAACCATTTAGACGTGGCCGCCATTCAGTGGCTGGAGCAGTTTTTACTGAATTTCTCCGGTGCCATTATTTTTATCTCGCATGACCGCGCTTTTATCCGCGCGCTGGCCAGCCGCATTATCGACTTAGACCGCGGCCAATTAACCTCGCACCCGGGTAATTATCAGGAATATCTGGATCGCAAACAGAAAATGTTGGAAGACGAGCAGCAGCATAATGCGCTGTTTGATAAAAAGTTAGCCGAAGAAGAAGTGTGGATCCGCCAGGGCATTAAAGCGCGCCGAACCCGCAACGAAGGCCGGGTGAGGGCACTTAAAGCATTGCGCCGTGAGCGCGCCGAACGGGTAGAAACCCTGGGTAAGGTTGACTTTAACATCGAGCAGGCAGACCGCTCAGGCAAGCTGGTGTTTGAGACCAAAGCCATTAGCTGTGCCTTCAACGGTAAAACCATTATCGATAAGCTGGATCTGTTAGTTATGCGCGGAGACCGTGTAGCGCTGGTAGGGCCAAACGGTGTCGGTAAATCTACACTGATTAAGTTGTTACTGGGTGATTACCAGCAGGATAGCGGCGAGATTAAACGCGGCACCAATATTGAAGTGGCCTATTTTGATCAGCACCGGATGGCGCTGGATTTAGAGGCCACGGTGCAGGATAACGTGGCTGAAGGTAAGCAGGAAATTAGCCAAAATGGTAAAACCCGCCATGTACTGAGTTACCTGCAGGATTTTTTATTTCCGCCGGCACGGGCTCGTACTCCGGTAAAAGCTTTATCCGGCGGGGAGAAAAACCGCCTGCTGTTGGCCAAACTGTTTGCCAAGCCCAGCAATCTGCTAATACTGGATGAGCCCACCAACGATCTTGATGTCGAAACGCTGGAGCTGCTCGAGGATATACTGCAGCAATATCAGGGCACCGTACTGCTGGTAAGCCACGACCGTGAGTTTGTCAATAACACTGTAACCAGCTCACTGTTATTTGCCGGTGAGGGGCGTATTGTCGAGATTGCCGGTGGTTATGATGATGTTATTGCTTACCAGCAACGGCAGCAAACACCGGCGCCGGTACAAAAAGTGACAAAAAACAGCACTGCCGTAGCAGAACAAACACCGGTGCAGGCTTCTGTTAGTAGCACGAAGAAGCTATCATACAAAGAAAAACGTGAACTGGAGCTGTTACCGGCACAAATTGAGCAGCTGGAAAGTGAGCTTGAAGCGTTACAGCTGAAAGTTAATGATGCCGAGTTTTTCAAGCAAAGCAGCGAACAAACCCAAAGCACGTTGAACCTATTGCAACAGACCGAGTCGAAGTTGGCGCAAGCATACGCGCGCTGGGAAGAATTAGACGCATAAGAAAGAAGTAAATTTAGGGGCTTAGAATGAAGTTATCTCGCATCAGTCTGGCGATTTTGCCGCTGTTAAGTTTGTGTTCGGTACAGGCGGCCGTGTATAGCGTCGAAGAGATTGGTGAAGTTGAACAGGTGAAGTCCACCTATGCTGCGGCGTTAAATGATAATGGCGATAGCGTATTTAATGGCGCAATCAGAAGTATTCAGCAAGATATTTTCGGCAACACTGAAATATTTCAGTATTTCAATTTTCCGATCCGGTTAGATCTGATTGATTTTGATGACGAGGCAGTACAAGCCTTGTTTACAGACGAGCAACTGGCAGATGTTACCAGTGGCACTATTACTAACGATATTATGCAAATTCTGTTGCAACGAAATCCCGCAGCACAGCCGATTGGTAATGCATTAAGCTATCTGCAGCAAGGCACATCAGTTGCAATTAACCCGTTGTTGCGAGATACAAACATGAGCCGGGGAAACAGTGAATATTTGTATGATATCAACAATGCCGGCGTAGCCGTGGGTGTAGCGACGACCACGTTTGAACTGACCAGTTTTACTCCCGAGGCGACCACCGAGCAACCAGAGCCTGTGGCAACAGATTTTTGGGTGCCACAAGCTGGCTATCAGTTAGGTGTAGTGCTAAAAGATGGCATTAGCACACTGTTGCAACCGCCTTATCAAGAATTTGGCGGCGGTTTCTCGGGTGCGAATGGCGTAAGTGAAGATGGTCATATTGCCGGTTATGGCAGTATTGGCTTACCTGAAAGTGTGCAAACCAGTTTAACTACCGCTTGTGATGGTAAAAATCAGCCAATTGAGGTTTGCTTATACCGTAACACGGTCAGAAGTTCAGGCGCTAGCCTTTATCAGCAGCGGGCAATGCTGTGGCAATTACAGGACGACGGCTCTGCTGCTGAACCTCTGGTACTGGGTTTTTTGGGTGAGAAAAATACCGGCGAAACATACACCGACACTGCTGTAGCAATTAATTACGATAGCTATAACCAGGCCAATGCGGTTAATAGCAAAGGTATCGCCGTAGGTCATTCGATGTACAGTGATTCTGATCGTAAGTTCCGTTATCAGGCTGGTGTAGCTGAAGCGGCTTACCGTCAGGCTCATGCAACATTGTTTGTTGATGGTGAAACCTTACCTATGGTAGACCCGAATGAATGGTTTGTTATTACCAACGCCGCGGCGTTTCAGGTCGCTAGTAGCGCAGTAGATATTAACGAAAATGATGTAGCCGTTGGTTATGCCAGTAAAGTTATAAACGGTAATGTGCGAAGCAAGTTGTTTTATCACGACTACAACTCAGGCCAAACCCGTTTTGTTAATGGTTTTTTTGATAGCTCCAACACGATACCAAGTGCAATTAACGACAGTAATCAGATTGTAGGGCGGGCAGAGGTGATTATTGGCGGTACCACTACGCGTCGCTTGCATGGTTTTGTTTACGATATCGCCACTGAACAATTTACCGATTTGAACAGCCAGCTAAGCTGTGACTCGCCATATACCATTGTTGATGCGAAAGACATTAATAATAACGGTGGAATTCTCGCTACGGCCTTGGTGGAAAAAGAGCGTAAAGACTTACTGGGTAATGTCGTGCTGGACGAGCAGGGTAATCCGCAAATGGAAGAGGTTGCCATTACGGTAAAATTGCAGCCGGTTGCAAATGGCGAACCTGAAACCTGTGGTGGTGAGCAAACAGAGTATGAACGCAAAGGTGGTGCTGCTGGCGTTTTGTCATTGCTGTTTGGCGGTATCATACTGGGTTGGCGTCGCCGTAAGGCCTGAAATTAGATTTAAATATAAAGCTGCTGCGGCAGCTTTTTTATTACCTTCAGTTTGTTACGCACTGGCGCTATAAAAAAATATTTTTTAGTGTAATTAGATATAAATAATTTTGTCATCATAACTTAAACAACTTCAGCTTGTTAGCCGTTGTCAAGCGATTAATCTGCCAAAGTGCAATTGAACCTTTCGCCAGCGTCAACTATCAATAAAGAGTAACCGCACAGCGTGCTGCGGTTATTATTATCAGAACAAGTTGAGGAAGACTGCCGTATGAAAAGACAAAAACGTGATCGTCTGGAACGTGCTCATGCTCAAGGTTATCGCGCCGGTGTTACCGGGCGTTCAAAAGAAATCTGCCCTTATCAAAGTTTAGATACGCGCTCACAGTGGTTAGGAGGCTGGCGCGAGGCCATTGAAGACAGAAGTGTCGGCCTATTCAATAAAGGCCAGTAATAAAGGCCAGTAAGTTCGGCGATTAACAAAAAGCCCCGTTGAGATACGGGGCTTTGTTGTTTTTCAGGCTTAAGCAGTAGCGCTTAGAAGCTGGACGTATCCTGAAACAAGCCCACTTTTAAGTCGGTAGCGGCGTAAATGTCACGGCCATCCACACTGACCACGCCATCACCAATGCCCATAAACAGTTTGCGCTTGATTACCCGCTTCATATTAATGGTATAAGTGACTTTTTTTGCGGTAGGGAGTATTTGACCGGTAAATTTAACTTCACCGACGCCCAGCGCACGGCCTTTACCCGGGCCGCCAGACCAGCCTAAAAAGAAGCCGACCAGTTGCCACATGGCATCCAGGCCTAAACAGCCCGGCATAACAGGGTCACCTTTAAAGTGGCAGGCAAAAAACCACAGTTCAGGCGTAATATCCAGCTCGGCGATGATCTGGCCTTTACCATACAAGCCGCCCTCTTCAGAAATGTGGACGATACGGTCCATCATCAGCATATTGTCAGAGGGGAGCTGGCTGTTGCCGGGGCCAAATAGTTCGCCATTACCACAGGCAATTAAATCTTCTTTTGTAAAGCTATTCTTAGTCATGTATGTTTTATCCAGTAAAATTTGTCGGCCACTTTAGCGAACAGTTGTACGCCAGACAAGTCCGATTTGTAACAGTACCACCAATACGCACCAACCTCTGCCCTGGTTGAGTGTATGACCATTAGATGACCAAAGAGTGAAACATGACAAAGCCAACCACCAAGGCATTGAGTAACGCCGAAAAGCAACAGCGTTATCGGGAGCGGCAAAAGCAATCGGGCAAAAAAGAACTGCGCGGCTATCTGACGCCAGAAGCGCTGACTTGCTATAGCGAAATACAGCAAAAAACCGATTGGAACGACAGCACCTTGCTTAGCAATGCGATTCGGTTGATGTATGCGGCACATAAATGTGGCCAAATTGGCCTGTTAAATAGCTGGCTGACCGAACATAAGCGCTAAACATCGGTGTACAGCGGTGTTTTGCCCACGCTAACAGCGTTATAATGGCGCATCTGTTGTTGGCCATTGAGGCATCTGATGATTCTGTTTGTACGTGACCTGACGGTAATTGATTTCTCTTACCTGTGCCCTAAGCGCGGCATGCTGGGCGAGAGTTATATTGTGGATGTTGAGCTGCATGGCGGTTTGGATCAAACGTCAATGGTGCTGGATTTTAGCAAAGTTAAAAAAGTGATTAAGCAGGCCATCGATAACCTGGTCGATCATAAACTGGCGCTGCCTGCGGCCAACCCGGCGTTGCAGTTAAGTCAAACTGGCGACAGTAGCGTGCTGCGATTTGACAGCCTGCGCGGCGTGATAAAAATGGCCGCACCGCAGCAGGCCGTGGTCGCGATACCAACCGAGCAGATTAATGAGCACAGCGTCAGTGCCTTTTTGATTGAGCAAATTATGCCGCTGCTACCGGCTAACGTAAAACAGCTGAATTTGACGCTGCGACCCGAAGCCACAACAGGGTTTTATTACCATTACAGCCACGGCTTAAAAAAGCATGATGGTAATTGCCAGCGCATCGCGCATGGTCATCGTTCGACTATTCAAATCTATACCGATGGCATGTTAGCACCACGGCTGAACAAATACTGGTGTGAGCGCTGGCAAGATATCTACCTGGGGACAGCCGAAGATCAGGTGGCGCCGACTGAGCTTAAAGTTCTTATGGCCGAAGCCGGAGATTACTGCTTTGCTTATCAGGCGGCTCAGGGCTGGTTTGAGCTGACCATGCCACCAACGCACTGTGAAATAGTCCCCTGTGATACGACAGTTGAATGCCTGGCAGAATTTATTGCGATGAGCTTAAAACAACAGGATGCCAGCAAAAATTATAAGGTAGTTGCATATGAAGGTGTGGGTAAAGGCGCTATCGCTGCTTGTTAGCTTAAGCGCCAGTGTATCGGCATTTGACGATTTAACGCTGGAAGGCCAGTTTACGCAGGGTGGGCTTATCCGGGGCCAGTTACCCGGTGTGAGTAAAGCCTGGTTTAACGACACACCGCTGCCTGTGAGCGCCGATGGCCGTTTTGTCTTTGGCGTCGGCCGCGATGCACCGGCTAACCACGAGTTACATCTGGAGCGTGATGGAAAAAAGGTTACCAAATCCTTGCAGTTCAGTCCCCGCCAGTATGATATCCAGCGTGTTAACGGCGTGGCACAAAAGTATGTTACGCCACCGAGCGACGTCACAGAGCGGATCCGGCGCGATAACCAAAAGGTACGCATAGTCAGAACCACACAAAGTGCGCTGCCTTATATTTTTACCACACCGATTATGCCGGCAGCAGGCCGCATTTCCGGTGTTTACGGCAGCCAACGCATCTTTAATGGTGAGCCACGTAACCCGCATTATGGACTAGATGTGGCGGCGCCTACTGGCACCCCAGTAATAGCGCCGCTTAGCGGTACTGTGCTGTTAGCAGATGATTTGTACTATTCAGGCTTAACGTTAATTATCGACCATGGATTTGGTGTCAGCTCTACCTTTATGCACCTGGATAGCTTTACAGTGCAAGAGGGCGCCAAGGTAGTGCAGGGCGATCAAATAGGCACCATAGGTGCAACGGGCCGGGTAACCGGGCCGCACCTGGACTGGCGCATTAACTGGCAGCAGGAGCGGTTAGATCCTGCCTTACTGCCGGGGCTTGCTATTACACTGCCAAAGGCGAAGTAATCCGCGTGTGGCCAACAAATTAGGCGCTTTCGTCCAGCCAGGCTTTGCATAGCCGCTCGTCTTTCACCGTTAGTACCGCTACCTGCTGTGTGGCCGTATTTAGCGGCAGGCTGGCCATTAACAGCCGGTCTTTGCGATAAAAGTGGACTTGCAACTGGCTACCCAGGCTGTAACGGCTTAACAGCTTACTCAGGTTGTCGGCGCTAACTTTAATGCCATCAATCGCCAGCAACTGATCACCCGCCATCAAACCGGCGTTATGCGCATTGCCGCCCTGATACACCTGGCTAAGCTGCAGCAGGCCATTAACCACTTTAGTTTGAGCACCAATAAAGATGCTGTCATTGTGGCTGTTGCCGCCGTTGTCATCCATATGCTGCATCGGCCGGTAGACCAGTTCCAGCCCCAGCGCGGGCAGTGTCTGTTGCAGTGGCAAAGGTGCCGCCTGTGCAAGCCACTGCGTCAATACGGCCGCCAGTTCAGTAAAACCCAGCTGCGTTAAGCTAAGCGCAACTGCATTATCCGCTGTGCCGCTGCTCAGGTAGTGCTGCCACAACTGGCGTACCAGTTGCTGCAAACTGCTGCCGTTGGCGCGCAGTTGTGCTTCCAGACACAGCGCCAGTAGCGCACCTTTGACATAATAACTTACCACCGCATTGGGTGCATTTTCGTCCTGTTTGTAAAACTTGGTCCAGGCGGTAAAGCTGCTGTCTAACAGACTTTGTGCGCTATCACTGGGGTTACGGCTAACGCGGCTGATGGTTTTTTCCAGGCTGTTAATATAGCGCTCAGCGGGTATCAGCCCGGCTTTGACCAGGGCTAAATCATCAAAGTAAGAGGTAAAGCCCTCATACAGCCACAGCTGCGAGGTATATTGCTCGGCGCTTAATTGATAGGGATGAAAGCAGGCCGGCTTTAACCGTTTAACCCACCAGGTATGAAAATACTCGTGGCTACACAGTGCCAACAGGTTTTGATAGTTGTCGTCAATCTCTGTCGCGCCGGGGGCGGGTAAGTCAAAGCGGCTACAGAGCAGCAGGGTAGAGTCTTTATGCTCCAGCCCGCCATAACCATCTTCGGTCACCCAAAGTAAAAACCAGTATTGTTTAAGATCGTCTGGCAGCGCACCAAACACCGCCTTTTGCTGCTGACAAATGCTTGCTAAATCGTCGCTAAAACGGGCTAAATTAGTGCGGTTATCGCCGCTGACCACCAGATAATGCGGTACCTCATCAATAATAAACTGGCTAAGGCTAAAACGGCCGAGTAGCAGCGGGCTGTCGATAAGCTCGTCATAGTTGGCGGCCTGATAGCGGCCAAAACCCAGCGCTTTGGTGGCACTATGGCGGGCTAATGCCGTGGCTACCCCCCCGGC
>NZ_BAFK01000009.1 GCF_000296695.1 Rheinheimera nanhaiensis E407-8
GGAATATTCGCCACCGGACTATAACCGTTTAATGCCGCCCAATGGCCGAAAAATAGCTCGGTGGCCAGCCGGTTGCGCCAGAATTCATACCAGGGCACTAATACTGTCTGGTTGCGTGGATGGCCCTTTTCTTTTAGCTCTAATGAGCCGTCCTGGCGGCAAAACCGCATGCGGGTGCAGGCATTAATGGTAAAGCGCCAACGTTGTGCCTGGCTATGTGCCTCGCTAAAGCGCTCGGGTTTGTTGCCATACATCACTTCAAGCAAAGGCAGCGGCGCTGTTTGTAACTGTTGTTGTACTTCGGTCGTCAATAACAGTGCTTGCGCCAGGCTCCACTCAGGCGCCAAACCGGCATGTACCAGGGTATGGCGTTTATCGCCGCTTTGGTGCAATAAAGGTTGCTGGCATAACCAATGGATCAGCTCATCACGCTGCGGGCTGGCAAACAGGCTTTGCAGTTTATCCTGCTCTTTTGCCTGGCTGATACCGTAGTGACAGGCAATTAAATGTAAGTCATGGTTGCCCAGTACCGTGACTGCCGTCTGGCCTAAGCTTTTAACAAATGCAAGGCACTCAAGCGACTGCGGGCCGCGGGCGACTAAGTCACCGCAGAACCATAGCTGGTCAGTGCTGTCATCAAAGCCGATGTGCTCTAACAAGCGCTGCAGCGCATCATAGCAGCCCTGCAAATCGCCGATAACATAGGTTGCCATCAGTTAAGAATATTAGGCATAGCCAGACGAAATAACGGAATGGCCGTCACAAAAGGCTGCTGACTGGCGTCAACCATTTCATAATGGCCCTGCATGGTGCCTACTGGTGTCTCCAGCACGGCGCCGCTGGTATAACGGTAACTGCTGCCGGGGGCCAGCGTGGGTTGCTCTCCTACCACACCATCGCCGGCCACTTCGGTTTGTTTGCCGTTGGCATCAGTAATCAGCCAGTAACGGCGTAACAGTTGCACTGTACTATCGCTATGATTGCTGATGGTGATGGTATAAGCAAACACATAGCGTTGTGCCGCCGGATCAGACTGGGCCGCGATGTAAAAGGTTTCTACCGCCACCGGTACGTTGTAATGTGAGCTCATGACAGGCTCTCTTGCTGATGTAACCAGGTAGCGACGGTCACAAAATCCTCTACACTAAGCTGCTCAGGTCTTAATGACGGGTTAAGCCCCAACTGCTCAAGCTGTTCGGCACTGGCAAAATTGCTAAAACCATTGCGGATGGTTTTACGCCGCTGATTAAAGGCTTCCAGACACACCCGGTTAAGCACTTCGGCCGGCACCTTGGCGCGCTCAGCGACAGGTTTGGGCAGCAGGCGCACAACGGCGGAGTCTACTTTGGGCGCGGGTTTAAAGGCGCCCGGGCCTACTTCAACGACCGGCATCGCCTGGCAGTAATACTGCGTCATTACACTTAAGCGGCCGAAAGCTTTGCTGCCGTGGCTGGCGGTCATACGATCAACCACTTCTTTTTGCAGCATAAAATGCATATTTTCAATTAAATCAGCGTACTGAAACAGGTGAAACAATAAGGGCGTCGAGATGTTGTACGGCAGATTACCGAACACTTTGAGCTTTTTGCCTTCGCGCAGCAAGGTGGTGAAGTCAAACTTCATTGCATCGGCCTGATGAATTGTCAGTTTGCTGGCCAGTTGCGGATGCTGGGTTAACCGCTCGGCCAGATCCCGATCCAGCTCTATCACCGTAAGGTGGCCGGCCAGCTCGGCGACCGGCTCGGTCAGGGCACCTAAGCCCGGACCAATCTCAACCAGGATATCGTCGCTTTTGGGCGCTATGGCTTTAACGATGCGGCCTATTATCGCAGGGTCATGCAAAAAATTCTGGCCAAAGCGCTTACGGGCGCGGTGGCCCTGGTGTACGTTGTCAGTCATGGGTGTTTGTCGTTTTAGTTGCCAGGCTAATCGCCTGGTTTAGGGCATGGAATAAACTACCGGCATCGGCTTTACCGCTGCCAGCCAACTCCAGCGCGGTGCCGTGGTCAACTGAAGTGCGAATAAGCGGCAAGCCCAGGCTGATATTGACCGAGCGGCCAAAGCCCATATGCTTAAGCACAGGCAAGCCCTGATCGTGGTACATCGCCAGGACCGCATCGGCGTCCTGCAGATATTTCGGCTGAAACAGGGTATCAGCCGGCAGCGGCCCCACCAGATCCATACCGCTGTCGCGCAGCTGTTGTAGTGTCGGGCTGATAATATCCAGCTCTTCACGGCCTAAATGGCCATCTTCACCGGCATGGGGATTGAGGCCACAGACATAGATACGAGGTTGTGCGATAGCAAATTTTTGCTGCAAGTCCTGATGCAGAATGGTCAGCACCTTCGTCAGCCTGTCAGCGGTAATGGCTTTAGCAACATAGGCCAGCGGAATATGGGTAGTCGCCAGTGCTACGCGCAGACCCTCAGTGGCCAGCATCATCACCACATAAGGGGTGTTAGATTGCTGAGCGAAAAATTCGGTATGGCCGCTAAAGGGAATGCCGGCTTTATTAATAATGCCTTTGTGCACCGGCCCGGTCACAATGGCATCGAACTCACCACTGATACACTTTTCTCCGGCAAAGGTCAGTGTATCAATAACATAACGGCCGTTAGCCGCATTTAAACTGCCGGCGACGGCGGGCTCTGCCAGGCTGAAATCCGCCAGCGTCAGGCTGCCGGCGCGCTGCGGCCGCGGTAAGCTGTTGGCATCATAAGGCGTTAATTGCAGCGGCAGGCCCAGCTGTGCGGCCCGCTCGCTAAGCAGTTGGCCACTGGCACACACCACCAGCTCGGCCGGCCAGTCTTGCTGCGCCAGCTTAATCACCAGATCCGGGCCTATGCCGGCCGGCTCACCGGGCGTTATGCCGATACGCAATGTCATTTAGTTCTCCGCTAGCACTTCAATGTGCGCTTCAGCGCGCAGTTCACGCTGGAAGTTAGTAGCCTCTTCATTGTAGCGACGGTTGAAAATCATCCGGTAAACCTGCTCGCGCTTTTTATCAGCGGTGGCATCTACCGTGCGTTTGTCCAGCACCTGGGCAATGTGCCAGCCATGCTCGGTGCGAAACGGCTCGCTGATTTCATCAATGGCCAGCCGGTTTAACGTATCGCGAAAGGCGGGCACGAAAACACCTGGCTCACTCCAGCCCAGCTCACCACCGTTCAGCTTTGAACCCGGATCTTCTGAGTGTTGTTTTGCCAGTTCAGCAAAATCCGCCTCACCAGCACGTACTTTGGCGGCAAAGTCGGCCAGCATAGTGCGGGCCCGCTCTTCACTGAGAATAATCGACGGTTTAATCAGAATATGGCGCGATTTGACTTCATTGATGGCCGCCACATTTTCGCCACGAATGTCGAAAATGGTCAAAATATGAAAGCCGGCGCCTGAGCGCAGTGGGCCAATCAAGTCAGTTTTTTTGCGGCCGCGGATCGCTTCAGAGAACAGGGTTGGCATTTCATTGATATTCATCCAACCCAAATCACCGCCTTCCAGTGCATTAGCACCTGAAGATGAGGCAATAGCAATGCGTTTAAAGTCACTGCCATCGCGCAAAAGCTGCATCACTTTGTCGGCCCGCTCTTTGGCATCGTTGATATCTTCAGTGGTAGCCTGGCTTGGAATGGCAATTAAAATGTGGCCGATGTTATATTGCTCGTTGCTGGCGCCTTGCTCTTCCATCAGCTTTATCACGCTGTCAATTTCTTGCGGGCTGATATAAATGCGGCGCTGCACGTTAGCCCGCATCACTTCGCCGGTAATCATCTCTTCACGCAGCCGCTCTCGAAAACGCTCATAGTCACCTTCTTCTGCCACCACTTGTTGGCGAAACGCTTCCAGCGACAGATTCTCGCCCTGGGCGATATTACGGATAGTGTCGTCCAGCTGAGCATCGCTGATTTGCAGGCCCATCCGTTCGGCCATTTGCAGCTGCAGACTGTTCAGAATTAACCGCTCCATTGCCTGGGTGCGCAGCGCCGCGTCTGAAGGGAGGGTTTGACCCTGAGCTTTAGCGTTGCGCTTTACCCGCTCGACAATGTCGTTGACATCACTTTGCAATATCACACCGTTATCCACTATGGCGGCGACACTGTCGATTTCACGCTCAGCTGCCAGGCTGGCAAAGCTGGCACAACACAACAAGGTTGTGGCGACGAGTTGAGATAACTTCATAAATTCCTACATCAATTAGTTAATAAATAAGGCCGACGGTAGCTGAAAATACCATTAGACAGCATGTCGGTAACACCAAAACCAGCACGGTCGCCAAAGCCTTTTAACACAAACTGCACGCCGATACTGGTGTCCAGGCCGCTGGCCTGACTAAAATTGTCCAGTGGCAATTCAAGGTCGGTCAGGATCTGCCGTTTTGCTACCAGCCGCACAGCCCAACAGCATGACTCATACTGTAAGCCAATAGTGGCATCTATCATACGATGATTTGTTACATCACGATAGTAACTGCCAACCAGCTGCCAGTTGTCGGCAATGGCGGTGGTACCCAGTATACCCAACTGCTGAATTTCCAGTCCTGAGACTGCCCGGCTGTATCTATGGTTCAACTGGAATAAACTTTTGTCGCTGGCTCTGTAATCCAGCGCTGCACTGCTTTTCATCAGTTGGTCGTTGTCGATATCGTATTGCAGCGCGCTGCTAAAGTACCATTTTTCAAACCAGTGCCAGATAAGCTCAGACGCTAACATTGACTCGGCGGAGCTGATGTCATCTGCGCTTGCTGTGGCACTGTCCGGCGTCTGCAGAAAAAAGATCTGGCCCAGGCTAAAGCGGAACAGCTCATTGTCGGCACTGTCGTAAAAGCGGTTGGTCCAGCCAACGGTTAGCTGATTGGCTTCGTTAATACGGTCTATACCCGAGTAACGGTTAGTGCGGAACAAGCCATGAAAGTCGTCCTGCAAACGGGCACTGTCATACAGGCCTATGTCAGTTTGATCGCGATAAGGAATATACAGATACTGAATTTGTGGCTCAAAGGTTTGCAGTGCGTTCTCGCCAAACCAGTCGTACTCGCGCTCTAAATTCAGCCGCGAGTACAGCCGGACCTTGGGCACAGCGCGGCTGACTGAGCTGACAACGTCGGTCTGTTGCTCGGCTGCTGTTTGCTGATAATAGGTATACAGCATACTGGTTTCTGCCGTTAGCTCAAAGGCGGGCGTAATAAAGGGCAGTGTCAGCGTGGGCTCGAGGTGCAAACGGTCGGCATCGGTAATGGCAGCGGTACTGTTGCGAAAGTGGGCGTACTGTGCCTGCCAGGAAAAATCCAGCCAGGAGGTGAGCGCTATTGGGGTCGCTGAGGTCAGGCTTAATTCTGGCAAGGCACTGTACGCCTTGTTGTAATTACCTAAAATTTCAAAGCCTTGTAATCTTAACTGTGAATGGACCTGGTCGCCATAAAAACTGAGTGCGGCCTCACGCAGGAGTTGGGTATCGCTTTGGTTTGAATAATCTGAACCCAGCTCGGTCAGGTAGGCATCATCACTGACATCGGTGAAATCGACATAACCCCGCCACTGCGGCGTAAAGTCACTGACATGGCTGAGGTGGCCCAGATAACGGGCACCGAAATTATCGGCTTTTTCGTTATCGGCGTTCAGGTACTCCAGCTGCACATTACCCTGATGTTGCTCGGTTAAATAGCGAAACTCAGATTTAAACTGGGCGCCGCGTTTACTCATGTAGCGTGGGGTCAGGGTCAGATCGTAGTTTTCGGCCAGATTGAGGTAGTAGGGCAGCTCAAAATCGACACCTAATTTTTGTGAGCTGCCAAATTTAGGCAGTAATACGCCGCTGCGGCGCGCTTCGTTGACCGGAAACGTAACATAGGGCAGGTACAACACCGGCACATCTTTAATTTTAAATACGGCATTGCGGGCTTCGCCCCAGCCTTCATCGGCTTCAATATTGATCGAGCTGGCATGTAATGCCCAGCTGTTATCCTGCTCTGGACAGGTGGTAAATAAGGCCTCATTCAGCCGGATGGCATCTTCGCTGGCGATAAGTGCTGTGGCGTAACCGCGGCCGGCCTGGTCGACAAAACGATAACGGGCATCGTCCAGCCGGGCGCTGTTTTGTTGTAAATTGGCGCTGAACAGCCGGCCGCTAACCTGCAGTGTCTGGTTAAAGTACTCAATACCGCCATCGGCCTGCATCAGTTGACTAAGGCTGCTGTAACGGGCGCTTGGTGCAAGCAGCAGCGTGTCTTTGTAGCTTATTTCTACATTACCGTTAAAGCTGGCTTGCTGGTTGTCGCTTAAATCGACCTGATCAGAGGCTATGCGTACCGATGGATCGGCTGGGTTTACCTGCGCTAACGCCGCCGGACGCTGCAGTGGCTGATAACACATGGCTGGCGGGATCTCTGCATAAGCCAGTGTGCTGGTTGTGACAACCGGAAGAAAAAAAACCACAGCTAACCCATGCTTCATGCAGCTACTCTTGCCTTACTTTAGTTCTAACAGCGATATGCCTACAGCGGACTGGCTATGATAAATCAATTTTAGAAATCCTGCTAATCCGATATAGTAGCGCCTTCAATACTGCCCTCCGGCGTAGGGTGCATCTGGCGACAAGCATAAGGACAGTAAAGTGTGGGGCAAAATTCTTGGTGCCTTATTCGGTCTGGCATTACTTAAATTACCCGGGTTACTGCTGGGCCTGTTGATCGGCCATTGGTTTGACCGAACCTTTAAACAACAATTTGAGCGCCACGGCGGCTTTAACGGGCTGTTCAGTGACAATGCTGACGAACAGAGTTTGTTTCGTTATACCACCTTTGCCACTATGGGGCATATTGCTAAAGCGACGGGCGTGGTGACCAGTGCGCATATTCAGCAAGCCACGCAGTTTATGCAGCAGCTGGGCCTGACGCCACAACAACAAACCGAAGCGCAGGCCGCCTTTCGTGACGGTAAAGCGGTAAACTTCCCGCTACGCCAACAGTTGAGCCAGTTTTATCAAACCTACCGCCGGCGAAAAGACGTCTTACAGCTGTTTTTAGAAATTCAGCTCAGTACCGCTTGTGTCAATGGCCAGATGACAGAGACACAATACAGCTTATTGCAGCAGGTGGCCGGTTACCTTAATTTCAGTCAGCTGCAACTGGAGCTGTTACTGCGGGCCTATCAGGCACAAAACCGTTTCTCCTCCTCTGGCCAGACGAAACAGGCCGCAGGTGGCCGGTTAGAAGATGCTTATCAGCTGCTGGGGGTGACACCAGGCGTGAGTGATACAGTGCTGAAAAAAGCTTATCGCAAACTGATGGCGCAGCATCATCCGGACAAACTGATGGCACAAGGTGTGCCGGCTGAAATGCTGGACGTGGCTAAACGCCGCACGCAAGACATTCAGGCAGCTTATGAGCTGATTAAGCAGCAGCGCAGTAAAGCAGCGTTATAACCCCATACTGCCAAGCCAACCGACGATTTCTTTTAGCACCCACACTTGTACGTCTGCATGATAGGCAGAGCCGCTTAGCTGCCGCTGCCGGTACACCGCTTTTAGCGCTTTATTGGCCAGCTGCTGGCGGCGTAACAGTTGCTGCGCGACACGCGGGTTATCAAACTGGTGCGCCAGCTCTAAGGTTGCCACCTGTTGCTGTGCCAGCGCATCGGCAATGCGGCGGTTTAATTGCGGGTCGCTCAGATAGGCTCCCAACATCACAAAAGCGACCGGCTCGGCCAGCTGACCGTCGGCCAGCAGCCGGTTGACCACCGCGGCACTGTTGCCCTGGGCGATAATAATAATGCTGCCGGGCTGCTTTAGCGCCTGCTGTTGCACCGCCTGTAACCGGCTGAGCATCTGTTGGTGATAATCGGTCTGGTTCTGATCGACCAAGGGGGTATTCAGTTGCGGCGGGATCAGCGCCAGCGTATGCCAGCCATGCAGCGGCAGCTGTTGTCGCAAATGGTCGATATGTTTGGGGCTGGCCGGATGTTCGCTGCTGTCAGGTATTAAAATGGCGGTACCCTTAGTGTAGCTGGTCAGCGTATCGCGCTGCAGTACTAAAAAATTTTCTTGCTGGGCACTTAGCTGTAGCAGCTCTTCGGCAGGGAGCTGACGCTGTAAATCTGTCAGATGATTTTGCTCAATGGCCATGACCGGCCGCAAAACCAGAATCACAGCCAGCATGACAGCCTGCATTACACCTTGCATTAACAGCCAGGTTATCAAACGCATCATACACACTCAGTGGTATACCAATAACAGGGTGTCGGCGTTGCCGGCGAAAACTTTACCCTTTACTGGCCAGCGTGGTACCCGATACCACATATTGGCTAAAGGTAAACAGTACCTGGGATTTATAATCGAATTTAATGTAGCCCGGCTGCTGCTCCAGTAAGGTGACACTGGCGGCGTCGGGTAAAATAAAGCAGAACTTGGTGGGTTTAAACTCGACCAGCGCCCTGGCCATTTCACGCAGTTGCGGGTTCTGCGCCAGCCGGGCAGTTTCGGCTTCGGCGTTGCAAACATGGGCGTTAGCACTTAACGAGACGATGGCGGGCTGTTGTGCTACAGCACTGGCGGTAAAGCAACAGGCGGCAAGGGCCAGCAGACGATGATATTTAAGCATAATAAACTCCCACTCCCCATTGCCGGTATCTGCTCCCTGTGCCAGCGTTGCGGGTAAATTTAACAGACTTGCTGCGATATCATGGCGGCCATCTCAGCACACCAACACGGCATGCTAACACAGCTTTTTCGGCGGTGGCACTATAAAAATGCGCGCTTATTGACAGCATAAAAAAAGCCGCTGATTTTCAGCGGCTTGATACAGGTCCAACCTTAGCGCAGTACTGGCTCTTTTACTTTAGCCGTTACTTTAGCTTCAATGCGCTGGTTAGCAGCATGGGCTTCAGCAGTATTACCTTCTACCCGTGGCCGGGTTACACCAAAGCCGACAGCGGTGATACGAGAAGCGGCGATGTTAAACTCGTTCTTCAGCATATCAGCGACTGCATTAGCACGACGCTCAGATAAGCGCATGTTATAGGCCGGGTTACCGGTGTTAGAAGCATGACCTTCGATCAGCACGGTAGACTCAGGGAAGCGCTGCATAAAGGCCCCCAAGCTTTGCACGTCTGAACGCTGGCTTTGTGGTACGACGGCAGAGTCGAACGGGAAGCGTACTTCAATGTCGATATCGCCTACGGCGGCCATTTTCTCTTCGTAAATGGTACAGCCGGTCGCATCCACTTTGTGGTTAGCTGGGGTGTCTGCACAGCGGTCCATGGTATCTACCACGCCATCGCCGTCGCTATCGGCCGGTGCAGCCTGTACCGGAACCGGCGCTGGTGCAGGGGCCGGAGCCGGTGCTGGTTTAGCAGCGGCAGAGCCAAACGCATAAGTCAGACCCAGTTTAATGCCGGCATCGCCGTACGATTCATCAATACCCTGATAACGGTTGGCTTCAGCAAATACCCCAAAGTTTTGATTAAAGAAATGCTTGTAACCTACACCCAGGTTTACTGCCGTGGTAGTTTGTACCGCGTCCATCCGCTTTAAACCACCGACTAAATACACAGAAGACATAGACGGTAAATGATACATCGCATCAATACCAATACGATCGCCGTCAGAGTCTGAACCATCTAATTTTGATTTCAGATCCAGTTTGGCAAATTCAGCGCGCAGTGCCCAGTTTTCCGTCAGGTAATAACCTAACTCAATACCGTAACCCCAATCTTTTTCCATGTAATTCCAGGCTGCTGATTCGGTTTTATCAATATCGGGCATATAGTATTCGCCAAATACTGAACCAAACACCCGCTCTTTTAAATCAGCGGCGCTTACTGTGTCGGCAAAAGCGGCCGTGCTTAATAACGGAAGTGCGGTAGCAACAGCTAAAAACGTTTTATTAAGTTTCATCCATATCTCCTTAGATTTACCAGACACCTTAATTGCAGATTATTCAATATGCAGATTACTGTGGTTATACAAAAAATGGTTATATAAAAACGTAGTACAAATTATTTGTTTAACAACATTATGCACAATGGTATACGAGCTACATGAACGTTAGGTTAATATAAAACTGAGTTTTTTATGATTAAAATGGGCAGGGCGCAATAAAGCAGCATTTTTTGGCATTATGCGGGTGGAAAAAACACAGTTGCTCGGCGTGCAGCTGTAACCTGGCTGCCGCTGACAGCGCTTCGCTGCCGGCATAAAACTTATCGCCCAGAATAGGGTGGCCTAACCATTGTAAATGCACCCGTAGCTGATGCGAGCGGCCGGTTACCGGCATCAATTTAAGCCGGCTTTCGCTGTCTGAGCGGCTAAGCACCTGATAATGCGTCGTTGACGGTTTACCATGCTGATAACAAACATGTTGTTTTGGCCGGTTCGGCCAGTCACAAATCAGCGGCAGCTCAATAGTGCCGTAATCGGCCAGCACATGGCCGCTGACCCGGGCAATATAGTGTTTTTCGGTGTGGCGCAGCTGAAACTGGCGGTTTAAGCTACGCTGGGCGTCGGCAGTTAATGCCATCACCACAATACCGGATGTCGCCATATCCAGCCGGTGCACTACGCGAATGCCCGGCCATACCAGACGGGCGCGGTATTCCAGGCTGTCTTTGTGCTCGGCGGCTTTACCCGGTACCGTTAATAAGCCACTGGGCTTATTAAACACCACCAGCGCATTATCCTGATACAGAATATCCAGGTAAGGCGAGGTGGGCGGTGCATAGTGCAGCATACTCATCAGTCGTGGCTTACCACGATGAGGCGGATAGCGTCCAGCTTTAGCCTGGCTTTACTGATATAGTCAGTAAGCTGCTGTTGCTGCTTAGCAAGCGCGTCAATTTCATCCTGCCTGACGCTGGGGTTAAGCTGACGCAATGCGGTTAAGCGCTGCTGCTGGGCGCCCAGCGTCTGGCTAACACTCTGCTGTGCGCTGCTTATCACGTTGGCCATCTGGGTGGTGGCGATCTCAGTGGCTTTGGCCAGCAGCGGATGCACCAGCTGTTGCAAGGCACCGGCCAGTTTGCTGCCGGTTTGACGGCCGACCGGTTTCAGTTGCTTGTTAAGCTGCTCGAAGCTGACTTTAGCCGATAAATTATTAGCGTTTTTATCCAGCAGCAAGCGCAGTGGCGTCGCGGGCAGATAACGCGGTAACTGCAATGCCGGCGGGGCGCTGGCTTCAATAATAAAATTCAGCTCCAGCAAATAGCTGCCCACCGGCAGAGCTTTATTGGCCAGCAGCGCCACTGAGCTGCTGCCATGTGGCTCGGTGGTGAGTATATCCAGCGTGCCGCGCACCATCGGATGATCCCAGCTCAGCAACTGAATATCTTCCTCTGCCAGGGCAGTGGCGCGGTCAAAGGTCACGGTGACACCTTCATCGCCAAGCCAGGGGTAGCTGCCCTGCATCTGCTCTGACGGTGTCAGAATGATGCTGGTGTCACTGCGGTCGTCCTGATTAATGCCCAGCAGATCCCAGGCTTTAAACATCAGCAAGGGTAAGGCGGTATCATTATCCTGCGCGGCAATGGCCTGTGCCAGTTGTTTCGCCTGCTCACCGCCGGCCGAGTGAATTTCCAGCAGCTTATCGCGGCCTTGCTCCAGCCGGGTTTTTAGCTGCTGGTTTAATTGCTGGCTATCGCGAATTAACGTCGCCATTGCCGGCTGGTCGGCAACAGGTTGTGCCAGCAGTGGTATTAAGCGGTCGCAAACCTGCTCAAACACACTGCGACCGGTCTGGCAGGTGTGTGCAAACGCATCCAGCCCTTGCTGATACCAGTCAAGCAGCAGCTGTTGGGCCTGGTTAGCAAAATGCGGCAGGTGCAGCTGAATATCGGCACGCTGGCCAATACGGTCAAGCCGGCCGATACGCTGCTCCAGCAAATCCGGGTTTAGCGGCAGGTCAAACAACACTAAATGATGGGCGAACTGGAAATTGCGGCCTTCGCTGCCAATTTCTGAGCATAACAGCAGTTGAGCGCTGTATTCTTCCTGCGCGAAGTAAGCGGCGGCTTTATCACGCTCGACGATGCTCATGCCCTCATGAAACACGGCGGCGCGGATCCCTTCGCGCTGGCGCACGGCTTCCTCTAGTGCGATGGCGGTACGGGCATGGGCGCAAATAAGCAGGAATTTTTCCTGCTTATGCTGTTTCAGCAGGCTGATAAGCGTCTCGACTCTGGGGTCAAACTGCCACCAGCAGCTACTGTCATCCAGTTGTTGCAACACCTGCTCCGGAAACAGGTTGGCCTGCACCCGCTCAGCTTCTGAAAGGTCAGGGTTGAGGCTAAAGTGTACTTTCAGTGCTGTCTGATATTGCTCGGGCAGCGCCAAAGGATACAGATGGGCGCTGCGCTTGGGGAACCCCTTAATACTGGCACGGCTGTTACGGAATAAAATGCGGCCGGTGCCGTGGCGGTCCAGTAGCTGCGCCAGCAGTTTTTGCCGGGCCTGCTGTTGCTGCTGTGCATCGCCCTGTTGCAACAGGCTAAGCTCGGCGCTGATATCCGTTTCGGTCAGCATTTGCTGAAGCGCCGTTTGTTCGGCTGGCGTTAACGGGCTTTGTGCCAGCAGCGGCGTGGCAACAGCCGCCACCTGCTGGTATTGCTGCTCTTCCTGTAAAAAGGCGTCGTAGCTGTGAAAGCGCGCCGGATCCAGCAGTTTAAGCCTGGCAAAGTGGCTTTCGTGGCCCAGCTGATCCGGGGTGGCGGTAAGTAAGATTAACCCGGCTGTCTGCTGTGCCAGCGCATCAATGCGCTGATAGGCTTCGCTGGGCGCGTGCTCACTCCATTGCAGGTGATGCGCTTCGTCTACCACCAGCAAGTCCCATTGGCTGTCGCAGGCCAGTTGATGCCAGCGTGGCTGGTTTTGCAAAAAACTTAAGCTGCACAGTACCAGCTGCTCGGTATCAAAGGGGTTGGCAACATCCAGCGCGGATTGCTCGCAGCGCTCCTGATCAAACACGGAAAAACGCAAGTTAAAGCGGCGCAGCATCTCCACCAGCCACTGATGCTGCAGCGCTTCTGGCACCACGATAAGCACCCGGCTGGCCAGGCCGCTTATCAGCTGCTGATGAATAATCAGGCCGGCTTCTATGGTTTTACCCAGGCCGACTTCATCGGCCAGTAATACTCTGGGTGCGTGGCGTTTGGCCACCTCGTTGGCAATGTGCAGCTGATGCGCAATTAAACTGACGCGGGCGCCGGTTAGGCCCTGTAGCGGGTTCTGCTGTTGTTGATGCAGCTGCTGCCAGGCCTGATAACGCAGGGTAAACCAGTCAAAGCGGTCAATCTGGCCGGCGAACAGCCGGTCTTGCGGCTGGTTAAAGCTGATAAAGTGGTCTAAAAAAGTCTCGCGCAGCTCGACATAGCTGTCGTCATCCAGCCGTTTACCACAGTACACCAGGTTATCATGCTGCTGTTTAATCGCCGCAACCAGCAGTTTAAAGCCATCAGCACTGGCAATTTCGTCGCCGACATTAAACTTTACCCGGGTGAGTGGCGCATCGGCCTGGGCGTACAGGCGGGTTTCGCCGCTGGCCGGAAACAATAAAGTTAAATGGCGCCCTTCAATGGCCACCACAGTACCTAAACCTAAATCGGACTCGGTATCACTTATCCAGCGTTGTCCCAGTGCAAAACTCATCTTCTACCCTATCAGCTAAATTGGGGGCGCTATGGTACTAGGAATCCTGCCAGGCTGCATCATCAATTGCAGTAAATTCAGTATCTGGCGCTGTCATCTGATTGCCATCTGCCGGCGGCATGGTGGTAGCGGCGTGCTGCTTTTGCTGTTAAAAGCTCAGGCAAAACAGCGTTATTGCACTATGCTTAGTTTGTGGCACAGGTAACCGGCCTGGCCAGGCGAAGAGGAGAGCCGTATGGCGCGAAGGAAAACCAAAGAAAAAAAAATCTACGTTCTCGATACCAACATTCTGCTACACGAACCTTTTGCCTTTCTAAACTTCCAGGAACACGACGTGGTAATACCGATGACGGTATTGGAAGAGTTGGACCACATTAAAGACCGCAATAAAGATGTCAGCCGTGATGCCCGCGTGGCGATCCGGGCACTGGAAGATGTACTAAAAGACGCCTCGCCCGATCAGATGCTGCAAGGCGTGGCCTTGCCGCGCTCAGGCGAGCAAAAACCGGGCGGTCATTTATTTATTATTAATGATCATCACATCACCGATGAAATCCCCGGCTTGCCGGGCGGCGAAAACGACCATCTGATCATTAACACGGCGCTGTATCTGCAGCGCGAAAGAAGCCCGCTGAAAGTGATTTTGGTCACCAAAGACATCAACATGCGGCTGAAAGCCAAAGGCGCCGGCTTAAAACTGGTCGAAGATTACCGTACCGACCAGTTAATTGATGATGTGCGCTTTTTATACAAAGGCTATTACAAGTTTCCCGGTGATTTTTGGAGCCAGGTTGGCGAATGCCGCAGTGAAAACGAAGGCCGCGAAACCTTTCATTATGTTAACCGCAGTGTGCTGCCCAATGCCTATATTAACGAGTACCTGATAGACGAAGTGGAGGGCTTTGCCGGCAAAGTCACTGCCATTACTGACAAAGAGATCCGTATTCTGGATTTTGGCTACGAGCGCCTGATGCACCGCCATGCCTGGGGTATTCATCCGAAGAATATTTATCAGGCGATGGCGATGCAGGCACTGCTGGACCCACACATGGACCTGGTGATCCTGACCGGGCCGGCAGGCTGTGGTAAAACGCTGATCGCGCTGGCGGCCGCCTTAGAGCTGGTGATTGAAAAAGGCATGTACGACAAAGTGATCGTCACCCGTAATACGCCGGAAATTGCGGAGTCAATTGGCTTTTTACCCGGTACCGAAGAAGAAAAAATGGCGCCCTGGCTGGCGGCGATTACCGACTCGCTGGAAGTGCTGCATAAAACCGACGAGCACCCGCATGCCAGTGTCAATTACATTATGGAAAAAGCCAATATTCAGTTTAAATCAGTCAATTTTATGCGCGGGCGCAGCATTCAAAATGCCATTGTTATTCTGGACGAATGCCAAAACCTCAGCGCAGCACAGCTAAAAACCATTATTACCCGCTGTGGTGAAGGTACTAAGCTCATTTGCTCGGGCAATTTATCGCAAATCGACAGCAACTATCTGACGGCGGTAACCTCTGGGCTAACGTACATCGTCGAGCGGTTTAAAAACTTTGAGGGTAGCACCACCATTAACCTCAATGGCGTGGTACGCAGCCGGCTGGCCTCTTTTGCTGAGGCCAATTTGTAACCTGACGGAGGCAATGCCTGGTTGATTAATTTAACCAATCAGCTAGGCTTTGCCTGCAAAGCAGCAGGTTATGCTTACGCAAAAGGAGTTGCATGAAAAACCCTGTCTATTATGAATACCGCCGCAGCGGCCAACTTGGCATGCTAGCCATAGTGCTGCTGGCTACTCTGGGGGCTGCGTTACACTATTTTCGTAGCGTCGAGCAGCGTGTCAGCCAGACTACCGCGCATTTGCAGGCCCTTAGCCAGCAACTGGATGCCGAATTTGCCCCTGTGCTGGCATTTAGCCAGGCCATGCGCCGCGCCGCCCTGAGCAAGTTAACATTACCGCCGCTACCCACCGGCCCCGAGCCGGTACCGCTGCTGCAGCTGGCGGATGGCACTGTGCACGACAGCAGCACCTTTACTGATCCCCAAATACAAGCCGAGCTGCAGATGCTCGACCAGCTTAAGCCCTATTTTGAGCTGGCAGAGCAAACTCAGCCGCACCTGCTGGCAATTTATTATTTTTCCGAGCACGGTTTTGTCTACCACGGGCAGCCAAAATGGTCAGATTATGTCAGTGATCAGCTGGTTAGCTGGCAGCGCAGCCACGCCGCGGAGCCCTCGTATGAGCGGGAGCAGATTTTCTATGCTGAGTTTATCAGCGGCCAGGCCGCGCTGAGTCTGCCGCTGTATCAGTCAGATAAAAAGCTCGGGCGGCTGGTGTTTGCGCTCAAGTTGCAGCCGCTGCTGCAGCCACTCTATCAGCAATATGCTGATACCGAGTTTATGCTACTGGATCAGTCCGGTGAGCTGATCAGCAGCTCAGTGGCCAGCCGGTTGCAAAGTGTTAATCAGCATATGCTGCAAATTCAGCGGCTGCGCACTATGCCCTGGTCGTTAGGGGTGTTAGAGCATAAAACCAGCCTGTTTGCCGCCGGGCTGGCCGATTTTGTCTGGCATTGGCTAAGTTATGCTTTGCTACTGGGCTGTCTGTTGCTGGCACTACAGTACCGTTACCGGCGGCGCACCTTGTCAGCAATGAACCGCTTATTGGTGCACATAGACCGCTTAAGTAAAGGTCAGACACAAGGTGTGCGGCATGTACCTGATGGCTGGACAGAAGTGTTTGATAAAGTGGCCAGCCTGGCCGCGCCCGATAAGCCGGCAGAGTAACTGCTACAGCAAACGGTAGGCAAACTGCCCATTTTGCGTATAAATACGGTACTGCGGGCTTATTTCACCAGGTGGCAGTAAGGCCGGCCCGGTAGGGTCCAGCAGCAGGTAGTTGCGCCCGTCGATGGTAACCGCATCGTCGCTGCTTTGCACCGGCAGCTGCAGGGCCAACATCGCATGTTGCGGCAGGTAAATCATCGCCAGTTTTACATCGGGCAGCAGCATGCGCACCAATGCTGCCAGCAACACCGCTTTGCTGTCACAATCGCCACGGTTTTCCTGTAGCAGCTTTAGCGGCGGGCTAAAACTGCTGCCGGCAGACTGGGCGCGGTCGGATAAATCCTGGTAAGGGATTTGCTGCAGCCACTGGCTGATATAGCCCACCGACTGCCGGCTGGGCAGGTTTATCAGCTTCCGGTGCAACGCATTGGCGACTGGCAACAAGGCGCTGAGGCTGTCCTGCATTAAGCGCTGATGATCGGGAATGATCACCTGTTCACCCAGTGGCAGCGTTATCGCGTAGTAATAGTGTTGTTCCAGATAGCGTTGCTGTTGTTTTTGTAGCAGCTGCGCCAGCTCAGTTTCCAGTTTGGTGCTCAGCTCTGCCGGGGCCTGCAGGCGGTAGCGCAGGCTGTCGCTGCCGGGCAAACGCTGCAGGCGGGCGCCAGGGTATTGCGCCACGTGGGCTCTGGCATCACGCCATAAATACTGCTGTAACAGCGCCGGTTTTAACGCACGAAACTGACGAAAATGGTTATTCAGGCTCTGGTTGTCCAGGCTGAAGCTAAGCTGCTGTGGCTCGGCATTTACCTGAAACTGATAATGAAACTGCAACTGCTCGCCATCGCGCTTCAGTTGCAGTTTTAGTGGCGTGGCTGCCAGAGGCAGCGCGATACAGCATAACGTCAGTAACAGCTTGCTCATTCAGCCCCTAATACCCGGTAATAGCGCCAACCTGCCACTAAGCATACTGCCAGCAGGCTGAAGATGCCAGCACTGCCGCCAGACACCGCCACTGTGGTGCTGGTGTGCACCTGGCTGTCACGGTTAACATCTTCCAGTGCCAGCAGATCCAGGTTGGCATCATCAAAGCCTGACACTTCTGCCAGCAGGTAACCGGTGTTGGCGTCGAACAGCCTTACGGTAAGTAAGTATTCGTCGGCAGGAAACTGGCTTTGCAGTACGGTATCTATGGCCAGCCAGTCATCGGGGCTTTGCCGGTACAGCTCAAACACACTGCTGGTATAAAAAATGCGCTCGTCGCCGTAGCTGGGCAGCAGGCTGAATTCGGCAAATACCGCCTGATATGGCTCGCTGGTATCGGCGTCCAGCTCAACTTCCAGCCGGTGATAGTAGCCATTGGCATTGCGATCACCACTTAAATACAGGTCGACACTGTAAAACCAGACATGGCTCTGATAGCCCTGGCTGGTAACCGTAGCCGCTTTATTGTGCTTTAAGCTGATGGGGGTATCGCTGCGCCGCTCTGTGGTAAGGCTTGACAGTTCGCTGCCTGCCCCTTGGCCTGGCCAGCACAGCCAAAGAGCAGTTAACAGTAACAGGCTGAAGTTTTTCATAACGGTATCTCCGGTTGCTTTGATACCATTACAGACTGGCGCGATGAATTTTGGCTGAACTTTAACGTAAAGGAAGTGTAAAGCGATGAAACTGGTGCGAACCCTGCAAGCGGTGCAAAGCATTATGGCAATAGACTTGCTCAGTCAGGGCGTGCCAGAGCTGTCTAAAGGCCGGCTAAAAGACGCCATGACCAAGGGCGCAGTGTTGCTGGCCGGTAAAGCACAAAAGCGGCTGCGCCGGGCGCAAACCTTGTTGCAAAACGGCCAACAGCTTAGCCTGCACTATGATGATGAGCTGTTAAACCGCAGCTGCGCCCCGGCACAGCTTATCAGCGATCAGCAGCATTACAGCGTCTGGTTTAAACCGGCCGGGATGTTGTCACAGGGTAACGAATGGGGCGATCATTTGTCGTTGTTGCGCACCGCCGAGCAACATTTTGCCGCCAAACGGCCGGTGTTTTTACTGCACCGGTTGGACCGCGAAGCCAGTGGGCTGATGGTACTGGCGCACAGCAAAACGATGGCGGCGGCCTTTAGCAAACTGATTGCCAACCGGCAAATAGAAAAGCACTACCTGATCCGGGTAAAAGGCCAGCTGTCGGCCGCCTTACTGCAACAGGGCGAGCTGAGCCAGCCGCTTGACGACAAGCCCTGCCGCACTGAATTTAGCTTGCGCCGTTATGATGCGGCAGCAGCGCAAAGCTGGTTAGACATTAAACTGATCAGTGGCCGCAAGCATCAGATCCGCCGTCACTTTGCCCTGGCGGGGCACCCGGTAATGGGCGATCCGCAGTATGGCAGCGACAACAAAGACAGCCGCGGGCTGGCGCTGCAGGCGGTTAGCCTGGGCTTTCGTTGCCCGAAAACCGGTAACAGCATGCAGTTTAGCCTGCCCGCTGAGCTGTGGCTGGCTGGCGCTGACGGCTAATGCAGGTTATCGGCTAAGGCCGGCTCCAGGTTGTTGTCATTGCAATACAGCTGCAACTGCCCCAGCCTGAAGGCATTAAGCAAGTCTTGCCGCACCAGGCTACTGGCCCATTCGCAGGCTGGGGTCTGGCTGCTGCTTAAGCGTGCCAGCCAAAGCCCGTGGTTCGCCGGCTGCTGTTGACATAACGCTAACGTTAACCAGAAGGCTTCGGGTAGGTTTTGCAGCTGTGCCAGTGGCCAGGGGCCGCTCAGCAACTGCTGCAGCGGTAGCTGCAGGCTCAGCAGTATCGGGGCGGCTTCCGCACCGGGTAGCTGTTGCTGTAACTGGCGGGCGAGCTTCAGCTGTAGCGCCGTGACATCAGTGTGACGCTGATCCAGCGCCAGCCACAACACGTCCTGATCCAGACACCAGCCCAGCACGGCCGGCGCGCCTGGCGCCGGTAACAGCGTATGCAGCACCTGTGTGATGCGCTGTTGGCCAAAGCGCAGTTTTAACTGTTGGCTCTGCTGTGGGCTAAAGGCCAACAGATGGCTGATGCTGTGCTCTTTGTGCTGCAATTGCTGACAAAAGTTACGCCAATCCGGTAATGGGCTCTGTGCCGGCGGCATGGTCCTGGCGCTGCGCCGGCGCGCCCAGAATAACAGCAATATTAACGCCAGTGCTAACCCGGACACGGTTGCCAGCAGCAGGCTGATATTGCGC
Organism: Rheinheimera nanhaiensis E407-8; assembly: GCF_000296695.1. Taxonomy (GTDB): domain Bacteria; phylum Pseudomonadota; class Gammaproteobacteria; order Enterobacterales; family Alteromonadaceae; genus Alishewanella; species Alishewanella nanhaiensis. The sequence continues at coordinate 19,619 of NZ_BAFK01000009.1, forward strand.
TGCTGCTTTGATAGCTGCAGCTGTTGCTGGCGCAGTTCTGCCTGCCACTGACTGGCAGCGGCCGCTTGTTCCAGCCCCTGATTAATTAAGTCCAGCTGAAAGATATTCTGCTCGTCCAGCTGCGCCAGGCGCAAACTGCCGGCTTGCTGCAAACTGGTATAAGCGCCTTGCCAGTCGCCCTGTAATGCCGCCAGACGGGCGGTCAGTTCAAAAAAGCGCAGCTGCAGATAGACCGCTGCTTTGGGCATATCGGCAGCCAGAAGCTGCAGCAGGTTAGCCGTTTGTGCATACTCGGCTGCCTGCAAGTGCAGCTCGGCCAGCGCCAGCAGGGTTTCTTGCAGATAAGTTTGCACATTTTGCTGGCTAAACAGCTGCTGGGCAGTGTCAAAGTGTTGCCGCGCCAGTTCAGGCCGTTGCTGCAGCACCGCCAGCCGGCCCAGCCCTAAGGTGGCAATACCCACCCGCAGCGGGTCATCCAGCTGTTTTGCCAGCGCTAATGCTTCGGTCAGATACTGTGCCGCTTCAGCGGCGGTGTCGGCTTGCTCCAGATAGGTTTCACCAATATAAATCAGCGTATACGCGTAGCTGGCGTCGCGTTGCAGCTGCTTATAGCGCTGTTTTGCCTGCTGTAGATGGTGCAATGCCCGGCTGTGATCTTCAATTTTGCGGTATGCCATGCCCAAACGCAGGTGAATAGAGGCCAGGGCATCGTCATCCTGTAAACTGCTGGCCAGCGTCAGCGCCTGGTGAAAGTGCTGATAGGCCTCACCAAAGGCGTTGTTTTGCAAGGTTAAACGGCCCAGTGTAATACGGGCTTTCAGCTGTGCCTGGGCATCCTGCTGCATGGCTAATTCCAGGCTACGCCGGGCATAAGGAATGGCTTTGGGAATATTACCCAGTTGGTTATACGCCTGGGCGAAGCTTTGCAGTACATCACTGTACAGTGACAGGCTGTCGGCATCTTCGCGCTGGTGTAATAACACCTCGGCTTGTTCCAGCATGGTAATGGCGATCACGGTATCGCGGTACAAAATGCCGTAAATTTGTGCCTTCAGTAAAAAGGCATGGGCTTTAAGGTAGGGGTCTGCTGCACTGTCCAGCGCTTTGTTCACCGCATCCATGGCACCGGCTTTATTACGCAGCCTAAGCTGCGCTTCGGCCAGTACCAGGTGGTCGCTGCTGTCAAGGGTGTTGGCAGGCAGTGCCTGCAACTGGGTGATCACCTGCTCCGGTTGGCTGCTGGCCTGTAGCAGCCGTTGCTGCAAGGTGTCACTGGCGTTACTGTAGCCGCTGCACAACAGCAAACTGATAAAAAAGAGTGGACGCATTATGTTGTTTATTATCATTTTTTGTCAGTGTAGCGCCAAATCAATGTTGCGGCCAGAGTGCATTACGCAGCTGACCGCCGGCAAAGGCCTGCACGTTAGCCGCCAGTTGCTGCACCATCCGCTGGCGCGCTTCGGCGCTGGCCCAGGCCATGTGCGGTGTAATAATCAGCTGGGGCAAGTCTGCCAACACGAGCGGATGCGCCGGCGGTGGTGGCTCCTCGGTCAGTACATCCAGTGCCGCTCCTGCCAAAGTGCCTTGCTGTAGCGCTTGCAGCAGGGCGGTCTCGTCGATAAGGCCGCCTCGGGCCGTATTGATCAGCAGCGCGCCGGGCTTCATTGCCGCAAAGGCGCGCGCGTTAAACAGCCGCTCAGTACCGGCCGTTAACGGGCAGTGCAAGGATACCACATCGGCCTGTGCCAAGGCGGTGAAAAACGGCAACCTGCCGGCACGGCAAATGCTGGCGTCCGGTTGCTCAGATAACAACACTTGCATGCCAAAGGCTTGCGCCAGCTTTGCCGTGGCCTGCCCCAGTGCGCCGTAACCAACAATCAGCATTGTTTTTCCGGCCAGTTCAGTCACCGGGTAGTCCAGCAGGCAAAAATGCGGGCTTTGGCTCCAGCGCCCGGCCCGTACCGCATTCTGGTATTGCTGTACCTTATTGGTCAGCTGCAGCAGCAGTGCAAACACCTGCTGAGGCACAGCCGTGTCGGCATAGCCACGTACATTACACACGGCGATGCCGTGCTGCTGTGCCCCCGCCAGATCAATATTGTTAGCGCCGGTGGCGGCCAGACAAATCAGCTTCAGCCGGGGCAGGGCGGCCAGCGTTGTCGCATCCAGCACCACTTTATTCACAATGGCAATATCAGCTTGTTGTAAACGGTTAAGTACCTGCGCCGGTGTGGTGGCATTAAAGCAGGTTAGGGCAATATTGTCCGCCTGTAGCGGGCTAAGATCGGCATCGCCCATAGAGGCCGCATCGAGAAAAACCGTCTGGTACATGGTAGGCCCTGCAATTACGTTGTGCCGCGTTATAGCAGCGCTTTGGCGCGGCGTAAAGCCATAAACGCCGCTATTATGCTAAAGTCGCAAGCCTGAACCTGACCACCGCATTGTACGGAGAGCCGCAAATGTTTGCGCCGCGTTTTCAGCCTGTTTTATTTGCTTTTATTATGTCCGGCTTTATGGCGTTTTTAATGTCAGGCATTTTAACCTTTATTAACCTGGGCTGGTTTGCTGAGTTTTTCAGCGCCTGGTTAAAGGCGTATCTGTACGCCCATGTCTGTGCTTTTCCGCTGGTGTTTATCTTCGCGCCGCTAAGCCGCAAACTGGCCGCCAAATTAACCGGGCAGGGCTAGCGATAGCTGATGTCTTTATACATCGGTGCCAACAGTGCCAGCAGCTGATTTTGCGCACTGATACTGATGTTCTGCCGCTGCATCACCTTGATTAGCCCGTCGACTAACGCATCGTAATCGGCCAGGCTAATGTTAAAACTGCTGTGGCTTTGCTGCATAGTGCCGCCGCTATACACGCAGGGGCCGCCGCTTAACTCACACAGTTGCTCGGCTAACAGCCGGCGAAAACGTTCAATGTCGGTGTCGGCGAAATGGTGCACTATGCGTTGGTCATGTTCAATTTCATACAGTAAGCCATCGGTAATAGCGGCAATACCCTCTGCACCGCCCAGCTGCTGATACAAACTCGGCTTGTTTGGCTGGCTGCAGCCGCCCAGCAGCAGGCTGCACAGCATGACTAAGGTAGCTATAAACTGGGTCATTACCAGGCTCCTTCAAGCGAAACATAATAACCTTGCTGGCGGTCAAAGCCGGCAATGCTGCCAAGATCGGCATAACCGGCCACCAGTGACAGGTGTTTATTAACAAACCAGGCGGCAAACAGGTCGCGCCAGTGTTGCTCGTGGGCAAAGGCCAGTTGGTTGGGCTTTTGTTTAAACTCCACACCTAATGCCAGGTTGTAATTTAGCAGCAGTACTGCCGAACCTTCGGCCACCAGCTGGTAGTTGTTGTCGGTGGCCGTGCCAAAGCCCAGTAAACCGGTTTGGTGGGCTTTGGTGGCGCGCAGGGTGGCGTTTAACAGCAGGTTGCGGCCGGCAACCTGATCAAACAGCACTTTAGTGGCAGCGACGTACAAGTCTATCCCGCTGTCATCGCGGGCACCAACAGCCTGTGGCAGGGCAAAGTCACGGTTTTTCTTGTACTGCAGGCCCAGGCTCAGTTGCGGCAGAGCGGTGTATAACAGCTCACCGGCAAAGTGATACTTCATGCCAAACACATCCTGGCGCAGCTCACCGCCCAGTGTATCCAGTTTGAAGCGTTGCCGGGCGAAAGACCACTCCCACTGGTTGTCGTAGCTGACACTGGCGCCCTGCACGTTTAGGGTGAAATCGTCCACCCCGACCACAGTGGCAAAGGCGGTGGCGGCCCATTCGCCACTGCTGGCATAGCCGTTAGTTACCGCCCAGGGCACTATGCCGCCGCCGGCACTGCCTTCAATCGATGTGGCACCGCCGGTGGCGATAATTTTACTGCCAGCCAGCACCGTAACCGGATAGCACAATAGCATCAGCAATACCAGTTGGCGTGTTAACGTGCATATCATAAGGTGGTCTCCCCGCTAAACCAGCGCGCCGGGCTCTGGCTAAAATCGCGCTGCCACTTAACAAAAGCGTCGCTGGTGAGTGGCTTGGCAAAATAGTAGCCCTGTACGGTATCGCAGCCGCACTGGCTGAGGGCACTAAGGCCACTGTGCTGCTCCAGCCCTTCGGCTGTCACTTTAAACCCCAGGCTGTGTGCCAGCTGAGTGGTGGCGCTGACAATCAGCGCATCATTGCTGTTGGTGGCGATATCTTTCACAAAGGCGCGATCAATTTTAACCTCGTGTACCGGCAGCTGTTTTAAGTAGGCCAGCGATGACTGACCGGTACCAAAATCGTCAATTGCCAGGCTGATCCCCTGCTGGCGCAGGGCGGTCAGTTGCCGCACTATGGTATCAGCATCTTGCATAATGGCGCTTTCGGTTACTTCCAGTGCCAGGCTGGCGGCGCTCAGCTGATATTGCGCCAGTAAGGCAGCGATTTGCTGACACAGCGCCGGCTCCAGTAAATCCTGTACCGACAAATTCACCGCCACCTGCATCTGCAGGCCTTGCTGTTGCCATAGCGCCAGTTGCCGGCACACCTGTTGCAGCATCCATTGGGTGACAAGGCCAATGCTGCCGGCGTGCTCCGCCAGGCTGATAAACTGATCAGGCGGCACAAAGCCCAAGCTGGGGTGTTGCCAGCGGATCAGCGCTTCGCAACTGCGGCATTGCTGCTGCTTCAGATCCACCTTGGGCTGGTACACCACATAAAACTGGCCATTTTGCAGCGCCTCGGGTAAGTCCCGGATCAGTTGCAGCTCGCGCTGATGACTTTCATCCTGCCCCTGTACATAAGTGGCAATGCGCTGGGGAGAGTGGCGTGCATGCTCCAGCGCAATGTCGGTGCGGCGCAGCGCATCACTTAAGCGCTCGCCACCGGCAAAAAAGTGGTATAACCCGGCGCACAACTTCAGGTTAATTAACGACTGCTGCAGCGGGTAATGCTCGGTCAGCAGCAGTAGCTTGGCTTGCACCTGCGCCGGGGTCAGCAGGCCGGCATACACCAGCAAAAATTCATCGCCCCCCAAGCGTGCCAGTAATAGTGGCTTGGGCAGTACCGTAGTTAAGCGCCGCGCCAGCTGTACCAGTAACTTATCGGCGTTGGCAAAGCCGAGTATATCGTTCAGGTGCTTAAAGTGGCGGATATTCAGCTGCAGCAGGCTGCCGTCGTGCTGTGCCAGAATGTCCGGCAACAGCCGGTCCACCGCTGCCCTGTTGTACAGGCCGGTGAGGGCGTCATGCTCGGCGTTAAACAGCAATTGCTGTTCGCGCTGCAAAATATTCTGTTGCATGGTGTGCAGGGTGCGGCCCAACAGGCCAATTTCATCATTGCCGGCCGTTGGCGCCGGCTCGATACTGCCCTGGCCAATACGGCGGGCAAACTGGCTGAGCGCATCCAGTGGCCGGGTAATGCTGCGGGCAAACACAAAGGCGACCAAGAGCGCCAATGACAGGGTGGCGCCAAAAATCAGTAGCAGCTGTTGGCGAAACGCCTGATAACTACTAAGCCAGCGCTGGTTAGATAAATGCTGTACCGCCCACAGTTGTTGTGGCTGATCCAGCGCGCTTGCCACGGACAAATAATCCTGATCACGCTCCTGCTGCAGGTTGCCGCCTTGCTGTAACAGCAGTGGCAATACTGGCGTCAGTGCTTGTTGCTGTGCGGCGGTCAGGGTGGAACTATGCCACCGTAGCGAGTCTGGCTGGCGGATCACAAAACTGATATCCAGATCGGTAATGGCTTTAATGTCATCTGCCAGCGGCTTATCCAGTAAAAAGCCCATGCCGGCCCAGGCGATCAGGTTAGGTGCACGCACTGGCGCCAATACTAACTGGTATGGCTGGCCGTGCAGGGCGAGAATATCAGCCACGCTGCTATTCGCGCTGCCGGTTTGCAAAAACAGCGGTTTAATATCGGCTTGTTGCAGCTGGGCGTCTGAGCTTACCAACAGCTCGCCGTCGGGTGATAACAGCAGCATCAGATCGGCATTAATACGGCCACCGTGGTTTTGCAGCACCGAGGCAATGGTGTCCTGTTCGGCGGTGGCCACAGCACGGCGAAAGGCAAAGTCGGTCGCCAGCAGCCCGACACTGTCGCTTAGCTGCGTGGCGCGGATCTGCAAGGCCTGGCGCAGTACTTTACTGGCAACGTTTAGCATATCGCGGGCCTGGCTCAGGCTGTCATGCTTCATACTGTTTAAGGTGGCCAGCGCAGTGGCCAGCGCGAACAGGCTTAACAGCAACACCAGAATGGCAATTAACTTGCTGCGCAGCGAGCGAAACAGCATAGGCTATTGACCAAAGCCGCGCTTGGGCGCAGCCGGTTTGGTTTTATGCTCTATCGCCAGTGTGAACTGCAGTTGCTGGCTGCCGGATAGCGTCAGGTGTTGCTCAGCAGCAGGCGCCAGTTGCCATGGGTGCCATAACCTTAGTTGATAGTCGCCCGGCGCCACAGCACTAAAGCTCAGTTCGCCCTGGCTATTACTGACAGCCAGCAGCGGGCTGTCACCGACATAAATATAGGCCTGCATGTAGTCGTGGATATTACAGCCCAGCGCCACTATGCCGGCTTTATCAAAGATCACCGGTTGCTCCGGTTTGCCAGAGTACAGTTCAATCTCAAAGGTTTTCGCCGGCGAAAATGAGTAAACATGGTGGCGGGTTTTATCCAGGTTAGGAAAATCGACCGCGCTGCCGCGCACCACGGCGCTGACAAAGGGGTGGAACATCAGCCCCTGCTGAGTCACGCTGGCCGGTTCGCCAGCGGGCAAGGCTGTGCCTGCGGGGGACACCAGTTCAACCACGGCATCAGCCAGCGGCTGGTTGTGCTGGGTAACCAGCTTGATATTCAGCGTGTCGGCCGCTAGCCGCGGGCTTAAGCCGCATAGTATGATCAGCAGCGAAAACAGTAAGGCGTAAAACTGTGTCATGTCCGGTATCACGCAAGTCAATTTGATTAACAATAGCAATAAGGCTGCGACGGCTCAAATGTTATCTGCCGCAGCGCCCGGCAAACCTGAAGGTGCAGCAATATGATGAAACAGGCAATACGCGTTACCCTGCAGTTAGGATTACTGCTGTGTGCCAGCCTGCCGCTGAACGCCCTGGCAGAGGATATTTGTCAGCAGGCCAGAGCGCAGCAGCGGCCCTGTGTTGCGCTGGTGCTGGGGGGCGGCGGTGCCCGTGGTGGCGCCCATCTGGGCGTGATAGAGCAGCTGGAGCGTCAGCAGATCCCGATTGATCTGGTGGTGGGCACCAGCATTGGCGCCTTTATTGGTGGCCTCTATGCCAGTGGCCACAGTGCGGCGGAAATTGCCCAGCGCCTGCAGCACACGCCCTGGGCGGCCGGCTTTCGCGACCGGGTATACCGCGATGAAATGCCGCTTAGGCAAAAAGAAAAAACTGATGATTTTCCGATTAACCTCGATGTTGGCGTGTCGGCCGACGGCGTGCGTTTGCCCAAAGGTATTTTAAGTGGCCAGTCGCTGGCTGAGATTCTGCACGGCACCTTTGGTGCCTACGCCAACCTCAGCCATTTTAACCAGCTGCCGGTGCCGTTTCGGGCGGTAGCGACTGACTTGTTAACGCAACAGGAAGTGGTGCTCTTCGATGGCAGCCTGGTGCAGGCGGTGCAGGCCTCGATGAGTATTCCCGGTGTGGTGCGGCCGCTGGAGCTCAACGGCAAGTTGCTGGTGGACGGTGGCGTGGTAAATAACCTGCCGATCAGTGTGGCCCGTCAGTTGGGGGTAGACCGCATTATTGCCGTCAGCATCGACTCACCGCTGCTGCGCCGTGAGCAGATTGAATCAGCCTTTAGCATTACCGAGCAGTTAACCAGCTTTTTAGTGCGCGCCGGTGTGCAGCAACAGCTGCAGTTGCTGACAGAGCAAGACTTATTGCTGCAACCTGATCTGGTCGACATCAGCACACTGGATTTTGCCAATATCGACAAAGCCATTGTCTCTGGCCGGCAAAGTGCCATCCGCTTTGTCCAGGCGCTGGCCGGTTTTAGCCAGAGCCAGAAAATTTATGCCGACTGGTTCAGCCGCTTTAGTCACAGCAGCACAGGCTCAATACGGCTGGATAAAGTGGCGCTGGACAACCGCTCAGCGCTGGACGACGCCCTGTTGCTGGAGCGGCTGCAGCTGACCGCCGGTGATGATTACACCGAGCGCAGTATCCGTCGCGGCTTGCGTCAGATGTATGGGTTGGACACCTTTGAGCGCATTACCCAGCAACTGAATATTGATGAGCAGGGCCAGGCCGTACTGCAGGTGACGGCGGAAGAGAAAAGCTGGGGGCCGGGCTACCTGAATTTCCGGCTGATGTTTGAAGATGACTTTCGCAGCACCAGCCAGTATCAGCTGGCTGCGGCGTATAGCCGCACTAACCTGTCGCCCTGGGGCGCCGAATGGCACTCTGAGCTGGCGCTGGGCAGCGATAAATATCTGGCCAGCGAGCTGTACTGGCCACTGGGCGGCACTGGCCTCTATGTGCAGGGGGATTATCGCCACCGCCGCGACAGCCAGCCGCTGCAGGATAATACCCAGCTCGCCGCTGGTGAGCTGAAAAACCTGGAACATGAACTGCAGTTTAGCAGCGGTTGGAATATTTCTGACCATGCCCGGCTGCAACTGGGTTGGGCCTGGCGCGATGGCCGTTATCTGTTGCCCAGCGTGTACGCCGCTCAGTTACAGCAAAGCGAGATAGATTACCTGCGCCGCGGCCCTATCGCTGAATTTATCTGGGATACGCTTAACAGCCGCAGTTTCCCCACCCGTGGCATTCGTCTGGCCAGCAGCTATGCCTGGCTGACCGATTCGGCGCTGGGCCAGCGGGTAGACAGCCGCAGCAGCCGCACTGAGCTGTTGGCCGCCAAAAGCTGGCACGATCATACGCTGCGCACCCGCTGGCGCTTTGACCGTTACAGCAGTGACAGTGACAGCGCTTTTGCGCTGGAGCAATTTAGCCTGGGCGGCTTATTAAACCTGTCTGGTTATCCGGCCGACTCGCTGTTTGGCAGCCAAATTCAGTTTGGCAGCCTGGCCTATTTGTACCGGCTGAACGAGCAGAAAATCTCCTTTATTAACGCGCCTTTATATCTGGGTACCTCACTGGAGCGGGGCCGGGTGCGTAAAGATGTGTTTGGCGCCTCGGGTGGCAACGACGCCACCGACTGGTTGTGGGCCGGCAGTGTGTTTCTCGGTTGGGATACGCCGCTGGGGCTCTTGTATTTTGGCCTTGGCATGGCCGAGCAGGATGACAGTGGCTACAGCGATGCAGTGTATTTGTCCTTTGGCAAAAATTACTGAGGATATATTTGCTCACACTTTGCTGTTGGCTGCCGGGCAAGCGCGAATGATAAGCTAACGAAAGGTTAATCAGCACGGAGCAGGTATGCAGTTAATTGTAACCGCTATCGGTAAAGCCTATGCCAGTGTGCAGGCAGTAGATAAAGTCAGTTTTCACATTAACAGCGGCGACATTTTTGCGCTGCTTGGGCCAAACGGCGCCGGTAAATCGTCCATTATCCGTATGCTGGTTGGCATGACCAGGCCCGACAGTGGCAGCATTCTGGTCAGTTATCAGAGCCAGCATTTTGATCATGTGCCGCGCCGGTTATTAGGCTATCTGCCGGAAGATCGCGGCCTGTATCCGGATAAAAGTATTGAGAAAAACCTGCTGTATCTGGCGCAGTTACATGGGTTAAGCAAAAGCCAGGCGCTAACTGAAATGGCAGTCTGGCTGGATGTGTTTGACCTGACGGAACGGCGGCACGACGAGCTAAAGCAACTCTCTAAAGGCAACCAGCAAAAAGTGCAGCTGATTGCGGCCGTACTGCATAAGCCGGCATTGGTCATTCTGGATGAACCCTTCTCCGGGCTGGATCCGATTAATCAGGAAAAGGTGGTGCAGTTTTTACGCGAACTTAAAGCCCGTGGCATGACGGTTATTCTTAGCGCACACCAGATGGCGATGGTAGAAAAGCTGGCCGACCATATGCTGCTGATGGCACGTGGTCGGGTGGTGCTGGCCGGCACGCTGGAGCAAATTCGTGCGCAAAGCCAAAGCCAGCGCCAGTTAAAAGTGGCCTTTAGCCAGCCGGTAAGCATGGCGCAGTTAGCGGCGTTAAGCAGCATCAGCCGTGCTGAGCAGGTATCGCAGCAGCACTGGTTGCTAAGCCTTAGCGAGCCGCACAGCGTCAGTCAGTGTCTGCAGCAATTACTGGCGCTTGGCGAGCTGACACAGGTGGAAATGCAAACGGCCGACTTACATCAACTGTATTTAACGGCGATGGCCAAACATCAACCACAACCTAAACCTGAGGTGACCGCATGATTTCACGGCAGAGTCTGATTGTCGCCCGCTGGGAGTTTTTACGCTTTTTTAAGTGGAAACAGCAGCTTATTTCTTACTTGTTAATGCTGGGCGTTATAGCCGCAGTGGCTTTATGGAGCTTTTTTACCGACGAAAGCCGCCAGCAGTACCGCATTGCGGTGCCGGCCGGCTTTGCTATCGACAACACTGAGCAGTTCCAGTTTCAGCGCCCCAGCATCAGTGTTGAGGCGCAACTGGCGCAGTTGCAAAGCGATGAGTCCTGGCATGCGGTGTTAACCACCAGCCAGGACGGCATTGTTATTCATACCCAAAGCGGCAAAAAATGGCTTAGCCAGTTGGAGCAGGTACTGCAGCAGCATTACCGTAAACAAGCTGCGCTTGGCATGGGTTTAACCGACAGCCAGCTGGCACAGCTGGAGCAACCAGTGGCGATTAACACCCAATATCTGGATCAGTCCTACAAGGGCAAAGACACGCCGGAGAAAATGATTGCAATAGGCGCCTTGCTACTGCTATTCATCGGTTTAACCACGGCGTTTGGCCAGGTATTAGTCAGCATTACCGGCGAAAAGCAGCAGCGGGTCACCGAGCAGCTGTACGCCATTTTAACGCCGCAACAGTGGATGGACGGCAAAGTGCTGGGCCACAGCTTTAGTGCACTAAAAGCCATGTTTACCTCGGCGCTGGTGATGCTGCTGACCTTTGCTGTGGTTAGCGTATTTGCCGAAAAAAGCCTTGATTTAGCCTGGCTGGATATCAGTGTGGTGCTGTGGCTTGTCCCCTTTGCGTTATTGGGCGTGGTGCTGTGCGCCAGCTTTATGGGGGCTATTGCCGCCTCGATTGACGATCCGAATAACAGCGGTAAAGGCGCGGTAATGATGATTACCTGGCTGCCAATGTTGTTTACTTATCTGGTCATCGACAGCCCCAATGGCTGGGGCATGACGCTGCTGAGCTATTTGCCGTTAACCTCTTTTGCTGCCATGCCGGTAAAGCTGGCGATGGTTGAGTTGGCCTGGTGGCAGCCGTTGTTATCACTGCTGTTGTTGCTGGCCACCGTCTGGTGGATGCGCCGGGTGGCCGGCCGGGTATTTTTGCGCGGCATGCAGCTGTACGGTAAAGAGCCAAGCTGGGGCGAAATAGTGCGCTGGGCGCTGAGTAATAAAGCCGATTAGCGATTCCAGGCCTTCTATTGATGTCAGGCCGACTACTTAGTCGGCCGCTAAGGCGCGCTCTACATCAATACCGATGCTGAGCGCGCCTATGTGATAGCCTTCGGCGTTTTTTACTGGCACGCTCAGTTTTACCTGAAAACGCTGAGCGCTTTGGTCATACTCTACGACATCAACAAAATAGTCTAACGTCTGGTTAAATACACTGAGAAAAGGCGTTTCATCGCCTTGCCAGTAATCGGTGGTCAGCTGGCTGATGGCGACATTCGCGCCCTGGTTATCCATTAAAATCACTTCGGTGACCAGGCCATCAAAGTCTTGCTGCCACTGGCGTAACTGCCCGGAGATCGTTAAAGCCAGCAACTGGCGGGCCAGCGCTGGTGCGGTATCGGGTTGTTGTATCGCTTGCTGCCATAAACGGTCTCGTTGTAGCACCGTATCCAGTGTCAGTTGCTGTTGGTTTTGCTGACCAACCGCATCCAGCAGCGAGCGCTGTCGCGCTAGGCTGCGCACACTGTCAAGCAGCAGCGCCAGCACGGTATCACGCTCTGAGGCGGCTAAGGCAAAGGGCGCGGTGGCACACAAATGTACCGCCGCATTAAAGTGGCGCAAAAAGCCCGGCCGCTGCTGCAGCCGCTCACGGGAAAAATAGCTGCCCAGCGGCACATAGCGGAAAAAACGCTGGTTAAAGTGCTCTGGGTTAAGTTTTAGCCGCGTCATGGCGTCTTTAACGTCGTCCAAATCGGCCAGCAGTATGTCAATGCGGCCAATAGCTAATAGTTGCAGCAACTGGCTGATATCACCCACTTCAACGTCGGCTTTAATCCCCTGACGCATAAACCAGTCAGCCTGATGGCTGCCTAAAATAGCGCCGTAGCGCAGCGCACTGTCGCTGCCGGGGCCGCGCCCGTCGGCCCGCCAAAACCAATACCAGTTTTCCAGAAACAGCGGTGCCGACAACCTGGCAAAGCTGTCGATCTCGTTATTCGGCATAGCGGTAAAATAGCCATCAATGCGGCCCATTTTCACTTCCTGTTTGGCGCGCCGCCAAGGCATCACCAGCAACTGATAGGGCTGTTGCGTGTGCTTCATTATGCAGTCAATTTGCGCCCGGCTGGCTGCACTTTGGCCGGAGGGAGCATGCGTTGCCAACAATAAGGTGTCACCGGGGCTGATATCAGCAGCCAGTAACAACGAGCTAAACCAGAGTTGCAGTATCATTGGCTGCTGTCCTTGCAACAAAATTGCAGCAAGTATAGCAGCCAATTTACCGTGCTGTGGTTGAACTTCGACGAGCGCGCCCACACTAACAGGCTATTGTGCCGTTATGCTAAACGGTAGCCCTAACCTGAGGACATCAACATGTATACCTTTAAACAGCAAAGCCAGCAGTGGCAGCAGCTTTTTGCCCGGGGCCGCAGTGGCGGGCCTTTGCAGCGCTTGCTGGCCTGGTTGCTGTTAGGGCTAATGTTATTTGTCGGCGTTGCCCTTTTGGTGTTTATGCTGCTGTTAAGCTGGATCCTGATCCCGATTATGCTGTGGCGCCATCGCGCCAGAATGAAAGCCTGGCAGCAACGTCAGCAGGGCGCGCAGCAAGAAACGTCAGGCCCTGCCGCAGGCCGGCAAACGATAGAGGGTGAAGTGTTGCAGCGGCGTGAGGATTAACCGCCACACACCGCCAATTTGGCCTGAATATAATCGCTGTGGCGGATAAAGAGTAAATCGGCAATCTTGCGCAGCATCGCCTCTTCATTCGGATCTAACACGCCATCGGCGTAAGCCTGCTGCCACAGGTTATCCAGCAGGCTTAACCGCTCGTTGTAGCTAAGCTGCTTTAAACCACGGGTAAACTGATGCAGCGAAGTGGCATCGGCGGCTTGTTTGTCGGCCAGCTGTACCACGGCCAGTGCCGCGCTGTCACTTAGCGCAAACTCGCGTTTTACATAGGCCAGTGCCAGCTGCTGCTCATCCTCGCTGCTGCTAAAGTCAGCATGCGCCACCATCAACATTAAGGCTACTGATGCCAGCTCAGCGTCGTTTAAGCCATAAGTATTGGGAGCAGCGGCCGGCATGCTCAGGCCATCGTTTACCTTATCCAGCAGGGTTTTAAATAACTGAAACATAGTACTCCTTTTTCGGGCTTACCGGCGTTAGAGGCCCGGCTGCCGGCAAAGTTCGCGCTGACTGCAGGCTTGAAAAACAAGCCTGCCAGCCGCATTACAGCTGCATCTGCCGGCACGCATGGCCGGTGCTGACTGCCTGAGGTTTGGCTTGGCTATACTGCTTACTCTGTTACTGGGGGCAGCGATCATCGCTGCCGTGCTATTGCCAGCTTACTGGCGTAAATATCAGCGGCGCAAGCTAATGGCGCAACCGTTTCCGGCCAGCTGGCGCGCTATCTTAAAACAGCGTTTGCCGTATTTTCGGGCGCTGCCGGCCGATTTACAACTGCAACTAAAAAAGCATATTCAGGTATTTATCGCGGAAAAGCACTTTATCGGCTGTGATGGCCTGACGGTAACCGATGATATGCGCGTGACTATCGCTGCTCAAGCCTGTTTATTGCTGCTAAACCGGCCCGACTATTATTACCCTAAGCTACACAGTATTTTGCTGTACCCGGCTGCCTTTATTGTACCGGGCCAGCAGGCCGATGCTGCCGGAGTGATGCATGAGCAGCGCCGGGTGCTGTCGGGCGAGTCCTGGGGCCAGGGCCGGGTAATTTTGAGCTGGGCCGATACGCTGGCCGGTGCGGCCAACCCCACGGATGGCCGCAATGTGGTGATCCATGAATTTGCTCATCAGTTGGATCAGGAAAAAGGCATTGCCAACGGCGCGCCTTTACTGGAGCGTAGCAGCGATTATCAGCAGTGGTCTGGCGTGATGGCCGCTGAGTTTGCCGCTTTACAGCGTCAGGCCGCGCTGGGTGAAAGTGGCCTGTTTGACCATTACGGCGCCACTAACCCGGCCGAATTTTTTGCCGTAATAAGCGAAGTGTTTTTTGAACAGCCCAAAGCGCTGGCCGAGCAGTACCCCAGGTTATATGACCAATTAAGCCGCTTTTACCGGCTACAGCCACTTAGCTGGCAGTAAAGCCAGCCAGGTGCCGGGCCGGCAAAAAGTGATCTAAGCACGGCTTTGCGCCATACTATAGCGCTTAACAAGAACCGTTCTTATCTGGTAGGGAACCTTATGCGCAAGCTTGTGCCACTGATATTCAGTAGCTTTTTTTCCGTTGGCGTGTTGGCGCAGGACGCCGCACCGGTGCAGGTGGTACAGGCAAAACAGCAGGCGCTGGCGCAGCAGCTGGTATTAAGTGGCAGCTTAACCGCGCAGCAGGACGCGGCCTTATCCAGCCGCACCGCCGGCCTGGTTGCCAGCCTGTTAGTCGATGCCGGCGCCGAGGTCAGGGCAGGCCAGCCACTGCTTAAACTTGACAGCACTCTGGCGCAGCACGAGCTGGCGCAGCAACAGGCTGCCTTTAATGCCGCTTTGGTGCGCGAAGCTGAAGCCGAGCGGCTGGTCACGGAAGCCGAGCAGTTAAGTGCCCGCCAGTTATTTCCGCAAACCGAACTGACTTTACGCCGGGCCGCGCTGGCGCAAGCCCGGGCCGACGCTACAAGGGCGAAGGCTGCGCTGGCACAGCAACAGGAAGTGGTCGCGCGCCATACACTGACGGCGCCTTTTGCCGGCGTTATCGCGCGGCGTTTTACCGATGTTGGCGAGTGGGTTGATTTAGGCACACCGGTGCTGCAACTGGTTAGCCTGAACCCGCTGCTGTTGGATCTGCAAGTCCCACAAGAATATTTTAGTGAGCTAAATAACCTGCGCCGGGTTGAGGTGGTGCCAGATTTGCAAAGCGGCCAGCGCCTGGCAGCGACGCTGAGCGCAGCGGTGCCGGTGGGCGATGCTGGCGCCCGCAGCTTTCTGGCCCGCTTTAGTGTAAACACCGGGCAGCAGCCTTTATTGCCGGGCAGCTCGGCCAGTGCGACGTTGTATTTTGAGCGTGACGACAGCACTGTGCTGGTGGTGCCGCCTGATGCACTGCTGCGTCACCCGGATGGTAATTTCAGCCTGTTTAGCATTAAGGATAATACAGCGCAGCGGCATCTGGTGCGGCTGGGCAAAACCAGCGAGCAGGGGGTGGAGATTTTATCCGGCCTGCCAGAGGGCCAGCCGGTGGTGGTGCGCGGTAATGAAACCCTGCGTGACGGCCAGCCGGTTAGCATCGTTAATAGCCCGGACAAGGAGTAAGCGATGCTGGATGCAGGTATTCGCCGGGGCACCATTTTAACCGTTGCTGTGCTGATTTGCTGTGTGCTGGGTATCGTCGCGGCGCTGCGTATACCGGTGCAGATGATCCCTGATCTGGATGTCCGCACCATCAGTGTGATCACCGGCTGGCCCGGTGCTACGCCGCAGGATGTGGAAAAAGAAATCCTGATAGAGCAGGAGCGCTATCTGCGTACCCTGCCGAACTTAAAACGTATGATCTCGCGTGCCGGCACCGGTTCGGCCCAGATAGAGCTGGAGTTTCCCTTTGGTGTCGATGTTAACGAAGCGCTTATTCGCGTCAGCAATGCGTTAAGCCAGGTGCCGTCGTACCCGGAAAATGTCGACCAGCCAAGGCTTTACAGCAGCTCGTTTTCGAATAATGCCTTTATGTACTTCCGCCTGATGCCACTTAGTGGTAACCCGCTGGCGCTGGATATGGATATGCTGCGCGACTACGCCGAAGACTATGTGCGGCCACAAATGGAGCGGGTGCCGGGCGTATCGGAAGTCGGGGTCAGTGGCGGTGCCGAGCGGCAAATTCAAATTCTGGTCGATCCGGCCAAGCTGGCGCAGCGTGGCCTGAGCCTGACCGATGTGCGCGATGCCATACGGGCCCGTAACCGCGACAGCTCGGCCGGTGATATCGACAGCGGCAAGCGGCGTTATTTGCTTAGAATGGTGGGCCGTTTCGACAGTTTGCCGCAGCTGGAAAACCTGATTTTGCTGCAGCAGGGTGATATGCAGGTGCGGCTAAAAGATGTGGCAACGCTGGTGCTGGATCATTTTGAAGTGCGCGAGCTGTCGTTTGCCGACGGTGAGCGCACGCTGGGCTTGTCGGTGCGCCGCGAGCCCGGCTCTAATGTGATTGATATCAAACAGCAGATGATGCAGGTGGTGACCCAGCTGAATCAGGATACGCTGGCCGGCAATGGCCTGCAGCTGATGCTGATAAGCGATGATGTGCGCTATGTCGAAGACTCTATCCGCAATGTCTGGACTAATCTGGCGCTGGGTGCCGTCCTGGCCACCTTAGTGCTGTATTTATTTTTACGCTCGGGCCGCGCCACCCTGGTGGGCGTGCTGGGGGTACCGGTATGTACCATAGCGGCGTTTTTGGGCCTGTTGGCGTTTGGCCGCACCATTAATGTTATTTCGCTGGCCGGTATTGCCTTTGCTATCGGCATGACGATGGACAACACCATAGTGGTGCTGGAAAGCATTGAGCAGGCGCGCCGGCGCGGGCTGGACCGTATTGAAGGCGCTATCGCCGGTGTGCGCGAGGTCTGGCCGGCGGTGCTGGCCTCTACCCTGACCACGGTGCTGGTGTTTGTGCCGGTGTTGTTTGTCGAGCAGGAGGCTGGCCAGCTGTATTCCGATATCGCCATTGCCATCGCTGCTGCCATTATCGCCTCTATGCTGGTAGCAGTATTTGTGGTGCCGGCCGCGGTGGCAAAGCTTGGTTTTGGTGGCACGGTTACTGAGCAGCAAGATGTTACCCCTACCGGCTTGTTAGCGCTGGTGCAGGCGATTATTGCCAGCTCACTGCGCCGGCGTATTACTGTTGCTGTTACCGTGCTGCTGACGCTGGGTGGTGCCTGGTATGTGCTACCACCGGCTGAATATTTGCCCGAAGGCGAAGAGCCGAAAGCTTTTTCATCGATGATAGCGCCGCCGGGGTATAACTTGTCGGAAATGGCGCTGATTGCCGAGGAAATTCGTGCCAGGCTGGATGTGGAAGTTAACCGCGCGCCAACAGCCTTTAACAACGGCGAAACCGCGATGCCGCCGCTAAAATACTATTCGCTCAGTGTGTCAGTAGGCCGTATCCGGGTACTGAGTGAGCCGGTGCGCCCGGCCGACATTGATGCCATGATGCAGGCGATCACCACGCTGTTTCGCCAGTACCCCGGTATGCGGGCGTTTTCGGCGCGCGGCTCTATTATCAGCAGTAATGACGGCGGCACCCGTGCGGTGGCGCTGGACATTTCCGGGCCCGATCTCGCCAGCCTGTATGCCACTGCTGATGCGGCCTATGTTGCTGCCGGCCAGTTGTTTGACCAACCACAGCTTAACTCTGAACCCTCGTCGTTATCACTGGATCAGCCGCTGGTGCAGATCCGCCCGCGCTGGCAGCGGCTGGCCGAGCTTAACTTTAGTGCCGCCGATTTTGGCTATGCGGTATCGGCGCTCAGTGACGGTGCTTATGTTGATGAGTTTTTTATCCGCGACGATAAAGTAGACATGTTTTTATTTAGCAGCGCCGGTAACCAGCAAAGCCTGGCGCAACTGGCGCAAACGCCGGTGTTAACACCCTCGGGCGCTGTGCTGCCGCTAAGTAGCCTGGCCGACTTAGTTGAAGTGGCCGACAGCGACACCCTGCGCCGCGTTGATGGCCGCCGCACGGTAACGCTGTATATTATTCCGCCGCGCTCGGTGGCGCTGGAAACCGCAGTGGCCACAGTGCAACAACAACTGGTGCCACAGCTGCGCCGCGATGGCGCCATTGGCAGTGATGTGACGCTGGATATCTCCGGCGCCTCTGATCAGCTGGATGAAACCAAGGCCGCGCTTAGCGGTAACTTTGCGGTGGCGGTGCTGCTGATTTATCTGCTGCTGGTAGCGATTTTCAGCCACTGGGGCTATCCGCTGTTTATTCTGGCTACGGTGCCGCTGGGGCTGGCCGGCGCGCTGGTCGGGCTGGTCAGCATTAATGGCGTCAGTAGTGCCTTGTCGCTGGTGGGGCTGGGCGGTTTTCATCAACCCTTTGATATGATCACCATGCTGGGCTTTTTAATTTTGCTGGGTACCGTAGTGAATAACCCGATCCTGATTGTTGATCAGAGCCGGCATAACCTGAAAAACGCTGGCATAGCGGTAACAGAGGCGGTCATGCAGGCGGTGGCGACCCGGCTTCGGCCGATTTTAATGTCAACCGCCACCACGGTATTTGGCCTGGCGCCGCTGGTGCTGATCCCCGGCGAGGGCACCGAGCTTTATCGTGGAGTGGGCATTATAGTGCTGTGTGGTTTGCTGTTTTCAACCCTGATTAGCCTGACGTTTTTACCGGCACTGTTGGTTAGTGTGCTGGGCAGAATACGGCGGCAAGTGCAGCCCTAGTCAGAGAAAAAGGCAAACTTAATCACCTGTGCCAAAATCAGCAATGCCACCAGCGGCATAATATAGCGGCTTAATTTGGCGGTTTGCTCGCTATCGCGGCTGCCGTATTTTTCCGCTAAGGTGACCAGAATAAACAGGGCAGCAAACAGCAGGGCTAAAATGGTGATAAGGGTTGTCATAACAGGCTCCACTTTTGACGGCTCTCATAGCCTCAGGCCGTGAGCTTAACCGCTTTTAAAAATAGTTTCAAAAGAGCGCTGTGGCCGCTTCATTGGCTTTAAGCCGACATGCTATGCTGCGCGCAGTTTTAACGCCGAAAAAGGACGACGTTATGTTATTGGCTATAGTTGCACTGATTGCCGGTTTGGCGCTGCTGGTTTGGAGCGCCGATAAGTTTGTCGATGGCGCTTCTGCCACCGCCCGTTACGCCGGTATGCCGCCGTTGTTAATCGGTATGATTATTGTCGGCTTTGGCACCTCGGCGCCGGAGATGGTGGTATCGGCGATGGCCGCCAGTGACGGCAACCCGGCGCTGGCACTGGGTAATGCCTATGGCTCGAACATTACCAATATCGCGCTGATTTTAGGTTTGGTGGCGCTGTTAAGCCCCATTGCCGTGCACTCGCAAGTGCTGAAAAAAGAGCTGCCAATCTTAATGCTGGTTACCCTGTTTGCCGGCTGGCAGCTGTTTGACCATCAGCTTAGCAGCCTTGATGCCTGGTGTTTGCTTGGCGTGTTTTTTGCGCTAATGGCCTGGTCGGTGTGGCAGGGTATGCGTAACCCGCAGGACGCCTTAGCGACAGAAATGGAAGAAGACTTAACCGGCCAGCCAAAAATGACGCTAAAGCAGTCGATTATCTGGCTATTGGTAGGCCTGGTACTGTTAATTATTGCCTCTCGCATGCTGGTATACGGTGCGGTATTTATTGCGCAAAGCCTGGGTGTCAGCGAGCTGGTAATTGGCTTAACGGTAGTGGCGGTCGGTACTTCGCTGCCAGAGCTGGCATCATCATTAATTGCCATTAAAAAAGGCGAGCACGATATCGCGCTGGGTAACGTTATAGGTTCTAACCTGTTTAATACGCTGGCGG
Source organism: Rheinheimera nanhaiensis E407-8 (assembly GCF_000296695.1). Lineage (GTDB taxonomy): Bacteria > Pseudomonadota > Gammaproteobacteria > Enterobacterales > Alteromonadaceae > Alishewanella > Alishewanella nanhaiensis. Next base: position 39,603 of record NZ_BAFK01000009.1, read on the forward strand.
TGGTGGGTATTGCCGCCATGATTGAGCCAATGGCTGTAGATGCAGTGGTGTTAAGCCGTGACTGGACGCTGATGGCGGTATTAACCGCAGCGCTGTTTATCATGGGGTATGGCTATAAAAAACAGGGCCGTATTAACCGGCTGGAAGGTGGCTTGCTACTGGCCGTGTTTGTTGGCTACACCGGCTATCTGGTTAGCACCGTTATTGCTTAACGCATGGCGCACCTTAAGCCGGAGCTCGACAGCGGTTACTACCTGCAGCACTTTAACGAGCTGCTGCAGTTTGTCAGTAAGCACTACGCGCCCTGCTTAACGGCCGATAGCCGCCGCTATATCAGTGACTTTGCCGCGCTCAGCGTGCCGGCGCAGCAGCTGCTGGTGCGCATGCTAAACCGCAAAGGCAATGTATTTGCCGACAGCGAGCTTAATTACACTGAAATAGGCCCGCCAGGGCCGGTGCTGGATGAGCTGGCCGCAGCCGGCTTTATCGGTAGCCTTAGCAGCGATAACTTAGCCGATTTTTGGCTGCGTTTAACCAAAGATACGCTCTGGCAGCTGTTACAGCTGGCCCAGCAGCAGTTGCCAGCACCTATTACAGTGAAAAAAAGCCAGACCAAGCCCGAATTACTGCGCAGCGCGCTGAAACTCGAGGTAAACTGGCTAGTGTTTATCAGCCAGCTACCGCAGCGCTATCTGGTGCTGCAACGCCAGCAGCCACTTAACTACCTGTATTTTCTCTATTTTGGCCGTATTGAAGCTAACTTATCGCTGTTTACCCTGCGTGATCTGGGTATCCGCCAAACCGGCCAGCTTAAGCAGCAGTTTAGCCCTCGTTTTACCGACTTAGCGCAGGCACAGCTGGCGTTTGCTCTGGCCAGCGCCAAGCAGCAGGTGTTTGAGTTAGCTAAACAGCTAAAACAGCAGCCTGAAGCCGCTGCTGCATTACTGACCCCCTGGCTGGCTACGCTAAGCCAATGGCCACAGACCGACGATAATGCATTGGCGCTCAAACGCAGCGAACGCTGTTATCAGTTAGGTAAGCTGGCCGAACAGTATCAGCTTAAAGAGCTGGCCATCCGCTTTTATCAGCAAAGTGCCGGTTTCCCGGCCAGTGAACGTCTGGTGCGGCTGTATTACAGCAGTGGCCAAACTGACCAGTGCCAGCAGTATCTGCAGCAGCTACTGGACGACCCCAGCTGTGATGAAGAGTGGCTGTTTGCCGATGATTTTTATCAGCGTAAGTTTGCCGGTAGCATCAAGCGCTCTGTGTTAACAGAGCTATTACGTAGCGCGCCGCAAACCGGCATCGACGAGCTGTACAGTGGTAAAGCCGAGCAGGGTTTAATGGCGTATTACACCAAGCATGGCTATCGCACGTTTCACAGCGAAAACAACCTCTGGCTGGCGCTGTTTGGCCTCTGGTTCTGGCACGAGCTGTTTGAACACAGCGACAGCGCACTGCATAACCCCTTTGAGCGCCGGCCACGCAATTTAGCCGGCGGCGGTTTTTATCAGCAGTTTGCCAGCGCCATAGAGCACAAGCTGGCACAACTGGCACAGCCCGGTGCCGACAAGCAGCTGCTTAGCGCCTTAACTGCGCATTATGGCAAAGCCAATAGCCTGTTTTACTGGCACAGCGACTTGGCCGAGCAGCTACTGCCACTGCTGCAATATGCTGCCAAAAATGATGGCGTAAGCAGCTTAGCGCCCATATTGCGCGCTATGGCGCAGGATTTTAACCGCCATAGCAGCGGCTACCCCGATTTACTGCTGATCAAAGCAAACCAGCTGGAATTTGTTGAGGTAAAAGCCCCGGGCGATAAAATTCAGCGCCATCAGCTGGCGCGCCTGCAGGCCCTGAACAAGGCTGGTTTTAACGCGCGGATAGAAAAACTGCAGTGGATAGTCGATCCCAACCGGCTATACGTGGTGCTCGATGTCGAAACCACCGGCGGCAAAGCGGGCACCGACAGAGTGATTGAAATTGGCGCAGTGAAACTGCAGGGCGGCGAAGTGATAGACAGCTATAGCACACTGCTAAATCCACAGCGGCCTATCCCATCCTTTATCAGCCGCTTAACCGGTATCAGTAACAGCATGGTCAGCGACGCGCCCAGCTTTGCTCAGATTGCTAATAAACTTGCCGACTTCCTGCAAGGCGCAGTCTTTGTCGCCCATAACGCCAAGTTCGATTACGGCTTTATCCGCGCCGAATTTGCCAGGTTAGAGCAGCCGTTTGATATGCCGCAGCTATGCACCGTAGTAAATATGCGCCGCTATTACCCGGGGCTGCAATCATACAGCTTGGGTAAGCTGTGCCAAGAGTTCGACATAAAGCTAACCAACCACCACCGAGCGCTGGATGATGCCACCGCCACCGCAGAGCTGTTAAAGCTGATTAATGCCAGGCGTGTTACAGCGCAATAATCTGTTGCCCGAAAATCTGCTTGTTCTCACTGTTTAAATGCATAGTTTCGCCTTTGAGTTTTTTATCTGCAACTTGCGGGTTTAAAACTCGTAGTTTACCAAGGCAAAATTGCTACAAGATAAAAATGCTTGATTTACATTCTACTAGCGAAATAGACTGGAACTAAATTTGAGACTTGCTTTGGAACTTGCGGTGTCATCAACGCGCAACTCGCGGGTTTTGATCCTTTGAATAGATTGTTAAGTGGTCAACCGTACAGCTGCGGAGTATTTCTAATTGGAAAAAAATAACGGCAAGACTAAAGACTTGGTTATTGAGGCTGGGATGCAGTTGATCCCGTATGTAGGAGGATCGCTTGCAACGATTTACTTCGGCTCGAAACAAGAAAGGCGGTTTGCTCGCTTAGAGTCATTCTATAGTGAGCTCGCCGACGAAATACGGAATGCCCCTAAGCAACTTTCTTTGAGCAGCCAAGATCCTGCCGCCCTAGAGGCTATAATCGAGCTAATCCATGAAAAAGTAGAGGCGGAGCCTTTAGAAGAAAAGCGAAAGTATCTACGTAACTACTACAAAAGTACATTGGAAAGCCCCATTGGGACGAATTTCGACGAGAGAAAACATTTTCTTGAGGCGATAGCGCAAATGTCATTGCTAGAATGCGAGCTGCTGGGATACGTAAAAGATAACCCTGATCTTCTCCTTGGGGAAATCCAGAGGCCTGGGATTGAGCAATATGCAATCGTCGGTGCTGTAGGCACCCTTAAATTGAGAGGGTTCGTGATAGGAAAGCAAGATGTTTTCAACAGTGGTGGAACTACCGACAATGCGCTTTTCGAGAAAATATCGATATCCGCATTTGGCTCCTCGTTTTACGAGTTCTGCCTGCGCACTTAATAAACGCAAGCAGCGGAGCAATTCTCCTCTGGCGCTACATATTGCCCGCTGTTGCGAGCGTTATGCCTTTGGGTGGTAAGCATGAGTAAATCGAAAATTCCTCAAGAAATGTTTCAGCATGTTGTTAATAATGCGCTCGACTTCTTGGGACAGTCGATTGCGGAACTACAACAGAAGCCGAAGTATTCCGTGATTCATTTTCATGCAGCCATTGAACTTGTATTGAAAGCAAGGCTGATGAGCGAGCATTGGACTTTAGTTATTTCACCTAAAAAGCAAGCAGACTGGCAGGAATTCACCCAAGGTAAATTTGTCTCTGTAACTTTAGAAGAGGCAGCGACAAGATTGGAAAAAGTTGCTCAATCAGGTCTTGGAGATAAGCAACTCAAGTCATTCCGAGCAGTAACTAAGCATAGAAACCAGATGGTGCACTTTTACCACGCGGCAGAAACAGAGCAAGCTGGAATTCAAAGAATTCAAGCCATTGTTAAAGAGCAGTTATCGGCTTGGTATTTTTTACATGATTTGATGCTTGGCCAGTGGAAAGATACATTTAAAGAGTGGAAACAAGAGATTTCGGAAATTGATGCGAAGTTACGTGAGCATCATGAGTTCTTAAAAGTGGTGTTTGAAGAGCTCAAGCCGAAAATTGAAGAACAAGTTTCTGAGGGGTATATCTTTCATACGTGCCCTTCCTGTGGATTTGAGTCTGATAGACATCCAGATGAAAGTGACAGTCTGTACGAATCGAAATGTTTAGTGTGTGGCCTAAACGAGCAATGTATTCTCATTGAGTGTACTGAATGTGAGGAAGGGGAAGCATTGTATCGAGGGATAGCTGAAGCAGAATGCTCTAGCTGTGGACATCACCACGATGGAAGCCAGTTACTTGAGAAGTTTGTAGATGATGGGGCAGCCCATATGGCCGTCAAAGACGGGGGAAACTATCCATTCCCTCTTAATTGTGGCGAATGTATGTGCTACGAAACCGTCGTTGAAGTAGCTGACTCTCAATATCTTTGTACGGAATGCTTCGCAGTTTCTGATACTTATGGAGTTTGCGGTTGGTGTAACGATGAGTCTACCAATTTGTCTGAAGACTCATATTGGAGAGGCTGCGAATTCTGTGATGGTCGAGCCGGTTGGGATAAAGATTGACGTGCAAGGGTATAACAATTTGCTGTACACGGATAAATTACTCGCTGCGCTCGCAATTTACCGGTGAGCAAAGCGTTGGCCCCCCCCGTTCTTGAAGCTACTAACATTGGTAGGCTCCTCCAACTTTTGAACACAGCCGGTTTGCAATGAGCCTAACACATATGAGCCTTCCCGGAGTCAATAGGTAAAACCTCTCTTCTGGCCGCGCTAGCGGCCAGGCTCTTGCCCATCAGTAAGATACACTGCTTCATCTGTCATCATGGTTGCCAGGCAATAGTCTGCAACATACACATATCGGGGCTCTCTTGTCCCACGCTCAATGAGTGTCTGCTGGTTTTAGCATCCTGCTGACAGTTTTTAGCGTTTTTGTCCCCGCTTCGTAGCTAATGCGCTATTTAGATAATACGATAATGGACGCCCAGTTGCTGTCGTTTCTGACTAAGTAAACTGTGCGATCTGCCAGGCAAAAACGTAGTGTTTTGCCGTTGCTGGCGACCTGCATATTTTTGTCGAACGGGGTTATTGCCACTACAGTGCCGTCAAATAATGCATCGGTAATGTCGTAATCGGTATAGCTGCCATCTGGCTGGTACTTACTAACAAACTGTTGCAAATCAGCAAAGCTGCGGCTGCTTTCAATCTTGCTGACGATAATGCCTTCAATGTCTTTGTTGCAATCGGAGTAGATAACAGAAGCACCACCAAACATGGCTTCGTTGCTTGTGCACAGGGCTGCCGGATCAGGAGCCATAAATGTGCTCTCAGTGATGTCAAAGGCAGTAGCAGTCATGCTATAAAGCATTGTTGCAAATAGTAAAAATATCTTCATAGACTACCCGCTTTTTTAAGTCTGGTAACCATATTGGCTTCCAAGGCGTTGCGCCACAAGTCAAAACTTACACTTTCCATCATGAACTGATCTATAACGGCAGCAACATCGGTCATAGTTTTTAGGGATAAATAATTTGAGTAGTGTTTGCTGATATGACCAAGTGGCTTGATAGCCTTGCCAGTATGTTCCAGAATATTGCCACCACCTTCAGCAGCAAAACCGGTAGGGTCACTTATCGCATTGGCAATTTTTGGCAAAGTATCGCCCAACATCAGCAGGCGTATGTCATCCAGTAAATGTGTTCTGGTAGTTATGGCAACTGCTTTATTGCGAAGGATCATATTTATCTGACCATTCGATATCCCGCCCTGAGCGAAAAGATCCATAAACATTGCTACTTCAACTCTCTCCATTACGGCAGAGCAATGATTCTGCATAAGCCTTTGCCTAACATTCATTAATTTAGCTTTTGCACGCTCTAAGTTTTTCACTATCGCTTCCTTTCTGTCGGATGAATTGGTGCGAATAATATCACAAAAGTTAATTTAATGGTTATTTTTGTTAAGTTCTGTGAGGGAAAGGGGGCGTAGCTAATTAATCTGATAGTGAATTAACAGGGACAGTGTCATTAGTTCTTGCCAAGCAGCAACTGGCAGTACTGGTTAAAATCATCTAACCGCTGGGTAATCACATACTCGGTAACCGCCAGTTGCAAGCGCTGATACTCATGTACCGCGATATTTCTGAAACCGACCATTTTTTCATCTTTTCTGCTAATTCAGCAGGTAAAAAGCCGGCATATCACTTACGGCCATAAACAGCACCTAGTTCTCTTATATCCTGAATTACACCGGCACGCGCTTCGTTAAGTGCAGTCATTTGCGATAACACCATAGCTTCATAAACGCCGACACTGCTGTCGATAGCAAACAAGCGCTGGCCTGTCATCAGGATCTGGTATTGCATCACCGTAGAGGCGGCGCGAAAGTCGAGTAAATCGACTTCGCAGTTGACCAGCTCGGCGATATCACTGCTAATGTCCCACAGCTCAATGACATCGGCGTAGCCTGCTACCAGCACAGCTAAATCGAGATCGCTGTTGTTATCGGCATTGCCACTTACCTGGCTGCCAAAAGCATAGACTGCCATTAAATTGGGTAAACGTTGTTGCAACAACTGCAGTATTGGCGAGAAATTCAACCCGGGCTCCGCTGTTCAGGCTGTATAGCTTATGCACAGCAGTGTAACTCTTGCTTTAGGGCAGGGCAAATAGCGCTAAGCCAGTAAGCTAGCGACGTAAACGAATATAGCGGCGGAGCTAATAATCTAACGCTCGCTACGCCCTTCCTTCACAGTTTCTTCTGTTAAACGCTTTTGCAGCCGCTGTTTTACGGCTTGTGAATAAAGCACACAACCATTGGCATCGGTTAAACCCGTGCTGCTTTGCAGCCGCGTGCGCATATCACTGGCCGATGGGTGGGGCGTAAGCAGAATTTGACACTCCAGCGCTGCCAGTTTATCCAACCCGGCGCGGTACGCTTGCAGGTAACTAAGGTGCTGGCTAAAACGATAACTGTCGCTGCTTACCGGCGATAAGCTGTCGGCATACACCAACACCTTGCACTGCTGCGCTTCGCAGCTGGTCCACTGCCAGCTTAAGGCTCCGGGGGTGTGGCCGGGCGTTGCCACCGGCAGCAGGCTTAGCTTGCCCAGGGTTACTTGCTGGCCTGCTGTAACCAGGCCATCCACCCTTGCCGCCGGGAACGGCTCGTGCATGCCAGCTTGCGGATCGGCCGCATTTACCACGCCGCTGCTTAACACCGGCGCTGCGACAGGCGATGCCAGCAGCTTTGCACCGCTTAGTTGCTGCAGCTGGGCTAAACCGGCGACATGATCAAAGTGCTCATGGCTTTGCAGCAGCAGCTTTACGTCCTGCAGTGAAAAGCCAAGCGTACGGATATTGGCGGCGATGACCTCTGCACCGGCGGCGGTGGCGCCATCGATCAGAATATGGCCGTCAGCACCGGTGATCAGAATAGCGCTGATGCCACAGGTGCCGACATAGTAACTGTTACCATAAATTTGATACGGCGGCCCGGCTTTGTCCCACTTATCCCAGTCGGTACAGCGGTTAACCCAGTCACTTGCCGGTGGGGCGGACGGCGTTAGCGGTGCTGTGCTGCAACCGGCCAGCACGGCAGCAAAACTTAATGTACCGAGCAGTGAAAAATAGCGAAAATGTTTAGCCAGGGTCATAACCGGCGCCTTACTATTTGGCGGTACACCGAAGATACGCCGTCGTGGTAAATTTAATGCGCCAAACATTAGCGGGCTTTAATCTGCTTTACAACCCCGAATATGGCGGCGGAGCTAACAATCTATGTCGTTTGCCCTTGCCAAGCCGCTGGCAGTAAAGATTAACATCATCTAACCGTTAGGTAAGCATATAGCTGGCTGCCAAAAGCATACAGCGCCATTACATTGGGTAAACCTTGTTGCAGCAATGGTAATTTGATGACATGGCAACTTACACTGGCTAAGCCGGCCAGCCTGATTTAGCATAGTTAGCAGTTTCAGTTAGCGTTGGGCGGATGCCACTGTGAAAACGTTATTGTCGATATTGCTGCTGTGCCTGTCTTTACTGCTGGCGGCGCAAACGCCGCACCAGCATGACTATACCGGTAGCCACGGCATGGTGCTGTTTGCTGCCAATGACAGCCTGTTGGTGTCACATTTGCCGCTGTACCGGCCGCCACACGACTACCAATTGGTGTATGAAGTGGCGCTGCCAGCCGGCATTCAGCATGCGGTGCTGGCACAGCTGCAGCACAATAGCTTGCTAACCTTGTTACCGGCCGACTTTGACTTGCGCCGGATGATTAACGCCAACGTATTTAGTGTCGACGCTGACATTTACCAGGGCCATTTTGAACGGGGCGGCGAGCGCTGGTTAAGCGGTATTGCGGTGACATTTCGCCGTCAGCTATATCAACGCCGGCTGCCCGATGTAAATAAGCTGGCCGAGAACGGCAGCTATACGGCATTTAGTCACCATGACCAGTTGTTTTTGCTGCATCAGATAGGCACAGCGCCCGGCTATGATCATCTTCTGAAGGTATCTGCGTTACCGCCGGTTCTGCAGTTTCACCACAGTACGCCACAGCAGGTACTGGGCTTGATACAGCAACAAGGTATACAGGTACAACAACTGTATCTGGAAACGCAGGACTTTCAGCCCTGAGTGATGGATGAGTTTGGTGCGGGCGCTTGTTCCTTGCCGCGCACACTGGTCGAATCGGTACAGAGCATTGTATTGCCGAAATAGCTGTTGCCCGGGTATCTGGGGTCGGCGCTGATACAAATAATCTACCCCTTGGCTCATTTCATACCCGGTAACGGCCAGCTGCAAGCGCTGATATTTGCGGCCATAAACGGCATCTTGTTGTCTGATATCCGGTAGTAAAGCGCCGCGAAAGCCGGGTAAACCGACTTCGCAGCGCTTAACTGCCTGTGTTGGCCGGCTACTTGCTGTTAGCGCAAACCCATACAGTTGGCATAATGGCTAACGCTGGCGGGCCAGTCGGAGAAGACGCCGATGACACCGACGTCTTGTGCCAGCACATGCAGTACCTGCATCATATCGCCGTCGTTATTAATTACCGGCTTAACAGTTTGGTAGTACCAACCGCCGCCGTTTTGTAGCGGGCCAGAGCGCTCGAATGACCAGGCAATAAGGTTAAGGCCGGCGTTTTTCGCCTGGCGGGCATAGTCAGACGGCACTATCTGGTTATTACTGTCCAGCTGCAGCAGGGCCCACATTGGCGGCGCAACAATGTTTATGCCTTCGGCTTTATAGCCCTGCAGCTCGGCAGCGCTTGGCAGTTGAGACGGGTCGTTAGCGTCATCCAGATAGACCGCCTGGCGGCCAAAGGCGGGCTCGTTGGCCAGCCAGTAACGCACATCAGCAATATTAAACGACTGTGGCCAGACATCTTTGGCTTTCACGCCGGCGGCGCGGTACTCATCGATCAGCTGCTGGGCGTAATCGGCCTGGCTGTAATCGCCTTGATACGGCATCGGCACTTCGGGGGCTTTTAGCTCAGGGGTAAACTTCACGCCTAGCTGCTTAAATAGCTCGATACTTTCGGCGTGCGTCAGCAAAGTGCCTTTGCCGGCGTATAAATCGGTGCGCCAGGTGGGTGTGGCCTGCATATACTCGGCCACGGTAGTCGCTTGTGGGTTAAAGGCATCCATTTTGCCGGTTAACTGCTTAAATTCGTCCAGCGTAATATCACTGGTACAGCAGCGGGCGCTGGCAGGTGTGCCGCTAAGCGGGTCGGCCGGGGTAAAAGGCTGGCTGCATTTGGCAGCCAGTTCGGGTATCGCCAGGATATTGGTGGTGGTGTGTAAGTCACACTGCGAATGGCGGCAAACCAGCTGTTTATCCTGGGTAAAGGTGACGTCGCATTCCATAATGCCAGCGCCCATTCTGGCCGCTGCTTCATAAGACTCTTTGGTATGCTCCGGAAACTGCAGTGGCGCACCGCGATGGCCAATCGAGAACAGTGTGCTTTTAAGTTTGCGGCCATTCGGGCAGCTTTGCAGCAGGGTTTTAACCGGGCCCGGGTCCATGTCATCAATAAGATAAAACGGCCTTGGCCCCAGCTGCACGGCATAAGGTTGTGGCGGTTTAAGCTGTACATTGTGCTTAGCCGCGGTATCGTTTGGGCTGGTGGCCAGTACCGTAACAGGGGCGCATAGCCAGGCCAGCGCTACAGCAGCCAGGGTAGGCCCACGTAACAGGGTGATTGAGCGCATAAGGTTCTCCTTCAAGGCAAGGGTAAAACATTAACGGACGGACAGACAGCTCAGACGTATCCCAGGTAACACCACATCAGGCTAGTGATTAAATGTGAATAAAACGTGTTTTTTTGATGACGATATGGTGATTTAAGGCTGCTGCTACATGGGTAGTGTGCTATAGCTGCGTAGGGTTTTGCTGGCGGATATTCTATACTGTCGGCCGTTAGCGCTAAGTAAAAGGTGATAAGTGAGGCGAAATGACACAGCATAAACGCGGCATTTTGGGCTGGTTATGGTTTATTAGCTGGCGTGCAGTGTTGGCACTGCTGTTGCTGTTATTGCTGCTACTAGTGACGCTGCGTTTTGTGCCGCCGCCCACCTCCGCTTTTATGCTGCAAAGCCCGTATCCGCCACGTTATCAATGGGTGAATATCGACAGCTTGCCGGCACACCTGCCGCTGGCACTGGTGGCGTCTGAGGATCAGCGTTTTGTGCAGCATTATGGCGTTGACTTTGCCGCCATCAGTAAGGCACTAGAGCAGTATGACGATGGTGGCGGCCTGCGCGGCGCCAGTACTATCAGCCAGCAAACCGCGAAAAACCTGCTGTTGTGGCCGGGACGCAGCCTGGTACGCAAAGGGCTTGAAGCCGGCCTGGCACTAAGCCTGGAACTGGTTTGGGGCAAAAAGCGCATCTTAGAGGTGTATTTAAATATTGCTGAATTTGGTAAAGGCATTTATGGCGTCGAAGCGGCCAGTCAGCACTATTTTGGCAAAGCTGCCCGCCATTTAACGGTGAACCAGGCGGCCCGGTTGGCGGTTGTGTTGCCAAGTCCGCGCAAGCGTGACCCAACACAATTAACGCCTTACCTGGAGCAACGCGTGCAATGGGTTGAGCGGCAAATGCGTCAATTGGGCTATGGTTATTTAGCGCCTATGCTTAAATAAACCGAACTGACATAGGAACCCTGGCCGATGCATCCTTTCCAGCGCTTAACCGCACCTGTTGTTATCTTGTTTCTTATCTGCAGCGCTGTGGTTACCGCGGCAGAACCTGTTTATCGGCATGCCGCTGAAGAGATCGGCACAGTGCGCCAGGTGTATGATGGCAAACTGTACCCGGATATTCAGGTAAACACCTTTCGTAACATTGACCGCTTGTTTCCAAGCCGCACGGTAAAGCGGGGCGACAGCATAAGCCCGCTGCAAGTCAGTAATAAGCCGTTAGCACAGTTCAGCTTTAGCCTGAACGGCCAGCAGTATGATTTATATGATGTGCTGTCGATGAACCGGGTTGGCGGCCTGCTGATTATCCACAACGGCCAGGTGCAGTTTGAGTCCTATCAGCTGGGTAATGATCAACACACGCGCTGGATGTCGATGTCGGTGGTTAAGTCGGTTACCGCAACCCTGGTGGGTGCGGCGATACAGGATGGCCTGATCAATAGCATTGATGATGCCATCGTCAACTACCTGCCACGCTTTAAAGGTACGGCTTATGCTGATGTAAGTGTAAAGCAGTTGCTGCAAATGAGCTCGGGTGTGGCCTGGAATGAAACCTACACTGATCCGGCATCTGACCGGCGCCGGATGCTAGAGGCGCAAATCAGCCAGCAGTCGGGCAGCATTTTGGATCTTATGGCGGCGCTGCCACGCGCGGCCAAGCCTGGTAGCGTATGGAATTACAGTACCGGTGAAACCCAGCTGGCCTCGGCATTAGTACAGGCGGCAAGCGGCAAAACCGTATCGCAGTATTTGTCTGATAAAATCTGGTCAAAACTGGGTATGCAGGCCAACGCCACCTGGTGGCTGGATGCCGCGCAGGGGCAGGAAATTGGCGGCAGTGGCTTATCGGCGACCTTACGTGATTATGGCCGTTTGGGCTTATTCTGGCTGAATGACGGTGTAATTACCGTTGACGGTAAAAAGCAACGGGTGTTACCCACCGGCTGGATGCGTGCTGCCAGTAGCCGGCAACAGATTGGCGGTAACACCGTTGATTACGGCTATATGCTGTGGCCGCTGCATGGCAACAGCTATGCCGCTGAAGGTATCTTTGGTCAGTACCTGTTTGTCGACCCCGACACTAAGCTGGTGGTGGTGATGTTAAGTGCGCAAGCCAAACCGCTGGGCCGGGCTGCCATTGATGAGCATGCCTTTTTACAGGCGCTGTCGGCGCATTATCGCCAGTAGCCGACGATAAAGCATGGCCTGATCGCCAACAGTGCAATATCTCGGCGCGGCAATTTCGGCTGCGATATGCCCTAGCGCAGGATATGCCGCAGACAAATTAAGCGTCGCTTACACGGTCGGCCGTGAGCACTAAGTTACCGATAATGCGTAAGTCGAGATTACAGCAGGTGCTGTATGAGTATGACGTTCTTAGGCAACTTTTTTACAACTTTACACAGTTAGGCAGATTAACGGGGTGTAAGGTAGGTAAAGTTTAACAACTTGTTACATTTAAGCGGGGAGATAACAATGTCAGTGCAACGTCATGGGCAGTGTATTTGCGGCCAAGTAAAAATAACCGCCAGTGCGGCAGATCATAAAGTGGGAGCCTGCCATTGCAGTATTTGCCGGCGTTGGGGCGGCGGCCCGCTGCTGGCGCTGGATTGTGGTACCAATGTCCGCTTTGACGGCGAACAACATATTCGCGCCTACCGCTCGTCAGAATGGGCCTCGCGCGGCTTCTGTGCCGAATGCGGCACGCATTTGTTTTACCGCCTGAGCAAGAATGGCCAGTATATTATGCCGGCCGGTTTATTTGATAACGCCGACGATCTGGTGTTCGACCATCAGGTGTGTATCGATAGCAAGCCGGGCTATTACAACTTTGCCGAAGCCACTCACAATATGACCTGCGATGAAATGTTTGCCGCCTTTGCGCCGCCGCAATAGCGCATTTTGTCGCTGGCTCCAGCTGAGTAAACCCTAGGACCTGTAGTTCATAGTGTTTCGCCTGCAGCTGAGTAACCTTTCGCCAAAGCAATAAAGCGCTGGATATGGTTGTTGTGCTTTTCCTGTTTACGGTAACCAATATAAATATGTTTATGGATACCGTGCTCACCCAGGCGCACCAACGCTATCGGCAGGATGTTGGCATATTCCTGTGCCAGCCATTTGGGCATAGCGGCTACGCCGCGGTTGGCGGCCACCATTTGCAGAATAATGTCGGTGGCTTCCAGGGTTTTATGGGCTTTAGGCATACATTGAGCCGGCAGTAAAAACTGCTGAAAAATATCCAGCCGTGCGGTTTCTACCGGATAGGTCAACAGAGTTTGCTCACTTAGTTGCTGTGGGCTGACGTTAGCTATGTCGGCCAGCGGGTTTTGTTGGCTGACCACCAGCACCAGTTCATAGCCAAACACCGGCTCAAATTCGATGCGGGCCTTGTTGATGGGGTCGGGTGTGATCAGTAAATCAATATCATAGTTAAACAGCGCAGCCATACCGCCGAACTGAAAACGTTGTTTCACGTCGATATCGACCCCCGGCGATTGGGCCAAAAACGGCTGAACTACCCTTAGTAGCCACTGATAGCAGGGGTGGCACTCCATGCCGATACGTAAACTGCCTTTTTCGTTGGCGGCAAACTGACGCAGTGTATCGTCGATACGCTCAAACTGCGGCAACAGCCGGTTCGCTTGCTCCAGCAGATATTCACCGGCTTGTGTCAGGCGGATCTGTCGGCCATCTTTTAACCACACATTGACACCAGCATGCTGTTCCAACTTTTTAATGCTGTGGCTCAGCGCGGACTGTGTCAGGTGCAGTTTAGCAGCGGCGGCGGTGACTGAGCCGCTGCGGCTGATCTCCCGCAGAATACTCAGGTGGATTTTTTCAATCATGCTTTATCTATGAACCCTAATCATTGGATTGTAAAAATACATCGTTTTGTGTCATGCGTACAGGGTTCAAGATTAGGATGGTTAAGCTAAGTGGTGAGTATGTAGTGATGATTTACATTCATTGATTGATGAGAAAGTATCATTTTTAATCATTAAAAATTGCGCCTATGCTTTATTGTATGTTTAGACGTCTGGAAGTCTTTATTTGTCAGCGTCAAACAACAACCGGCTGTTCAGGCCTGATGTTGGCAGTGAAGCAAAACAGGGTGGCAATTATGAGTAACGATTTTAGCTTTAGCATTACACGACAAGCCTTTGATGAGCATTATCAGCCGGCAGACAGTACACGGCTTACGACCAATTTTGCCAATTTAGCCCGGGGTGACAACCGGCAGCAAAATTTGCGCAACGCCCTTAGCATGATAAACAACAGGTTTAATGCCTTAGCACAATGGGACAATGCTACGGCAGATCGTTACGCGGTAGCGCTGGACATTATATCGGTTGATATCCAGATTAGCGGCAGCAGCCATAGCTTCCCGTCGATTGAAGTATTGCAAACCCACATCGTTGACCACCAAACCAAGGTGCGTCTGGCGGGCATCGTCGGCAATAACTTTTCTTCCTACCTGCGCGATTACGACTTTAGCGTACTGCTGCTTGAGCACAATAAGCAGCAAGCCCAATTCAGTATTCCGGCAAATTTTGGCGACCTGCATGGCAAACTGTTTCAGTGTTTCATTAACTCAGAGACATACAAGCAGCATTTTTCCAAGCCGCCGGTTATATGCCTGAGTGTGTCAGATAATAAAATCTATTACCGTACAGAGAATCAGCACCCGGTATTGGGCGTGGAATACCAGCCAAATGAGCCATCGTTAACCGAGCAGTATTTTCAGAAAATGGGGCTGCAGGTGCGCTATTTTATGCCGCCCAACAGCGCTGCGCCGCTGGCGTTTTACTTTATCGGTGACTTGCTGAATGACTACACTAACCTGGAACTGATTAGCACCATCAGCACCATGGAGACGTTTCAGAAAATCTACCGGCCGGAAATTTATAACGCTAATGCGGTGGCGGGTAAGTGTTATCAGCCAAGTCTGAAAAACGCCGACCACTCAATCACGCAAATAGTGTATGACCGTGAGGAGCGCAGCCGCTTGGCGCTTGAACAGGGTAAATTTGCGCAAGAGCACTTTATTAAACCACACCAGGCCAAATTACAGCAGTGGAGCTTAGCATGACGACATTACTCCCCACGTCAACGGCTGGCAGTTTGCCCAAGCCGTCCTGGCTGGCACAGCCAGAGACACTCTGGTCACCCTGGAAGCTGCAGGGGGATGAGCTGACGAGCGGTAAACGGGATGCGCTGGCGCTGGCGCTGCAACAACAGCAGCAGGCGGGTATTGATATTGTCAGCGATGGTGAGCAAAGCCGGCAACACTTTGTTACCAGCTTTATTGAGCACTTAAACGGCGTTGACTTTGTAAACCGCAAAACGGTGCGTATTCGTAACCGCTACGATGCCAGTGTGCCAACGGTGGTCGGGCCGGTATCCAGGCAGAAGCCGGTGTTTGTCGAAGATGCGACGTTTTTACGCCGGCAAACGACACAGCCAATAAAATGGGCCTTGCCGGGGCCAATGACGATGATCGACACCTTGTACGATGGCTATTATCAAAGCCGCGAAAAGCTGGCCTGGGAGTTTGCCAAAATACTCAATCAGGAAGCCAAAGAGTTGGTCGCGGCAGGGGTAGATATTATTCAGTTTGACGAGCCGGCCTTTAACGTGTTTTTTGATGAGGTTAACGACTGGGGCATCGCCTGTTTAGAGCGTGCCATCGAAGGCCTTAACTGCGAAACCGCCGTGCATATTTGCTATGGCTACGGCATTAAAGCCAATACCGACTGGAAACAAACGCTGGGCAGTGAGTGGCGCCAGTACGAGCAGATTTTCCCCAAACTGCAGCAATCGAATATCGATATTATCTCCCTGGAGTGTCATAACTCGCGGGTACCGCTGGAGCTGCTGGCGCTTATCCGCGGCAAAAAAGTGATGGTCGGTGCCATAGATGTGGCTACTGATACGATTGAAACGCCGGACGAGGTGGCCGCGACCCTGCGAAAAGCGCTGCAGTATGTCGATGCCGATAAACTTTACCCCTGCACTAACTGTGGCATGGCGCCATTAGCGCGCCATATCGCCAATGGCAAACTACAGGCGTTAACGGCTGGCGCAGCTATAGTGCGCCAGGAGCTGCAGCGGCGGTAACAGCTTAATCACAATACCGACAGTTTACTGTTTGGCACATCGGTAACCAACATATGGCCGGGGCTGTGGGTGATGCAAAACTCCACCCCGGCATTGGCAATTGCCACTTGCGGTGTTACGCCGCAGGCCCAGAACACCGGCACCTCGCCCGGCTTTATCGTTACCGCATCGCCAAAATCCGGCTTAGTAATATCAGTAATACCAATAGCCATTGGGTCACCAAAGTGCACCGGTGCACCGTGCACCTGCGGAAAGCGCGAGCAAATCTGAATCGCCCGTATTGCATCTGCAGGCAGCATCGGCCGCATACTGACCACCATACCACCGTGAAATACCCCGGCCGGGGTGCAGGCGATATTGGTACGGTACATCGGCACATTGACGTTTTCGCTGATATTACGAATTTCCAGGCCATCGGCCAGCAGTGACTCTTCAAACGAGAACGAGCAGCCGATTAAAAACGTGACTAAATCATCACGCCAGTAGTCGCGTACATCGGTGACCTCTTCAATCAACCGGCCCTGACGAAAAATACGGTAGCGTGGTAAATCGCTGCGGATATCCAGATCGTTGGCTAATGCCGGCATATCAATAGCACCGGGTGTGGCCGCCATCCCCAGCAGTGGGCAAGGTTTGGGGTTAAAGTGGCAAAACTGCAGAAAATCGGCGGCATACTGTTTGGGCAATATCGCCATATTAGCCTGCACAAAGCCGGGCGCTAAACCCGAGGTATTGCCGCTAAAGGCGCCACTGCGGCACTGCTGACGTAACTGATAAGGGGTTAATACAGACATTAGGGCTCCTGCACACCATAGCATTGTTAAGCAGTGTAATGCAGGCTGATGCAGAAGAACAACAGCTGTTGCCTGCTTTAAGTTTGGCGGTGCAGTTTATTTACCCTTTGATTGTCATACTGTTTTGCCATGATACACTGCGTTAGATGTAAAAACGGACATTGATCAGATGACCAAACAGACCGCTGCAGTTACCGCCACGTCAGCAAGCGTTAGCCTGCGCGAAGCGTTTTTATACTGGTTAAAGCTGGGCTTTATCAGCTTTGGCGGGCCGGCCGGGCAACTGGGCATGATGCATCAGGAGCTGGTGGATAAACGCCGCTGGATTTCTGAAGCACGCTTTTTGCATGCGCTGAATTATTGTATGTTACTGCCCGGGCCCGAGGCACAGCAATTGGCCACCTATATTGGCTGGCTATTACACGGTGCCAAAGGTGCCCTAATCGCCGGTTTATTATTTATTCTGCCGTCGTTTTTTATCTTAAGCTTGTTGGCCTGGCTGTATCTGGCGCATGGCGAGGTGCCGCTGGTACAAGGCCTGCTGTATGGCGTAAAGCCGGCGGTAACCGCCATAGTGCTGTTTGCTGCCTGGCGTATCGGTAAAAAAACCTTACACACCCGCGCCCTTAAACTGCTGGCGTTAGCGGCGCTTATTGGCATAGCCGTATTTAAGCTACCTTTTCCCTATATCGTACTGGCTGCGGCCTGTATTGGTTTGCTGTTAATGCGCTTTTGGCCGGCGCAGTTAACAGTACCGCCAGTGTCACATGGCAGTGGCACAGCGCATGCTGCAGCGGGCGATGCAGTGATAAACGACAACACGGCATTACCAAAATGGCAGTTATTTAGCTGGCGCCGGTTTGTGCTGGGTATCGCTCTGGGGCTGGGGATCTGGGCGGTTTCACTTGGTGTGCTGGTACTGTTATATGGCTGGCATAGCCCACAGGCGCAGTTAGGCTGGTTTTTTACCAAGGCGGCGCTGCTCACCTTTGGCGGCGCTTATGCGGTATTACCCTATGTGTATCAGGGCGCGGTAGAGCATTACAGCTGGCTGAGCGCGCTGCAAATGATCGATGCACTGGCGCTGGGTGAAAGCACGCCGGGCCCACTGATTATGGTAGTGGCCTTTGTCGGCTTTATTGCCGGCTGGACCACGCAATTGCTCGGGCCTGATATGCTGCCCCTGGCGGGTATGCTGGCGGCGGCTATTGTGACTTTTTTTACCTTTTTGCCGTCCTTCCTGTTTATTTTAGTCGGCGCGCCGCTGGTGGAAAGCAGCCGTAAACAAGCCGCTTTTACTGCACCGCTGACTGTTATTACCGCTGCCGTGGTGGGGGTGATTGTGAATCTGGCGCTGTTTTTTGGCTACCATGTGCTGTGGCCGCAAGGGGTAAGCGGTAGTTTCGATTGGTTTGCCTTACTGCTGGGTATCGCTGCAGCTATAGCATTATTTCGCTATCAGCAAAGCATTTTGCGGGTGCTGGCGGTGAGTGCACTGGCTGGCGTGATGATCTGGTAGCCGGCATAAACACGGCTAAGCATTACCATAAATTTCTTTATTTGCCAGCCAGCGTTTAATCAGCTGCTCGCAGGCCGCCGGGTTGCGCTGCCACAGTGTGGTGGCCAGCTGTTGGGCCTGGGGTAGTAACTCAGCATCACGGCTTAAGTCGGCTATTTTAAACTGCAGCACTCCGGTCTGGCGGGTGCCGAGCAGCTCGCCGGGGCCGCGAATTTCCAGGTCACGCTGGGCAATAACAAAGCCGTCGTTAGAATCACGCAGTACGCCAAGCCGGGCCTGGGCGGTTTTCGATAGCGGCGCATGATACAACAGCACACAATGCGAGGCGGTGCTGCCCCGGCCAACCCGGCCGCGTAACTGGTGCAGCTGCGCTAAACCGAGCCGCTCAGGGTTTTCAATAATCATTAAACTGGCATTGGGCACATCGACGCCGACTTCAATTACCGTGGTAGCCACCAGCAAGTCTAATTCGCCGCTGCTAAATTGCTGCATCACCGCTTGTTTGTCAGCGGCTTTCAGCCTGCCATGTACTAAGCCAATGCGTAAATCCGGCAGTGCTTGCTGCAGTAGCACTAAGGTGTCTTCGGCGGCCTGATTTTGCAGCGTTTCTGACTCTTCAATTAAGGTGCAGACCCAATAGGCTTGGCGCTGCTCGGTTTGTACCGCACTGCGCACCCGCTGAATAATATCGTCGCGGCGCGTATCCGGTATGGCAACGGTGGTGACCGGTGTGCGCCCTGGCGGCAGCTCGTCAATAACAGA
The DNA here is from genome assembly GCF_000296695.1 of Rheinheimera nanhaiensis E407-8. GTDB lineage: Bacteria > Pseudomonadota > Gammaproteobacteria > Enterobacterales > Alteromonadaceae > Alishewanella > Alishewanella nanhaiensis. The sequence continues at coordinate 58,914 of NZ_BAFK01000009.1, forward strand.
GGTATCTAAATCAGCATAGGCCGTCATCGCCAGGGTGCGTGGTATCGGTGTGGCAGTCATCACCAGTTGATGCGGATAACAGCCTGCAATACCGCCTTTTTCCCGCAATGCCAGGCGCTGGTGTACGCCAAAGCGGTGCTGCTCGTCGATAATAATCAGTGCTAACTGCTTAAAGGCTACTTGTTGCTGAAACAACGCATGGGTGCCGACAATCATCTGGGCGCTGCCAGCGGCGATGGCATCCAGTGTGCTTTGCCGTGCTTTGCCTTTGGTTTTACCGCCCAGCCAGGCCACGTTAATGCCAAGCGGCATAAACCAACGGGCAAAATTAGCGGCGTGTTGCTCGGCCAACAGCTCTGTCGGCGCCATCAGGGCGACCTGATAACCATTACCAATAGCGGTAAGCGCAGCAAGAGCAGCGACGAGCGTTTTACCGGAGCCGACATCGCCCTGCACCAGGCGTAACATGGGTAAGGTTTTAGCTAAGTCGTGACGGATCTCGCTGGTTACCCGCTGTTGCGCCTGAGTGGGCGCAAAGGGCAGTGCGGCCAAAAAGCGTTGCTGCAGGTCGTTATCCATCTGCAGAGCTATGGCCTGTTGCTGCTGGCTTTGGCTGCGCAGTTTATACATGCTCAGCTGCTGTGCCACCAGCTCTTCCATAATCAGCCGCTGCTGCGCCGGATGTTTGCCAAGCTCTAACAATTGCAGGCTGGCATCCGGCGGTGGCCGGTGAATATACTGCAGTGCGTCGGCCAGTGACCAGTTTTGTGCCAGATAGTCAGCCAGATATTCATCCGGCGCACTGCTGCGCAGCTGCAACAAGGCGGCATCGGTAAGATTACGCCAGGTGGCCTGACGCAGGCCCTCGGTAGTGGGGTAAATCGGTGTTAAGGTTTCGCTGACTTCGGTAAGCAGCTCATCATTATGCACCCGGTATTCAGGGTGTAGCATTTCCAGACCGCGCGGCCCGCGTTTGGCCTCGCCAAAACAGCGTAGCAGCACGCCCGGTGTCACGGCATTTTTTTGCGCAGCACTAAAATGAAAAAACCGCAGCGTCAGATAGCCGCTGCCATCTTTAATTTTTACCAGCCAGCTACGCCTTTTACCCAGTTGGATCTCACTGCTGACCACTTCACCCAGCACAGTACCATGCATTAATGGCATAAGATCGGCAATAGCATAAATGCGGGTGCGATCCTCATAGCGTAGCGGTAAATGAAACAGGATGTCCTGCAGGCTGTAGATACCAAGCTTATCGAGCTTTTCAGCCACTTTTGCCCCAACGCCTTTAATAGCCGACACTGGCAGTTTGGCCAACGAGGTGCTCATCAGGGCTTGCTGGCGCCGGCAAGCGGGGCTTGCGTGGGTTCTGCATACAAGCGTGCAACGGTGCCGTCGGCAATCATAGCCGCCAGCTCATCACGCAATTTACCGGCCAGCGCCGCATGCGGGCTAAGGCGGGACAGGCCGATATGAATATAACTTGCCTGGCCGCGGCTTAAGTCGATGGCGGCGCGGCGAAAACGGTGGGCGTAGCCTGCGGTATTGTTGATGGCATCAGTGGTACTGACGGTAGGCGATACCAAACCATCTACCCGCTGGCGAAACACCATTTCCAGCCCGGATTCTATACTGTCCACTTCCACCACGTGGCGCTGCTTTTGCGCCAGCAGTGCCATCATGGCCGGTGAATACAGATAACCGCGGATACTGACCAGCGTCAGCTGCTGCAGCTGGGCTTCGCTGTCGATGCGCCTTTTATCATCGGCGCGCAGAAACAGGCTTTCCGGCACCGTCTGGTTATAAGGCAGCATGTGCATAATGGCATCGCGCTCGGCGCTGAATTTCAGGTTGGTCATTAAATCCACCTTACCTTCGGCCATCAGACGAAAACAGCGGGAAACTGCGGTACGGGGGGTAAACACCAGGCTAAAACCGGCACGCCTGGCCAACTCCTGCATTAAATCTACCGAAGGACCAAAGGGGGTGTTTACCTCTTCATAGTGATGAAAGCGTGGAAAATGATCCAAACACCACAGCAATTGCGGCTGGCTGGCCGAGCGTTGTGGCAGGGGTTCTTCCGCCGCCAGGGGTTGCGCCGCCAACAGGCTGCACAACAAGGCTGGGGTGAGGTAGTGCTGCCACAGGTTTGCCATAGTATTTAATGGGTTGACGGTACTTCCATCACGCCGTCAATTTCAATCTGGGCGCCGCGTGGCAAGGCTGACACCTGTACCGCCGCACGGGCCGGATAAGGCTCAGCAAAGTACTGGCTCATAATCTCATTTACCGTGGCAAACTGGCTTAAATCGGTAAGAAAAATATTCACCTTGACCATGTCGTTTAAGCCGCCGCCAGCTGCTTCACACACCGCCGCCAGGTTGTTAAACACCTGATGGGTTTGCTCGGCAAAGTCTTGTGACACCATTTGCATGCTGGCAGGCACCAGTGGAATTTGGCCGGATAAATACACCGTAGTACCAATTTTTACCGCCTGGCTGTAGGTGCCGATGGCCGCAGGCGCGTCGTTGGTACGGATAATCACTTTAGACATTACTGTTATTTCCTTCTGTAAACTTTCTGTACATCCGGCATCACGCGGATTTTGCGCATCACATTGGCCAAATGCACCCTGTCGCGTACCGACAAGGTAATTTTAATCACATATTCACCGGTGTCTCTGTCGTCGGTCGCTAGATCCTGAATATTGGAGTCCTGGCCGGCAATCAGGGTAGTGAGCTTGGCCAGCACCCCCTGACGGTTGACAATAAACACGCGGATATCGCACAAGAACTGTTTGTCACCGGTTTTATCCCAGCGTACCGGGAAAAACTTACCGGGCTCTTTATCCCAGCCTTTGATATTACGGCAATCGGCGCGGTGCACGTTTAAGCCTTTGCCCGGTGTGGCGCTGGCGACAATATCATCACCCGGTATCGGCCGGCAGCATTTGGCAAAGGTGAGCAGCATGCCCTCAGAGCCAATGATAAAGGCTTTGCTTTTCGGCATCGGGCCGGCATTGTCTTTGCTGCTGGACTCATCCGAGTCAAACTCGCCCAGTAAGCGGCGGGCAACAGCTATGGCCAGCTGGTTACCCAGGCCAATTTCACTGCACAGCTCATCAAGCGATTTTTGTTTAGTGTTTTGCAGCACCTGCTCAATGCGCTCGGGCGCGATATCTTCCAGCTTCACTTCGCCCAGCGCCGAGCCCAGCAATCGGCGGCCTAAACTGACCGACTCGTTTTGCTGCTGCTTTTTCAGGTAGTTGCGTATACCTAAAATCGCCCGGCTGGTTACCACATAGTTCAGCCAGTTAGCATTGGGTTTACCGCCCGGGCTGGTGACAATTTCTACCGTCTGGCCGGTTTCCAGTGGCTTATTTAACGGGTAAGGCCGGCGGTCTACCTTGGCGCCGACGCAGCGGTTACCAATGTCGGTATGTACGGCGTAGGCAAAATCGACAGCGGTGGCGCCAATCGGCAGCTCGACAATTTTGCCCTTGGGCGAGAACACATACAGCTCGTCGGGATATAGCTCCGATTTTACATTCTCGACAAACTCGGTGCTGTTGCCGGCATTTTGCTGCAGCTCCAGCAGGCTTTGCATCCAGCGCCTGGCGCGAATTTGTGCAGTGGTATCCTGATGCTGGCCATTGGCTTTATACAGCCAGTGTGCGGCGATACCCTTGTCGGCCATTTCGTCCATTTCGCGGGTACGCATTTGAATTTCGACCGGTATGCCGTGCGGCCCCACCAAAGAGGTATGCAGCGACTGATAACCATTTTGCTTGGGGATAGCAATATAGTCTTTAAAGCGGATCTCAATCGGTTTATACAGGTTATGCACCACACCCAGGGTGCGGTAGCAATTATCTATGCTGTCTACCACCACGCGAAAGGCATAGATGTCCATCACGTCATTGAACATCAGCTCTTTGTTTTTCATTTTGCGGTAGATGCTGTACAGGTGTTTTTCGCGGCCGCTCACTTCGGCGGCAATACCGGCCTGCTCGAGCCGGCCTAAAATTTCGTGGCGGATTTTTTCCAGCAGCTCATGGCGGTTGCCGCGCGCCTGTTTTACCGCTGTTGACAGCGCACGGTAGCGCATCGGGTACAGCGCCTGAAAGCCCCAGTCTTCCAGCTCGTTTTTAATATTGTGAATACCCAGGCGGTTGGCGATAGGGGCGTACAGCTCTAGGGTTTCTTTGGCAATGCGGCGGCGTTTTTCTGGCCTAAGGGCACCCAGGGTGCGCATATTGTGGGTGCGGTCGGCCAGCTTAATGAGAATAACGCGGATATCCTGCGTCATCGCCATAAACATTTTTTGCAGGTTGGTAACTTCAAATTCCTGATAGTCTTTGAACTTTACCTTATCAAGTTTACTCACACCCTGCACCAGCTCGGCGACGGTATCGCCAAACTGATTGGCTAAATCTTCTTTGCTGACCGGTGTGTCTTCTATCACGTCATGCAGCAGGGCGGCCATCAGGGTTTCATGGTCCAAGTGCATGTCAGCCAGTATGCTGCTTACTGCCACCGGGTGGGTAATATACGGCTCGCCACTGGAGCGGGTTTGCGGCGCGTGCGCGTCTCTCGCCACGATATAAGCCTGTTGCACTAAAGCAACCTGCTCGGGTGGCAAGTAAGCGCTAATCTGATTTTTCAGACCTTCAAATAAATACACCGGTGCTCCCAAACTGCGACAGCAAACAACACACGCCGTTAAGCGCGGGATTTATTATGAATATACGTCTATTTATTGCAGTTGCCAACGGCTAATACGCCGCTGGCCTGCAGATGGCGGGGCTTTTTAGTGGTCTGAACCGATAATCGCAGCAACAGCGGCCATTTCTGACGCTTCCTGTTGCATCTGGTCGCGGCGCTCTTGCTCGTCCAGTACCGAGTTGGTGATCAGGCCTTTTTCAATTTCACGCAGGGCCACCACCGTAGGTTTATCGTTTTCAATATCGACCAGTGGCTCTTTGCCTTCTACGGCTAACTGACGGGCACGGCGTGCAGCCACCAGAATTAAATCAAAACGGTTACCAATTTTATCTACTGCATCTTGAACAGTTACGCGTGCCATCTATTGCTCCGAATGTGCGGGTATTCACCAGACCGCATAGTTTACGCTAGTTTGCTGTTTTCGCCAACAGTTGCGTCAGTAGCGCCTGATGTTTGCTGGCCTGGCTGCCAAAGCTGTTGCGCTGTGCCAGTACGATGCGTTCAAATTCGTTTAGCGCGTTGTCAAAGTTATCGTTAATAATCAGATACTCGTACTCATCGGCATGGCTCATCTCGCTTTGTGCCTGCGCCATGCGCTTGGCGATTACGTCGTTTGAGTCCTGGCCGCGTTTGGTCAGGCGCTGCTCCAGCTCAGCTAAACTGGGCGGCAGGATAAAAATGCCTTTGGCCGAGCTTTCCTGCGTCTTTATTTGCCGGGCACCCTGCCAGTCGATATCTAAAAACACGTCAATGCCACGGCTTAAGCTATCGCGTATGGTACTTTTTGACGTGCCGTAGTAATTGCCAAACACTTCTGCCCATTCAAAAAACTCGTCTTTGGCAATTAAGGCTTTAAATTCAGCAACACTGATAAAGTGGTAATGCACGCCGTCCTGCTCGCCCGGGCGCGGTGCGCGCGTGGTGTGTGATACACTGACCTGCATATCGCTGTGGCGCTTCAGCAGGGCTTGGATCAGGCTGGATTTTCCCGCACCGCTGGGCGCAGAGACGATAAACAAATTGCCGGCTAAGTGTTGCATAAAAGTCAGGCTCGCTTGGGCGTAAGGCGTAAAGACTGCGGATTTTAGTCGTTGTTGGCTATAGCTGCAAATATGATACGAACTTAGTAAGGATTCGGTATACCCTAAGGCAACCGTTGCAGGCCAGGATGGCCGAATCGAGCCCCCATGGATGGGTTCACGGCGTGTTGATGTGGGTATGCCGTCTCCTGCGGTAATGCGACGAAATGAGCTAGCTTTTTTTCTTTTTGGCTTTAACCGACAAGGTTAGCGTAAAGGTAGCCATGGGCTCATCGCCATGCAGGCTGGGGCAGGTTACCACCACCGAAACCGGCTTGTTAATGCGCTCGCCCGTGGCCAGAGATGCATCAATCATCGCATCGATAATATCGCCATCATGGCTGGTAAAGTGCACTGTGGCTTCCGGCCGTTTTAAAAAGTGGCCTGTAACATCTTTAAAAGCAAAATTGGCATTTACGCCGCGGGCTTTGGCTTTGCTAAACACTAAAAACGCGCCGGCAAGGTCGGCACCGATGGCCAGGGCGCCAAAGTAAATACTGCCCAAATGATTTTTGGTGCGCCAGCTGTGCGGCATGGTGACTTCCAGCGTTTTGCTGTCCATCCGCACGATGTTCGGTGAGCAAAAACCAATTAGCGGAATATAGCGCCAGGCGAAAAGTTTTAAGCCCCAGTTAGCTTTACGCAGCGAAGTGGCCATTAAAAAAATCCTGCAATACAAGGTGTCCAGCAGCTTACACTGGTAAGACCATTGCCGCAAGCTGACCGCTCAGGCGGTTAAAAATACCACTCGTCCGGCTTCCGCTGTTGTTGGTAAAACAGGCTATAGTAAAGTCACATCATATTTACGTTTTTTGTAAAGGATGCTGCATTTTGCTCAGGCTTGGTACTTATATCATCACGCTGTGCTGGCTTTGCCTGGTGCCACTGCGAAGTGCCCAGGCCTTGGTGTTAAGCCAACAGGATTATTTGTACCGGGTGTGGTCGGTGGAAGCCGGTTTGCCACAAATTTCGGTGACGGCCATCGTGCAGGATCAGCAGGGGTTCCTCTGGCTGGGCAGCCAAAATGGCCTGGCCCGCTTTGATGGCCTGCAATTTGACGTGTTTAACACGGCGAATATGCCAGAAATGTCGTCTAATTTAATTACCGCCTTGCATTTTGACCAGCAAGGCCGGCTGTGGATTGGCAGTGTGAATGGTTTAATGCGTTACCAGGATGGTCAATTTAGCCGGCTGGACAAAGACGCGCCGCTACAAGGCGCTATTACAGGTTTTGCCGAACTGACCGACGGCACTATGTATATTGGTGGTAGCCGCTTATACCGCTGGCAACAACAGCAGTTGCAACAGGTGCCGGCGCATCAGGGCCCGGTTTTTCAGCTGTTTCAGCACCACGACATTCTTACATATATCGGTGCGCAGGACGGTTTTGCCTCGCTAGATCAGGGCCATTATCAATGGCATGGCAAACCCGATGCGTTGCCAACGATGCAAATCAGTGAGCTGGCATGGCAGGACGGCCAATTATATCTGGGCAGCACGGCCGGTTTATACCGCTGGGCTAATCAGAGCTGGCAGCCAGTCGCGCTGCCTGAGCAGGGCAGCGAAGCGCGCATAGAGCTGCTGTATACCGACACCCAGCAGCGGCTGTGGGTGAGTAATTACAGTAACACCTATTTAATTGAGCGTGGCCAGGTGCAGCGGACTGATTATGTGAAAGGCAAGCACCAGGACTTTGTCTGGGTAGAAAGCATGCTGCAGGATAAACACCAGAACCTGTGGTTTGGCAGTCGCTCGCACGGCTTAAAGCGTTTACGTCAGCCGCCAACCCAACGCTTTAGCAAAGCGCAGGGCATACCCGATCCTTATGTCTGGGCGCTGGAGGCCTGGCAACAGCATGTGCTGGTGGGCACCAGCGCGGGGTTGTCGCTGTTACAATATGGCAAGTTTCAGCCGCTTAGCGCCAATCAGTATCTGCCTAATCCGTTTATCTATAGTTTACTGACCGATGGCGATGATCTCTGGGTGGGTACCCGTGCCGGCCTAAGCCGGCTGGACCGGCAAACGCTGGCCTGGCAGCGCAATTATGACAGTATCAGCCATTTACTGGTGACCACTATGGCACGCCAGGGAGAGCGGTTATGGGTGGGCACCAATGGCGGCTTGTATTATCTGCAGCATGACGAGCTGCGCCAAGACGCCTTGCCGGCGCTACTGCAAACGGCCAAAGTGAGAATAGTGCTGCCAGATCAGCAAAACCGCTTGTGGATAGGCACAGAAAATGGCCTGTATCTGGGCGACAATAGCGGCTTTGCGCCGGTGCTGGATACGCCCTTGTCCGGCAGTTTTATCAGTGTGATTAAACAGTTTGCTGATGGCAACTTACTGATAGGCAGTTTTGATCAGGGTTTTATTTATGGCCAGCCCGGTGCCTGGCACTGGTTTAATCAGCGCAGCGGCCTGCCCGGCAATGGCGTAATGCATGTTGAAAAAATTGATAACCAACTGCTGATCAGTAACTTTCAGGGCTTTTACCGGCTAAGTTATCCGGCGCTGGCGCAGGGCAAAATAGACCAGCTATATATGCTGGTAGACGATCGCCGGCCCGAGGCTGAAACCGACTCACACCGCTGCTGCAATGGTGCCGGCAGTAGCAAGGGTTTAGTGCATCAGGGCCGGGTGTGGTACCCCACTTTAGATGGCGTGGTATCGCTGCCACTGCAGCAGCTTATTCATCACAGCGCAGTGCCAGAGCCTGTGGTTAGCGCTGTTATTGCTGGCGGCCAGCAATACCTGGAGTCGCAAATCAGCCTGCCACCTGAAGCGCGTGACTGGCGCATCCGTTTTACCGCGCCGTTTTTTCTGCAGGCTTCATCACTGGAATTTCGTTATCAGTTGCAAGGTTATGACGAGGACTGGATTTACGCCCTTAACCGGCGCGAAGCGTTTTATACCAACCTGCCGGCTGGCGCCTACCGCTTTTTGCTGCAGGTGCGGGTGGCCGGTGATTACCGCTGGAGCGACACTGTCGAGCTGTCGGTGCAGTTAACCCCCTACTGGTATCAAACCTGGCTGGCGCGTAGCCTGTTTATGCTGCTGGTGGTTCTGGCGCTGTGGGGGCTGTATCGCTGGCGCTTATCGGCCCTGGCCAATGCGCAGCTGCGGTTAGAGTGGCAAGTGGCAGAGCGCACTCAGGCGCTGCATGAGGCAAACCAGAAGTTACAGCAACTGAGTATGCAGGATGCGTTAACCGGCTTGTATAACCGGCACTATGTTGACAGCAATATCCGCCAAATTCTGGCACGGGCCGAGCGCGCTCATGAGCCGCTAACCCTGGCGCTGCTGGACCTGGACCATTTTAAACGTATTAACGATAAGCTGGGCCATCAGATCGGTGACGCAATACTGCGTCAGGTGGCCGACATAGTGCGGCAAAATTGTCGCAGTACCGATCATCTGGTGCGTTGGGGCGGCGAAGAGTTTTTACTGATCCTCGAGCACAGCGCCGATGTGCCGCAGTTGCTGCAGCGGCTGCTGGCCGCCATGCGCAGCCAGCCCTGGCCTTACAGCCAGGTGTTTAGCCGGTTAACCGGTTCGGTCGGCGCGGTAAGTTTTGCGCCGGCGGCCGACTGGCAGCAGCAACTGCAACTGGCGGATCAGGCACTGTACTGGGTCAAACAGCATGGCCGGGATGGCTATTTGCTGCTGGAACACGGCGAGCAGGCCCCTGTTGATGCCGACTTCAGCAGCCTGTTACAACAGCTGCCGGTACATAGCAACAAAACCGCTGAACTATCACCATACTGCTGAACTATCACCATACGGAAGCCACAATAACACATCGCTTAACCGAAAGCGTTTTGCGGCTACTGGCGGTTTTGGGTATAGTCCTGCCATATCTTAACAGCGCCGGAGGCAAAAGATGGATACACTGGGTGCCGTAACCCTGGTTAGAAGTGTGTCAGAGCAGCGCTGCGCCGTTAGTCTGCTTACCAGCCTGGTGAACTGGCTTAGCTACAACGGCCTGGGCGTAGACCACGCTCAGCGGCCACATAAACTATGCGATGCGCTGCAAACCAACCCGAAACATGCTGCAGCTATTAGCGAGGTGTTGTTTAACTGGCTGGGCGAGGTGAATATTTACCCGGCTCTGGTCAACTTAGGCCTGTTTTCCCGCCGCGGCTTTTTCCGTGAAACTGCCTCCCGCCTGTACGAGCGGCTTAACCCGGCACCGCGCGACCAAAACGATTTTAAAGACGTGCTGGTGCAAATGTTTAACGGCAAACCCGAAGCCTTGTGGCTGCAGCAGGGCGGCGCTGAGGCCATGCTAGGCTGCTTTGATGCCTTAGCGGCCCAGTGCAGCGAGGCCACCCTAGCTAAAATGCACGGCCATTTTCGTGAAGAGTGCCTGTACGCGCTGGAAATGCTGGCCATTTGGGTCGCGGCCGAAGAGATAGAACCTGATTTGATGCGCTTAGACCGGCGCCTGGCCAGTGTCGACTCGCCTTTTATTGCCCTTAGCCGTGAGATGAACCTGTTTGTCGAAAGCGGCAAGCAGCAACTGCTAAACCCTGAACTGCCATTATTAGATACCGCGCATTTAGACGTAATGATGGCCCAGTCACGCGAGCAGGTAGAGCGGCTGCGCCGCCGTGGTGCCGGTGTCGGCAGCTCGGTCGCTGTGGCGCATTTACTGGAGCGGTTAGAGCAAACGCTGGATCGGATAGCCTTACTGGTCGATTTACTCATCAGTGAGCCTGCGGTACAGCGGCAAAAACTGTTTAGTTTGTTCAGCACCTTAATTGAAGCCAGCACCGAGCAAAATAGTATCAGTGCGCTGTGGCGCTCCAGCACTCAGATGCTGTCAAAAAGTATCACGGTGAATAAAAGTGGCCATGGCGAGCACTACATTACCCGTGACCGCGCCGGCTTTTTTGCCCTGATGCGCTCGGCCGCCGGTGCCGGTGTGATTATTGCGCTGATGGCGCTGAGTAAAATTTTTATTGAAAGCCAGGGCTTTAGCCCGTTTAACAATGCGTTACTGGTAAGCCTGAATTACGGCCTGGGCTTTGTGCTTATACATATGCTGCACTTTACCATTGCCACCAAGCAGCCGGCGATGACAGCGGCCAGCTTTGCCCAGGAGGTAGAGCGCGGTGAAAACGGCCGCGCGGTAAACCGTAAACTGGCCAGCCTGCTGATTGACGTAAACCGCTCACAGTGGGCCGCCGTGTGGGGCAACGTCAGTGTGGCTATTGTGCTGGCCAGCAGCATAGCGCTGGCTACGGTGCTGCTGCGTGGTACACCACTGCTGGATGCGGCTCAGGTAAGTTATCAGTTGGGTGCTATTTCTCCAGTGACCAGCTTAGCGCTGTTATATGCCGCTATTGCCGGTGTCTGGTTGTTTTGTGCCGGTATTATTGCCGGCTTTTTTGATAACCGCGCCAATTGCCTGGAGCTGCGCCTGCGGCTGTTTCACCACCCGCTGTTAAAAAAGCTGCTGCGTGATGGCCCACGGCAGAAGCTGGCGGATTATCTGCATGATAATTACGGCGCCCTGGCCGGCAACTTTTTCTTTGGTGTACTGCTGGGCATGACCGGTTATCTGGGTTATGTCAGCGGCCTGCCGTTGGATATCCGCCACGTGGCGTTTTCGTCGGCCAATTTGGGCTACAGTGCGGTCAGTGGTGAAATTGGCCTGCTTAGCTTTTTGCTGCACTTGCTGTTTGTGCTGCTGATTGGTTTTGTTAACTTATGGGTCAGTTTTACCCTGGCGCTAACCGTGGCACTGCGCGCCCGTGGCACCCGTATCAGCCGTTTGCCCCTGCTGTTAAAGAGTATTTGGGAACAGGCGCGGCAGCAACCGCTGAATGTGTTCTTTCCGGTCAATGCCATTAAGCAAACGCTGGCAGAAAATGACGTAAAAGCGGAAACAAAAGCTGACAAGCCGCTGACGCAGGACAAGTAACGGCAGGCGGTAGGCTGCAAAGCGCCGGCTGTGTTAAAATGCCGGCCTTTGTTTTTGCCTTATATCAAGCCGCAGGAGCCTGTAGTGTCAGCATTAGCCACCCTTTACCCCCAGCCGTTATGGCAATGGTTCGGCCAAATTTGTGCCATTCCTCACCCGTCAAAATACGAGCAGGCATTAAGCCAGCATATTCAGGCCTGGGCGCGTGATAAAGGCTTAACCGTGCAGGAAGACAAGGTCGGCAACCTGATCATTAAAAAGCCGGCCACGGCGGGCTTTGAAAACCGCAAAACGGTGGTTATTCAGGCGCACCTGGATATGGTGCCGCAAAAAAATGCCGATAAAGTGCATGATTTTACCAAAGATCCTATCGAAGCCTATGTCGATGGCGACTGGGTAAAAGCCAACGGCACTACCTTAGGCGCCGACAACGGCATTGGTATGGCCTCAGCCCTGGCCATTTTAGGCAGCGATGACATTAAGCACGGCCCGCTGGAAGTGCTTTTAACCATCGACGAAGAAGCGGGCATGACCGGTGCCTTTGGCGTTGAGCCCGGTATGCTGGAAGCGGAAATCTTAATTAACACCGACTCCGAGCAGGAAGGTGAAATTTATATGGGCTGCGCCGGCGGTGTAGATGCCGAATTTACCGTGCCGGCACAGTGGCAGGCGCCGGCTGCGGGTGTCACGGCGCTGACCTTAAGCCTGACGGGGTTAAAAGGCGGCCACTCCGGCGTGAATATTCATTTAGGCCGCGGCAATGCCAATAAATTACTGGCGCGCTTTTTAGCCGATAATGCCAGCCGCCTTGAGCTTAGCGTTGCCGCGTTTAACGGCGGCTCGCTACGTAACGCCATTCCGCGTGAAGCCAGCGTAACCCTTACCGTGCCGGCCGCCAAACTGAGCCAGTTACAGCAGCAGGTAGCGGATTATCAGGCACTGTTACAACAAGAGTTAGCCGCCGTAGAGCCAGCGTTAAAGTTAAGCCTGGCAGAAACCACGCTGCCGGCGCAGGTATTAACCGCAGAGGTGCAGGCGCGGTTGGTTAATCTGTTAAACGTCTGCCCCAACGGCGTAATGCGCATGAGCGACGACATTGCCGGTGTGGTAGAAACCTCGCTGAATATGGGCGTCATTACCACCACAGAGGGCAGCGTGCAGCTGCTGTGTTTAATCCGCTCGTTAATTGACAGCGGCCGTGAGCAGGTTGAGGGCATGTTAAGCTCATTAGCGCAGCTGGCCGGTGTGCCGGTAAAGTTCAGTGGCGCTTATCCGGGCTGGAAGCCCGATCCGGCCTCGCCGGTGATGGCGATTGTGAAAGACACCTATCAGGCCATTTACAACAAAGCACCGGTGATTATGGTGATCCACGCCGGTTTAGAGTGCGGCCTGTTTAAAAAGCCGTACCCGGACATGGATATGGTGTCCATTGGCCCCACCATCCGTTTCCCACACGGGCCGGATGAAATGGTCAATATCACCACCGTTGGCCAGTACTGGGAATTGCTGTTAGCCGTGCTGGAGCGTATTCCTGAGCGGGAAGCCGCTTAAAACAAGTCAAAGCCGTAACCCTGATGTGCTCGCCGCAGCAACGCCCTCGCTGCTGGCGCGCTCAGTCAGACAATTGCTAAGTAAGCACTTGCCTAACGAGAATTTACTTGTGCTATTTTCTGTACAAGTCTCGCTGCTACACCTATACTTGTGCTGTTTAACGTACATGTTGAGGTGCTATGAAAGTTGTCTCTTTTACCGAAGCCAGAAATAGCTTAAAAGCGGTGCTGGACGCTGTGGTGAATGACGCTGACACCACCGTCATTACACGGCGTGACGCCGAAGATGCGGTAGTGATGTCACTGGACTATTACAACAGCCTTATGGAAACCGTGCATTTACTGCGCTCACCGGCCAATGCCGAGCATTTGCAGCGCTCTATCGGCCAGTACCACGCTGGCAAAGTCACAGCGCGAGAGTTGGTGGGTGACTAGTCGCTTACTGTGTTGGACCGATGAAGCCTGGCAAGATTATTTGTACTGGCAAAGCCAGGATAAAAAAACGCTAAAACGCATCAATAAACTGATTACAGAAACTAAGCGCAGCCCGTTTGACGGCATTGGCAAACCTGAGCCGTTAAAGGAGAATCTATCCGGCTTCTGGTCGCGCCGTATTGATGACACCAACCGGCTGGTATATGCGGTTGATGATGCTGCGCTAACTATTATTTCCTGCCGTTATCACTATTGAGCACATCAAAGTTCGTAACTCTGGATCAGCAAGAGGCGACCAGAACCCTTTTGCGCACAGCCACAGAGTGTCTGAGTCGGCACGACAGTGCCGGCGAGTTGCTGTGGCGAGCACAAAAGGTGTTGTGGTGAAAGCCTCTTGCGGTGTCGTTAACGCCGGCTCAAATCAGTTATTAGCCAGCAAATAATCCAACGCCCCGACCACTGCCGCGACTTGCGCCTGAATACACTGCTCTGGTGTCGCGCTTGGGCTGTCAGGGTATACCTCGGTGGTGCTCACCAGCGGCGCATCGGTTACGCTGCCGCATAACCCCAGGCTCGCTTTGGCGTAGTTAATCACACCAAACTGCGCAATTTTCTCGCCAATCAGCTCGCCGTTTTCATCGGCTTCAGCAATGTGCGTCACCTTGGCGACACTGTCGATAATGGCTTTTTGCAGCGCCGGGCAGGGGTGTTCGCTGTCATCTACGGTGTAAAAGCCATCCGGGATATTCCAGTTTTTATTCACCGTACCATCGCGCGCCGCTTTGGCCGGGCGAAACTCGCTGTTGTCCGAGTCAGTGGTTTCGTGCAGATCAATATGCAGTGCAAAGGAGGTGTTCAGGCTGGCCAGATACTGGCGCACTAACTGCGCCTCGGCGGCCTTACCGTCGGTAGCAAAGCTGCGGTTCGGATCTACCGCGTCGGGTGTCCAGCGGTTAATGGTTTCATAACCCCAGGGGCTAATGCAGGGCAACACCAGTATGTTCAATTTAGCGCTGTACGCTTTGGCCTGAGTTTGCAAAAAGCGCAGCGCGCCATGCACGCCACTGGTTTCATAACCGTGCACACCACCGGTCACTAAAACAGTGGGTTTATCGCTTTGCCAGTTGCGGCTTTTCACGGCAAACAGCGGATAGGTTTTGCCGCTGACATGGCGGTAATCCAGCTCGCCGTATTGTTCAAGGGTAAAATCGGTTGTTAACGCTTCTATTGCCGGTAAAACTTCCGCAAAAAAGCTACGCTTTACGGTTTGCTCGCTTAACCACTGCGCGGTTTCTGCTGCGCCCCATGCCTGGCCGACAGTGCCAATATGATAGATTTTATCCATGCTCACTCCGCTGATTAATCGCAAAATCTCAGCTGCCGGCGGCAGCCTTCTCAGTGGCGCGACTTTAGCATTTATTGGTCATGGCTGGCTATTGGCGCTGGGCGTGGTATAGGCGCAGGTCGGCGAATTGCGCTTTATCAGCCCGACAGGATAGCATTAGTTTTTGGCGTTTATTGATGTTCGGCTGCTGCCAGCTTGAAACTGCATGCTATTGAATATGTTTGGACACACTTTTACTCCACATGTAGTTCCTAGCCACAATTTCTGAGCCTCTTGTAACATTTTCTGAGTAACGCTCGTCATCGACACTTTTTATTAACGATTCAACTTTATCAATCTCGTCATAGAAAAGGATACCGCTTCCTGGTTTAAATTGCTCTTTGAGATAATCGTTTCCGGCCGCTAAGACCATGGTTCTGTGCAGAAGCGGGTATGTAATCCGCTCATGTAAGCCGAGGTTGAAACCTGGTGAGTGGTGCAGTACGAACCGGCTTCTGACCATCCTTTGAATCAACTCGTTAAAAGGTTCTGGCTCATAATAGCGATGTGTGTCTAATTTAGTCGAAGCACTCCATCCGCTGCCTATAATGTTTAGGCTTACGCCGCATTGCGCAAAGTCCTGTATTATCTGAAGTCTTCTGCGTGCTCTCAAATATAAATCGCATTGGATTAAAACACCGATAGAATTTTTGTTGAGCTGTATCATCGGGGTTCTGCGGTTGTCCATAAACCCAAGCTTTAGTAAAAAATCGTTTATATTTTCTACGATACCGTCATTGAGTAGCTCGAAACCCTGTGGAAAGAATTTGATGATTTTTTCCTTAATAGCATCAACGTTAAAAAAACTGGCTGGAAATAAAATGCCATCTTTACTCTCAAAGCTTTTATCGAGATAACTATTGCTTTTTACCCGTGCTGCATGTGGAAAGAATTCTGCGTTCATGCCAACGAGTCTCGCAAAATTTACATGGTCTTTATCTACACACAGCAGTCGCATATTTGTTCCATAGAAACGGGTCATCGAATGCAGTGGATGGTCAAGAAGCAAAGAAAAAAATGGGATCTTGTTCATCACCGGAAAATGCGGAATGAGATCGGAGCCTAATGCATTTACTGAGACAATAAACTTCACATTATCGAACAAACTAGCTGTCAAAATACTTGCCAAGTTACTTTTATCAGACAGATTTACTTGAACAATCTGGTATTTCTCACCTATACCATCAACTATCCCTTCTATGAAGTCATCAACGACCCCGTACTGGAAATTGCCACTGAAAATCAATACCTTGTAATCCATGATGCTTCCTGTTTAAGATAACCCGAGCTTCAAGAAAATGAGGCCTCATGAACTGCTGATAACGGCCGCAGGATCAATCGTCATTTCCTGTAGCATGTTCGACTTATCGCAGATTAGCCTTTGCAAGGCAAAAGATGCAACTGCGTATCTATACCTAACTCAGAGATAAAGTCCGGATCGTGGCTTACTACAACAAAACCCGCCGGATATTGCTGTAATGCTTGAGCCAGCAACTGCTTACTGGCCAAATCCAGATGGTTATCCGGCTCGTCCAACAGCAGCAGGCTGTCGCTGTGCTGGCTAACCATCAGCATGGCAAGTTTCATTCTTTCACCGCCGCTTAGCTGTCCGGCAGGGGTTAAGGCTTTATCACCACGCAAGCCAACGCTGGCAAGCAGTGTTCTGGCGTTGGTTTCACTCAGGGCTGAACAATAGTTTTGTAGGTTGTCGAGCGCATTGCCAGCGGGGTGTAGCAGACTAAAATGCTGATCCAGATACTGCACGGCACAGTTCAGCTGTAGCTCACCGCTAGCGGGTTGTAATGTGCCGGCCAGTGTTTTGAGCAAACTGGATTTACCGCAGCCATTGGCGCCCTGTAACTGGATACGCTGCTGGCTGCGCCAGCTAAAATTAAGTGCTGCGTTAGTGCCACGTGCCAGGCGTAAAGCAACGGCATTCACCAGCAGTTTATTACTGGCGCTGAGCGGTGTTCGCAGATAAAACTGCTGAGGCTTAATGACTTCCTGCTGTGCTTTTAGTCGCTGTAACTGTTGCTGAGTTTGCTGCAGTTGTTGCTGCTCCTGGCCCCGCCGTGCAGCTACCGCCTGTTGTGCGCGGTTTTTCTGGTAATCCAGCAGCACACTGGCCTGGCTGCCGCGCTGTTTTTCACCCTGTTGCCGGCGTTTGGCGGCGCGCTCTGTGGCATTCTGGGCCGCGCGTTGCTGCTGGGCAAGCTTGTGCTCAGCCTGTTGACGTTGTTGTTGCAGCGCACTTTGCTGAAACTGGTGTTGCTGCTGATAAAACGCATAATTACCACCATACCGGCGCAGCCCTAAACTGTTTAACTCATAGATCACGCTGACCTGCTGCAGTAGCTGACGGTCGTGGCTGATTAGCAGTATCGCAGTGTTGCGTCTGCTGAGAAAGCGACCAAGCTGCTGGCACAGCCATTGCCGCGCCGTACCATCAAGATGGTTGGACGGCTCGTCCAGTATCAGCAAACGCTTGGGCTGATAAAATGCCCACCATAGCCTGAGCTGGCTTAGCTGGCCACCACTTAACTGACTGCAGGGTTGCCAGATATCTGTGTCGGCGTTAAGCCGGGCTAACTCAGTGCGTAAATCATCTGCCAGAGTCCAGTGCTGGTCGATCAGCGCCAGGGTGGCATCGCTGTAATCGCCTTCAGCAATGTGCTGCAGCGCTGTAAGCGTGGTGCTAATACCCAATAACTCGGCAATAGTTTGCTGCTGCCAATGCGCGGGCGGAAGTTGTGTTAACAAATAGCCATCTGCCGGATACTGATTGGCCAGTTGCGCGGCCAGTACCGATTTACCGGCGCCATTGCGGCCAATCAAGGCAGTTAAACCGGCATCAAGTTGAAGCTGAATATTGCTGTACAGTTCATCACCGTTGGCCAGGCTGAAACTGCAGGAAGAGAAAGTAAATAGCGCCATAATGCCTCCCGATTGCTCAGGGACGGGCGGCAAAGTAAGGCAATGCTAACGACAGCCTAACTAAAACGAAGCCACTAACCCTGATAAGTCCAAGAAAAAACACGGATAATCAGGATTTAGTTGTTCATTTCAGTTATCAGCTCCAAAGCTAAGAAAGCGGCGAAATTATAACCACTTTCGCCGTGGTTGCAAGGGCTCTATTAGCGGTTTTCCAACCGGTTGTAATCCAGCCAGCCGCTGTCTACCGGGTGGTTATGCATAAACTGCCGGTTGAGTTTATCGCTAAAGGCCCAAAAGCTGGGGTTACTGCGCCTTACGCCAAAGTTATCCAGCAGTCTGGCGTAATCCTGCTCGCTGTTAATTTGCTGTGCCTGCGCTATCAGTTTGGCTAAATCGGCTTCTTTTACCCGCCAGAAGGCATTGGGGTAGCTGCCCAGCAGGCCATACACCAGCGTCATGTTATCTTCGGCCGGGTTGCGGTTATCCGCCTCGCTGAACAGGCTGTTGACATTATAATGCGCACTGTTGCGAATAAGGGTAAATAGCTGCACTTCGCCGTCATCTGCAGGTTCTACCATAATCATCGTTAGCTCGGGCAAAATCGACGCCGTGGTGCCGTGCAGTTTGCCCAGCTCTGCCAGTAAAGCGCGGCTATTGTCGCTTAAACTTGCCTGGCTTAGCTGATGGCGTGTCGGCTGTACCTTCGCTAAATGCGCAGCAAAACGCTGATACAACTCGGCTTTGGGTTTGTCGGTGCTAAAGCTTAAGCCACTGGGCTGGGCAAAAGAGTTAATGTCATCGCGGATAAAGGCGGTCAGCTCGACACCGGATTTTTGATACCAGTTGTTAAACTCGCGCCGGCGCTCTTCGGGCGGTAAAAACGTCAGAAAGTTCGACTCACCCTCCATGCGCAGAAAATCCATATACAGCCGCGTCATCAGCTGATGGCCGTAGTTACCGTACACATCAAAACCGGCGACCAGCAGGTAGTGAATGCGCTCCAGTAGCGCATAATCTATTACCCAGGCGGTTTTCGGCGGCTGCCCCAGCAGGCCTTTTACCACCGTAGCGTTATCAAAATGGCGGAACACCGTCAGGCTGGCGTTGTCGTTAGCGCCATCGCCATGCCACAGGCCTTGCTCGGTTAAGTGGCGGCCATCTTGTAATACCCGGTTTAAAAAGGCACTGCGCGCCCGCACATACTTGCCCTGGCGTTTAGCAAAGGCGACCCAGCTCAGCGCCAGGGTGCTGCTGTCTTTTTCGGCCGGTAAGCGCAGGTTGTCGCGCTGCGATAAATAGAATTCTTCTACATCTTTGCTGCTGGCCATCTCGGGCGCAACGAAATATACCCAGAAGTGATCGTTAATCACATTCAGCGCCACCTGGCCACGGCATACCGGGCCTTTGATATAACCCATAATGGTGTTTTCGGCCCGCTCCAGCATAAAGCGGTACCGCGCATTAACCGGCAACTGCACAAAGGCCGTCAGCGGGTTAGCGGCCACCTCGGGTTCATAGCCGGGCAGTTCGCTTACCTGGTAATCGGCATCAACAAACCACTGCTGCCACTTGGCCAGTAAATCGGCATTAATGTCATACGGCTGGTGGGTTTTATTGACAATAGTCGCACTTAGCGCAAGCAGCCGGTAATAAGGCCGCGTCACGCCCGGGTCGTCAAAGGGCCGGCGGGTACTAATGACGTCTATCGGCGTGCCGGGCGGCGTTTTTGAGCGTACCAGCTGATAAAACTGTGGTGTCTGGTGCTGGGTATGCAAGGCACTGAAATACAGCTGCGAGGTAAACAGGTGCTCGTAAATATAGCGCGCACTGAGCTGCCTATTCAGATCATCGGCATTTAGCCACTGCTCCAGCTTAGCCACTTCGGCCTGCTGCTGTGCACTAAGCGGCGCGCTGGCTGGCATGGCCGCGCCTTGCGCCAGCCAGCTGATCAAAAGCTGATGCTCGTCACGGCTTAGTGCCGGTAAGCCATAAGGCATACCCGCTAACGGCTCACGGCGGGCAAAGTGGTCAAACTCTTCAATGGTGGGGCAGCTTTGCTCGCGGTTCAGGCTAAAATCAAACGCCTTGGGCAAAATGGTGCTGTCGGGCAATGGCTGTTGCTGTTTAAGCTCAAGCATTCTGGCCAGTACCGAAGCCTGGGTGTTGGCAGTGGGGTTTTGGCTGCGCTCGTTAAGTACCGGAAAAAAGCCGCGTTCACGCCACTGCGTGATGCTGTGTGCATCCAGTGTCAGCCGGTTAGGGGTAGCGGCCAGTAAGCGGGTGCCGTCATACACTTTTTCTTTATGGGCACCGCGTGCTATGCCGTCGGTGGAGGCCATATTCAGCTGGCACGGCGAGTCGTAACAGGCGTGGCATACCACGCAGCGCGCATCGATAAGTGGCTTAATTTGTTGGTTAAAATGCTCATCTGCATCGCTGCTGATGGCGGCGCGGTTATCTGGTGTAGCGCGGCCGTACTGTTTGTCCAGCTCCAGGCCGGCCAGTGCAGCGCAGCCGGCGCAGACTACCACCGCTAACATTAACCAGATTTTCCATTTTCCTGCCCGCATAACGGCTCCTGCACTTAAGGTGATGCCTTATGCTAGCGTGTTTATTCCGGCTTGACCAATTTGCCACTGCGCTGGGTGCGGGGCCGCGCATTCTCAAACGCCAGTGGCTGTGCTAACCTGCCAGCATGTTGTTTTGCCAGAGAATTCGCATGCCAGAGCCCGGTTTTGTTGTTATCCACGCCAATCAGCTGGAAAGCCTGCGCGAGCTCTTGGTGCAATGGCTGAGTAAACAGCCGGTGCCGGTGCTGGGTACCGAGCAAATACTGGTGCAAAGCAATGGCATAGCGCAGTGGCTGAAAATGGCGCTGGCCGAAACCGCCAATGGCCACCCCGGCATTGCCGCCGGCTTAAAGGTCGAGCTGCCGAATCAGTTTGTCTGGCAGCTGTACCGCGCGGTGTTGGGCGATAGCATCCCGAAAAGCCTGCCGTATGACAAACTGAACCTCAGCTGGCGTCTGCTTGGCCTGTTGCCCAGGCTTACCGACAGCGTGTATCAGCCGCTTAAGCGTTATTTGCAGGATGACAGCGATGGCCGTAAAAGCTATCAGCTGGCACAACGCTTAGCTGACTTATTTGACCAGTATCAGGTGTACCGCGCCGACTGGCTGCAAAGCTGGCGTGATGGCGCCAATGCCCTGCCTGGCAGCACGCAACTGCAGGTGCCGGACGACCAGCTATGGCAGCCGGCGCTGTGGCGTTTGCTGCAAAGCCAGATGAGTAACGTGCTGGGTGACCTGGCCTTTTCCAGCCGGGCTGATGTGCACAACAAGGCGCTCTGTGCATTGCAGCAAGGCCAGCTGGCGCGGCCCGATTTACTGCCCGATCGCATCGTGGTGTTTGGTGTATCGTCCTTGCCGCAGCAAACGGTAGAACTGCTGGCGGCGCTGGGCGCTCAGCGTCAGGTACTGCTGACGGTGTTAAACCCGTGCCGGCATTTTTGGGGCGATATCACTAACGCTAAAGATGAAGTGCGCAGCGCACAAAAACGCCACGGCCGCAAACCCGGCCTGCCGCCGGTGCTGGATAGCGATGCGCTGTATTTACATGCGCCTGTGCTGCTGGCCAGTTTAGGCAAGCAGGGGCGTGACTATATCAGCCTGCTGGATGGTTTTGATCACAGCGAGCAATACCGGCACTGGTTTAATGGCCGCATTGATTTATTCGCCGAGCCGGTGGCCGATATCAGCACCTTGCCGCTATTGGCGCAGCTA
Organism: Rheinheimera nanhaiensis E407-8; assembly: GCF_000296695.1. GTDB lineage: Bacteria > Pseudomonadota > Gammaproteobacteria > Enterobacterales > Alteromonadaceae > Alishewanella > Alishewanella nanhaiensis. Next base: position 80,727 of record NZ_BAFK01000009.1, read on the forward strand.
CAGCAGGATATGCTGGAGCTTAACCCCACACCCAATCCGCCGCGGATGCTGAGTGCAGATGACAACAGCATCAGCTTTCATCTGGCACACAGCCGTCAGCGCGAAGTGGAAATTTTGCAGGATAATCTGATCGCCGCCTTTGCCGCCGACCCTGAGTTAAAACCGCGCGATGTGATCATTATGACGCCGGATATCAGCCTGTACCAAAGCCATGTGCATGCGGTGTTTGGCCGGCTGGCGCAGGACGATGCCCGCTTTTTGCCCTATACCCTGGCAGATCAGAGCCTGCGCGGCAGCCAGCCACTGATGCTGGCGCTGGAATACCTGCTGGATTTACCGCAGCAGCGCTTTAGTTTAAGCGAAGTGTGTGATCTGCTGGACGTACCGGCCATTCAGCGCCGTTTTGGTATCAGCAGCGAGGCGCTGCCGCAGTTGCGGTTATGGTTGACTGAAGCCGGTGCCCGTTGGGGGCTGGATGCACAGCAGCGCGCCAGTTTAGATTTAGCCGCGCCCGGCAGTCAGTACAGCTGGATGTTTGCCATCGAACGTATGCTGCTCGGTTTTGCCATCGGCGAGGTCGACAGCTGGCAAGGCTGCGCGCCTTACACTGAGGTGGCCGGCTTAGCCGCGGCTGAGCTTGGGCCGGTGCTGCAGTTTGTACAGCAGTTAAAACGCTGGCAGCAGTGCTTTAGTGCCGATAACAGCCTGCGCAGTTTGCTGCAGTGGCAGCAATTATTAGTGGCCGAAGATGGCCTGCTGCCCAGCCTGTTTGATTTTAGCGAAGCGCAGGATCAGCAAATATACGCCCGCCTCAGCGATGGCATGACGACCTTGGTACAGGCTGCCCAAAGCGGTGATTTTAGCGGCGACATTAGCCTGGCGGTACTGCGTGAAGCCTGGCTGGCGCAAGCCGACAGCACGGGTTTAAGCCAGCGCTTTTTAGCCGGTAGCCTGACCTTTTCTACCTTAATGCCAATGCGCGCTATTCCGTTTAAACGCATTTACCTGTTGGGGCTTAATGACGGCGACTACCCGCGCGCACGCATGCGCGATGACTTTGACTTAATGGCGCATGACTACCGCGCCGGCGATCGCTCGCGGCGCGATGATGACCGCTACCTGTTTTTAGAGGCGCTGCTAAGTGCGCGCGATGCATTGTATTTAAGCTGGGTAGGGCGGGATATCCGCAACAACAGCGAGCTGCCGCCCAGTGTGCTGCTAAGCCAGTTAATGGATCTGCTCGACAGCGGCTGGCAGCACCCCTCAGGCCAGCCAGTGTCACAAGCCTTGTGTCACAGTTATCCGCTGCAGCCGTTTTCACCACAGTATTTTAACGGCACGCTGCCCACTTATGCCCATGAATGGCAGGCGGCGCATCAGTTGGCCCCCATGCCTGATGCACTCAGCCAACCCAGCGCTGAGCTGCCGCCGCTAAGCCTGCGCCTGCTGGATGATTTTTTGGCCAACCCGTGCCGGCATTACTTACAGCAGCGCTTTAAAACCCGCTTTTATCAGGCAGAGCTTACCAGTGCTGACAGCGAGCCCTTTGTGCTTAATACGCTGGAGCTGTATCAGCTGAAGCAGCAACTGCTGTTACAGCTGCTCGCCGAGCCAGCGTTAGATATCGACCAGGCCGTCGCCAGGCTGGCTGCTCAGGCCAAATTGCCGCTGGCGCTATTTGGCCTGTTAAGCGCGGCCGAGATTAGCCGCGAGGCCAAAGTGGTGTTCGCCCGCTACCAAAGCTGCGGTATTGCCTGGCAGCGGCGCAGCACACCCTTACCGCTGGCGCTGCAGCCAGCCGGCATAGCGCTTAATGACAGCCTGAGCAATCTGTTTGCAGCGCCCAGCGGCCAGCAGGCCTTGCTGCAGCTTAGGCCCAGCGCCATTCGCAATAAAGGCGAGCTGCGCTGGCATACGCTGCGCAGCAGTTATTTACAGCAGTTGGCCGCCAATGCGCAGGGCGAAGCCGTCAGTACCTATCAGTTTGGCCTGGACGATGCGGTGCATCTGTTACCCTTAACGCAACCCCATGCCAGCGCGCAGCTGGATAACCTGGTCAGCTATTGGCAGCAAGGGCTGATAAAGCCGCTGCCGGTAATGCCGAAAACCGCGCTCTGTTATCTGCAAAGCGGCGATCTGGCTAAATGCCGCGAGCAATACGAGGGCGGTTACAGCCTAAGCGGTGAGCTGGACGATGCGCCTGAGCTGGCGCGCTATTACCCGGATTTTGCCAGCCTGCTCGATGCCGGTTTTACCGACTGGGCCGATAAACTGTACGGCCCTATGCTGCAAGTGGCGGTGGCCGGGCTCACCCGGCAGGAGGCTGACGCATGAGCGATGTCACCTTACTTAACCCACTTAATTTTGCCCTGCACGGCAGCCGCTTAATTGAGGCCAGCGCCGGTACCGGCAAAACCTATACTCTGGCGGCGCTGTATTTACGTCTGGTGCTGGGCCATGGCGATGACAGCAGCCGTTTTAACCAGCCGCTGTTACCGCCGCAAATTCTGGTGGTGACCTTTACCCGCGCCGCCACCGCCGAGCTTAGAGATCGTATTCGTGCCCGGCTGGTACAGGCGGCCAATGCCTTTCGTCAGGGCGAGAGCGACGATGACTATTTAGCGGCCTTGTTAACGTCGTACCCACCAGCGCAGCATGCGGCCTGTGCCAGCCGGCTTAGCATAGCGGCAGAGTGGATGGACGAAGCCGCCATTTTCACTATTCACAGCTGGTGTCAGCGTATGCTGGCCGAGCATGCGTTCGACTCAGGCATGCGCTTTGGCGAAACACTCTCTGATGACAACCAGACACTGCTACATACCCTGGCCTGTGATTACTGGCGCCGTTTTCTTTATCCGCTGGATGAACCCGCGCTGTTAAAAGCACTGGGTAATGTGGCTAGCTCACCTGAAGCCCTGCTAAGCGATGTGCGGCCCTGGCTGCAAGCCGATGCGGCCAATATCTGTTTTAATGCCGGCGGTGTCGCGCTGCCGGCGCCGCTTAGTCCGGCAGAGGCCGCCGCGCCCTTGTTGCAGTGGCAAGATCAAATGGATGCGCATTGTCGCGATCTGCAACAGGCGCTAAGCCCGGACGCCCTGCAGCTGCTGGACGATGCTTACGCCAACGGCTGGCTAAACGGTAATAAATACCGCGCCGCCAGTTGGAGCAGCGAACGGCAGTGGTGGCAGCGTATGCTGGCTGAGCCTGAGCTGTTGCACAGCAGCGAGCCGGACTTTGCCGCCATGGTAGAAAAATTCAGTGCTGATAAGCTCAGCGCCGGGCAGAAAAAGGGCCAGCCATTGGTTAGCCACCCGTTGTTTGAGCTGTTTAACCAAAGCGTCGCGTTACTTAGCAGCAAGCCTGAGCTGGCGCTGGCAGTGCGCCACCATGCGGCGCTGTATTTACAGGGTGAATTTGAGCGGCAAAAGCGCGAGCGCGCCGAGCTGGACTTTAACGACTTACTGCTAAAGCTGCATGCGGCACTGAGCGCCGATGCCGGTGCCGTGCTGGCCGCCAGGATCAGGGCGCAGTATCCGCTGGCGATGGTAGACGAGTTTCAGGATACCGATCCGCTGCAATTTGCTATTTTTCGTGCCATTTACCCCGACGTTAACAGCCGTGATAGTGGCCTTATTATGGTCGGCGACCCCAAGCAGGCGATCTACAGCTTTCGCGGCGCCGACTTACATACCTATTTACAGGCGCGGCAGCTTACCCGCGGCCGCCATTACAGTCTGGCGACTAACTTTCGCTCTACTGCTGAATTGGTTGCAGGCGTAAACCAGCTGTTTAACGGCGCTGAGCAGCAGCGCGGCGCCTTTGGCTTTGGCAACGCCTCCGATACCGCTTTGCCGTTTTTGCCGGTTAAGGCCAGGGGCAAGGACGAGCAGCTTGAGCGTAACGGTAAGGCTGTCCCTGCGGTGAATTATTACCTGGCCCCTAATGAAGCTGCTGAGCTGAAAAAAGGCGCCTATCAGGCCCTGATGGCCCAGGCCTGCGCCGATGAAATTGCCGGCCTGCTGCAGCAGGCACAGCAAGGCGCTGCCGGTTTTAGCGGAGCTAACGGTTTAACGGCGCTGCAACCGGCCGATATTGCCATTTTGGTGCGCGATAAAAACGAAGCGGCGCTGGTTCGCCGTGAGCTGAGCGCGCGCAATGTGCGCTCGGTGTATATGTCTGACAACGAGTCGATTTTTCAAAGCGCCGAGGCGCAGGCGGTGCTTTACTGGCTACGCGCCTGTCAGCAGGTAGAAGATGAAAGCCTGCTGCGCGCCGCACTGGCGTTGCCACTTAGTAGCAACAGCGACACCCAACTAAGCCAGTGGTATAACGATGAACAGGCCTGGGAGCAACTTACCGAGCAAGTGCGGCAATTTCGCCATATTTGGCGCACTAAGGGCGTGCTGGCGATGCTCAGTAGCTGGCTGCATTATTTTCAGTTACCCAGCAAATGGCTGGCAGCCGAACAAGGCGAGCGGCGGCTGACTAATGTGCTGCACGTCGCCGAGCTGTTGCAAAGCGAAAGCCAGCAGCGCGATGGTGAAAGCGGCTTACTGCGCTGGTTTAGCGAGCAGCTGGCCAGCCCGAAAAGTGCTGATGAGCAGCAGCTGCGGCTGGAGAGCGATCAGCAGCTGGTGCAGGTGGTCACCATTCATAAAAGTAAGGGCCTGCAATATAACCTGGTGTTTTTACCCTTTATTTGCGGCGTTAAAAGTGTGAAAAAAGGCCAGCCGCAGCGCTACTTTAACGGCACTGAAATGGTGCTGGACTTAACCCCTGATGATAAAGCGCTGCAATTGGCCGAGCGCGAGCGCCTGCTGGAAGATATCCGTCTGCTGTATGTGGCACTGACCCGGCCGGTGTATGCCTGCTATCTTGGTCTGGGGCTGTTCAGTGAAGGCGCCGGCAAAAGCAGCAAACTCAGCCAGAGTGCGCTGGGCTATTTACTGGGTATATCAGACGAACCTACTCTGGCTGAATTAAACAGTTTACTGGCCACCTTGCCCTGGCAGGCGCAGCCGCTGCCGCCGTTTTGCCGTTACACACCCGCTAAGGTGCAGGCAGAACTGACACCAGCGCTTAGCCTACACCAGCCAGTGCAACGCGAACACTGGTGGATCGCCAGTTATTCGGCGTTAAAAACTGCTGAGCGGCAAACACAGTCTGAACCGTTGCTACAACCTGAGCAGAGCGCTGCCGATACGCCGCTATTGGCACTGCTGCAGGAAGAAGCGTTAGAGCAGAGTGCCTACAGCGAGCAGCAGGCATCTATTCACGATTTTCCGCGCGGCGCCCTGCCGGGCACTTTTTTACACCAACTGCTGGAAGATGCGCAGCAACACGGCTTTGCCCGCTGTGACGACAGCGCCATTGCCAGCTTGTTGGCGCCGCAGTTGGCGCGGCATAACTGGCAAAGCTGGCAAGGGGTATTAAGCCAGTGGCTACCGCAGATGTTGCACACGCCCCTTCAGGCGGTGGGCAGCAGCCTGGCCGGGCTTCAGCAGGTGCGCGCCGAGCTGGAGTTCTGGCTGCAAAGCCAGCAGGTAAATGTCGTTAAACTGGATAAACTGATTAGCCGGGCGATATTGCCAGCGGCGGCGCGCCCGGCGCTACTGCCCGATACGCTAAACGGTATGCTAAAAGGCTTTATCGATTTAACGCTGCAGGGCAGCGATGGCCGCTACTGGGTACTGGATTATAAATCGAACTGGCTGGGGCCGGATAACAGCCATTACAACGCTGAGCAGATGCAGCAGGCGCTGTTGGATAAACGCTACGATATACAGGCCGCGTTGTACTTACTGGCACTGCACCGGTTGTTAAAGCTGCGTCAACCCGGTTATGCCAGCGCCCCCGAGCGTTATCTTGGCGGCGCCCTGTACTGGTTTATCCGTGCGCCCGAGCAGGGCCAGTTAGCGCTTGCAGCCGATATGCCACTGTTGTGGCAGCTTGATGCCCTGTTTGCCGGCGAGGAGGTCGTTGATGTCACAGCGTGAACAGCTGGATTTATTTGCCAGCCAGACTGCAGTTAACAGCACAGCCGGCGCCAGTCCGCTTAACGATTTAAGCCAAATGCAAGCCTTGCTGCAACGCTGGGTAGAGCGGCGCTGGCTGCGCGCCTTAGATGCACAGCTGCCGCAAACGCTGCATCAGTTAAGCGACGAGCCTAACCCGCTGCTGTGGCTTTTGTGTGCGCTGCTGTGTCATCAATATGGCCGTGGCCACAGCTGTATTTTGCTCAGTGATTTAGTTGATGACCCCGACGGCCTGCTCAGCCTGCCGCCACAAAACCAGTTTTTACAGCGCTTTAGCGACAGGCCCTCGGCCATATTACACGGCCTGACATTGCAGCAGTATCAGCAGGCGCTGACGCAAAGCCGCTGGCTGACACAGGATGCCGGTAGTGCCGCCCCCTTAGTGCTCAGTGACAACCGGTTGTATTTGCACCGGCTGTATCAGGCTGAGCAATCAGTGAAACAGCAGCTCAGTGCACGGCTGTCGCAGCAGTTGCCGTTAGCCGCTGCTGTGGCGGCAAAGCTGGCAGAGCTGTTTGCGCCAGTGCCGACGCCCGCTACCGCCATCGACTGGCAAAAACTGGCCTGTGCTATGGCGCTGCAGCGGCGCTTTAGCATTATTACCGGCGGCCCCGGCACCGGTAAAACCACCACAGTCGTCAAGCTGTTAGCGCTGCTGCAATATGGCGCCCGCCTTAAACAGCAGGCGTTAACGATCAAATTGGCGGCACCGACCGGTAAAGCTGCAGTGCGCTTAACCGAGTCGATTAGCGGCGCTTTAAGCCGTTTACCGGCGGAGCTCAGCGCTGGCATTCCAACAGAAGTGACCACCTTGCACCGCTTATTGGGCGCACTGCCCAACCGGCGTAGCTTTAAACACAACGGGCAAAACCCGCTGCAGCTGGATGTGCTGGTGGTGGATGAAGCCTCGATGATCGATCTGGAAATGATGGCGGCGCTGTTAGACGCCTTACCGGCACAGGCACAACTGGTGCTGCTGGGCGATAAAGATCAGCTCTCGTCGGTAGAGGCCGGCTCAGTGCTGGGCGATCTCTGCCGCGGCGCCGAGCTGGGCGCTTACCGCGCTGATACGCTTAAGCTGTTAGCACCCTTTAGCGACGTAGCACTGACTGAGTTTGCCGGTGAGGGCAGTGCGCTGAATCAGGCCACGGTGATGCTGCGGCACAGCCACCGCTTTGATGCCAAATCCGGTATCGGTATGCTGGCCGCTGCGGTTAACCGCGGCGACAGCAGCGCGCCGGCGCTGTTTGGCCAATTTGCCGATATCAGCTTACTGCCGGGCCAAAGCCTCAGCGCATTAAAACCGCTGGTGCTGGCCGGTTTTAGCCAGTATCTGGCGCTGCTGCAGCAACATGACGCCGATGCCGATAGCTGGGCTCATCGCATACTGCAGCGCTACAGCCAGTTTCAGCTGCTGTGCGCGCTGCGCAGTGGCGACTGGGGTGTGGAGGGTATTAACACTCAGGTGGGCCAGTGGTTAACCGAGGCCGGTTTTATTGATGGCCGCCGGCAGTGGTATGCCGGGCGGCCAGTGATGATGCAGCGTAACAATTACAGCTTAGGCTTAATGAACGGCGATATTGGCATCACGCTACCCCAGCCACACAGTGGCCAGCTGAGGGTGGTATTTCAACTGGCCGATGGCAGCCTTAAATGGGTACTGCCCAGCCGCTTAACCGAAGTAGCAACGGCTTTTGCCATTACCGTGCATAAATCGCAGGGCTCGGAGTTTAACCACTGCTGTTTAGTGCTGCCGCCGGACAACAGCCCACTGTTAAGCCGTGAGCTGCTGTACACCGGCATTACCCGGGCGAAGCAGCAATTTAGCCTGTTATGTGCTAACCCGGCCTTATTACAGCAGGCGATAGCGCGGCGCGTAGCGCGCAGCAGCGGCTTATAGTATTAGCGTACGGAGGAAACCGCCATGTTGCAGCAAATAGCAGATGAACTGATTAAAACCAGCAGTTATATCAATGGCCGCTGGTGCGACATGCCAGCAAAGTTTGCCGTAGTCAACCCGGCGAACCAGCAGCTGTTGGCTCAGGTCAGCGATGCCGGTGCGGCTGAAGCCGAACAAGCGGTACAGGCTGCCAGTACCGCCTTTGCTGGTTGGGCGGCGTTGCCGGCAGCCAAACGTAGCGAGCTGCTACAGCGCTGGTATCAGTTGGTGCTACAACATCAGGATGAACTGGCCCGCTTGCTGACGCTGGAGCAGGGCAAACCGCTTTCCGAGGCCAAAGGTGAAATTGCCTATGGCGCGTCATATCTGCAGTGGTTTGCCGAAGAAGCTAAACGGCTGTATGGCGATACCATACCGGCGCCTGCCAACGATAAGCGCATCATTGTGCAGCGTCAGCCGGTCGGCGTGGTAACGGCGATAACGCCGTGGAATTTCCCCAATGCGATGATTGCGCGTAAAGCCGCTGCGGCACTGGCAGCCGGCTGCAGCTTTGTGGTCAAACCGGCGCAGCAAACGCCATTGTCGGCGCTGGCCCTGGCAGAACTTGCCGACCAGGCCGGCATTCCGCCTGGCGTATTTAATGTGGTGGTGGGCAGTGATGCCAAAGCCATCGGCGCGGTGCTGACCCAGCACCCTCTGGTGGCCAAATTCAGCTTTACCGGCTCTACGGCAGTGGGGAAGCAGCTGCTGAAGCAATGCGCCGACGGGGTCAAACGGGTCACGATGGAGCTGGGTGGCAATGCGCCCTTTATCGTGTTTGACGATGCCGATTTAGACGCTGCCATACAGGGGTTGCTGGCATCCAAGTTTCGTAATGCCGGCCAAACCTGTGTCTGTGCTAACCGCATTTTGGTGCAGCGCGGTGTGTATCAGGCCTTTGCCGATAAACTGGCGATTGCCATTACCCAGCTGAAAGTGGGCGATGGCTTAAACGGCGACAGCCAAATCGGGCCGCTAATTGATGCCAACGCGCTGGAAAAAGTCAGCAACTTAGTGCAAAGCGCGGTGGCGGATGGCGCCCGCTTATTGCTCGGCGGTAAAGCCGACAGCGCCGGTAAACAGTTTTACCAGCCTACTTTGCTGTGCGATGTGCGCGCTGATATGGCGATAAGCCGCGCGGAAATTTTTGGCCCGGTGGCACCACTGATGATGTTTGACACCGAGCAGGATGCCATTGCGCTGGCGAACAGCACTGAGTACGGCCTGGCCGCTTACTTTTACAGCCGCGATATTGGCCGGGTGTTTCGTGTGGCTCAACAACTCCAGTTTGGCATGGTAGGTATTAACGAGGGCATTATCTCCAATGCGGCCGCGCCCTTTGGCGGCGTGAAGCAATCTGGCTTTGGCCGCGAAGGCTCTCAATACGGCCTGGACGATTACACCGAGCTTAAATACCTGTGTTTAGGTGGGCTTTAAATAAACCAAAGTTCCTGCTGCAAAGAACGCCGGTAGTGCAGCGCGACTTTTCGCGCTGGAGGTTGGGCGTTAAAGTGACGACGGCAGCGCCCGGCGACGCTGTAACAGCGGTTTAATGCGCTCAAAGGGCGTTAACACCAGCACATTCCCCAGCAGTACCAGCGCAAAACCACTTAGGGTATACAGGCTCCAGACAAAGCCTTCAAATAAGGTGCTCAGCAGCACCGCCACCAACGGAAACAGTACTATGGTGTAACTGGCTTGCTGTGGGCCAATTTTTTTCAGCAGGGCAAAGTAGCTGGCAAAGGCGATAACCGAGCCAAACACCGCCAGATACAGCAACGACAGAATATAAGACGGCTGGGTACTGAAGGTAAAACTATCACCTTTTAGCCAGGCGGCCAGCCCCAGCACGATGCTGCCATATAGCATACCCCAGGCATTTACCTGCATAATCGGCATGTTTTCACGCGAGTTACGTACGCTGACCATATTGCCAAACGACGCCGACAAGGCACCGGCCAAAATCAATATCAGGCCGATTAAACTGGCGTTACTAAAATCGATGCCGTCCAGATCGGGCCAGAACAGCACTACTATGCCGGCGATACCAAACAGGGCACCAAAATAGATGCGCTTGGCCACTGGCGAGCCAAAAAACAGCCGGGTGTTAATAATGTTCATCAGCAGCATGGTGGTAAAGGCAATGGCGGTCATGGCCGAGGACAAATACTGCTGCGCCTGATAGATCAGCAGAAAATTCAGCGCAAAATTTAAACTGGCCAGCAGCAAAATAAAACCATGCTGCTTCAGGCTAAAGCGCATATCCAGCCGGCGCCACAGGCAAAACAGCCACATCAGTACGGCAGCGATAACAAAACGGTAAAACAGTGACACTTCGATGGCAACTTCACCCAGTTGGAACTCGATAGCAAACCAGGTAGAGCCCCAAATTAACACGGTAACCAGATACAACAGGACGTTTTGCATAACAGCGCCGCAGCAGGGTTGGCAGAGGCGCCGATCTTAAAGTGTTCTGCTGGTCAAAAACAGGGGCCTAAGCAGATATATTTGCCACCAAGGCTTAGCGTGGAAACGCGAGCAGAGTCATTTCAGCTACTTTTCGCAACTGCTCAGACGTGGCGCCGTTATTGGCTTGAATGGCCATGCCTTGCAGCACAGTGCCAAGGTACTGCGCCAGGGTCTCGGCATCCACTGAAGCGGGCAGATCGCCCTCAGTTTTGGCGCGTTCAAAACGCTCAAGTAGTTTTTGCTGGCCTTCCAGCCGGCGGTTAATCAAAGCTTCTTTTACCACGGCGGCGGCCTCCGAGCAGGACAGTGCGCCTTGCACCACCACGCAGCCTTGTGGATGAGCTTGATCTGCCATAGTCATCGCCGCGCCGTACAGCATATGTTCGGCTACCTGATAAGCGGTAGGCTTTTCCAGCGCCGGCAGAAAAAACGCGCAGGGGCGGCTTTCGTACAGCTCGATCGCTTTTAAAAATAATTGCTCTTTATTGCCAAAAGCGGCATACAAACTGGGTTTATTAATCCCCATCGCTTCAGTTAAATCCGACAACGAGGTACCGTCATAACCTTTACGCCAAAACACCTCTAACGCTTTTTCCAGCGCCGTGTCCATATCAAAAGCGCGTGGCCGGCCGACATGCGAAGAGCTACCTACTGCTGACATTGTCCAGCTCCTGTATTCAAAGATGCTCATATAGTAAACAGCAAAGTAGCCCTTGTCCAGCAAGGGTTACTTACCAATTAGTACATATTCGGCGTGCCAGCGGCCCATTCCCGGCCCTAAACAGCCAGTTAGAACAAAATCATCTTAGTTAGAAGTAAATTAATATACCACTCGGTACAAAAATAAATTGACTGTTACGGCGAGTGCTATATATTTACCGACCAGTACAAAACTAGCAAGTTCAATTTAAGTTTATTTTTCAGGCGTGCACCGCTTTCAGTGTGGAGAGAATGTCATGAACAAAACAAACACCGTAAGAAGTTTTATGTTAGCCAGCGTTGCGGCCGTGGTTTTGGCCGCTTGTGGCAACCCCGAGGCGGCCAGTCAGGCGCAGGCGCCTGCTGCACCGCAGGTCAGTGTGGCACAGGTGGTGGTTGAGCGCATAACCGAGTGGGACGAATTTAGCGGCCGCTTGCAGGCGCCGCAAACGGTAACGCTGATGCCACGTGTGTCCGGCTATGTGGAGCAGGTCCTGTTTGACGAAGGTGCGCTGGTGCAGGAGGGGGATGTGCTGCTGACCATTGATGCCAAACCGTTCGCGGCCGACGTGGCGCGGTTAAAGGCTGAGCTGTTAAGCGCACAAAGCGCGGCAGAGTTGGCGCTTGCCGAATACGAGCGCGCCCAGCGTTTGCTGGCGCAGCGGGCTATCTCGGTTGAAGTGCTGGATAATCGCCAGGCACGCAAAAAACAAACTGCCGCGACAGTGGCTGCCGTTAAGGCGGCGCTGGCGCGCGCCGAGCTGGATTTAAGCTATACCCGCGTAACCGCGCCCATCAGTGGCCGGGTGTCTAACGCCATGGTCACAGTAGGTAATTATGTTACTGCCGGCCAAACCCAGCTGACCAGCCTGGTGTCGACCGAAAAAATGTATGCCTACTTTGATGTTGATGAGCAAACCTATCTGAAGTACGCCCGCCTGGCGCAGGACGGTAAACGCGCTGATACGCGCGAAGCCCGGGCCAACCCGGTGTATCTGGCACTGGCCGACGATAAGGATTTTAGCCATATCGGCCATATCGACTTTGTTGATAACCGCATTGATGCGCAAACCGGCACTATCCGTTTGCGTGCCAGCTTCGCCAATAACGACAACCAGTTAATACCGGGCTTGTATGCCAAACTGCGGCTGGCTGGCAGCGCCTCCTATGACGGCGTGCTGATTGACGAAAAAGCCATAGGTACCGACTTAAACAACAAGTTTGTGCTGCTGGTGAATGACAGTAATCAGCTGGAGTACCGCGCCATTGAACTGGGCCAGAAGCTTGACGGCCTGCGCATTGTCAACAAAGGCCTAAGCGGCGCTGACCGCATAGTGGTAAACGGCCTGCAGCGGGTACGGCCCAGCATGCAAATTGAACCCAAACTGGTTGATATGGCGTCCAGCGCACAGTTGGCGGCGCTAAAAGATGCGCAGCAGCTGCTGGATCAGGCCGCCGCGTCGTTCGCAGCAACGTCTGATATCGCAGCAACAGCTAATGCCGGCAAAACACCTGGACGGGGTTAAGGAACACATTATGTTTTCGCAATTTTTTATTAACAGGCCAATTTTTGCTGCGGTCATCTCCTTGTTGTTTTTTATCACCGGCGCTATCGCGGTGTGGCAGCTGCCCATTACCGAATACCCGGAAGTGGTGCCACCAACCGTAGTAGTCACTGCCAACTACCCGGGCGCCAACCCGAAAGTGATTGCACAAACGGTGGCCTCGCCACTGGAGCAGGAAATTAACGGCGTGGAAAACATGCTGTATATGTCATCGCAGGCCACCTCCGATGGCCGCATGACGTTAACCGTGACTTTTGCCATTGGTACCGATGTCGATTTAGCCCAAACCCAGGTGCAAAGCCGGGTAGAGCGCGCCAAACCGCGTCTGCCGCAGGAAGTGCAGCGCTTAGGTGTGGTGACCGAGAAATCCTCACCGGATTTAACCATGGTGGTGCATTTAACCTCACCGGACGAGCGTTACGACATGCTGTACCTGTCAAACTACGCCGCGCTTAATGTAAAAGATGAGCTGGCGCGCATTGAAGGTGTAGGCTCAGTGCAGCTGTTTGGCGCTGGTGACTACAGCATGCGTATCTGGCTGGACCCGAACAAAGTGGCGGCGCTGGGCTTGTCGCCGGCGCAAATCACACAGGCGATTCGTGAGCAAAACCAGCAGGCCGCCGCCGGGAGTTTAGGCGCGCAGCCAAGTGGTGAGGCCGAGTTTCAGCTGCTGATTAACGTTAAAGGCCGCTTAGCGGCGGTGGAAGAGTTTGAAAATATCATTATTAACGTCGGCGCCAACGGTGAAATCAGCCGCTTAAAAGATGTGGCCCGGGTTGAACTGGGTGCCTCAACCTATGCGCTGCGCTCCTTGTTAAATAACAAAGAAGCGGTAGCGATCCCGATCTTTCAGGCGTCAGGTTCAAACGCCATTCAAATCTCCGATGATGTGCGCGCCAAAATGGCCGAGCTGGCAAAAAGCTTCCCGGATGGCTTAACCTACGACATCGTATACGACCCAACGGTATTCGTGCGCGGTTCTATCGAAGCGGTAGTCAAAACCCTGCTTGAAGCGGTGTTGCTGGTGGTGCTGGTGGTGGTGCTGTTTTTACAAACCTGGCGCGCCTCTATTATCCCGCTGGTGGCGGTGCCGGTATCCTTAGTCGGTACCTTTGCCTTTATGCAGCTGATGGGCTTTTCGCTAAATGCGTTATCCTTATTTGGCCTGGTACTGGCCATCGGTATCGTGGTCGATGACGCCATCGTGGTGGTAGAAAACGTCGAGCGCAATATCAGCGACGGTTTATCACCGGTGGCCGCAACGCAAAAAGCGATGAAAGAAGTCACCGGCCCTATCGTTGCAACTACTTTAGTACTGGCAGCGGTATTTATTCCTACCGCCTTTATGTCGGGCTTAACCGGGCAGTTTTATAAGCAGTTTGCCTTAACCATTACTATTTCTACCTTTATCTCGGCCATTAACTCGTTAACGCTAAGCCCGGCATTGTCGGCCCTGCTGTTAAAAGGCCATGGTGAGAAAAAAGACAGCTTAACCCGTGTTATGGATAAACTGTTAGGCGGCTGGTTATTTACCCCGTTTAACCGCTTTTTCGGCAAATTATCCCAGGGGTACGGCTATCTGGTGCGTAAGGTGATCCGCTTTGGCGCCATTGTCGGTGTGCTTTATATCGCTTTGGTCGGCTTAACCGGCCTGCAGTTTGCCAGCACGCCCACCGGTTATGTACCGGGGCAGGATAAACAGTACCTGGTGGCCTTTGCCCAGCTGCCGGATGCCTCGTCACTGGAGCGCACCGATGCGGTGGTAAAGCGGATGTCTGATATTGCCCTTAAGCACCCCGGCGTGGCCAATGCCATTGCCTTCCCGGGCCTGAGCATTAACGGCTTTACCAATAGCCCGAACAGCGCGGTATTGTTTGTCGGTTTGGACAGCTTTGAGGCACGCGACAGCGCCGCCTTATCGGCCAATGCCATTGCCGGTGCGCTAAACCAGCAGTTTGCCGGTATTGAAGATGCCTTTATTGCTATCTTCCCGCCGCCGCCGGTGCAGGGGCTGGGCACCATTGGTGGCTTTAGGCTGCAAATTCAGGACCGCGGCAACCACGGCTACGAAGAGCTGTATAACGTCACCATGCAGGTGATGATGAAGGCCTGGCAAACGCCAGAGCTGGCCGGTGTGTTCTCCAGCTATCAGGTCAATGTGCCGCAGCTGGATCTGGATATCGACCGCACTAAAGCCAAACAGCAGGGCGTGGCACTGGATGAAGTGTTCCAAACGCTGCAGGCCTATATGGGCTCGGTGTATGTGAATGACTTTAACCAGTTTGGCCGCACCTATCAGGTGAATATGCAGGCCGATGAACAGTTCCGCCAAACGCCAGAGCAAATTGGCCAGTTAAAGGTGCGCAACAACCAGGGCGAGATGATCCCGCTGGCGTCCTTTATTAACGTGACCAATAGTGCCGGCCCAGACCGCGTTATGCACTACAACGGCTTTACCACCGCTGAAATTAACGGTGGCCCGGCGCCGGGTTACAGCAGTGGCGAAGCGCAGGCGGCGATTGAGAAAATCCTGGCGGAAACCCTGCCCAACGGCATGACGTACGAATGGACCGAGCTAACCTACCAGCAAATTCTGGCCGGTAACGCCGGTATCTTTATCTACCCGCTGGTGATCCTGCTGGTGTTTATGGTGCTGGCGGCGCAGTACGAAAGCTTGCGCTTACCGCTGGCGATTATTCTGATCATCCCGATGACGCTGTTATCGGCATTAAGCGGCGTACTGATCTACGGTGGTGACAACAATATCTTCACCCAGATTGGCTTAATAGTACTGGTCGGCCTGGCCACCAAGAACGCTATCTTAATTGTCGAGTTTGCCAAAGAGCTGCAAGACTATGGCATGACCGCAATGGAAGCGATTCTGGAAGCCGGCCGCTTACGCTTACGGCCAATTTTAATGACCTCTATCGCCTTTATTATGGGCGTGGTGCCGATGGTGTTTTCCTCAGGTGCCGGCGCCGAAATGCGCCAGGCCATGGGGGTGGCGGTATTCGCTGGCATGATAGGCGTAACCATTTTCGGCCTGATTTTAACGCCGCTGTTCTATTACATGCTGGCCAAACGTAGTGATGCGAAAAGTCGTGGTGACAACAAAGCCAAACAGCCTGCAGAGCAGCAAGCAACAACAGATACTGCGGAGGTGACTCATGCGTAATACGATCAAACTGTCGGCCATCGCTGTACTGGTGGCGTCACTTAGTGCCTGTGCCGTCGGGCCGGATTATCAGGCACCGGTAAAGGTGGCTGATATCCGTATCGACGCGCCTTATCAGCGGGCAGCACAGCTGCAAAACTGGTGGCAGGCGTTTGACGACGCCGCGCTAAACCAGCTGATCAGCCGGGCCCTGGTTGAAAACCGCAACCTGGCCGCGGCCAGAGCCAATGTCGAGCGGGCCTATGCGGTGTTTCGCGATGCCAATAACGACTTACTGCCCAAAGGCAGCTTAAACACCGGCTATCAGGCCAGTGAAAACGGCACTGTAGCCGCTGTGGATGACGGCGTGATCAGCCGAGGTTACAGCAGCGGCGCAAACCTGAGCTGGGATTTAGATCTGTTCGGTAAAATCCGCCGCGCTACTGAAGCGTTTGATGCACAGGCGCAGCAGGCCGATATTTTATGGCATGACGCCCAGGTGCAGTTAATCAGCCAGGTGGCTACCAGTTATGGTGAATACCGCGGTGCCCAGCTGCGGCTGCTGGTGGCAGAGCAAAACCTGCAAAACCTAGAGCAAAGCCGCGCCATCGTACTGGCGCGGTTAGAGGCCGGCATGGCCTCTGAGCTGGAGCTGTCGCAAATAGAGGTGCAGCTGCATCAGGTGCAATCGATGGTGCCGGCGTACCGGGTGGCGTTGTTAACGGCCGATGCCACCTTGTCAGCCTTGCTGGCACAAAAGCCCGGTACATTAAACCTCGGTGCGGTACCGCACTTGCCGGAGCTGAAACAGCCGGTGGCGGTGGTTGAAGGGGAGAACTACCTGCGTTACCGCGCTGATGTGGCAAGTTCTGAGCGCTTATTAGCCGCCCGCACCGCCGAAATTGGTATCGCCACGGCCGATTTATACCCCAACCTGTCGGTGCGCGGCTTTTTAGGCTTTATCTCCGGCCCCGGCCTGGCGCTTAATGGCGATACGCAAAGCTGGTCAGTGGCACCAACGCTTAGCTGGCAAGCCGCCGATTTAGGCTCGGTAAAAGCCCGTATCCGCCAGGCGCAGGCCAGCAGCCAAATCGCACTGGCGCAGTTTGAGCAGCAGGTGTTTAATGCTATCAACGAGATGCAGTTAGCGCTTAACAGCTATAACTTAAGCCGTGAGCAGCAACTTAGCACCGAGCAGCAATGGCAGGCCAGTAACAAAGCGGTGCAAATTGCCCGCAATCGCTATAACGCTGGCAGCGGTGATTTCTTGTCCTTGCTCGACGCCGAGCGCGAACTACTACGCAGCCGCGATCAACTGGCAGTAGTGCAACAGCAAAGCTTTAACCGCTTAGTTGGCATCTACCGCAGTTTTGGTGGTGGGATACAGTTGATTTAGTGTTTGTTTTGAATAATAAGCCGGGTTTGTCCCGGCTTTTTCATGGTCTGCTAAGAGCGAAAACCGGACGTTAACGTGGCTAAAACGCGCAGCTTTGTAGTGGAGGCGAAGCCGCAACGAAAAAACTGTCGCAGTGCTAGGCTGTGTTATAAGCCATAAACTACTTTGCTCTTACAATAAACATTTTCATAAGACTGATAGACTACATTTTTATTGTATCGGGACAAAATTTCTAGATTGTTTTCACAAAAATGAATTTTTAATTCAGAAGGTTTCTTTGATTGCATCCTCAAGATGCTCTTCATAACGTCTTCACCTAGCTGATTGACACCTGCCTTTTTTATGTCTGTAAAAATGTAACTTATGAAAGCATTGCAAGTTAAATTAAACTCATACGCAAGATGTGCTTCCAGATCAGTTAAAAGCGTGAAACCCCGATCAGACAATAGTGAGTGCTTTCCCTCTTCAACACCTGAATAGATGTGAACATACACATTTATAAATTGATCTGTATTTTCGAAGAATTCCTTTATCATCATGTCAACGAGGTTTATACCTTGCGTATCTTTAGGCACCAATAGCATAAAGAGCGATTTCATCCACTTTCTGTATTGCTCTTCCGTTACCGAGAAGTTGTTGGCAAATTCCTTTATTGAAGCTTGATTGCCGCTGTCTATTTTTTTGTAAATATCTTTAAGTTTTTCGTCCGAAGGAGAGTAGTTAGCCAGATTACCAATTGTATTTAGTGTCTTTTCAATACAAAATGGGTTCCTAAAACTGTTGATAAGCTTCATTGCGAAAATATTCAGTATTTCTGTTTTAAGATCCTGATTGCCAGACTTGAGTTTGAGCAAAAGGGATTGAGTTAAAATGCTCACATCTTGTTCATAACTGCTGAAAAAGTCCTCTAAATTAACTCTTAGGCGGTCATCTAGAATATCAATTGTAAACAAATCATCGAAACTCAACGTTTCTTTAATTTTTGTTCCAGTTGGTGTTTCTAGGGAAATCTGATAGTTTTCTCTATCCGTGATCGAAAACGCATATATTCTCTGATTCTTTTTAGAGACCGAAGAATCGATGGCATTAAGCCGCTGCTCAGCCTGAGACACAAAATGATGATTTCGTTTTTCATTAATCATGGCTATTGACCTGCTCGGGCTTATAACGCTGCACTTTGCAGAAATTTGCTAGCGATAGCGAGTATATTTTCCGTAGCAGTGCTTTGTAATGTACCACTCTAGTAATCTTCACCATAATCTGGCTCAATAGTTCCGAAGTTAATTGAGCGGATCGGACTCACTACTTCAACATCCTCAACCTTCAATTCGTCGATTGGTCCGTTTAAGTCGCCTGATACTGTAATTAAGATTTCTGATTCAAAATCTTCAATGGTGGTTGCAGTGATACCCCCCATATACACATGATCTCTGTCGATTGAGTCATAAACCGAAAGAGAGAACTCTCCTTCCGCTTCAATAGTAATTTTTGCCATAGCCTCTAAGACAATCCTATCATCATCTTTATCAACTAATCTGAATTCATTCTCCAGTAGCTCAAATTCTTTGAACCAAGCATGACAACCTTCTGGCTCCCAATAGAGATGTGAATCAGCATCTTGATCTGGCGTTATTCCATTTAATGCAGATTCTAACCCTGCTCCAACTTCTGAAAGAAAATCTTCCGCATTGTTTTCATGCAACGCTTTTTCCAAGTTAACCAGTAATGCATACGGCGCATTAGCTCTATTAAAGACAGCAAGTCCCTTTGAGAGATCTTCTTGGTAGTCAATGCGTTTAGATTTTGCGCAATAATTTTCCCAATCCCCATCTTTTGCGATGGCTAGCACATTTAAATTATTTTGCTCAGCCCAAGTCTCGACGGCCATTAAAACAATTGCGTCTGGAAACTCACTCTTTTTCTTTCCAGTTTCTGCAAATGGAGGGTTGCTAGAAAAGTATCCTGCAAGAAGCTCAGATACAGACACGTAATCACCGCAATCTAGAACCAGAGCGCCGGTTACCTCTATAAAATTATTTACTCTACTATCAGCTAAACCATCAACCTCTTTGCTAGCTATTAATGTCTGTTTGGCATCATTTAACTCACTGCTTTCAAAAAATAGATGGTCTCCGGCATCGTTAAGCGCTTTCTCTAACGCAGCTCTTGAAACTTTGATTTTGCTTTCTAAATGACTTAAGACCTCGTTTTTAATCACATCAGGAAAGATGTACACGATTGGGCTTTGTTTGAACTGCGACAGTTTACCAAGTAACCCTTTTTCAAGCCGGAGACCATTGCCATCAAAAATTGATGTGTCTATTAAGATTGCTCCGTATCCCTTTTCTTCTTCATCTGTCATTGATAGCTCCATGGCAAATAACGCCTCAAACAGTGGCGCTCGTTAGCGCGTCCCGGTCGCAGACCCTTGCTGCTTTGACTTGTTAGGCATTGCGTAACCTACCCGTTGCTTTAGCAAAGCTAACCAAATCATCGAAGAGTTGACCGTAGTATGTAGATTCTTCAATGAGTTCCTGTTGATCACCGTATGAGGCATATTTACGCATTATATCGTCTCGGAGCTCTTCACCTGATACATGCCTGCGACCATAACGAATAAATGTATCCACAAATTCAAAAAAACGTTTTTTGTCAAAATGGTGATGGCTTAACCAAGAATGCTGATTAATCCAGCATTCGTATGCTTTCAATGGTTTCTTTGATAAACGCATGAGTGATGCCTAACAGTAATTATGTAGACTTCTCAGTAACTCCTGATACGTTAACTGAGAAATAACTACACATCGTACCTAATTTCAACAAATTACCGTGTGTACACGCCTTTTACAATAGGATGTTACTGAAAACTCTCAGTAACTCTGTTGATGCTCCTAAAGTTCGGGAAGTAGCGATAGAACTGATATGCAATTTCTTGCTGCAACGACCGCTTATGGCACAAAGCGGCCAGCTCGTTATAACCCTAATGGCAGCAATGAGTAAATAAAGATCGTTGACACCCAAAACAATAGTCTTTGTATGTCAGGCCCGTAAAAAACCGAATAATCCAGCAGCGGTCACGCCTAATGCAAAGCTAAAGACTAGAATAGTGATGAGCCGGCCTCTCCAGATCTTTGCGGATTCGCGAGCCTTCCAAGATGATCCTGGTTTATTACGTAGCACATCAGCCCAGCGCTTATAAAATATGGCGTCCATTGCCCAAGCGAGAAGCCCTGCCCAAACTGCAATCACCATAAAGACAATTGTGATCCAAAGAACAAGTTTTTCCGCTTCATCGAAATGTTGTGAATCCCTTGTCATCATGGCAAAGAACACGCCAACTCCTCCACTAGCCAAGCTTACCGTTGTCTTTAGTAGATCGAACCCGGCGGCACGACTTCTGTTTCTGATATCCGCTGGATTCACATTGTCTTTTTTACCATCGGGTGTGGACATGAGTGCGTCCTTTCACTTTAATAAACGGGTGGCAGATCAAAATTAACAAATTCTGCTGTCGCAAAGTGGCATCCCTTTCTTGTTATTTTGGCCAACAAAGAACTATTTTCAAAAGTAATTGAAGTTCTTAATATTTATCAGGTTGTACCGAATACCCAATCTAGAACATAACAAGTCGAAGTGCAAACTTTAGGGAAAGTCCAGAGAGTTAGGGCAATGCCTGATACTCATCAGCGATACTGCGCCAACTCTTCCTGAATTTGCATAAACTCCTGGCGGGTGTCGGGTTGTAGCTCGCTTAGTGCTCTGGCGATATTGACTTGCATGGTTACCTGCGCCACTTCCGCAACTTCAGGCGCAACTGCTTTATTTTGTTGTTGGCTAAACCAGTTAAGCACCTTGGCCAAA
The DNA here is from genome assembly GCF_000296695.1 of Rheinheimera nanhaiensis E407-8. GTDB lineage: Bacteria > Pseudomonadota > Gammaproteobacteria > Enterobacterales > Alteromonadaceae > Alishewanella > Alishewanella nanhaiensis. The sequence continues at coordinate 101,845 of NZ_BAFK01000009.1, forward strand.
TGCCAGATACTGCTGCCACCGCTGTGCAGCGGGGCGGGGAAGCTTTGCGTGTGGTTTAACATAAGTTTGCGCATATTCTGCCGGCTAAAGCCGAGTAAATCAGCGATATCGCTTAAACCCACCAAGTCAGGTGTGGCTTCAGTAAGTTTGGCTTGTGGAATGGCAGTTTTAACGTCTTTAATGGCAGAGGTGATTGCTGCAAAAGCGCTGTTGGCGTCGCGGCTGAACTGCAGTGCTATGCGGCCTGGCTGGCCGATACCAATAAGGGCGTCATCACAGCCTGCCTGCGCCAGGGCGGCAATGTACGCTTCGGCGTTTTGCTTCGCATCTGGCAAAGTAAACTTTAAGGTAAACTCGTATAGTGTCATCAGGTTAACCCTCAAAGTTATGGTTTCGTAATGCCGTGCAATTGTCTACAACCCGTTTGATCTGCCTGGCATGTGCAGTCCTTATCGATCCTAGTTGGACAAACAAAGGTTGTCAAATGACAACCTTTGTTTGTGGAAAATGGAGTCGCACTTTTTGGCTAAAGTTAGCCCAGACCCGTTTCCCGTTTTTTAATAGTGAAACCGACACTGCGCTATTACCAGATAACCGTCGATGTAGGTGTAAACCAGGCGGTGCTCGCGGTCTATCCGGCGTGAGTAAAAGCCGGCGAAGTCGCCGACTAACCGTTCTGGTTTGCCTTTACCTTCCAGCGGTGAGCGCATGGCTTCTTTGATCAGCTCATCAATACGGACACTGAGCTTTTTGTTGTACTGCTTAAAATATTGATAGTCATCCCATGCATTGGCGTCAAAGGCCACGCCGGGTTTAGTTAGTTTCTTGCTCATCTAAAAAGGGTTCCTTCACCTCGAAGGTGCCGGCTTTAATGCGAGCTACCGATTCCCGTAAACGGTTTGCATTATTCGGTGTACTGAGTAAGTACAGCGTTTCCTGCATGGCGTTGTAATCTTCCTGAGAAATCATCACAACATTACCAGACCGTTGGTTTGTCACTAACGTAGGTTCGTGAGTATCCAGTACAGTATCGATAACCGCCTTAAAGTTAGCCCGTGCTTCGCTAACAGTAAGAATGTTCATATTCGCTTTAGCTCCTATTTTTCAACATACCGCTCTTTAACTGTTACATCTAAAACGGAATAAATGGATAGTACCAATGTTTGTACTATCAGGCAATGAAAACGTACAAACTTGAGTACTAAGTTCTGTAATATGGTCAAGGCGGATGCAGGGGAGCTACCGGCCAAACATCTGGCCGGCTAAGGTGTGGCTGGCTTATACAGACGCGCGTTACGCTTGATCCGGAATCTCCGGCTCAGTCAAAAGCGCCAGCAGTTGCAAGGACTCTTGCCAGCCGGCATAACAAAACTCCAGTGGTATCGCCTCGGGTATACCGCTTTGTTCTATCGTCAGCTCAGTGCCGCATAACACTGGTTTTAGCTTAATGGTTACCAGCATCTGGCCCGGCAGGTTAGGGTCATCAAACTGGTCGTTATAGCGGATTAGCTCGTTCGGTTTTAGCTCCAGATAAGTGCCACCAAAGCTGTGGCTCTGGCCGGTATTAAAATTGGTAAACGACATTTTATAGCCACCACCGACACGGGCGTCCATGCTGTGTACTTTGCCGGTAAATCCATGCGGCGGGCACCATTTGGCTAAGGCATCGGCATCTAAAAAAGCGCGGTATAACCGCTCTGGTGTGGCTTTTATTACCCGGTGCAGGGTTACGGTATTGCCTGACATTTTGATTCTCCTGTGTAAAACGCATTAGTTTGACGTATCACAGCTTAGTCGAAGTAGCGGGGCTGGATTCGACAGCTCGGTAGAAATTTACTTTTCTCATGGCGATTAATGAATGAATTGTTTACTATTGGTTAAATATTTTTCTGGAAAAATGCCTGTCGGGCAAAGAACAATGATCAAATCTGTGTTTCTTATCTTTAGTTTATTTACAGCCAGCTTGGCCGTAGCTGAGAACAGCGAAGCTGTTAACGCTGCGCAGCATGCTTTTTATAATGGTGATTATACAAAAGCTAAAGCCGGTTTTTTGCTGGCGGCAGAGCAGGGCTCTGTTGAAGCGGAATATTATCTTGGCTTAATTGCTAAAAATGAGCCCAAAAATGCAGACTATCAGGCGGCACTGTCTCATTTCACAAACGCAGCCGCGCTTAATCATGCTCAGGCTATGTGGGAGCTGGGTGTGTTGTATGAAAACGGGGAAGGTGTAAACCAAAACCAGTTTACTGCGCTGGACTGGTTTCGAAAATCTGAATTCGCGTCAGCTATTGAAGCGCCAGACAGCTTTTACGTTACCGGCAACAATGGTGAACTGAACGAAGTTTCAGTATCGCAATATATTCAACACCTGACTCAGCAAGCACAAAGCGGACTTACCGATGCTAAATTTGCGTTGGCCAAAATTTATGATGCCGGAGTGATTGTTAAAGCGGATTTACCACAAGCTTTCAATTGGTATCTCAGCGCGGCAACAGACGGGCATACTAAAGCCGCACAGCTGGTCAGTTATTTTTATTGCCGTGGAATTAGTGTTCCGCGTAGCCCTGAAAAAGCCAATGCTTGGCTGGAAATCAGCGGATATTCGACAGAGTGTGACTAAAAAGGACGACTGAGATGACAAACAGACAACAGGATCTTGTACGTGAATTGCAGCACAATGAACACATACTGCATGTAGTGCCTGCTGAAGATCTGCAAAAAGAACACCTTGAGTTAAAAAGTAATACCAAGCTGGTAGCTCAACAGGTTATCCCAGTGTTAGACGCCGTAAAAGCGGCAAAGCTGATACATGAAGTGGGTGGCTTTAAACCAGGTCAGGTAGTGCTTAAAAAATATGGCAATAAGCAGTATGTTATTTTTAAAGGCAAAGCCGGTGAGCGACGTGTACTGAAAGGAACTAAATATTTGGCGGACAATCCGACCGTTGTCAGAATGGCTGTTGGGCCAAAGGGAATTGTGAAATCTGCCAAAGGAGGCTTTGTAGTTACTGCTGTTTTATCTGTCGGTATAGAGATTTTTGATTACGTAATTAGAGATACCGCATTGTTGTCTGAGATGTTGGGCGTTATCACCACTGACTTGGTTAAAATTGGTTTAAGCACGCTTGCTGGCGCAGCAGCCGGATTAGCTGTTGGCTCAGCAGCTGTGATCGGAAGTGTTGCAGCGGCGCCTTTTGTCGTTGCAATTGCGGTTGGCGTGTTAGCAGGTTTTGTTCTCGATAAAATAGATCAGCGTCTGGGTGCGACGCAGGCTCTGATTAAAGCTTATGCCCGGATGGGTATAATGCTGGACGAAATTAAGTATGAAACAAGCCGTAATTTGAGATACCTTGAGGACAATCCTCAGTTGATTCCGTGTTTATTTGGCCCCTGTCATGGGATCAGAGGTTATTAATGTCTCCGAAAGTTGCACAGAGGGTTTTTCTGCTATTTAACCTGGTTGCAGTTTTGGTGGTAGCCTATGTTGTGCGTGATATTGTGAATGTTACATCTGAGCTTGCTGGTAAGCAGCCCGTGATCCCCTTGGATACCGGCATCGGCTATTTGCTGCTGATGTCGGTGTTCTGGCTATTGAGTTTGGTACAGTTTGTCGGGCGCAGAAACAAACAACATTTTGTTATCAGGTGGAGCAACCAACTGGTTATTGGTTGGTTTATGGCGACCTTGCTACTGGCGTATTTTATTCCTGCGTTATTACAAGAGCGTTTACAGCAAGCTGGTTATATACCCTGTGACGACCCGCAGGTCGTTTCAAGAATATCCAGAGGAGCAAGTCTGATTTTTTTACATGGCCAAGCTTTCTCCGCGTCTGACTCTCAACCCAGTACGCATTCAGCAGTATGCGAGCTTTTTGCGTCAAGCCTATCAACGCAATAGCCGCTGTCGCGGCCGATCTTTGTTGAGTTAGCCTCGCTATTAGGTGCAACTATATTGGGGGGCTGGTCGGCGCTATAGCCTCGGTGAGTAACATCGGGGCTTTTCGCCTTTCTGACGTTTGGTAAACTTTGATAAAACCTCTTCAAATGGCGTTCCTACTTTTCTTGCTTACCATCGCAATAAAACCGCTTTGTAAATAATGTTGCCACTGCGCCTGGTTGACTAAAAACCCCGCTTAAAGCCCTTGCTGGCGCTGCTGCAACCGGCCAAAATAGCGCCAGTTTGCTGCTGAGGTGGTTATGGTTAATCTGGCGTTGCTGGGCGCGTTTATTCCAACGTTTTTGTTTGTCTCGGTGACACCGGGCATGTGCATGACACTGGCGATGACGCTGGGCATGAGCCAGGGCGTGCGCCGCACCTTGTGGATGATGTGGGGCGAAATGCTGGGCGTGGCGCTGGTAGCGATACTGGCGGTGTGCGGTGTGGCGGCGATAATGCTGCAGTTTCCGACGTTGTTTCAGTGGTTTAAGTTAGTAGGTGCCGCCTATTTAGCCTGGATTGGCTGGCAAATGTGGCGTGCTAAGGGCAAGCTGGCCCTGCCACAGCCGGGTGCACTGCCCGCCAGGCTGGCGCGGCGTACCTTGTTTAGCCAGGGTTTTATTACCGCGGTGTCTAACCCTAAAGGCTGGGCCTTTCATATGGCGCTGTTGCCGCCTTTTATTGATAGCCAGCTGGCGTTCTGGCCGCAGCTGTTGGTGTTAGTGACAGTTATTTTGCTGCTGGAATTTGGTTCTATGTTGCTGTATGCCAGTGGCGGCAAAGCCTTAGCGTTGTTTTTTAGTAAAACCAACCGGGTGCAGTATTTAAACCGCATCGGCGCCAGCCTGATGTTTGGCGTGGCGCTGTGGATGTTGCTCGGCTAGCCGTAACTTACTGCTGGTGGCGATGGCCCGGGGCTTTGTTGCTGCCTAAGCCACCACTTAATACCAGTTGCAGCGCTTCGGCAGGCTTCATATCAATATTGCGGGTGCAGCTGCGCGGCACTATCACGGTATAACCGCCAACGTTGTAAGCCATTGGAATAAACACCGCGATTTGGTCGTCCTGCATTAGCGCTGACATCCGATCATCACTCTGGCCGCCTTGTTTGGTAATAATGCCAATCAGCTCAATATCTGAGGGTGGCAGTTTTACCATCACCACTGAGCCATCGGCGAAGTTTTTGCCGGCCATTAAATCAATAATATCCTGCAGCATGCCGTAAATTTGTTTGGTACCGGGCAGTTTTAGTAATACCTGGCCTGGCAGTTGCCACAACCAATTAAACCCCCGCCAGCGCGAACTGTAACCAATAGCAACACACAGCAGCATAAAGCTGAGGATCGCCATGCCCGGCAGATACCAGTGGCTGGGCAGTACCCACTGCAGCGCCGGGGCCAGGCTGCTTTCTACCAGGTTCAGCAGCCAGCGTGCTAATTCAATGGTGATAATCAGTGGCAGCACTATGGCCAGGCCGGTGAGTAAGCTTCGTACAACAATTTTCATGCAGGTTCCTACAACAAAAGTGCGCCTGTTAACGGCTATTCAGGTGACTAATATCCAAGCCGGCATTGCGGCACACGCGCTGCAATAAGCTGAACGCTTCGGTAATGGCTTCTTCATTGGCTTTACGCTCGGTAATGTCCTGATGGGTGCCGGCCATAATGCGTGGCGCGCCATGCTCGGTGCGGCTGATGACTTTGCCCTGGGTTAAAATCCATACCCAATGTCCGGCCTTGTGCTGCATACGGCATTCCAGTTCGTAAAATGGCAGCTCTCCATCAAAATGGCGCTGCAGTAGCCGCTCAGAGCGGGCTTTATCTGCCGGGTGGACCAGTTTTAGCCAGGTTTCAACGCTAAGCGGCATCAATTCGTGCAGCTCATAACCAATAATTTCGGCCCAACGCCCGTTAAACATGGCGTCACCGGTTTGCACATTCCACTCCCAGGTAGCCAGCCGTGAGCCTTCAATAAAAGCAGATAACCGCTGGCGTTGATGCTCCAACACCTCTTTATCCTGCGCCAGCTGCTGTGCTTGTTTTTGTAAACTGCTGCGGGCAATTTCTGCCTCGGCCAGCGCTGCGAGATCTTGCAGTAGCGTAAGTTGTAACTGATTCAACTCGCGCGGTATGTCATCAATAATACACAGCGTACCCAGCGGCAGCCCTTCGACCGAATGCAGCGGCACGCCGGCATACAAGCGGATTGCCGGTTGGCCGGTCACCAGTGGGTTATCGGCAAAACGTGCATCCGCTCTGGCGTCAGGCACATACAACACCTTGTCATCAAACACGGCGTGGGCGCAGAACGACACATCACGTGGCGTTTCCTTTAACGCGATACCCTGGCGTGACATAAACCATTGCCGGTTTTCATCAACCAGGGTAAACAGCGAAATTTTACAACCAAACAGCGCCTGCGCCAGACGGGTAAAACGATCAAATTCAGCACTGTCCGGGCTATCCAGCAGCCCGGTGGCATACAGCGCTTGCAAGCGCTCAGCTTCGTTTAACGGCAGTTCAGGTGACAGCATAATAAACGGTAATCACAACTAAGACAGGACGTGTTCCAGTGTAAGCCAAAGCATAGGGCAGTGCTAACAGCGTTTTAGAAAATTTTTCAAAAGACAGGATGGTTGGTAAGTATGAAATGGTGGCCCCAGCTGGGTGAAGCGAGCACAGTGGCAAAACATCGTTTTGCGCGAGTTGAACGCGCAGCAGCTTTAGCTGCAAGAGGGAATAGTCCGCTGAGGGAGAGCATGAAAGCGAAGCTTGAAATGGTGGCCCCAGCTGGGTGAAACGAGCGCTGTGGCAAAACATCGTTTTGCGCGAGTTGAACGCGCAGCAGCTTTAGCTGCAAGAGGGAATAGTCCGCTGAGGGAGAGCATGAAAGCGAAGCTTGAAATGGTGGCCCCAGCTGGGTGAAACGAGCGCTGTGGCAAAACATCGTTTTGCGCGAGTTGAACGCGCAGCAGCTTTAGCTGCAAGAGGGAATAGTCCGCTGAGGGAGAGCATGAAAGCGAAGCTTGAAATGGTGGCCCCAGCTGGGTGAAACGAGCGCTGTGGCAAAACATCGTTTTGCGCGAGTTGAACGCGCAGCAGCTTTAGCTGCAAGAGGGAATAGTCCGCTGAGGGAGAGCATGAAAGCGAAGCTTGAAATGGTGGCCCCAGCTGGGTGAAACGAGCGCTGTGGCAAAACATCGTTTTGCGCGAGTTGAACGCGCAGCAGCTTTAGCTGCAAGAGGGAATAGTCCGCTGAGGGAGAGCATGAAAGCGAAGCTTGAAATGGTGGCCCCAGCTGGACTCGAACCAGCGACCGATCGATTATGAGTCGAGCGCTCTAACCAACTGAGCTATGGGGCCATTCGCTTGAAAGCGGCAGGCAGTATAAAAACTTTTACCGGCTTTGTCATCCGGCTTCTTGAGCTTATGCCGCTTAACTGCTGTTTTTTTAAACTTATCCGCACAGAAATAATAAAGGCGCCACAAAGGCGCCTTTATACTGCCGGTGTACTTTACTCGTCGAGGAAGCTTTTTAACACTTCTGAACGTGACGGGTGGCGCAGCTTACGCAGGGCTTTGGCTTCAATTTGACGGATACGCTCACGCGTTACGTCAAACTGTTTACCGACCTCTTCCAGCGTGTGGTCGGTATTCATATCAATACCAAAACGCATGCGCAGTACTTTAGCTTCGCGGGCAGTTAAGCCTGCCAGCACTTCGTTGGTGGCGTTTTTCAGGCTTTCCATGGTGGCTGAGTCCAGCGGTGACTCACCACTGCTGTCTTCGATAAAGTCGCCCAGATGCGAGTCTTCATCATCACCAATCGGCGTCTCCATTGAGATTGGCTCTTTGGCGATTTTCAGCACCTTGCGAATTTTATCTTCTGGCATTTGCATGCGTTCTGATAACTCTTCCGGTGACGGCTCACGGCCCATTTCTTGTAGCATCTGCCGTGAAATACGGTTTAGCTTGTTAATGGTTTCAATCATATGCACCGGAATACGGATGGTGCGGGCCTGGTCGGCGATTGAGCGGGTAATGGCCTGCCGGATCCACCAGGTGGCATAGGTTGAAAACTTATAACCACGGCGGTATTCAAATTTATCTACCGCTTTCATCAGGCCGATGTTACCTTCCTGAATTAAATCGAGGAACTGTAAGCCACGGTTGGTGTACTTTTTCGCAATAGAGATAACCAGACGTAAGTTGGCTTCCACCATCTCTTTTTTCGCCCGGCGGGCTTTGGCCTCACCAATCGACATACGACGGTTAATATCTTTAATTTTAAAGATGCTTAAACCGGTTTCTTCTTCAATTTTCTTCAGCTTTTCAATGCTGCGTACCAGCTCGTCTTTATGCTCGTCCAGTTTTTCCGAATACGGCTTTTTCGCCGCAATTTCGGCATCTAACCAGGCGGTGGAGGTTTCGAAGCCAGTGAAAGCTTTAACGAAGTTTTTCTTCGGCATTTTGGCGTATTCAACGCAATGCTTCATCACGATGCGTTCCTGCACCCGTACCCGATCCATCATTTCGCGCATGTTTTTAACCAGGCGGTCGAACTGCTTGGGTACCAGACGGAAACAGCGGAACACTTCGCTTAATTTTTCAATTTCCGTTTTCGTGGTGGCATGCTCACGGCCGTTTTGCACAATAGAGTTGCGGGTAATGTCGTACTGGGTGCGCAGCTCAGCAAACTTTTGCCGCGCCATTTCCGGATCCGGGCCGCTGTCGCCGTCGTCAGAATCACCGTCGCTGTCGTCATCATCATCGCTGTCGTCATCATCGTCCAGCTGATCTTCCGGCACGTCTGAACCGATGTGGCTGCCGGCAATAGGCGCTTCGTCAATGTCGTTCGGGTCGATAAAGGCCGTAACAATGTCGCTTAAGCGAATTTCTTCCGCTTCGTATTTGTCCCACTGTTCTAATAAGTAGGTAATGGCTTCCGGGTATTCGGCCACTGAGCTTTGTACGGTGTTAATACCGTCTTCAATGCGTTTGGCAATGTCAATTTCGCCTTCGCGGGTCAGAAGCTCAACGGTACCCATTTCACGCATGTACATCCGCACCGGATCGGTGGTGCGGCCCAGCTCTTTATCTACGCTGACCAAGGCTTGGGCGGCTTCTTCAACCGCGTCTTCGTCGGTGGTGGCATCAGACATAATCAGGTCATCGGCATCAGGGGCGCTTTCAAACACCTGGATACCCATATCATTGATCATGCGGATAATGTCTTCTATCTGATCTGAATCGATAATGTCTTGCGGCAGGTGGTCATTCACCTCGGCAAAAGTCAGATAACCTTGCTCTTTACCTTTCAGGATCAGGAGTTTTAACTGCGACTGAGGATTTTGCTCCATAGAGACTTATCTTCCACCAATGTTGATTAATGTAAAATTGCGAACTAGCGATTATAACAAAGCGCGGCTTTTCTAGCCAGCCGCATTAGGTCGCAAGCTTTGGTTTTTTGCTTTTCAGCGCCTGCAGTAGCAGGTTGTATTTGTGCCATTCGGCTTTGCTCAGCTGATTCAGTTTTGCCCGTATTGCCAGCTCGTCCAGTTGCTTTTGCAGGTACTGATCTTCAATAAAATGGAAGGTATCAATAAATTCCTGCGACAGTTGCTCCGGCTCTATCTGATGCTCCCAGCTGGCCAGTGTCATTAAAAAACTGTGCTCGGGTAAATCGCGCCACTGTTCAATCAGCTGGGCGGTCGTCAGCTGCGGGTTGTGCTGCAGTCGCTGCTGTAAACTCAGTAGTAATGCCATACCCGGAATGTCGGCATCGGCTAACTCGGGCGCGTCGGGCATAACATTGACTAAGTTGGGGTTTTGCAGCAATAAACCAATAGCCCGGCGCATCGGCGTTATTTTAATCGCTGCCGGCTTAACCCGGTTGGGTGCCCGCGTAGCCGCTGTTTTAGTACGTTCGCGGCTTTTACCCAGCAGGTTAGCCAGTTTATCGCTTAAGCTGTCGCGGTAATATTCACTGGGAATTTGTTTAATCAGCTCGGCCGCTTTCACCGATAAGGCCGACTTACCGGCATCGGTGGCCGGATCATGTTCTTGCAGCAGGTGCTCGAAAAAATATTGGTTCAGCGGCATCGCCTTGGCTATGCGCTGCAAAAAGGCGTCTTTGCCTTCTTGTTGTACTAACGAGTCCGGGTCTTCACCGTCGGGTAAAAACACAAAGTTCAGCTCTACGCCGTCTTTTAACTGCGGCAGGGCGCTTTGCAGCGCGCGCCAGGCCGCATCGCGCCCGGCGCGGTCACCGTCATAACAGCACACCACTTTGGGCGTGTAGCGAAACAGCGTATGCATATGGTCTGAAGTGGTAGCGGTGCCCAAACAGGCCACGGCAAAGCGGATGTCATGCTCGGCCAGTGCCACTACGTCCATATAGCCTTCGACTACCAGTATTTGTTCAACATGGCCCGGCTGCTGGCGCACTTCATACAAGCCGTACAGCTCACGGCCTTTATGAAACAGGCGGCTTTCCGGCGAGTTTAAATATTTGGGTGTGCCATCGCCCAGCACCCGGCCACCAAACGCGATGACCCGGCCGCGTTTGTCGCGAATAGGGAACATTAAGCGGTCACGGAAAAAATCATACTCGCGGCCATTATCGTTGCGGTTAATCAGCCGAAGTTCTACCAATTGGTCGCGCAGCGCACGCTGGTTTACCGGGCTTAATTGCTTTAGCAGGCCATCCCAACTCTCTGGCGCATAGCCTAAGGCAAAGTCGGCTACGGTTTTGTCGCTTAGGCCGCGTTTGGCAATGTAATCGCGCACTTTCGGGCTGTCGGGGTGTTGTTGTAATTGCTGCTGGTAGTAGCTGGCTGCCTGTTGCATTAACTGGTAATCATCAGCCTGCGCGGCAGGGCGGGCACGGCCGCTGCCTTTTTCGCGCGGTACTTCAAGGTGATGCAGCTGGGCCAGCTCTTCAATGGCTTCGACAAATTCCAGCTGCTCAAACTCCATCATAAAACTGATGGCGTTGCCATGGGCGCCACAGCCGAAGCAATGGTAGAACTGCTTATCCGGGCTGACGGTAAAAGACGGTGATTTTTCACTATGAAACGGGCAGCAGGCGGCGTAATTTCTACCGGCTTTTTTCAGCGGTACGCGTTGGTCAATCAGTTCGACGATGTCGGTGCGGGCCAGCAACTCGTCGATAAACTGTTTTGGAATTTGTCCTGCCACCTTTTTCCTTCGGCGTAATTCAGAAAAAGACAAACCGTGCCTTGCGGGCACGGTATGCAGATATCAACTTTATAATATCAGTACGGCTTTTAGCTGCTGGCAGACCAGCGGGCAGTGCCGTAGTCGTAAAGCGGGTACGCTAAGCGGTATAGCTTAGTACAGCTTGATACGACGTGCGTTTTCGCGAGACAGCTTCTTAGCGTGGCGCTTAACAGCTGCTGCTTTTTTACGCTTACGGATCCAGGTTGGCTTCTCGTAGAATTCTTTCGCGCGAACGTCAGCTAATACACCCGCTTTCTCGCATGAGCGCTTGAAACGACGTAAAGCTACGTCAAAGGGTTCGTTTTCTTTTACTTTAACAACAGGCATTAAATTCTCACCTCAGGGCCAAATTGGTTATCTCGAAACCAATACGATTAAAAATGGTGCGGCATTTTACGCAAAAAGCCGGGGCGATGTAAAGCAATTCTGCGATCTAAATCCGATCCTCTGGCTCTGCAGGTACAGAGCCGCTACAATGGCCGCCATTTTAGCGGACTTGAGGCCCAGATGCGAGTTTTAGGTATAGAAACCTCCTGCGATGAAACCGGTATTGCCATCTATGACGACCAGCAGGGTTTACTTAGCCATGTGCTGTATAGCCAAATCCCGCTGCATGCCGACTATGGCGGTGTGGTGCCGGAGCTGGCCTCGCGTGATCATATCCGTAAAACTATCCCGCTGATTAAACAAGCGCTGCGTGAAGCCAATTGCGACGCGGCCAGTATTGATGGCGTGGCCTATACTGCCGGCCCGGGTTTGGCCGGTGCCCTGCTAGTGGGGGCGGCCATCGGCCGCTCACTGGCGCTGGCCTGGGGTAAACCGGCGCTGGCGGTGCACCATATGGAAGGCCATTTACTGGCCCCGATGCTGGAAGACAACCCGCCGCCGTTTCCGTTTTTGGCGCTGCTGGTGTCCGGTGGCCACACGCAGTTAGTCGGCGTAGAAGGTATTGGCCGTTATACGCTGCTGGGCGAGTCTATCGACGATGCGGCCGGCGAAGCCTTTGATAAGACCGCGAAATTAATGGGGCTGGATTATCCGGGCGGGCCACTGCTGGCCAAACTGGCCACGCAGGGCGACAGCAAAAAGTACAAGTTTCCGCGGCCGATGACCGACCGGCCCGGGCTGGATTTTAGCTTTAGTGGCTTAAAAACCGCGGCAGCGAATGTGATTGCCAAAGAGGGCAACAGTAGCCAGGTGCAGGCGGACATTGCTGCTTCATTTCAGCAGGCGGTGGTAGACACCCTGGTCATTAAATGTGAGCGGGCGCTGGCGCAAACCGGTTATAACCGGCTGGTGATTGCCGGTGGCGTCAGTGCCAATACCTCGCTACGTGAGCAATTAGCCAAGCTGCTTAAGCGTCATGGTGGCGAGGTGTTTTACCCACGCAAAGAGTTTTGCACCGATAACGGCGCCATGATCGCACTGGCGGGCTACTACCGCTTAGCGGCCGGTCAGCAGCAGGATTTAACCATTGGGGTTACGCCGCGCTGGCCAATGCAGGAATTGCCGGCGGTTTAAACCGAAAGCTCATACTGAGCTGACGTTTACTCCCGAATGCGCTTGGTTTTATCCCAGACTTTGCTCTCTTTGCCTTGATATAGCCGCACGATATTTTCGCGGTGGCGTAAAATAATCAGCACGCTAAGCATTAACACCGGCAGGGTGTACAGCGGTTTAATAAACCAGGTAAATAGCGGCGCCAGGCTGACGGTTAAAATAGCGGCCAGTGATGAGTAGCCACTTAGCGCCACGATAATCAGCCAGCTGCCAATGAGTAAACCGGCTAAATCCAGCCCAATCGGCATCATGGCGCCAAAGGCGGTGGCAACGGCTTTGCCGCCTTTAAAACCAAAAAATAGCGGGAAGATATGGCCCAGGCAAGCGCAAATGGCAATCAGGCCCAGATACAGCGGTTCTATCTGTAAAAAGTACGAGCCCCACACCGGGATAGTGCCCTTTAAAATATCAAACACCAGCACCAGCACGGCAGGTAATTTACCGCCTAAACGCAGTACGTTGGTAGCACCGGGGTTGCCCGAGCCATGTAAGCGGGGGTCGGGTAAGCGAAACAGCTTGCTGACCAGCACTGCCGACGAAATGGAGCCACAAAGATAGGCTGCCAGCATCATAATTCCAATCAGCGGGGTCATTAAGGCGGTTCCTCAGCACCAGTTTTTACGTTAAGATTGCATCCCGGCGAAACGCCAGCAGAATATAGGGTTTTCACGGTTTTGCCTATCCGACCAGCCTACCTGAAACGAGAAATAACGCAATGCGGATGTAACTGAATGGACATAGTTTTTATAAAACAGCTACAAGTAGACACCGTAATCGGCGTTTACGACTGGGAGAAAACCATTCAGCAGCGTCTGGTTCTGGATTTGGTGCTGCATACCGATGTGCGCGCGGCGGCGGCTAACGATGATATTCGCCTGACGCTGGATTATGCCGTTATTGCCGGCAAAGTTACTGCGCTGATTACGGCGCAGCCGATCGAGCTGATAGAAACCGTGGCTGAGCGGGTGGCTGGCATGCTGCTGACTGAGTTTGCCACCAGTAAGGTTGATGTTACGGTAACTAAACCCGGCGCTGTACCGCAGGCGCAAACGGTGGGCGTGCAAATAGTGCGGAGCCGCAGTTAATGGCGCGTATTTACATCAGTATTGGTAGCAATACCCGTCGTGATTATCATGTGCGCTCGGCGGTAAAGGCCCTGAAGCAGCAGTTTGGCGCCGTGCAGTTATCGTCGGTGTACGAAAGTGAAGCGGTCGGCTTTGTCGGTGAGCCATTTTATAATCTGGTTGCTGCTGCAGACACGCTGTTGTCGGTGGCAGAGTGCGTTGCGCTGTTTAAGCAGATTGAAGATCAGTTTGGTCGCGATCGCAGCGCGGCCAAATTCAGTGGCCGCACGCTGGATCTGGATTTACTGACCTATGATGAGCTGATTTGTCAGCAACCGGTGGAGCTGCCGCGTGCTGAAATTACCGAAAATGCCTTTGTATTGTGGCCACTGGCGGAACTTGCCCCCGATGCGCTACATCCAGGCAGCGGGCAAACCTACGCCAACTTGTGGCAGAACTACAGCAAACAACAAAAATTATGGCCGGTGCCATTTAACTGGAGCGAGTAACCGTGAGTACAATGGAAGTGATTATTCTGGCCATTATTCAGGGCCTGACTGAATTTTTACCTATTTCTTCTTCTGCGCACCTTATTTTGCCGTCAGCCATGTTTGGCTGGCAGGATCAGGGCCTGGTTTTTGATGTAGCGGTGCATGTGGGCACCCTATTGGCGGTGATGCTGTATTTTCGCCGTGATATCGGCCAATTGACGGTGGGGTGGCTGCAATCGCTGGCTGGTAAACACAGTACCGACAGTAAACTGGCCTGGTGGGTGATCCTGGCCACTATTCCGGCCGGGCTGGCTGGCTTATTCGGTGCCGGTTTAATTGAAAACTTTTTACGCTCGCCCTATGTCATTGCCATTACCACTATCGTATTTGGTTTGGCGCTGTGGCTGGCGGATGCTACCGCTAAGCAAGTGCAAAGTATGGCGCAGCTGAGCTGGAAACAGGCGCTGCTGATTGGTATCGCCCAGGCGGTGGCACTTATTCCGGGGACGTCGCGCTCGGGTATTACCATGACGGCTGCGCTGATGCTGGGGCTGGATCGGGTGAGTGCCGCGCGTTTCTCGTTCTTGTTGTCTATCCCTATTATTATCCTTAGCGGTGGTTATCAGGGCGCTAAGCTATTGGCCGAACCCACGCAGTACGATGTCGGTGCTATTTTGCTTGGCACCGGCTTGTCCTTTATCAGTGCTTTTGTCTGTATTCACCTGTTTTTAAAAGTGATAGAGCGGATGGGGATGTTGCCTTTTGTCATTTACCGGCTGATTCTGGGTGTGGTGTTGCTGTTGGTGCTTAACAGCGCAGCCTGATTAGCGCGCAGCCTGATTAGCGCGCAGCTTAAGCAATACATAGCTTAAGCCGCGCTATGCTTAAGCCTTACACAGCCAGCCACTGCTGTTTAGCGGCCTGAATGGCTGCTAAACGGGCGCGCTGTAAGCCCTGTTTTATCGCTTCGCCTTGCAGACCCTGAGCGACCATATCTTTTGCCGAAACCTGCTGCGCCGCGCCGGCCAGCGCCTGCAGGTAGTCTGCCTGCCGGTATTCTGCCTGCTCAAAGCCGGTGCGGCCGCGTAAATCGGCGGTGCAGCACAGCAGGATGGCATCCAGCCGGGCCGGTTTACGCCATAAGTCGATAGCGTCAAACAGTTTTAACACAGTGGCACTTTTCAGCTCAAGGGCGCGGTGCACCAGCTGATGGTACTCACATACTAACAGCGCCAGTTCACGGCAATCATTTGGTACTTTCAGCCGGTCACACAGCTGGTTTATCAGCGGCAGCCCGGTATGTTCATGGCCATGATGCGACGGCCAAAGCTCAGGTTTAGTGACGCCTTTACCCAAATCATGCACCAGCGCAGCAAAGCGGATATCGCTACGCGCTGATAACATGGCGGCCTGTTCCAGTACCAGCAGTGTATGCACGCCGGTATCAATTTCCGGGTGCCACTGGGGTGGTTGCGGCACACCCCATAAGGCGGCCAGCTCAGGCATTAATACCTGCAAGGCGCCGGTATCGTACAGCAATTGAAAGTAAGCTTGTGGTGTGCGCTCGCCAAGCGCTTTGGCGGTTTCCTGCCATACCCGCTCCGGTGTTAACGTCACAAGCTCGTCTGCCAGTGTGCGCATCAGCTGTTGGGTTTCGGTCGCTACGCTAAAGCCCAAATGCGCATAGCGGGCATAAAAGCGGGCTACCCGCAGCACGCGCAGCGGATCTTCGGCAAAGGCATCAGACACATGGCGCAGCACCTTATGCTTCAGATCGGCCACGCCGCCAAAGGGGTCAATCAGCTGGCCGTCGTCAGCTTGCGCGATGGCGTTAATGGTTAAATCACGCCGTTGTAAATCCTGCTCCAGGGTGACATCCGGTGCGGCATACACGCTAAAGCCGGTATAACCGCGGCCGCTTTTACGCTCGGTGCGCGCCAGTGCGTGCTCTTCTTTGGTTTTAGGGTGTAAAAAGACCGGAAAGTCTTTACCGACCTGCTGATAGCCCAAATCCAGCATTTGCTGCGGCGTGGCCCCTACCACCACCCAGTCGCGTTCATGAAACGGATAACCTAAAAGGGTGTCGCGAACGGCACCGCCCACCAGATAACGTTGCACCGGCTTTCCTGTTGCGTGATTTTTTGCCATTATACCCGCCGAGTTGCAAAATGCACGGCTGCACCAGGGTGCAGTACACTTCAATCAGCAGGATGCCGTATGTATACCGGATTTTTTGGCTTAAGCAGTGCGCCATTTTCCATTGCGCCCAACCCGGATTTTATGTACCTGAGCCCACGCCATGCCGAGGCCTTAGCGCATTTACGTTTTGGTTTAGGTGAGGCCGGCGGCTTTGTGCTGCTCACCGGTGAAGTGGGCACCGGTAAAACCACCGTTTCGCGCTGTTTGCTACAGGAGCTGGACGATAAGGCCGAGGTCGCCTTTATTCTAAACCCAACCCTCTCAGAGCTGGAGTTGTTAGCGGCCATTTGTGATGAGCTGAAAATTCGCTATAAGAAAGCCGATGCCAGCCTGAAGCTGCTGGGCGACAAAATTAAAGCGCGCTTGCTGAAAAACCACGAAGCCGGCAAACACACTTTGCTGATCATTGATGAAGCACAGCATTTACAGCCAGCGGTGCTGGAGCAGCTCAGGCTGCTGACGAATCTGGAAACCAATACCCGTAAATTGCTGCAGGTGATTTTAATCGGCCAGCCTGAGCTGCAGCAACTGCTAAAACGTAATGATTTACGCCAGTTAGCCCAGCGCATCACCGCACGCTACCACTTACTGCCGTTAACGCCGGATGAGGTCAGGCACTACCTGAAGTTTCGCTTGCAGGTGGCTGGCTGCAGCCGGCCGGTGTTTAGTGAGGCGGCAATAAAACGCTTGTACCAGTTATCCGGCGGTATACCGCGGCTGCTGAATTTAATGGCCGACAGGGCCTTGCTGGGCGCTTACAGCCAGCAGCAGGCGATGGTGAGCGACAAGCTGGTGCGCCAGGCCGCCGGCGAAATTTTGCCACTGTCACAGCAAAGCAAGGCTGTGGCGCTGCCACGCTGGTTCTGGCCTGTGGTAGGCCTTTGCGCTATAGTGCTGGGCTTCGGCTTAGCCATGTTGGTGCTACCCTGGCTCGCCACCCAGTCATGACAAGGTGTAGAACAGACTAGATGTCAATTTTAATGGATGCGCTAAAACAACAGCAGCAACAAACACTACCGCAGCCCAATGACAGCTCGGCCTTCTGGCGCAAGTTGGCGCTGGCGTTAGCCCTGTTGTTAGCGCTGTGTCTGGGGGCTTTGCTGGCCTATTGGTTTACGCCGGCTGCCACTGTGCCCGGCCAAGCCAGTAACAGCACCGTGCCCGCCGCAGTGGCTGAGCCTGCCAGCAGCGCGCAAATTATTGCGGCATTAACGCTAAACCCTGATACCGCCTCACCGACACAGCTACCACAACAGTTGGAGCAAAGCCTGAACCCGCCGCCGGCGCCGGTACAAGAGCAGTTTGTTACCCCGCCACCGGTGGCGACCATGACTGCCGGTACTGCCGCCGCCGAGCCACAGCCATTGCAGGCCAGCAGTAAAGCCACTGCCGAGCCGATCGCCAGCAGCACTGAAGTGTCGGCCGAGCTCAGAGATAAATTTGCCTCGGCGCTGGAAGCCACTGCGCAGAATGTGCGCCCAAGCGCTGTGCCCAGCCATACTGCGCCAGCGGTTGATATCGCCAGCCTGGAGCGGACATTACAGCTGCAGATCCCGCCGCTTAAATTTGAGGCTCACGTCTATGCCACCAGCACTAATCAGCGCTGGGTCAAGGTGAATGGCAAAACGCTGCAGGAAGGCCAGTGGGTAACGGCCGATATCCGTATCAAAGAAATTACGCCGCAGTTTGTGCTGCTGCAGCTGGGTAATCAGTTATTCAGCATGGCGGCGCTAAGCGAATGGCAGGGCATCTGACTAGCTACGGCTAGATATAGTTACGCACATCCAGACCGTATTTTTTCAGCTCCACACAGCTGTCTATCTGCTCTTCCTGCTGGCGGGCTAGATCCAGTACCTTAGGTGTAACATGGTGCTGGTGCACACTGTGGTAAAACACCTTCACTTTAGGTAATAACGGCTTTTTGGCGTTATTTTCCAATACCAGCGCCAGTTTGCCACTCGTCAGTTTTACCACTGAGCCTGGCGGATAAATACCAATACATTTAATAAACTGCTGCAGCAGTTCGGCATCCAGCTTGTGTGGTGTGCGTTCGAGCAGCAAGCGCGACGCTGCCAGCGGCCCCAGTTTGCTGGTTTGTGGCGAGGTGAGTTTTTCATAGCTGTTGACAATAGCCAGCATGCGGCTGGCTTTTTCGATTTGACCGGCGCTGATCTTCGGTGAGCCGCTGCCATCAAGGTGGGCGCAGTGCTGGCTGATCCACAGCGAGACTTCACCGGACAGATTAGCGGTTTTTTGCAGCGCATTTAAGCTGGCCGGTATCGCTTTGTGATCTTCGGCTTGCAGCAGATCAGGGTTTATCGCTTTGCCAATATCATGCAGCAGTGCCGCGGTAATAAGGGCCTGCACCTTGTGTGGCGGCAAATTCAGGTAACGGCCAAAGGCCGCCATATAAACAGCACAATTAATACTGTGCTGCAGCAGGCTGTCGCTTTGCTCGGCAATGCGGCTTAAGCATAACAGCACATCCTGATTGCGGCTAATCGACTCGGCCAGGCCGGCACTGACTTCGTAAACCAGGGTGAGATCAATTTGCTGCTGCTGGCGCGCCGCGTCCAGTAGCTGGCGCTGGGCTTTTTGCGTATTTAGCAGGGCGCGTTCGGCCTTGGGCCACTCATCACTAAATAAACTGCGTGCTGCGGCCTCATCGCTGCGAGCGGTTGGGGTGGTGCTATCAGTAAGGCCTTCTGCCGGCTCGGGTTTCAGGGCTTTGGCCGGATCGACCAGCACCACCTGCACGCCTTTACGGCGCAGCATATCGACGGCCTGGGCATTACGTACCCAACCGGCATGCTTAACGATCACTTCGCCGCTTTGTTGTAGCACCTGCACCACGTAGCTTCCCGGCTGCAGATCAGCGATGCGGACTTCCTGATACGGCATCTATTACACCTTTGCCAAACGCTTTGTTAGCGGCTCAGTATACCTGAAGCACCTTAACTATAAATTAACAAAAAGATGATTTGTCGTTGCGCTGCGACAATATGAGTTAAAACATAGCATAAAGCCCGTAAAAACGGGCTTTATCATAGGGCTGGCGGCGAAATATTAACCGAGGTTGTCTGCCATCGTCATCAACGACGCATTACCACCAGCAGCGGTGGTGTTGATGGTGATGGTTTTTTCTGTCACCAGACGCTGCAGTAACTGTGGGCCGGCCGGTGCGGTAATGAGCGGCAATATTGCCCCTGGGCGCGCGGCAATCAGCTCGGCGCACAGCGGTTTTACCGCACTGCTCACGTCCACCATGGCACCGGCCAGATCAGCATGCGCCAGTAAGGTAGTCAGGCAGTCCAGCCGCACCACCGCCAGCAAATGCTGTGGCATGCCGGCTTGTTGTAAGGCTTTAATGCAGGCTTCGGCTTCAGCAAAATCCTGCTCTTCTACCGCCGTGATCACCGCATTACCAGCGGCCAGTGCGGTAATAATAGCGACCAGCCAGTAGCTAAAGCTGCTGCTATCGTCACGTACCAGTGCCAGCACGCCGCGTGGGTCCAGCACCAGCATATTGCTTTCACCGGTGGGGCCGGGCAGGCTCACGGGCTGTTGCAGTTCGCGCTCAACCCGCTGCAGTTTTTGCTGCGCCAGGGTCAGTACCTGCTCTAAATCCGGCTCCTGCTTGTTTACTACGCTGTTAGCGGCCAGCGAGGCCAAGAACTGCCGCAGTACCGAGGTGCGCTGGTTAATCGGCAGCATGGCCCAGGCCTGTTGGGCGCTGGCAGCTACCGGCATGGCGTAGGCCACGGCGTTGCTGGTGGTTTCACTTAGCAGGCTATGGCGTTTTTGCTCGCTCAGCTCCGGGCAGCTGACATCCAGATTATCTTTTACCAGCCGGGTTAAATAAAGCGGACCGCCGGCTTTAGGGCCGGTGCCTGACAAACCGCGGCCGCCAAACGGCTGCACGCCGACCACAGCGCCAATCATATTACGGTTAACATAAATATTGCCGGCTTTAATGTCGCGGGCAATACGACGGGTAAACTGCTCAATACGGCTGTGGACGCCCATGGTTAAACCATAACCGGTGGCATTGATCTGGTTGATAATGCTATCAAGCTCATCGGCCTTAAAGCGGATAATGTGCACCACAGGGCCAAATACCTCACGCTCCAGCACGGTTAAATCGCTGATTTCGTACAGGCGCGGGGCAAAGAAGTAGTGTTTACCTTCCTGCGGAATGGCGCACTCATAATGCAAGGTGGCTTTATCGGCCAGATACTGCACATGGGCGCTTAAACGCTCATGGGCTTTGGCGTCGATGACCGGGCCTAAGTCGGTGCTAAGCCATTGCGGGTCGCCGACATGCAGCTGGGCCATAGCGCCTTTTAACATGGTGATAATTTTATCGGCCACGTCTTCTTGTAAAAACAGTACCCGAAGCGCTGAGCAGCGCTGGCCGGCACTTTGGAAACCTGAGGAGATCACATCGTCCACCACCTGCTCCGGCAGGGCGGTAGAGTCGACAATCATACAGTTTTGGCCACCGGTTTCAGCAATCAGCGGCACCGGCTCGCCACCACGCTCGGCCAGCTTACGGGCGATCCAGCAGCCGGTTTCGGTAGAGCCGGTAAACATCACGCCCTGAATGCGGCTGTCCGGTACTATGTGCTCGCCTACCTGACGGCCAGGGGCAATCACCAATTGCACCACATGCTCGGGCATACCGCAGTCGCGCATAATCTCGACGGTGCGAATGGCGATTAAACTGGTTTGCTCGGCCGGTTTGGCGACCACAGTGTTACCGGTAACAATGGCTGCTGCCACCTGGCCCAGGAAAATGGCCAGCGGGAAGTTCCACGGGCTGATACATAAAAACACCCCGCGCGCCTGCTGCGGCTTGGCAAACAGCTCTTCGGCACGGGCGGCATAATAGCGGCAAAAGTCGATGGCTTCGCGCACTTCAGCCACGCTGTCACCCAGGGTTTTGCCGGCTTCTTTTACGCACAGCGCCAACAGCTCATTGCGGTGCACTTCTAATGCATCGCCAATGCGGCGCAGCAGCGCAGAGCGCTCGCTGACGTCGGTCTGAGACCAACTGGCAAAGGCGCTATCAGCATTGGCCAGGATCTGCTGCATTTGGTTTTCGTCGGCATAGTGCAGGTAGCCAATAATCTCGTCCAGATTGGCCGGGTTGGTTACCGGCACCGCATCGTGTTGCACTGGTAGCTGTTTAATGCTGTCAAACCACAGCGACATCACTTTTTTAACCTGCTCTAACTGGTCAATGTCGGTCAGGTCCAGGCCATTGGAATTGAGCCGCTCGCTACCGTATAAATTGGCCGGCAGCGGAATTTGCCGGTTGCGCACACTTTGCCAGCCGCGTACCGTTTCTACCGGATCAGACAGCAGCGATTCAACCGGTATGGTTTCATCAACGATGTTGTTAACAAAGGAGCTGTTGGCGCCGTTTTCCAGCAAGCGGCGCACCAAGTATGCCAGCAGGTCGGAGTGTTCGCCCACCGGCGCATAAATGCGGCAGGGGATCTTGTCTTTAATGACGATTTCATCATACAGCGCATCGCCCATACCGTGCAGGCGCTGAAACTCAAAACCGCTGTAATCGCTGGTCATTTCCATAATGGTAGCGACAGTGTACGCATTATGGGTGGCAAATTGCGGGTAAATGCTGTCGCGGTAGCTGAGCATTTTCTTGGCACAGGCCTGATACGACACATCGGTTGACGGCTTGCGGCTAAATACCGGGAAGTCGCTAAAGCCTTCTAACTGGCTTAGTTTAATTTCGGTATCCCAATAGGCACCTTTTACCAGCCGTACCATCATTTTACGGCCAACTTTCAGTGCTAACTCGCGCAGCCACTCGATCACATGGATGCCACGCTTTTGGTACGCCTGTACCGCTAAACCAAAACCTTCCCAGCCCTCCAGCGCCGGATCGCTAAACACCGCCTCAATAATATCCAGTGACAAGTCCAGCCGGTCGGCTTCTTCAGCGTCAATAGTAAAGCCAATGTCATAGGCTTTCGCAGCCAGTGCCAGCTGTTTTACCCTGGGCACCAGCTCGTTTATTACGCGGTCGCGGTGGCTAAATTCGTAGCGTGGGTGAATGGCCGACAGCTTGACGGAAATGCCCGGGCTGTTAAAGGGGCCACGGCCATTGGCGGCTTTACCTATGGTGTCGATGGCGCGCATATAGCTGTCAAAGTAGCGATCGGCATCGGCCATGGTACGGGCGCCTTCGCCCAGCATGTCGTAGGAATAACGAAAGCCTTTGGCTTCCATCTCGGTCGCGCGCTCAAGCGCCGCATCAATAGTGGTGCCCATCACAAACTGGGCGCCCATAATTTGCATGGCATAACGCACTGCCTGACGGATCACCGGCTCGCCTAAGCGGCCACAGGTGCGTTTTAACAGGCCAAATTGTTGTTTCTTTTGCTCATCTGAATAGTTGACCAGCTTACCGGTTAACAGCAGGCCCCAGGCTGAGGCATTCACAAACAGCGAGCTGCTGTTGCCCAGGTGCGAACTCCAGTCGCCCTGCGACAGCTTGTCGCGGATTAAGCGGTCGGCCGTGGTTTTATCCGGCACCCGCAGCAGGGCTTCGGCCAGACACATCAACACCAGGCCTTCTTCGGTCGACAAGGAGAATTCATTTAATAAGGCATCAACGCCACCTTTGCCCACCTGGGCCTGGCGGATAGTCAGCACTAACTGGCGGGCACGTTCCCAGGCACGGCTGCGGGCATTAACGCCAATATCGGCCAGTGGCAACAGGTAACTTAATACCTTGTCTTCATCAGCGCGGTAGAAATCTCGGATAGTTTGACGCAGCGGTTGGGTGGCAACCAGGGAACCGTGATACAGCATTGCAGTTAGCTTCCTGACAAGAATAAGAATGCGGCATTTTAGTAAAATGTCCGCAGCATAGGGTGGTTATTTTTGCGTTTTAACCCTATATAATTCTGTCTTAATTCAGTAAAACCAGAAAAATTACTGCCATGAATACACCTGCAAAAAGTAAAGGCTTAGACCGGATCGACTTAAGTATTCTCGACACCCTGCAACGCGACGGCCGTATTGCCAATGTTGATCTGGCAAAAAAGGTGAATTTAAGTGCCAGCCCCTGCATTGACCGGGTAAAGCGGCTGGAGAAAGAAGGCTATATCGATGGCTTTGGCGCACGGTTAAATGCCGCTAAGCTGGGTTTTGGCACCGCAGCCTTTATTCAGGTGACGCTGGACAGGACGACCAGTGAGGTATTTGATAAATTCCGCGATGCGGTGGTGCAAATTCCGCAGGTGGCAGAATGCCATATGGTCGCCGGCGGCTTTGACTACTTGCTAAAACTGCGGCTGCCGAATATGGACGCCTACCGCAGTATACTGGCATTAATTGTCGATTTGCCCGGCGTAGCACAAACCCATACTTATGTGGTGATTGAACAGGTGAAAAACGATGCGGGTTTGCCGATTAAGCCGACCGAAAGCCCGCCGGCAGCGGGCTAACGCGGGCAGGTTACATCCAACGCTCGCTGTTGCGGCGCTTAGGGATCAGCAGCGGTAACACTAAACCAAAGATCAGGCCAGCCAGCAAAATTAACGAGCCCAGTACCATGGGTTTTTCCCAAATCGAACTTTGGGTGTTTTCCAACTGCACTTTTAACTGCTCGTAAGCGCGGTTGGCTTGCTGCAGTTGCTCCAAAGCGGTTTCACGCTCAGTTACGGCCTGAGTCAACTGACTATTTAACTCGTCACGTTGTTGCTCTAACGCCAGCACGGTTTCATTATGTTTGGCATACTGCTCTTTTAAATCTGCCAGCTGTGCCACCAGACCGGGCGTAAAGGTGACATATTCTTTTGGCAGCCAGCCGGTTTTATCGGCGTCATATTGAATGTGGGCATAGCCGGTTTCAGCATCTTCGCCTAAATAAGTGACACTTTGGCCGGCATTAACGGTACCGATAATACGGTATTGGTTACTGGGGCCCGAGTGCAGGTAAACAAACAGGGCGTCACTGACAAAGGCGGGTTTGGCTTCAGCTTGCGCATAAACAGCACCGCTGATCATCAGCCAGTAGGCGGAAAATAATACCAGCAGGGTGCTTTTAATTAATCTGAACATAGGTATCCTGAGCTTATTTTTATAAAACAGCTTTGCTGCCAACACCTTGGATGATAGGGAGTTGCGCCGCAATTGACAAGGTTTAAAACGGTATTGGCTGTTATTGCCAGCACCAAGGTGACAGAGTAGCAGATGAGTACTGAACTTGAGCTGAAGTTTGCCTTACCGGCAGCTTATTTACCGCAATTAATTTCGCTGCTGCCGCAACTGGCGCAGGTGCAGCATCAGGCCGAGCAGGCGTTACACAATGCCTATTTTGATACTGCCGATAACTGGTTTCGCCGCCATGATATGGGGCTGCGCAGCCGGCTGAAAAACGGCTGTTATGAGCAAACTATCAAGCTGTCAGGGCAGCAGCATGGCGCCTTGCAAATGCGGCCTGAATATAATGCGCCCTGCGCGACAGTGCTGCCGCTGCTGGCTGACTTTCCAGCACATATCTGGCCGGCCAATACTGATATTAACGTATTACAGCGCGAACTTACCGAGCTGTTTCGCACCGATTTTATCCGCCATAGCTGGCAGCTTAACACCCGCGACGGCAGTGTAGTGGAGCTGGCCTATGATAGCGGCAGCATTAAGGCAGGGGGCAAGCAGCAAGCCATTGCTGAGCTGGAGCTGGAACTGCTAAGTGGCAATGGTACGGCCTTATTTAGTCTGGCACGGCAGCTGCTGGTTCATTTACCGTTGCAGGCCGGCTGGTTAAGTAAAGCGGCGCGCGGCTATTTGCTGCGTGCCGGCCGGTCATTAGCGTTACCTGCAGCGGTAGCCACGGAAGACAGCTTGAATTTACAGCAGCAGCTGACCAGATATCTGAGTGCTTTGCAGCAAGCGGAAGCCTGTTACCCACAGCAGGGCGTACTGGCATTGCAGGTTGCGGCGCAGTCTCTGCAGCAGCTGGCCGACACCCTTGGCCAGGCAGCACTGAGCGCACAGGCGGCACAGGCGCAGCAGTTGGCGCAGCAGTGTGCCGCCGGCGAGCCACCCTTTACCGCTAATGTCTATCAGCTGTGGTTACTCGACTTATCACAATACCTGTACCAGCAAAGTGGTGACGGAGGCCAGCATGACAACGGCTAGCATGATCAAGGACAGCACCCTGGCGCAGGCGGTGGCACAGCAACTGAGCCAGCTTGAGACCGGGCAGTTAACCGAGGCACAGCAGGCGCAGTTATGTCAGTTGCTGGCCGCCAGTAGCTTTATTGGCCGCACGCTGGCGCAACAACCTGCACTGTTAAACCGGTTTAGCGACGCCAGCCAGCTGCTGCGGATGGACGATTACGCCAGCACAGCCTTAGCCGGCTGTGAGCAGTTAGACGAGGCGGCACTGTTTCGCTTGCTGCGACAGGTGCGCAATGCCCGCCTTAGCAGCATCTTAGCCGCCGATGTGCTAAAGCTGCAGAGCATCGAACAAAGCCTGCTGGCGGTATCTACGCTGGCCGATCAGTTGATTAACGCTGCCTATCGCTGGGCCTATCAGCAGTTAACCGCGCAGTGGGGCACACCGCTGGATGAGCGGGGTGAGCCGATGCCATTGCTGATCCTTGGCATGGGCAAGCTGGGTGGCGCTGAGCTGAATTTCTCCTCCGACATTGACCTGATCTTTACCTACCCGGCCAACGGTGAGACCCAGGGCGGGCGGCGCAGCAGCGAGCATCAGCAGTTTTTTACCAAGCTTGGACAAAAGCTGATTGCTGCTTTGCATCAGGTCACCGCCGATGGCTTTGTTTACCGGGTTGATATGCGCCTGCGGCCTTTTGGCGACAGTGGCCCACTGGTGCTCAGCTTTGCTGCAATGGAAGATTATTATCAGGAGCAGGGCCGCGAGTGGGAGCGTTATGCCATGCTAAAAGCCCGGGTGTTAAACCCCGATGGCTACCACAGCCAGGAGCTGCAGCAACTGTTAAAACCGTTTATTTACCGCCGTTATATCGATTTTTCTGCCATTGAATCGCTAAGACGGATGAAGCAGCAAATTGAGCAGGAAAACCGCCGCTTAAACCGGCGTGACAATATTAAGCTGGGTGTGGGTGGCATCCGCGAAGTGGAATTTATTGTCCAGACACTGCAGCTTATTCGCGGCGGGCGCATTCCGGCGCTGCAGCAGCCGTCGTTGTTAAAGGCACTGAAGGTGCTGTGCGCTGAGCAGATTTTAACCACAGAGCAGACCGACGCGCTGGGTGAAGATTACCTGCTGCTGCGCAAGGTCGAGCAGTTTTTACAGGGCATATACGATCAACAAACCCAAACCCTGCCGCAGCAGGCGCTGGCGCGCAGCCAACTGTTGGCTGCACTGGGGCAGACCGACTGGCTGGCGTTGCAACAACAGTTAGATACCGCTATGGCGCGGGTGCACCAGCAGTTTAAACAGGTGATAGACAACGGCGATGAAGCCGAGGCGCAGGACAATAGCGTAGGCCGGCTGATTTGGGACAGCGAGCGAAGCCCGGCTGAACTGGCCAGCCAGCTGGAATGGTTAGCAGAAGAGGAGGCGCAGGCGCTCATCAGTGCACTACAGCAATTCAAACAAGACTGCCAGAGGCGCAGTGTCGGGCCGCGTGGCCGCGATTATCTGGCCAAACTGGTGCCGCAGTTATTGTATTTACTGCAGCAACAACAGGCCGGGCCGGCAGTACTGAACCGTGTACTGGGGGTATTTAGGCAAATAGTGACCCGCACGGCTTATCTGGAGCTGTTATTTGAAAACAACGCCGCCCTGAAACAATTGGTGTTGCTGTGCAGCCAGAGCGGCTGGCTGGCCGAGCAACTGGCGCGCTATCCGATGTTGCTCGATGAGCTGATTGACCCGGCCCAGTTATATCAGGTCGCGACCGTGGCCGATTACCGCGACCGGCTGCGCCAGCATATGCTGCGGGTGCCAGATGATGACTTAGAACTGCTGATGGAAACCCTGCGCCAGTTTAAGCAGGCGCAGCAACTGCGTATTGCCGCCGCCGATATCAGCAGCGTACTGCCGCTAATGAAGGTCAGTGATCATCTGACCTGGCTGGCCGAAGTGATCATGGCGCAGGTGGTAGAGCTGGCCTGGCAGCAAATGGTGCAGCGTTATGGCAAACCGGCCAATGCCAGTGAGCAGGATAAAGGTCTGGCAGTCATTGCTTATGGCAAACTGGGCGGCTGGGAGCTGGGCTACGGCTCAGATCTGGACCTGGTGTTTGTGCACAGTTGCGACAGCCAGGCACCGACTGACGGCGAGCGGCCGATAGACTCCAAGCAGTTTTATTTAAAGCTGGTGCAGCGGGTGCTGCATCTGTGTACTACCCGCACCAACAGCGGCGTGTTGTACGAGGTTGACACCCGGCTTAGGCCGTCAGGCAATTCCGGTTTGTTGGCCGTTAATATCGATACTTACCAGCAGTATTTACAGCAGGAAGCCTGGACCTGGGAACATCAGGCCTTGGTAAGGGCGCGTGCTATTTATGGCTCTGACGCTCTGCAGCACAGGTTTTTACAGATCCGTCAGCAGATCCTGAGCGCGCAGCGCGACTTAGCCAAGCTGGCTGGCGATGTGGTGCAAATGCGGCAGAAACTGCGCCAGCATCATGGTGTGGAAGCTGAAGATCCTAAGCATGCCAGCGGCGGCATTGTTGATCTGGAGTTTATCAGCCAGTATCTGGTGCTGGCCTATGCGCATCAGTTTGCCGGCTTGTATCGCTATAGCGATAATATTCGCATTTTAGATGCCGCTGCCGAGTGTGGATTGCTCAGTGTGCTGCAGGTGCAGCAGTTACAGCAGGCGTATCAGTTACTGCGTGGCTATGGCCACCGCCAGACGCTGGCACCGGCCAGCTTACCTGCCGATGACAGCTTACAGGAAGCAAAAGCGCAGGTAGCGCAGGTGTGGCAGCAGCTGTTTGGCAACGCCACCGGCTAGTCTTTTTGCGGTGGCGTGGCTGCGCTGATGCAGTGCTTCAGCAGATAGTCGTTGTCTTTGTCGGTAATCACCGCTGCCCGCTCCCGCGGGCAAAAGAACGCTTGCACCGGTGAGGAGAAGTCTGGCGCTATAGCGACAGACACTTTATGTATGGTGGCAATTAATGAGTCATCAACCTGAAAATATTGCTTTACCACATAGTCACGCGGCAAGGTCCAAAACAGCTCCAGGCCTTCAGCGCGGGCGAACTCAGTCAGTTCCGTTTTAAGCGTATCACCTTCGCGAAAACGGCGGTCAGTTACCTGGCCGCGCCAGTTAATATCGGCCGGCACGACGATAGCACTGCGCTGCTGCAACTGCGTAGTTAACTGTTCGCTGGTATCAGGCAGCGTAAGCTTAAATTTAGACAGCTCGCGCGCGCCATCGGCCAGTGAGCCACGAATTTTACTGTAAAACTCACTAAAGCCCTCGGCAGCCACATTGGTAGAGTCTTTGCGGATCAGAAAATCCGGCTTGGTCAACAGCAAATAGGCCAGACCACCTAAAATAACCAATAAGCTGATATTACGGATCCAGAACCACATACTTAGTGTCCTTTATAAAGTGATGGCGCCTTGGCATCGGGCCGGGTTTTAAAGCGCCGGTGCAACCACATATATTGCTCCGGATGTTGCAGCACCGCCTGTTCTACCCACTGGTTTACCCGGGTAACGTCGGCTTTGTCATCACCGCTGGGGAACCCCTGCAACGCCGGTAATACCGTGATCTTATAGCCTTGGCTGCCCGCCAGACGGCTGGTGATTACCGGAATAACGACGCAGTTAGCTGCTTTGGCAAATAATAGCGTACCCGTGGTGGTGGCGGCATCTGGTACGGCAAAAAACGGCACAAATTCGGCGCGGTTGCGGCCATAGTCCTGATCCGGTAAGTAAAAACACACTTCCTGCTGGTTTAACGCCTCAATCAGCCCTTTAACGTCGCGTTTGCCAATCATGTATTTATTGGCGCGGTTACGGCCGTGGTATTGCAGGTAATCCATCAACGGGTTGTTATGCGGCCGGTAAAACCCGACGCTGGGGTGAGTAAGGCCAAACACGCGGCAGGCGCCTTCCAGGTGTAAAAAATGCGCCGCTAGTAGCAGTACGCCTTTACCTTCGGCTAAAGCGGTTTCAATGTGTTCATAGCCGCTAAAATGCGCCAGTTTTTTTATCCGCCAGTTTGGCCACCACCAGCCAATAACGGTGTCAAACAAGGCTTTGCCGGTTTCACTGAAGTTGCGCTCGATTAAGGCCTGTTGCTCGGCGGCGGGCATGTCGGGAAAGCACAACTGGATATTGCGCAGGGCCACTTTGCGGCGCGATGTAAGCAGTTTACCTAACAGGCGGCCAAAGCCACTGCCCAGTGCCATTAATACCGGGTAAGGCAACCAACTGATTAACCACAGCAGCGCTGCACCCAACCAAAGTAACCAGTATTGTGGCAAGAAAAAACGCCAGCTAAACTGCGGAGCCTGAACCACGCGATATCCTCAGTGAAAAAATGATGCGCTATTGTAGCGAAAATTGACCGGGGGGATAGTGAAAACTGGTAAGAGGTTCACCGCCGCTGCGGTGAACCTGCAAGGAGAGCTTAGCTGGACAGAGCCTGATTAATTGCCTGTAAATCTTGTTCAGACAAGTTACCTGCTGCCTGTTTCAATGTCAGAATGGCAATAATGTAATTGTAGCGTGCACCCGATAAATTGCGACGGGCTTCAAACAGGTTACGGGTGCTTTGCAGTACGTCAACAATGGTACGGGTGCCCACTTCAAAGCCTGCTTCAGTGGCATTTAACGCACTTTCTGCTGACACCACAGCCTGCTCTAAGGCACGGATGGTGGCGATATTGGCGTTAATGTCATTAAATGAGCTGCGTACCTGGCGAACAGCTGTGCGATAGCTGAGCTCTAAATCCTGGCTGGCAACAACATAGTTAGCCCTTGCTACGCTGGTTTGTGCTGTGGTGGCGCCACCACTGTACAGTGGCACGCGCAGGTTCAAACCGATTTGCTTGCTGTCCAAACGCGGCAGATTGGTTTTTTGTGTCTGACCCGCCAGCGTGTTTTCTGTTGTGTTGTCAGCGGTGCCATAAGAAGCGTCCAGACTAACGGTTGGATAGTGCCCAGCCACCGCTTTATCAATGTCGTTTTGGGCAATTTCCAACGCTAACTTATTGGCTTTAAGGCTTAAGTTCAGCTGCTCGGCCAGTTTTACCCATTCGTCTGCGGTGGCCGGTGACGGCGTCTGGGTGGAAAACTTGTCGGTATTTAAGCTGGCCAGCTCGTCATGGTACTGGCCGGTAATTTCACGCAGGGCTTCGCGGGCCGTTTCCAGGTTGTTCTGTGCAGTGATTTCACGGGCTAAGGCGCTGTCAAACTGAGCCTGGGCCTCATGCACGTCTGTAATAGCCGTTAAGCCAACAGCGAAGCGCTGTTTGGTTTGCTCTAACTGGCGCTCTATGGCGCGCTTTTCTGCTTCGGCAAAGCCTAAATCGTCTACCGCTTTTAGCACGTTAAAGTAGGTTTGTGATACCCGAACGATCAAGCCTTGAGTTGCTGCATCCAGATTGGTTTGGCTTTGCATCGCCCGTTTTTCAGCGGTGTTTAAATTCTCCCAGTTGTTCCAGTCAAACAATGACTGTGACAGATTGACTTGTGCACTCCAACCGGTAGTGTCATTGTCGATGAGGGCCATGCCAGACTCTAACAACTGCGCGCGTTCGGCCATCGATTTACTGTATCCAGCCGTTAAATTTACCTGTGGTAATAAGCTGGCTTTAGACACATCAATGCCTTGTTTGGCGGCATCACGGGTGGCGATGGCTTTGAGTAACTGCGGATCTTTTTTCGTTGCTAACTGATAAATACTTTGCAGGTTGTCAGCGGCCTGAGCGCTGAACATAGCGAAGCTGGTGGCTAACAAGGTGCTCAATAAGGTCTTTTTCATTTTTACCTATCCTGGCCGTCTAAAAAGGAAACTGCACGAATAATACTCTGTTACGGTAAACTAGGTAATCTTTAAACCGTAAAGTTACGCGCTAGAGTGTAACAGAATGTGAGTACAGTAATGTCAGAATTCAAGGCTGAACAGTATCCGTCATTTAGCGCCACGGATGTTGAGATTATCGACAAAAGCACGGTTTTTCGGGGTTTTTTCCGCCTCGACCGCTACACCCTGCGCCATCGTTTATTTAATGGCGGCTGGAGTACGCCAATGCAGCGGGAAATGTTTGAGCGCGGCCATGCGGTGGTAGTGCTGCCTTATAATGCCCAAACCGATGAGCTGGTGCTGATTGAGCAGTTTCGGTTAGGGGCGATGGCGTCAAGCCCAAGCCCCTGGTTGCTGGAGGCCATCGCCGGCATGATTGAACCGGGCGAGAGTGCACAGCAGGTGGCGCAGCGCGAAGCGCAAGAAGAGGCAGGGTTAACAATTACCGAGCTTTGGCCTATGCTTAGCTACTTATCCAGCCCGGGTGGCACTACCGAGCGTATACAGTTGTTTCTGGGCCGCCTAACAGCCCCGGTAAGCGCTGGGGTGTTCGGTTTGGCCGATGAACACGAAGACATTAAAGTGCATGTACTACGCCGAACTGATGCGATGCAGCTATTGGCCGAGCAAAAAATTGACAATGCTGCCAGTGTCATTGCGCTGCAGTGGCTGGCGCTTAATCTGGATAAAGTAAAACAAGCCTGGGGAGACTGACGTGTGGTTTAAACGGCAGAAGTATGTGCCAAAGTTGCCGGATTTTCTGGCGCTGTGTGAGCGTAATTACGCTCAGCTTAACCGTTATCTGACCGCTGAGGTGCGCCAAGGACAGCGCATGGATATTCAGGTGACAGATCAGCACTGCTACCGGTTAACCATCACTGAACTGGCCCGCTTTACCACCACCTTGCAGATTGAATTGCTGCAGCATGGCAGCTTTTTTACTCCGCGTTTTAGCGTACGGCTATACCATGATGCCCAGGTGGCCGAAGTGTTAGCCTGTCAGCACTTAAGCCGCATTGCCGCCCGTTACGATTACCCCAACAGCCAGATGTTGCTGCCGGATGAAAAACGGCAGATTAATTTGCTGCTGCGTGACTGGTTAAAACTGTGCAGCGCCCGCGGCTACCGGCGCGACAGCCTGGTGTTTGCCTGATGCACTACCGCTTTGCCACCAAAGCGCAGTATCGGTTGGCGCAAATTACCGATTGTCATTTACTGGCCAGTAGTGAAGATTTATATAAGGGCGTGCAGCCTGCCCGTTATCTGGCAGCGATTGTGGCGCACTTAGTACAGCAACAGCCAGATGCGGTGCTGTTAACCGGCGACGTCACCCAGGATCATACGCCGGCGTCTTATCAGCTGCTGTGCCATATTATGGCGCCGCTAAGTTGCCCGGTGTTTTGTCTGCCGGGTAATCATGATGATGTAGAGCAATTAGCATGGCTATGTGAGCAAGCGCCGTTTCGCCCTGAGCGCAGCCTTAAATTGGCCGGCTGGCAACTGCTGCTACTTAATACCAAAGGCGATACGCCGGCCGGCGTATTTATGCCGGCCGAGCAGCAATGGCTGCAGCAGCAATGTGAGCAGACAACCGCTGAAGCTATCTGGTTGTTTTGTCATCATCACCCGGCGCCGCTTAACTGTTTTATCGACAAGCACGGTCAGCTGAACCAGGCACAGTTGTGGCAAAGTATTAACGAGCAACCCCGTATTCGTGGCATTGGCCATGGCCATGCACATTATGCCTATCATCGGCGGCAGCAGCAGGTGGATATTGTTGGCTGCCCGGCCAGTTCAGTGCAGTTTTTGCCTACACCTGACTGGCAAACGGTCGATCAGGGGCCACAGTGGTGTGACTGGCATTTTAGTGCCAATGGTGAGGTGCGCTGGCAGTTTCAGCGCCTTAATTTAAGCAAAAGTAGTAATAATGACTAAAAAAGTAGTGTATTTACATGGCTTTGCCAGCTCGTCGCAATCGGAAAAAGCCGTTTTAACCAGTGCGTTTTTTGCCCGTTATTACCCGCATATCGACTATGCGGCTTTGGACTTACCCTACGCGCCGGATGCGGCTTTGGCGCTGATTCGCCAGCATATCGGCCAAACAACAGAGGTGGCGCTCATTGGCAGCTCTTTGGGCGGCTTTCTGGCAACCTGTATCGCCGAGCAGCTGGGCTGCCGCGCC
Organism: Rheinheimera nanhaiensis E407-8; assembly: GCF_000296695.1. Lineage (GTDB taxonomy): Bacteria > Pseudomonadota > Gammaproteobacteria > Enterobacterales > Alteromonadaceae > Alishewanella > Alishewanella nanhaiensis. The sequence goes on from NZ_BAFK01000009.1 coordinate 135,536, forward strand.
TGTCTGATTAACCCGGCCGTAGCACCCCATAAGGTGTTGCATCAGCATTTGGGACGCTATTATCATCCGGTGCTGCAGCAGCATTATGAGGTGACCGCTGAACATATGTCGGTACTTGAGCAGCTGATGCCAATGACGCTGAAACAGCCACAGAATTACCTGCTGCTGTTGCAAAGCGGTGATGAAGTGTTAGATTACCGTTTGGCGCTTGATTACTATCAGGGCGCAAGCATAAAACTGAGTGAAGGTGGCGATCACAGCTATGTCGGCTTTGCCGCAGAGCTGGAAACTATTGCCAACTTTTGCCAACTCGCGTAAAACGCGCTACATCCAATCAGCCAGTGACCGAAACTATGACTGCACAACAGTACAACGCCGATTCGATTGAAGTGCTGACCGGGCTTGAGCCGGTGCAGCGCCGCCCCGGTATGTATACCGACACCAGCCGGCCAAACCATTTAGGCCAGGAAGTAATAGATAACAGCGTCGATGAAGCCTTAGCCGGCCACGCTGATACGGTGCAGGTGATTTTGCACGATGACCAGTCGCTGGAAGTGATAGACAACGGCCGCGGTATGCCGGTTGATATTCACCCGGAAGAGGGTGTTACTGGCGTGGAGCTGATTTTTTGCCGCCTGCATGCCGGCGGTAAATTTTCTAATAAAAACTATCAGTTCTCCGGTGGTTTGCACGGTGTCGGTATCTCGGTGGTGAATGCCCTGTCCAGCCGGGTTGAGGTGACAGTACGGCGTGACGGTAATGTGTACGAAATGGCGTTTGAACACGGCAATAAAGTCAGTGAGTTAACCATCACCGGCACTGTGGGTAAACGTAACACCGGCACCCGGGTGCGGTTTTGGCCGACGCCGTCTTATTTTGACTCGGCAAAATTCTCAGTCAGCCGCTTACTGCATGTGCTTAAAGCCAAAGCGGTGTTATGCCCTGGCCTGACGGTCAGCTTTGACGATAAGGTAAACCAGCAGCAGTACCAGTGGTGTTATCAAAACGGCATTAAAGATTACCTGGCCGAGTCGGTAAAAGACTATATCTGCCTGCCTGAGCAGCCGTTTACCGGCAGCTTCAGCGCCAGCACCGAAGCGGTCGAGTGGGCACTGCTGTGGCTACCCGAAGGCGGCGAGCTGGTGACCGAAAGCTATGTGAACCTCATTCCTACCGCTCAGGGCGGCACCCATGTGAATGGTTTACGCCAGGGCTTGCTGGAAGCGCTGCGTGAGTTTTGTGAGTTTCGCAACCTGTTGCCGCGCGGTATTAAACTGTCGGCGGAAGATATCTGGGATCGCTGCAGCTATATTTTGTCGCTGAAAATGCAAGATCCGCAATTTGCCGGCCAAACCAAAGAACGCTTATCGTCACGCCAGTCGGCGGCTTTTGTCTCGGGTATTGTCAAAGATGCCTTTAGCTTATGGCTGAATGAGCACACGGACATTGCCGAAAGCCTGGCCGATTTTTGTATTAACAACGCGCAAAAGCGGTTAAAAGCGGCAAAAAAGGTGGTGCGCAAAAAAGTCACCTCAGGCCCGGCTTTACCCGGCAAACTGGCCGATTGCTCAGCGCAGGATTTACAGCAAACCGAGCTGTTTCTGGTAGAGGGTGACTCGGCCGGTGGCAGCGCCAAGCAGGCACGCGACCGCGAGTTTCAGGCGGTAATGCCGCTGCGTGGTAAAATTCTCAATACCTGGGAAGTGGAGTCGGGTCAGATCTTAGCTTCGCAGGAAGTACATGATATTTCGGTGGCGATTGGCATAGATCCGGACAGCAGCGATTTATCCAGCTTACGTTACGGTAAAGTTTGTATTCTCGCCGATGCCGACTCTGACGGCTTACACATTGCCACCTTATTATGCGCGCTGTTTATGCGCCACTTCCGTACCCTGGTAGAAGCCGGCCATGTCTATGTGGCGATGCCGCCGTTGTATCGTATCGATATAGGCAAAGAGGTGTATTACGCCCTGGACGAAGATGAGAAAAATGGCATTCTGGATCGCATAGAGGCAGAGAAAAAACGCGGTAAAGTGAACGTGCAGCGTTTTAAAGGCTTAGGTGAGATGAACCCGCTTCAGTTGCGCGAAACCACCATGGATCCTAACACCCGCCGGCTGGTGCAGCTAACGATAGACGACGTGGCACAAACGCTGGAAGTGATGGATATGCTGCTGGCTAAAAAGCGCGCCACTGACCGGCGTGACTGGCTGGAACAAAAAGGCGATAAAGCCGCTATTGCGGTGTAATAACGGGTAATAAGGCAAACTGACAGTGAAGCAATTTTATCCACTTTTTCTGCTGCTCATGCTGTTTGGCATGTTAAGCCAGCCTTGTGCTGCCGCTACGGAGCCTGACTGGCTAACCGAAGTCGCAGCGAAAAAGCGCCAGCAGCCGGAAGCCATGCTGGCACTATTACAGCAGCACCAAACGGAGCTGGCGGGCTTAAGCCCTGAATTACAGGCCAAGTGGTATTATTTGCAGGCGGCGTTACTGGACGCCCTGGGCCGACACCAACAACAGCAACAGGCGGCCGAACGTGGCCTGGCTGTACTGGGCCAGCGCGACGCTCTGCTAAGAGTTAAACTGTTGTACGAGTTGGGCTTTGCCCGTGAAATGCAAACCGACTATCCGGCGGCCCTGCAGCACTATCTGGCCGGTATGGCGCTGGCTGAACAACTGGAAAATGAGAAGTTCCTGTTGTTGGGCCAGATTAATCATGCCGCCATGTTGTCAGTTCAGAATAACGATCAGCAGGCATTGGCGTTGTTAAAAGATACCTATCAGCGCGCGCAGCAGCTAAACGATCAGGAAGTGCTGGCCGAAGTAACCGCTGAATTGGGCCTACTGTACACCACGTTGGGCTATGACGAAGAGGCCATCAGCCTGCTGCAACAGGCGTTAGCGCAGTATCAGCAGTTGGGCTGGCCGAAAAATCAGATCACGGTGCTGTACAATCTGGCCCGTACCTACAGCTATCTGGACCGCTACGAGCTGGCGCTGCAAACCTACAACCAGATGCTGCACCAAAGCCAGCAGTTACAAGATAATGTTAACTTGTATCATGCTTATTCCGGCCTGGCGATAGCCAGCATGGATGCCGGAAAGCATGATGCGGCGCTGTCGTATATGGACAAGGCTGAGCAGTATCTGCCGCTATTACAATCCAATGCCCATGTTGCCACTCACTACTATGAAAAAGCGCTGATGTACAAGAAACTACAGCAAGTTTCTTTAGCGCAACAGCAGGTGCTGCTGGCGGAGCAAAGCCTGAACAAAGAGGGCCTGCGCGAAGATGTTGCCAGCCGCTTGGCTATCTGGCATTTAAAAGCCCAGTTGTTTGCTGAGCAGGGCGAGTTTGAAAAAGCCTACCACCAGCTGTATGACTTTGTCGCAGAGTATCAGGATATGCGTAACCGCGAAAATGAGCTGGCGTTTGAGCAGATCCGTGCTGGTTTTGAACACGAGCGGCAACAACAGCAAACCCGCCTGCTGCAGCAAGACAATGAAATTAACGCGCTCAAGTTGCAACAGGCCAAGCGCAGCCAGCAGGTGCAATGGCTGTGGCTGGCAATATTAGGCTGCAGTACCTTAGTGCTGCTTATTTTACTGCTGTGGCAACTGACACGGCGTAGTGCTAAACAGCAGGCCACCGGCGCATCCGGTAGTAAACAGACAGGATAAGCGATGACAGAAACGGTAATTTCACAAGATGGCGTCGAGCAGCTGCCGCTGCGCCGTTTTACCGAAGAGGCGTATTTAAACTATTCGATGTACGTCATTATGGACCGGGCGCTGCCACACATTGGTGACGGCCTGAAGCCGGTGCAGCGGCGCATCGTCTATGCCATGTCGGAGCTGGGCTTATCGCACTTAGCCAAGTATAAAAAGTCGGCCCGTACTGTTGGTGACGTGCTGGGTAAGTTTCACCCGCACGGCGACAGCGCCTGTTACGAAGCTATGGTGCTAATGGCGCAGCCGTTTTCTTACCGTTACCCGCTGGTAGACGGCCAGGGTAACTGGGGCGCGCCGGACGATCCGAAATCGTTCGCTGCCATGCGTTATACCGAAGCCAAGTTGTCGCGCTTCTCAGAGGTGCTACTGTCTGAGCTGGGTTCCGGCACCACTGACTGGCTGCCAAACTTTGATGGCACCTTAGAAGAGCCGAAGGTGCTGCCGGCACGGCTGCCACATATTTTACTTAATGGCATTACCGGTATCGCGGTCGGCATGGCCACTGACATACCGCCGCATAATGCGCGTGAAGTGGCCAATGCCTGTGCGGCGCTATTAGATAACCCGCACAGCAGCGTCAGCGACCTGATGCAGTACATTAAAGGACCGGATTACCCGACCGATGCTGAGATTATCAGCCCGGCAGCTGATTTAGCCGCCATTTACGAAACCGGCCGTGGCAGCGTAAAAATGCGTGCGGTGTACAGCCAGGAAGATGGCGACATTATTATTACTGCGCTGCCGCACCAAACCTCGGGCGCTAAGGTGCTGGAGCAGATCGCCGGCCAGATGCAGGCGAAAAAACTACCAATGGTCAGTGACTTACGCGATGAGTCTGACCATGAAAACCCCACCCGTATCGTGATAGTGCCACGCTCTAACCGCATTGACGTTGAGCAGCTGATGCAGCATTTGTTTGCTACTACCGACCTGGAAAAAAGCTACCGGGTGAATATCAATGTGTTGGGGCTGGACCAGCGGCCACGGGTGAAAAACCTGACCGATATTTTAACCGAGTGGCTGGTTTTCCGCCGCGATACGGTGCGCCGCCGTTTGCAGTATCGCTTAGATAAAGTGCTCGACCGCATCCATGTGTTGGAAGGCTTGTTAATCGCCTTTTTAAACATTGACGATGTAATTCGTATTATCCGCACCTTTGATGAACCCAAACCTGAGTTGGTGGCATTTTTTGGCATTACTGAGCGCCAGGCCGAAGCCATTTTAGAGCTGAAGCTGCGCCATTTAGCCAAGCTGGAAGAGATGAAAATTCGCGCCGAGCAGGACGAGCTGGCCAAAGAGCGTGACAAATTACAGGCTATTTTAGGCTCAGAGAAAAAGCTGACTAAACTTATCCGCGATGAGCTGTTAGCCGATGCCGAGAAATACGGTGATGAACGCAGAAGCCCTATTGTGCAGCGCGAAGAAGCTAAAGCCTTAACTGAAAAAGAGCTGCTGCCAAGCGAGCCGGTAACGGTAGTGCTGTCGGAAAAAGGCTGGGTGCGCTGCGCCAAAGGCCACGACATAGATGGCAATGCGCTGAGTTATAAAGCCGGTGATGCCTTTAAAGCGCTGGCCAGTGGGCGCTCGAACCAGCAGGCGGTGTTTATTGACTCCTCCGGCCGCAGCTTTGCTACCGAAGCACACGAGCTACCCTCAGCCCGGGGCCAGGGCGAGCCGTTAAGCGGCCGCTTTGCCGTGGTGGCAGGGGAGAGCTTTGAGCATGTACTGCTGGGTGATGAAAAACAGGCGCTGCTGCTGGCCAGTGATGCCGGTTATGGCTTTGTCGCCGAATACAGTGATTTACTCAGCCGCAACAAGGCCGGTAAAGCGGTGTTAAGCCTGCCGGTGGGCGCCAAAGTGTTGCCGCCAGTGGTCATTAAGCAGCCCGAGAGTGACTTGCTGCTGTGTATTTCTAACGAAGGCCGTATGCTGGTGTTCCCGGTCGCCGAGCTACCCAAACTCAGTAAAGGCAAAGGCAATAAGCTGATGTCGATCCCCTCGGCCCGGGCAGCCAGCCGTGAAGAGTATGTCTGCCAGTTGGCGGTGGTGCCAGAAGGCGGCAGCGTAACGCTGGTGGCGGGCAAGCGTAAGCTTGGGCTTAAAGCCGACGATTTAGCCCATTATCAGGGCGAGCGTGGCCGGCGTGGTAACAAACTGCCACGCGGCCTGCAGCGGATCGATCAGGTGCTGGTCAATCAGACCGCTGAGCCGGACAGTGATCAAACCAGCCTGAGCGAGTAAAGCCGTTATACTGGGCGCCTTTTTTCAGGCGCCTTTTTATTGGCCGGTAGTTACACTATCGGCAACTGGAGACAACAGTGGTAGCGGTGGTTCGTATTGTTTTGTTGGTGTTGTTTTTTCTGCTCAGCACCCTGGCTGGCTTGGTTATTTGTTTATTCAGGCCGTTTCATGCCAACAACGTGTATATATTTTCGCACTGGTACGGCTTTATGAGCCGGGTGTTTGGCATTAAGGTTGAAGTGCGGCATTTTCAGGGCGCGCCTATCGGCAAACCCTGTGTGTTTATTGCAAACCACCAGAATAACCTCGATCTGTTTACCATCAGCAATGCGGTAGAGCCGGGTACCGTGACTATTGGCAAGAAAAGCCTGAAGTTTATTCCGTTTTTTGGCCAGCTGTACTGGCTAAGCGGCAATATCCTGATTGACCGTAACAATAAATCTAAAGCACTGAATACCATGCTGGCCGCTGCCGAGCGCATCCGCGCTAAGCGCTTGTCAGTGTGGATGTTCCCCGAGGGGACCCGCAGTTATGGTCGTGGCCTGCTGCCGTTTAAAACGGGCGCCTTTCATATAGCGCTGGAAGCCGGCGTGCCGGTGGTGCCAGTGTGTATGAGCAGCACCCATGGCCAGTTTAAATTAAACCGCTGGAATAACGGCAAAGTGATCGTGCAGGTGATGGCGCCGGTAGAGTTACCCAAAGAGCAGCTGAATATCCGCGACTTTGCACAAAATATGCACCAGCAGATGCAGGCGCAGATCGCGTTACTTGATAGCGAACTGGGCAACGACTACACTGCCAGCACAAAAGCAGCTAAAGAGTAATTTTATGGAAAACTGGCAGGAATTTACCGAAGACACCATCGCCGCCTTGTTAGAAGATGGCAGCGATCCGGATGCGCTTTACACCATTGAACACCACTTCTACGACCGTGACTTCGCCAAGCTGGAAAAACTGGCAGTAGAGCTGTTTAAACTGGGCTATGAAGTCACCGACGCCGAAGAAGTCGAGTTTGAAGATGGCGGTAATGCCTGGGTGTTCGATGCTATTCGCGAGCAGTCACTGGATGCCGACAGCATCGTTGCCGATGCCATTAAACTGGAAGAGCTGGCGAAAAAGCACAAGGTAGAATACGACGGCTGGGGCACCTATTTTGAAGGTGACGAAGATGTCGATTACGACGACGATGAAGAATAAAACGCGCTGAGCAAGAAAACCGCCGTTTGGCGGTTTTTTCTTTGGGCTCTAAGTGGAGCCAGCGCGCTGTGGCGACTATAGTTAGCGGCGATAGCTGACTTACAGGAGACCTTGTTATGTTTAACCCAAATCCGGTGGGGTGGTTTGAAATCGCCGTAACCGACTTATCCCGTGCCAGGCACTTTTATCATCAGGTGCTGGGGGTGGAGTTTCACCTGATGGAGATGCCCGGCTGCAGTATGGCCTGTTTTCCGTTCGACCACGACAAAGCCGGCAGCAGCGGCGCCCTGGTGCAGGGCGAGGGGTATGAGCCAAGCCAGAGCGGTACACTGATTTATTTTGAGGTAGAGAGTATCGACAGCGCTCTGGAGCGGATTAGCCATGCCGGTGGCAAGGTGTTGCAAAGCAAAATGTCGATAGGCGAGCATGGTTTTATTGCCATATTCACCGACAGCGAGGGCAACAAAGTTGCCCTGCACAGTCGCTAACATCGCCCTTGTCTTATATTGTCGGGTAGTTACGGCCGGTTTGGATTTTAGCTTTCTGTGCGATGTACTTTTGTATTACGTGCTGCCCATTAAAACAACCAGAATGACAATAGTTTCAATCGTAAACGGACAGTCCAACCATAGTCGGCTGTTAGCTGCTCTAACTGGTTAAAACATTGGCGGCCGACACGATGAATTTTATCATCGGTATTATTACTGCGGCAGTTACGCCGTATTTGAGTCAGCCGTTGCAATAGTTGCATCGGAGGCAGTGGCGTTTGCTGCTGTTCATGCAACAGATTAAACAACTGCCAAACTATCTGTTCCGTCTCAGTCAGTTGCTGGCGATTGATAAAGCGAATAGTGCTAATGTCAGTTGGCTGTTGGCAATAACTTGACGCCAGTAGCCACAGTTGCAAATTGTGGAAACAGCCGTCCGGCGTACTGTTAGCACCCTGCTGTAATACTTCTAACGCTTCTGGCCAGCGCCTTAGCTCAATTAACGTAATGGCGTAGTGGTAACTTACGTAACAAGGTCGCTGATCTGCGTCGATACTGGCATATAACCTGACTGCCTGATACAACCTGGTATGATTTCGATACAGATAACCTAGCCGGCCGACCAATTCAACATTAGCTGTGATGCGGTCAGAGTAAGGGTCCAGCAAGTTTGGCTGCGGTAGTTCGTTTTTAGCTTCGCACTGTTCTAAATAGTATTCGTACATACCATCCCATGCCGGACAAGCGACAGTGCTTTGTAGTAACTGCTTTAGCTTTTTCGGCTGACTGGAACCTAACCATTTCGCCAGTGTGTAACCGGCAAGGTTTGCGGCCTGCGCCAGGTTGTTTGTCAGCTCATCCAGCAGTAAGTTGGCATGTTTGTCGGCATACTGCAGCGTATTGTTGTATAACCAGAAACTCTCTTCTTTACTGTTGATAATTTCTTGCCATAGCAGTAAAGCCGGTGCGACACAATCTTGTCGCAGCAGGGCTTTTAGCTGGCGGTTAATGGTCCAGATATCTCTGTTGTGTTGATGGAGCTGTTCAATCAATGCAATACATTGCTGGTACTGACGTTTATGCAGCAAGCGATCAGCTTGCGTCAGGCCGATATATTGGCTGGTAGGGTCAAGTTGTTGTGCCAGCTCGATCGCAGTGTCGGCCTGCTGCTGGTATTTTTTGTGATCAATATCCAATAAATATTCGGCGGCAATGCACTGTGCCATAGCATCGTTTGGCAAGCGTTGCAGTAATTGTTGTGCAGTTTTCGCAGCTGCAGTGTTGTTATTTAACTGTTGTTGCAAGTCGATAAGCTGCTGCCAGTAATGCAGCTGAGGCGTATACACCGCTAATGCTTCGGTTAACAGCTCAATTGCCTGTTCCGGCAGTCCAATGCGTTCCCAAGCACGGGCTGCCAGGGCTGACACTTCAAAGGGCCTGTTAGTGGCATTGAAGTATTGCTCGATATGGGCAAACAGTTCGGCATAGTTACCCCGTTGCAGGTAAAACTCCAGCACATCAACGTGGAGGCGACTGTCGCTTGGGGATAACTGGATGGCTTGCAACCAATAAGCGCATTTTGCTGCCGGCTCGCTGGTGATTTGGGCCAGCGCTTGTAAAGCGCCAACGCTCAGTGGTGCCTGCTGGTGTAAGTTTAATGCCAGCTCAGGAGCCAACTCACTCTGGCCGGAGTGAGTTGCCAGTTCATGTAAACGCGACCAAGCCCATTGATAGCTATGGTCAAAGCGCACTGCCAATTGCAGATGATGAAGTGCTTTATCGGTTTGTTGATCACGATCATAGGCGTCGGCCAGAAAACCATGCAAATAAGCATCATCCGGTTTGTGTTTGAGGGTTTCCGAGATTACTGCTATTTCCGCACTAATATCGCCCGCCTGTTCCAGAAAAAGGGCATATTGCCTGCTGGCATAGCTCCAGGCCGGGTTGAGATTGATGGCGTGTTGGTAGCTGGCTTTCGCTTGCTCTGGTTGCTGCATCTTGCGGTACAGTTCGGCCAATTCTAAATGGAGGCGTGGCAGCAGCGGAAAATCGGTAACGGCCAGTTGCAGCTGCTCTAAAGCGGCGTCATAGCTATGTTGTTGTAGCAATTTAGCCCAGGCTAGGCGCGTAGACCAGACATGGGTATTTTTTTGCAGTACCTGTTGAATAAACTGCTGTGCTTGCTCGGCGGTAAATAGGCGCTCAGCAAAATGCACCACATCAAGCAGGGCGTCACCGTAATGGGTCTGCCGTGGCATCAGCTCAAGTAACCATTGCAGGCTCTGTTGTTTATCTGTTAACGAAGGGCTGAGTTCAAACAATAATTGCACAGCGTCTTCGTGATCTATTTGTTGTTGCAGCACCTGCTTAATCTGGACTCTGGCCGCCTCAGGTTGCTGCTGTGCCTGCAGCACCCGGGCCAATAACATCAGGTTATCAGTTTGCTGTGGTAGCCGGTGCAACAATGCGGTGCAGTGTTGTTGGGCTTGATCCAGCTTTTGCTGCTGCAGCAATTGTTGGATCCAGCGGCGCTGATACCAGACGTTATGCGGAAACAATGTCGCCAGCTGAGCTAAAGCCGCGCTGGCAATTTCAGCCACCGGGTGCCAATCCGCCAGGTATCTGTTTAGCAATGGATGTGCCGGATGTTCATTCTGTAATTGGTCCAACTCTCGCGCAAGTTGTTCATTGTTGTTGCTACGACGCAGAGCACTAAAATAAGGTTCAGCAACCCGGCTCACCCAGGGAGTCAGCTCAAAGCAGTGGCGGTAGCTATTTGCTGCCTGCAATAACTCTCCGTGCCACTCTGCTTGCCGGGCCTGCCAATAATGGAATTGCTGTTCAGACAGCAAGCTGCGTTGCTGCTGCAGCAATTCGACAAAGTCTTTAATCTGGCCATGATGTAACAGCTGATCGAGATAAAAATCCAGCAGTTCAATGTCTGTCGGTCTTTTTTGCCGCGCTAGCTGCAACACTTGCAAGCCCTGTTGTGCTTTACCTTGCCAATCATAAGCCCGGTATAACGAAATAGCCGGGCTGGCCGCACGGGCGCCATACTTTTCGAACCGCTGGTTAAGGCGTTGCATGGCGTTGTCGGTTTGATGTAAAAAGCGTGCGGCTTTAAAGTATGACTCGACATAGTCCTGATGGGTATCATCCAGACAGCAGGCGACAAAGTAGTATTGACAAGACTTGGCATGCTCTTGCTGTTGCCAGTAATAATCTGCCAGCAAGGCATAAACATCTGCCCGGTAGCTGCCGGATATTTCAAGATCACGTAGTAACGTCTGACAATACTGTTGATACGGCTGCAGCCGGTATATTTCGGAAAATAGCCGCACTTTCAGGTCAATATGAGGCTGGCTTGCAACTTGTTGCATCAGGTAGGCGATGGCTTCGTCGCCCTGGCCCAGGTTTTTCAGGGTCTGAAACCGGGATATACGCCAGCCAACGTGCTTAGGAAATTGCTGCAACAGTTGCTCATTGACAGTATTGATCAGCAGTTCGTCATTGTGATCTATCGCTAAGCTGCGCCGGGCAATTAATGTTAAACGATGCTGAGCGTCGTATTGCTGCATACTGGCCAGATGTTGCATTGCTTCGGTCAGCGCATTGGCATTGCGACAGGTTTCAACCTGATCATACAACTGATACAGCACCGTGCTGCTGTTGGCAAAGCGGGCGAGTTTGTCCTGTTGTGCCTGAGGAACAAACACCATTGCTCTGGGGCCAGAGGCTGCCTCGTCGGCTAAGGTTTGAGCTAACAGCATTTCGGTGATGGTGTCATAAGACGGATCCATCAAATAAGCTGTGCCTAATGCTTTGTTGTAACCGACTACGGCCTGAAGGTGTGACGACATGCCGTAAGTCGTTACCAGCGCAAAAGGCAGTTCAGCATCAATTAACTGGTAGCAAAGCTCGGCGCTAAGCTCCAGTTCAATAAATGCATAGCCGTTTTGGCGCAGCCACTGGCGCTCCAACGTGTCGGGGGTGCCATCAAAACAGATCTCGGCAGCAATATCGTGCTGACTAAAATGTTTGCCGAAATAGGCACTTAATGCGGCCAGCGTTGCGGGAGCACAGGTTAAATGGTGTTGGCTTACATGCGGCACCGGTAACAGTTTAAACGGTTGTTCAACTGGCCGATATACCGTCAGATTACTGTGCAGTATCCGGTTATAACTGCAATAACTGTCACGTAACAGCTGTTGTGCCAACTGATAGTCACCCTGTGACAGTGCAATTTTCGCCTGGCACACCGCCAGCAAATCGGCGTCGTTGCGATCCGGTAGTGGTTGTAATTGCTGAAACTGTTTAACGGCAGTAGCACACAGCTGCCAGTCCATGTCTCTGCTACTCAGGCGTATCAACTCAGCCCAGACCCGGCAACTCTGGTAATTTGCCGCATTCTGTTGCAGTAGCAGTCTGGCTTCATCGCCACGCTGCGCCCGTAAGAGCGCGCGGCAGCACGCTAACAGCATGTGATCGGAGGGATACAACGGCAGTAACTGCTGCGCCAATTCGGCTGCATTAGGATATAGCTGTTGGTCCTGGAGTAACATCAATGCAATACGATGAAACCATGGGTAATCGTTGGCTTGTGGCCGGATTTGCTCGAGCAACTCATTGGCTGCGACAAAGTCTTTTTGGTCGGCATAAAAGCAAATCTGTACCAGAGCTAAATCGGTGTCGGCATTGTTAAGTTGCTGCAATAAAGGCAAATGCTGTTGATAAAAGCGTTGAGCCAGAATAGGGCCAAACCGGTTAAGCTGATAGAACACAACTTTAAGGCAGAGATCGGCATCATTTTTGAAGCGACGCCAACCGCGTAAAATTAATGCGTCAGCATCACGGTCCCGTCCGAGATTAGACAGCAAACGAATAGCAACCTTAATTTGGTCCGGTCGCTGCCAGCCGGCCATAGGGCCCCATTTTGCTAAACAGTAAACCTGTGCATCCAGATAAAGACCATTGTCGGCAAGCTTGGCGTAGTGTTCCAAGTCAAATTGAGTAGTGTCCTGCTCAGCAATATCGAACATAGCATCCTTGCAATGATGGTGTATTTAACCGCGCGCCAACATAGCATTTTCATTCTGACATGTCATCTGTGCTAATTATCACCTAGCTTGATGTTTACATGACCGGCTCACACCTTAGCTTTGTGTGACGGCCTGGCCGTCGCGCAGCCGCTCGGCGCCACGGGTCACCACTTTTTCGCCGGCATTTAAGCCTTCATCTACCGTAACCCAGTCGCCGTTACCGTCACTGACTTTTACCGCTTTACGCTGCGCCAGGTTGTTCTCATCCACCGTGACCACATAGGTGCCATCGCTGCGCAGCAGCAGGGCATCGCGTGGCACGGTAACGGCGGCTTTGGCATCGCGGGTGGCCACTTTTACGCTCACCAGTTCGCCGGCCAGCCAGTGTTGCGACGCTGCGCCCAGTTTAAGCCGCAGCTCGGCGCGTTGGCTTTGGCCATCGGCTGCCGGAATAACCGCGCTTACTGCAGCGCTGCCCTGTTGCTGGGCACTGTGAATACTCAGGGTGTCGCCCGGCCGTACAAAGCGCACGTACTGTAGCGGCACATAGGCGCGCACTTCCAGCTGATAAACATCTTGCAGCCGCAGCAGCGGCGTGCTGCGGCTGACGTCGCCCCCGGCTTCACGCAGCCGCGCAGCCACGACACCGGCAAAGGGCGCTGTCACTTCAGTGCGGCTAAGCTGATCGGACAGTTGTGCCATACGGGCACGGATAATGTCGGCATCGGCCTGGGCTAACTGATAATCTGACTGGGCTTTATCCAGCTGTAAGCGGGAAATGCTCTGGCTTTGCTGCAGCTCTTGCAGGCGCTGATGCTCGCGCTGTAAATAGCTGGCCAGTAACTGGGCACGCTGTAATTGGGCGTTAAGCTCTGCCTGTTGTAGCTGCAGCGGCATTGCGTCAAGCCTGGCCACCAGATCGCCGGCGTTAACCCGGCTGCCGGCCTCAGCTACCCAGATTAAACGACCATCGATACCGGCGGTAAGCTCAGTGTTATTCACACTGTACACAGTACCGGCCACCTCAGTGGTGGGCACCTCAAAGGATAAGCGGCTTTCGCCCAGTTGCACCGACGTCGCCGGCACCGTTTGCGCAGTGGCCAGGCCGGCATAGCACAGGGTAAGCAGTAGTAACGTATTACGCATGAGCAGATCCTTCAGCCGCAGTGGCGGCAAGCGGGCTAGTTAACGCGGCCGGACGCTGAAGTTGCAGCACTGCCGGCAGTAAAATTAGGGTAAACAGGGCGCTGACCGTCATGCCACCAACAATCACCGTCGCCAGGCCACGGTATATCTCGGCGCCAACGCCCGGGATCAGCATCAATGGCAGCATACCGAACAGGCTGGTCAGGGTACTCATATACACCGGCCGTGCCCGCAAAATGATGGCCTGGCGCACTGCGTCTGTGCTGCTAAGGCCGGCGCGTTCGCCACTGCGGGTTTGGTCTACCAGCAGAATGGCGTTATTCACCACCAACCCCAGCAGAATAATAAAGCCAATCATGGTGAGTAAATCCAGTGACTGTACGGTAAACAAGTTTACCAGCGCCAATGCCATCACGCCGCCGGCGATGGCCAGTGGCATCACTAATAACACCAGCAGGGCGTCGCGTAACGAGCGGAACAACGCCGTCATTAACAGCAGTAAAATGAGCAGCGCCAGTGCGAAGTTTATCAGCATCTCATCAATGGCTGAGTTCATCTGGCTGGCGTTACCACTGAGCAGCAAGCTGGCGCCCTCAGGCAGTGCCTGTTGCATTGGCGGTAGTACCTCGCGCTGCAGAATTTCCATGCTTTCGTCCAGCGACATGCCCTCGGGTGGGCGCACGATTAAACTTAAGGTGCGCTTGCCACCAATCCGTCTGAGCTGCGAGGGGCCAACGGTTTGTTGCAGTTGGGTCATGGCGGCCAGCGGTTGCACGCCGGCCTGCGGGGTTAACAGCGGCATGGCGGCCAGCTGCTCCGGCGTGTGCCACTGGCCGGCGCGTAGAATGACATTCATCCGGTCGTTGCCATCAAAGTATTCCGACACAAACAGGCCACTGGTAAAGGCGCGCACATAATTAGCCACCTCGGCCCGGTTTAAGCCGGCCTGGCTAATGGCTCTGTCGTCCGGTAACAGTTTTAGCTCTGGCTCGGCCATATCCAGCGCTGGTACCGGCTGGGCACTGCCGCCGGGCAAGTGTTGCTGCACGGCCGCGACACCGGTGCGTGCGGCCTGCATCAGCGCGGCTAAGTCTGGCCCCTGCAGGTTAAGCTCAATGCTGCGGCCATCACCGCCGCCGGATACGTTAATCATCGAGCCGCGGAATAAAAACACCTGGGTGTCGGGAATGCCGGCAAACACCTCGTCGCGCACCAGTGCCATTAATTGTTCAACCTGAGTGGGGTCGGCGGCATAGATAAAACCGCCGCTGGCATTGGGGCCATAGGTGTAAAAGTTATAGCTCTTAATGGATGGCGTTTTTTCGCCGCTGTAATAGGGCTGCAGCCGCGCTACCACCCGGTTGGCCAGCTCCTGCTCAATAAAATCGATATTACCGCCCGGTGGCAGGCTAAAAGAGAAGAAAAAGCCGTCAGTGGGGGCTCTGGGCATAAAGTCGGTGCGCGGCACCAGCAGCAGGCTGATACAAACCGAACACAGCAACAGGCCGCTCACCCAGCTTAGGCGTTTCAGCCGGCTGTTGGTCAGCTGCATAATCAGCTGGCTTAAGCGCTGCCAATACTGGCTGAATGGGTCCCGGCTTGGGGTGTTGCCCAGCCAATAACGACTGGCCAGTGGGATCACCGTTACTGCGGCGACAAAGCTGCTGCATACGGCCACAGACAGGGTTAACGCCAGATCAGAAAATAACTGCCCCTCAATACCGGCCATAAACAAAATAGGCAGAAAAATGGCCACTGTGGTGGCGGTGGAGGCCAGCAGGGCGCCACTGACCTGAGCCGCGCCGCGCAGCGCGGCTTTTTTATCATCCAGCCCCTCGCTTTTCAGCCGCAGGATATTCTCCTGCACAATAATAGCGGCATCCAGCACCAGGCCCACGGCAAACGCCAGGCCAGCCAGCGAGATCACGTTTAAACTGCGCCCCATCAGCTGCAGTGTAATAAGCGCTATTGCCAGTGACAGCGGAATGCTAAGCGCAATAATGGCGGTGGCACGCCAGCCGCGCATAAACAGCCACAGCAAGCCCAGTGCCAGTAACACACCCAGCCCCAGATTGCTTTTTACCAACGCCAGCGCATTACGGATATGCACCGAGGCATCAAAACTCAGCTCCATCATCAGGCCGGCATCATGCAGTGCGCCCTGATTCAGCTCGGTTATCGCCAGGTTAATTTCATCCAGTAAAGCCACGGTGTTGGCATCGTTGTTACGCGCTATGGTGATGTAATAGGCCTGAGCACCGTTACGCAGGGTAAAGCCGGTGCGATCGCTAAAGCCCAGCTCGGTGCTGGCGATATCGCTTAAGTAAATTGGCCGTTCGCCACTGTAGCCGATGATCATCTGCAGCAGGCTTTCGGGGCTGAACTGGCCGGCAAAGCGCACCGTGTATTGGCGCCGGCCAACATCGGCAAAGCCGCCGGAGGCATCGGTAGCGGCGCGCACCTGGCTGGCAATCTGGTTAATACTGAGCCCCAGTGCCGCAGCACGCTGCGGATCAAAGCTGATTTTCAGCTCCCGCGGCCGCTGGCTGTTTAAATTCACCTGGCCAACACCCTGAATACGGCTTAAACGCGGGTACACTACATCTTCAATCAGCTGCTGGTACTTTATAACGTCCTGTGTTGTGTTACCCGGTAAGGTGCGGATCAGCAGCGACGCGGCGTTAGGGGTGTTCTGCCCGCCACCGGCAACTACCGTGGGCTCTATCGCGTCCAGTGGCAAAGGCGGTGCCTGGTTCAGGTTGTTGATCACATCCAGCGTGGCTTGTTGCATGTCGGCGCCAACATCAAAGGTTAGGGTAATAGCGCCAAAACCGCGCTGGATATTGGTTTCCACTTTTACCACGCCACGAGTGTTTTTAATGGCGTTTTCAATCGGCTCAATAATGACCGATTCCACTTCCTGCGGCGCGGCCGAGCGCCAGCCGGTGAATACCGAAATTTGCGGCTGTTCAATATCCGGTGTAATTTGGATCGGCAGCTTAAATAAGCTGATAAGGCCAAACAGCAACAGCAGGATGGCGATAACGATGACGCTGGCGGGGTTAGTAAGCGCACTGCGGGTCAGGTTCATGGCAGAGTCTCAGACACTGAAGTAGGCTGAAATCTATCGGCTGGCAGAAAAAAAGCGATGTTGATGGGGCAGGTGGAGGAAATTTTGCGTCAGACGGGGCGCCATTCATAAAGCCTTACAGGCTGTAACAGCTGGTTACAGCCTGTAAGGTGTTGGTTAGTTGCCGCCGCCCAGTTTATTCAGCAGCTTGTCTTTGAGTTTGTCTTTGGCCTGATCTTTCGCATCAGCCAGTTTGGCGTTGAGCATATTCTCGATGCTGGCGCTGATGTCGGCCACTTCACCATCCTGCTGGGTTAACATGGCTGCCCAGTCATCCTGCCCGCCCAGGCCAGTTTGCAGCTGGCTGTTGAGTTTGGCGGCTAGCTCGCTTTGATAGGCAGCGACTTTTTGCTTCGCTTCACCTAATAAGGCATCGCCTAACAGCTTATCCAGCGATGAGCGCACACTGACCTCAGGTGCGCTAATTAAACCGCTGGCGCTGATGTTCAGCGGAATTTGCGTTTGTTGGTTAAGCAGGCTGGCCAGTTGCTGCAGGTACTTATTGCCGCTGCTGTTAAAATTCGCCGCCTTTAATACCAGGCTGGCCTGCTGCGACAACTGGTTATCGGTCAGGTTTAATTTGCCGCTGGAGCTTAATAAGCCGGCGGCTAAGTCCAGTGCGGTATCGCCTTTACCCAACGACAGTGGCTTAAGGTTTAAGCCTTCCAATTGCCAGCTCAGGTTAGTGACCATTTGCTCTAATACGGCAAAGTCACCACTGAGGTTAAACGCCGCCAACTGCGGTAACTGCTTAACGTCGAGTGAAAACGTAGTCGCCGAGTTGATCAGTGCATGCTGGGCGGTAATGTCATTCAGCGTAAGGGTGCCCTCACCGCCGCCAAGTAGCCAGTTAACCCGGGCGGTTTTTACCCAAAAGTCCGGGTAGGGTTGGCTGGGCAGTGGCAGAATACGGTTGGGTAATACCACCTTAGGCGCGCTGGTTGCGCTGCCCGCTGAGTCTTGTGGTAATTGCTCGGGTAAATAGGGTTTAACCAGCAGATACAGGCTTTGTAACTGGCTGATGCGCTGCCCCCAAACATCGCCGAGCAATATCTGGCTAATACCGGCCAGGCCGCCGTCACTCAGGTTAGCCAGTTGCTGCACCTTGGCATAGTCGGCTTTGCTGGCGGCGTTAAGCTCTGCTACTGCTTGTTGCAGCGCGGTTTTACTTTGCAGCAGCTGCTGCTTTACCTGCTCCACTTTGGCTTTTTCTTCACCCAGTGCCTGTTTCAGCTGCTGTAACTGCTCAGCTTTGGCGGCCAGATCCGTTGCATTCTCTATTTTGCTGTCAGTCAGTGCTTTCACCTGCTGCTGATATTGCGCCAGGCTGTCTTTGCTCGGTAGCTGCTGTTTCAGTGTCGTTAGCTGCTGCTGTTCGGCCTGGGCCAGCTGTTTTAGCGCCTCAGCTTTAGCCGGTGTTTGCAGTTGGGCACGGGCAATCAGCTCGTCGGCATCGGGTAAGTCCACCTGTAGCAGCTGCGCCAGGTCGATGCTGTCGCCGGGCGTGCCGGGCTGGCGGTACACGGCGCCTTCTTGGGCACGCTGTGCGCCGTATTGCAGGCCATCAATACTCAGCTCCTCCACCACATAGTAGCCCAGCAGCGCCGGCCACAGCTCAATAGCGGCGCTGGCCTGGCTAAAACTTAAACTGTTGTGGCTGGGTTTGGCGGCGTCGGTAATTTGTAAGTCATGAATGCGCAGTGCCAGCGGTGCTAATTGCAGCGACACCTTATCGATATTAACCTCGCTACCGACAGATTTTTCCAGGCTATATACCATGCCAACGCGAATGGCCGGGCCGGCCAGCAAATACACCAGGGCTAATAACGCTGCGAAAAAAATGATAAAAACTAACCAGCCTGAGGGGCGTAAACCAATAGCATTTTTCATCGCTGGCTCCTTATTGCAGCTTTTCGTATAGCGTAAACAGCTTGCTGGCTTTGAGCATCTGCATCAGTTTCCACTTTTGCACACTGTTCATTACCCGCTCACGGTACTGTGTAACCAATAGCTGACTCAGCCAGGCAATGGGCAGCAACAATATCAGGCCCAGTAAAAACGCGCCCAGGGTCAGGGTATGGTGTAAATGCAGCAACTGCAGGGGTTCGTTGTTGGCAAGCAGCGCCAGTAACTGTTCGTTTTGCGCATAGTGCCAGGTGAGGCGCTCCAGTGGGTCGGCCAGCAGTAGCATCAGCCCTTCAGTTAAACCCCACACCAGGATAAAGGTCGACAGGTTAATGGTAAGCAGGCACACCAGTAACACAATCAGCAGGCTTAGCAGGCCGAAGGGTAAAATGCCGGCAAACAGGCCCAGCGCAACCGCCCAACCCAATTGCCAGGGCGAAGCCTGAGAATTAAGTACTTTTAAAATCCGTGCCAGTAACGTCAGCATAATACCTCCGGTAAACACGCTGTAATAGATTGTTATATAAGGTAACAGTGTAGCGCTAATTTGTCAGGGATAAAAAAGTGACAAAGAGTTAAACCGGACTGAGAAATAAAGCAAAGGCGCCATTAACAGCGCCTTTGCTGGTTGCTGGTTAGGCTGGCTTATGCCAAGGCCAAAAAGCCAAAGAAAGCTAATACCGCTGCCATAAAGGCATATGGAAATTGTGTTAGCGCATGGCTCATCAGGTTACAGCCTGAGCCTTGTGCGGCCAATACCGTGGAGTCACTGTAAAAACAGGCCTGGCTACCGAACGAGCTGGCCGATAACAGTGCACCAATCACCAGTGGAATATTGGCTTCTACCGCAAACGCCAGGGGCATTACGATAGGGATAGACACCGCGAAAATCCCCCAGGAAGAACCAGTAGCGAACGCCAGTATTGCCATAGAGAAAAACACCAGTGCCGGCAGTAACTGCGCACTCATATAAGGGGCGAGGTTATCAATAATGTACTGAGGTAAGCCGAGTTGGTCGCAGACATCTTTAAATACAAAGGCAGCAATAACAGTACAAATCGCCGGTAACATCGTTTTAAAGCCATGGATCATCTGGTCCATCATTTCAGTGATCGTCATCAGGCGCTGCACTAAGTAAAGTGGCAACGTGATCAGGAAGGTCATCAATAACCCTTTCCATACGTCAATTTCAAACCAGATAGTGAAACCGACCAACATGATCATTGGCAGCAGGAAATTATGCAGTCTGCCGCTGTTTTTATTGGCTTGTTCAAACTCTTCTTCAAAAGCCTGCACGGCAAAATCATCGGCGGAATGGGTATCCTGCGCTGTGGTAGCAGAATTAGGGGCGTCAATTGCAGCAACAGTCGCTTGTTGTGCTGCCAGTTCGGCTTTTTTCATTGGTCCAATTAAAGGCACCACGCCTAAAATCACCAGTATTACCATGATCATCGCCAACCAGGCATAAAGCATATAGGGGATGGCCGAAATGTAGGTGGTAATACCACTGGCATCACCCGCTGGGGCAACATCGTTGGCTACCAACAAACCGCCAAAGAATACCGCCCAGGTGGAAATAGGAATAAGCACGCAAATGGGGGCGGCAGTAGAGTCGACCACGTAGGCCAGCATTTCGCGTGACACTTTGTATTTGTCGGTAATGCGTTTCATGGTTTCACCCACGGTAAGCGCATTTAAGTAGTCATCGACAAAAATGACTATGCCCAAAAAGCAGGTCATCAGCAGCGATGATTTGCGGCCTTTCGCTACATTTTGCGCTGCACGACCAAAGGCAAAGGCACCGCCGGTATGCACCAACAATGCGATTAACGAACCAAAACCGCCACAGACCAGAATTAACCAACCAATAGTTTCGTCTTGCATCACGCGCAATGAGGTTTCGGCCATATTGCTTAATGCGCCTGCAGGAGACAGTAGCAGTAAGCCGGCTATCGCACCCATTACTAACGCTAAAATGGGCCTTTTCAGCCAAATTGCGATAGCCAGTACCACTACAGGTGGAATTAAACTGATGGCTGATGGGGTAATAGCGGCCGCTTCGGCCGCCGTGGCAACAGGTTCGGCGAGACTCTCGACCAGGGTATCTGCTGACATCATTTATTTTTCTCTGTAAAAAAATCCGGCAGGCCGGATAAAAATTAAGTGAACCGTTGCAGCAGATAACCCAACTCAACGGAGCGGTTCCTTGCTTTATCAGCCGTGCTGCGCAAAATAAGGGTGCGCTAAACACCAGACTTTACTGCATAAATAGGCAGTGCAAGCGTATAGTCAGCCAGTTGCCGAAATACCGCGCAATCATAGCAAAAATTTCGCGTTCTACAACTGCGATCTTTATGCTGCTGCGGGGCAAAACGGCGCGGATAGCAGGAATCGTGGTGATAAAAAAACCGGGTTGTAACGCCCGGTTTTTCGTAGCCGTTTAACTAAGCTTACAGTGCGGCGATTTCAGCTTGCTGTGCCTGCAGTTTTGCTACTGCCTGCTCCAGTTCGGCCTGTTTGGCGCGCTCTTTTTCCAGCACCGCTTCCGGCGCTTTGGCGACAAAGCCTTCGTTGGCCAGTTTGCCGGCAACCCGTGATAGCTCTTGCTGGGTTTTCTCCAGCTGCTTGGCGATACGGCTAAGCTCGGCGTCTTTGTCAATTAAGCCGGCCATTGGGATCAATAAATCCATGCTGCCGATAAGCTGAGCCGCGCTGGCCGGGGCTTGCTCGCCTGCCGCCAGTACTTTAATACTGTCCAGCTTAGCCAGGTTCATCAGGAAGCTTTCGTTTTCAGTTAAACGGCGCTGCTCGTCGCTGCCCAGGTTGCGCAGCAGTATGCTAAGCGGCTTGCTGGGCGCGATATTCATTTCACCGCGTACGTTACGTATCGCGGTAATGACCGCCTTTAACCATTCCAGATCGGCAGTGGCAGTCTCATCGATAAGACCGGTGTCCACTTGCGGGTATGGCTGCAGCATAATGCTATCAGCAGCGCTGTTATTAACCACAGGGCCCGCCAGTGGTTTAACCGATTGCCAGATGGTTTCGGTAATAAACGGCATTATCGGGTGCATAAGGCGCAGTAAGCTTTCCAGCACTGTCACCAGCGTATGGCGGGTGGCGCGCTGCTGCGCATCGTTGCCTTTAAACAGCACCGGCTTGGTCAGCTCTAAATACCAGTCACAGAATTGGTTCCAGGTAAATTCGTACAGCGTATTGGCCGCCATATCAAAACGGTAGCTGTCGATATACTGCCGCACCTGTTTTACCGTGTGCTGGTACTGCGCCAGTATCCATTTATCGGCCAGTGATAACTGCATGTCGCCACCATTAAAGCCGCAATCCTGACCTTCAGTGTTCATCAGCACATAACGGCTGGCGTTCCACAGTTTATTGCAGAAGTTACGGTAACCCTCTAAGCGTTTCATATCCCAGTTAATATCACGGCCGGTTGAGGCCAGTGCCGCCAGGGTAAAACGCAGGGCGTCGGTGCCGCTGGCGGTAATACCGTCCGGGAATTGTTTTTCGGTGGCCTTGGCGATTTTTTCCGCCAGCTGTGGCTGCATCAGGTTACTGGTACGTTTGGCCAGCAAATCGGCCAGGCTGATGCCGTCTATCATATCCAGCGGATCGATTACATTGCCCTTGGACTTACTCATCTTATCGCCGTTTTCATCGCGGATAAGGCCGGTAACATACACCGTTTTAAACGGTACCTGCGGCTTGCCGTCTTTATCTTTAATAAAGTGCATCGTCATCATGATCATCCGGGCTACCCAGAAGAAAATAATATCAAAACCGGTTACCAGCACATCGGTCGGGTGGAAGGTGCGCAGGGCGTCGGTATCTTCCGGCCAGCCCAGTGTAGAGAAGGTCCACAGCGCCGAGCTGAACCAGGTGTCCAGCACATCGTTATCTTGTTTTAGCTCGATGTGGTCGGCTAACTGATGCTTCGCCCGTACTTCCGCTTCCGAGCGGCCAACATAGACGTTGCCGTTATTGTCGTACCAGGCTGGAATACGGTGGCCCCACCACAGCTGACGTGAAATACACCAGTCCTGAATGTCGCGCATCCAGCTGTAGTACATGTTCTCGTACTGTTTGGGCACAAATTCGATCTGGCCGCTTTCTACCGCTTCGGTGGCGGTTTTCGCCAGCGGTGCTACACGCACATACCACTGGTCTGTTAGCAATGGCTCTATTACCACGCCACTTCTGTCGCCATAAGGCAGGGTGTTGTTGTGATCTTCTACCTTATCCAGCAGGCCGGCGGCATCAAAAGCGGCGACAATGGCTTTACGGGCGGCGTAGCGGTCCAGGCCGGCAAATTCAGCCGGTATGGCGGCGCTCTGGTTCGGGTTAACTGCACCGTTGGTAAAGAAGCACTCACCTTCGCTACGAATAGTGGCATCCGGTGTCAGCACGTTGATCATCGGCAGCTGATGGCGCTTGCCCACTTCGTAGTCGTTAAAATCATGTGCCGGGGTAATTTTGACGCAGCCGGTGCCTTTTTCCATGTCGGCATGCTCATCGCCAACAATGGGAATACGCCGGTTTACCAGTGGTAGCATGATCTCTTTGCCAATCAGTGCTTTATAGCGATCATCTTCCGGGTTAACGGCTACGCCGGTATCGCCCAGCATGGTTTCCGGCCGCGTGGTGGCGACCACTAAATAGCTTTTGCCATCAGCTGTGGTCGCACCATCGGCCAATGGGTAGCGCAGGTGCCACATCTGGCCTTTCTGCTCTTTGTTTTCTACTTCTAAATCCGAAATGGCGGTGTGCAGTTTCGGATCCCAGTTTACCAGGCGCTTGCCACGGTAAATTAAGTCGTCCTCGTACAGCCTTACAAATACTTCCTGCACCGCATTGGACAAGCCGTCGTCCATGGTAAAGCGCTCGCGCTCCCAGTCTACCGAGTTACCTAAACGGCGCATTTGCGAGGTGATGGTGCCGCCCGATTCAGCCTTCCACTGCCAGACTTTTTCAATAAAGGCATCACGGCCCAACTGATGGCGGCCGGGCTGGCCCTCAGCGGCTAGTTTGCGCTCTACCACCATCTGGGTAGCAATGCCGGCGTGGTCAGTACCAACCTGCCACAGGGTGTTTTTGCCTTGCATGCGCTGATAGCGGGTAAGCGCGTCCATAATGGTTTGCTGAAAAGCGTGGCCCATGTGCAGGCTGCCGGTAACATTTGGCGGTGGGATCATAATGCAGTAGCTACCCAGGCGCTCATCGCCACTGGGTTTAAAGTAGCCTTTGGCTTCCCAGGCGTTATACATTGCCTGCTCAATTTCACTGGGGTTAAACGTCTTTTCCATGATATTACCTGTTACTCAGCCAGCTTTAATGGTGTCGGGGTTTAGGCCCAGCTGGCGATACTGTTTAAAACGTGCCCGTGCCAGCGCCTTGTCGTGCTCGGCAACGGGTACAAATTCAATAATTTGGCTAAAGCGGTTGGCAAAGGCCGGTACGGTGTCGGTCAGGTTAATTAATACCTGCCGGTTTTGCCGTGGCGGCTGCCAGCTTATTTCTACCGGTGCACCGTATTTGGGCCCTTCACCGGCCAGGTTGTGCGGTACAAAACGCTCGGCATCAAATTGCCATAGCAGCTCGTCAAACGCCTCGGCCTGCTGTTGGCTGGCAGTATAAACGAAAACCCGTTGCCTGGCGCGGTACAAGTCGGCACACAGCTGGCAGGCTAAAGCAAAATGAGCTGGCGTGGTGCTCAGCTCATTTTGGGGCGCCGCTACGTCTGCTTGCGGGGGGCTTAGCAGATAAAAGCTAACTTGCATTAATGATCCTGCTGCTGACCAACCCGGTTAATTAAAAACTGGGTCAGTAGCGGTACCGGCCGGCCGGTAGCACCTTTGTCTTTGCCGCCACTGCGCCAGGCCGTACCGGCAATATCCAGATGCGCCCAGTTATATTTACGGGTAAAGCGCGACAGGAAACAGGCGGCGGTAATGGTGCCGGCAGCGCGGCCGCCCAGGTTGCTAAAGTCGGCAAAGGGGCTTTCCAGCTGCTCCTGATAATCATCCCACAGCGGCAGGCGCCAGGCGCGGTCGCCACTTTGCTCGGAGGCATTTAAAATCTCGTGCGCCAGCGGGTTGTGGTTGCTCATTAAGCCGGTAGCATGCTTACCCAGTGCAATCACACAGGCACCGGTTAAGGTGGCAACGTCTATAACTAATTCCGGGTCAAACCGCTCAACATAGGTTAAGGCATCGCACAGTACCAGCCGGCCTTCAGCGTCGGTGTTCAGCACTTCTACCGTCTGGCCTGACATGGTGGTTAAAATATCGCCCGGCCGGTAGGCGTTAGCATCGGGCATATTCTCCGCCGCGGCTAACACCGCCACCAGGTTTACCGGCAGGTTTAGGTTCACCACCGCATGCATAGTACCCAGCACCGAGGCGGCACCACACATGTCGTATTTCATCTCGTCCATACCTTCGCCCGGCTTTAAGCTGATGCCGCCAGAGTCGAAGGTTAAGCCTTTACCCACTAACACTACGGGTGCGCTGTCATTGCCGGCACCTTTGTAGTGGATAACCGCCATCCTGGGGCCGTTTACCGAGCCACGGCCCACTGCCAGGTAAGAATGCATACCCAGTTTGTGCATCTCGTCCGGGCCCAGTACCTCAACAGAGACTTTGTCGCTGTGCTGCGTTAACAACTGCGCCTGTTCGGCCAGATACTGTGGCGTACAGATATTCGGCGGCATATTGCCAACGTCTTTACACTGCTTAATACCGGCGGCAATAGCCAGGCCATGCTCAACCGCTTTTTCGCCAATGGTCAGGTCACGGCGGGTCGGCACATTAAACACGATTTTGCGCAGTGGCCGGCGGGTTTCATCTTTTTTACTTTTTAGCCGGTCAAATACGTACAGACAGTCTTGGGTCGTTTCTACTGCATGGCGTACCTTCCAGTAGGTGTCGCGGCCTTTCACGTGCAGCTCGGATAAAAAGCACACCGCTTCCATTGAGCCGGTTTCGTTTAAGGTGCTGATGGTTTTTGCGATGATCTGGCGGTACTGGCGCTCGTCTAATTCGCGCTCTTTACCACAGCCAACTAATAATACGCGCTCGCTCAGTACGTTAGGCACATGGTGCAACAGCAACATCTGGCCTGGCTTACCTTCTAAATCACCCCGGCGCAGCAGGTTGCTGATATAACCTTCACTGATTTTATCCAGTTGTTCTGCCACGGCGGAAAGGCGGCGTGGTTCGTACACCCCGACAACAATGCATGCACTGCGTTGTTTTTCCGGACTTCCGCTTTTTACGCTGAACTCCATACTAACTCCTGATTCTAAGAGACTGTGCTAGGATAACGGGCACATTATTGGCTAAATTCTACCGTGAATTTATAAAAAAGCTCGGTTTTCTGCGCCGTTTGGTCGATAATAATTGCTATAAATATCAAGTTTACTGAAAAATCGCCAGGGTTCCAGCAAAAAGGCAGGTTTTTAGGGGGCGTTTTGATTATTTTTCGTTACCTGTTAGCTGAGGTGTTTAAATCGCAGCTGGCGGTATTTCTCATTCTGATGACCATTATTGTCAGCCAGCGCTTTGTGAAAATTCTGGCCGATGCCTCTGAAGGCGAACTGCCTGGTCAGTTGGTTATGAGTATTGTCGCGTTAAAGTTACCGCAGCTGGCGGTGATTATTTTGCCATTAAGTGCCTTTATCGGCATTTTGGTGGCTTATGGCCGTATTTACGCTGACAGCGAAATGACAGTGCTGCACGCCACTGGTGTCAGCGAATGGTATGTCACCCGTATTACCCTGGTATTGTCGTTGCTGATGGCGATTCTCGCTGGCAGTGTTACCCTGTATTTAAGCCCCTGGGCGACCGAGCAGGAATACCGCCTGCTGGAAAAGGCCGATGCTAATGCCGGCTTATTGTCGATGGTGCCGGGGCGTTTTCAGCATACGTCGAATGAAAAAGCAGTGATTTTTGTCCATGAAGTGGGCCGCGGCGACAACAGTGGCCGCTTGGAGCGGGTGTTTGTGGCGCAAAGTGGCGCCAGTGACGAACCTGCTGGCCATGCCATAGTATATGCGCAAAGCGGCAGTGTCAGTGAAGATGCCAGTGGCGCGCAAATTCTGCAATTAGAGCAAGGCCGGCGCTATACCGGCAGTGTCAGTTCGCCAGCGTTTGAAGTGACTGAATTTGAGCGCTACCAGATGCAGATCCGCGAGCAGGAAGTAGAGCAGCGCCGGCGCAAGTTAGGCAGTGTAGCTACCACTGAACTGCTGCAAAACCCGACCAGTGAGGCTATTGCCGAATGGCACTGGCGTATTGCTATTCCGCTGTCTATTCCACTGCTTACCTTGATTGCTGTGCCACTTAGCCGGGTGAACCCGCGCCAGGGCAAGTTTGGCCGCCTGCTGCCGGCACTGCTGTTATATCTGGGGTATTACTCGCTGCTGATTATCGCCCGCTCGGCACTGGAAGATGGCAAAATTCCGCCTGCGCTGGGTATGTGGTGGCTACATGGCTGCGCCTTATTGCTGGGTACCGTGTTGATTTTACGTAGCCGCAGTGGCGCGCAGCGGTTCCAGGCCTGGCTGGCAGGTAGAAGTTAACATGCTGAAAATTCTTGATATCTATATAGGCCGCACCATTTTAAGCACCACCTTGCTCACGCTCAGTGTGCTGCTGGCTATCTCGGCCATGTTTAAATTTATCGATCAGATGCGCTCTATCGGCCGCGGTTATTACGATATGGTGCACGCGGCGCTGTTTACCTTGTACAGCGTGCCGGGTGACTTAGTCACCTTTTTCCCGATGGCGGCGCTGATAGGCGGCTTAATCGGCTTGGGGATGCTGGCCAGCAGCAGTGAGCTGGTAGTGATGCAAGCGGCGGGGATGTCGCGGGGGAATATTATTAACTCGGTGATGAAAACGGCGGTGCTGCTGATGCTGCTGGTGATGGCGATTGCCGAATGGGGTGCGCCGGTCAGTGACAGAGCCGCGCGCGAGCTGCGTACCAAGGCGATTTCAGATGGCAGCCTGTTTGCCGCCCAGCAGGGCGTGTGGGCCAAAGATGGCGATCAGTTCGTTAATATCCGTAAAGTAGATGATTTTGGTAACCTGCAGGATGTGGTGATTTATCAGTTTGATGATCAGCTGCAATTGGTGTCGCTGCTCAGTGCCGCAACGGCAGTTTATCAGCAGGACGCCTGGCAGCTGCAGCAGGTTACGCGTTTGGCCTTTACGCCAGAGCGGATTGAAAAACAACAATGGCCAAGCCAAAGCTGGCGCTCGTCATTAACGCCAGACAAACTGGGCGTGGTGACGATAAAGCCTGAAATGCTGTCATTACAGGGGCTTACCGATTATATGGATTATCTGGCGCAAAACTCGCAGGACGCCAGCCGCTACGAGCTGGCGTTCTGGCGTAAAGCCTTGCAGCCGCTCACCATTATTGCCATGTTATTAATGGCGCTGTCGTTTATTTTCGGCCCGCTGCGCAGTGTTACCATGGCGGCCAGAGTGTTAATGGGCATACTGACCGGCTTTGCCTTTTATATGAGTAACGAGGTGTTTGGCCCGGTAGCCCTGGTGTATCAGCTACCACCACTGGCTGGCGCTTTGCTGCCCAGCCTGCTGTTTATCGGTTTGTCGCTATACTTTATGCGAAAAAAGGTCTAGCCGTTGTCAGTATGGCGATTCCGCCCGTATTAACGGGCGGCTCTGTGCAGGTTTAATTGCTTGCTTTGCTCTTTAGTCAGCACCACGACCTGGGTACCACTTAACTGATCTTGCAGTGCCAGCCCTTTACCCCAACGCAACCACAGCCACAGGTTACCCAGCCCAAGCAGCGCAGTAACGGCGCGCAAGGCAGCCTGCTTAAGGCTTATTGCGCTGCCGTCTTGCTGCACCAGCAACATGCGCCAGGCGCGCATGCCCAGCGTTTGGCCGCCTTTATACCAAAAGTACAAATAAAACCAAAAAAAGCAGCCTACCGAATACAGCTGAAACCAGATTTTATGCTGGGTAGTAAAGTCGGCGTAGTCGGTGTAACCCGCCAACGAAATCAGCCCTAGTTGGTTTAGCAGCGCCACTGCCGCCATGGCAATGCCCATCGCCAGCATCCACAGCGCAGCTAAAATCAGCCAGTCATACAACAACGCCGCTAAACGGCGCACTAACCCGGCACGGGGTGCATCAGCAAACATAGTGTTATCCGAAGTAAAAAAACGGCGCAAGTGTAGCACGCAGCAAGGCTTTTTCGAAGCTGTTGATATTTTGCGCAACTAACGGCGAATGGCAGAAATTCGCTTGCGCAACGCTAATCGCATCGTATAATGCAGGCGTTTACCTCAAAATATCCCTCAGTGCCTGGGTGGCGAAATCGGTAGACGCAGCGGATTCAAAATGCAACGCGTCTTCGCAAAAGGTAGACTTAACTCTTTGAATAGTTTAGAGTTAAAGAAATAAGAGCTCGTAAAAAAGCTTGTAAAGTTTTGTAAAGGTCTGTAGCTACACTAGATACAGATAAAAAAGTCCTCTCAATGCCTGGGTGGCGAAATTGGTAGACGCAGTGGATTCAAAATCCACCGTTGGCGACAACGTGCCGGTTCGAGTCCGGCCCTAGGCACCAAATACTGCATATAATTATAAAAAAATGAATTGATTTGTTCATTTCTGTTCCTTTTTTAATTGATAAATGATTTACTGGTTAATATCGTTAAGTATCAATTAAGAAGATGATTCCAAAGCTTTTACCACTTCCTGGCGTTCCATGGTGTGTATTACCTCCTGGAATACATTTTTCCTCGATGAATGAGGTAAAAACTGTATTTGCTCATAATCCTCATCGGCGAAGGCTTTTCGATGGTTTTTATGCCGCTGCAAATGCATTGGCCAAAGCAGGGTGCAAAACCATCTATCTAGATGGCAGTTTTGTTACAGAGAAAGATTTACCTTCGGATTATGATGGATGCTGGGATACCGCAGGTGTAGACTTAAAACTGTTAGATCCTGTGCTTATTACCTTTGATAATTCAAGAGAAGCTCAGAAAGCAAAATATTATGGTGAAATTTTTCCGGCGCACCTAAATGCTGGATTAGGTTTATCTTTTATTAATTTTTTTCAGGTAGAAAAAATATCTGGGTCTCGCAAAGGTATAATCGCAATCGATTTGACTAAGGAACCTTTTCTAGACGACTCAGGGGGAAGCTTATGATCTATAACGACCAGCAGCTTCGGGTTACTAGTGGTCAACTCGTCGAGTTAAAAAAAAGCCTAGAATCCATTGAGGCGTCTAGCTCTGCGGATGTTTTTACTCAAATTCAACTCTCTGCGATAAGTAGTCAAATCTATGATTTGCAAAAGCAAATTGATGATTATAATTCTCTTCTAACTTCTGGTCCGCTTAAAGTGAATTGTTCCGATTTGAGCGAGCTACCTTTTGTTTTGGTAAAATGTAGAATCGCGAACTTTATCTCACAAAAGGAATTGGCTGAACGAGTTGGTCTGTCCGAGTTAGATATTATCCGATTTGAAAACTCTAAATATTCTGGCGTAGATCAGAATACTCTCATGGATATTTCAAAAATCGTCGGCGTTACAATCAGCGACCAGGTATTGACATCAGCTTCTCAAAAAGGAATTAGCTTCAACAAAAAACCATTTGACTGGTCTCTATTTCCGATTAAAGAAATGGCAAAGCGCGGATGGATTTCGTTAAAAGGTAACGTATCCCCAGAAAAACAGCTTCAAGAGTTTTTCTTTAGTTGCGGGGGAAGCAATTTTTTAGCTGCCTTACATAAGAAACAAATCCATGGTGGTAATAATCCAAATAGGTATGCGTTAATCGCTTGGCAGGCTAGGGTTCTTCAAAAAGCGAAGTTGAAGGTTGATAGCTATGAAATCGGCAAGTTTTCACTTGATGATTCGTGGATAAATGAGCTTATAAAATTATCTGTTAAGGATGATGCTCCACTTCTTGTTCAACAGCTTTTAGCTAAACATGGGATTATTCTTGTAGTGGAACCCCATTTACAAGGTACTTACTTAGATGGTGCGGCTATGTTGTTTCAAGACAAGCATCCTGTAATCGCGCTTACTCTCAGGCATGACCGACTAGATAATTTTTGGTTTGCTTTAATGCATGAACTTGGTCACGTTTTTCTGCATCTCTACACTTCAATGTTTACAGAATTTTTTGATGAGGAAGATCAGGAAGTTGGCGATAGATTTGAAATTGAGGCAAATGATTATGCGTTGGAAAACACTATTTCAAAAGAAAAATGGGACTCCTGTTTATCTAGATTTTATATAAACGAGGAAACAGTGCTCGCAGATGCTACAAATCTTGGCATTCATCCAAGCATAGTTGCTGGAAGAATTAGAAAAGAACTAACTAATTATTCCATTTTGAGTAGTTTAGTTGGACAAGGAAAGGTTAGGTTATATTTTGGAATTTAAGGATCTCTTTTGAAGAGTTATACCCCAATACTTAAATGGCGGCAGGGTGAATATCAGGCTTTGTTTAAGCTTGATGATTCTATCAAAAACAAAATTAAGCCTATCTTCGTGATACCTCCAATCGAATACGATTTTGAAGAGCAACGGCCAAAAAAGACAATACAAGAGCATATACAAACTGTTCCAAAGCGCTATATTGCTAAGTGGCGAAACCGAACGTCTTTTATTGAGTTACATGAAAGCCTGATTGATCAACACATGAATGATGGCAGGTCTGTAATTAATTTTATTATTTCCGAATTAAACAAAGACGGAATATTTGCTACGCCTGTAGTAAAAATTCAACATCCTAAGTTTTATCTAGATGAAATAGCCGGCTTAATCATGGGAAATGATGCTGGTCTGGCAATACGAGTATATTTTAATGAGCTTATGAATGCATCGGTAAACCTTAGCCTGAAAAGTATTATGAATGCATTCGGTAAGGGATGTGAAAAGGTTGATCTTATAATTGATCTAGGCTCCCCAGAAAATTTTGAACCATATAATATTTTTGCTAAAGCCATTTCAACCGCAGTTAAGAAAATTAGTGATATTCCATACTTCAAATCTTTCACTATAGTAAGTCACTCGCTGAACCTGAGTACTGTAAAGCCTCCTGGAGGCTCATTGATCCGTCATGAATGGGAATTGTATAAGTGTCTTACTCATGAATTAAAAAATATAAGAGTACCGAATTACAGTGATTTTACAATTGAAACCCCAGATTTTATAAGCCAAGACATGCGTCTTCTGAAACCAGCTGGGAAAGTTGTTTATACAACAGACCGTACTTGGGAGGTTGTTAAAGGGAAGCAATTCCGAGGTAATGAAGTTCAAATGATTTCTCATTGTAAATCAATAGCCAACGCTAATTATTATTATGGAAAACTTTACTCAGTCGGAGACAAAAAAATATACGATACTGCTTTCAACGGAAGTTCAACTGGCACTTTAGGAACATGGAAAGATGTTGGTATAAATCATCATATTACAGTGGTTGTGAATCAACTCGCCAAGACTCTCTTTGGGAAAATTTGATCTTTACAGTTTCAACTAATTGTTTAATTGGGATTAATTTTACTATTTCGCCATAAAGAGTTTTTTTATTTTTTTTCAGGTGGTTATCATTTAATCCCCTTTCTATTAGGATTTCGATAGCTTCCTTCTTCCACAATAAGTGAGCGATAGACATCGTTTCAACATTGGGGTTTATAGTAGGTTTGCGGATTACTCTAAAATTAATTGCCCCACGGCTACCTCTTGAAGCTTCAATTATTCCGCACCAGGCTGGAGCAATCTCCTCTACTCCTGGCAGATGATTACTTGCTGTTACAATGGTTAGTTTTTGAAGGCTTCTTTCATACTCGTTTAGCTGGGTTGGTAATCTTGCCAGAGTGTCTTTAGAACTCTTTATTTCAAAACCATGCAAACAACCGTTAAGTACTGCTATGTCTATTCGATTTTTACCATGTGAAAGGCCCAGCTCATCAATGACTAAAGTTGATGAACTCTTGTGGTACTTTCTTAGTACTTTTCTGTGTAACGCTTGACGAATCTCAACGTCAGATGTTGGCAATTCCAAGGTAACCTCGTGGCATTTTGGGTTATTCTATCAAAACCGGCTTATGGAGTTAATATCAATTATTCGTTCTTCCTTTGTACACCCCACGACCTTTTCTCCAACTCAGCTAGGTTTATCAGAGAATTTTCAAGCTGAGTTCTGAAGGTCGAATTGATCAGAAATTCGATGTATCTAAAGTATGCTACAGATTCTGTGCTGTCGGACAGGAGTTTTACTGACGAGCATTAGTTGGAGAAGAGTGTTATGAGTTAATTCTGAAAGTTTAGTACTCCGATTATGCTTGCTTGGTAATCAAGCAAGCACTTTGCTGATTAAACAATTAAATTACAGTTTGTGTATTTGATTTATCGATGAGCGATAATCAATACCTAGCCACTGACAGAGCTCCAAAAACTCCAGTATATCCAGCCCACGCATACCCTGCTCAATCTTGCCAAAGTAACTATGCGGCTTGCCGCTGATCGCTGCCAAGTCGCGCATTGTAAGTCCCTTAGCCTTTCGCTGCTCCCGTAACCAATTACCGATAGCAAGGCGTTTTGGGCTGGATTTTAGATGGGCTTCACCCCGTTTAGGTTTGTATGCTTCCATTAGCTTACCTCCACCTCAAAAACCCCCATATCCAGCCAGTAAGATAAAAAATTATCTTCCCACATCGGGTAAATTTCTCTGGCGGTTTCGATAGGGTAGTAGCCGGTCATATCCTGAAAGGTGCCAGCGATAAACTCAAAGTCCAAAGACTTCACCAGCTCTGCGCAATCGCCTATACCGGCATAACAGAAGTCGGTGATGTAACAGATGTCATAACGACCACTGGTGCCGGTAAGTAGTATTTCAACCGGGTGGTAGCCGCCTGCTTCTGCACTGTATTTCGGGTCCCGAAAGTTCACGCAGACAAATTCTGCTAATGGCTCTCTGTGTGGCTCGATGGCTTTAATCAGTGCATCGATAAATCGCTTTGTAACAGGCAAAGCTAAGCCCTCGTACTGAATACGCATAATGTTTACTCCTGAATAGATAGGGTGTTTACTTAAAAATATGCTCGTGGGTTTGTCGCATGCTGGTGTGTTGGTTAAGGCCAATAATCACATGGTCCAGCACGGTGATATTTAAGATGTTGCCAATCTCGATGACCCGCTCGGTAAAGCGCACATCGGCCTGGCTCGGTTCACTTAACCCCGATGGATGGTTGTGAATAAGAATGACTGCCTTTAGGTTTAAAATGACTGCCGTGCGCAGTAGCTCAACTGGCCTTGTGCTGATTGCATCGGCGGTGCCTTTTGCCACCACTTCAAAGCAGTTCACTTCGTGCTGCGCGGTGAGGTTCACCACGATAAACACTTCTTTGGTTTCATGCTTTAGGTAGTCAAAAAGCTTGCCGATGACTTCGGGGCTGTTGGCTGTTTTACCGGTAATGTCACAGTCC
>NZ_BAFK01000008.1 GCF_000296695.1 Rheinheimera nanhaiensis E407-8
CCGATAACGCAACAGCCACTACCAGCAACACCGAGTGGTTGCCCGGTGTAGGTGCCCCCTATAATTTAACCGACGCTGCCCAGCTGTACGGTGGTGTATACCGTGCTTTCTCGCCAGCTTCTAATGGTGTGGCACTGGACGGCCTGACCGATCAGCAGTTAGACGGTGAGCGCTCAACCAACTTTGAGCTTGGCCTGCGTGGTAAAGACGGCGCACTAAGCTATGAAGTGGCCGCTTTTGTGATGAACTTCAGCAATCAGGTGGTTACCGGTAACAGCGACCCGGCCTTGTCACAGTCAAACGCCGGCAAAACCGAGCACCGTGGTATGGAGTTTATGCTGGGTTATCAATTAGGCGGTGGGTTCAGCCTGGACAGTAACGCTACCTGGGTACCTACGTCAGAGTTTAAAACCGGTGATAACGCCGGCAACCGTCTGCCGTATGCACCGAAGTTTATTGCCAACCTGGCACTGACTTACCAGCTGGAGCAATTAACCGCCGCCATTAGCGCGCACCACCGCGGTGAGCAATATGGTGACCCCAGCAACCGTGAAGATATTCCGGCCAATGCCGCCGGCGGTATCTGGGGCGGCTTAATGCCATCGTACACTGTGCTGGATGTCACAGCGCAATACAATCTGGCCGATAACGTCAGCGTATTTGGTGCGGTGAAAAACCTGACCGATAAGCGTTATATCACTGGCCTGCGTCAGGGTATTTACGTTGGCCCAGAGCGTTCATTCGAGCTGGGCGTGCGTTACCAGTTCTAATGTAGCTTCACACTAAAATGGGGTCAGTGTTCTCTGACCCCATTTTTTTTGCCGCTACAACAGCTTCAATCCCCGGCAGAGTAGTACTAACAGTACTCGTGATATAAATAAGACGGATTCGTATTATTTGCTATGCTGTAATGGCTCACATGAGCGTGAATACCGACAAAGGAGTGTGTATGCAAAGCTTGTCATTTAGTCTGTTAACTGTGGCTTTATTACCGGCTCTGACGGTGCAGGCAGAGACGGACATCAGCACTATTGAACGCATTAGCATTTTAGGCTCACAGCAGGCAGCTGCTACGGTGCCTGGCTCAGCCAGCTATATTTCACAGCAGGAACTGGAACAGTTCAGTTATACCGATATATCGCGGGTGCTGGCCACTACGCCGGGCGTCTATGTGCAGGAAGAAGATGGTTACGGCCTGCGACCGAATATTGGCATGCGCGGCACCGGTACTGGCCGTAATGACAAGATTACCGTAATGGAAGATGGTGTGCTGATTGCGCCAGCGCCTTATGTTGCACCTGCAGCCTATTATTTCCCTACCACCGGCCGGCTGGAAGCCGTAGAGATTATTAAAGGTTCGTCTTCGGTAAAATACGGCCCCCGCAGTACCGGCGGCGTGGTAAATCTGGTATCGCGCAGCATTCCGCAGACAGCATTGGCCGGGCGAGTGGACGGTGCGCTGGGCGAAGATGGCTTTCGTAAACTGCATGGTTTTGTTGGCGGCGAGCGTAACAAATTGGGCGCTGTGATAGAAGGTTATCACTACGGTGCTGATGGTTTTAAAAACTTGCCCAACGGCGCCGACACCGGCTTTGAAAAAACCGATCTGTTGACCAAAATTGCTGGCCGCTTTGGCGCTGCTGACGCACACAAACTGCAGCTGAAGTTAAGCTATGCCGATGAAACTTCGAATGAAACCTACGCCGGCTTAACCGATGCCGATTATCAGGCAGCGCCTTATCGTCGTTATGCGGCCTCGCAACACGATGTAATGAACACCGAGCACAACGGCTATCAGTTAAGTTATCAGTACGATTTGGCCAACGGAGCTCAATTGAGCACCACCGCTTACTACAATGATTTCAGCCGCAACTGGTATAAAGCCAATCAGGTGGGGCTGACAAATTTGCAGGCCTATTCTGCGTTTGAGGCCAACCCTACGGCAGAAGGCATCAATGTCAGCGTTCGCGCTAACAACCGCAACTATAAAGGCAGTGGCATCCAATCTGAATTTGCGTTGCCATTGGGGGCGCATCAGCTGAGCTTTGGTGGGCGTTTGCATCAGGATGAAGAAGACCGCTTTCAGTGGGATGATATTTATCTGCTGCAGCAGGACCTGAGCATGACGCTAACCAGCGCCGGCGTACCGGGGACCCAGGATAACCGTACAGCGTCGGCCGATGCATTAGCGTTGTACGTGCATGACGAGTGGGCTATCGATAAGCTGGTGCTCAGTGGCGGCCTGCGCTATGAAGCTATCGATACCGAAGCGGAAAACTGGAACCGTGCGCCGGATCGCAATGGTGCGTCCACTGTGCGTAAAGCCAGCAGCTCTATAGTGTTGCCTTCGATTGGTATGACCTATCGCCTGAATGACACTGTGGTGCTGCTGGCTGGTGTACAAAAAGGTTTCTCACCGGCAGCGCCGGCCAACGCCGAGCAGGAAGAGGAAGAAAGCCTGAACGCCGAGCTGGGTGTGCGCTATCAGCAAGGTAGCCGCCGCGCAGAAGTGGTGTTATTCAGCTCGCATTACGACAATATGCACGGTAACTGTCGGGCCAGTACCGGCTGTAACCCGGACAACATCGGTGATCAGTATAATTTTGGTGAGGTACTGGTCAATGGCGTGGAGTTCAGCAGCTATCATCAGTATCAGCATCAGCACTACCTGATACCGATAAAATTGAGCTACACCTTCACCGATAGCGAGTTTCAGTCAAATTTTGACAGTGATATTTTCGGCTCGGTCGAACATGGCGATAAGATGCCCTATGTACCGCAGCATCAGGCCAGCCTGGAAACCGGTATGGTGGCAGAGCATTATTCTGTGCTGGCGCGGCTAAGCTATGTCTCATCGTCACATGCTAGCCTGGACGATGTCGGCTTAGACGCTATTGACAGCCGTGTTATGCTGGATTTGTCCGCTAAGTACCACCTGACCCCTAATCAGCAGCTGTATATGAATGTCGACAACTTGCTGGATAAGGCCTATATCGCTAACCGGGCTAATGGTGGTATCCAACCGGGTAAACCCCGTACCTTGTCAGTAGGGTATCGGTTAGACTTCTAACACAGTTTTATTAAAAAAGCCCGACCGGGCTTTTTTAATATTCAGCGCTGTGGCGGGCCATAAATTTGTTCGGCCGGGTTAAATAAAATCCAGCTGGTCAAAATATATTTGTCATTCGATACCGGAATGCAGCCACGGTGGGTGTGGGTAAAGTAGGCCGGCGCTATCACCATGCGGCCGGTTTTTGGCTGAATGCTTTTGTTCTGGTAATAAAACTCTGTCTGGCCGCCTTCTGCCACATCATTTAAATAGAACATAAACAGCAGCGCCCGGTGCAGCGGTTCAGTGCTGCCTTGCTGCGGGTACACTTCACTGTGCCAGTAACCATAGTTGCCCACCCCGGCCTGATATTTTTGCGCCTGAATATTGCCCAGCCGAAACAGCACCCGCATAAAATCCAGCGTTTTGGGCTGGCCGAGCTCGGCAAAATTATCATGGGTAATGGCAACCGGTTTGCCGGTATCAGGGTGCGCTATGGTTAAGCCGACCGGGCCTATCAAGGCGAAATGGTACTTTTTAAAGTATTCGCAGGCGTAGTGGGTGGTGGCCTGCCAGATCACTTTTAGCAGTTCCTGATACTCGGCATGCTGATACAGGTAAAGGTCGGTACTGACTTTTTTGCTGGGGTCGACTCCACCACCGGTGCGACCCGGCGCTTTGTGCGGG
Organism: Rheinheimera nanhaiensis E407-8; assembly: GCF_000296695.1. Classification (GTDB taxonomy): domain Bacteria; phylum Pseudomonadota; class Gammaproteobacteria; order Enterobacterales; family Alteromonadaceae; genus Alishewanella; species Alishewanella nanhaiensis. The sequence continues at coordinate 3,737 of NZ_BAFK01000008.1, forward strand.
CTTTGTTCAAACACGTTAATCAGCTGTTGGCAAAATTGTTCGCTTAACGCATTATCGTACACTTCAATAAAATCAGTCATCGGGATCCCTTATGTGGCAAAAAATTATTACTCCGCGTTTCTCTGACACGGATGCGCTGGGGCATATCAACAATACGGTGTTTGCCGTCTGGTTTGAAGGCGCCAGACGTGATGTTTTCAAAATTTTTACACCAGAGCTTAATTTACAACAGTGGCCGTTAATTGTCGCCAGCGTAAAACTGGATTATCACGCCCAAACCCATTTTCATGCCGATGTTGAGCTGCGCACCTACATCAGCCGTATTGGCAACAGCTCGTTTGATGTCTATCAGGAAGCCTGGCAAAACGGCGTAAAAACCGTGTCGGGTACCGCCGTGCTGGTGCAATTTGATTACGCCAGCAATAAAGCCGTTGCCCTGAGCAGTGCGCAACAGCAGCAGCTAAGTGCACATGCCTGCCGGGCATAAACGTCGCATGCTGCCTTGGTCTGGTCGTAAACTGCTGGTATGGTAAGGCGCAGCTGGTTAAGGTTTAGCCACAACAAAAAATAGAGAGTCTGTTATGAAACGTCTGTTACTTGGCTTAGGGGTAGGGTTTTCACTGGCGCTGAGCAGTGGTGCGCACAGTTATGATCGTATTACCGGCGAGCGCTTTGCCAGCCGCTCAGAGGTGATAGCGCAGCAGGCGATGGCCGCCACCAGCCAGCCGCTGGCGACCCAGATTGCGCTGCAAATTATGCAGCAAGGCGGTAACGCGATAGATGCAGCTATTGCCGCTAACGCAGCGTTGGGCCTGATGGAGCCCACTGGTAATGGTATTGGTGGCGACTTGTATGCCATCGTCTGGGATGCAAAGTCGCAAAAGCTGCACGGGCTAAATGCGTCTGGCCGCTCACCGCTAAGCTTAAGTTATGACATGCTGGCACACGAGTTACAAAAGCTGGGCCGCACCGATTTGCCGCCACATGGCATGTTGCCAATCAGCGTGCCCGGCGCGGTGGATGGCTGGTTTGAACTGCATAAAAAGTTTGGCCGCCTGCCAATGGCCGATATTCTTCAGCCCGCTATCAGCTACGCCGACAACGGTTTCCCGGTCAGTGAGTTAATTGCCTATTACTGGGATCGCAGTGTACCAGTACTCAGCCCGCAGCCGGGCGACTTTGTCGGCACTTTTACCCTCAACGGCAAGGCACCGGCCAAAGGCCAGCTATTTAAAAACCCGGCACTGGCTAATACCTACAAAGCGCTGGCAAAAGGTGGCCGCGATGCGTTTTACAAAGGAGAGATAGCCGTAGCGATAGACCGTTTTATGCGCGCCAATGGCGGCTATTTGCGCTTTGCTGACTTTGCTAACCACCGCTCAGATTGGGTAGAGCCATTGGGTGTCGATTACAAAGGCTATACGCTGTGGGAACTGCCACCCAATGGTCAGGGCATAGCGGCGCTACAAATGCTGCAAATTCTGAAAAACTTTGATTTAAAAGCCGCCGGCTTTAACAGCGCAGAAAGCCTGCACCTGATGGTAGAAGCGAAAAAACTGGCGTTTGAAGATCGGGCGAAGTTTTATGCCGACAGTGACTTTGCCAAGCAGCCAATTGCGGGTTTAATCTCCGAAGCCTATGGCCGCGAGCGTGCCAAACTGATCGGTGATAAAGCCGCCAAACGGGTTGATGCCGGTAACCCGCACCTGTACGAGGGTGATACTATCTATATGACCACCGCCGATAAAGACGGCAACATGGTCTCCCTTATTCAAAGTAACTACCGCGGCATGGGCTCCGGCGTCGTGGTGCCGGGGCTGGGTTTTGTGTTTCAGGACCGTGGCCAGCTGTTCTCAATGGATAAAAAACACGCCAATGTCTACGCGCCCGGCAAGCGGCCCTTTAATACCATTATCCCGGCCTTTATTACCAAAGATGGCAAGCCGCTAATCAGCTACGGCGTAATGGGTGGCGCTATGCAGCCGCAAGGCCATGTGCAGGTGCTGGTGAATATGGTCGACTACGGCATGAACCTGCAGGAAGCCGGTGACGCGGCGCGCTGGCAGCATTTAGGCAGCACAGAGCCGACCGATGGCAGCGACATGTATCTGCAAAACGGCGGTTATATTGAAGTTGAGCGCGGTGTGCCTTATGACACCGTGCGCGAGCTGATGAAAAAAGGCCATGACGTGCGCTACGGTTTAGGCGGCTATGGCGGTTATCAGGCCATTATGCGCGACCATGCCAACGGCGTTTGGGTTGGCGCATCTGAGTCGCGTAAAGACGGCCAGGCGGCGGGCTATTAAGCCAGTTGCACCTGTACCTGATAATCGGCGGTGATTTGCGCGATGGCTTGCTGCATATCGCCGTCAAAGTCGGCGCATAGCTCGGCGTAACTGTGGCGTAGTTTTAAGCGCTGGGTGGTTTTCACAAAGCGCAGCACTTCTTCTTTGCTGGTTAAAATCAGCCGTGGTACCCGGGCGTTGTTGCCCGCTGCGTCTTTGGCAATCATGGTAAAGTACGAGGAATTACAGTGCTTTACCTTACCGGTTTGAATGTTTTGCGCTTCTACCCGAATGCCTACCACCATCGAGCTGTTACCAACAAAGATAACCGAGGCTTTTAAGGTGACCAGCTCGCCGACTTCAATCGGGTTGAGAAAATCGACCCGGTCGACTGAGGCGGTAACGCAGTATTTACCGCTGAATTTAGAACCACTGGCAAAGGCGATTTGGTCCATCAGTGACAACAAATAGCCACCGTGAATTTTACCGCTGAAATTAGAGTGCGATGGCAGCATCAGCTGCGATAGGGTGACCCGTGAGCTGCTGCTTTTTTTGTACAGTTCTGACATAGGCTGTGTTGTTTTTCGGCTGCGTTGTGCCAGTGTAGCAGCTTAATTAAGCTGCTGCGTCAGTGGTTTGTCCTGTACCAGCACCCAGGGGGATATCACCACCGCCCACAGCTCGGCTTGCTGCTGATACCACTGCTGTGCTTGCTGTTCACTGGTGCGGCTAACACTGCCGGCGGCCAGCCAGTCGGCGACGCGGGTTTTATCATCACGGCTAAAGGCAAAGGCCACGTCAACCAGATCCAGCTCTGGCGCGACGCTGATAACGCTGCCAGCGGCATAAAACTTTTGCAGTTCCAGCCAGCTGATACGGGCGGTTTCGCTGATAATTTTCGCTTTAATCAGCTCGGGGTTGTGCTCATCGTCAATTAAATGCGCATCGGGTGGGGTAATGGCGGTCATGCTTATTCAGCCTCGTCTTGCTGCTCGGTCACTTGTGCCGCGCTTAGTTCATGTTTTTTCAGTAGTTTATAAAAATCGGTGCGGTTGCGCCCGGCCAGCTCGGCGGCGCGGGTGACGTTGCCTTCGGTCATTTGCAGCACCCGGATAAGGTATTGGCGTTCAAACTGATCGCGCGCTTCAGTCAGGGTGGGCCAGTAGCTGCTGTTTTGCGACAGCGCCTGTTCGACCTGCGCGGCACCAATCACCGGGCTGTGGGTTAACGCCACGCATTGCTCCACCACATTAACCAGCTGACGTACGTTGCCCGGCCATTTGGCGGTGGCCAGCAGCTGCATGGCATCGTCAGAAAAACGGGTCACATCAACCTGATGGCGCTCGACACTTTGTTGCAGTACATGGCGTGCCAGCAGTGGTATATCTTCCGGCCGCTGCTCTAAGGTTGGCAATTGCAGGTTCACTACGTTCAGCCGGTAGTATAAATCTTCACGGAAGCTGCCATCCTGCATCGCCTGCTGTAAGTCGCGGTGGGTGGCCGACAGCACCCGTACATTGATCGGGATGGTTTTGCTGCTGCCGACCGGGCGGATTTGCCGCTCCTGCAAAGCGCGCAGCAGTTTTACCTGTAAGGCGACCGGCATATCGCCAATTTCATCTAAAAACAGCGTGCCGCCGTCAGCTTCGCGAAACAGGCCGCCATGCTCGGTGACGGCGCCGGTAAAGGCGCCCTTGGTGTGGCCAAACAGCTCAGACTCAAGCAGATGTTCGGGCAGGGCGCCGCAGTTAATGGCAACAAAGGGTTTGCCGGCCCGTGGGCTGGCTTTATGAATGGCGCGCGCCAGCAGCTCTTTACCGGTACCGCTGGCACCGGTTATCAGCACGCTGACATCGCGCTGCGCTACCCGGTAACTTTGCTCCAGCAGTTCGGCCATCAGCGGCGAGCGGGTGATAATTTCTTCCCGCCATTCGGCTTGCTCCGGCACCGATTGATGCACGGCATTTTGCAGAATGTCGCGCAGCTCGGCAGTATTAAGCGGTTTGGTTAAAAAGCCAAATACACCGCGCTGGGTGGCGGCTACTGCCTCGGGGATAGAGCCGTGCGCTGTCATCAGCACCACCGGCAAACCAGGGTAACGTTTGGCAATTTCATCAAACAGGCTCATGCCATCCAGCCCCGGCATGCGCAGGTCACTTAGCACTACATCTACGCTGTTTTTCGCCAACAGTGGCAGCGCTGCCTCGGCGCTGTCAGCGCTGATCACCTGATAGCCTTCCCCTTCCAGGCGCAGGGTCAGTAAGCGCAACAAGCTGGGATCATCATCTACCAGTAATAAACGCGGTTTAGGGCTGGCCATTGTTATCCTCTTGCACCACGGCGGGTTGGTTTAGCTGGGCTTCAATTTGGGTCAGGGCATCAATTTTCTTTTGCAGCTCTTTATTAATTTTTTGCAGCCGCTCGACGTTATCATGCTGCTGGGCGTTAAGCCGGGTCAGGGCACTAACGGCCGATTCCGCCTCTAACAGCTTTTGGTTAAAGGCCAGATCCCAGCTTAGCAATGCTGCCAGCGGCGCCGGCAAGGTGGCCAACTGCTCAGCCGATTGCATTTGCAGCCTCAGCCTGGTCAGGTAGGGTGTGTCGGGGTGTAACTGCAAGATAGTGCGTTTTAGCTGCCACACCTCGTCCTGCTCGGTACTGGCATTTAACAGCTCACGCTCTTCGTTAATGCGGTTTAGCATGCTGGCGCGGTAATTCACCCAGGCTTGCAGGGTAGCGGCATCGTCGCTGATCGCCAGGGGGGTTGCCACCGGCTCTGGCTCAGGCAGCTGCACCGGCTGTGGCTCGGCTTCGAGTGGCTCCACCGGTTGTGGTGTTACCGGCTCGGGTGGTGGCGGTAACTGGCAGCCTGTTAACAGCAGCAGACTGGCAAGCAACAGGGACGTTTTCATGCGGGTTTTTCCTCTAACAATGGTAGCCGAACCCGGATACAGACATCGGCGTAAATCACATCAACTATATCAGCATGGCCGCCCAATAAGCGGGCGCAATCGGCAACAATAGACAGCCCCAGCCCCGAGCCTTGCACCGAGTCAAACCTGGGTGTGGTACCGCGCTGAAACGGCTCAAACAGTTTTTCCCGCAGCGCAGTGGGAATAGGGTTGCCATTATTGGCCACATCTAACACCAGCTGGTGTTCCTGCTGATACAACTTCACCCACACCGGGCTGCCCTGGCTACCATAAGCCTGGGCATTGTTAATCAGGTTATCCAGTATGCGGCGAAACAGGGTGGCGTCTGTGTATATGGTGCTTAAGCTGCAGCTAAGTTCAATACTCTGGCCGCGCTGTTGCAGCGACAGCGCATGGTCGTTAAAGCAGTCGGTAAACAGTTGCTGCGGCGAGTGCCAGGCGGGCTCGGGCTTGGCCTGTTGCAGCAGCCGGTTGTAATCCAGTAGTTGTTCGGTCAGGACGCTTAAGCGGTCGGCACTGCCATTTAGCAGGCCAACCACTTCCAGTTGTTGGGCGTTAAGCGGGCCAACCAGTTGTTCGCTCAGTAGCGAGCAGCCCTCACGGATACTCGACAGCGGCGTTTTTAGCTCATGCGAGGCGTGGCGCAGTAAAATCAGCCGCAGCGCTTCCAGTTGTTGTAAGCGTGAGCTAAGCCAGCGTAATTGCTCGCCCAGTTCAGTCAGCTCGCGCGGGCCGGTCAGTTTTTCATCCGGAAACTGATGTTGTTGGCCAATGGCGCGGATCATTTTATCCAGTTTGCGCACCGGCGCGGTAATGCGGCCCGATGCCCACAGCACCAGCAACAGTGTCAGCAGCACCAGTGCCACCGTTTGCCAGGCCAGCTGTTGCTGGCTTGCTACGACAAAGCGTTGCTGCTGCTGCAGGTTTTGCTCCAGCAATAACCATATTTGCTGCGTCAGTTGTTGTTGCTGCAAGCGGAACTGCTGAATCACCGGCTCCAGCTCGCTGCTGCTAAGCGCATTGAAATTATCCAGCAGCAAGGCCAGCTGATACTGTTGCTGCTGGCACAGCTGTGGCTGACCGACATTGTCGCATACCTGTTGTAACAAGGTGCCATAGCTGTCCAGGTGGGTGCGTGCTACCCGGGCCAGCGCATCGGTTTTCACCACTGCATGCTGGCGCACGGCGCGCTCGATATCGACCACCAGGTTCTGCATATTTTCGGCCCGGCGTACACTGGCCACCGAGGTTTCCGCCTCGGCCACGGCGTTCTGGCTGACGCCACTCAGTGCTTTATGGCTTTGCCATAGCAGTACTGCTACCGGAATAAGGGCGAGAAAAAAGCTCAGTAGTACCAGCTGGCGCAGGGACGCCGTTTGCAATGAAAAGCGCATAGTTTGATGTCTTAATGCTAAGGCCTGTAAGCATACCTTATTTTAGCGGCAAAAAAAAAAGCCATTAGCGGCACAAAAAAAAGGCCAGTGGGGTGCTGGCCTGACAAAAATTCAGCACTGAGGCTGAACTCATGGGATGGGGGCGTAGCGGCTTAAGCCGCTTTCGCCAGATAAGCTGGGGTGTAAACCGCCTGTGGCTGCGGCTGCACCAGTTCAGGCTGTGCTGTGGCCAATTGTGCCTGCTCCCACGCCAGCACGCTGTCGTTATGCAGGTTTACCCGGCGCAGCATCGTAATGACTACGGCAACATTAGCCAGTAAAAACAGTACGGTACCTAATAAGAACAAATCCATAACCACCTCCGTTAGGTGCAGCCGTTACGTCGTTGGCTGCGTTAACACGGTTTGAAGGAGAATGTGGCAAAGGCAATATGAGTGTTGCTTGCGCTTGCGACATTCTCCTGTAACGTCGCGTGCTTTAACTAATACAAACAGCGTGCCAAGGTTGAAAGGTGATTTTTATTTGTTTAAAAACAATGGTTTAGATTGGCTCTAAGCGGTGTTGCTAGCAGGGGAGGCTATTAACTGTTGCTAAATGGCGACAGTTAATAGCACTTAATTTGAGTACTGTTATAAATCAATAACTTAAGCTGTATGCTTTTTGCGACACTATTTTATGTGTCTGATTTTATTTAAATAAATCCATAGCGCTGCGCTACGCGATCAAAATATTCCAGACACTGCTTGGCGTACTCGCGCTTTTCCACATAGCTGCCAGGGAAAAAGCTCTTTTTAAAGCCATAGGCCACTATGTCTTTTAAGCGCTTTAGCGGTATATCAAAGTTATCCAGTGCCAGTTGATACTCGCGGCTGACAGTGGTGTTAGACACCAGGCGGTTGTCGGTACAAATGACAGTGGCCATGCGGTTATCCAGCATGGCTTTAAATTTATGCTGCTTAATATCGCTAATCGCCGGGTTGGTTTGCAGGTTACTGGTTAAGCACACTTCTATCGCTATGCGCTTATCGGCAATATAGGAGGCCAGGTTGCGGATATAGGCGGCTTTATCGGTAATATCCGGATCGGTAATCATCTGTGGGATAAACATCGAGTAGCCGTGGCCAATACGGTCGGCATAGCATTCGGTAATGGCTTCAAACACGCTTTCGGCGCCATAGGCTTCGCCGGCGTGCAGGGTTTTTAGCAAAAAATGCTGGTGGGCATACTCGTACACTTCTTTAAATTTGCTGGCCGGGTAGCCGCTTTCCTGGCCAGCCAGATCCAGCCCGACAATAGGTACGCCTTCTTCATCACGCAGCCGCACACTGGCGCGCACCAGCTCCATTGCTGCCAGTTTAATCACATCCATCGGGGCAAAATCGCGCATCAGCTGAAACAGGTTGGTGTAATAGGGCGAGAAGCCTTTATCGCCAAACATCCGCATGGCGCAGTTAATAATGCCGTAAGCAAAGGGGGGTTTGTGGCCACTAAGTACCACCTCGCTGCGGTTGTATTCGCTCATTGCCCGCTTTAGGCCGTTATTTACCGCATGCATTACGCGGTCAAAATCGATGCCGTTAGCTAAATCAATCAATAACTGCGGCGCAAAGCGCACTTCTATATAGTTAACGCCTTCAAGCTGGTTATCAATGGCCAGCTCGTAGGCCGCGCGCTCCAGGTTTTCCATATCGCGCAGCACAGCGCAGGTGTACTGAAAGCAGTGCAGGTACTCGCCCAGGTTGTTGTATTTTTCTTTAAACACCCGCTGTTTAAGGCCTTCCACACTATCAGCTGGCAGTTTAGTGCCGGTGCGTTTGGCCATTTCAAGTAAACTGTCCAGCCGCAGGCTGCCATCCAGATGCAGGTGCAGATCAGATTTGGGCATCTCTTTAATAAATTCAGCAGAATAACGTGGCATAACGGCTCCTTTACTCAGTTGGCTATAAGTGTACCGCAGTTTTAGCGCTTTTCGTCGGCAAAACACGCCGGCAGTGCCGTTAAACGGTTGCCGCTGGCGAAAAACTGGCTTACAACAGCAACATAACAACAGGGAAACCAGATGAAATTAGTGCTATCTGTACTGGCGCTGGCCGGCCGCCAAACGCCGTGGCATAGTAGTGCGCCGGGGTTTTAGTTTTTGTAACACAGTGCAGGCAGCAGGAAATTTGCTGCCTGCATTCACTTTTTCTCAGCGTTAAAAGCGATAACTTAGGCTGGCGGTGATATTGCGCCCCGGCTGGGTGAACTGGCCCAGGTTTTCTGCCACGGAGCGCCCGCGCACCTCAGATGCCGACCAGATCTTGCGGTCAGTCAGGTTAAATATCCCCAGATTTAAACGCCAGTCGGCGGCCAGGTTCAGGTGGCCCAGCAGATCCAGGCTAACATAACCGGGTGCCGCAAAAGGCTGAGTGGCATTCGCCTCAGCGGGCCGGGCTACCGTAGCGCGCTTTACTGCTGTGGTGATCAGCTCCAGTGACCAGTTATCATCCGGTAAGCCGTAACCTACCCCAACCACGGCCTGTGGCGGCATGATGGAGTCCAGTGGTTGGCCAGTGCTGCTATCTTTGCTATCCAGCCAGCTTAGCGCGGTAGTGACGCGCAGGCTGTTAAGTAAAGCGTGCTGTTGCAGTGGGTACCAGTTAATGCGGGCATCCGCGCCGCGTATCGTGACCTTATCCAGGTTACGGGCCTGAAACTCCAGCAAGCCGGTAGCCGGGTTAAAGCCTTTAACTGCCAGCGACTCAATAAAGTTGTCGTAGCGGTTGTGGTAAAGGCTTAACTCCCAGTCCAGGCTGTCCAGCCGGGCGCGAATGCCCAGCTCCCAGCTTTTTACCCGTTCAGGCGCCAAATTGGCATTAGGTAGCGAGGTGTAACCGCCGGCAAAATTGGTAAAACCAACGTTGATATCGTCAAAGGGCGGGATGCGAAAGCCTTCAGCAAACTGGCTCCATAAGGTGTACTGCGAATTAAGCCGGTATAGCGCGCCTAATTTGGCCGACACTTCGCTGTCGGAATAAGACTGGGTTTCAACACCGGGGTTGGCGCTGCTAAACAGCGCGTCGGCTTTGGGCGACAGGTTAAATTTATCATAGCGCAGGCCGGGTGACAGTGTCAGTTTGCCGTCCAGCAGACGCATTTCGTCCTGCACAAATAAGGCCACTTCGCGCGCGGCTGAGCGTGGAAAGTCGCGGGTCGGGAATACGCTGCCCTCAGGCAGCACGTCGCCGTTATCCGCACGGCGGGTGGCCCCATCGCGCAGCGAATTGCTGTCCGTTAGCTGCAGCTCTGAGCCATAAATCAGGTAATGGTTGGCAAAAGCTTTGTCGAATTGCAGGCTGGCACCGCGCGCACGCTGGCTAAACTCGCTATGGCGGCTGCGTAGCATGTCAATCGGGGCCGGGGCTTGCTGGCTTGGTGCGCCAAAGCGCTGCTCAAAGCTGTCTTGTTCGGTGTCTGACTGCTGCCAGTAAAGCCGTGTCAGCAGTTTATCAAAGGCGGCCAGCTCACCGTTAAACTGGTAATTGAATTGTAGCCGGCTGCGCTGGCGCTGGTCATCGCCCTGGCTGGCGTCAATTCTGACACCGCGCACCAGCGTGCCAACCTGCGACAGCAGCTCGGTTTTACTGTCGCCCTGCAAGTGATCGGCGATAAAGCTGAATTGCTGTGTCGCAGAGGGGCTGTAAATTAACTTTGCCTGGCCACTTTGGCTGCGCTGACGCTGCGGCTCGGCCATCAGACGCTCACTGCCGGTTTCTGGGCCATGGTCAAAATAGCTTTCGGTTTCACTACCCTGCCGGCGGCTGGCACTGAGTAACCACTGCCAGTTGCCCTGTACTGCAGCAAGTTGGCCGCTTAGCCAGCCTTCGTCGGCAGCGCTGGCGTAGCCCAGTTTCACTTTGCCGGCTAAGGACTCGCCGGTGGCGACCATGTCTTTCGGTGCTTTGCTGCTAAAAGCGACTACACCGCCAATAGCATCACTGCCATACAGGGTTGAGGCCGGGCCACGAATGATCTCTACCGACTGCAGCAAATCGATATCGATAAAGTCACGCCGTGCTGATAATGCCGGGCCAAAGCTAAACTCATCAGCCAGCGGCACACCGTCCAGCAGCATTAATACTCTGTCACCGTTAATGCCGCGAATATTAAAGCCGGCTAAGCCAAAGCGACCACCACCTTCCACGCTGACGCCGGGCTCGTAGCGTACCAGATCGCGGATATCGGTCATCAGCTGCTGCTGCATGGTGTCGCTGTCGATAAAGCTGACGTAGGACGCTATTTCGTTAATGTCGCGTTCGCTGCGGCTGGCCGTCACACTGATGTGCTCTATCGCTTCTTCGGCCGAGACTACTGGCAGCATGGCGTTGCTTAACGATACGGCTGTCAGGCAGAGCCAGGGAATACGCTTGATCATTTTTACCTCTTGAACATGGCTGGGTTATTTGCGAGAATCGGATCCTAATGATAATTATTCGTATTTGCAATAACGAGGTGGAGAAATGTATCGTTACACCCAGCTGCTGTGTCTTGCTGTCGTGTTGCTTTTCGTGGTGCGCCCTGCTGGCGCAGCGCCAGAGCGTATTGTTGCCGCCGGTGGCAGCGTCACTGAGGTGTTGTTTGCCTTGGGCCTGGGTGAGCAGCTGGTCGCGGTTGATACCTCCAGTGTGTATCCGCAAGCCGCCACCCGCCTGCCGAAAATTGGCTATTACCGCCAGCTAAGCCCGGAGGGGGTACTGGCGCAGCAGCCTACCGTGCTGGTGGGCCACAGCCAGATGGGGCCGGCAGAGGTGTTAGCGCAAATTGCCGCGATGGGGATAGAAGTAGTGAATGTGCCACATGGCTATCAAACGGACAGCCTGTATCAGTTAATTACCACCCTGGCCCAGCGCTTTAACCGCCAGCAGCAAGGGGCCAGCTTAGTGGCCGAGATTCGTCAGCAGCTAAGCCAATTAGAAGGGCAGCACGTAACGCCAGTGGCCATGGCATTTCTGGTGTCGGTAGGCGAGCGCGGTTTAATGGCTGCAGGCAGCAATACTATGCCAGACGCCTTGTTTGACAGCGCCGGTATCACCAATGCATTTGGCGCAGTAGCGGGCTATCAGCCGGTGTCGGTCGAGGCGCTGATGGCTGGCGCACCGACGCACTTGCTGGTGCCGGCTCACGCTGCTGCGGGCCAGAGCGCGGCGCAGTTGTGTCAGTTGCCGGCGTTACGGTTTTGGGCGCAGCAACAGGGGTGTCAGCTGAGTATTGTCGACCCACTGATTTTTATGGGACTGAGCCCGCGCTTACCGCAGGCGGTTGCCCAGTTACAGCAGTTGGCGAAGGGAAAGGCGGATGAGTGAGCTGTCATCACGCTCTTTTGTTGCAACAGCTGAGCCGGGCGGCCCGGTGTTGCCGTTGCCGGCGCAGTTACAGGCCGCTCTGGCGCAGAAAAGCCGCCAACAGCGGCGCACCTTGCTGACACTGGCATTGCTGGTAGTGCTGTTAATGCTGCTGTCATTAACGCAGGGCGCTATGCCGATTGATGCAGCAGAGGTTGTTACCAGCTTGCTGGGCGGCGTGAACGGCGGGCCCGGCAATTTTGCCCAGCAGGTGATCTGGGATATTCGCCTGCCCAGAGTCGTGCTGACGGCCATTACCGGTGCCGGCCTGGCCGTGTGTGGTGCGGTAATGCAGGGTATTTGTCGTAACCCGCTGGCCGACCCCGGCCTGATTGGCGTCTCTTCCGGAGCGGCCTTGTTTGCCGCTTTGGTGATGGTGTTTGATCTCAGCTGGTTTTTGCCAGCGCCGCTGCAGCCGGTACTGCTTTCGCTGGCGGCCTTTGTTGGTGCTTTACTGATAAGCCTGCTGGTGTTCCGGCTGGCGCACACGGCACTGGGGCTAAACACCTTATTGCTGATTCTGGCCGGAGTGGCGATTAATGCTTTGGTGGGCACCATTATGGGCTTACTGGCTTTTATTGCTGACGACGGCACTCTGCGGTTAATTACCTTCTGGAGTATGGGCAGCTATGCCGGCAGTAACTGGGCGCAGGTGATGCTGGTGGCTCTGGGTGTCAGCGCGCCGCTGTTGCTGCTATGGCGTTATCGCACTGCGCTTACCCTGATGCTGGGGGGCGAGCAGGACGCCCAGTATCTGGGAGTAGAGGTACAACAGATTAAACGGCTTAGCTTATTGTGTGTGGCACTGCTAACCGCCGTCAGTGTTTGCTTTACCGGTATTGTTGGTTTTGTCGGCCTGGTGACACCGCATATTTGCCGTTTGCTGACTGGGCCAGACTTGCGCAGCTTGATCCCCCTTAGCGCGCTGGCCGGTGCCTTACTGGTAACGGGCGCTGATACCTTAGCCCGTATTGTGATTATGCCGGCCGAATTGCCGGTTGGTCTGGTTACCTCCATGCTGGGCGTGCCGTTTTTCCTCTACTTGCTGTTGCAGTACCGCCGTGGGGCACGCCATGTTTAAGTTAACCAATGTCAGTGTTGGCAGCGGCGCCAGCCAGCGTTTGCGTGAGCTGAGTTTAACCATCCGCCAGGGCAGTTTAACCGCAGTGCTGGGTGCCAATGGTGCCGGCAAAAGCAGCTTGCTTAGCCTGCTGGCGGGTGAGCTGCAACCCTCAGTGGGTGAAGTCCTGTTTAAACAACAACCGTTGGCGCACTGGTCTGCGCCACAGCTGGCAACTCAGCGCGCCTTCATGCTGCAGCAACAGCGGCCGGTGTTTGACTTTCTGGTGCTGGATTACCTGCTGCTGGCACGCCATGCCTGGCTGGAAAGCCAAGTGCAAAGCCTGACGCATGCCAGCCATCTTATTCAGCGCCTGGCACTGCAGCCGCTGTTGGATAAGCCCATTACCCGTTTATCGGGTGGGGAGTGGCAGCGCGTACAGTTTGCCCGTGCCTGGTTACAGCTGGTGGCACCAGAGGGGGTAGGCCATGCCATGTTGTTACTGGATGAACCCACTGCTGCACTGGATATTTATCAGCAGCGCCAGTTTTACCAGGCGCTGCAAAGTTTCGTCGCCGCCGGTGGTACCGCCCTGGTGGTGCTGCACGACGTCAATCAGGCCGCCCGTGTGGCGGATCAGTTTATTTTGCTGCAACAAGGCCAGTTGCTGGCGGCCGGTGATGCCGCACACTGCTTTACCCAAACCAACCTATGCCGCTGTTATCAGGTTGCAGGCCAGCTGCAACATGATGCGAGTAGCGGTAGACGTTATTTTCACTATTAACTGTTTTAGCCCGGAGTTCTTATGCAAGCCGACAACCTACAACAACATATTTTTAATGCCCGCGCCCTGCTACGCCAGCAGCACAGCGGCGTATTATCCACCCAGAGTTTATCGTTAAAGGGCTACCCTTTTGGCTCGGTAACGCCCTACTGGATGACAGAGCAGGGCAGTGTGGTGCTGTATGCGTCTGATATTGCCCAGCACAGTCGTAATATGCAGGCCGATGCCAAAGTCAGTTTATGTGTGTTTGACAGCGCGCAGGATGACAGCCAGGCCAATGCCCGGGTGACCGTGCTGGGTGAGGCTGAGCTATTGGGTAAAAACTGCGACGAGGCGCAGGCCTACTTTCAGTTGTATCCGCAGGCTGAAGCCTATAAACAGGCACACGATTTTCAGTTTTACCGCATTACGCCAAGCCGGGTGCGCTATATCGGTGGTTTTGGCGAAATATACTGGTTTAAAGCACAAGACTGGCACTACCCGACACCGGCCTGGCAGGCGCAGGCCGGTGGCATGATTGACCATATGCATGCAGACCACGCCGATGCTTTGGCCTTAATACTTAACCTGCAACATCAGCAGTCTGCCGCTGCCGGCGAGGTACAGATGTTAAATGTGCTGGCAGAGGGTTTTCATGTGCGCTACAGCGGCAAAGCCTTTTTTATCCGCTTTGCCAGCGCTTGTCTGGCGGCCACCAGTGTGCGCCCGGCGATGGTGGCGCTAACCCAGGCGGCCCGGCAGCAGCTGCAGCCGGCTTCGGTGGCGTAATGCATTACATCGCTGCGTTAAGGCAGTGAGCTATAATCTGTGTTGCGTCAGGTTGTTGTTTCAACTAGGCTTTAGAACACCATTTTGTCAAAATAATAAATATAGGACGCCGTAAATGAAAAAAGCCTCTGTTGTTTTAACGGCCTGTGCCGCGTTAATGTTCACCTGCTGTCAGGTATCCGCAGGCCTTTATGGCTCTGATGAGGTGGTCGCCCAGCAGCAACACCGGTACAGCCAGCAGCAAGTATTAGCCTTGGTGGACAATGCTGAAGTGCAGCAAAAGCTTATTGAGCTGGGCGTTAATGCCGATGATGCCAAGCAGCGCATTGCGGCCATGACTACCGCTGAGCTCGACGCATTAAACACTCAGCTGAACGAGATGCCGGCAGGTGGTATTGTGGGCACTATCGTTACCGTGTTGGTGGTAATAGCGGTACTGGATGTACTGGGCATCACTGATGTGTATCCGTTTATCCGCCCGATCAACTCTTAACAGGTGTTAGCTTTACTGCGCCAGACCAGCCTGCGGGCTGGTTTGCTATTTGTGCTGGCGCTGTTAACGGCTTGCCAGACACCGCCACAAACCCGGCAGTTACACAGTGCGCCGCCTGATATTGCCCGCCAGCATCTTATTGCGCAGGTACCGTTTTATCCGCAACAAGACTACTTTTGTGGCCCGACAACGCTGGCTGAAGTGGCCGGCTTTTATGGCCTGAACACCAGCCCTGAAGCCATAGCCCCTAACACCTTTATTCCCGGCCGTCAGGGTAGCTTACAAATTGAAATGGCCGCCGCCACCCGGCAATTGGGCATGCTGGCCTATGTGCAGCCGCGCGCCACTATGGTGCAGCTGCTCAGCCTGGTGGCCGAAGATATACCGCTTATAGTACTGCAAAACAACAGCATTGCCTGGTGGCCGCAGTGGCATTATGCGGTGGTGATTGGCTACGACCTTGAAGCAGGCGAGGTAATTTTACACACCGGGGTAACGCCCAACCACCGGCTTAATTTTGCTACCTTTGAGCGCACCTGGCAGCGTGGTAACTACTGGCTGCTGGCCATGTTGCCGCCAGACAAAATCAGTGCGCAGCTTGACGCTTTTTTATACACCAAAGCCAGTCAGGATTTGCTCAGCACCGGCCAGACAGCCGCAGGCCTGAGTGCGCTTAACACCGCAACACAGCAGTGGCCAGAGTACTGGCTGCCGTATTTTTTACTCGGTAACCATTATTTTTCGGCGCAGCCGAAACAGGCCGCCAACTGGTTTAAGCAAGGCCTTAGCGCAGCACAGCAACAAGTCGCGTATTTAAATAACTATGCGCTGCTGTTAAGCAGCCTGGCCTGCCATGAGCAAGCCCGCAACCTGATTAACCAGGCACTGCAGCTGGCGCCAGAGGATGCTAACCTGCGTGATAGCCAGCAACAAATTCAGCAGGCACAGCAAAATACGCAGAGCGGCGCGCAGTGTCAGTTATAGCCTCGCCAGATTGGCGCAACCAGACATTATCTGCTAGGCTAAATCAGTCTGAATAAAATCTTTTTAAAGGCTGCTATGCAAACCGAAACGATTACCTACTTAAAAGAGCATGCCAACACGTTGGAGCTGCGTGAAGAGCTATTAATAACCAAAAATGGTAAACCGGCTTTTGTGGTGCAGTCTTATCAGGATTATCAGTTTCAGCAAGATACGCTGGCGCTGCTTAAAATGCTGAAGTTGTCAGAAAAGTCATTGCAAGGGGCTGAGTTAAGTCTGGAACAAGCGTTTGAGTAGCTCTTACATTGTTGTCGCTTCACCGCTGTTTAAATTATCACAGCAACGCCTCAAGGCATTTCTAACCGAAAAGTATTCCTGTGTTTTAGCGCAGAATACCTTGGCTAACATTAAGCAACGTATTAAACAAGATCTGACCAGCCATCCTACCTTGGCACCTATCAGTGAGCGTTTGCTGGCACTGGGTGTCGCCGACTACCGCCAGTGGCAGGTTGACCAACATAACGTGGTGTTTTACCGGCTGGATGAAGCAAACAAACGTATCGAGTTATTGTTACTGATGGATAGCAGGCAGAACCTGCAAAAGCTGTTGTTTGAGCTGATGTTGCTTGCCTGATTGCTATTCACATTTGGATCTGACCCTCAGTGCTCCAGGCTATCTGGTTTCGGCAGGTGGATAATATGCTTGCGAAAGTTCAACACAGTGCCATTTAACGCATTGGTTACCACAAACGCGATGGGCAAGCTGGGCTCTACATCCAGCACCACTTCGGCCTGAAAGCCCCGTTGGCGCAGGAAATTGGCGGCGTTATTGGCACTTTGCACCGGGTCTGCCACCACCAGGCCAATACTGGCACTGGCATTACCCACCTTTTGCAACACTTCTGGTGTTGGCTGGTTGATAATGGTGCCGTCCCACATAATAGAGCGCAGGACACCGTCACTATTAGCCTGAAAACGTTCTGTGATGCCATGTTGCGTCAGCAGGTCTACCACTGCGGCTTTGGCTTCGACAGAGGGGGTAGAAAAAATACGCGATCCTGGATCAGGAAACGGCAAAGGATTACGTTGCATTACCAGACTACAAGTCCAGCTTAACAGTAGTAAAAACAACATGATAAAGATGGATAGCATCCACTTTGGAATATACATAAACACCTCTGCATCATTAGCAATCAGTGCTCAAAATTTGGTTTATTGCTGTTAGCTATAGCTGACAATAAAGCGTTTCGCCAAATATTGTCGATTCCGCGTCGCTGTTCTGTATTGGAAAGAATAAATGGTGCCCGGGGCCGGACTTGAACCGGCACGGGGTTTCCCCCGAGGGATTTTAAATCCCTTGTGTCTACCGATTTCACCACCCGGGCAGAGTCGTTCGTGCGATTGCACTTGGTAAGACGGCGCGCATCTTATGTAACCTGCTGCCATTATGCAAGCAATTTTCGTCTGGCGTGCTGTGGTTAACGATAAATACCCGTTTTAGTTACTTATATTTCAACACCTTATTTGATCTTGCTGCTAGGCTTAAGCTAGCCTTAAGTTGAAAAATAACAGCAGTAAACGCGACGGAGCCGCTATGCAGAAGCTAAAACTACGCACGGTTTTTATTGCCTTTGTTACCCTGGCACTGACCCTGCTTACCCTAATCTCTACCCTGATTAACATTAACCAGTTCTCCGGCCTGTACTACGGCCAGACCGAGCGGGAATATTTACCCAACAGTGTCGGCCGTATCGCCGAGCAGGTGCGCTCAGAGCTGATGCATCCTATTATCTTGTCGGAAAACCTGGCAGCGAACAGCTTACTGCATAACTGGATGCAGCAAGGTGAAACCGCGGCGGCTAACCATCAGCAGGTAATGGCCTATTTTAAGCAGCTGCAACAGGATGCCGGCGCCGCCACCTTGTTTTGGGTGTCGGATTTCAGCAAAACTTACTACACACAAGCCGGGGTGTTTAAAACCATCTCAGCCAGCGAGCCGCGCGATAGCTGGTTTTTTAACTTTTTAAACAGCCGTGATAAGCGCGAACTGTCGCTGGATGCCGACGAGCGCAGCGGCAAGTTAACCTTGTTTGTCAATGTAGCGGCCAATATTGCCGGTAAGCGCGCTGCCGTGGCCGGGTTGGGTTACGATGTATCCGCCATTGCCAGTCTGGTGTCGGAGTATAAGCTGGGCCAAAACGGCTTTTTATTTCTGGTTGATGCCAATGGCATGATTACCGTGCACCGCGAGCTGAACCTGGTGCGGCAAAATATTAACCAGCAAACGCAATACCAAAGCATAGCGGCCCTGTTAAAGCAGCACAGCACCGGCTTTAGCCTGAGCCAGGGCGAGTTAAATGGCGAAACGGTTTATATTGGCCTGCAGGATATCCGCGATACCGGCCTGAAACTGGTGGCAGTATTGCCGGCGCAGGAGATCAGCAGCGCCATTAACAGCGTGATTTCATTCTCGGTCATTGCCAGCCTGATGCTAACGGCGCTGTGTATTGTGTTGACGGTCATGTTTGCCAAATCACTGAGCAACTCGATTTATCAGGTTGGTGAAAATCTGTTGCAAATGTCGGGTGACGGCGGCGATTTAACCAAGCGGCTGGATGACAGCCATGATAACGAGCTGGGCCATCTGGCCAAGGGCTTTAACGCCATTATTGGCAAGATCCGCGAGCTGGTGGCCGAAATTCAGCACACCGAAACTGCGATTAAAACCGGTATTGAGCAGCTGGCGCAGCTGGCGAACGACACCTTTAGCTCGACCGAGCTGCAGCGGGCTCAGACCGATCAGGTGGCGACAGCCATTACCGAAATGGGCCAGACCATCTCTGAGGTGTCGGGTATTGCCCATCGTACCGCGCAAGACACCGAAGCGGCGGTGCAGGACACCCACAGCACCAATGACAATATGGCGCTGACATCGCGCACTATGCAGCAGCTTAACAGCGTAATGGGCGACATTGAAAAAACCATAGTCGATTTTGCCAACCAGGCCTCGCAAATTAATTCGGTGGTCGAAGTCATTAACGCCATTTCTGAGCAAACCAACTTGCTGGCATTAAACGCTGCCATCGAAGCGGCGCGCGCCGGCGAGCAGGGCCGCGGCTTTGCCGTGGTGGCCGACGAAGTGCGCAATTTAGCCCGGCGCACCCAGGAGTCGACACTGGAAATACGCGACCAGATCAGCCAGCTGCAGCAAACCGCGCAGCAATCTACTGCGGCTATTCAGCAGGGCACAGCCAGTAGCCAGCAAGTGGCCGACCACACCGAGCAATCGGCGGCGGCCCTGTTAAGCATTAAACAGAAATTTGAGGCAATCAGTGCCGGTAACCATCAGGTAGCGGCCGCCACGGAGGAGCAGGGCACAGTGGTAGAGCATATTAACCAGTCGGCGCATTTAATCTCCGACAGCGCCGCCAGTATTCACCAGAATGCGCAACAACAACTGGAAGCCATCAGTCTGCTGCAACAGCGCGCCGAGCAGTTGCGGGCGCTGGTTACTCAATTTAAGGTGTAAGCGATGAAAAGATACTATTTACCAGCCACTTTGGCGTTAGCCACACTGCCGCTGCAGGCTGAAATACTGTGGCAGGATGTTAGCCTGACCTATCTTAATGGCAGCAACTACCGGGTCGATGGCCCGGACAAGCAGGTGCTGACCTTTGAACATGTCGCTGGCACCAGTTGGGGCGACAGTTTCTTCTTTCTAGATCATTTGCGTGGCGACAATGGCAGCCGTAGTAATTATGCCGAGTGGTCACCCCGTATCAGCCTGAGTAAATTCAGCCAGCAACCACTGCAATATGGCGTGATCAAAGATGTACTGTTAACCAGCACGGTGGAGATGTCGTCGCTGCAAACCAATTTTTTATATGGCGTAGCAACCGATTTAGCCATACCGGGTTTTAGTTATCTGAAATTAAATTTTTACCGGCGCAATAATGACGGTGTGGCCGATAACTGGCAGCTTACCACCACCTGGGCAGTGCCGTTTGCGCTGGGCGGGCAGCAGTTTCTGTTTGATGGCTTTTTGGATTGGAGCAGTGCCACTGTCGATCAAAGCGCCAGTATGAATATGACGTCGCAGCTGAAATGGGCGCTGCACCCGCTGTTTAAGCTGAAAAATAAACTCTATGTCGGCGTGGAATATGTGTATTGGCGCAATAAATACGGTATTGCCGACAGTCCGCAGTTTCGCACCCATGAGTCGAATGTGAACTTGCTGGTAAAAGCGCATTTTTAAGTTTTAGCCATCTATACTGTTGCAGTTAAAAAATAACCATGCTATTACTATTGGCGTTTTGCTAACCAAAGTGACTAACAGAGCAATCAATGCATTTTAACCGTCGCGTTTCTACCATTAGCCTCCTCGTGCTCCTCACCGGCGCGCGGGGTGTCGCTTATTGGTAAAAACGTAACGAAACCAATATTGCAAAACCCCGTGCCACTGGCCGGGGTTTTTTGCATTTTAAGCCCCGCCCAAAGTTGCCACCGACCGACTAACGGAACAGGACAGACAAGATGAGCGGCGATAACAAAATCTGGATCTTTGACACCACCTTACGTGACGGCGAGCAGGCACTGCGCGCCAGCTTAAGCCAGAAACAAAAAATTCAGCTGGCGCATGCGATAGCGCGGCTGAATGTCGATGTAATGGAAGTGGGCTTTCCGGTCTCCAGCCCCGGCGATTTTGACTCAGTGCAGCGCATCGCGCGCGAAGTTAAAGGCCCGGTTATTTGCGGCCTGGCGCGCGCGGTAGCGGCCGATATCGAAGCCTGTGGTGAAGCGTTAAAAGACGCCGAGCAGCAGCGTATTCATACCTTTATCGCCACTTCGCCGCTGCATTTACAGTACAAACTGCGCAAAACCCTGGCCCAGGCCAGCGAGCAGGCAGTCGCCGCCATTAAACTGGCCAGCCGTTATACCGATGATATCGAGTTCTCCTGTGAAGACGCCGGCCGCACGCCGATTGATGACTTATGCTGGATAGTCGAGCGCGCCATTGCTGCCGGCGCCACCACCATTAATATTCCGGATACCGTCGGCTATACGATACCAAACGAATTTGCGGCCATTATCAGCACCTTGCGCAACAAAGTGCCGAATATCGACAAAGCCCGCTTAAGTGTGCATTGCCATAATGATTTGGGCTTAGCGGTGGCTAACAGCATCAGCGCGATACAGGCCGGAGCGCGGCAGATTGAGTGTACAGTAAACGGTATAGGTGAGCGCGCCGGTAACTGCTCGCTGGAAGAAGTGGCGATGATTATCAATACCCGTAAAGACGTGTTAGCGCCGTTGTATACCGATATTAAAACCACCGAGATTTACCGCAGTTCGCATTTGGTTAGCCAGATTTGCAATATGCCGATCCAGCCGAACAAAGCCATCGTCGGTGAAAACGCCTTTGCCCACAGCTCCGGCATTCATCAGGATGGTGTGTTAAAAGCGCAAAACACTTACGAAATTATGGCGCCGGAGCAAGTCGGTATCCGCCAGAACGAGCTGAATTTAACCTCGCGCTCGGGCCGGCATGTTATCCAGCATCGCCTGGCGGAACTGGGCTACACCAGCAGCGATTATGACTTAGAAGCGGTGTACAAAGCCTTTGTCGCGCTGGCCGACCAAAAAGGCCGGGTGTTCGACTACGACTTAGAAGCGCTGGTGTTTTTTGAAAACATGCAGGAGCAAAATGACTACTACGCGCTGGAGTTTTTAAGCTCATCCACCCATACCGGCCATGTGGCCAGCGCTACCGTCGGCCTGCGCTGCGGCGATAAAGTGTTTACCGAAGCCGCTACCGGCAATGGCCCGGTAGAAGCGGCCTTTAGCGCCATCGCCCGTATCAGCAAGCTGGCTATCAAGATGGTTGATTTTAACTTACAGGCTAAAGGCAGTGGCGAAGATGCGCTGGGCCAGGTCGATATTATTGCCGAGCACGAAGGCCGCCGCTTTCATGGTGCCGGTTTAGCCACCGACATAGTGCGCAGCTCGGTACTGGCCTATGTGCATGTGCTGAATATGATCCAGCGGGCGCAAACCATCGACGCCCATAAACACGCCCGTCAGAACACCAACAAAATTGCCGCAGGGGAATAGTCATGAGTACACAGAGCAACAAGCATTATAAGGTGGCGGTATTAGCCGGTGATGGTATTGGGCCCGAAGTGATGGCCGAGGCGGAAAAAGTGCTGCAGGTGGTGGCCGATAAATTTCAGTTTGGCTTAACCTTAACACCGGCGTTAGTTGGCGGCGCCGCGCTGGACGCCAGCGGCGAGCCGCTGCCCGCTGCCACACTGGAGCTGTGCAAACAAAGCGATGCTATCTTATTTGGCTCGGTCGGCGGGCCCAAATGGACCGGCCAGGCGCCGGATAAACAGCCCGAGCGCGGCTCTTTGTTGCCCCTTAGAAAAACCTTCGATTTATTTTGTAATTTACGCCCCGGCCAGATTTATCCGGCCTTTGCCGAGTTATCGCCACTGCACCCACGCGTGAGCAGCCAGGGTATGGATGTACTGTGCGTGCGCGAGCTGACCGGGGGTATTTATTTTGGCGAG
Organism: Rheinheimera nanhaiensis E407-8; assembly: GCF_000296695.1. Taxonomy (GTDB): domain Bacteria; phylum Pseudomonadota; class Gammaproteobacteria; order Enterobacterales; family Alteromonadaceae; genus Alishewanella; species Alishewanella nanhaiensis. The sequence goes on from NZ_BAFK01000008.1 coordinate 26,385, forward strand.
AAGGGCCGCACTGAGACAGACGCCTTTGACACCCAGCGCTACAGCGTGCGTGAGATTGAGCGTATTGCCCGGGTGGCGTTTGACGCTGCCACCAAGCGCAGCAATAAAGTCACTTCTATTGATAAAGCCAATGTGCTGCAAACCAGTATTTTGTGGCGCGAAACGGTGGAGCGGGTAGCGCAAGACTACCCCGGCGTGACGCTGGAGCATATGTATATCGACAATGCTGCTATGCAGCTGATCCGCAGCCCGCAGCAGTTTGATGTGCTTTTGTGCGACAACCTGTTTGGCGATATTTTATCTGATGAAATTGCCGCTATCGCCGGTAGCTTAGGTTTGCTGCCATCGGCCAGCTTAAATGGCAGCGGCTTTGGCCTGTACGAGCCGGCCGGCGGCAGCGCGCCGGATATTGCCGGCAAAGGCATTGCTAACCCGATTGCACAAATTTTAAGTGCCGCTTTAATGCTTAGATACAGCTTTGGCGAAGAAGACGCCGCCCGCGCTATCGAGCAGGCGGTGCAGCACTGCTTAGCGCAGCACATCGTCACGCGCGATATCAATCCGAAATCGACTTATGGCACCGCTGCGGTAGGCGCAGCTATTGTTGCCACCTTGCGCCAGGAGCAAAACTAATGGCCCCTAATTATTCAGCCAAAACCTTATATCAGAAAATTTACGCCAGCCATGTGGTGGGGAAATTAAACCCCAGCACCGATTTGTTGTACGTTGACCGGCACTTAATTCATGAGGTCACCTCACCGCAGGCGTTTTCCGGTTTAAAACTGGCGGGCCGTAAAGTACGCCGGCCCGATTTAACCTTTGCCACCATGGATCATAACGTTTCAACGCAGCGCCGCAGTTTAGACGCCGCCGGTGACACCTCGCGCAAACAGTTGGAGGCGTTAGCGGCCAATTGCGCCGAAAACCGCATTCCGCTGCTGGATTTAACCCACCCCGATCAGGGCATAGTGCATGTGATTGGCCCGGAGCAGGGCTTAACCCAGCCGGGCATGATTATCGTCTGTGGCGACTCGCACACCTCGACCCACGGTGCTTTCGGCGCGCTGGCCTTTGGTATTGGTACCTCAGAGGTTGAGCACGTGCTGGCGACACAAACGCTGCCGCAGCAGCAGGCGAAAACGTTAAAAGTAGAGATAAATGGCGAATTAAGCGCCCATGTGACGCCAAAAGATGTGATTTTGGCGGTAATTGGCAAGTTAGGTACTGCCGGCGGCAATGGTTATGTGGCGGAGTTTTGCGGCAGTGCCATCCGCGCTATGAGCATGGAAGGGCGGATGACGCTGTGCAATATGAGCATTGAAATGGGTGCCAAAGCCGGCCTGATAGCGCCGGACCAAACCACCTTTGATTACATTAAAGGCAAGGCGCATGCGCCAAAAGCGGAGCATTGGGATGCGGCCGTGGCCTACTGGCAAAGCCTGTATTCGGATGCCGATGCGGTGTTTGATCAGGTAGTAGAAATTGATGCCGCTGCTATTACGCCGCAAATTACCTGGGGCACTAACCCGGAGCAGGTGATCGCTGTCGATCAGAGCGTACCCTCACCGGATAGCTTTACTGATGCCAGCAAACGTGATGCAGCAGAAAGAGCGCTGGCTTATATGGGGCTGCAGCCGGGGCAAAAGCTGACCGACTGTAAAGTCGATGTGGTGTTTATTGGTAGCTGCACCAATAGCCGGATTGAAGACTTACGCGCCGCCGCCGCTGTGGTGCAGGGGAAAAAAGTCGCTGCCGGCGTGCGCGCTTTAGTGGTGCCAGGCTCGGGCGTGGTAAAACGTCAGGCCGAAGCAGAAGGCTTAGCCGGCATTTTTAAAGACGCCGGTTTTGAGTGGCGTGAACCGGGCTGCAGCATGTGTTTAGGCATGAATGATGACCGCGTTGAGGCTGGCCAGCGCTGCGCTTCTACCTCAAACCGCAACTTTGAAGGCCGCCAGGGCCGCGGTGCCCGCACGCATCTGGTGAGCCCGGCGATGGCAGCCGCCGCCGCTATCGCCGGTAAGTTTGTTAATATCGCCGCGACAACAGAGGGAGAGAAAGCATGAGCCAGATTTTTGCACAGGGCTTAGTCTGCCCGCTGGATAAAAACAACGTCGATACCGACCAGATCATCCCAAAGCAGTTTTTAACCAGCGTCAGCCGCGATGGTTTTGCACAGGCGATGTTTTACGACTGGCGTTATTTAGCCGATGGCAAGCCAAACCCGGATTTTGTCGTGAATAAACCCGAATATCAGGGCGCCAGTATTTTGCTGACACGGGAGAACTTTGGCTGTGGCTCCAGCCGCGAACACGCGCCCTGGGCCATTAAGCAGTATGGCTTTAATGTGATTATCGCGGAAAGCTTTGCCGATATTTTCTTTAATAACAGTGTCAATAACGCCATGTTGTTAATTCAGTTAAGCAAAACCAATATCGAGCTGCTGTTTAACCGCTGCGCCCAGGGCCCACAGCAGTGGCAAATTGACTTACAAAGCCAGGAGATACTGTTTGGCAATAACGCGGCAATGGGCTTTAATATCGACGCCGATATTAAACAGCGGCTGTTATCCGGGCTGGATTTTATCGGCAGCAGCGAGCAGCTAAACCCGCAAATTGCCGACTACGAGCAAAGCCGCAAAGCCAGCCAACCCTGGTTGGGATAACATTAAAGCTTTCTCAGCTGCGATCTAACGAGCTGACAATTAACGAAAACACCTCAGCGGCATACCTGCCCTGAGGTGTTTTTTATCCTACTATTCGCGTTGGCGACCTGCTATACATTAGGGACTTAAGGCAGAGGACTTTGGAAATATAACGCATGCTTGTTTTTCCAAATCGTGAAAATAGAAGTTGAAGATTTGTGTTTATTTTTCAATGGATTATAAGTTTCCGTCCCCCATGCGGGAATTAATGAGGTAAGCATGTTCAAGAATAAAATGTTAGAGAACCGATGTTGAAATATCATATTCCAAGTGAACTTCCATTCGGCTTTCTAAAATCTATTGATATTGAATCTGTGGAAAAAGTTGGAATATCAGCAATTAGTGATGGTAAAAAGTTGCATTGCTATAACAATGTAATGCGATACTTGGAATCGAACCAGGGAGAAATTCAACTGGGTTGGGTGTTCTCACAGTTAGGCAAGATTGTTTTTAAGCTAAATGCCCATGCGGTCGTAAAACTGCCGAATGGCTCACTTTTATGTGTCACACCACCTGAGCATGATGTGACGGAAATTAATTTTGCACCTGATGATTCTATTGCTTCATTGATTAGAAACAACAAGTTACCAGTGCGAATATATTCTCTTGTAGAGGATAAGACCGTTAATGACTATGTAAAACTAGAAAGTCTTGAAAGTGAAATGAGATTGGACGGTAATCTATTGGCGATAGCCTACATTTTGGATCAAAAGCACAAGATGTCGAATAGCTTAATTGAGGTTTATAACAAGTATCTGTAGGGCTGTTCTTACAAGCGCCATTAAAAACGCCGCTTCGCGGCTCGACTATCAACAAGTTGCTCGCGTTTGTGGCGGGCGTTAGACAAAAGGAGCAGCCGATGGTTTCCGTTACAAGAATTCAAGCAGGCCAATATGCTGTAAGTGATGGTCGTTTCATCATCAAAGAGGGTTCAAGTTGGTATGTTGTCGCTGCAGAAGGAAAAGCTGATTTAGGGCCACTACCTTCTCTAGCCGCAGCGAAAGAATATGTTAGTACTGGCTCAACCCCGCTAGGGCAACATAATACTGGTTCAGCATACGGGCGAAGTCAGAGTAAAAAGGAATTCAATGCCTATCTGGCGTCGGAAGCGCAAAAAGGTAACTATGGCCCAGTTGTCTTATGGATGCTTTTAGTGGGGGCAGTATGCTTATTCTTTTATTTAGTCCGTGGTTACTAAAATCATGATTTTAAATAAGACATTCTCGTTGTCTAACAATCAAATTTTATCGTCAGAAAAAAGCGCTTGCTGCGATGTCAGTCTGCTTCGCGGATTTCCGCGCTGAATTTGGGCGTTATGCCCCTATAGGGAAATGAGCAATGAATGAAGAATGGAAAAAAGCAGTAATTCACTTAGAGTGCGCGACCGATAGCGAACATTTCTATGACCGAATTAAGAGAATGGATGAGCTACGGAAAAAACTCGATAGCGGCGAAATATCGCAAGAAGAGTTCGGGCAAGAAATTTCAGGAAGGAGTCGAGATTTAAGATTTCATGGTACAGCTTTATTCATTTCTCACAATCAAAGGCGATATCTACTAACAGCTAGACACGTTCTATTTGATGAACATTCGGCAAAGAGAGAGTTAGAAGAAGAGATACAGAGAGCCGAGGGATGGCCGGAGCATTCAAGAGGACATATTCTATCTTCTGCCAATGAAAGGGCGCTTAATAATATCTTTAACATCGTCTTTAGAGTTCCCTCCCTCGATGAAGTGATGTCAGGAAGTGATTCGGGCCGTCGAGAGTTTTTGATGAATCTGGGTGCTGGTGCATCGTTTACCGTGCCATACACATTTTCTTCTCCCGATTTGGATTTGGCTCTTGTTTCACTGGATCAGCGTGATGAACGGTTTGCCGATGAGCTGATTGCTTTGGGGTATAGTCCAATTCCTTCAGACCTAATTGAAGATGGCCCTTCTTCCGAAGGTGCAGAAGTGTTTACAGTAGGCTTTCCTAGCGCGACAGCTCTATTAGGGCAAATTAGCCAACACCCCGCATCAGCACACTGGTCTTCGAGCCATTTATCATTACCCGTCTTTTCATGGGGCAAAGTATCTATGTTGCATGCTCAATTACCGTTTTATTGGTGTGATATGAGCATATATCCAGGAAACAGTGGTGGTCCTGTAATCGAGAATGGAAGGTTGGTTGGCGTAGTAAGTGCCCAGGCGACACTACCAATTGATGATGCTCCAAATGTAAGAACTAGAATTCCATTTGGTAAGATAATCAAAACATGCTTTGTCAAAGAGCTTCTTGAAACACAAGAAGCCAAAGATCAGAGGTAAAGGCATAACAATCGGCTGCTAGGGACTGCATTACGCTGCGCTCCATGCAGCCCCAGAGCCGGGTGTTAGAGTTCACAAATGTTTTCAACCGTAATTCGCTATACATACACTGAATACAAGTCGATAGTAGAGGCGGTTATGTTGCATGAGCTGGGCTACCCTGCAGTTACAAAGTGGCACTTTAAGTTTTTTTCGCATCCGATTTGCTTTTGTATTTTCATGTTTAAATCAATAACTGAGGGTACTTGCCAGTTTGTTTTTACCGAAGATGGCTTCGAGCGTAAATCAAAATCAGGAAGTATTCAGATGCAATGGTCAGGCATTGGCAAGGTTGTTGATATAGAAGATGCGTTTCTACTTGTTGGTGCGATTGACGGTATAGCGCCTTTACCAAAGCGATGCTTGTCGCAAGAGCAAATTAGCCTTATAAAAAGTTGGGCGGGGAGTAAATTAGTAAGTGAACTCTAACAAATTGCTTAATTTCGTTCCGGCCACAAACGGCGTGGCCTCCACTGGACTGCCCACGCTGCGCTGCGGAGCTGTCGATGCCAGTAGAAATTCGCCAACTTACGTCAAATGACATCGGTCTGATGAAGGCTTTGTCGACTTGCTTCGGCGAAGCGTTTAACGACATGCCCACCTATACTAAAAAACGCCCAAGTGCAGACTATCTGAAAGCTTTGCTCTGCGGTGACTCCTTTATAGCGCTGGTTGCGCTGGAAGGCATAGATGTTGTCGGTGGACTTGCCGCCTACGAGCTGAAAAAGTTCGAGCAAGAGCGCAGTGAGATCTATATATACGACCTTGCCGTAGCATCAAAATACCGGAGAACGGGAATAGCGACGGCATTGATTGAGAAGCTAAAAACCGTGGCGGCTGATCGGGGCGCCTATGTCATTTTTGTTCAGGCTGATACCGGCGAAGAAGACAAGCCGGCCATTGCGCTGTATAGCAAACTTGGGTTACGTGAAGAGGTTCTGCACTTTGATATTCCGGTGCAGTCCGGTGATAACCCGGCATAACCCGCCCGCTGTTGTTTTGCCATGCCGGCACCGCTTGTAGCAACATGGCAATATGCTGCCTGCTTTGTATACTTAATGCCTGTTTATCGAAGCAACGGGGAATACCTATGTTAAGCAAACATTTAGTGAAGTCTGTAATCAGCGCATTTTTGCTGACTTTGTTATGGCTGCCGGATGCCAACGCCCATCATGGTTGGGATTGGACTGAAAAGCAGCAAACTGAGATGACGGGTACTATTACCGAGGTCTATATTGGCCCGCCGCACCCGCGGTTGATGATTGAAACCGATACCGGCCGCTGGCAGGTCGATTTGGGTAATCCGCGCCAAACGCTGGCAGCGGGTTTTGTCGAAGGTGAAGCCAAAGCCGGCGATACGGTGCTGATCCGTGGCCATCGCTCGGCCAATAAAGATGAGCGCATTATTAAAGCGGTGCGCGCTACTATCAATAATAAACAATACACCTTTTACCCGCAGTTGCTGCAACAGGATTAGGCGGCAGTGTTTGAGGCTTTATTACTAAGCCTGGCCGAGTCTGCTGTCGCCTCGGCACTACGTCAGTCAGTTATCGGTTACCCGCTGCTATCTGCAGTGCATATTCTGGGCCTGGCATTGCTGGTTGGCAGCATTGTTACACTGGACTTGCGCCTGTTAAATATCATTAAACGCAGCCGCCTTAGCGAGCTGGCATCTTTGCTCAGCCGGGTGGCGGCGGGCGGGCTGATGCTGGCAGTACTTAGTGGCTTGCTGTTATTTAGCGTACAGCCGGCACATTATCTGGCCAACAATGCTTTTTTGTTAAAGCTGGCACTTATTAGTCTGGCGCTGCTTAATGCGGCTGTGGTGCATAGTTTGACGGCCTGGCGTGCTTTGTTGGCCGGGCAGCCAGCTACCTTGTTGCTAAAAGTAACCGCCGGTATCTCAATGATGCTATGGCTTGCTATTCTGACGAGTGGCCGCTGGATAGCCTTTGTTTAGCCTTGGCCGCTGCTATTTGCCTGTTAGGGTAAAAAGCAAAAAGGCCAGCATTAACTGGCCCTTGGGGTAAACACAGGTTGTTGCTTAGTTTGCCTGCAGTGTTATGTTGGCAAACTTAATCATCGCTTCCGGGCTAACCATATGCTCGGCCAGCTCGCCGCTTTGTGCTTTGGCAAACTGCAGCGGCTCGCTAAAGCCAAAGCTTAACGTCAGCTTTTCTGGCTTGCTGACAAAATCGGTCAGGCTTTGCTTCATCTCGGCGGGCACTTGCGGCAGGGCGGCGATATTCGCCAGCGCCAGGCCTTGCACAGTGGCGAAATCCGGTGTTTGCTGCTGCTCGGCGGTCATCGCCAGCGTACGCTCAATAAAACCTTTGTTTTCAATAACAATGCTGCCATTGCTAAGGGCGCCGGTTAGCAGTTTGGCCATCATTTGCTCAACATAGGCATCACTGCTGGTCAGTTCCTGTTGCTGCTCGGCGCTTAGGGCGCTGAAGTCTTTGGCGTATTGCCAAAATTGCTGCATTTGCGCCAGGGTAAAGTTGTAGCTTAGGCTAAATTCGTCATTAATACGGGTTTGCTGGCTAAACAGCAGCTGGCCGTCGTCCTGGTACTGGTAGCTGTAGTCGCCATGCAGGGCCAGGCTTTGCAAAAAGGCGCTGCTGTGCGGCGGTAACATTTGCAGCACCGCCGGTGCGGCTTTGGCGCCTACCATCTGCATGCTGCCTTTGTCGGCTAAGCCATTAGGCTTTAAGCCCTGGGCGGTGATCAGGTCGACAGTCACCACAGTACCCAGCTCACCAAGATCAACCGTCAGGCCGCTGATGCTGTAGCTGGAGGTCAGTACATTAGCCGAAATATCGCCGTAGCTCAGGCTAATCTCTGGCATTTCGCCAGCACCGGCCAAATCGCGGTAGCTCTGGTTGGCTTGCTCAAATTGTTGCTTAATGGCGTTTTCAGCCTGCATATTGGCGAACAATACGCCACCGCCGGCCGCGGCGGCTACCACGATAAGCGCGATCACTGACTTCTTCATGTTGTTCCTTCAAGATAGTTTGTTAATAAAACGGCAAAATGTTAACACAGCACGGCTTGGCGCGGATAGTAACAATATCGGCTTTTTTCTCGCTGCAGCGCCTATTTACGCTGGCGGTAAAGCCTGCTACTTTGGCCGCCTGAGCATGGCAGGGCAGCAGGTATGGAAAGCTACTTTCACTGGTTCGATTTACTCGGTATAGCGGTATTTGCCATCTCTGGCACCCTGGCAGCCTGGCGTAACCAGATGGATGGCTTTGGCGTGATCGTGCTGGCCAGTGTTACCGCCATTGGTGGTGGCACGCTGCGCGATTTAATCCTTAATGCGCCGGTGATCTGGATCAACAACAACAGCTACTTTTACGCTATTTTTATCGCCGCTATCGGCACCATTTTGCTGGTGCGTAACCGCTTAACCATACCGCACAACACCTTGCAATTTTTCGATGCGTTGGGGCTGGCGTTTTTTGTCATTATGGGCACGCAAAAAGCGCTGGATTACGGTACCTCGACCATGGTGGCAATATTGCTGGGCACCATGAGTGGCGTCTGTGGCGGCATGATCCGCGATGTGTTGTGCCGTGAAGTGCCGATGGTGTTTCGCGGCGAGCTGTACGCGGTAACCTGTATCTTTGGTGGCGTGGTCTATACCGGCCTGCTGGCGCTGGGTGTTAGCCAGTTACCGGCCATGCTAGCTGGCATGGTCGCCCTGCTGTTACTGCGTTTAGCGGCGATTAAATGGCAACTGACGATACCGGTATTTAGCAAACACCACAACGAGCTGAACGAGCCTTAAGCCGGCGCCAGCTAAACAGCAGGCCCAGAACAAATAACGCCAGGCTAAGCACGCCGGTTAGCAGCAACGCCAGCTGGTACAAAGTGCCGCCCACTGCGGCGATATGCAGCGGGTAAAAGCTATTGCGCAGCCGTTCGGCCGTTGCCAGCTCTGCCGCTGCTACAGCGTATAACAGGCTGTTATCCCGCGGATTAAGCTGCAACACGCCACGACCATTCGGATGCCACTCGTTGCCAGCCTTAGCCCGAAAGCTAATCGGCTCGCTGTCGTGTTGCCGCAAGCTAACCAGCCGTAGTGCCTGTGTTGGCCAGTGCTGCCGGGCACTTTGCAAGGCTGCTGTCCAGTTAGTGGCGCTAAGCGGTACCGGCGCAATGCTGCGCACCGGCTTTGGCGCCGGTGCCGCCGGCGGAAACAGGGCGTGCAGTACACTTTGTGTTTGCTGGCTAAACACCATCATAGCGCCGGTGGCACTGGTTAACAGCAGTAATGGTAATAACAGTAGCGCCAACACACTGTGGTATTGGCGCAGGCTACGCAGACTGTTGTCGGGTTTTGGCAGACGAAATAAGCGGCGGCTAAAGCGGCGCGGCCACCATTGCCACAGGCCGCTGAGTAATAACACCAGGCTCAGCAGACCGATAAAGCCGTTGGCGGTATGGCCTGTTGCGCCGCCAAGCAAATGCAGATGAAAGTCGTACAGCCAATCCAGCCAGTCGCTATGCACCTGGCGGCTTAACAGCAACTGATGCTGTTCATTGTAATAGTGGCGCTGGTTATCGAATGTGACGGCCTCCAGCCAGAGCGCATCGGCCGCAGGAAATTTCACATAACGAAACTCTGGGTTTTGCTGTAATTGGTTTAACAGCGGCCCCCAATGGCTGATCTCCGCCACAGCCTGAACCTGCTGCAATTGCGGGTATTGCCAGCGCAGTAGCGGGTTTTTATACAGTAACACCGCGCCGCTAACGCACAGCGATACCAGCCAGATGCCAAGCAGCCAGCTGAGGTAGCGATGCAGCCGTGACGCGGTGAAGCTCATTTTAAAAGCTATGGCTCCAGCTTAAGTTTAGTGTGCGGCCAATACCGGCAAAGTAACGGCCATTGGCCGGCGTACTTTGCGCATAGTAGGTAAAGTACTGTTTATCGGTCAGATTCTCGATACCCAGCGTCCAGCGACCATAAGCACTGTCATAGCTGCTGCTGAAATCCAGCGTGGTATAACCGTCAAACTGCTCACCGGTATTCAGCGTATGACTGAACAGAATATTGGCCTGCAGGCGACTGCTAAGCTGTGGTAACCACAATTGCTGCCAGTACAGGTTTAACCGTTCCGGTGCGATATTTACACCGCCTAAGTCGGTTTCGGTTCGGCCATCACCATCATTATCAAACTGACCATGGGTACGGGCATAGCTAAAACCGATCTGGCTATCCGTGCCGAAGTAATACTGGCCTTCGGCTTCAATGCCATCAATTTCGGTTTTCTCCCGCATTACACTGTAAATGCCATCGGCATCGGCTTGCAAACGCATGCCCAAGTCGGAATCAGAGCGGTAGGCACTGGCACGCAGTTGCCAGTTATCAAAGCTGAATTCAATGCCCAGTTCCAGATTGTCCGACAGCACCGGCTGCAGCGTTAGAAAGCTGTCGACTGATAAGCCCGGCGTGCTGATATCACGCAATACCCGGCCCACATCCGGCATACTAAAGCCTTCGCTGTAGCTGACATACAGCCGCACCTCAGGGTGAAATTGCCATACTACGCCGGCGTTGCTCAGCAGCTCGTTAAAATCCGGTTCACCACCTTCGACAAAGGTGCTGTCGTAAGCCGCCAGCGTAGTAAAATCGTCTACCTTCAGCTTACCGTATTCGTAGCGGCCACCCAGGCTAAAGGTAAAGTTCTGCAATGCGCTGTAACGTAGCTGGGCAAAAGGTGCCAGATTGGTAAACTCAGCTTGCGGCACCCAGTTACGGCCACTCAGTGCCAGTTCCTGATAGGTTTCATCCTGCAGCCAGTCGGCTCCGGTACTTAAATCCAAGCCGCTCAGGGCCAGATTAGGTTTAAACCAGGTTAAGCGGCTGCCATACTTGGTCGATTTATTCTGCGACTGATCGTAGAAGTTTTCGCCCAATGCCGGATCCTGAAACACAGCAAAACGGCCACCGCCGTATAGCGCGGCAAAGTCCTGTAAAAACAGCTGCCAGCTTAAACTGCCGCCCAACACCGCCTGATGCTGGTAGTCCAGCGTGGCGGTAGTCACCTTATTTTGCGGTGCCATACCTTCAGTGTCGCCGCGTTCAGATGTGGCCGGCGTGCCCGTGGTCACGTTGCCCGGGATCTGCACATAGTTGCCGTTACCGCGTAATTTAAAGTGGTTTACCATCAGCTGCAGGCTTTCATGCCCGCTCAGTTGCTGGCGCGCTTTAACAAACACATCGATACTGCGCGAGTCCATCGTATCGCCCTGAGTGCCATCGACACCGATAAGATCGCCATTGCCATCGCGGTACATGCCGGTATCGCTGGCCGAAACGCCGGCCACCACAGCAAAGCCCTGTTGCTGATAGCTATGCAGATAGCTGGCTTTATAGCTTTGGCTGTCGCTGCCGCCGGCGGTAGGTGTGGTAAAGCCGGCGCTAAGCTGATGGCGGTTTTCCGCGGCCGACTTGGTGACAATGTTAATAATGCCGCCGCTGGCACCCATACCCTGAATCGCATTAGCACCGCGGATCACTTCAATGCGCTCTATCATCGCCGGGTCTATGGTTTTGCCATCACGCGAGCCGTTACGCAGCGGGTTAGACTGCGGTACGCCGTCAATCATATACAGCGGTTCACGGCCACGCAGTGTTTCACCGGCCGAGGTCAGCTTTTGCCGGCTGGGAGAAAACCCCGGTAACAGGTTACCCAAAATGGCCGAAATGTCCTGAGTAAAGGCCAGTTGGCTGGCAATTTGCTCCTGCGTAATCACGGTAATGGTGGCCGGCACTGTGCTGACCGGCGCACTGCTGCGCGTAGCATTAACCTGAATATGCTCAATGGCATCATCGTTGGCCTGTAACAGTGGGCTGCAAACTAACCATGCTAAAGCGAGGCGTGATGGGGTAAAGCGGGGCAGTACAGACATAACCAACCTTTATAAGTGTGAAATATAATGAGAATGGTTCGCGTTTATAATGCTGTTGTTAACAAATGTCAAGTGCTCAGGGCTATCACAGCCTGCTGAGCTAGCGCAAAATAAGGAACTTTTTTCGCTGCTTGAATTCTTAGCAAGCGGCCTTATATACAACAGGCTTTGCACTAACACACTGTTTTTACGGGAATGTCCCCGGCAACCAAAGAGGAAGGTAAAAACAATGTTTCAGCGTATCCAGCCCCGCTGCGTGGCGATGCCGCCACCTGATTTTTCGCACCTATCTAACCAAAACTAACCATGCTGCGGAGAATTAATCATGCTACAGGTATCCCATTTAACGCGTCGTTATGGCGCTATGCTGGCGGTGAATAACGTCAGCTTTACTATCAAACCCGGTGAAATTGTCGGCCTGTTGGGCCACAACGGTGCCGGTAAAACCACCATTATGAAAATGCTGACCGGCTATTTAGACGCCGATAGCGGCAGCATTAGCTTAAACGGTGCTGACATGGCGGTGGACCGCGCGGCGATACAGGCGCAAATTGGCTACTTGCCGGAAAGCCTGCCACTGTACCCGGATATGACAGTGGCCGACTATCTGGATTACGCTGCCACGTTAAAGGGCTTAAGCGGCAGCGCGAAAACCGCAGCCATCCGTTACGCCATCGCTGCCACCGACATTGCCGCTAAACTGCTGGCGCCGATTGCGACCTTATCGCGCGGTTTTAAACAGCGGGTTGGTGTGGCGCAGGCGATACTCAGCCGGCCGAAATTGCTGATCTTAGATGAGCCGACCAATGGCCTGGATCCGGCGCAAACCGAAGCGATGCGTAATTTAATCCGTCAGTTGGCCAAAGACGCCACCGTGATTTTATCGACCCACATTATGCAGGAAGTGGATGCGCTTTGTAGCCAGGTGCTAATGCTGCGCGCCGGTGAACTGGTGCTCGATAGCAGCTTAAGCACGCTGCGCCAAAGCAATAGCGTGCAACTGCACAGTACTATTAGCTTGTCCGCATTGCGCGAGGCTTTGGCGCCGGCTGTTGCCGGCCTGGAGATCAGCCAGCTTGCCGATGGCCAGTATCGCTTAACACTTAACGATACTCAGCACGATCTGAAAGCAGTGTGCCAGGCGACAGCACAAGCGGTGTTTCACGCCAACGCCAGCTTAAGCCAGCTGTTTATCGAGCAGCGCGATCTGGAAACGGTGTTCCGCCAGTTAAACAGCAACACGGAGGTGCAAGATGCAGCCTGATAACACCCAACACGCCCGCACCATGCTGTGGCGTATCGCGCAAAAAGAAATCAGCCTGTTTTTCGCCTCACCGGTCAGTTACCTGTTTTTAGGTGGCTTTTTGGCGGTGGTGCTGTTTATGTTTTTCTGGGGCGAAGCGTTTTTTGCCCGCAATATTGCCGATGTGCGGCCGCTGTTTAATGCGATGCCGCTGCTGCTGATTTTCCTTGCCAGCAGCTTAACCATGCGGCAGTGGAGTGAAGAGCGCCGAAGCGGCACCCTGGAGCATGTGCTGACCCAAAGCACGCCGCTGTGGCAGTTTGTGCTGGGTAAATTTATTGGCTGTAGCCTGCTGCTGTTACTGGCGCTGCTGTTGACCTTACCACTGCCCTTTACCGTATCTATGCTGGGTGAGCTGGACTGGGGCCCGGTGTGGGCCGGTTATCTGGCGACCTTGCTGCTGGGTATGCTGTATCTGGCGATAGGCCTTTACGCCTCGGCGCGCAGCGACAACCCGATAGTGGCGCTGTTGCTGGCGGTGCTGCTGTGTGGCGTATTTTACTTAGTGGGCAGCAATGTGATTACCAGTTTGTTTGGCCAGAATATCAGCCAGTGGTTAAGCTTAGTGTCGACCTCAGGCCGCTTTGATGCCATTAGCCGCGGCATGCTGGATGCGCGTGATTTACTGTATTTTGTCAGCTTAACCCTGGTGTTTTTAACACTGAACTGCTGGGCGCTGGAGCGCGGCCGCTGGAGTGAGCAGCGCAGTAACACGGCCAAACGCTGGCAGTGGGCGGCCAGCCTGATGATCGTCAATGCGCTGGCGCTGAATTTATGGCTGGGGCAGTTATCCGCGCTGCGCTTTGACAGCACCGCCGGCCAACAATTTACCTTGTCAGAGGCCAGCAAACAGCAGCTGGCACAATTACAGGAGCCGTTGCTGCTGCGCGGTTATTTCAGCAGTAAAACCCACCCGCTGCTGGCGCCCTTAGTGCCGCAACTGAGTGATTTATTGCGCGAATACGAAATTGCCGGCAAAGGCCGTATTAAGCTGGAACTGGTTGACCCGTTAAGCTCTGCTGAGGCAGAAAAGCAGGCCAATCAGGAGTTTGGTATCGAGCCGGTGCCGTTTCAGGTGGCCGACCGCTATCAGTCGTCGATTGTCAGCAGTTACTTTAATGTGCTGGTGCAATACGGCAGCGAATATAAAGTGCTGGGCTTTCGCGATCTGATTGAAGTGAAATCAGGCGGCGAGGCCGAGCTTAACGTGCAGCTGCGCAACCCGGAGCTGGATATTACCCGTACTATCCGTAGCGTGATGCAGGGCTACCAGGCCGGTGGTGAGCTCTTTGCGGCGGTAAATAAACCCCTTACTTTTACCGCCTACTTGTCAGATAGCAGCAAGTTGCCCGCGCAGTTGCAGCAGTTCGCTGCTGATATCAACAGCGTGCTGGATAAACTGGCAAATGAGGCTGGCGATAAACTACAGCGCCAGACGCTGGATCCGGATGCCAACGGCGGCGAGCTGGCACAGCAGTTGGCCAACGACTACGGCATCAGCCCGCTGGTGACCGGTTTACTGGACCCTAACCCGTTTTACTTCCATTTACTGCTCGGGGATGGTGAGCAGCTGGTGCAAATTCCGCTGGACGATTTCTCGGCCGACAGCTTTGAGCGTAACTTCAGCGCGGCAGTAAAACGCTTTGCCAGTGGTTATCGCAAAACCGTGGCCTTAGTGGCACCGGCGGCCAACCCTTACGGTGGCGGTGTCAGCTTTAGCCAGTTGCAGCAGTACCTTGGCGATGAGCTAAATGTGAAAACCGAAGATCTGAGCGATGGCAGCGTTGCCAGCGATGCCGACATTCTGCTGCTGGCCGCGCCGGATAAGCTGGATGACAAGGCACTGTTTGCCGTTGATCAGTTTTTAATGCAGGGCGGCACCGTATTGCTGGCCAGCTCGCCATACAGTGCTGACTTTAGCGGCCGTAGCCTGAACCTGAAAACAGTGCAATCGGGCCTGGCTGACTGGCTGGCGCATCATGGCATCAACCAGCAAAACACCTTAGTGCTGGATAAACAAAGTGCCGCCCTGCCACTGCCGGTGACGCGCGATCTGGGCGGCTTTCGCGTGCAGGAAGTGCGGATGCTGGATTACCCCTACTTTATCGATGTGCGCCAGAGCGGCTTAAATACTGAGCATCCGGCCACCGCCGGCCTGCAGCAACTGACGCTGAGCTGGGCATCGCCGCTAAGTATTGATAGCGGGAAAAACAGCGCGCGTAAGGTCACAGAGCTTATTCACAGCTCCGGCCGTGCCTGGCTGTCAGACAGTACGCAAGTGCTGCCGCCGCTGGATCACTATGGCGAGCTGAGTTTTACACCAGAAGGCGAGCTGCAGTCTTATCTGCTGGGCGCTGTGGTAGAGGGCGAATTTAGCTCCTACTTTGCCGGTAAAGACTCGCCGCTGTTAGCGGCTGCTAATGAGGCGGCGGCTGATGACGCAAACGAAGATGCTGCCGCTGACGAGCCAACGCTCAATGTCTCGTCGGTACTCAGCCGTTCGCCTTCGTCAGCGCGCTTAATTGTGCTCAGTTCAAACGACTTTATCAGCGACACCGCGCTGCAGCTCAGCGGTGCCGCCAATGGTGTGCAGGACATAGCCGCGCTGCAGCTGATTGCCAATACGCTGGACTGGGCGCTGGATGATGCGGCGCTGACCAGTATCCGCGCCCGCGGCCAGTTTAACCGCACGCTAATGCCAATGGATGAGGGCAGCCAGCAGTTCTGGGAATACCTGAACTATGGCCTGGCCTTGCTGCTGCTGGCGGGGCTGATTGTGCTGCAGCGCAGCCTGCAAAAACGGCGCCAGCTGGCCTGGCTGAAACAACTGGCAGACTAAACAGGAGGCGATATGACACCTTTAATGCGTAATTTAACTGTGCTGCTTATCGCCCAGTTGCTGTTGGCACTGTGGCTGGTTAGCAGCAGTCATGATGACATTGTGACGGAGCCACTATTGCCACAGCTGTCGGCCGCCGACCGCCTGGAGCTTAGCAGTAAGGATGGCATGCTGACGCTGACGAAACAGGGTGATAACTGGCAGCTAACGGGCGGCCTGCCGGTCAGCCACAGCAAGCTGGATAACCTGCTGCGTGAGTTAACGGCGCTGAAAACCGGCTGGCCGGTAGCGCAAAGTGCTGAGGCGCAAAGCCGCTTTAGTGTGGCTGAGGATAAGTTTGAGCAAAAGCTGGTGCTAAAACAGGGCGACAACGTGCTGCACACGCTGTATCTGGGTGATAGCCCGGCGTTTCGTCAGCTGTATGTCCGCACCGATGACGACGAGGCTATCTACAAAGCAGCGCTTAACCGCTTTGAGCTCAGCGTGGACGAGAGCGCCTGGCTGGATAAGCAGTTACTGCGCTTGCCGGTGGTCGAGCGCATCGCCCAGGGCGACAACAGCTTAAGCCGGCAGGGCGAGACCTGGCAGCTAACGCTTAATGGCGAAAGCCACAGTGCGGATAGCGCAGCAGCCCGTGCGCTGGTGGCGAAGCTCAGCTCATTATCTGTGCTGAAGCGGGCGGATAAAGCGCCGCTTAGCAGCGATATTACTGAGCTTAAGGTGCGCAGCAGTGCCCGCGATTATCAGTATCAGCTGGTCAAGCAGGACGATATGGCGCTTATCCGCCGTAACGATATCAACCACTGGTTTGAACTTAGCCAAAGCCAGTTTGAGCAGCTGCAGGCTATCGACTGGCTGGCGTTGCAGCGCTCAGATGAGCAGCAGGGTAACCAGCCCGGCGAAGTGGCCGCCAGTGAAGACACAGGGCAGCCAGCCGCCAGCGGCGATTAGTTGCGAGTCTTATTCTCGCTGCTCACAGGCCGCTGCTGCGGCCTGTGTTATTTTAACGCGTAATCGGCTAAGCTTCGCCTCCTGAGCTAAGCGGTCAGGCGGATTATGACGCAGTACAGTATCCTTGCGGCCCCGGCAGAGCACCTGCTGCTGGAGAAAAACAGCGAGTTTCTTACCTTTTTACACCCCATCGACAGCCGCGACAACGCCATGGCCTGGGTGGCGCATTACCGTGCGCGCTACGCCGATGCCAACCATGTCTGCTGGGCTTATATCATCGGCAATACCCGCCAGCCACAAACCCAGGCTTTTAGTGATGATGGCGAGCCAGGCGGCACGGCCGGTAAACCTATGCTGCATGTACTCACCGAGCGCGAGCTGGGTAACTGCCTGGCGGTGGTGGTGCGTTATTTTGGCGGCGTTAAACTGGGCGCCGGTGGTTTAGTGCGGGCCTATTCCAATGCGGTATCGCAGGCGGCGGGCAAAGCCCGGCTGCGTCTGATCAGCCCCAGTGTCGAGCTGACTATAGTTGTCAGTTTCGCCTTTGAAGCACGCTTACGGCAGTTACTGCAGCAATACAACGCAGTGCTGGATAATGTTAGTTACAGCGACAAGGTAAGGCTAAGCATCAGCCTGCCACAGGATGCTGAGCCGGCACTGCGCGAACAACTTATTAATGAAACTGCCGGCGCAGCGCTGATTAGTACGGCCGACTCGCACGCTGGCGTTTAGCGCCAAACCGTGGATAATAGCCTTTTTATTGCAGCAAGCAGGAACGCTTAACCGCGCATGATATCCCCGCGTAAAATTTTAAAATGCCTGGATGAACACTGGCAGGTGCTGGAAGCTTTAATTGGCCGCAGTAACCTGGGCAGTTTCAGCTTTCAGGATGTGCAGGCGCTGATAAAGCGCTTTAACCCGGCGTACAGCAGTGAGCAAATATACAAAGAAGCGCAGCGCCTGCTACAGGCTGAGGTGTTTATTCCGCTGGCCAAATCCAGCCAGCTGGAACTGAACCGCGCCGTGCTGGAATTTGCCGAATATCTGCTGCAGGAGCATAACCTGGGTATGGCCGAGGATATTCAAAGCCGTATTCATGAGCTAAACCGGCTGGCGCGTAAACTGGAGCTGGCGGCTAAAGGCCGTGATGCCAGCGAGCTAAAGCGCTTTATCTGGCAGATGGACGAGCGCATCCGCGAGGTGGTAAAGCATTTTGGCAAAAACGAAACCGCCATTTTAAACCTGGTTGATAAGGCCAAGGCCGATGAGCGCAATTTATCCTTAGCGCGCCGTTATAGCGCGGTAATGGAAGCCTTTGATGATTACATTGAGCCGATGCTGCAGCTGATTGATATCAAAGGCCCGTTTCAGGCCACCATTGCCAGTTTAGAGGCGCTGCTTAGCAAGCAAATCAGCGCGTTGGACATCAGCGGCGGGCTAAGCCATGAAAAAGAGCTGTTGCTGCAGCTGCGCACCCGCTTGCTGGATATGAACCAGATTGGCCGTGAAAGCCTAAGCCGTAGCGCCGATGCGTTAATGCCGCTGCGCGAAGAGCTGCGTAAAAACACCTTGTTAGCGCGTAACGCCAGTGCCGTGCTGGGCTTAATGCGCAAAAAAGGCATTGATCTCACGCTAAGCCAGCTGCCGGTGGTAATCGCCTCGGATTCACAGCGTTTCTCGCTGGGCAGTGCTAATCAGCTGACCAGCTATATGGCCGAACTTGCCAACTACCAGCAAGCTGAATACCAGCTGCCGACCCAACAAGACGAGCGCGTGGCACCGAACTTACAGCTGCCCGATTACGACAGCGTGCTAAGCAGAGCGCGCACTAGCGGCGCTATTACTAACCTGGCGCGCTGGCTGGACGATAACTACCCGAATTTAGCCTTAGATGAACTGCTGTATCTGTATCAGGCATTAAGCCGCGAAGAGGGGCTGGCACTTGAACATCGCAGCCACGCCATTGAACTGACATTACAGCAGCATAAGTTAACCCTTTACCCGTTTGCGCAGGAGGCTAAGGCCGATGCAACTTGATTTAACCGTGCTGACACAGCTGGCCGAGATCTATAAAAAACTCAGTGCCGGCTACCATATCAGCGAGCAGGATGTCGCACTGTGGCAAGAGCTGGACGCGCAGGAAGACGCCTACAGTGCACTGTTTTCCGGCCTGGGAAATACGCTAAAGCGTGATAGCCGGGGCTTTTTCTATTTTGATGTTGATGATGCCAGCGCCAATATGGGCAAAATTTCCCGTTTGTTTGCGCTGACCATTTATGCGCTGGTGGAATATTTTGCCGATCAGGGTCGCGATCCGCTACAAGCGCTGTTTGATACCGAATTGGACCACGAGGTGTTCGCGGCCATAGTGCAAAAACAATATCACCTGTTTGAACAGCTGGATATCTTTAGCGCCACCGATGTAAAACGCGAAGTGGCCAACCGGATGCTGCGCTTAGGTTTAGCGCGGCAAAGTGGCGACAATATTAAGCTGCTCTCACCGGTGCACCGTTACTTAGATGCCTTATTGCAGCTGGACGATGGCGTAGCGCCGGCCTCCAGCGATACAGTGTTATTGGTTGATACCCCGGCTACTGAGGAGATAAGCGATGTCTGAGCAGCTGTATGGCCTGACTAAACTGGCGCTGTTAAATACCGCCGGTTATGCCAAATGCGTCATTCCACTTGATCATGCCGCCTCGATATGTGCGCCGAATAATACCGGTAAAAGCTCGGTGATTAATGCGCTGCAGTTCCCGCTGATTAACGATTTACGTTTAACCGAGTGGGACGGCCACGACTTAGATGAAACACGTAAGTTTTACTTTGGCTCGGATCAAAGCTATATCCTGCTGGAAGCCAATCTGCCCGATGGCAAAGTAGTCATTGGCGTGGCGGGTCTGGGTAAAATTGCCGGCTACAAGTACCAGTATTTTTGCTATCAGGGCGCACTGGAGTTAGACCACTTTATCGCCGGCAACAGCATAGTGAAATACAACAAGCTCGACCATGTGCTGCGCGAGAAGGGCCTGGATCCGATAGAGCTGAAACCGTCCGAGCTGAACGCCATGCTCACCGGCGGTGCCACACCGTACGATAGTCGCATTAATCTGCGCATGATCCCGCTGAATAATGTCTCGGATGCGCCGGTGTATAAAGATATTTTCCGTCGTATTCTGAATCTGCATAAGCTGACCGCGCAGGACGTGAAACGCTTATTACTGCCGGTATTTGCCCGCCATTTGGGTGACCCTAAAGTCGACTTTTACGCCGTTTGGCATGGTGCCTTTGAAAAGGTTAACCGCGACCGGCGCGAGCTAAAAGCACTGGAAAGCCAGCAAGAAGGCGTGACCGCACTGGAGCATATGCTGGATGCGCGCGCAGTATACAAAGGTAAACTGGCCGCCTTTGCGCCTAAGCTCGATATCGCGTTAAACGACTATCAGCAGCACTTTGACGACCAAACCAGCGAGCTTAGCGTACAGCTGGAAGATTTACTCAGCGAAAAGCAGCAGTTAGAAGAGCGCCAGCGTTTATTTGTCGGCCAGATTAAAGACTTGGGCAACCGTCAGCTTGAGCTTAGCCAGTGGTTTAACCAATACGATGCGCTGCATAGCCGCTTTGAACTCGCCAGCAGCGAGCAGCTGGCGACTAACCTAGGTAATATCCGTAGTGACTACGAGCGCTTAAGCCACAGTTTACAGGGCGCCAGTAACGTTAATCTGGCCACTTTGCAGCACCAGCTAAGCCAAACGCAGAAACAGCATAAAAGCGCCAAACTGCAGCTGAAAAACCTCGAATACAACCTGTATTCAAGGCTGCGTGAAGATTTAAGCCTGCCGGAAGTACAGCACATCACTAAGCTGTTAAACCCGGATCTGTTATCGCTATCTACCGCTAAAGGCGGCGAAGTCGAGATCACTGACGACAGTGCCTTTAGCAACCTGCTGGAGCAACTGGCCGATTGTATTAAAGGCGGCAAAGCACATTTGCCGGGTGCCGTTATCGATTTAGCGCCACTGCACAGTGCGCCGGATATGACCAGCGCCGAAGATAAGCTGCAAATTAAGCAACAAATAGATGCTTTAGAGCAAAGCCTGCATACACTGACGCAGCAGATTGAAGTAGCAGCCGATTTAGCCGGAAAAACCCGCGAAAAAGAGCGGCTGTATCAGGATATGTTACAAGCCGAGCAGGATGTAAAAGACTTCAGCCGTTACCAGCAAATGCAGCAGCTGCTGGATGATCAGCAGCAGTTACAGGCGGCGCTGGAAGAGGAAGAAGCCAGCGTACAAGGTCAGCTGGATGAGGTGCAGCATAAGCTGGCTAATCAGTCTGATCGGCGCAATTTGCTCAATAACAAACTGGAGCAGTTAAAGCGGCAAAAAGAGCGCATCGATCAGGAAAAACGCGAACGGCGCGACCACGAGCTGGAGCTGTACAGCGGCCGTGTTACGCCTTATATGATTGATATAGTGCTGGATTTTGACAACTTAGCTGACAGTATCCGCAGTTTTAACAAAGACTGTCAGGAGCTGCGCCTAACTGAGATGAATATCGCTAACACCTATCAGTTTATCTACAACGCCGGCATCACCAAGTTTGAAACCGAAAGTGATACTGAGCTGAAGTACCAGAAACTGATAGAGGCCTTCCATCATCTGGATAAAGAGCGCGAGGCGATAGAGCGCCGGGCCCGGGTAGCGCTGACCGAAGTGGCATCAACCTTAAAAGGTCTGCGTAACGACTTAAACCGGCTGCACCGCGAGCTGAACAGCTTTAACCGTGGTATCTGGCGCCAGCAAATCTCTAACTTAAAAGACTTTAAGATAGAGATAGTCGATCGCAAGTTGTTGGTCGGTCATATCGATACCATTTTAAGCACTTCAGAAGCCTACGAGCAGGGCGATACCTTTGATTTGCTGGCCGGTAATACCATGGCCGAGCGCGATATTAATGCCGCTCGTGATTATTTAGTGCAGGCAGCCAGTGAGAAAGGCGGCCTAACGCTGTCGGACTTATTCGATATCCGCTTTAAAGTGGTCAACCGCGCCGGTGAAGAAGAGTACTTCGACAAGATAGACTCGGCCGGCTCTAACGGTACCCGTATTACCATTAAGCTGCTGTGCGGCATGTTGTTTATCCGCCAGCTGCTGGCCGAGCGCGAGCGCGGTAAATACCGTATCCCGATTTATATCGACGAAGCGGCAGATATCGACCCGCATAACCAGCAGGCTATTATTGAAACTGCACTCAGCTTTGGCTTTGTGCCGATTTTCGCGTCGGTGAAACCGCAAACCAGCTGCCGTTATATCGTGCCTATCCGTACCGTCGCCGGCGGCGCACAAAACTGGGTCGATGAAAAAGACTGGATAATCTGCCAGCCGCTGCAGCAGGAACTGCAGCCGGACTCCGCAGAAACCGAAGCTGAACCAGCCTAAAAGAACGCCGCGAAAGCGGCGTTTTCTTTATATGTGATGTATCAGGCTTTCGTGGCGCGCAGTAGGCTAATGCCTAGCCAGATAAACCAGATTAACTGGGTAATGCCAAACGCATCTTTCAGATAAGGCAGGCTATGCATAACGGTTAGTATACCCAGTGCACCCACTACCAGCCCCAGCACGTGTAATCCTTTACCTAAACGGTGTTGTTGTAAGCCGCTGATGCTTAACAGCAATACCCACAAGCCGCCGGCCAGCTCAATGCCACCCCCTAAGGCTTCGGTCAGCATGTTGCGAGTGTTATAAAGCGCTATTGCTTGCTGTGGATCAGTTTCCATTAAGCGAAATACCATCTGCAGGCCAATTAGCGCCACCATACCAGATGCCATCATCAGTACCAGCCAGACATTACCAAAGCGCTCCGCCAGCGCTGCCACTGCTGATGAGGTGTTAGCGAACACCCGTTGTAACGCCTGTAGCACTATCGCCAGCAGCACACCAAACAACAGGTAGCCAATACCATAGCCGCTGGCTACCAGCAGATGGTGCTGCTGCACATACTGGATTTTACCAGCAGTATCCAGCCCTTGCGGCATCGACAACATGGCA
This sequence comes from Rheinheimera nanhaiensis E407-8, assembly GCF_000296695.1. GTDB lineage: Bacteria > Pseudomonadota > Gammaproteobacteria > Enterobacterales > Alteromonadaceae > Alishewanella > Alishewanella nanhaiensis. The sequence goes on from NZ_BAFK01000008.1 coordinate 49,496, forward strand.
AAGAAAATAACCGCGATGGCAACATAGCAAAGTGCCATACCAATAGCAGCAAGGCCTCCGAAGCGTAAAAGTGCTGTGTTGTTTGATATGGGGTTTGTCATCAGTTGCATCTACGGTTTTGAAAATTGGCTATAGCATAGCCTGAAGCGTATGTGTGGGGTATGTCGATTTGTATCAGGGTGTGTTTATCCGCGCCAGCACCGTAGCCGGTTGTGTCAACGGTAAGGCGAGAATAGCGGCTTCGCCTGAGCGCGGGAAAATACCGGTAAGGGCAGTAAAGTTAACCTGATGGGTAACCAGTACTGTCGGTTGTGCCGTCTGAGCAATGGCAAATTGCTGCATTAACGCTTGTGTTTGTTTGTCGCCATCGCCACGGCCGGCAAAAAATGAATTAAGCACCGGCAAAGGCGTGGGTGTTGTCAAATCCATCAGTCGGGCGGTATCCAAACAGCGGCACCACTGGCTGCTATAAACAGTGATTTCACCATTATGCTGCTGGCGCAGCAGCTTGCCCCAGCGTTTTGCCTGCTGCTGGCCTTCGTTATTTAAATTACGCTGGGTACTGCAATCTTCCAACACAAAACCGGCCGGATCGCCGCTGCCGGGCGCTAAGGTATGACGCATGAGCAGCAGCGCTTTACCCTCACGCCAGGCCTGCCAGGCGTTATCGGCCTGCGCCGGCAGCGTGACAAACAGCAGTATCAGTAACACTAAGCAAAGTTTCATATCAGCCTGATGCAAACCCGAGTATTGCTTTTACGCAGCAAAGCGGCGATAGGTTTAGTGCTTATCCCCCAGAGCTTCCTGGCGGGGGTTAAATACTGGTAGCGTTACCTTTAAACCAAATAGCCAGCGGCTAAGCCAGAAGCGTTTGATAAGCTCATAACCGGCCCAGCAGCCGGCGCAGGTCAGCACAATAAGTAATACCGCTTCAATCGCCACCGGTAATGCCAGCGGCTTTAGCCAGACGGCAAATACAATAATCAGGGTTTGGTGCAGCATATACCAGGGCAGAATGGCGTTGTTGGCGTAGTGCAACAAGCGGCCGTCTTTATCCAGCGTATTAGTGCGCCGGTTCAGGTAGCGGCCGGCATAGCCGATTAGCGCCAGGATCCAGCCCCAGTGGTTTAGCGCCAGCACCATGCCAACCAGCAAGCGGCCGCTGACTGACTCGCCAAAGCTGGCCGGGATACTGTCGAACAGGCCGTTGCGATCGGCAATAATCAGGCTGTAGCAAAGTAGCGCTGTCAGCAGAAACCAGCGCCGCTGCACTATCACTTTTTGCCACCAATTGCCTTGTAGCGCAAACAGGTAACCGGCAATAAAGACCGCGAAATATTTGGCATGGTTATACCAGTCGTCCACTAAAGCATGGCTGGACGGATAAGCCTGGCGCAGAAAATACCAGGCACAGATAAGGCTGGCCATTGCCAGTAGCAGCGCAATACGGCCCGGCAGCGCTTGCAGGCGGCTTGCCAGCGCATTAAGTAACGGTGCAGCAATCAGCACCAAGATGCTATAGCACCATAGATAGGGCAAAAACCACAGATGGTTCCAGGTTAACAGGCCAATAGGACTGTGATGCTCAACCAGCAAGTCTGTATTAGGGTTGATATATTGCCACCAGAAATTAAGGTACCCGGGCGCGATCAGCTGTTGTGATAAGGCTTCATAATAAACCTGCGGCACCACCACGATAAACATGCCGCACAGTAACGGGATCAGTATACGGTTGCTGCGCAGGCTAAACAGCTTGAGCTTAGAGCTGTGTCGCTGCGCCAATGCCAGCGCCATAGCGCTGATAAAAAACAGTAGCGACATGCGCCACTGGTTAGTCAGGATCATCACATTTTGCAGCACGACACTGGTGGTATCACTTTTAATATGCCAGCCCCAGTCAGCGACATAATACATGCCAATGTGATACAAAATCAGCAGGCCAAAGGCCAGGCTGCGTAGCCAGTCTACATCGTAGCGGCGGGTGTCTGTGGTGGTTGTCATGTTAAAGCTCCGTGGTTGCAGTTGCGTTATAGTGCCCGCCTGCACTAGCATGCAACACAGACAAATGGCGCAGCGGCGGGCTTTAGGGATAACAGGTGGCTGAGAGTGACAAGCGGTAAGACAAAAAGTGTGTTTGAACGGTTTGACCGGCGGCCAGTGTTATACAGCTACCTGTTGCTGATGCTGTATTTTTTTATTAATGCCGCCATAAACGCCAGTTCGGTCTGGATGGAACACAGCCGCGATCCGGCCAACAGCTTATCGCTGTGGGAGCCAATAGTGTGGGAATACAGCAGTGCTATCAGCACTTTGTTGCTTTGCCCGTTGCTGTTTTACTGGTTTAACCGTTACCCGTTGCAACTGACGAATGTAAAACGGCAATTGCTGGCACACCTGCTTGGTACTCTGGTGTTCTCAGTGCTGCATGTCAGTATCATGGTGGCGCTGCGCGAGCTGGTGTATTACTGGCAAGGTGGCAACTATCAGTTTGGCCCACTGTTGCGCGAGTTTTTCTACGAATATCGTAAAGATGCCTGGGGCTACATTTGGTTTTTACTGAGTTATCAGTTGATCATGTTTGGCTACAGCCGGCTAAAAGGTGAGGCGCATCAGCTTGATTTAGCTGAAGATACTGCAGAAGCCAGCGCTTTGCAGAAAAGCCCGAAAGCACCGGAGCATTTTCTGGTAAAGAAACTCGACAAAGAGTTTTTGATCCGCACTGATGAGATTGAATGGCTGGAAGCCAGTGGCAATTACGTTAACCTGCACAGCAAAGGCCGAATTTATCCGCTTAGGGCCACGCTGAGCAGCACCCTGGACTTGCTAAGCAGTAAAGGTTTTAGCCGGATACATCGTAGCCTGGCGGTTAACCATAATGCTATTGACAGTATTAGCTACGATAGCAGTGGTGATGGCGATATTTTGCTCAAATGTGGTAAGCAACTGGCGCTGTCACGGCGTTATAAAGAGGCATTCAGAGCAACGTTGCAGCCAGACTAAGTAAAGTTGTCTGGCTGCGGCTGGCGGCTTAACGGCCGTCGTTAATGTCGTACACCACTTTGTCCTGCATGGCGGGGTTATTGATCTGCAGCTCAACGTCCTGTTGCAGAATTATACGGCCTTCTACTACTGCATCGGCAGCGATATACAGTGTTGGTTTGTTGGTATTCGTCCAGCCGAAAAAGGTTTTTTTCTTGCCGCGTGGCTTATACACCAGATCACCTTTTACCACCGTATTACCGGTCAGTTTAATATCGCCATTTACGGTACTGACATCTTTCGCCACTTCGCTGTGGTCCAACACGATGTCGCCGTTAACACTGTCGACATGGCCGGCAATCACAGCATGAGTGCCCGGCAGAATTTTACCGTTTACGGTTTCCAGGTTGCCGGCCACCTTCAGGCCGCTGCCACTTTCAATACTGCCATTTACGGTAGAGGCACTGTTAACACTAACGTTGTCACGCAGGTCAATACTGCCATTTACTACTGACACATCCCCGGCACTGCTGTTACTGGCCATTTGCACGCTGCCATTTACCAGCGATATGTCGCCGTAGTGCTGGTTGCTGCCGACGACGGCAGAGCCCATTACCTTGTCAATGTTGGTCTGAGCCGCCAGCTGAGTGCTGGCAACGAGGGATGCCACGATCAGAGTGGTGGCGGCTAATGTAATTAAACGCATGATGAAGTCCTTGTTGTATTTGAGTTAAACGCTATCGGTCAACTATCAGCAAGCTGCTTGCCAATTTTATCATGCTGATAAATAACGTTATTTTTATTCTGGCGTTGCTTGGCATGTGCGATTTTCACGAAAAGGTGGCGAAAACCGCTAACGTTGGTGGGAATGCATTGCATTAGCAAAGGGTAATTTGCCGCAAAAGTGTGCATTAGGTGTACGTATCCGGTATCTTGGGCTAAAAATAATAAAAGCCTTTAAGGTACCTGTGGTTATGCGTTTTTGGTTATCCCTGTGTTGTCAGCTGTACCTCACCCTGTTGTTGCTACCGGCCTTGCCAGTGTTGGCAGCATTACCGGTTGACGCCCAGCTGGAGCAAGCACTGGATAAGTATATTCTGCTGTCGATAGACGATGTTGCCGCTGCCGAGCAGCAATTGCTTGAGCTGGAGCAGCAACATGCGCATAACCCCGCTATTGCCAGCCGGGTGCGGCTGCTCAGTTATCTGGTTAACTACCAGTTTTACCAACAGGATCCCGAGCGGCTGGAGCAGCGCCTTAGCCAGTTACTGGCCCAGGCCGAGCTGACAGAAGATGCCGATACGCTGGCAGAAATCTACGCCACTGAGCTGGAGATCCGGCTGTATCAGACTAAGTTAAATGAGGCTTTTCTTAATATTGACCGGGCGACCCAAGCCGTTAGCCGCGCGCTGACACCACGGGTACGTTACTACGCCAATAACGTCCTGGGCCGGTTGTATAAAGCCGATCAGCAATTTGAAAAAGCGCTGCAACATTTTATCGACGCGCTGGATGCGGTAAGCGAAACCGATGATGCTTTCACATTGCGCCGGCGGGCCTTTTTAAACTACAACATAGCCCATGTGCACACTGAGCTGAGAAACTGGACACAGGCCCGCACTCTGACCGAGCAAAATATCGCCGAGGCGAAAAAGTATGGCCATGATGGCTTTTTACCGGAGCTGTATTTGCTGCTGGGCTATATCGTCGGCTCAGAAAAAGATTATCCGCGTGCGGTGCAAATTAATCAGCAAGGCCTGGCAGCGGCAAATGCGGTGGGGCATGACAGCACTGCACTTATTTTCGAGAATAACCTCGGTGCCACCTATATCCAGATGGCGCAGTATGCTGAGGCCAAAACCATCTTACAGCAGGCACTTAAGCGGGCAGAGCAGCTACAAGACGAGCACAGCAAGCAGTTAATCTTGCAAAATCTGGGCTTTATCCGTGTGATGCAAGGTGAGCATGACGAGGGCATAGCGCAGATGGAAAGCACTATGCGCTATTTAAGCCAGCATTCTGCCAAAACGGAATATGAACCCTATTATGAATGGCTGGCCAAGGCGTATGCTGCAGCCGGACGTTATAAAGAGCAAGCCGACACCTTGTTGGAGCAAATGGCCTTGCAGGAGGATATCCGCAAAGCCGACAGCGAAAGCCGGCTGGCCGCACTGCACGACAGGTATGACTCTAAAGCCAAAGCGCAGCAGATCACTATACTGGAGCAGGAAAACGCGCTGCATGCCCAGTTGCTGGAAAACCAGCGGTTGCATCAACAACTCGTTTGGTTAGTTGCCATTATTGTTGCCTTTGCCGCTGTTATGGTATTCCAGCTATACCGTAAGGTGCGCCGCTCTAATAAAAAGCTTCACGAAACCAATAAGCTGCTGGCGTATCAGTCACAACGCGATGTACTCACCGGGCTGTATAACCGCCGTGCACTGCAGGAGTATTTACAAAAGCGGGCGTTAAAGCGGCGCGATGGCGATATTGTCAGCAGTAGCATTACCGGCTTTTTATTGCTGGATATCGACTTCTTTAAAAAGGTAAACGACAGCTATGGCCATGCTGCCGGCGATGCTGTGCTACAAAGTGTGGCGCAGCGGCTGCAAGATAGCTGTCGCGACAAAGATATGGTGGTGCGTTGGGGCGGTGAAGAAATGTTGCTGGTATTGGATAATATCGACCCGGCCCATGTTGGCAGCTTTGTACAACGGGTGTTAAATATTATTGGTGAACAGCCGGTGACCTTTGACAACCAACAGATCGCAGTAACAGTTAGTGGTGGTTTTATTCACTTGCCGTTTGCCGGTATCAGCGAGGCTGAGCTGGACTGGGAAAAGGTACTGCAAATTGCCGATATGGCGCTGTATTTAAGTAAAACTAACGGCCGCAACCAGGTGTGTATGCTCGAGGGGCTAAATGCCCGCTTTAGCGAGGTAGAGTCGCAGCTTTACAGCGATCTGGCCGGCGCTATCCGTGCTGGACAGGTGCAGGTGGCAACGATAAATGGGCCGGGTGGTAATGTTAGCTAACCGTTTTACTGACTAACCACCAACCCATACCCGGTTGGCTTATAGCCCAAACTCCACTCGCGCTTGCCGCTGACAAAAGGATTATCGTGGCCCATATGCTGGCTTATGCGCTGGTCAAGCTCGAGCTCTAGCGATGTCTCCGGGTCTTGCTTATGTCAGGCAATAAACAACTTTTGACCACGATATTTAGCTAATTGCAAACATCTTATCAGACTTGTTAGCCATTTTTATTCAATGGTGATGGCGGTGGTGGTGGTGGCAATATATGTTGATGACTCGTAAAATGTACTTCTTTTAAGTGCCGGCATAAGCCGTCGAAGTCAGGAAATAAGGTCATATCATTGATTCCCATAGAATTTAGCTCTCGCATTACAACATTTCGGTTAATAGCTGACATATCATAACGCCACAAAAATGTACGATTTCTCTCAGTACCTTTCTGCATAATAAAGTTTTCAATATCAACCACATTAGTCGAAGTTGTTACCCCCATTTGCCTTGCCATTCTTTGGTTCCCTGTCGCATATGGAACAAAGTTACTGACAAACTGTTCAACTCCAAGAAAGTTCGTTTCAGAGCCGAAAGCTTCGTTCCAACCCTCAATATCGAAAATATACACTGTAACTTTATCTGTCACATTGGGACTTAACGGCGCGTTTTTAAAAGCAAAATATGCAGCTATATAGCCAGATAGAGTCCAATCAAGTAAAGGTGTAGGAAAGCCATGATGTTGCAGTTTCCCCAAGAATGCACCATATTCAGCGTTATTTTGAAAATTGATTGGAGCCTCAAAGGCAGCAACTTGATAATTTACGTCATTTATGATGGTGCTAAAGTAAGTTTCGAGAGATATGCCTTTGAGCTTGGCGCTGCGCTGAAAAGTGGTTTCTAGCTTCCACCTGCTATCGCTCTGACCTCGAAAATAGTACTTTTTGTTGTTTCGTGTTGCGTCTGCGACCCAACTTTTATAGGTATCCCAGCTTTGTTCCATTCTCATTCCCTAACCGTCAAGTTGAACATGCTAACCGAACATTCCGAATGATCATAAATCGGAAGTGTCGCATAAACGATTTTGCAAGTTCCAGAATTGCTCTTAGTCTAGGCGGTTAGTTGTTTGTAAATCAAGCGGCCTAATTATTAGGCAAACTGTGGCTTGTGTTTTATTGGCTTAGTGTTAATCCATACCCGGTTTTCTTATACCCCAAATTTCTCTCGCGCGTGCCGCTGACAAATGGATTATCGTGGCCCATATGCTTAACAAATGGATTTACCGCGAGCATTGGTATTTAACGCTGGAAGTCTTTTTCTCGACAATGAATCATAAAATTAAACTTATTACTTTCAAATATTATCAATTAATTTACAATGCTCTCTCTTCTAGCTTTATCGGACTTTTAAAATGGATTTGATTAAGGAATGTGGTGTACTTTGCGATGACCCGGCATTTATCTCTTTACTCAACAGGGCTAGAGGCCAAGTAGGCAGTGAAGTTCGTGCTGCTAATAACCGTGGTGCAAACAATAAACCAGCAGTAGGACATGATGCTATCAGGGCTAATGCACCTCTTGGGTTGGTGATTAGAAAAGATAAAGATCTGAGTTACAAATACAGTCGCGTTGGTACTAATGCAACTGCCGGGCGGGAATGTAATGGTACTAATGGGTTGGTATGTAATTTTGTTAATATCAGTGAGGATAATACTGCTGTCGCGGTATTAGTTGGAGTCCCTCCCCGAGTCAGGCTTGAGAGTTTTAGCTCAGAACATTTTCGGGCAGTTTATAAGAAACTGGCTCGTGAAACTGAACGGCCTGTGTTTGTGATGGGCACTGGCACGAATGCCATCGGCATTATTTATGTGACTGATGGCAATACTTTTACACGTGTCGATATGACTCTTAAAGCTAAGAGGTAGTAATGAAAATTCATAAGTACTCATTTGCTTTGCTGCTGTCAGCCTTCGTTTTTGGCTGCCACGCTACACCCAAAGAAGCGTACACCTACGATGCGGTAACTACAGTGGTTAATCTTATCGCTACACCTGAGCGCTACTTCAATAAGAAGATTGAAGTAGACGGAGTGTTTATTGGTTTTCACCAGGACCGGCTGTATTTAAGTTCTGAGCATGCTGAAAATATGATTTCATTGTTATCAATCAGTGTGTTGGATGATACGGAAACCGAAGAGGGCAGTTTGACTATGTCACCTTGTAGCGGTGAATGGGTAAAGTTGTGGGCTACCTTTATTCCGGCACAGCAGCCTGGTATCAGCACAGAGCAAGGCCGCTTAGTAGTTGACAGGGCGATGCTGCATAAAGACGGTAAAACTTGCTGGAAGAGAACGGAAAAGTCTCGTTTTGTAAATTAACCAACCCCATTTTTAGCGCCGGCGGTCAGCAGTAGCTTCCGCCAGGTAATTTACTGACTTACCACCAACCCATACCCGGTTGGTTTATAGCCCAAATTCCACTCGCGCTTGCCGCTAACAAAAGGGTTGTCGTGGCCCATATGTTGGTTAATGCGCTGGTTTAACTCGCGCTCTTGCGGTGTTGCCGGGTCTTGCTTATGCCAGGCGATAAACAACTGCTGCTGGGCGCGCGACAGGTTAAGGTTGTACTTGTCGGCCATATAAAAGTAAATGCGCGCGATATCACCGCGCACATTGGGCGCGGGTTCGAACACCTTTTGCTTAAAATCGACTTTCACCGGGCAGGCACCGTGTTTGGCTTCGGTAGCCGGTAATACACCAAACCGGAAGTTGCTGCGATCGCCATTTACCTCGCCAATAGCGGGAACCAGGTTGTATAAATCGGCTTCCATCAGGCGGAACACCTCGTCGGTTTTCACGCAGTTTTTGCGCCCGCCTTGTTGCCAGCACTGGCGCTGATGGCCAAAGTGATGCGCTGGCATCACATGCTCCCATTCGATACGGCTGGCGCGCGGGCCGTTTTTACGTACCTGATAGCCACAGCCGGCTAAATCCGGTATGCCCTTACTGCCTTGCCAGCGAATATCGCAGTCGCAATAAAAGCTTTTCGCTTCAGGGGCGTGAATACGCTGCGCCAGCTTTTTTGCCTGGTCAAAATTGGTCGGCGCCGCCTGGCTGGCACTGGATAACAGCAGCAATAAGCTGCTAACAACAATAAAAAAATACTGCATTCACTACCACTTACTTCAGTGACTTATTCCGGCTTAGCTTATTGTATTTGGCTTAACGACAGCTGATTTAATGCGTTTTACCGGCAATGTGCTCAATATCTTGCTGCAGCTGTTTACGCAGGCCAAGTTTAAAGCCCAGCTCGGCGATAATAAACAGTGGCCCGACAAAAAGACCAATCAGATCATCAACAAAGGCGGGCTTTTTACCCTCGTAGTAATGGCCGATAAACTGTAGCACCCAACCTACAACAAACAGGGCTACGCCGCTGCCCAGCCAGACGGCGGTTGGCTGCGTCGCCAGATAGCCGGCGATAGCAAAGCAGCTGCCGCTAAACAGCAGCATTATCAGGCCAAAGCGTACGTCGAGCCGAAAATAAAACAGCGCAGAGGCAACAAACAATATCAGCGCCGGGGTAATGGCTACGCCACCAAGAGTGAACAGCGGCCACCACAACAAGCCAAAGAGGGCAATGACAATCAGTGGAATGCCGGCATAGTGGGTGAGGATATTGCGCTCATCACGATGGTACTTGGCATATTGGCTTAGGTGTTCGGTCAGGTTTTTCATCGCTTCGTCTCCGGCAAAAACCACAGTAGGCTTAGCCTAAAGCCGCTGTCTGGCGTGGTCAATGAGACACTTTGTTCCTGTTGTAGCAAAACTGTAAAGTTGGCGTATATGAGCAATAAATATACAACGCCAAGGCGTAGGGTAAAGGGGTGTTAACGGAGCTTGATGTCACTAACACTTAGTGGTGCCGGCATGGCCGCACCGCTGCCCGCTCACGGATGACTTGCATAAACCAAACACAATAAAGGATAGACCAATGCAAGTAATCAGTACCGTAATCAGGCGTCAGCTGCTTAAGCTGATGCTGGTGTTAACCCCGGCAGTGCTTAGCAGTACCGCCAGTGCCGATGCCATTTTACATGCCTTTGACTGGCACTATGACGAAGTGGCGGCCAAGGCCAGTGAGATTAAAAACCTTGGTTATAAAGCTGTGCTGGTGGCGCCACCGCTAAAATCAAACGCCGGTAACTGCGCCTGGTGGCAGCGTTACCAGCCGCAGGATATTCGTGTTATCGACCACTGTAAAGGCAACAAGCAGTCTTTTGTGAATATGATCAATGCGTTAAATGACGCCAACCCGGCACGTAAGGTAGACGTTTACGCCGATATCGTGCTGAACCATATGGCGAACGAGCGAAGTGGCGCCACCGACTTTCCCGGCCAGGCGGCGCTTAACAGCTATGGCAGTAACAGCAGCTACTGGAACAACCAGCGCTTGTTTGGCAATTTAACCCAGGGCCTCTTCAGCCCGTGGGACTTTAACCCGGCCAACTGTATCAGCAATTACAACGATGTATGGCAGGTACAAAATTACCGGCTGTGCGGCGGTAGCGGTGACACCGGTTTGCCTGATTTAAACCCCAACAGTTGGGTGGTACAGCAACAGCGTGCCTATTTAAGCGCGTTAAAAGCACTGGGGGTTAAAGGCTTTCGGGTAGATGCCGCCAAACATATGACCATCTGGCATATCAATGAAATCTTCACCAGCAGCATTAAAGACGGCATGTACGTGTTTGGTGAAATTATTACCAGCGGCGGTGCCGGTAATAACGAATACGACAGCTTTTTAGCGCCCTATTTAAGCTACACCGATCATAAAGCCTATGATTTTCCGCTGTTTAGCAGTATCCGTTCAGCCTTTGGCTTTGGCGGCAGTTTAAGCCAGCTGGTTAACCCGGCCTCTTATGGCCAGGCGCTGCAAAACAGCCGGGCGGTCACCTTTACCGTCACCCACGATATTCCGACCAATGATGGCTTTCGTTACCTGATCATGGATCCGACCGACGAATACCTGGCCTATGCCTATGTGATGGGGCGTGATGGTGGTAAGCCGCTGATTTTCAGCGACAGCACCGGCACCGACAATGGCCGCTGGGTGAACGCCTACAAAGCCAGCCACATCAGTAAAATGCTGAACTTCCATAACCGCATGCAGGGCCAGGGCATGGAAATGCTGGCCTGGAATGACTGCGCTATCTTGTTCCGCCGCGGTCAGGAAGGTGTAGTAGGCATTAACAAATGTGGCAGCACCCAAAGCTTTAATGTTAATACCAACGGCCGTTTCTACTGGTACCGCAATTACCGCGATGTATTAAGCGGTGGCAATCTGGTGTATATCAGTGGCAGCAGCTACAACTTCAGCCTGCCGGCACGGCAGGCCAGAATGTGGTATGCCGACTAACCGCGCTGCTTAATCAGCACTAAACAGCGCCAGTAAATCGTCACTGCTGCCTTGCCACGGCTGGCCCTTGCCACCGGCAAACAGCTGGTCGGCCAGCTGGCGCTTATGTTGCTGCAACAGTTGCACTTTTTGCTCTACCGTATTGCTGGCAATCAGCTTGTAAACAAACACCTTTTTTTGCTGGCCAATACGGTGGGCGCGGTCAGTGGCTTGCGCTTCGGCTGCCGGGTTCCACCAGGGATCGTAATGAATAACCGTATCAGCGGCGGTCAGGTTTAAGCCGGTGCCGCCGGCTTTTAAGCTAATCAGAAACACCCGGGTGTCGCCGTTTTGAAAGGCATCAATTTGTGTCTGGCGCTGCTTGGTCTGGCCGGTGAGTTTGCTGTAATCAATGCCCAGTGCGTTTAGCTCGTCGGCAATCAGCGTCAGCATGCTGGCAAACTGGCTGAAAATAATAATGCTGCGGCCTTCTTCTAACATCTCCGGCAGGGTGTCGCGCAGCCACTGCAGTTTGGCATTACTTTGCACCGAGCGGGCATGTTCGACCGGCACTAAGCGCGCATCGCAGCAGGCCTGGCGCAGTTTTAACAGCGCATCTAAAAACTGAATTTGGCTGGCGGCCACACCTTTTTGCACAAACAGTTCGCGTACCTTGGTCTCCATTACCAGGCGGATGCTTTCATACAAATTGCGCTGATCGCTTTCCAGCTCCAGCAGCTGCACAATTTCGGTTTTCTCCGGCAGTTCGCTGGCCACCTGTGCTTTGGTGCGGCGCAGCATAAAGGGCGCTATGCGGGCTTTTAACGCATGGGCGCGCTCGGCATCGCCGTGTTTCTCAATAGGTTTGCGGTATACCTGGTTAAAGTGGGCGTCGTTGCCTAACAGGCCCGGCAGGACAAAATCGAAAATCGATTTAAGCTCGCCTAAATGGTTTTCCAGTGGCGTGCCCGATAGTGCCAGCTTAAAATCGGCTTTTAGCAGGCGTACCGCTTTAGCCGCCAGGCTGCCGGCGTTTTTAATATGCTGGGCTTCATCCAGAATCACTGCCGCCAGTGGCTGCTGCTGATAATACTTGTGGTCACGCACCACCAGCGGATAGCTGGTGACGATGACGTCGTAATCGGCCAGTTGGTTAAACAGCCCCTGACGTTTATTGCCATGCACCTGCAGCACGCGCAGCTGTGGCGTAAAGCGGGCGGCCTCGGCCAGCCAGTTACCGAGTAAACTGGTGGGGCAAACGATTAACGCCGGCTGGCGTAGCTCGCCGCGTTGTTTGAGTGTCAGCAGTAAACTCAAGGTTTGCAGCGTTTTGCCCAGCCCCATGTCGTCGGCCAGAATGCCGCCTAAGCCAAATTCGCGCAAAAAGCTCAGCCAGCTTAAGCCCTGCAGCTGATAATCGCGTAGCTGCGCCTGTAAGCCGTCCGGCACCGGGCAGGGGCTAATGCCGTTAAAGTTGTGCAACAAGCGGCTGAGCCGGGTAACCCGCTGGGCATTTAAAAAGCGGATATCTTTACTGCCCTCGGCCGGCAGCAGCGCCGCTTTAAACGCGGGCAACTCCAGGCTGAATTGCGGCTTGTTCGGGTTTAACAGCTCAATAATGGTATCGATAAAGGGCTGGATCAGCGCCGGTGACAGCGCCAGCTTGCCCTGCGGCAGTGATAACCAAATCGGTTTGCCGGCATCAGGCAGGCCATACTGGCGCAGCCACTGGCTTATCAGCGGCAGCAGTGGCACCTGGGTGCCGTCGATATCCACCTGAATGGCCAGCGCAAAGCCACCGGCGCTCTGATCCTGCACCTGCAGATACGGGTCGCCGGTTAAAATATCCAGTTTAAAGTCGTCGTCGCGGGCAATGTGCCAGCCTTGCTGCGCCAGCATCGGCAGGGCATCCAGCAGCGGTTGCCATAAAAGTGGATTATCCGGGCCTTCGCCGACGCCAAAGGCGCTGTGTTCGGTATAGGGAGCCGGTAACGCCGGCAATTGCACCAGCTCCAGCGCCAGCAGTTGTTCCAGCGCGGCGGTTTCGGCCGGGCGGTCGCGCTTAATAAACACGCTTTGGTTGTTGTCGTTAAGCTCGGCCTGTGCCTGCATCAGGTTTAATGGCAGCAGGTAGTTGCCGTACTGAAACTGCAGCAGGGCGGTGGGCTCGCTGCGGCCGCGGGCTTTATGCGGCAGCATTTTTAACTGCAGCACCGGTTTGGCGGCGGTGTTAACTTGCTTCAGGCCAGCCACTTTAGGCACCGGCAGGCTGGCCTGGCTAAACAGTTGCTGTAGCCGGCTGACGGTACCCGCCAGGTTAGACACCGGCACCGGCGGCATCGTATTTAACAGTTTTAACTGGCTGCTGCTCAGGGTAGTGTCCAGCTCGCCCAACTGGTAATAGCTGGTGTCGAGGTAACAGGGCGGATCGGTGTATACCAGTTCAAATTCGCGCTCGGCGTCATCCAGTTGCCAGCATAGTTGCTGGCCGGCGGCGCCGTCTTGCCAGTAAAACTGCAGTGACCGTTTCGGGCCCATAGACAGCGGGTGGCGGGCTTCGGAAAAAAAGCAGCGGCCGCTTTGCAGCAGCTGTTGTAATAACTGATAACCCCAGTCGCCTTCCAGCAGCGGCAAATCGCGCAGGCTTTGCGCGCGGAAATAACTTAAAAGCCGGTAATCCTGCTCATCAATCCAGTGCGGCATTACCGGGCTGACTAAATCATACTTACCAATAGCCACACCTTTGGTATAACCGCCTTTTTTACTGGCTTTCACCCGGCGCGGGCTAAGCTGCAGGCCGGCCTGGCCGTAAGACAGCAGATATAGCACGACGTCTTTTTCTTCCGGCTGGGGGCTTAAGGCTTGCTCGGCCTGGCTAAACCATTGGTTTAACTGGCGCAGCGGCTGCTGTTCTAATTGCAGTTTTTGTTGCTGATAATCACGCTGCAGCCGCAGCAACACCGCCAGCACGTGCTTACAGTTGGCGCCCACCGGGCAGGTACAGCGGTTTTGCAGCTGCACGCCGTCGCCAGAGCGCTTTAACTGAATAAACTGGCGGTACGGTGTAAAGGCGGCGCCCCACACCTGGGCGCTGATTTCGGATAAATCGCTGTTGTATTCCAGTTTCACCACTTTACCGGCCTGCAGGTAGGCCTGGGCGCGATGAAAAGTCACCGTATCAAACCAACGCTCCAGCTGTGGCTGGCTTAACACAAATGCAGGATCAGTAACCATAACGCCTAAGCAATAAACACAAAGGCGTAATGCTACCGCAGTTTTGGCCGAAGCCAAATGCGCTGGCGAAAATTTAGCGTGTTTTGCTGTGGTTAACCGCCTGAAGTAGCGCAGCAGGCCACTGGAGTGTTAACAAAAACCGGCTATGGTTAAAAGCAGTTGTGCCGTTCAGGCTTAATCAGGAAATGCCTTATGCTAAAAAAACTTATCATTACGCTAGCGCTGCTGCTGGCGATACCGCTGCTGGTGGCTTTGCTGGTCAAGCAGCAGTATCAGGTGCAGGCCGAGGTGGTAATCAACCAGCCCCAGCTGCTGGTGTTTGACTATATTCGCTTTGTCAGTAATCAGGACAACTTTAGTGTGTGGGCGGCACTGGACCCCAATATGCAAAAATCCAGTGACGGGATAGATGGCACTGTTGGCTACATTAGCCGCTGGCACAGTGAAAACCCGGATGTTGGCAGTGGCGAGCAGCAAATTACTGCCATTGCTGAAGGCGAGCGTATCGATCTGCAACTGACCTTTCATCAACCCTTTGCGTCAGTCTCCCATGCTTATATGACCACAGAAGCACTCAGCGCCGGGCAAACCCGGGTGCGCTGGAGCTTTACCAGCCAGCTGCCGTACCCGGTTAATCTGATGCTGCTGTTTGTTGATGTCGAGGGCATGATTGCCGAAGATTTACAGCAAGGGCTGGAAAACCTGAAGCTGATCCTGGAAACGCCACCGTCCGGGCCAGATTGAAATGTAAACAAAAGTTAAGCTAATTTCTTGCTTAAATTTAACAATTAGGCAAGTATTAATTATCTTTCGTTTTGCGTACAGGAGACAGGGATGTCACTGGCCGTTGTGTTCAGCCGTGCCCGGCATGGCTTAGATGCCCCCTTGGTAACCGTTGAAGTGCATATCAGCAATGGCTTGCCGGCGTTTCAGCTGGTGGGCTTACCGGAAACTTCGGTAAAAGAGTCACGCGACCGGGTACGCAGTGCCATGGTCAATAGTGGCTTTGCCTTTCCCGATCGCAAGATCACCGTCAACTTAGCCCCGGCCGATTTACCCAAAGAGGGCGGCCGCTTTGATTTGCCGATAGCGCTCGGCATTATCGTCGCTTCAGGCCAGCTGAGTGAAAAAAGCCTGCACGGCTATGAGTTTTGTGGCGAGCTGGCGTTATCGGGCGAGATCAGAAGCATAGTGGGCGAAATCCCGGTGGCGATAGCTTGTCGTGATGCCGGCCGTGAAGTCGTGCTGCCGATGCACAATGCCCAGCAGGCGCAGCAGGTGCCAAAGGTGACTGTGCATGGAGCTGAGCACTTGCTACAGGTACACAGCTTTTTACTGGCACAGCAGCCGTTGCCGGCAATACCCGCTTTACCCGCGCGTGAGGCGCAGCACCTGCCCGATTTAGCCGATGTAAAA
The DNA here is from genome assembly GCF_000296695.1 of Rheinheimera nanhaiensis E407-8. GTDB lineage: Bacteria > Pseudomonadota > Gammaproteobacteria > Enterobacterales > Alteromonadaceae > Alishewanella > Alishewanella nanhaiensis. The sequence continues at coordinate 65,543 of NZ_BAFK01000008.1, forward strand.
GGCCAGGCACATGCTAAACGGGTGTTGGAGATCTGCGCTGCCGGCGAGCATAACCTGTTGATGCTGGGCCCGGCCGGCACCGGTAAGTCGATGCTGGCACAGCGTCTGCCGGGCATTATGCCGCCGCTGACCGAAAACGAAGCCTTAGCCACCGCAGCTATTTATTCCATTGCCGGGCTAAAGCGTAATTTAACCGACTGGCAACAGCGGCCGTTTCGCAGCCCGCACCACACCAGTTCAGCGGTGGCGCTGGTGGGCGGTGGCTCGGTGCCCCGGCCGGGCGAGATTTCGCTGTCGCATCATGGCATTTTGTTTTTAGATGAGCTGCCGGAGTTTCCGCGCAAGGTGCTGGATGTACTGCGCGAACCGCTGGAAACCGGCGTGGTGCACATTAGCCGCGCCGCACGCCAGGCCGAGTTTCCGGCGCAGTTTCAGCTGGTGGCGGCATTAAACCCCAGCCCGACCGGCCATCATCAGGATGGCCGTGCGACACCCGAGCAGGTAATGCGCTATTTAAACCGCTTGTCCGGCCCCTTTATCGACCGTATTGAGCTGCAAATAGAAGTGCCGCTGCTGCCCAAGGGCATGCTAAGCCAGCAGACACAGGAAGAAAGCAGCGCCAGTGTGCGCGAGCGGGTATTGGCGGCCAGGCAGTTGCAACTGGCACGCCAGGGTAAGGCGAATGCCCGGCTAACGGGCAGCGAAATTGCCGATTTTTGCCCGCTGCAGCGCGCTGATGCGCAGTTTCTGGAAGATACCATTCACCGCTTTAAGCTGTCGGCGCGCACTTACCATAAAATTATTAAGGTGGCGCGCAGCATTGCCGATTTGCAGCAGCAAGCCCACATTAGCCGTGCCCATTTAATGGAAGCACTTAGCTACCGCGCTTTAGAGCGCTTACTCAGTTATCTGAAGAACTAGTTGCACGCGCTTTGTAGATTACGGTGCAGGAAAATCCGTCAATTAATTACGTATTTTAAACTAGTTGTTTACAATGTGGCGTTAATAGGTAAAATGCCGGTTGTGGGAACTAAAACGGATTTTAAGGACACCGCAATGTGGATTCGTGATGAAGGATTATTACGTGATACCAGAACCGAGCGCACGGTATCACCGAAGAGTTATGGCCAGCCAATCTATTTTGAGAACCTGGGTGAACTGTATTTTACCGGAGCAGATGTAGTGCTGAAAATGTCGGTGAAAGAATTTGACCAGTTTTGTCAGGAATACGAAAGCGCTCAGCAGCACTAAACCGCCGCTGAGCATGTATGATTACACCAGCTTCCAGTTTAAGGTTTCACCGGCGTAGAACGGTACTATCGGGTTGCCGTTGGGCAGAATGATTTCTGCCGGCACCTGCCATTGCTGCTTCACTAAGGTTACCGTGCCGCTGTTGCGTGGCAGGCCGTAGAAGTCGGCGCCATAATGGCTGGCAAAGCCTTCCAGTTTCTCCAGGCAACCTAAGTCATCGAAGATTTGTGCATATAGCTCTATGGCGCTGTGGGCGCTGTAACAGCCGGCGCAGCCACAGGCTGACTCTTTACGGTGTTTTTCATGCGGTGCTGAGTCGGTGCCCAAAAAGAACTTGGCTGAGCCGGTGGCCACTGCCGCGCGCAGCGCTTCCTGATGGGTGCGACGCTTTAATACCGGTAAGCAGTAGTTGTGCGGCCGCACACCACCCACCAGCAAATCGTTACGGTTTAACAATAAATGCTGTGGCGTAATAGTCGCTGCGACATTGTTTGACGCCTCTGCAACAAAGCTGGCGGCATCAGCCGTGGTGATATGCTCAAACACCACCTTTAAGCTGGGGATACGGGCGACGATATGCTGCAAATAGCGGTCGATAAACACTTTTTCCCGGTCAAAAATGTCAATGTCGTGGTCGGTGACTTCGCCGTGAATCAGCAGCAGCATGCCTTGCTCGGCCATCACTTCAAATACCGGGTACAGCGCATCTAACGCGCCGACACCGTGGCTGGAGTTGGTGGTGGCACCGGCCGGGTATAGCTTCGCGGCCACCACACCGGCGGCTTTGGCGTCAATAATATCCTGGGTGCGGGTTTTATCGGTCAGGTATAGGGTAACCAAAGGCTCAAAGGTACTGCCTGCCGGGCGCGCGGCTAAAATGCGCTCACGATAAGCCACGGCCATGGCGGCAGTGGTAACCGGCGGCACCAGGTTAGGCATGACAATAGCGCGGGCAAACTGGCGCGCTGTGGCCGGTACAGTTTCGCGCAGCATATCGCCGTCACGAAAATGCAAATGCCAGTCATCCGGGGTTTGAATAGTGAGGGTTGTCATGCAAGGCTCCTGCGGCTTAGGCGAAAACTGCCGGCTATTCTAGCAATTTCACCGCCCAACCGCACCGGCTAAATTTGCCGGCGTTTTTACTTCAGGCTGGCGCAGCGCTTTGCTACACTGCCAACTGTTAACCGATGCGGAGAGACGATAATGTCAGATTTAGACTTTGACCTGGACCACCTGGATTTTGCTCAGGCCGAGCAAAACATTGAACAGCAACAACAAGCTGAGCTGCAGCGCGCAGCCGAGCCACAATTTGGCGATGATGACGACGAATGTAGCGGCGGCGCCTGCAAAATTTAATCGGGCTGCGCCGCTGCAGCCGCCGGGGTGTGCCACAGCTGGCTGATGGCAATACATAGCACCCCCAGTAACATCAGCAGCGAAAACGGCAGCGGTGTACCGTTATAAAACCAGGCCAGTAAGGGCCCGGCCAGGCCACCAATACCAAAACGCAGCGTGCCAATAACGGCAGTGGCGGTGCCGCTGTTATCGGGAAATTTCATTAAAATCATCGCATCGGCGTTGGTGGCTATCAGGCTAAGGCTGGCCATTAGCGGCGCTATGCTCAGCACAGTGTACAGCAAACCAAACTGCCAGAAATTAAACAACGCCAGCAGGCTGGCGCTGACAATAGCCAGTGCCAGGCCGGCTCGCAGCATACGCTGTGGCCCTTGCCGGGTAACCAAACGGCTGTTAATAAAATTGGCCAGCATCAGCATAAGTACATTAAAGCCAAACAGCAGGCTGAACTCTTGCTCGTCAACACCAAAATACTGAATGTAGACAAAGGGCACGGCAGTTAAAAAGCAGAAAAACGAGAACGAGGCAAACATCGAAGTGGCAATATCAGCGCGGGCAGAGCGCTGGGCAAACACCACCTTGTAGCCACTGAAAAAGTGCAATGGCTGCGAGACCGCCGGGCGGCTGATTTCCGGCAGCGCCCGCCAGCATAGCAGCAACACCACCGCAGCATAGCCGGCCAGGGTGATAAAAATCATCTGCCAGTTGGCCAGCCACAGCACACCGCTGCCAATGGCCGGCGCTAACAGCGGCGCCAGCATCATTATCATCGACACATAAGACATGCCCTTAGCGGTATGTTCCTGGTACAGGTGCCGCACTATCCCAGGCACCACCACAGTGGCGGCTGCGCCGCACAGCGCCTGCAGCGCGCGCCAAAACAAAAACCACTCGATACTGCTGACCAAACTTAACGCTATGCTGGCCATCACAAAGCCGCTTAAACCAAGCAGCGCCAGCGGGCGGCGGCCGAAGTGGTCTGCCAGCGGGCCGCAGATCAGCATACTGATGCCAAAAAAGGCCAGAAAGATACTTAACGACTGCTGCACCATACCAATAGAGGTATCCAGCTGCTGCGCCATAATCGGCATCGCCGGTAGATACATATCGATAGCCAGCGGTGTGGTGGCCACCACAGCGGCCAGCAACAGAATGATCCAGCCTGCGGGTTTAACAGACATAACCTGACGCTCTTGCAAGAATAGCCGGCTATGATACGTGGTTTCGCGCCCGGCAGCTAATGGCCTGGTGTAAAAATACGTTAGCAAATATGTCGGTGACAGACATCGCATTGCTTTTGTGGCAAGAAAGCTTTGTAATGACGCTATTGCCGTCAAAGCGTAACTTTATGTCAAACCTGGTTCGATCGTGTTTAGTGTTGTTAAGCCTGATGCTGTATTTGCCAGTGCAGGCTGATCATGCGGTGACCACTGCACAGGCTCAGCCGCTGCGTATTGGACTGCATTTGTCGGCCCCCTGGTCGTTTTACAATGCCGATGGCGAGCTGGATGGTATTGAGTATCAGCTGCTGTCGAGGATTTTCCGCCGCGCCGGGCTGAGTGTAGAATACGAACTACATAGCTACAGCCGGCTGTTAAAGCAGTTTAGTGATAAAAAACTTGATTGCGCTTCGCCGGTCGCCATTGACGTGGCCGGTGCCAGTTACAGCCAGGATTATTTGCCGTTTCAGGATGTTGCCGTTAGCCTGCAGCACCGGCAGCTGCAACTGGATGGCCTGGCGGCGCTGAGCGATAAACGTATTGTTGCCTATCAGCAGGCACAGCAAGTGCTGGGGCCAGAGTTTAGCCGTGCTATCAGCAACGCCAGTTACCTTGAGCTGGCCGAGCGTGAGTTGCAGCTGGAGCTGTTGTTCAGTGACCGGGTTGATCTGGTGATTGGCGAGCGGCGGGTGTTGTGGTATCTGGCAGCGATGCTGGCGCCACAGTATCAGCTGACTACCCACTATTTATTTGCCGAGCGAGCCTACCCGGCGGCCTGCTGGCAGCCAGCGCTGCGCGATATGATTAACCAGGGGTTGCTGCAACTGCAGCAAAGCGGCGAATACCAGCAAATTATACAGCGTTTTAATGCACCACCGGACAACAACCCAACATAGCCTTAATGGCTGGCTTAGGCTTATACTGACTTAACCTGACCGCTTGGATAACACTGATGAAAAAGACCAAAATAATTACCACTGATGAGATTTTACTGACGCTATGCCAGTCGGTCACTAAGGTATTGGCCGGCGCCGGTAACCATAATGTTGCCTACTCGCCGATGGTACAAAAAATTCAGAAAACCTGTCTGCGGCCCGATTTAGGCTGTTTTGTGCTGTTCGACGGCGGCTTTTCCGGCCTGGTGATCATTAACTTTACTGCCCAGGCAGCGATGGAAATATACAAAAAATACCTGATGAGCATGGGCATGCCGGAAGAAGAGCTGGCGCAGTTTCATACCTCAGATGAGGTGGGTAATGTGATGGGCGAGCTGATGAACCAGATCGTCGGTGATTTTACCAATACGGTGCGCTACGACCTGCATACCTCGATTAATCAAAGCCAGCCGAAGATGATGGCGATAAACAAACAGGTACAAATTTTAATTAACACCCAACTGGACCAGCCGCAAGCGCGCCGGGTAACCTTTAGCACGCCAGAGCACAATATTTTTTATCTGGAACTGGCGATGGATAAAACCGAATTTATTCAGCTGCACGAGTTTGATAAAGCCGAGCAAGAGCACCCTGACGATATTCTGGCCAATGCTCAGCAATACACGCCGGAAAACACCGTCAGTGCCGAGGTTGAAGTAGACGACGACTTTTTGAAAAACCTCGGGCTGTAAACCGTATCAGCCCTGACGCAGCGGCAGGCGCAGCTCAAAGCAGGCGCCGCCCAGCGTCGAGGCGCCAACACTGATGCTGCCCTGATGCCAGTGTGCCACGCGCTGCACGATCGCCAGGCCTAAGCCAAAGCCACCGGAGTCTTTATTGCGGCTGGCTTCTACCCGGAAAAAGGGCTTCATAATATCTTCACGCAGCGCAGGTGCCACACCCGGGCCATCGTCTTCTACTTTAAGCTGCCAATACTGCTGTTGTTGCGTTATGCTGACGATAATGTGCTGTTTAGCATACTTTTTTGCGTTAACCAGCAGGTTTTGCAGTGCCCGCTCCAGATAATGGCCATCGCCGTACAGCTGGACAGTTGGCGGCAGTTGCAGTTGTATCGGCGCGCCGGGCAGCGGCGATAATTTTTCCTGCAGGCTCAGCAGCAGTTCAGCTAAATCTACCTGTTGCCATTGCAGTGGCAGCTGGCCGGCTTCCAGCCTGGCGTAGTCGAGTATTTCATCGACCAGTTGTTGCAGTTCGCGCACATCCTGTAGCATCAGCTGCTTTTCCTGCTCGGGCAACTGGCTGGCCATTTCCAGCGCAAAACTTAAGCGTGCTATCGGCGTGCGCAGTTCATGTGACACGGCGTGCGTCATTTCCCGCTGCAGGTTCAGCAAACTGCGGATCTGCTGGCTCATCTGTAAAAAGCGCTCGGCAATAGGGGCAATAAAAGAATGCGCCGGCAGTGCGGTTGTGGTCAGCGGCTGCTGCAGGCTGCGCTCCAGCGTGCGGATATCGCGGGTAACCGGGTATAGCCACAGCGCCACCGCGACGGCCAGCAACACAAAAAACAGCAGGCTAAACCAGGCTGCGCCGTCCTGCTGTTGCAGCGGTAAGGGGCCTAACTGCCATAGTTGGCCTTCACGCAGTGCATAAAAGTACACTTTGGCATCATCAAATAAACTGACTAACTGGCCTTGCTCCAATTGGGCTTGCTCAGTCGCTAACCAACTGATGCTATTGGCGTTAAGTGCGGTGACCTCAAGCTGACTGAGCGCCGGCCAGCCAGACGGTGGCCCTTGTAACTGTTGTTGCAATAAGGTCTGATAACTGGCCAGCCAGGGTGGCTCAGCGGCCGGTTGCCACTGTTGCCATAGCTGTTCTACCGTCCAGCCCAGTGCCAACAGCACCAGAAAGATAAACAGATAAAAATGCCAGAACAGGCGCTGCATCGGGGGTTAAACCGTTAATGCCAGGCATCGGCGACAAACAGATAACCTTTGCCCCACACCGTTTTTATTTTAAACGGCGTTTCAGCATTGTCGCCCAGCTTGCGGCGCAAGTGCGAAATACGTACGTCTACCGTACGGTCCAGGCCATCGTATTCGCGGCCGATAATTTGCTGATGAATGGCTTCGCGTTTTACCGTTTGGCCGGCGTGTTTGGCCAGCATCCACAGCAGGTCAAATTCATAGCTGGTCAGTTCAACCCGCTCGTTGTGGTACCAGGCTTCGCGGGCCCGCTGCTTTAATTGCAAATGGCCGAATTGCAGCTCCTGCTGCTCTTGCTTCTGGTTGCTTTGGCTGCGGCGCAGTAAGGCGTTAATGCGGGCCACTAACACCCGTGGCTCGACCGGTTTAATCACATAATCGTCGGCGCCCAGCTCCAGCCCCAGTACCTGGTCAATGTCGCTTTGTTTGGCGGTAAGCATTAATACCGGGCCCTTGTACCAGGGGCGGATCTGGCGGCAAACGCCAAAACCATCCAGGCCGGGCAGCATTAAATCCAGTACGATCAGATCGGGTTGAAACTGGCGGCAATGCTCGGCAACCGCATCACCCTGGCTTTGTAGCTCTACCACAAAGCCGTGTTGCACTAAAAAGCTCTGCACCAAAGTGGCCAGACGCAGATCGTCTTCTACCAATAAAATTTTTGCCATCAGAATAGGCTCCACGGGCTGTTTAAACGGCGGCGCGCCGGTTTACGGCTTTGTACCTGCAACGGGGTTTGCAACAGCACACTGTCATCGGCGCTGCGTAAGCTGAGATTAGCATTTTGCCAGCTAAGCTGCTGTTGCCATTGGCCACCATAGCTATTTTCCCAGCAGTACAACTTTTGCTCTGCCAGGTACAGGCAGGGGCTGATCAGCGTTTGGCTTTGCCAGTTAAGCTGTAACGCTGCCTGACAAAGCTGGCCTGGCTGTTCGGTGACACAAATTTGCGGGCTAACCTGCCAACACAGGCTGGCCGCACAGTCTGCCGGCGCTGTGCTGGCGGGGCTGAGTCCGTTCAGTACCAGTAACAACCAGGCTCCCTGCATTAATACATCCGGTAGCTAATGCCCAAGAACCAGGTCGTTACGTTATCGGTCCGCACCAGCGGGCTGTCAGTCATGGCATCATCCAGATGTAGGTAACGTACAAAGGCCAGCAGCGACACGCGCTCAGACACCGGCCGCTGCCAACTGAGGCTTAGCTGTGGCTGCCAGCTGGGCTTGCCGTTATAGCGCGGTAAATAAAACGGCTCATTATTGTCAATGCCGTAGTAAGTATCAATTAATTTAGCGCTTTTCCAATACAGGCGCCCACTTAACTGCCACTGGTTGCTGTCTTGCTGCCAGGGCAGGCTTACACCAACACTGGCATGCTGGCCCTGATAGGTATTGCTGACATCCTGCCACAACACTGCCTGCACCAGCCACTGACCCACTAAACCATCCAGCTGCAGGCCGGCATCAAAGGCGGTAGGTCTTTTGCGGATTTCCCGTACCGAAGCTTGTAGTGGGCCTACTCTGTCAATGCTGATCGACGGGCTGGAAAAGTTGGTACTGCTAAACTGAAAGGCATTGCCACCAAACCACTTTTGAAAATGGCCTTTTTCCTGATTAAACTGCGCCACCAGGCTAAGTTGCCACTGCTCGTTCAGGGCCCAGCTGCTGCCCAGTTTGCCGTTATCAAAAAACCAGTGCTCGGCGTAGTAATAAATGTCCGGCAGGATCACCAGCGGCAGTTCTTCGCCGCCATACAGCGGGTTACTGCGCTGGCCATAGCCCAGCGCCCAGCTCAGGTGCAGTGTTTGCTCGGTGGCACAGCTTTGCGCCGGCTCACAGGCAGCCGTTGTTTCAGCCCTGGCGCTGCTAAATAACAGCGCCAGCAGTAATATGCAATAACGCAAATGTCACCTACATAAAAAAACATCTTTAACCTTGCCAGTGTAGCAAGATGTGCCGTGGGGCATAAGATGGTATAACAATGTTTCACAAATTGCCGCTGGCGGGCGGCGGGCAGCGCGCGGCCGGGGTGGCACAGAACTAAATTGAAACCCCTGTTAAATCCCTCTATGATAAGCGCACTATAACAATAAGTTCCCGTCGTACTTTAGCGACAGGTAGCAAACAACGCAGTTATTTCGCTGCCACAGCAGAGCGCTCAGATGAAAGACAAAGCAACTTCATTCGATATTGCTTACATGGCCGGTGTGTCACAGTCTACTGTGTCGCGGGCATTGCGTAACAGCCCGCAGGTAAATAAAGCCACGCGGGAGAAAGTGCAGGCCATTGCGCGGCAGCTAAATTACAAGGTGGATAAAAACGCCAGCAATCTGCGCCAGCAGCGCAGCAGCACGCTGGCCTTGCTGCTGTTTGAAGACCCCACCACGGATGAGTCGCTGATTAACCCGTTTTTCCTGTCGATGCTCGGCAGCATTACCCGTGCCTGTGCCAAACGCGGCCAGGACTTGCTGGTGTCGTTTCAGCAGCTAAGTGATGACTGGCACGCCGATTACGAAGACAGCAATAAAGCCGATGGCATTATTCTGCTGGGCTATGGCGATTACAAAGACTACGAAGAAAAGCTGGCCAAACTACTGGCACAGGAAACCCATTTTGTTTGCTGGGGCGCTGAAGTGCTGGGCCATCCTGAATTTACCCTGCGCAGTAACAATTTTGAAGGTGGCCGCTTAGCCGGCGAGCATTTACTGGCTACCGGCCATAAAAAATTCGCCTTTGTTGGTAATGCTTCTGAGGGCAGCCCGGAGTTTAGCGCCCGTTACCGCGGTTTTATTGAGGCACTGTCAAAAGCCGGTATCGGTGAGAACCAGGTGCCGCATTTTGATGCCATCTCTACCGAGAGCGCCGGTGACGCCGCCACCGAGCAGTTACTGGCTGCCGGCCATCAGGTTGATGCCATTTTCTGTGCCAGTGATTTAATTGCCATTGGTGTCATGCGCTGTCTGAAACGCCACAACCTGCGCGTGCCGGAAGACATTGCCGTTATGGGTTTTGATGATATTCCGGTAGCGTCCTTTGCCACGCCGGCACTCAGTACCATTCAGCAAGATACCACCCAGGCCGGTGAGTTGCTGGTGAATAACCTGCTGCAGCTGATTAATAACCAGCCTATTAGCATCAGCCAGATTGAGCCCAAGCTGATTATCCGTCAGTCTTGTGGCGCGCGCGGATAAAGCTGCTCTAACGCCTCACGCAGCGTGGGGTAAAAACTCAGCACGCCGGTTATCGGCTTAACACCGGCGCGGGCCAGCGTTTTTAGCGGCTGAAACTGCAAATCGGCAATCATCAGCTCAGTGTTATTTTTCTGGCATTTGCTGATCAGCTTATTCAGCGCCGCCAGGCCGCCGGCATCCAGTAGCGGTACGCCATCCATATACAACACTATGCCTTTGCTGTGGTCGGTTAGCCGGGCAATATCGGCAAAAATCCGATCGGCAGCGGCAAAAAACAGCGGCCCGCTGATTTTCAACACCTGCCAGCCGTCGGGCACCGGCTGTTCTACCTGTTTGCGGTTGCTGCTGATATCGGTCACTTTGCTCATCTCAGCAATTTCTTTGACAAACAGCAGTGCCGCCAGCAAGATGCCGGCGGTAATGGCAATCACCATATCAAACAGCACGGTAAGGCTAAAACAGGTGATAAACACCCAGATATCGCTGCGCGGTGCTGTTTTGAGCAAGTGCAGTGCTTTATGCGCTTCACTCATATTCCAGGCCACCATCAGCAGCAAGGCGGCCAGCGCTGCCATCGGTACATAAGACAGCAGCTGTGCTAACAAGACTAAGCCCAGCAGTACCACCACGGCGTGCACCATGGCTGCCAGCGGCGACTGTGCACCGGCTTTAAAGTTAGCCGACGAGCGCGCCAGCGCGGCGGTGGCGGTAATGCCACCAAAAAACGGCGTAATAAGGTTACCCAAGCCCTGGCCGAATAACTCGCTGTTGGCGCTGTGGCGCCGGCCGGACATACCGTCCAGCACCACCGCACACAATAGGGATTCAATAGCGCCTAACATGGCCATGGCAAAGGCGGCGGCCAGTAAATCTTTCGCCAGTTGCCAGCTAAAGCTCAGCATTTCACCGTCTGGCCCGGGCCTGAGCCAGGGCCAGTCAAAATAGGGTAAATAGGGTGGAATGCCGCTGCCACTGCTGCCATCAGCAGCAGTGTAACTAAAGCGCGAGCCGATGGTATCGAGCTCAAAGCCAAAGCTGAGTAACAGCAATGCCAGCAGAGTGCCCACCAGCAGTGCCGGCAAATACGCCGGTATCACAGTTTTTAATTTGGGCCACAGTAACATCACCGCCAGCGTGCTGGCGGCGACAACCAGGCTGGGCCAGGACAACTGCGGTAAATGCTGCAGCAGCACGGTGATTTTTTCGGCAAAGTGCTCTGGCATGTCGCTTATACTCAAGCCGAAAAAGTCTTTAATTTGCAAGGTAGCGATTACAACGGCAATGCCAGCGGTAAAGCCTAAGGTCACCGACTCGGGGATATACTCAATCAGGCGTCCCAGCCGAAGCATGGCCATTAGCAGCAGCAAAAAGCCGGACAGCACCGTAGCGATAAGCAAGCCGCTTAAACCGTATTTTAGCGCCACCGGATACAGAATAACGACAAAGGCGGCAGTGGGGCCGCTGATGCTAAAACGTGAGCCACCGGTGAGGGCAATCACAAAGCCGGCGATAATGGCAGTGTATAAGCCGTATTGCGGCGCTACGCCCGAAGCAATCGCCAGCGCCATCGCCAGCGGTATCGCGATAATGCCGACGGTAATACCGGCCAGCAGATCTTTGCCCAGTTTATTAAGATTGTAGCCTTCGGCCAGCACTTCACGCAGCGCATGGCCTATACGTAGGGAAAACAGATGGGAACGGTCAGACACCACAACTCCGCTACAGCAGAACAGGTGGTGTTAGTTTAGCAAAAGGTTAAACAGGCAGGTATAAGCTATTAGTCTGACAAATAACTGTTTTTGTGCTGCTGCAGGTTAGCGCTGCAGCAGCATGACAGGCTATAGGTATTGTTTTAACCAGGCTGCGGTTTCGGCATCGGCCTCAGCGCGGTTGGGGTTCAAGCCATGATCGGCACCCGGATATACCACTAATTTATGCGGCTGGCCCTTTTCAGCCAGTGCTTTGGCCAGATTTTGTGACTGGCTTACATCGACCCGCCAATCTTTATCGCCATGCAGCAGCAATATCGGTAGCTGAGGCGGTAATTCGTCCAGCCAGTGCAGCACCGAGCGGGCTTGTAACTGCGTGGCTTTTTCCGTGGCATAACTTGGGATAAAACGGCTGTAAATGTTTTCCATTGCTTGGCGCACTGCCAGACTAGCCTCCAAGTCGGCCACGCCGGCTTCAACAATCAGCGCTTTAAGTTGCGGCATATCACGAGCGGCCAGATAGCTCATCATACCGCCGCGACTGGCGCCTAACATCGCAATACGTGCGCTGTCAGCGTCGGCCATGCCGTTGATAATTGGCAGCAGGTTTTTAATATCGTTAACGTCATTACCACCAAATTGGTCAAGCCGGATGTCGCCGGTTACCGATGTTGGAAAGGCTTTAGCCCCGCGGTATTGGCTGGCAATCACGATATAGCCGAGCTCCGCCAGTGGCATCAAACTATGTTGTATTGCGCCATACACTAAAGTGCCGCCTTTAGCATTACCGCCTCTGTTGTATATCACGACGGGTAGCTTACTTACGCCATTAACCGCATGTTTGGGTTGTAACATTACCCCTTCAACCAAAACGCCATCAGATTCATAAACAAATATCCGACAGTCAATCTGTCGCTGGCGTCGTTCAATGTCTGCTCTGGGGAATTTAGCTTCAAATGCAGCGGCATTAAATTTGGGTTTCTTGCTAAGCAAGGCTAACCAGCTGTCATAGTTCGCAAACGGGCCACCATAGCAACTGAAATTTTCTTTTAGTGAACTGGCGGTAGAAAACGCCGGTAATAATTCCGGGCCGGTTTTGGCTTTTGCCGGCTCAGCCTGCACAGCCGTGATGAGTAGTAAACTGCTAAGTAACATCAGAAAAGGTTTCATATACGCTCCTTGTTAAATTAATAGGCACAATAAATTAACAAGCAGGTGTAAGCAAGAAAAAACCGCCGCTAAGCCAGCCGGCGGTTTCAGGGAGAACGTTTAAATCTCAGTGAGCGCTGTGCAGTAATAACAGGCCGTATGGTGCCAGCATATTGCCATCCAGATCAAAGGCCCAGCTGCTGCTTAAGCCGTCGGTCTTAATCGCGCTGATATCCTGTGCGCTGTCGCTAAGGTTCAGTACAAACAGCGTTTTACTGCCGTTTAGCTCGCGGGTTATTTGTACTACGCCATTCTCCAGCTGTGTCACGCTATAGCTGCCGGCAGTACCCAGCTCGGGCCGCTGTTTTTTCTGTGCGATAAGTAGCTTATACAGCTGCCAGATAGAATCTGGCTGGGCTTGCTGCGCCGCCACACTCCGATCGGCTGCATTTAGCTGTGCACTGAGAAAATCCGGATACCAGTTGGGGAAGTTAGCGCCAAACAGTTCCAGCTGTTCTACCCAACTGGTCGCACTTTGGCTAAAGCCGGCCTGCGGGCTGTTATCCCACAACATAGGGGCGCGCTTGTACACATCGTGGCCGGTGCCACCCTGGGTTAAGCCAATTTCTTCGCCATAGTAAATGTACGGTGTGCCGGGTGAGCTAAATAGCATGGCAGCGGCCAGTTTGGCTTTGGCATCATGCTCTGCCAGTTGATAAGCGATACGCTCCTGATCGTGGTTAGTTAAAAAGGGCGCAAAAAAGCTTAGCGGCGCCACCGAATCGGCGCGCTGGCGCACGTTTTGTTGTAGCACAGCGGCATCCGCCACCTTATTGGCGTTGGACTGCATAGTGCCAAACTGGGCTTCGCCACTGGCATCGGGCTTTAACAGGCCCAGAATGTTATAGCCCACTTCAAAGTCAAAGCCCTGGTCCAGGCCTTTACCCTCGCCGAAATAGCGCGCCGCAATAGGAATATCTACCCAGGCTTCGCCGACTAAATAGGCCTCCGGGTTAACGCTTTTCACGTACTGGTTAAAGTCTTGCCAGTAGGCGATGGTTTCCTCAGTGTCTGCCTGGCCTTGCGGGCCATCTTCCATGGCAAAGCGCACCGCATCTAAACGAAAACCGGCCACGCCTTTATCCAGCCAGAATTTGGCCATCTTTTTCATTTCGGCCACCACATCGGGGTGGCGCAGGTTAACGTCTGGCTGGCTGGCACCAAAGGCGGCATAGTAATAAGCATTGCGGGTTTCATTGTAATGCCACACGGCATCGGGTTTATCGTTATCGCTCCAGGCATGGCCCCAGCCGCTGCCGGCCTCTGGCATATCGTCACGCCAGATAAAGTAATCTTTGTACGGCGCCTCACCGGCGGCGGAGCGTTTAAACCAGTCGTGCTCACTGGAGATATGGTTAATCACCAAATCCAGGATCACTTTCATGCCTTTGGCCTCAGCGGCTTTAATAAAGGCTTCAAACTCGGCCATGCTGCCGTAATCGCTTTCTACCTGATAAAACTCGGTAAAGTCATAGCCGTGGTAAGACGGTGCTTCAAACATTGGCGTTAGCCACAGTGCCGTGACACCAAGCTCCTGCAAATAGGGCAGTTTGGCGGTCATGCCGTTAAAGTCGCCATGGCCATCGGCGTTGGTGTCGTAAAAACTGCGTGGCCAAATCTGGTAGAACACCGCATCCTGCCACCAGGGGGTTGCAGCTTGTGCCACGCTTAGGGCTGGCGCTTCTTCTACTGTGGTGCTTGTTTGCGGCTGACTGGTTTGTGGTTGACAGCCGGCTAATAAAACTGACAGCGCCAGTGCGCTTAGGCTAAAGCGTTTCATGGTATCCCCGTACGTTTTTTCTGTTGCACCAGCTTAAAGCGCCGATGCACTGCTATGCTGAATAAGCCTTGGTAATAACGCCAAAATAGTGCAACAACAAGATGAATACGTATGCACAATTTTGCGCAAAATGGCTGGCTTCGTGTAGCTTAGACCGATCTGTTGCGCTTACACAGAATAATAAAACATCCGGGGAGCGGGTATGAAACAACCTAAGTTATCTTTCTGGCAGATTTGGAACCTCAGCTTTGGCTTTTTAGGGGTACAAATTGGCTTTGCCTTACAAAACGGCAACGTCAGCCGTATTTTGTCAGATTTGGGCGCTGACTTATCATCACTGTCGTTGTTCTGGCTGGCGGCGCCTATTATGGGCCTGTTAGTACAGCCGATTGTCGGCGCGGCATCAGACCGTACCTGGAATAAACTGGGCCGCCGCTTACCCTTTATGCTCGGCGGTGCCATTGTTGCCGCTGCGGCTATGGTGCTGCTGCCCAACTCGTCGATGGTGGTGGCCATTATCCCGCCCATGCTGTTTGGCTTATTAATTTTCGCCATTAAAGATGCCGCCTTTAACGTTACTTTTCAGCCGTTTCGCTCCTTAGTGTCGGACATGGTACCGCCCGAGCAGCGTAACCTGGGCTATTCGGTACAAACCCTGCTGATCAATATTGGTGCAGTGTTTGGCTCTATACTGCCATTCGTGCTGACCAACGTCGTTGGGCTGGATAACGCTTCTAAAGCCGGTGAAGTGGCGCCATCTGTAGTGTGGGCGTTTTATATCGGCGCTACCGTATTGCTGGGCAGCGTGCTGTGGACAGTGTTTCGCACCAAGGAATATGCACCAGAGCAATACTATGCCTACAAAGGCCTGGATAGCGAAGCGCAGACACTGGCCGAGCAGGTGCGCAAATCGCGTAGCCTGGCTGAGAAGCTAAGCGACTTCTGGCAAACCATGCTGGGTATGCCAAAGATTATGAAACAGCTGGCACTGGTGCAGTTTTTTAGCTGGTTCGCGCTGTTTATTATGTGGACTTATTTTCCAGCCGCCATTGCGCAAAACACCTGGGGGGTCGGCGTAGAATGGTATAACGGCAGCTACATTGCCCAAATGGGCGGCGTACCGGCACATATTGCTGCCGCTAAGGGCGCCGCGGGTGACTGGGTCGGTATTCTCTATGCCGGCTACTCGCTGTTTGCGGTGCTGTTCTCGCTGGTAATGGCGAAGCTGGCTAACCTGTTTGGCCGCAAGTTGGTATATTCGTTCTCGCTACTGGCTGGCGGTTTGGGTTATTTAAGCTTTGTGCTGTTTACTGATCCCACCATGACGCACGTTAATTTGCTAATTACCCAGGTGGAAATTCCTCAAGGGGCACTGGGGCTGATGATCCCGATGATAGGTGTCGGTATCGCCTGGGCAGCGATCTTGGCCATGCCTTATGCCATACTGGCGGGGGCTTTGCCGCCGGAGAAAACCGGTGTCTATATGGGTATTTTTAACTTTACCATCGCCGCACCGCAGATTATCTCCGGTTTAATTGCCGGCTGGATTTTAGGCAGCGTGTTTGACAATCAGGCGGTGTATATCGTGATGCTGGCCGGCGGCGCCATGGTGCTGGGCGCACTGTCGGTATGGCTGGTAAAAGAGCAGGAAGTCACCGCTACTGAGTAAACCAACGGCTACAAGACAAAGGCGCCATAGGGCGCCTTTGTTGTTTCTGATGCATTGTTGTTACTGCCAAAACCGCTGCGTCTTATTTTGTCGCAGTGTGGGTTAAGCTGACAGCATCTTTAGTGGAGGTGTTAAGTCAGACCCGATTGTAGCGTTAAGTTGCATTGTGTATAACAAAACCATTGGCATAAAAACAGGATCAATAATGGCCGCCGCGTCCAGCCAAAACACTATCGCCCGTCAGTGGCAATTGCTAAAACTTATCCCGACACGTCCGCCGGGCTCAGAGGCAAAGCTATTAACCCAGCAATACCTTGCAGTCACTACAAAGCAGTAATGCCAGTGCGCGCTGGCCAGACAAAGTGGCCAGTGTAACGGCTGATATGCACCTGCTGGCACCGAAAATAGACAGCGAAATACTGCAGCAGGTTCAACAAGCCCTGCTGGACGATAAGCAGCTTGAGGTGAGTTACCACGCCTTACATCAAGATGCCGTGAAACAATACCGCTTAAATCCGTTAGCGCTGGTGCAGCGCGGCCAGATAAGTTATCTGATTGCCAGTGCCGAGCCTTACACCGACCCACTACGCTTTGCCATTCACCGCTTTGTGCAAGTAGAGATAACCGACAGCGCCGTAGTGACGCCGCCCGGTTTTAACCTGCAGCGTTACTTAGCCAGTGGCGCGATGGAGTTTAGCGAAGGCGACACAATCAAGCTGGAGTTTCTTGCCAAGCCGGTGTTAGCCAACCTGCTGCTGGAAACGCCGTTATCGGTTGATATGACCTGCGATAAATTAGATAACGGCGACTATCACATCAGCGCCACTGTGCATAAAGGCTGGCAGCTGAATTTATGGCTGATGTCGCAAAGTAGTTATTTAACCGTACTGGCACCGCAAGAGATGCGGGAAAGTATCAAGCAGCGGTTGGCAGACGCGTTGGCGAAGTACTAAATCTTACTTATTAAAAAAGGAAGAAAATTATGAAGTCATCAAAGAAAAACAGATTGAACGTCATTGAGCAAGCTATAAAGGACGCGCATGCATACGCTTTAGAGCATTGTGGAGTGCCGCTAAACAAAATGCCGGAATATTTCCTTGGCGTAGAAATTGGCAAACGCATGATTCAGGAGTTTGACAATTTTAGTGTTCGCTTTGAGATGAGTGTTAAACAGCTGATGGCGCAAGCGGGGATTGAATCCGCTGGCGATAAATCTGATAGGGAAAATGGTCGTTTTGACTTAGTGTTGCTGACTAAGCGTTATGGGAAGCCGGCGCATGTGATTGAAATTAAGAGAGGCGTTAAGACTGATAGTATGCTCTCAGATATCAAACGATTAGCCAATATTTGCCGTTACTCAAAGGTTGGTGCTCGACTAGAAACCAATTATTTTGTTGCGATTACAAGACGCAGCTCAACTGTAGTTGCAGAACGAGGTAAAGTGCTATTTGCCAAGAGCTCTGAAACTGGATGTTTAGACAATATTACCGTTGATAAATCCAGAGTGTTCAATTTAGATACTCCTGATGGTAAGTCGGTAACAGCGGCAATTTACGAGGTAACTTACCAATATAATTGAAATGGGTGATAAAGTTACAGCACCTGCCAATGGCCGCCTTTGCGCGGGCCGATAAATTTAAGCTTGCCCTCGCGTTGCAGTTTTGCGGCAGCGCGCTCTACCGCACTGACAGACTTACCAATATGGATGGCAATTTCCGCCAGCGTTAGCTCAGGCTGTGCTGAGAGAAGCTCTAGTATTTTTACCGGCGTTTTTGCCTGCGTTTTTACCAGCGTTTTGCTAAGGGTACTTTGTTCTGTTTGAATCGCCTGTAACAGCGCGGTTTTGATGCTTTCCAGCAAAAACACAATAAATTCAGAGCAATCTGCGGTCTTATCTGCCTGGTTTAGCAAACGGTAATAATCGGCCTGCTGATGTTTAATTAAGCTTTCTACCGGCAAATAGGCCAGTGCGGGTTGCCATTTACTTAAGATCAGCGTTTGCCATAAGCGGCCCATGCGGCCGTTGCCATCGCTAAAGGGGTGAATAAACTCAAACTCATAATGGAATGCACAAGAGGCGATAAGCGGATGGGCATCGCTGTTTTTCAGCCAATCGAGTAATTGTGTGAGCAGTAGCGGTACTCTGCCGGCAGGTGGCGCCATATGCACCAGACGTTTACCCTGATAAACACCTACATCCGAAGAGCGAATACGACCAGCATCGTCTGCCAAACCGTGCAGCAGTATATTATGCGCTGCGAGTAAATCGGCCTGCTTATGTGGCTGCCAGCCTGGCATCGCATCATAAGCAGCAAAGGCGTTTTTAACTTCCTGCACGTCTTTGGGTGGGCCAAGTACGGTTTTGCCGTCCAGCACTGCCGTTACCTGTTCCAGAGTCAGGGTATTTTGCTCTATGGCTAATGATGCCTGTATGGTTTTAATCCGGTTACCACGGCGTAATTGCGGCACCAGCTCACCACCCTGCGCAGTGTTCCAAATGCCGATAAGCTCAGCAATATCGGCAACCAGCGATAGCATAGGGTGGGTGAGGTTAAACGGCGGCTGGTAGGGCATGTTAAAACATCAACATGGGGTGCTTTTTAACATGACTCTCATTCATGTTCTTCATGAACATGGTATTTTCCTTGAATGCTTCAAAGTCGCTTTCTGTAAAGTTATCTTTTTTATACAGAGCTTTTTCTATTGAACTCAAAAGTATGGATTCGTATAAGAAGCAGTATCTGTCGGCCATCAGATGTTGATAAGAAAATAAACGTTTTGCCTGAAAATAATCTTTGAGTTGGTCACTGGTTTTTGAAGCTTTTCCAATCAAACAGCTTGAGAAAATAATGTATTTACTATGGTTCTTGGGATGTATTTCGTTTAAACCATCTCCACATATGCCGTCAAGGCAGTCACCGTTAGAAAGAAAAAAGCCGCTTTCGTTGCCATGCCCAGAAAAAATAATGACATCCTCCTTAATTTTTCTGGACATTAAGAAGTTAAGATCTGCATAAGAGTGAATCCGTTCATGAGAAAACGGCCAACCTGCCGATTTGCAAAATGGTTTCCAAAAGTCTGCGGAGTTCCGGGATACAGTATCTTTTAGTTTTCTATCGTCGAGAATAGTGTCAAACACCCTAACACTGATAGTCATATCTTTATCCTTTTTTATTTTTGAACGTCACGCTAAAAATGCAGTAGTTGTGTAACTCCAAGCGTCGATAAAACTCTATCTCAGTAGTCTGACTTAAGCAATTTTCATTATTGGGTAATTCAACAACTGGCTTCTGAGCCAGCTGCGTCCTCAAACCCAAATTCCACCGCCAAACTCAGCATGGTTAATGCGGCGATACAATCTTTGCGGGTCATAAAATAATCCAGGCCGGCATATTCATCTTCCAGCTTGATCTGTAATTCGGTGATCTCGCCGGGCTCCAGGCGGCTGCGGGCGGCGAGGTAGAAGATATGTTGCAGTTCCAGCTGGTGCAGATGCTGCCACAGCCAGTCTTTACCGTAGTGGCAGACGCAGTGGTATTGCAGCTGGCGGCGCAGTGCCAGTTCCAGGGCTGGCATCAGGGTGAAGCTGGCATTTGGCTTCAGGGCAATTTGCTGTAATGCCGGGTGTTGTGGCTGTAATTGCTGTATTAATAGCACTGCCAACAAGATTTGCCTGAACTGGCTATATAGCGTTTTGGCCAGAGTACGGCTTTCGGTAAGCATGTGCTGATGCTGGGCTTCGTCCCATGCCGCATTGTCATCAGTGTCACTGTCTGCCGATGCTGGGTATATATGCTCTGCTGTCCATAGCAGTGCTTGCTCTAGCTGCTGGTAAAATTCGGCTGGCAGGGCATTGATATCATGGTAAGGCAAGCAGCCATGCAAATAGATATGCTGCAGGGCGTTGTCCAGCCAGTGCCACTGGCTTGGCTCTGGGGTTAAGTTTTGCTCTGTTGTCAGCTGGTTGAGCATGGCCTGACACAGTTGCTGCGCAGTGCTATCTAGCGGCTGCGTCAGGGTATAGCAGGCTAATCTGATTAGCACTATGTCTGCGGCCAGCGGCTGCTGATTTTGCTGCATAGCAAGCAGTTGGTTAAAGCCGGGGCATTCCAGACTGATGCTATAAACAGAGCTGGGCTCTGCTTCAGCCTGAGGGGCAAAACGGCCATGTTGCCACAGGGTAAAGATGTCAATGCGCTCGGTGCAGTAGCCACACATAGTGCTGTCTCAATTTCGCGGGTGTATAGCCACACTCTAGTAGCGCTGTGCGACATATTGCGTCGTAGCTGCGGTTATAGTGGAAAAAAGCGGATTAAGGCGGAAATATGGTGGCGTTAAAGTGTGAAAATCAGCAGCTTTATTGCTGCGAGGCGATGTTAAAGCACGATGTGTTTGTCCTGACACCTGATATCGATGCTAAGCACTGGCGTTTGTATAGCGCGGCTAAATATCTGGCGCTGCAGCAAAAGCTGCTGGTAGCAGATGCGCAGTTGGGGGCAGAGAACAGTGCCAGACTAGCACATATTATGCGTGGTAGCTGTCTTGAGCTGCAGCGGCAGGGCAATGTTATCCCCTTGTCTGATAACTTTACTGAATATCATGCCGAACTTCAGGTTGTCTGGCTGCCAGACTAAACCGAGTAAGCGCTCAGCGATGCTGATCCAGCATAATCTGATTGCCGTCCGGGTCTTGCAGTACAATATGTGCCGGCCCGGTGGAGCTTGCATCGGCGCTTTGTAGCAGGGTAATGCCCTGCGCCAGTAAATGCTGCTGAATCGCGCGGACATCGGTAAATTCGGCCAGGTTTTGCGCGTTTTGATCCCAGCCCGGATTAAAGGTCAGGATATTCTTCTCGAACATGCCTTGAAACAAGCCAATTACGGTGTCGCCGTTTTTTAACATCAGCCAGCCCTGGCTTTGCTCGCCACCCATGGTAGTAAAGCCAAGTTTTTCATAAAAGGCTTTTGAGGCGGCAATATCTTTTACCGCCAAACTGACCGAAAAAGCGCCTAGTTGCATAACCGTATCCTTAGTGATTTTTTAGCCAAGTCTAGCCGCGGTTATAAGCTTCTGCCAGATAGTGTTTTGCCTTTAGCCAGCAAATAATCTGATTATCTGCTGGCAGACCTGCTCTGGTTACATAGGCAGAAGCTTCCTAATGTAAAAAACGAATTTTGTTTATTTTTGCCCCTGGGGGAGGTATCAGCCTTTGATCGAGAGATATCAGTTGCTGATAAACCTGCGGCCGGAACTTCTGCAATCTCACGATACGGCTAAAGTGATTAGGTTCGAGAGTAGTTACCATAGGCAGAATATCCTTTATTCTGGGGTGTAACCGCTTATGCTGATAACTGTCGTCTAAAAGCAAGTCAAGCACATCAAGCCCCAATTTTTCTGTCTCTGTGGTGTAGCCATTTGCCAGTAAAAATTTAACTGCGTCATCTGAATGGCGTACCGCAGCTGTAAACATATCATTGCCAAACCGGTCTTGTACTGAAAAGTCAAATGTAGCACTGTAAAGTTGTTGCCATTTTTCCAGACTGAGATAAGTAAACATCATCAGGCTTGAAGGCGGCAAGGGTGATAGCCGGGCTTGCCACAAAGGTAATAACTCTTCAGTAAATTCTGGCAAATGTGTGAAAAGAAAATCTGTTTCGGCCTGACTAAGTGGGGTTGATATAACGAAATCAATAGCTTGTTGATATTCGTCGTTTTGTAACAGCTCAATAAAAGCGCTGCCCACATCTGCAGTGCTTGCGGTTAATGCCAGCTCGTACTCCTGCCAAATATTCACTAATGCCGGATCAATCTGATGTAACTGCTGAGGTATATCGCCACCTCTCTGTTTGACCTCATCTATCAGCTGACGAATATTCTGCTGGTTTAAGAAACTCTCTTCAGCCAGTTTCTGCGCTTTTTGTTGCTGACAATTTGCCGATCTGTTCTCAAGCTCTTCTTTTCTGTTTTGAACCAGGTTGAGTGCTTCGGCCATCACTACGTTTTCAGGCGGCGCAATTCGTTCATAGTGCCTACTATTGAGTAGTTCAATATTATGCAGGAAGGTTTTCAGCTGTGGCAGGGCAACTTGGGCAGAGGCAAAATACCTGCGGTTAGGAGCGTTAAATATCAAATCACCGTCGTCAGAATGAGGATCACTGATACCGTGAGCTTTGTAGCCTTTGGCTTTTAAATATTGCAGGGTGTTTAAGTACTTCTGCGGAAACTTATCTGCCACCTGATAACTTTCAGCATCTCTTGGCAGGTGCATAATCGCTATGTCCAAGCCTGTAAGAATGCCGGGTTCATTTGTTGGCCTGACACCATATTTTTCAAGCATATCAAGCGCAGCGACGTTGTGTTTAGCCACAGCAACATCAGCCAGGTTAGCGTATGCATCGTGCCGGTCAAACGCAAATACCGGCATATCGCCGGGGGCAGTTGTATGTTGCAACAGTAATTGCAGATATTCCGGCGGCAGGTCATTGCTAATCGCCACTGCAACGTCATTAACAGTAAAAGACTGTCTGGATACAGCCTGAGCAAACTCTTCAATGTTCAAATTTTTTGCTGTCAATACAAACAAAATAGACGGCGAAATAACAGGACTGCCTGCTATGGATAAAGGAGATTGAAAGTAAGTATTAAAGGTTTCATCATTGTCGAGTAGCTGATATACCTGAGCTTTATCAATGTGTTTGCTGAGGCTTAGCTCCATATTCAGCCCTGACAGCTGCCCTTCAATATTTGTCAGGCTTTCAACCAGGATAGGCAGTACTGCCTCAGACAACCCTTCAATAACAGACACGCCTTGCCATTGCATTAATATAGCGGCAGAGCTGGTTATCTTATATTTAACCATCTCATTGTTGATTTGTGCCTGCCACAATAAGTCCTCATAGCTGCTGTAAAAGGTTTTGTACTGAGCTGAGTATGACAGCAGTTCCCGTGTAGTTTTACCCTGTTTTAACTCCTGCTGAAGTGCGGAGATCAGTATCTGGTGAATATCATTTACTTCCCGGCTGAAAGATTGCAGATTGTCACTACATTGATTTTCATCAGCCTGCTGCTCAGTAGATGGTTTCTGTGATGTTTTTTTCTGCAAAATTGCTTGTGAAGAGTCAGCGGTGTGCGGGCTTTCCTCTGCTGTTTCTGACGGCGGTTGTACGCCAGTTTTGTTATTATTTTTTACAGAAACTACCAACAGCAACAGACCCGCTATAACCAAAACGGCTAGCAACAGAATTTTCTTCGTCACTCAATTTTCCTTGTCGTTTTAAATGCTTTTGTGCTGTTCTAACCGCGGTTATAAGCTTCTGCCAGATAGTGCTTTACGCTGTCATCGATATCAGCGGCGCTGGTAATGCGGATACGATGGCTGCACATGGCGTTAAAGCTGCCGGAGGCTTCCAGTTTTCCTGTTGGCTCTACGCCTTTTAAATTCAGACCAAGATCCAAGCGCGTTGCAGTTGACGGCTGCAACAGCGCAAATTGCTTATTACGCCGCACACTGACATAAGCTTTTTTCGGGCTCAGTTCTATGTCGCTGCCAAGGCTTTGGATATAGCTTATCAGCACGTCGTACAACGGCTTTAACCCAGCTTTCGCGCCGCTATATTGCGCGCTGACTAAATCTTCCGCTGTCGGCTCGCCGCCGGCGGCGACCTGTTTGGCGCGGTGGGCAATCAGGTTGGCATTGCCGTGGCCAAGCCCGAAGTCGCTTTTTAGCCAGTTTACCAGCTCACTGTGTTTGGCAAAGTTTTGCTTCGCCGCCAGTTCCAGCCACTCTGCCTGGCTTTTGCCACTGCTTTGTTCCAGATTACGCCATTGGCTTTGTTCCGCGGCAGTTATCTCTGTCATGGTTTTCTCCTTCACTTACAGTGGCCTGAGTTCGGCACATGTGTATCTGGATAATACTAAACACAACGCGCTGCTCACAGGCCTGATATGGAGAATAAGTATAACAAGGGCGTCAGGACTTAGCCCTGTAGTAAGCCACCAGCGCATTGGCGTGGCCATGGCCGATGCCATGTTGCGTTTTTAAAAACGCCACCTGAGCCATATGTGGCTGCTCCTGCACGTTATCCAGCAAGGTTAGCCAGTGTTGTATGCTCTGGCCGTATTTCTGTTCAATTGACGGGAAATAAGACGCCGGGCCTGTAACGGTTGGTGCTGTGCTCATAAGTATCTCCTGTTAGCTGAGTGTTAGCTTAGTCATATCACAGTTTAGTCGTATCACAGTTCAAGTATTCGACATAGCAATACAACATTGGCAGTAAATAGTGCCGACACCAAATATGCAACCATATGGTTGCATATTTGGTTGTGCTGTGCTTTTATTAAACTGTGGTGAAGATAAACTCAAGCACGGAGCAACTTATGCAAAATATTATTCAGCGCGAACTGACGATTAATGCCAGCGCAGAGCGCATATACAATGCCATCGCCGCGCCGGAGCAGGTGGTAAAGTGGTTTCCTGATACCGTCAGCGGCGACTATCGCCAGGGCGCGCAAGCGCTATTCAGCTTTGGTAGCGAACATCAAAGCAGTGTCTATATTGAAGCCGCCAGGCCGCACCATTATTTTGCCTACCGCTGGGTGCCGGGCGGCAATAATTTCACCGGCGACGTGCTAAGTGTGCCTAACACTCTGGTGGAATTTCGTATTACCGAGCTTGAGCCTGGCCGGTGTCGGGTCAGCTTAACCGAGACCGGCTTTGCTGACTTACCGGCGGAAATTGCCGCCAGCAGCTTGCAACAAAACAGCAACGGCTGGGATTTTATGCTGGGCCGGCTGCAGCAATATTTTAATGCGGAGGCCTGATGAACCAGACTGCTGCAGCACAGCTGTTTAAAGCACTGGGCGATCCGCTGCGGCTGCAGATCGTGCAGCGTTTATCGCATGGTGCGGCGCTCTGTCTTGGCGAGCTGTCTAAAGATCTGGGCATCAGCCGCCAGGGCGCGCGTAAGCAAATTCAGGCACTGGTGTCGGCTAACATAGTACAGCTGCACCCGGCCGGGCGTGAAGTAAAAGTGCAGCTTGATGCTACTGCGCTGGCGCAGGGCCGGGCTTTTATCGCCCGTCTTGAAGCGCAGTGGGACCAGCGGCTACAGGCATTAAAGCAATTTACCGAGCAGTGACTACCGGGCTTAAACCGCGCTGACAAACAGTGTGCTGTTACTGCCGCAGTATCTTTGCCAGCGCTTTGCCTTTAGCCAGCTCGTCTATCAGCTTGTCTAAATAGCGTATTTTTTGCATTAGCGGGTCGGTAACGTTTTCTACCCGCACACCGCAAACGACGCCTTTAATTAGCACACAGTTCGGGTGCATGGCCGGGGCCTGCGAAAAAAAGGTAGCAAAGTCATGTTGTTGCTCAATTTGTTGCTGCAGTTCCGCCTGGCTGTAACCGGTAAGCCAGCAGATAATCTGATCCACTTCGTCTTTAGTGCGGTTTTTGCGCTCAGCCTTTTGCAGATACAGCGGGTAAACTTTGGCAAAAGGCATGCTGAAAATGCGGTGTTCGGTCATGGAGGTTGTCCTTCCAGGGTAGTTGTGACCAGGATAGTTGCGACGGTTATTCAGCCATTTCTACACTAGAGTAGCGTACAACAACGTAACACTCAGCGGCAGTGCCAGCACTGCAAACAGCCACACCCGTTTGGTAAGTGGCGGCAGCACTGCTTGCGCAAAGCGCTGGTGCCAACGCCACGGCACTAGCAGCAAAATGATACTGGTGGCAACAATCAGCCAACCAAACAGTATAAACAGGTTTGAAAACCGCATATCTGGCGCAGCTATTACCATAGCCGTGCCAACAATAAGCCGCAGGCTTATCTCGCTATAGTGGGCCAGGGCAGAGCTGGCAAAGCCATTTAAAAAGCGCACCGCCAGCCGTGGCCTGAAGGCAGCCATACCGGCAAGGCCAAGCAGAAATAGCGCTGCTAAAAACACAATCGCCAGGGCGGTTTGTTCTGGTTGCATAGGCGACTACCCCAGCGAAAATGTATAGGCTTCTGTCAGCAGCGGTTCAAATTGTTTAACTTCAGCCAGGCTGGTAATTTTCACCACATGGCTAACCTGCTTGCTGTCGGCAACAATTTTAATAAACGCCGGGTTATCCACTCTGCGGCCAAGATGTATCACCAGCCGCACCGCGTCTTGCATAATAGACAAATCAACAAAAATGCGGCGGCTGCGAAACAGCACATAGCGGTCGCGGGCTACGGTTTCTACCTTGCCAAGGTTATTAATAAAGCTTTCGATAGCGCGGTAAACCTCAATAACCGCTGGCGGCCTGTCGCGCAGCACATCGGCACTATTACCCGTGCCACAAGCATGGCGCTGATTTTTGCGGCTAAACTAGCGCTGGCACTTCGGGCATTGCCACAGTGTTGGGTTCATTTGAGACTCACATGCAAAGTTTTGGCTGGTTCGAGTGTAGCGTAATAAATTAATTAGCTACGACCTCTTTTTCCGCTGCTATCAGGTGGGAGAGTTACTTAGAAAAACTTCGACCAGGCTAAAAAGGCGGAAACGCCGCTGTCACGGTCAGTCAGCGGGCTGTTGGCAATACTGGTGTCATACCAATGATACTCAATACCCAGCCGGGTCAAGCCACCAAAAAATACCGGTGTGCTAAGCGCTACGCCGGTGTGGTAGTTCACCGCAGCACCGGCGCGATAAGCCGGTCTGTCAGCCGTAGCCTCGCTCTGGCGCACGCCGTAATAATAATCTACCAGCTTGCTGGATGAGTAACTTACGCCCACTTCCGGGCTAACCTGCAAGGGGCCAAAGCGCAGGCCGTAGCTGAATTTAAGCTTGGCCTCCTGGCCGTTAGAGTTACCCAGCACATCGCTTAGCACTTCGGTATCCAGTGTCCAGTTATCGATGCGGTATTGCAGGCCAAGGCCGGCATCCAGCGAGCTTTTGCGCTTCATACCGACAAACACATCACTGTCGCCGTCGTCATAACCGGCAAAACGCGGGGCTAATTTGGCGCTTAGGCTAACGTCATTCGCTTTGGCCAGCTCGTAGCTAACAAAAGGGCCGTATACCGACAGCTTGTCGCCGCGATACCCTACCAGTGGCAGCGGGATCACCCGGCGTTTATAGCCGCGGTAAATCTCCTGGTTTACCCCAACGCCAATGCCATATAAAAAGCCTTGCGATGGCTGGTGACTGCGGTTTTGTTCAGCATTCGCCGCGGTGCTTATCAGCGGCAGGCTACAAACAGCGACAAGTGCAAGTGGGCGTAACACAGACATAAGTTCCCCTTTATTTAGTCAGGTCCAGGCTGCAAGTGTGCCATGGCAGTAGCCTGTTTACTGTGACAAAGGGTAAACCGATCAATTAAGCGCGTGCTGCGAGATATGCCTGGAAATCTCCACAATGGCGGTTTTACCGCTGAACTCAAAGCGCACTTTGCCCAGTGATGAAAAGTACAGCTCCAGCTCTGAGTCGAGATCAAAGGTGCCGGAGGTTTCTACCGAGTAAGCGACAATGTTTTTATACGGCATAGAGGTGAAGTCTTTTTTGCTGCCGGTCAGCCCTTGCACGTTCAGTGCAATAATGCGCTTACTGGTAAACACCACGCCATCACGTAGCGAGCTGTAACTGTCGATAACCTGCTCGTTTGGCAGTAACAGCGCCGCCACTTTGTCGGCATAGTCTGGGTTTTGTTTTAGCTTAAACACGGTCTTGTTATCAAAGTCGATCATGGCTGTTCCTTTATCTTTTCATTCGGTAGGTTGCTAGCGGTTTTCCAGCATGAAGCTACGAAGCTGGCGCTCCTCCCGCATAACAAATAGCACAAACACCTGCTGGGCTTCCTGACGATAAAAAATGCGACAGGGCGGCACCACTACTTCCCGATATACTGAATCAGGCAGCTCGGGCGGTATGCGGCCCGAGGCAGGGAAAGATTCCAAACGCTCTATCTTGTTGAAAACGTCTTGCACCAGATCACGTGCGGCAGCGGCATTATCCAAAGCAATGTATTCCGCAATGGCGTCCAGTTGTTGCAGCGCCGGCTCCGTCCAGATTACTTCAGCCATTTACGCATTTTCTCTTGCGCTTCAGTTTGGCTGTAGGTTTTGGCTTCAAGTACCGCACGCTCGCCACGGGCAAGCCCTTCAAGCAGCACCAGGCGACGCTGCATAAATTCATAGTCCTGCACGTCAACCAGGTAGGCCGACGGCTGGCCATGCTCTGTAATAAGCACCGGCTCTTTTGACACGTGCAAATCGGCCAGAATTTTGGTCGCCTGACGTTTTAGGTTAGTCACTAGCTCAACTTTCATAGGCTCACCTTAGATTAAACAGTAAGTGATACTATAGTGTCACTTTGTGGGCAAAGCAATTTAAGCCAGCGCTAGTTTGGGGTATTGAGAATAGCTCGCTGAAAGGTTCTGGGAAGACAAAGTGTTAGCCGTTCTTCTTAACGGCTTGTTTAGGCTAGTTTTTGGCAAGGAGCGCTGTTAATAACTGACGTATCTCGCTGCGGCCAGCCCAGGCGCGCCAGCATGTCGCCAGCGTTATCGCCGACGCAACAGTGAGCATTGGCCATTCTTTATGCATAAGGTGCGTTGCGACAGCGCCAAGCATAAGCGCGGTTAGGCATAAAGCCGCGCAGGACGACAAGCGAGGGATAAGTAGCCCGATAGCGCCAAGGCACTCAGCTACGCCAATAAAATACATAAATTCAATGGGGTAGCCCCAACGGGCAAAGGCTTCAAGTTCAAATGGCAACGATAGCAATTTCGCCGCGCCGGAGGCGAAGAAAATGAACGCGAGAATGTAGTTTAAAATACGAGTGGTCATTTATACCTCCGGGGCTTTGCGAGAAACTGGCCAAATTACTACGAACCCGAGCTTATTGCCTCGTTAAGGCTGATTTCACGTAATGTATTTAAATAATCTTGGGAAAAGTTCGCTTTTGGCAATATAACTTCTGTCCCACCACATACACCCGTTGTCCAATTATCTTTGGTGGTGAAGATCACATAGTGATAGCCAAGCATAAAGCTATTACCTTTGCATGTTCCATCATCTAATTGAGAAAAGACCAGAGATGTATTGCTCCCTTTTAATGTTTCTGAATTAGCTATTAGTACTTGCTGTAACTCATTGCCTTTGTCATCAACAAGTATTTCTAACCCAATAACCCGGCCATAATTTATGTTAGTAGCTTGAGCAAAGTACTCGGAAGGTTCAGCTTTTATACAGCTACATGCTAAAGCGTCATTCGCTACGAAAATTAATATCAAGATAATTAATTTATGCATCTAAAACACCATAAACACAATTAACAAACCAACGTTAAAAACAGAACAAGCAAGTAAGCCCATCCAAAAATGCCAACTATCCTTTGCATACCTGTAGCTGCCAGCCCGGCGTAGTGCTCAGAATATTCTGCAGCTATTTTGGGAAACAGCGCTACTGCAAAAGCGATCGAGGGGAATACAAAAAAGGAGCCGAATTTTCTATTATCCGCGCCAAACTCTTGCAAAGAATACAAATGTTCCCTACCAACTAGCAGAAAAAAACCGATATAAAGAATAAAGAACAAAGCGGCAAGCTTTTCAGGCAGTCCCCATTTGGCGCTATCAAAAGATTCATACTCACAGTAATGTCTTATACCAAAATAAATTGGCAAAGAAACCAGCACTGCAAGCTGAACTAAAGTTTCCATGATACCTGCTATCGCTTAACGCAGTCGCGAAAGGCGTATCTGCAGCCCGCGTTTGTTAGCTGCTTACTTAACACAGTTTTTAATGTGTCTGTAAATAGCAATCGATATAGCAACAGCGAATAGATTAACGCCAATTGCCCATGGTTGGTGATATTGAAAAACTACAAAATTAAAAACACTTCCTATAGTAGCAGCATATTCGAAGCCTGAATTGCTCGAAACCCAGACATTTAGAAATAGACCATTAGCAAATTGGTAGCCTAAAAGCGGCGACATAAAAATAGGAATCTGGATTTGCCAGAAGAGAAGGTTTTCTCTGAGCGTACCTACTGTTTTATTTTCAAAAAGTCTAACGGAAGTACAAATCCCCCAAATATAAACGCAAATAAAAGCTATATATATGAGATGGTTAATAATGCCAGATATGGATTGAAAATTTGAAGTGAACAAGGTTATACCAGTAAATGCCCCGCCTATCGTCACTACTGATATAAACCGAACAAACCACTTATTTATGGCTGCAACAGTATCGTCTGGAAGATTGTCGATGTCAGCTTCGCTAGGCAGGTTTGATTCTTTAATGTCGATTTCACGACAGATCGCTTCAAACCGTTCAGGATAAGCATCCTTATTGACATCATCTCTAACTTGGTACAATTCATTCAATGAATATTTTGAGTAGTCAATGTTTTCCAAACTTAAGGCTCTCTTGTGTTCATTTAGCAGCTAACGCCCCTCGCATGCGCGCGAACTTGTGAGGCCACGCAGTGGCCGATTGTGACTGCGCTTGTTATAGCATATCACCCCGTAAACAAATCCAGTGCTTTTTGGCCGTCACTGAGATCTCTCTTGTAAAACTCGGTAAATCCACATGACTTACAGCTTATGTAATAAAACCGAGTGTTGTTGAAGTTAAATAAGGCTGAGAAAAGGCCTCCTTTGCCACGAAACTGACCCACCTCAAAATCATGACAATTACACTTCATGCATTCAAATTTGAATTCTGATTTTTCAGACATGCTTAATGCTCTTTCAGCCTGCTGTTTCGCCGATAATCTTTCACCAGCAACACCACATTTCTGACACTCTAACTTATCAGCGGTGTTTGAGGCACCGCATGCAACACACTTCCAGAACTCACTCATGCTGATGCCTTATACGCTATAACGAGCCTGTAGAAAAACCTGCTGAGCACACTGCATTTCTACCCCGGGCCATTCTGTGTATTATTTGTTATCAACTCTGCAGGTTTCTGCTGGGAATTTCAAGACAGGATTCATTCTGATGTTAATTTGCTTATATAGTCGAGCTATTAACAAGTTTAACAGGCTCTCCACCTCGCTTTAGCGTACTTGGCCTTACCGGCTTACCTTCTCCAAATTATGCACTAGACAATACAACTGCCATTGGGTTTGTAGCTTGGTTTTGCTGCGTAAGCTAATATTTCCAGAGCAGCTTTACAGAGGATCTCTTAAGATTTTCATGTGTTGGAGTGGCGCATAACATTTTGGCCGTGAGTCCTGTCAACGTCTTCCAACAGTGGTAAGACACGAGCAACTGATTCCATAAATGAGGACGAGGTATTGTGAGATATCAGCTCTTCATCAGAATGAGCTATTTTGTTTCTTAAATATGATAGCTCCAAAATAACGTTTGCTATTTCTGACGATATTTTTCCTGATTTAGCAAGTTCTCTTACGATGTGTCCCGTGCTGAGGTTGCCTCGCTGCCCACTTGACAGTTCTCGCAGCTTTAACTCTAAATCACGCCAAGACCCAAGTATTTCGGCCGATGGGTCTAAGCGTAAACGAGTATGAGAGAAGCGTATATCGGTGTCTTCAATTTCAGTCTGCTCTGATTTTATTGGATCAGGCAAATCTCGTTCCGCTGCGGCTAAGATATTCTGCGCTTCCTTTTCAAATTCTAACTCTAAGTCTTTATATTTGAGCTTTTTCAGCGTGGATATCAGTTCCAGTACAGGAGATCGCAACATAATCACTATAACGATGGTTGTGATTGGCCACGCCAGAACTTCAAATATTCGTACTAAATTTTCCATAGTTACTCAGTCGCCAGCGTGCTTATACATGTGTTAAGCGGTTAATCTAGTTCATTAAATCTATTCCGGCAATCGATAACTCCGCATTGCTGATGAATGCTCAGCTCCGATGCAACGGGTTATATAAGTTGCCAGCCTTAAAGCTTAGCATTATTTTGTTTATTTAATGTTTAAAATAAGTGTATTATTTGGTGCTTTAAACGACAGGAAAGTCCTTATGAGCACAAAATCCGCAAAACAAAAGCCTGCTGCAAGCCGCAAATTTATTCCCAGTCCGGTGTCTGAAAAGAGAGTTAAAGACAGCTTCGAGCGTGTTAAACAGACTCCGAATGACAAAGCACCGGTTTTTGTTGAAGTTAAGTAGGGGGCTGCTCAGTGATTACTCCGAAGAAAGTGCGCGTCTTTGTACGTGATGTACTGAATAATGAGCGAAAGCACAATCAGGATCTTGACCTACTGATCCGGGATTTTAAACGCTACAAAGAGGGTGAGCGGGTAAATTATTTTGGTAAAGATGTGCCGTATCATGAGCCCAGGCCCTATGCTGAAAATGCCGGTTTACGGCATGTTCATATTTTGGACCGGGTGAAAGTAGTAAGGTTTGGTGCTGGCAACACCAGTGATGCTGCGTTGATATACACCGAAGGTGCTACCAGCATCAATACCTATTATCTGATAGACTTTATCCCGTCCGGTGCCCATGCCGAAGCCAACAAGGCAGAGTACATGAGCTGGCTTATCAATACCGCCGAAGCTTTCAGGAATAAGATGTGATGCAAAAAACTAAACTTGCCGTTAATTGGATTGAAGATAAACAGCCTGTACAGCAAGGCACGTATTTCGCTGCTGTGCGCTATCAAACCGGCTTTGGCGCTTATGAAGTTATCGCATGGGATGGCGAGCAGTGGCAGTTAGATGCGTCAGTCCGCGTGGTTGGCTGGATAGCGTTTGATGATTTTCTGAAAAATCTGGATATCAACTGGCCGGTATCAGATCAAAAAGCAGATGCGGCTTTTAAAGCTCAGTACGAAGCCAACAAAGATAACTTTAAGCCAGATGAATTTGTTGAGGTGGAGTAACACTGGTTGGACTAAGCAACTGCGATTGCTTTCGTTGTTTACCCTGTCTGCCTGTAATTCACACGCGCAGCCAACAGTTACAGCCTGGCCTGCATTTAACTGCAACAGTAATGCTGTGGTTATCACTTTTGTGGAGCTGCGTATTTGTACCAGCGCCGCAACTTACAGCAAGGTTGAAGTGCTGGCGGGCGCAACCCCAACCATCGTGTTTGAACAAGGCGATAAGCGCTTTGATGCGCTAAGTTATGAGTCAGCGGAAAAAGCATTGTCTGGTTTGCCAGCGCGCTTAGAAGCCGAAAATGCCCGCCAGGCATTAGATGCTTTGTTTTACTGGCGTGACAGTTCAAATCTGACGCCTCAACAGCAAGCCTTACTGCAGGTGTTTGGTATCGAGACTGAAACCCAGCTAATGCAGTTTACCAATGGCAATGTGACAGCTTATGTGCGGGTAAACGAAGGCGCTGCTGACAATACAGTTTTTATTATCATTGA
Source organism: Rheinheimera nanhaiensis E407-8 (assembly GCF_000296695.1). GTDB lineage: Bacteria > Pseudomonadota > Gammaproteobacteria > Enterobacterales > Alteromonadaceae > Alishewanella > Alishewanella nanhaiensis. Next base: position 99,123 of record NZ_BAFK01000008.1, read on the forward strand.
TGGTAGCAACAACGTTTACCGCTTAATTGGTAACTTTAACGAAGCTGATGTGCAGCAGTGGCTTAGCTTTATCAACGTTAATTAGCTACGCCCCCTTTTTCTCGACCCCTTTTTCTTGTTAAACACTAGATCACCCGGAATTTTGCTACCTTTAGGTATTACCCACACTTGGCCTTCCAAAGCCTCTCAAATAGCTGAATTCAGCGTAGACAATATTTGATTCCACGATACCGATCTCGATACAGTTAACGCTTGCATTTGCGGCGGGTTTGGATCGCAGCGGAAACCCAGTCCGACAAAATGCGTTTGTTAGGGCTTGACATGTATATATGTACAGCTATCATGGTACGTGTTTAAGGTTTCGCAAAGGAAACTAGTAATGAGTACCGAAATCACCATCAAAGATGCCGCAAAACAATTAAATATTAGCGTTCAACGAGTTCGCACACTATGCCGAACATCTGAACTAGATGCTCGTAAAGTGGGAAATTCATGGATTATTGATAAGGATAGCTTAAACTCATATGGCTTGAAAACTGCTCATAAAATTGCCGAGGATCACCCCGCCTATAATGTAAACAAGCAGAAGCCTATCGCCCTTAGTTTCTTCTCTGGCGCAATGGGCCTTGATCTTGGCATTGAAAAAGCAGGTTTTGAAATACGCTTAGCATGTGAAATTGATAAATATTGTAGACAAACAATCGCACTCAATAAACCAAACGCCGCATTGCTTAGTGATATTAATCACTACGACGCAGGCGACATTCGTCAAGCGGCAGGTTTAACTGAAAAAGACGATATTGATTTGATCGTTGGAGGTCCTCCCTGTCAGGCTTTCAGTACCGCTGGCAAACGGAAGGGTTTTAATGACGATAGAGGAAACGTTTTTCTTAAATTTTTAGATCTCTGCTTGCAACTTAAACCTAAATATTTTGTGATAGAAAATGTTCGCGGCCTTCTTTCTTGTCCATTGGAGCATAGGCCACATTATAAAAGAGGTGAAGGGTATACTGAACTAGACGAAGATGAGCTGAAGGGTGGTGCTCTAAATTTCATATTAAAGCGACTGGAAAGCTCGGGATATGGGTTCTCGTTTAATCTATATAACGCTGCTAACTTTGGCACCCCTCAGATTAGGGAGCGTGTGATTATCATATGTTCGCGAGATAGAAAAAGACCTCCATATCTTGTTCCTACTCATTCTGAGCATGGTGAGCATGGGTTACCAAAATGGAACACTGTGAAACGCTGTATTTCTAAGCTGGATAAGCATGACCATTTGAATTTTCCAGAAAAAAGACTTAAGTACTACAAATTGCTCAAAGCAGGTGAAAATTGGAAAAGTCTACCAATAGATTTGCAAAAGGAGGCTATGGGTAAATCTTTTTATTCTGGTGGTGGTAAAACAGGTTTTCTTCGTCGATTAGCATGGAATAAGCCATCGCCTACTTTAGTAACTCACCCTGCTATGCCTGCAACAGATTTAGCTCACCCTGAAGAAGATAGGCCACTTTCAGTGCAAGAATACAAACGAATTCAAGAATTCCCAGACAAATGGCAACTAGCCGGGCCATTAATCCAACAATACAAACAAATTGGTAATGCAGTGCCTGTAGGCCTTGGCTACGCCGTTGGCAGCTTAATATTTCGGCTTTTAAGAGGCATTCAAGTGATACAGCCAGTAAACTTTAAATACTCACGCTACAAGAATACAGATGATATCGCGTGGAGAGCGGAATTTTCACAAAACCTTTCAAACTCCAGAAAATCTTCGAACTCAAATAAAAGAAAGGCTTTATAAAGCCTTTTTTAAAAATTTAGAAGCGTTTTTTTTGTTTGCTCTCCAACCTCTGAAAAAATGTCTAGCAGATCTTCATAAGCACCTTCTCCACCGATGAAGTTCCAATAATCTTCGCCAATAAGCACACACTCATCTTGGTGCATATCAAACATCTTCATGGGGAAGGAATGATTATAGTCTGCTCTATTTTTTCCGTTGGGATTATAGTAAAGCGCAAAAAAGGTATTGTAGTTAGTATTCTCAGCTTTAAGAAGTAGCATATCTTTTTTGGCTATTTCTGACTGATCCAAATTAGGTGTAACGGTTTTAATAGAAAAGAAGTACTCTTTATCTCCTTTCTTTAGCCAAAGATCAGAAATTACTCTTCTAATAACCGTATCACCTTTGTTAAAGGCCGACAAGGTTTGAATTTCCTTTGACCAATTTGGCCTCTGGTTGCCAGCCCGTAGCGCAGATGAAATTCTTTCCACCTCATCTACAGCGCCTTTGTATAAATTAAGAAGCGTTTCTTTTTGCCTTTTCGCCTCAAACCCATTTTCAATAGCAACCAATTCGGAAATTTTCTCAATTGGCCCTTGACCAAAGGATGTAGAAAATGATCTCTCGAACGAAGAAATACGAACAATATCCTCCGTCAAAAGGGCTTGGTGAAACGGTTTATGTGACTTTTCAGCCTCAATTTTCTTTTTGGTTCTATCAATTGCGCCTTTAACACATTGAGACAATATCTCTTTAATCTGCTCTCTTTTTTCTTGAATCAAACTACTCTCCAGCTTGTTTAGTTTTTAATACTCGGGGCCCTAACGCTTAGTAGTTTGGGACGTGCACGCTTTCATGCTGCGTGCGATCCTTTCTATCTAGCATTTACATTCCGCTAAACTAGCCAACATTTAGCCCTAAATCAACTACATGTTCTGTGCTGGGCCAGCGTGCGTGGGTGAAAGGGGGGCGAGTAAAAAAAACACCAGCGGCTTGCGCCGCTGCGTTTCGTGGGGGCTAACGAATATCCAGCACTAAGGTGCCGCGGGCTGGTACGGTAAGCTGCTTATCCAGCTTTATTGTTTTACCGCTAATCACCTCAGTGGCGGTTTTACCTTGTGGTAGCACCTCGTTAAAACGCGCCAAATTCAGCGTTACCGGCTGGGGTTGTTTATTCATTACCACCATCACCGTTTGCTGGTTATTGTAACGAAAGTAGGTGTAGGTGCCGTTATCGGGGGCGAAGTGCATTAGCTTACCGCTGTGAATGGCGCTGGCGCTTTTGCGCCAGTTCAGCAGGGTTTTTACCAGTTGCTGGGCGCTTTGCTGGGTGGCGTTTAAGCCCTGGCCGGTAAAGGCGTTTACCTTATCGCCAGCCCAGCCGCCGGGGAAATCGGCGCGTACTTTGCCGTCGTCGCGCACTTTGGGGCTTTGCATGGCAATTTCAGTGCCGTAAAACAGCTGTGGTATACCGCGCATGGTGGCCAGGTAGCTGATGGCCATGCGGTATAAATCCATATCTTCATTTAATAAGGAGAAAATGCGCGCGGTGTCGTGGTTACCTTCAAAAATCACCAGGTTAAACGGGTCGGCATAGACATGGTCGTTGCTGAGCATCTCATATAAGCCAATCCAGCCGCCGTTCCAGCTCTCCTCTGTAGTTAAGGCTTTTAGCAGGGCGTCGTACAGCGGAAAATCCAGCATGCTGGGCGTGTGCGACACATAGCCATCTTTATTTTGCTTGCCGCGCTGCCAGTACGATACGATAAGCGGGTTGGGGCTCCACTCTTCGCCGACAATATTAAAATTGGGGTACTCCAGCATCAGCCGGCGAGCCCACTCGGTTAAAAAGGCTTTGTCGGCATAGCTGTAGGTATCTTCGCGGATGCCGGATAAATTAGCGTACTCCACCCACCAGATACTGTTTTGAATCAGATAGGTTGCCAAAAGCGGATGGCGCTGGTTTAAATCCGGCATGGTGTCGACAAACCAGCCATCGGTAAACTGCGCGGTATCGACTTTACTGGCGTATGGATCCTGAATAGTACTGCGGTTATGGTTAGTGCCGACAAAGGCGCCGCCGGTTAAAAAGGCTTGGTTATTCAGCCAGTTGGTGTCTGGCAGGTCGCTTAGCCACCAGTGCTGATGGCCAATATGGTTCACAATAATATCCTGGATCACCTTAATACCCAGCTGATTGGCGCTGGCCACCAGCTCGCGGTACTGCGCATTGCTGCCAAAGCGCGCATCTACTTTGTATAAGTCGGTCGCGGCATAGCCGTGGTAGGAATAGGCACTTTGGTTGTTTTCGGTCAGCGGTGTGGGCCACATAGCAGTAAAACCCATCTCCGCCAAATAGGGCAGCGCCTGTGCCATACCGGCTAAATCGCCGCCGTGGCGGCCGCTGTCATCAGCACGATTAGCGCGCTCCAGCATCCCGGGCAGGGTGTCGTTTGTCGGGTCGCCGTTGGCAAAGCGGTCAGGTGTTAGCAGGTAAATCACATCAGAGGGTTGAAAGCCTTGGCGCTGCGCTGAGCCGGGGCGCCGTGCTAACAGCGGATACGCCAGGGTTTGCGTGTCAGCGCCGCATGTCAGTGTAATAGGCAGTTCGCCGGGGGCAATATCCGCAGCCAGCGTCAGGTTGATAAACAGGTAATTCGGGTTAGCGGTGGTGTTGGTGCCGCTAAGCACCGCGCCGGGATAGTTAAGGCTAACGCGGCAATCGGCCAGCTTATCGCCGTATAGCATCAATTGCAGCTGCGGGTGCTGCATGCCGGCCCACCAGTTAGCCGGCTCTAACCGTTCTATTTGGAAACTTTGTGCCACAGCATTGCTGCTGAGCAGGGCGCCGGCGGCGCCAAGCGCCAGTAAGGTTTTAGCGTACATAGTTTATAGTGCCTTAAAACGAATGGCGGTACCGCCACTGCTGGCCAGCGGCAACGTTAAGCTGTCATTGGCGGTGACGCTTTGCTGTTCAATGATGATGTCATACGGCTGAGTGCGCCAGTCGGCGTTTTTACCATCGCGATAAATTTGTGCAGTAAAGCGTTTACCGGCCGGCAAAAAGTCCAGTTTCACCGTTAGCGTGCGCGCTTGCTCGTCGGTTAGCGCGCCTAAGTACCAGTCATTGCTGTGCTTATCCTGGCGGGCAAACACGACAAAATCGCCGACTTCGCCTTGCAGCGCCTGGCTTTGTGCCCAGTCGGTCGGTACATCTTTAATAAACTGAAAGGCTTTGGGGTGGGCGTCGTAATGCTCGGGTAAATCGGCCACCATCTGGATTGGGCTGTACAGCACCACATATAACGCCAGCTCTTTGGCCAGGGTGGTTTGCACGCGGTTTTCCGCATCCAGCCCGTTATAGGCCAGATTAAAGATGCCGGGGGTATAGTCCATCGGGCCGGATAACATGCGGGTAAACGGCAGCATCGCCGTATGCTCCGGCGGGTTGGGTGGCGAGCCCCAGGCGTTGTATTCCTGGCCACGGGCACCTTCGCGGCTGATCCAGTTCGGGTAAGTACGGCGCAGGCCGGTGTCTTTAATTGGCTCATGGGTATTAATGCTGATCTGCCGTTTCGCCGCTTCTGTTACCGAATACAGATAGTGGTTTACCATCAGCTGGCCGTCGTGCCACTCTTTGCGTTCTATACCGTTTTCATCAATGCGGGTAGCCTGGCCGCCGTCGGCGACATAACCGGTTTTAATCTGGCTGACGCCATGTTTGGCATATAAATCGTACGCAGCGGCCATTTGCGCTTCGTAATTGCTAATATGGCCGGAGGTTTCATGGTGGCCGACGAGTTTGACGCCTTTGGTGGCACCGTAAGCGGTAACGGCAGCTAAATCAAAGTCCGGGTAGGGTGTGGTAAAGTTAAATACTTCGCCATTTAAAAACCATTCACCGTCCCAGCCGGTATTCCAGCCTTCTACCAAGACGCCATCAAAGCCATTTTGGGCGGCAAAGTCGATATAGGCTTTGGTATTTGCCGTAGTGGCGCCGTGCTTAGGCCCGCTGCCCCAGGTTTGGCTGCCCAGATGCATGCCCCACCAGATACCGGCGTATTTGCCCGGCTTTACCCAGGACACATCGCCAAGTTTATTGGGCTCGTTCAGGTTTAAAATTAAATCGGAATTTAACAGGCCAACCGCACTGTCGGCAATTTGGATAGTGCGCCATGGCGTGGTAAAGCTGCCGTTGGTTTTCACCCTAATGCCGTCTGACCAGGGCGTTAAGTCACTTTTTAATACGCCATCGCGCTGCTGATCCAGCACCATAGCGGCGAAATCGACCAGTGCCGCTTCATGAATACTTAAATGCACGCCGCTTGGCAGTTTAAAGGTAAAAGGCGTATGGGCGCGGTCAACTTCGTTTAATGCTGTAGTGCGGTACAGCATTTCATAGCGGTTCCAGCCGCGGCCCGGGATCCACCAGGCGGTAGTTTGCTTGCTGTCGCTGAGGCGAAACTCAGTCAGCTCGTCAATAATATCCAGCTTCGCCACGCCCTGCTGTGGTACTTCGTAACGAAAGCCGAGGCCGTCATTAAATAGCTTAAAGCGCAGCGTAAAAGGCGCTTTGCGCTGTGGGTGTTTAAGCGTTACGGTGAGCTCGTTATGCTGATCGACCACGGTTTCGCGCTCGCCCCACGGCTGCTGCCAGCTTTGGTTTACGCTGCTGCGGCTATGCTGAGTAATTTTATAGCCGCTGGCTATTGCAGGTAGCTGCAGAAAACGAAAGCCGAGTTTTGAAGGCGCAATAACCGGCTGGCCATGAAACTGCACCTGATAGGTTAGGTTGCTGTCATCCAGGGTTAGCGCAATATTACCATCGGGTGATGTCACGCTAAGCGTGGCAGCCGACAGTGATAACGAGGTGATAACGGCGAACAATGGGCACAGAGTATAAAACAGGCGCATTAGTATTTCCGGTACAATGACAAAGCTTTACCCTAGAGCATTGCAGCAGTTTGCAGCAAGGTATAGGCGGTTATTGCATACGTATTCAGCCACTGACCTGACCAGTGCAGTGCCGGCCTGAATCAGCTTTGCAGCGCGGCAATTTGCTGCTGTAAAAAGCGCTGTTCCGGCGCCTGTTTGCACAGGCTTAGTGCATATTGATAAGCTTGAAGCGCCTCGCTGTTACGGCCAAGCTGGCGCAGTAAATCCGCTTTGACGGCGTACAGAAAATGATATTGGCTCAACTCGCCTTGTTGTTCCAGCTCACGAATCAGCGCCAAACCGGCGGCCGGGCCGTCACGCATGGCTATGGCTACCGCGCGATTTAGCGCCACCACCGGCGACGGGGCTGCCTGCTGCAATAAAGTGTATAAGCCGCTGATTTCATGCCAGTCGGTGTCGTCTGCCGACACCGCTTCACTATGGATGGCCGCTATCGCAGCCTGCAAGGTATAAGGGCCGATACGGCGGGTGCGTAGCGCCCATTGCACTAATGCACTGCCTTCGCGGATTTCATCCTGCTGCCATAAGCTGCGATCCTGTTGTGGCAGCAATACCAGCTCGCCTTGGGCGGAAATGCGGGCGGCGCGGCGGGCATGCTGCAGCAACATCAGCGCCAGCAAGCCGGCCGTTTCCGCATCGGGCAGCAGTTGCAGCATTAGCCGGCCCAGCCGTATTGCTTCATCACTGAGGCTGATATCCAGCAGCTGCTCGCCCGTCGATGCCGAATAACCTTCATTAAACAGCAGATAGATCACCTGTAACACGTTATCCAGCCGCTGCGGCAGCTCGCCAAGCGGCGGTACTTCGTACGGAATGCGCGCGTCGCGGATTTTACCTTTGGCGCGCACTATGCGCTGCGCTACTGTAGTCGGGCTGGTTAAAAAGGCACTGGCAATTTGCTCGGTAGTCAGGCCGCACACCTCGCGCAGGGTTAATGCCAGCTGCGCATCGGCGGCTAACCCGGGGTGACAGCAGGTAAAGATTAGTCTTAGCTGGTCATCGCTTATCGGCTCAGTGTCCGGCGCCTGCTCCGCGCTTAGCTGCGCTAACAGCTCATCCGGCAATTGGCGTAAACGGGCGGTTTTACGCAGCTGATCGATGGCTTTAAAGCGCCCGGCCGACACCAGCCAGGCAGTTGGGTTGGCCGGCATGCCATCTTTTGGCCATTGTTGCAGCGCGGCATGAAAGGCCTCATGCAGCGCTTCTTCGGCTAAATCAAAATCACCCAGCAGGCGGATCAGCGTGGCCAATACCTTACGCGACTCTTGCTTATATAAGCTGCTAAGCCGGGCCTGTAACTGGCTGTGGTGGGCGGGATTAACCGGCATTGGTGTTTAAACGCCTGGCTCAAACAGCCAACTGACGTACCGGCCGCACTTCAACCGAGCCCACCCGCGCTGCTGGTATGCCGCTGGCAATTTGGATGGCTTCATTTAAGTCGTGTGCTTCTACCAGATAAAAGCCGGCCAGTTGCTCTTTGGTTTCAGCAAAAGGGCCATCGGTAATGCTGACTTTGCCGCTGCGCACCCGGATAGTAGTGGCGGTGCTCACCGGCTGCAGCGCTTCGGCCGCCAGCATCCGGCCACTGCCCTGTACTTTTTCGGCATAGGCCTGGCACTCGCTGTCATGCGGGCTGTCGGGCAGGTTATGCAGGCTGTTTTCGTCGCTGTACACCAGACACAGATATTTCATGCTGCGGCTCCTTAAGGTTGCAGGTTAAACATCGCCTGATTGCTTTCTATATCGAACGGCGCAGAAAAATGCTCATGCACAATTTTCCAGCCATCGGTATCGCGGCGCCAACATTGGGTTGACCGCATCCAGCTGCTTTGCTGTTTGCCGTGGTCATCGGTGCAGCCGCACAGGTTCACACTGTGGCTAAAGGCTAACTGCTCAGTGGCTTCAACTTGCAACTGATGCACCTCAAAGTGCATATCGCCGGGGGCAAATTGCATGCAGTGTTGCCAATGCGCCATATAAGCGGCTTTGCCGTTAAACTGCAGTGCCAGAATAGCATCAAAAGCGCGCACATCTTCGCTGTACAGCGACGCAATCCGCGTCAGATCTTTTTTGCGGACGGCGCTGACATATTGGTTTATCAGATCATGAATTTGTTGTCCGGCTTTGCTGTTATTGCTCATCACTATGCTCCTGTTGGTTGAATAAGCATAGTTAGTCGCATCAGCAGCAGCCAATTCGACAGGCCGCAGTATTTTTTTTACAAACTCTTTTTCGGCGGTAAGGCCACATTGGCAAAAATAAGCCCCGCCACTAATGCCATTAAAATTAAAAAGGTTTGCTGGCCCACCCGGTCTGACACGACAAAATCCTGACCGGAGATCAGCGAGTTTAGCCCGATATAGGTTTTGCTGCCCGGTACCAGCACGATCAGGCCGTGCATGGCGACGATAACGGCCGGCGCGTTAGCCAGCCGGGTAAACAGGTTGCTGTACAGGCCAACGGCAAAGGCGCCTAAAAAGGCGCCGATAGTGGCATCAAATAAGGTGGCGCCGCTAAAGCTGACGCCGTAGGCAATAAAGCCGGCGGCCAGCGACCATAGCGTGTATTTACCGCGGCTTTTAAACAGCACAATCAGCGCACTAACCAGTATACCGACGGCCAGCCAGGCAAAGTGGTGGGAAATAGGTGGCGGTTTGACAAAGTCGACCACGCCAAACAGGGCAAAGCCGATTTCAATGCCTAACAGCGCACCAAAGTACAGCTTAAACAGCAGCATTAACGCATCCATAATGCGGGCATTGCCTGACACCAGGTGCCGGGCCGCCAGCTCGGCAAAGCCGATGGTCAGTGCTAAACCGGGAATAAAGGCAATAATGGCCGACAGCACCGCTAAACGGATATTAATGCCAGGGTCAATGTAAGCACTGATGGCACAAGCAACAATGCCGGCGGCCAGTGCCACTAACGGCTCGAGCATATTGGCGATACGCGGCGAGTAAGCGGCCCATAGCATAAACAGGTATACCACTAACGAGAGCAGCGATGACCACAGCACATCGTTCCAGCTGGTGGCCATTAGCATGGCAAAAGCGCCGCCCGAGGCCATCATAGCAACAGCGGTCGCCAGTTTGCCGTAAGAGCTGGGGCGGGTATCTATGGCGTCCAGCAGCGCATCGGCTTCGTTAATGCTAACCTTGCCCTGCAATACCTGATCAACCAGTTCGTCGGTGCGTGACAGCGCGCCTAAATCCAGATCGCCGGGGTTTACCCGCGAGGCATGGGTATATTCCTGCTCGTGGCCTTCAGTCCACAGCACAAAGGTCATTGAGGTAGGCGAGATAATAAAGGAGCCTTTTAAGCCCAAATGGGTGGTCAGCTCGGCTAAGTGCGCTTCCAGCCGGTACGCTGGTGTGCCGTACTTGTGCAGCATCTTGCCCAGCTTGACGATAAATTTGCGCTTATGGTTAAAATCGGCTGTGTACACTTATGGCATCCTTGGTCAGATAACTTAGTCATTGTAATAGAAAAACTACGCTTAAGAAATTGCAGCAAAGGAACGGCAACAGGTGCAGATTGGTTTACTCTAAGCCAACCGTTGCAGGCCAGGATGGCCGAATCGAGCCTACAAGGACGTATTTACGGCGTGTTGGCGTGGGTAAACCGGTCGGCACCTAACATCGGATGTCCAATTTACCCACGACAATTTTTATCTATTTAATCGTTAGCTGTGTCTTATCCGCCTGCCAATCCAGCTTCACCTTTAGCTGACGGCTGGCTTTATCGTACCAGGCGACATTTTGCATGCGGTTAAACCGCGCTTGCTGCGGCACCAGCTGGATATAACGGCCATCGACGCTGATATGTGAACGTTTAGCGTTCTGGTTATGTACCACCAGGGTCAGCTCACGGCTGGCCGGCATACCTTGATAACTGCCGCTGCGGCGCAGTTCAAATTTCTGCTGGTTATCCTGATTTAAATAGTAGAAATTCAACAGTTCAAACTGGCCTTTAGCGATGGTGTCCGGTGTTTTACCATCGTCCTCAAACATTTCACCTTTGGCGCAGTCTACACTGCTGTCGGCATAGAAATGCAGTGTCAGCTCACGGCTGCTGTAATCGCGGGTATTGGCCATCGGCGCCACCATTGGCACAAAGCTGCCGGCTTTTACCAGCACCGGTATGGTATCAAGGGTTACCGGCACCTCGACTTTGCCGCTGCCGGCATAACGTTTGCCGCTGAAATAATCAAACCAGACGCCGCCCGGCAGCTGCACCGGCCAGCTCTTAACACCTGGCTCGGTAACCGGTGCTACCAAAAAGGCGTCGCCCCACAGGTAGCTGTTGTTTTCATCCATCAGGGCCGGGTTTTGCTGATCCAGCAGAAACAGCGGTCGCATTAACGGCAGGCCGCTTTGGCTGTGCTGATAGGCCAGGCTGTAATTGTATGGCAGTAGCTGATAGCGCAGGTTTAGCCAGGGGCGCAGGGTGTCAATGGTGTCATGATCGTGAAACACCACTTCCGGTGCGATATGCTCCTGCGCATGAGGCCGGTATACCGGCTGAAACACGCCATATTGTAGCCAGCGGATATACAGCTCTTTATCAAACTTTTCACCGCCGGCAAAGCCGCCCAGATCAGAGTGAATATAGCCAAAACCAAACAGGCCCATACTGAGTGCCAGTTCAACCTGTGGTTTCAGGCCGCCCCAGCTGCGGTCAACATCACCGGTCCAGGGCACCATACCAAAGCGCTGGCTACCGGGGGCGCCTGCCCGCATCATAATAAAGGGCCGCTGCTCAGGAAAATCGCGCCGCATACCGCTGTACACCATGTCGGCCCACTGATGGCCAAAGGCATTATGCACTTCGTTGGCCATACCTATAGCATGCACGGTATCGTCCGGGTGTACTTCCGGCTCGCCTAAATCGCCCCAGACACCAGCCACGCCCTGCTCGGCTAAGCCTTTATAGATTTGCCAGAACCAGTCGCGCGCCTTAAGGTTAAATACGTCAATCAGGCCGGTATTACCAAAATAAAAATCGAAGGTTTTTGGCTTACCGTCCAGCCCTGGCGCGATGGCGCCGGCCTCTACCGCTTCCTGCCAGCGTTTGGAGCTGGTCAGTACAAAGGGCTCGGTGACTAAAATGGTATTGATGCCATCGGCTTTAAGATCGGCCAGCATTTTCTCTGGCTGCGGGAAGGCGTTGCTGTCCCAGGCCAGGTTGCCCATATGGCCCTGAATGTCCGGGCCAAACCAGTACAGATCGATCACTAAAGCATCCAGCGGCAGCTGCAAGTCGGCAAAGCGTTTTACCACATCACGCACTTGTGCCTCATTGCGATAGCCAAAGCGCGAGGCGTAGTTACCCAACGTCCAGCGCGCCGGTAGCGGCGGTTTGCCGGTTAAGCTGGTGTAGTTGTCGATAATGGCCGGGTAGTTGTTGCCGGCTACCAGCACATAGCTGCTGCGGCCGCCTTCGGCGCTAAATTGCATCACATCGGCGTTGGTCGCGCCTAAATCGGCTTCACCCTTGGCGCTGTTATCAAACAGCAGTAAATAGTTATTGCTCGACAGCACGGCCGGCAGGCTAAAGTACATCTGGCTCGATGCTGTGCTGTAGCCATAGTGCGCTTTGTTATACAGCGGGAATTTATGGCCGCGCCTGTCCATACCCAGCACGCGCTGGCCACCGCCCAGCAGCTTTTCGCCAGCGGTTAGCGCAAAGCGAAAGCCGTGGTTGCCGTCTTGATTAAAGTAGCCTGGCTGTTCGGCCAGCAGCAGTTTATCGCCGCGATAATAGCTGAGCTGCAACGGCGACTTATTAATGGCCACGCTCAGGCTGGCGCTGCTAATACGTAAGCTATCGTTGTTTTCAGCGACTTGCAGTGTCAGCGGTTGCGGCTGCTGGCTAATGCTAAAAGACGGCAGCTGCTTTACACCGGTGGGCTGATAAAAGGCTTCGACCACATCGTTGCGGTAAAACGTCAGGCTGACTTGGCCGGCATCGGTGTCAATATGCAGCGTATTGCCATCCAGCTGATGCGCCTGGTATTGCGCCGCCGCACTGAAAAAGGCACAGCAGAGGGTAACGAAAGCAAACACTAACTTCATGGTTGCAGCTCCAGAATCACCGAGGCCAGCGGCGCCAGTGTCAGCGCCACGCTACCTTCACCTTTGGTTACCGTTAAGGTATTTTCACCGCCGTTTAGTTTGTCGCTTAGCCGGTATTGGCCATCAGCCAGCTGCCATTGGCTGATAAGGGTGGCGGGTACGGTGAGGTTAAAACTGACCGCGGTTTCGCTATTAAAGTGGCTGACAATCAGCAGCTTTTGCGCATCGTTGTAGCGGGCAAACGCCAGCTGCTGCTCGCTGTAGGCCGTGCCGGCTGCCAGATTAGCGCTGTGCAGCTCAGTGTAAGCACCGAGCAGCGCCGGCGCGCTGGCGCTAAAGCTGAGCAGCTTTTGGTAATAAGCGTGCAGCGCTTTGGCCTCAGCGCTTAGCGCGCCGCCATCAAACTTGCCGCCGTTCATCCATTTTTGATGCTCTGGCACCCCCCAGTAATCAAAGATAGTGGTGCGGCTGGCTTTACCAAAGCCGGCATCCCCTGCGCCTGGCTCACCAACATGCTGGCCAAAATACAGCATGGTAGGCGAGGTGCTGATGGTGGTCGACACTACCATGGCCGGCAGGCCTTTTTTCGCCGCGCCGGCAAACTGTGGCGCAGCAATGCGCTGCTCGTCATGGTTTTCTAAAAAGTGCAGCATATGGTGTTCAATATCGGCCATCCGCTGCTGGGTTTCTACCAGCGCTGAGGTTGGCCCCTTGCCCTGCATCACCAGTTTTAAGCTGTCGTAAAACTCTACCTTGTCGTACAGGTAGTCCATTTTGCCAAGCTTAAGATAGTCGCGGTACAACTGCGGCTGATACACCTCGGCCAGTAAAAAGGCATTGGGGTTAGTGTGTTTAATATGTGAGTTTAAGTAGCTCCAAAACTCGACCGGCACCATCTCGGCCATATCGTAACGAAAGCCATCCACACCTTTGGCCAGCCAGTACTGGGTAATATCGCGGAATTTTAGCCAGGAGTCCGGCACGTCCTTGCCTTGCCAGAAGGCATAATGCGCCGGCCAGTCTTTTTCGGCATAGTCACCGGGCAGGCGGTCAAAATCATAACTGCCGTCTGGCCGCACGCCGTAATTTATTTTTACCGTTTCATACCAGTCATCAAAGGCGGGCTGGGCAGCGCGTGAACCATTACCGGTCCACTTGGCCGGCTTTTCCAAAAACTTACCATCGGCGGCCGGGTGGGCCTCACCACCTAACACCTGATAATCAGCCGGCCACTGCGGCACGCTAAAGGCCTGGCCCGGTACATAGTAAAAGTTGTTATCGCGCGCATATTCGACGCTGGTGTCGTCGTTGGCACCAAAGTCACTGACGCCCGGCGGGTTTGACAGCGACTGATACTGGCGCGCCACATGGTTTGGCACTATGTCGATCAGTACTTTCATGCCGTGTTGGTGCGTACGCGCAATTAAGGCTTCAAATTCGGCCAGCCGGTTGGCCGGGTCCAGCGCTAAATCGGGGTTAACGTTGTAGTAGTCTTTAACTGCATAAGGCGAGCCGGCGCGGCCTTTAATCACATCCGGGTCGTCATGGCTGATGCCGTAGGCGCTGTAATCGCGCACCAGGGCATGGTGCGGTACACCGGTATACCAGATATGGCTGACGCCCATCGCTTTAATGGCGCTAAGGGCTTGTGGCGTAAAGTCAGCAAATTTACCCACCCCGTTTTCTTCTAAGCTGCCCCAGGGTGTATTGGTCGTATTAGTGTTACCAAACAGCCGGGTAAATACCTGGTACACCACCACTTTGCCGTCAGTGGTGGAGGTAGCGGCGCTGCTTGCTGCCGGCTTGGCTGGTGTGGCCGGGGCGGTGTCTTGTGGCTCAGGCGCTTTGCTGCATGCCAGCAGTAAGCTGCCGGCCAGGCTCAGGCTGAATAACGTAATGGCTTTTTGCATGGTCTACCCTGTGATGTTATCGCTTTTATCAGAACCCGAGTGTATTACAGCTGGGCGCAATTGTTTTGCTGCATACGTATGCAATTGCCGGGCACGACTATGGTCGTATCGGGCTTTCTTTTACCGTTAGTTACACTATGCTGTAACGGATCAATACCTTATATCGCCACGCCGGAGTGTACTTTATGCTTAATGTTACGCTGAAAAACAAAATGCTGCTGCTTGCCGTGCTGCCGATGCTTACCGTGGTACTGGCACTGATGCTGCTGGTGTACAGCCAGATGCGCGCCATGGGCGAGGCAGAAATTCAGCAATTTCGCAGTGATATGATGCAGGAAAAACGCACCGCGCTGCAGCACCATGTTGCCATTGCAGTAACGGCGGTTGCGCCATATTTTCAAAGCGCTAACCCTACCGAGCAGCAACTTACTGATGCCAAAGCCGTGATGCGGGCGATGAAGTTCAGCGATGATGGCTATATGTTTGTTTATGACTTACAAGGCGTCAATATAGTGCACGGCTCTAATCAGGCGCTGGAAGGGCGTAACCTCATTGACCTTAAAGATCCCAACGGCGTGCTGCTGATCCGTGAGCTGATTGAGGCCGGTAAAAAAGGCGGCGGCTTTGTCGAATATATGTGGGATGAGAAAACCCGTGGTGGCTTAACGCCCAAGCTGGGTTATGCCACAGCGATGTACAACAACCGCTGGATTTTAGGCTCAGGCTTTTATATCGACGATATAGACCGGCGCGTGGCCGAGCAGCAAACCGAGATTGATGCGCGCATCCGTGACACCCTGCTGATGATTGTTGGCAGTGCGGTGCTGCTGCTGGGGCTGGTGATCGTGCTGGCGCTGTTTGTCGCCGGCTTAGTGATCAAACCGCTGCATAATGCCTCCGCTGCGCTGATTAATATTGGCCAGGGCGAGGGCGATTTAACCCAGCGCTTACAGGTAGATACTGCGGATGAAGTGGGCGAGGTGGCCCGCGGTTTTAATGCCTTTGCACAGAAAATTCAGCAGCTTATCAGCGAAGTAAAACAGGTGGTGACGGCGCTGAGCCATGCCGCCAGCACCATGCAGCAAATTGTGCAGCTAACCGATAATGATGCCAGCACGCAAAAAGCCGAAACCACTCAGGTGGCGGCGGCGGTGTATCAGATGTCGACCGCAGTACAGGAAGTGGCCACCAGTGCCGGTTTAGCCGCCAGCGCGGCGCAGGAAGCCGATAAAGAAGCCGCCGGCGGCCAGCATAGCGTAGCGCAAACCATCAGCTCGATTAATAAACTGGCAGATGAAGTAAATAAAGCCGGTGATACCATTGAGAAACTGGGGGCTAATGCTGATCAGATTGGCTCGGTAGTGAATGTCATCCGCGGCATTGCGGAGCAAACTAACCTGCTGGCGCTAAATGCGGCAATCGAGGCGGCTCGCGCCGGTGAGCAGGGCCGCGGTTTTGCCGTGGTGGCCGATGAAGTGCGCACCCTGGCCACCCGCACCCAGCAAAGTACCAATGAAATTCAGCAGATGATTAACGTGTTTCAGCAAGGCACCCAAGAGGCAGTGCAGGTGATGCAGCGTGGCCGCGAGCAGTCATTGCAAACGGTAGCGCAAGCCGATCAGGCCAGTGAGTCATTGCAAACCATTACCAAATCGGTCAGTACCATTACCCAGATGAATATTCAGATTGCCACAGCGGCCGAGCAGCAAACAGCAGTGGCAGCCGATATCAGCCGCAGTATTCACGAAATTGCCCAGCTGGCCGATCAGGCGGCCAATAATGCCTCTGAGCTGGCCAAATCAACCGGTGAGCTGACCGAGCTGGAGCGGCGGCTTAGTGGGCTGGTATCGCGCTTTCGGGTGTAAGCGGGATAGGCCGCAGTACAAACCAGCGGCCTGCTTGCCACAGCAGATACAACGACAGCAGCGGAAAAATCAGCGTTTGCAGTGCGTATACCACGATAAGCTGAATCAGCTTCTCGACCATGTTGTCAGAGAAGCTTTTCATCGCGGCAAATAAATCATTGGCCTGCGCCGCCATTTGCTTTAGCCAGCTGAGTGAGCCTTGCTCGGTGCTAAGCGCCGGTTGCTCTGTGCGCTGCAATGCCGCAGTTTCCAGCTGTA
Organism: Rheinheimera nanhaiensis E407-8; assembly: GCF_000296695.1. Lineage (GTDB taxonomy): Bacteria > Pseudomonadota > Gammaproteobacteria > Enterobacterales > Alteromonadaceae > Alishewanella > Alishewanella nanhaiensis. The sequence continues at coordinate 115,966 of NZ_BAFK01000008.1, forward strand.
ATGCCGCTTCTGCTGCCTCACGCTGCGGTGTCAGTACCCAGTCAGACAAGCCTGCTACGCCATAGGCCGCCAGCGGTATACCAATACGGATAATCAACAACAGCGCAATAAAGCCGCGCAGCAGATAGCGGCAACTGCGGCGCCAGGATGGCGGGCCAAGTAGCAGCAAGGTTGCTGAGGCTAACATTCCACCGCCAAACAACGGCAACGCCGCCAGTTTGCCAAATTCGAGCAAAAACAACTGTAGGCCAATTGAGGTCATCGCGACCACCATCACATCAGAGTAGCGTACGGCCATATCCTGCAGCGGTTTTAATAACTGGCCGGGTTTAACGCTGGCCACGCCAACCCCCACTTCGGCTTCGGAGACAAAAGCAATGCCGCGGTCGATTAAACGGGCGGTAGCAAAAGAGGCGCTGCTGAGCATTAAGCTGTGTTTTAGTGCGCTGTTGGCCTGCTGATCCAGCGGTGCCAGTAGCGGATTCACGATCCGCTGCTGCACTATTCCGCTATAAATGCCGGCTGCCAGTGTCAGCAGGCACAGCAGCAGGCTGAGCCGGCGCTGGTGGTTACTCAGGTTGGATAAAAACTGCATGCCTGCCTCCGCTTGCGTTATGGCAATCACGTCTTAGGCCAGTATCCGGCAAAAATGTTGCAATGTCAGTTTTTTAGCAAAATCAGTATGGTACCCAGCACAGTAAGGGCAGCGCCCAGCCAGGCGCCCAATGCCGGGCTGCGCTTGTACACCAGCCACAGCAGCGGTAACACCAACACCGGGCTGACAGAGGATAACACCGCCACCATGCCGGCATCGCCGTGTTTAAGCGCCTGCAGGATTAACGTCATGCCCAGCACCATCGACAGCGCGGCGTTGGCAAGCACCAGCAAAAACACTTTCTTGTTCATCGGCAAATAGGCGCGGGCGACTTTAAAACCGAGCATAAAAATCAGCTGATGCAGCACAAAGGCGGTGCTCATCCGCACCGCTGAGGCGGCCACCGCATCAATATCGGTTTCCATTAGCGGCTTGAGCATTAAGGTGGCCAGCGCCTGACACAAAGCGGCTAATAAGCCCAGCGCGACGCCCGATTTAAGCTGGCTCTGGTTGGCTTCCCAGGCGTGCAGTTCGGTTTTGCGCTTGCCAAAAAAGATGGCAATCATTACGCCGCTGATCAGTAAACTGCTGCCGGCCAGTGTCCAGCCCCATTGGGTTTCGCCGAGAAAAAAGTAAGCCAAAACAACGGAAAACACACTGTGGGTGGCAAAGAGTACACCGGCGCGGCGTGGGCCGAGGCGGTTCATGGCGGCAAACAGCGCCGTGTCGCCGATAAAAATACCGATAATACCGGATAGCACCAGCACACCCAGGCTATCGACGGCCAGCGTTGCCCAGCCGCCGCTAACGGCAGCGATTAGCCACAGCATCAGAGCAGCACACAGCATACGCCAGCGGGTAAAGGCAAAGGCCCCCAAATGGGTAGAGGCGGTGGCTGACATCAGACTGCCGCAGGCCCAGCAGGCGGCGGCTAATAAGGCGAGGTATTCGTAAGACAAGGCAAGACAGCAACTGAGCACAAGATGGCGGCATTATACGTCAGCCGCCGGCGGTGCAAGAGATTATTCTGTTCTAAGTTAGCGCTTTTTGGGTATCCAGGCCCAGGTCATTTTAGCGTTTACCGGTTCGATACCGGCGCTGTCGCTAATGCTGACCGCTACCGTGACTTCGCCTTTGTCCTCGTGGTGCATCGCCGCAATTTGCTCGTCGGTGAGTGTGGCTATTGCTGTTAAATCACCGGTTGAGCGTTTTGTATAATCAATCTGCATTTGTTTTAGCAGTGGCAGCTTGTTATCGGGCAGGTGGATGCCGACTAAAAAGCCGGTGGCCGACTCGGCCAGCAAGCCGGTAGCGGCAGCATGCACCGAGCCGATATGGTTTTGCGCCTTTTTACGGTTTTTCAGCCGCAGCACCGAGCGGGTGCCTTTTAATTCCAGCACTTCCACACCGGCGGTACCGGCGAATTTAATCACCCGGCCAAATACTGTACTTAAGGCGAAGGCCTGCAAAAAGCGCGGCAGCTGATAACACTTGTTGACAATACGCTGCAGTTTATTCGGTTTGTGATTTGTCATTGTGGTCTGACCTGTATGGGATTTTGCGCACTATGCCAAGCCAAAGGCATAAAAGCAAGTGGCCGCCGGGTTTAACACCATAGCTGGCTTAGCGGCGTGTCAGCGCAGTAATGCCGGCTTAGCTGAGCGTGTAACAGCTCGGCACAGGCTAAGGCGTCGGTGACGGCATGGTGCGGCCGGTAAGGCGGCAAACCATAGCGCAGGCGACTGTCTGCCAGGCGGATTGACACCGGTTGTTGTCCACGCAATTTTTGCCAGAAACTTAAAGGTTTTCGTCGGTGCATGCGTGCTTCCAGTTGCATGGTGTCTATCAGCGGGAACAACAAGCCGGCACCTAAGCGGGTTTTAACCGCCGCATGCAAAAATGGCCGTTCAATACCATGGTAATGCACTACAGCTACCTTACCGGCCATCTGTTGCAATAACTGCGGTAAAATGTCGGTTAAATCCGGCGCAGCGGCGATATCTGAGTGCGTAATGCGATGCAGCGTGACGGATGCGTCGCTTAAGGCAAAACGTGGTTTTACTAACCATTGCCGCGCCTGAGAGCTGTAAATGGTATGCAGGTTAAACGGCACAGTACCAATACTGACAATACCATTGCTGGCCGGGTCCAGGCCGGTGGTTTCTATATCCAACGCTAAAAGTGGTACGTCTTGTATTGCTGTAGCACTGCTGACCATACCGGCCTGATAAAAATGCTGTAACAACGGCGGCTGGCTGGCGTTTGCCTGCTGCTGATAGTAGCGCTGCCAATCTATCTCTCCAGCAGTTTGCTGCGCCGGCGGTGTTAATGTTGAAGCGCCCAGATACAACATGCTTAGGCCCTGAAGTGAAACTTGGCAAATTTTTGCGCATTGCTCAGCACGGAAAATGCTTCTTTTAAATGCTTGCGCTCAAATTCTGACAAACGCTCCGGTACCAGGTTATTGTCCGGCGTCTCACCGGCGCTAAGCGCCAATGCTTGTTGGCGGATACGGCTCATGGCGATCACTTCAAAGGCATCGCGTAAGTCTTCGCCGCGCCCGGTCGGCAATACTTTCGCGGCAATAATATCGCGCAGTCGCTCGAACGAATTGGTTGCGCCAGAGCCAATCGCCAGTGCGTGTACCCGTATTAAATCGGTCATCGGCGCCGTACCACGGCGTTTAATATTCAGGCTGTTGTTATGGCGGCCATCGTTTTCCATCACAAAGTCTTTAAAAAAGCCAAGGGGCGGCGTGCGTTGCAGTGCATTACGTGTCATACACGCCAGAAACTGAGATTGCTTGCGTGTTGCGCTGATAATTAGTTGATTTAGCTCGTCGGCCCATTGCGTCTGGCCCCAGACGCCGTCCAAATCGAAAAAGATATTGGCGTGTAGCAGGCGCTCAGCACTGGGCTGTGCTATCCAATCGCTAAAATATTGCCGCCATACCTTTAGTGGTTGGCGCCATTTAGGGTTGGTGGCCATTATATCGCCGCTACAATAGCTATAACCGCAGGCGGCCAGCCCATCGCAGACAAAAGCAGCCAGTTGCTGAAAATAGGCATCGTGCAGCGCCGGGTCGAAGTGGTTGTCCAGCACCAAGGCGTTGTCCTGATCGGTAACGATCAGTTGCTCGTCACGCGCCATCGAGCCCAGCGCTAAAAAGCAATACGGCACCGGTGGCGGGCCAAGTTGCTGCTCGGCCAGCTCCAGCAAGCGTTGCTTAAAGCTGCGGCCAATGGCGGCCATAGCGCTGCCTATCATCTGTGAGTTGGCATCTTCGTTCACCATCCGCACAAAGCAGGCTTTAACATCTTTGCTAAGGGCACTGAGCTCTGCTACCGACTGCTGGCGGAAAATACTGCTCACGACAAACAGACTGTTTTGCGATTCATAACGGATAATATCGGACAGCGCCAGCACGCCGACCGGCGTTGCCTGTTGCACTACCGGCAAATGATGCACATTGTGGCGTAGCATCAGCATCATGGCTTCAAACAGATATTGTTGGGCATTAATGGTTACCGGGTTGGCCGTCATAATAGTGCTGACACAGGTTTCTGATTTTAACCCAGGCGCCACCAGCCGTGAGCGGATATCTCGGTCGGTAATAATGCCAGCCAGCTTACCCTGCTCTGTGTCATCGTCATGCAGAATAAGCAGGCAGGATACGCCGTGCTCTGTCATGATTTGTGCCGCCTGCCACACAGTAGCACTGGCGGGTAGACACACCGGCTGGCGCTGCAGCAGGCTGCTGATTTGTGCGCTGTGCAAATCCGTTTCGGTTTGTCTGGCGGCTTTGGTGGATTTGCGCCGCTCGCTGTCGCCCACTTCGACGTAATCGGCAAAAAATTCATTGCCGTCAAATAGCTGCTGAAAATCCGCCGCCGGGATCAGGTAAATTAGCGTGTCTTCCAGCGCACAGGCCGGGAAGCGTACCTTGCCGCCGCGCAGCAGGCCTTGTTCGCCAAAAATGCCGCCTTCGCTTAAGCGGTTATATAAGTCACCGTTACGGCGAAAGGTTTCCACAGCGCCACTGCGGATCAAATATAAGCTATTGAGCGGCTCGTTAAAGCGCAGGATGTCACTGCCTGCTTTAAAGTAAGCCACATCAATACATCGCGCCAGCCTGAGCTGTTCGGGTTCTTCCAGCTGCGCAAACGGTGGGTGCCGCTTTAAGAACTCGAGAATTTCAATTTGCTCAATTTCCATTATTGCATTCCGCTTATACCGCGCGCGGTTCAGTCATCAGGCCTTTAACTACCGCGATACAAGAAGCTAGCAGCACCAGACTAAACGGAAAACCGGTAGACACCGCCATGGCTTGCAACGCCACCAGGCCGCCACCGAGAATAAGCGCAATGGCGACCAGACCTTCGAAGGTACACCAGAATACCCGTTGCGGTGTCGGAGCATTCACTTTACCACCGGCGGCAATGGTATCAATCACCAGTGAACCGGAGTCAGAGGAGGTAACAAAAAACACCACTACCAGGATGATAGCGATAAATGAGGTCAGTTGCGCCCAGGGCAGAGCATCAAGCATACTAAACAGCTGCAGTGGCAAAGCAGCATTGGTGGCAGCCTCATAGCCTTGCTGTACTAGCTGGCTGATGGCGGTGCCGCCAAATACTGTCATCCACAGCACACAGGCCAGTGATGGGATCAGCAATACCGAGATTAAAAATTCACGTACCGTGCGCCCGCGTGATACCCGTGCGATAAACATACCGACAAAAGGTGACCAGCTAATCCACCAGGCCCAATAAAACGCGGTCCAGCCCTGAGCAAAATTAGCATCTTCCCGCCCCAATGGGTTGGCCAGCGCTGGCAGATGTTGCAGATAAGCGGCCAGATTGGCGGCAAAGCCAGTAGCAATGGCCAGTGTAGGCCCGACAATAATGACAAACAACAACAGCAAGGCAGCCAGCAGCATATTAATTTCGGACAAACGTTTTACCCCAGCTTCCAGCCCGGCAACCACAGACACCAGCGCGATTAGGGTAATGCCAATCACCAGTAAGATTTGGGTTGTTAGCCCTTCGGGCAGGTCAAACAGGTAGTGCAAGCCAGCCGCGGCCTGCGAGGCACCCAGGCCTAAAGATGTCGCCAGACCGAACAACGTGGCAAAGACGGCAAGGATATCGATAATATGGCCAGGCCAGCCCCAGACCTGCTCACCGAGCAGCGGATAAAACACTGAGCGGATGGTCAGCGGTAAGCCTTTGTTAAAGGAAAACAGCGCCAAACCCAGCGCCAGAATGGCGTAAATCGCCCATGGATGCAGCGCCCAGTGATAAATGGTCGCGGCCATTGCCAGCCGCTCAGCTGCTGCGGCATCACCGGCGGCGCCGGCCAGTGGCGCCCAGTCGGTGCGTACACCGTCAGCAAGCGAGGTGCCGCCAAAGGCGCTGGCAAAATGCGATAACGGCTCAGATACACCATAAAACATCAGGCCAATGCCCATGCCGGCGGCAAACAACATTGAAAACCAGCCAGCATAGCTAAAATCGGGGGTGGCTTCGGTACCGCCCAGTCGTACTCTGCCCAGTGGCGATATAATCAGCGCCAGGCACAAGATTACAAACACATTGGCAGCTGAGATAAAGTACCAGTCGAGTTTTGAGGTAAGCCAGGCACGCATACTGCTAAATACCGGTTCTGCCTGCTGCTGGAAGCTGACGGTAAGTGCCACAAACAGAATGACGACTATGGCGGAGATTAAAAACACCCGGTTATGAATATCCAAACCAAAGGGGCCGACCTTAACTAAAATATTGTCCTGACCAATCTGATAATCGGTGTCTATTGGGTTAACTTTGCCATCTGGGATCATTGGATCTTTATCCGCGCTCATCTTGTTATCCTTATTTTGTTGGCCAAGCCGGCGTTAGAAGTAGTAACCAATGTTAATGTTGAAGCGACGCTCTGTATCGTCGCTGTCCCCAACCGCGCTGCCGCCGACGAAAGGCTGGTTTTTCGCATGCACTAGATCAAAATAGGTAAAGAGGCCGCCGGCGGCCACGGAAAAGCCGGTCACGTTCATCATGGTATCGCGGCTATTATCAGACTTGTTGTATATCAAACCATAGTTGTTATAAAACTGCAGGCCGCTTACTGGCCCCCAACTCAGCGGCAGGCTATAGGCCAGGTTCACCGTACTGGTTTTCGCTTTAGCGGCAATAGAATCGTAAAAGGCATAGGCGCCCACTGCCATGCGGTCAACATCATCAATATCGTAATGGTATTCACCATGCTGCAGCTGTAGGTTCCAGCGCTGATAATGGCTGTTTACGTGCAGTGCCCAGGCGTGGTAACTGCCGGCCCGGTGCTGGCCATCATGCAGGCCACCGGCCAGCGCGGAGAGCCCAAGCTCAGTGGTAAAATCCTTGCTGTGTTCAAGCTGATAAGCAAAGCGGCCGGCAAAGGTATTGTATTCGCCCAGCGGTTGGGCCGGCTCATCGTAAATGCCGTCATCGCCCTGGCGGTAGCCGACTATATCGTACGAGTAGCGATCGGCGCGGCTGCTGACATAACCATCTACACCACCCAGTTCATCGTTTTTAAAAAAGCCTAAGTCTAGTTGCCAGTTGTCGGCCAGTTGGCGTTTGAACAGCAGGCCTAAGTCATGATCATCTTCCAGGCCGAGGTAATAGTTGGTACTGAAGAAGTAGTTATGTGAATTGTACGGCCAGTTACCAAAGGGCACCTGAGTAATGCCGGCCTGTACCTGCCAGTCTTCTGTTAGCTGATAGCCAACGTAGGCGTATTTTACCGCGGTCATATAATCAAAAAAGCGGATCTCGGCATTTAGCAGTACATCACCGATACTGCCGTTTAAATTCAAGCGGAAAATATCAAAGGCAAAGTCGCCGCCACGGTTTTTATTGCCGTCGCTGTACGACGTATGGCTGTAATTAGTGCGGATAGCGCCGCCTAAGCGGATACCATCTTCAGTTTTGTCAGCCTTATCGGCGCTGCCTGCCTCACTGTAAGGCTTTGCTGCAGGCGCTTGTTTGGCGACTACTGTTTCCTGCTCAGCCAGCCGTTGCTCCAGCGCCGCAATTTGCGCTTTCAGCGCCGCCAATTGTTGTTTAATGTCGTCGGTTTCAGTGGCATGGGCAGAAAGATGGCATAGCCCAACGGCAGCGATCAGACTGATACTGCGAAGTGAGAGCATAGTAAATCCTTATTTTGTATCAGATTTAAAGCAGAAGGGCTATAAAGGATAGCGCAATCTGGCGCTAAGGCCAAATTACGCAGGCAAGCAGAGGTTTAATAAATACCGGAGGACAGGTAACGATCGCCACGGTCACAGATGATCGCCACAATGACGGCGTTATCATGCTGCTCAGCCAGTTTTATTGCTGCATGCACGGCACCGCCGGAGCTGACACCGGCAAAAATGCCTTCTTCCCGGGCTAAACGGCGCATAGCCGTTAGGGCGTCATCCTGCGTAATATCCATGATCTGATCAACCCGGCTTTTATCAAAGAAGCCTGGCAGGTAAGCTTCGGGCCAGCGACGGATGCCGGGAATGCTGGCACCTTCAGCCGGTTGCAGGCCAATAATCTGGATCGCCGGGTTTTGCTCTTTCAGGTAACGCGACACGCCCATAATGGTGCCGGTGGTGCCCATGCTGCTAACAAAATGGGTAACCTGCTGCTGGCTTTGCTGCCAGATCTCCGGCCCGGTGCTGGCATAATGCGCCGCCGGGTTATCCGGGTTGTTAAACTGGTCCAGCACTATGCCTTTGCCGTCGGCTTGCATGGCAAGCGCCAAATCACGCGCACCTTCCATACCTTGCTCTTTGCTGACCAGTATCAGCTCAGCGCCATAAGCGCGCATGCCGCTTTTACGCTCTTCGGTAGCGTTATCCGGCATAATCAGTGTCATTTTGTAGCCTTTAATCGCCGCCGCCATCGCCAGCGCAATGCCGGTATTGCCGCTGGTGGCTTCAATTATGCGATCGCCGGGCTTAATGGTGCCGCGCCACTCGGCCTGCACTATCATATTCAGCGCCGGCCGGTCTTTTACTGAACCCGCCGGGTTATCGCCTTCCAGCTTTAACAGCACAGTACTGTTGGTATGGGCGGCCATGCGCTGCAGCTTAACGAGGCGTGTCTGGCCGATGAGTTGATCAATAGAGCAAAATGACATCTGAGTTTCCGTGGTTAGTGCTTTAATCCGGGTTGGCATAAATCCAGTGGTTGTTTTGGTAACTCAGGGTTAACCTGGCTTTGTAATGCCAACTGGCTAAGATGGCGATCAAATTCGGTTAGCAGGCTGGCATCTGGGTGATTAATATTCACAGCCAAATGCAAGGTTTTTAGCTCATATTCTGCCGTGTTAAAGTTGAGTTGATGCTTAAACGGCTTTAATTCGTCTTCTGTCGTTAACAGGTGTTGCATCACATCATAGTCAATAACGGCAGCATCAAGCCGCTGGTGTGCCAGCCGTAACAAATTTTGCTTATCAGTTAAGCTGGTTTCGACATTCAGCCGACGGTCTCTTATCATCTGGTCTATCGTCGTAGTGTTAACATAGTCTTGCACTACACCCAGCCGGTAATGTTGTAAATCTGCACTGGAGTTTATCTGCAGCGGCGCTGCGGTGTGCTCCGCCAGGCCAACATGGCTGTAGCCAATACATCCTGATAGTTTTACCTCATCGTGCTGTAACGGGTACTCAGGAAAATAGGCCAGATATTGCGGAGCGCGGCCAGTTGTTTGTTTTACTGCACGTGACCATGGCAAAAAATCTATGACCACCTGGTACCCCATCTGATGAAAGATTCGTTTTACCAATACAGCAGTACGGCCACCGTCAAGCAGCTCTTGCCCGGTAAAAGGTGGCCATTCCAGCGATGCCAGATAGATGACACCTGGTTCTTTTACCGGCAAAGGCGCAGCCTTTGCTGTTACCAGGAACGATAATGTTAACCATGCCAGGCTTAAGGTCAGAACAGCATTATTAGACATTACAGCTTCTCAATTCTGTTCGCAGCCGTATACTGCACTTTAACACTTGCTAATACTAAGCATGGTTAACAAATGCAATAATGCAAACTATTTCCCAATAGTACACCAAACTCAGCTTGCCGCACTTAGCCGCTGCAGGTTGTCGCAGATCACAGCCGCCGCGATGCCGACATTGAGTGATTCCGCTTCGCCAAAAGCAGGAATGGTAATTTTGCGGCTTATTACGCTTTCTAACTCTGCACTAATGCCATTGGCTTCATTACCCAGCACAATAAAGCCGCCTTGCTGGTGCAATGTCAGACTGTGCACCGACTCACCCCCCAGATAAGCACCGTATACCGGCAGTGCGGCTTGTGCCAGCAGCGGCTGTAGCGGCTGATAATGCAGCTGCACCCGCAAAAACGAGCCTTTGGCGGCGGCAATCACCTTGGGGTTGTAGCAGTCGGCGGTATCCGGTGAGCAGACAATATGTTTGATACCGTACCAGTCGGCGATGCGGATAATAGTGCCCAGGTTGCCGGGGTCGTTAATTTGATCCAGCACCAATACAAAGCCGTGATTATGCGGCACAAAATCACTCTGTGCCGGCATTTTTACCACTGCCAGCGCGGCGTCGTTGCTGCTAAAGGTGCCTACTTTTACCAGTTCATCGGGGCTGCATTGTTGCACCAATGCGGCAGCGGTTAGTTGCTGCGGGTAGCGTTGTAAAAAGCTTTCGGTGGCAAATACGGCCTCAACTTGCCAGGGGGACGCCAACAGTTCCAGCACCGCCTTTTCGCCTTCGACAAAAAACAGCTGCTCGGCTTTGCGGTACTTTTTCTGCTGCAAGGAGCGGATCAGCTTGCTCCACTTTTGGCTGATCATTTCGCAAATACCTGCTTACCATGCACGAAGGTTTGCTCTACCTCTACCCGCCATAGCTGCTCAGACGGAATCTGGTAAATATCACGGTCGATAATAATAAAATCGGCCCAACTGCCGGGTGCCAGGGTACCCATGCTGTCTTCCTGAAAGGCGCCGTAAGCGGCATCGACGGTAAAGGAGCGCAGCGCTTCAGTTAAGCTGAGCTTTTGCTCGGGCAGCCAGCCACCCACCGGCTGGTTGTCCTGGCTTTGGCGGGTGACCGAGGCATGAATGCCATGAAAGGCGTTGGCCAGTTCGACCGGAAAGTCGGAGCCGCCAACAATAATGCTGCCCTGATCAATAAAGCTGCGCCAGGCGTAAGCGCCACGCAAGCGTGCCACTCCTAAGCGGTCGCCGGCCATATTTTTATCTGAGGTGGCGTGCACTGCCTGCATCGCCGGTAATACCTGTAATTTGGCAAAACGCGGTATATCTTTTGGCGACACAATTTGTGCGTGCTCTATACGGTGGCGGCTGGCGGCGCGTTTATCTTCCGGCACCAGTTGCTCAAAGCGGTCCAGCACCAAACGGTTGGCTAAATCACCAATGGCATGCACATTGGTTTGAAAACCCGCCGCTATCGTCATTTGCATAATTTGCGTCAGTTTGTCCGGCTCTGTTACCAACAAACCTTTTTGTTCAGGCTTATCGCTGTATGGCTCGATTAACGCAGCGCCACGGCTACCCAGGGCGCCATCGCCATAAATTTTGACTGAGCGGATATCCAGATAATCTGTCGGATCGTCAATAATGCCGGCTTCCAGCCATAGTGGCAGCTGTGGGTCACGTGCCGACAGCATAGGGTAAATCCGCATCGGCAGTTTTTGCTCGCCGGCCAGTTGCTGATACAACTTAACGGTATCGCTATCGACACCGGCGTCATGCACGCTGGTAATACCCAGTGCCAGTAAGTGGTCAAAGGCAGCATTAAGGGCGCGTACTTTGGCGGCATTATCCGGTGTGGGGATATGTTGCTCTACCAGCAGCATGGCATTGTCAATTAACACGCCGGTGGGGTTGCCGTTGGCATCGCGCACTATTTCACCGCCCGGCGGATCTATGCTGTCTTTGCTAATGCCAGCCAGCGCCAGCGCTTTGCTGTTGGCCCAGCCAGCGTGCGCATCTATCCGCTCCAGATAAACCGGTTTGTCGCTAATGGCTTCATCCAGGCTGGCGCTACTGGGAAAGGCATTGCTCGGCCATAATACCTGGTTCCAGCCGCGGCCAACAATCCAGGGCGCGTCTTGGTTGGCCTGTGCGAACGCGGCGACCCGTGCTACCGCTTCCTGTTCACTTTGGCTGCCGCGCAGCTCTACCTGCGCCAGGTTCTGGCCCAGCCCCAGCACATGGCCGTGGCCATCGATTAAGCCGGGTAACAGCGTTTTGCCGCCGCCATTAAGCTGGCGGGCATCCTTGTACTTGGCCAGCAGGCTGTTATCCCCCCTTGCCAGCACCTTACCGCTCTGTTCATCAAACACTAACACACTAAACTGCTGCAACTGGCGCTGGCTGTTAAAACCATAACCCTTGATATCAGACACCACCACAGGGGCGGCAGTTAAACCGGAGCTGAAGATGGCACACGCCAGGCAGGCAAGACGAAACATAACAGTGGATCCCTGTTTGAATTTTGCCGAACTATAACAATAAAGTGGCTAACAAGAAAACGGCGCCGGGGTAAGTGGCGCCGCTGTGGCGTTAATTAGCTGTAGCCTGTTCGATACGCTCGCGGGTGTCGGGGTGGGTGCTTAAGTACTTTAATAGCGCGCTGCTTTGTTCGCCATCATCGCCATGGCTGGCTAACAGTGCTGACATCGCATCAGCAAAGGCTTGAGGGGATTTACCCAGCGCCGCCAGTTTAGCTATAGCAAACTGGTCGGCTTCGCGCTCCATATCGCGCGAAAAGGCGTTTTGCAGCAGCACTGCGCCGGAGCCTAGCAACAGGTCGGCCACGCCTTCCGGGTTACCAAATACAATACCAATAACCAGGGTAGCACCCAATGACTGGGCAATCAGCCGTACACTGTGCTGGCCTTCGACATGCCCGATTTCGTGCAGCAATACCGCCAAAATGGCATCGGGTTGATCTTTTAACAGGCTAACCAGCTGATCGGTAATCACCACAGTGCCATCGGGCAGGGCAAAGGCATTAGCGCCGAAGAAATCCGACTTAAACAGATGCAACTGATACTGGCGCTGCTCTAATGACAGCTGGTTTAACGCCATCTGCCAGTGGTAGCGCACCATAGCTTGTTGCTCGGCGGGCAGCTCGGTCGGCTCCAGCGTGGTTTTTTGCAAACTGTAAAAGGTTTGCCGGCCCATTTGCTGTTTTACGCTATCAGGCACCAGCGGCACGGCGGCACTGGCCAGCATTGGCATTAAATCGACCATGATCCACCACAGCAATAAAGGCGAGAGCAGCAGCGCCGCCACGACGGACAACTTATGGCTTTCCAGGCGCTCTGCCAGTGCGCTGCGTTTAGACAGCCGCGGCCAGCGATAGTGGCTATCACTGGGCACAAAAACGGCGCCGTCGCGTAAACGCAGCTCTACCGCCAGGCCTGGCACCGCACTGCCAAAGCGGTAGTCAGGCGGGCAGGCCTGCGCCAGCTGCGTGTTGTTGTCGGTGCAGCGAATATGCAGCATGCCCTGTGGGCTAAGCTCAGCCACAGCAGCGTAAAGCGTGCTGCTGCCGGCATGCTGAAATTGGCCCTGAACGAAGATGGTGCTGTGCATTATGCCAGCGACACGTCTACGTCAAACAGGCCTGCAGCTTCTTCACCAAAGGCGTTACTGTCTTGCTGTACTTCGTCAACCAGGCTGTCGATGGCCGGATAAACCGCTACCGTGGTGACGCCAGCCAGATAGGCGGCTTTGCGGATCTTGGTCCAGGGGTAGGCCAGGCCCACCGTTACAATAATCGCCAGCAGGTTAGATAAAATCAGCCAGGCGTAGGGTATCACCTGCATTTCTGACTTAAATTTGGCCACGCCCGGCAGCTCGGTGCGTTCAAACAGGTGGTTACGGATCATGCACTGGTAAATAGCGCCACTTAGTGCAAAGCCAACAAAGTATAACGCGAACATCACTACTGAGATAAGCGCAGCGATAGCGCCGCGTCCGGCTGTGCTGTCTATACCGTCACCCACCATTACCGCACCAATAAAACCAATAATGGCAACGGCAATACCAATTACAATGGCTAAACCCATAATAGAGGCAAACGCCACTAAGGCCGCAATATAGTAAGAGCTGGTATCGGTATTTATCTGCAGTGTTTTACCGCCAAAGCTGATATTGCTAACCAGGTACTGATCCATTTTTTTCAGCGCCCACGGCATGGCCAGGTACAGGGTAAAAACCGCCAGCACCGGCAGTAACACAAAGTACTTTAATGCGCCCAGATACTCACCATGAAAGGCAAAGCGCACGTTACGGTAGCTGGTCATGCGCAGGTTAAATTTCATGCTTTGCACAATCAGCCAGGGTGACAGCAGCATAAAAGGCAGAGCCAGCAGTAAGGCCGCTTGCGGTGATAAAGATGAAAGGGCAAAGAACAGCGCAAAGATAATGACCGCAATAATACGGCCTTTTAAAATTTGTATTGGGTTGGCCAGATAACGAAATGGTTGGTTGTCAATGCGGGTATGGCCATAGAAGTACTGGTTGGTACGCACTTTGGCCCAGGCACTGTAAATGCCCAGCGTGACGATACTGAGCAGCAGGTTGACGATCCAAATGCCAAAAAATTCGCCGGCCTTACCGCTAAACGCCACCTTATCTACCCGAGGCTGCGCCATTGTTTGTTGATTATTCTCCATATTACAGCTTCCTTATTGTTATGTCGGTGTAAAACAAAGGCGTGATTATACCGATAAACCCCCACCTGATAGCAATGAATATTTATTAAAACGTTAATAAAATAGCGGCATTGAATATTCAATACCACTTTGTCTCTGGTTGATCAGGCTTTTGTCCCGCCGTTGGCCAGTTTGGCCGGGTCGAGCAGGGCCTCAAGCTCGGTGCGGCTATACTCCGTATGCTCTAAGGCAACATCCAGTATCGGCCGCTGCTGTTGGTAGGCCTGTTTGGCAATGTCGGCGGCCTTGCTGTAGCCTATTAACGGGTTAAGGGCGGTGACCAATATAGGATTAAGCGCCAGGGCTTTGGCAATGTTAGCCTCATTCACGCTAAAGCCAGCAATAGCCTGCCCGGCCAGGGCTTTACAGCCGTTGGCTAATAACTCTATGCTTTGCAGCAGGTTATACGCCACCAGCGGTAACATCACATTCAGCTCAAAGTTTCCGCTTTGGCCGGCGATGGTGATACTGGCGTCATTGCCGATCACCTGGGCGCACAGCATGGCAACGGCCTCCGGGATCACCGGGTTAACTTTGCCCGGCATAATGGACGAGCCCGGCTGCAGCGCCGGTAAGCTGATTTCCGCCAGGCCCGCCAAGGGGCCGGAGTTCATCCAGCGCAAGTCATTGCACAGTTTCATCAGGCTGACGGCTAACACCTTTAACGCACCGGAAGTCGCAACGGCCGTGTCCTGGCTGCCAATGGCACTGAAATAATTGTCTGCCGGTTGAAAGTTTTGGCCGGTCAGCGCCGACAGTTGCTGACAAAACAGCAAGGCAAAACCGGGGGCCGCGTTAATGCCGCTGCCAACTGCCGTGCCGCCTTGCGCCAGCTGTTGCAGGTTATGCTGCTGCGTTAACAGGGCGCGTTCAGCCGCCGCCAACTGTGCTTGCCAGCCGCCAAGTACCTGGCCAAAGGTAACCGGCATGGCATCCATCAGGTGGGTGCGGCCGGTTTTGACAATATGGCCAACCTGCTGGCTTTTGCTGTGAAGCGCACTTTGTAAGTGTTGCAGTGCCGGTAGCAGTTGCTGTTCAAGTGCCAGGCAGGCACTGATGTGAATGGCTGTCGGTATACAATCGTTACTGCTTTGCCCCAGATTAACATGATCGTTGGGGCTGACGGTGCTGCCCAGTTCGCGGCTGGCCAGCGTGGCCAATACTTCGTTTACATTCATATTGCTGCTGGTGGCTGAGCCGGTCTGAAATACATCCAGCGGGTAGTGTTGCATATCTGTCTGAGCCAGCTGGCTTTGTGCCGCGTTAATAATAGCGCCGGCTATCGGAGGTGCTAAGACACCCAGCTGTTGGTTGGCTGCGGCGGCAGCTTGTTTTAGCAGCAACAGGGCCTGAATAAAACGCTGCGGTAAGGTTAGCGGACTTAAGCGAAAGTTTTGCCGGGCGCGCTCAGTTTGCGCCTGATACAAGGCGGTTTCGGGTACTTCCAATGCCCCCATGCTGTCATGCTCAGTTCTGGTTTTCATCAGGTGGCTCCTGTTTGTGCTGTTGCGGGTTTTTACAAGCTTAGCCTTTGCGATAAAAAAGGCGTTTTTTACGGTAAAGTACACCGGGTTAAGTCTATGAATGGCGTGGTGTTAATAGACATTTTCGCCAGATACCGGTATAAATATTGCCGAAAGACCAGAAAAACTAACACCTGACAAACTGATTTTCAGCCCGCCTATTGTAGCAAAGGCACTCTGTCCTCTATGCTTGATCAACTGCCTATGCACATCAACAACTTAATCAGCTGGATTAAGACGGCAGGCTGAAGGCCCGGTAAGGTTAACCTAGAAAAGGATATGCGACAGCTATGACTCTCCTGTGGATTTTACTTCTGCCGCTATTGGGAAGCCTGGTGCCCGTGCTGACCGCGCGCTGGAGCCGCAGTGCCTGCGCTCTGGCCACCGCCATCCCGCCCTCTGTTGCCTTGATGCTGCTGCTGTATCACGCTGATGCCATTTTAGCCGGTGGTAGTTTAAGATTCTTCCTGTCGTGGATCCCGTTACTGGGGCTGGATATCACCATTATTCTTGATGGCCTGGCTTTTATGTTCGGCCTGCTTATTCTGGGCATCGGCCTGCTGATCATTTTGTATGCGCGCTATTACTTGTCCGAGCGCGACTCCATGCCGCGGTTCTATGCCTATTTAATGCTGTTTATGACCGCCATGCTGGGCATAGTGTTGTCGGGCAATTTGCTGCAACTATGGCTATTCTGGGAGCTGACCAGTATCAGCTCGTTTTTATTGATCAGCTTCTGGTGGCACAAAGCCGAAGCCCGGCGTGGCGCCCGCATGGCGCTTACCGTGACCGGCGCTGGCGGCTTGGCATTATTAGCCGCCTTTTTACTGATAGGCCAGGTGGTAGGCAGCTATGACCTGCAACTCGTGCTGGCCAGTTCCGAGCTTATTGTGCAGCACGCCTGGTACCCGGTTATTCTGGTACTGTTTTTACTGGGCTGCTTTACCAAGTCGGCGCAGTTTCCGTTTCATTTCTGGCTGCCCAATGCCATGGCGGCACCCACGCCGGTCAGTGCTTACTTGCATTCAGCTACCATGGTAAAAGCCGGTATCTTTTTGCTGGCACGGTTTTACCCGGCGCTATCGGGCACCGAGCTGTGGTTTATTCTGGTTAGCGTGACTGGCCTGGCCACCTTGCTGCTGGGGGCTTATCTGGCGCTGTTTAAACATGATTTAAAAGGCCTGCTGGCCTATTCTACCATCAGCCATCTGGGGCTTATCACGCTGTTATTTGGCATGGGCACCGATTTAGCCGCCGTGGCCGGCCTGTTTCATATTATTAACCATGCCACTTTTAAAGCGTCGTTGTTTATGGCCGCGGGCATTATTGACCATGAAACCGGCTCGCGTGATATGCGCAGGCTCAATGGTTTATGGCAGTTTATGCCGATTACCGCTACGCTGGCGATGGTAGCTGCCGCGGCGATGGCCGGGGTGCCGCTGCTAAATGGGTTTTTATCAAAAGAAATGTTCTTTGCCGAGACGCTGCATCAGCACCTGTTGGGCTCGTTGTCCTGGGTGATCCCGGTACTGGCAACGGTGGCCGCGGTGTTCTCCGTGGCGTACTCAATGCGCTTTATCCACGATGTGTTTTTTAATGGCCAGCCCAAAGGTTTAACCAAGACGCCGCATGAACCACCACGCTATATGCGGGTGCCGGTTGAGGTGCTGGTAGCGCTGTGTATTCTGGTAGGCTTGTTTCCCGGCTATCTGATTGGCGACCTGTTGCAGGCCGCCTCTGCTGCAGTACTGCCGGGCGCTGTACCAAGCTATAGCCTGGCAATTTGGCACGGTTTTAATCTGCCATTACTGATGAGTGCGTTGGCGCTGGTGGGCGGTATAGTGATTTACGTTAACCGCAAGCACTTGTTTGATTTTCAAAATACCTTGCCGGATGTCGATGCACTGAACAGCTTTGAACGCTCGGTAAAACGCTTTGCCGAGCGTTGTGGCCGTATTTACCAATGGCTGGACAGCGGTTCGTTGCAACGTTACATGACGCTGACGCTGTTAAGTTTTGTTGTTCTGGCCGGTTTGCCCCTGCTGGACTTAGTCACCTTGTGGGGCGGGCGTGACGAGCTACCAATTGATGCGGTTAATGCGACCGGCGCTGTTATGCTGCTGATTGCCGCCTTTGCCACCGTGCTGTGGCACCGTAAGCGGGTAGTGGCTTTGCTGATGATTTCCGTGGTAGGGCTGATGGTGTCTATCGCCTTTACCCGTTTTTCTGCGCCCGATTTAGCGCTCACCCAGCTGTCGGTTGAGGTAGTAACCATTATTCTGTTAATGCTGGCGCTGTTTTTCCTGCCGCATAAAACGCCGAAGCAATCGGAGTCGTCGCGGGTGGTGCGTGATTTAAGTATCGCCAGCCTGGTAGGGGTTATCATTGGCAGTTTAAGTTATGCACTGATGACACGACCCTTTAACACCATCTCTGATTACTTTCTGGCAAATGCCAAAACCGGTGGTGGCGGCACCAATGTGGTCAATGTGATCCTGGTGGATTTTCGCGGCTTTGACACCATGGGCGAGATCGCCGTGCTGGGTATCGCCTCACTGGGGATCTTTAAACTACTGACCCGCATACCGCTGTTTAAACCCAGCAGTGATGGTGAGGGGCGGCCCTGGGCGCTGGAGCGCCATTCGCTATTGCTGTCTACCGTGTCGCAAAGTTTGTTACCACTGGCCATCATGGTATCGATTTACATCTTCTTCCGCGGCCATAACTTACCGGGCGGCGGCTTTATTGCCGGTTTAGTCACTGCGGTGGCGATTATCCTGCAATACATTGCGCAGGGGGTAGATTGGGTAAAGGCCAGAATGAATGTGGAATACCAGCGGGTGGTTGCAGTAGGCCTGATGATTGCCCTGTTTACCGGTGCAGCAAGCTGGCTATTTAACCGGCCGTTTTTAACCTCATGGTTTGATTACTTCGATATTCCGCTGCTGGGCAAGATTGAATTGGCCAGCGCCATGGCGTTTGATTTGGGCGTTTATGTCACTGTAGTGGGCTCTACCTTATTGATCCTGGCGAGCCTGGGCAAAATGACCACAGCGCACCGGCCGGTGCATAAGGAGACCATCTGATGGAAACCCTGTTTGCCTGTTGTGTGGGTTTTTTAAGCGCCTGTGGCATCTTTTTAATGTTACGCGGCCGCACCTTCCCGGTTGTGTTGGGGCTGACCATGCTGTCTTATGCGGTAAACCTGTTTATCTTTGCGTCAGGCCGCTTAACTTTGCGTGGCGCGGCGGTACTGGGTACCAGCGAGCAATACGCTGATCCACTGCCGCAAGCCTTAGTGTTAACCGCTATCGTGATTGGCTTTGCCATGACCGCGTTTTTGGTGATCCTGGCGATACGGGCGCGGGCAGATTTAGGTAACGACCATGTCGATGGCAAATTGCCCGAAGCCGATGCCGTTAAAAAGGAGAGCCGTTGATGTGGCATTTAATTACGGCACCCATCTTGTTGCCGATGTTTACCGCGCTGTTAATTATGCTGCCGCCTATTCATTATTCACCGAACCGGCGGCGTTGGGTCAGTATGGTGTCCAGCGCCATTCAACTGGTGCTGGTAGTGCTATTGCTGTTGCAGGTGCAACAGCAGGGGCAGCTGCATTACGCCATCGGTAACTGGCAGGCACCCTTTGGCATTATTCTGGTGGCTGATACCTTGTCGGTGGTGCTGGTGTGTTTAACGTCATTTTTGGCATTGGGCGCCATTTGCTACGGTAGTGCCGGTGAAGATGAAAAAGGCTCGTTTTTTCACCCCTTATTTCAGTTTCAGGTGATGGGCATCAACGGCGCTTTTTTAACCGGTGACTTATTTAACCTGTTTGTGTTCTTTGAGGTGTTGCTGATTGCCTCTTACGCCTTGTTAATTCATGCCGGTGGCAAAAACAAAACCAAAGCAGCGGTGCACTATGTCGTGCTAAACCTGACTGGTTCGGCAATCTTTTTAATTGCGCTGGCGGTGCTGTATGGCACCACCGGCACCTTAAATATTGCGGATATGGCACAGAAGGTGGCTCAGTTGCCGGCGTCTGATCTGATGTTGGTTAAATCCGGCGCCCTGATGCTGATGATAGTGTTTGCGCTCAAAGCCGCCGTGTTACCGCTACAGTTCTGGTTGCCGGCAACCTATGCTTCAGCCTCGGCCCCGGTAGCCGCGCTGTTTGCCGTGATGACCAAGATTGGCGTTTATGCGCTGCTACGGGTGTATACCACCATTTTTGGTAGCGAGGCAGGAGCGCTGTCGGGTATTGCCGCGGACTGGCTGCTGCCGGCCGGTTTAGCCACTATTGCGCTGGGGGCCATAGGCGTCATGGCCAGTCAGGATTTTCGTAAACTGGTAGCAAATCTGGTGCTGCTGTCCGTGGGCACCCTGGTTAGTCTGGTCGCGCTACAAACCCAGCAGGCCGCTGCTGCGGCCTTGTATTATACCGTCCACTCTACGCTGGTGACGGCAGCGCTGTTTTTAATTGCCGACTTGATAGCTAACCAGCGCGGCAAAGCCGCCGATCGGCTGGTATCCGGGCGTAAAGTGGTACAACCGGTGCTGTTGGGCATGATGTTTATGGTGGGAGCGCTTAGTGTTGCGGGCTTGCCACCACTATCCGGCTTTGTCGGTAAGGTGATGTTGCTACAGTCAGTGACTGATCCCGATAACCGGCTATGGCTATGGTCCCTGGTGCTGCTGAGCAGTCTGGTGGTGATTGTCGGCTTATCCCGTGCCGGCAGTACCTTATTCTGGCGTATTAGTGGTAGCGATACTGTGGCTGAGACCGCCAAGCCATTGCAGGTGTTTGCGGTGTGCTGGTTGTTATTAGCCAGCCCCTTGCTGGTGATTTTTGCCGGCCCGCTGACCGAGCTGTCGCTGCAGGCGGCGGCCCAGCTGTATGACACCAACACGGCTGTGCAATTGATTTTAGGCCAGGAGGTGACGCCATGAGGTTTAAGCCGAAGTTTCGCTGGTTGCCAACGCCTTATCGCAGTGTACTGTTGTTTGTGGTCTGGTTGCTGTTAAACCAGAGCGTTGAAGCGGTGCATGTGTTTTTTGGCATCTTACTGGCGTTGGTTATTCCGCTATTGACGCTGCGGTTTCGCGACCCTCAGCCTCTGATAGAGCGGCCAATGCTGGCGCTACGTTATATTTTGCGGGTGTTTGGTGACATTATTACGGCCAATGCCCAGGTTGCGGTGTTAATACTGGGGCCTAAACAGCGATTAAACCCGGCGTTTGTCAGGGTGCCGCTGGACTTACAGCATGAACTGCCAATTACCATTTTAGCCAGTACGGTGTCGATGACGCCGGGGACGGTCAGTGCTGAAATTTACCCCTGTGTTGAGCAACTTTCTGAAGGCGAGGTACTACCGCAGCGTTGGCTACTGATCCATGTGCTGAACCTGAAAGACGAAGCTCAGCTTATTGCCGAGATCAAACAGCGTTATGAAGCACCGCTGAAGGAGATTTTTCAATGCTAAACAATGTCATCATGCTGGTGTTTGCCATGATTAGCGTGGCCTTGCTGCTGAATTTATGGCGCCTGCTGCGGGGGCCCAGCTTGCCGGATCGCATTCTGGCGCTGGATACTATGTATATCAACAGCATAGCGCTGATTATTCTGTACGGTTTGCTGATGGGCTCGCCGTTGTATTTTGAAGCCGCCTTGTTGATTGCAATGCTGGGCTTTGTCAGCACCGTGGCCGTATGCAAGTTTTTGCTACGTGGCGATATTATTGAATAGGAGCGGCTATGCAAAACTGGATCGAGTGGGCAGTGGCGTTTTTTCTGTTATTAGGTGGCAGCTTTGTGTTGATAGGTTCTATTGGCTTAACCCGCATGCCCGACTTTTTTATGCGGCTACATGGGCCAACTAAAGCAACCACCCTGGGCATGGGCGGCATTTTGCTGGGTTCAATTTTCTTTTTTAGTCTGTCAGGTGGGGTGAGTGTGCATGAGCTTTTGATCACCATCTTTTTGCTGATCACGGCGCCTATCAGCGCACATATGCTGATAAAGACGGCATTGCACCACAAATTAAAAGCCATCAATAAGACCAAGGGGTTGGATAATGTACAGCCGGCGCAAAGCAAACAACATAGCCGTAAACCCTTGCCATAGCGCTGGTTTACGCGGTTAATTTATTGTTCGTCAAAGCCGTTATTGATTAAGTCGACCACAGCGCAAAGCGCCTGTTCAGCGTCATCACCCTGGGTACATACTTCCAGGGTTTTTCCTTTACTGCTGGCCAGCATTAACAGCGCCAGCACACTGCTGGCATCGGCGGTTTTGTCGTCTTGTACCAGCTCTATTCTGGCTTGAAACTGCTGGCATAACTGCGCCAGTTTAGTGGCAGCGCGGGCATGCAAGCCCAGCTGATTGACAATGGTAACGGTTTGACGACATTGCATCACTTAAGCCTTGTGGTGGCGTGCCAGCTCGCGGTGACGAACCTGTACATCGTCGCGTGAGCTGCGATAACTTTCAACCAGGCTTTCTACCATATAAACAGAGCGATGCTGGCCACCGGTGCAGCCGATGGCAATCGTCAGATAACTGCGGTTATTGCGCTCCAGCTGTGGCAGCCAGGTACTGATAAAGCTGTTAATTTGCCAGATATACTTGGCAACAACGGGTTGGGCCGCCAGATAATCTTTCACTGGCTGGTCGAGCCCGGTCAGCGGTTTTAAATCCGGCTCCCAATGCGGGTTGGGTAAAAAGCGGGCGTCAAACACAAAGTCGGCGTCTTTTGGGATACCGTACTTAAAACCAAAAGATTCAAACAAAATAACCAACCGGCCGGTTTTCTGGCCCAGAATGCGCTCACGCAGTTGTTCTGCCAGCTGGTGCACGTTCAGATCGGTGGTATCAATATATAAGTCAGCCCGGCTGGAGATAGGGTCCAGCAGCTGCTGTTCGCGCTGTATGGCTTCATCCAGGGACATGGCCTGATGTGACAGCGGGTGCAGCCGGCGGGTTTCACTAAAGCGTTTAATTAAGCTGGCGTGATCGGCATCCAGGTAAAGTATGGTCAGGTCGAGTTTGCGTGGCAGATAAGACAGAATTTCAGCCAGCTCGTTCGGATCTTGTGGCAGGTTTCGCACATCAATACTAACGGCGACACGCTCATACTGCCCCATGACGGTAGTAGCCAGCGTGGGCAGCAGATTAACCGGAATGTTGTCGACACAGTAGTAGCCTAAGTCTTCCATCACCCTCAGAGCGACAGATTTGCCCGAGCCGGAACGACCACTGACTACCAGCAGCTTCATTTATTGGCGTCCACTGCGCTGTAATCCACCAACAGCTGATACAACTCCTGGTTGGTTTGGGCATGGCGGATTTTTTTGGTTAATTCTTTCTGGCTGAGCAGCTTGGCAATGCCGGCCAGGGTACTAAGGTGGGCCTGACACTGTTCTTCCGGAATTAAAATAGCGCAAAAAATATCGACCGGCTGATTGTCTATCGCGTCAAATGGGATGGCTTCTTTACTGACGACAAATACCAGTACCGGCTGGGTCACGCATTTTAACTTACCGTGCGGTATCGCGATACCGCCACCAATGCCGGTAGAGCCAAGCTTTTCCCGTGTCATCAGCGCCTCAAGAATACTGTACTCGGACATCTCTGGCAGCTGTTGATGGGCCAGCTCAGCGATGTACTCGAGGATCCGTTTTTTGCTATTAAAAAGAACTGCACTTTTGGTGCAGTTCTCAGCAAGCATTGCAGTTAAATTCATCATGTCAGGTTAGTGTCGGGCTATTTTCTCTTTATGCTTAATCACCTGGCGATCGAGTTTATCTATCAGCTGGTCGATAGCGGCATACATATTTTCATCTTCAGAAACCGCGAAAACTTCACCGCCGTTCAGGTGTAGCTTGGCTTCAGCAATCTGTTTCAATTTTTCCACGTTTAGGATCACATGTACATTGTTTATATGATCAAAATGCCGTTCCAGCTTAGCAAACTTGCTGTCCACGTACTCTTTTAAGGCTTCAGTAATTTCAACATGGCGACCAGTTAGATTGATTTGCATAGACATATTCCTTCTTTTAGGCTTATTTACAGCAAGGTCTTGCGTTGATTTGACGGTGGAATAAACAGCGATTCACGGTATTTGGCAATGGTGCGTCGTGCTACGTTAATTCCCTGCTCCAGCAAAATATCGGCCATCTTACTGTCACTCAGCGGTTTGGCCGGGTTTTCCGCCGCCACTAATTTTTTAATAAATGCCCTGATAGCAGTAGATGAACATTCACCGCCACTCTCTGTACTCACATGACTGGAAAAAAAGAATTTAAGTTCAAAGATCCCTCTGGGTGTGTGCATATATTTCTGGGTGGTAACCCGGGAAATAGTGGACTCATGCATGCCGACCATCTCTGCTACGTCATTTAACACCATAGGCTTCATGGCCTCTTCACCATGCTCAAAAAATGCCTGCTGCTGTTGCACAATACAGTTGGCCACTTTTAATAAGGTTTCGTTGCGGCTTTCCAGGCTCTTTAAAAACCATTTGGCTTCCTGCAGATGCGAGCGGATAAACTGGCTGTCTGAGGCGTTTCTGGCAGTTCTGGACATCGCCGCATACTGCTGGTTAATGCGCACTTTTGGCATGGCATCCGGGTTTAGCTCAACCTGCCAGCGACCTTTCACCTTAGTAACACTCACGTCCGGTATTACGTACTGCTGTTCTTGCCGTATTACATCGGCGCCGGGCCTTGGGTTTAAACTGTGGATCAGGCGCATCACTTCTTTCAGTTCATCCTCTTTGAGTTTAGTCACCCGCATCAAAGAACGAAAGTCACGATTAGCTAAAAATTCGGTGTGGTCACGGATCAGGCTTTGTGCCTCGCTGAGAAAGGGCGTAGCTGCATCGAATTGACGTAGCTGCACCAACAGGCATTCCTGCACCGAGCGGGCCCCCACGCCAACCGGGTCGAACAACTGAATGCGTTTGATCACCGCTTCCACTTCATCGGCCTCTACATCCGGTAAGCCCAGTGAGTCGAGGATGTCTTCACAGCTGATGGTTAATAAGCCATTGTCGTCAATGGCCTCAATAATAATTTCGGCAATGGCGCGGTCGGTATCAGAAAAGGGCGTTAGCTGCATTTGCCAGCGCAGATAATCTTGCAGGGTTTCACTGGTTTCACCCTGATAAACGAAATCTTCATCCGGATTGCCGGCACTACCGGCACTGACCGGCTCAGCACTGACTAGATCATCCCAGTTATTATCCAGCGGTAAGTCTTCCTGAATATTTTGCTCGGTCATTGCCTCACTGCTGTCAGGCTCGGCGGGTTCAAAGCTGTCATCCAGCGGCTGATCGCTGTGCTCCTGTGGCTCACTGCTGCTTTTGGCATCGGGCGTGAAACTGTCAAACTCCTCGTCGGCTTCCAGCAGTGGGTTAGCATCAAGGGCTTCCTGAATTTCCTGCTGCAACTCTATCGTCGACAACTGTAACAGGCGAATAGCCTGCTGCAATTGTGGCGTCATGGTTAGCTGCTGTCCTAAGCGAAGTTGCAAAGAGGGTTTCATCTACTTCTACCGTTCTCCTGAATCACGCGCTGTTGTTGTTTTTTGCTAACTATAGCCTGAATTGCTCACCCAGGTATACATCGCGCACTTTCTGATTGGCCAGTACGTCTTGTGGTGCGCCGGACGCTATCAGCTCACCATGACTGACAATGTAGGCGATTTCACACACATCAAGGGTTTCACGCACATTATGGTCGGTAATCAACACGCCGATGCCACGTTGCGCCAGATGCTGAATAATTTTTTTAATATCCAGCACCGAAATAGGGTCAACACCGGCAAAAGGCTCGTCCAGCAGAATAAAGGCCGGGTTAGCCGCCAGTGCGCGGGCAATTTCTACCCGGCGCCGCTCACCGCCGGATAGGCTCATGCCCAGGCTATGTTTAATGTGGCCTATGTGAAACTCTTCGAGTAAATCGTCAGCAATTTCTTCCCGTTGCGTGCGGCTTAAATCTTTACGGGTTTGCAAAATAGCCAATAAATTGTCGTACACACTGAGTTTGCGGAAAATAGAGCTTTCCTGTGGCAGGTAGCCAATACCGCAACGGGCCCGCTCGTGGATTGGGCTGAAGGTAATATCCTGCTCATTGAGGCTGATATGGCCTTTATCAGAGGGTACCAAACCCACAATCATGTAAAAGGTGGTGGTTTTACCGGCCCCATTTGGGCCGAGCAAGCCAACAATCTGGCCGGCGTTCACCGACAGGCTGACATCCTTTACGACTTGCCGGCCTTTATAACTTTTAGCCAGATGTGAGGCGACTAACTTCATGGATTGTTCTTTTCCTCTGGCGTAAAAATGGTGGTGACCCGCTTAGAGTCGTTACTTTCGGCACTGAGCTGCTTTTTCTCGACGTTATAGCGGATAACCGAGGCTTTTACTACACTGCCACTTTGTGTCAGTTCGGCATCGCCGCTGAGCGTCAGGGTGCGGCTGGAAGGCTCGTAACGCATTTGCGCTGCCGTAGCGGTTACCGGCTGGCCGTTATCCAGTTGCTGTGAGTAACTTACCGGGCTGCCGGTTGCGGTATACACCTCTTTACCCTTGCCGGCACTGGCATCAATTTCCAGTTGATCGGCTTTCATTTGTAAAGAACCTTGCGTTATCAGCACGTTAGAGCGGTAGGTGAGGATGTTTTCCTCTACCGACACCAGTTGGTCGGCGTCTATTTGAATCTGCTGGCTGTAGTCTGGTTGGGCGGCGCTCAGGCTGGCGCAGCCAAAACATAATGCTAAAAAAAACTTAGTTTTCATGCTGATATACCGTTTTATCATGCTGTAATAGCTGGAAGGTTTTACTTTTCAGGTCTGCGTTAATACCGTTGCCGAGAATATAAAACCCCTGACCCTGAATTCTAACCGGGTGATTATTAATCAAGGCATTGCTGGGAAACAACATTTCCAGTTGCTCGGTTTCAATACGTTGGATCAATTCGTTTTGTTGCTGACTGACAATTTGTACCTGCTGCTCCAGAATGATCTTATCCTGTGGAAACCACACTGCATAGCGGCTGCTGGCACGCCAGTTTGGCTGCTGCTGTGCGTTGTACAGGGTATACACTGGCTGTTCAAACTGGGTAAAACCGAGTTGGGCAAAATGCTCAAGCCGCTCTGCACTGACAGTGTCAGCCAGATAGCCCTCGGCGTTGTATAGCCTTCGGGTAACGTTTTGCGCGACATAATCAGGCAACAGCTCTTGATCGGTCTTTAGCGGGTCTGTCAGCTCTGCCGGTTCAAACCAGAGGTAAAGTGCTGTTGCAGTTAATGCCAGGACCACCAAGGTCAGCAGTTTTCTCATGCGCTGCTTCCGTCGAACAAACCAAATTTCTGCTGACTGATGAGCAGTAAATCACACAGCTCTCTGACCGCACCAAAGCCACCGTTTAAGCTGGTAACATAACCGGCATGCTTTACCAGGTAAGGGTGAGCATCCTTCACTGCTACCGCCAGGCCGCAGTGTTGCATCACCTGCCAGTCGGCCAGATCATCGCCGATATAGGCAACATTGGCGGCGTTAAGTTGCAATTTTTGCAGGAGCTCTTCAAAAGCCGCCAGCTTATTTTCCTGGCCTTGATAAATGTACTGTACGCTCAGTGCCGTCATGCGCTGCTGCACTATGGCAGAGTTGCGACCGGTAATTACCGCGACTTCGACGCCGGCCTGACGCAGTGCTTTAATGCCGTAGCCATCGCGGGTGTGAAAGGCTTTTAGCTCTTCGCCATTATTACCCAGGTAAATGCGGCCATCAGAAAATACGCCATCAACATCGCAAATTAGCAGTTTTATCTGGCTGGCGCGTTCTAAGGTTGGCTGGTTAATCCTTTGATATAGCTCGCTAAAAAGACTCACTTACATTACCCCTGCACGTAATAAGTCATGCATATTCATCGCGCCTACCGGGACTTTATGCTCATCGACAATAATAAGACCGTTAATTTTTTTCTGCTGCATAATTTGCAGCGCCTCAGCCGCCAACATCTGCGCATTAGCGGTGATACAGTTTCTGGTCATCACTTCAGCGATCTGGCTGCTGTGAATGTCGATACGTAAATCCAGTAAGCGGCGTAAATCGCCGTCAGTGAATATACCAGCCAGATGACCATCAGGCTGGGTAATCGCAGTCATGCCCAAGCCTTTTTTCGAAATCTCCAGCAAGGCATCTTTGATCGTGGCATTGCTGGGCACCACGGGCAGCTCTTCACCGCGATGCATAATATCTTCAAGTCGCAGCAGCAACTTGCGTCCCAGACTGCCACCAGGATGTGACAGGGCGAAATCGTCAGCTGAGAAACCACGCGCATCCAACAAAGACACCGCTAAGGCATCGCCCATCGCCAGCGTTGCTGTGGTGCTGGCCGTGGGGGCTAAGCCCAGTGGACAGGCTTCTTGTTCTACCTTTACACAAAGATGAGCATCAGCCAGCTTAGCCAGGGTAGACGCCGGGTTGCCGGTCATGGCAATAAGTTTTATGCCCAGGCGTTTAATCACCGGCACTATGGTTAACACTTCGGCAGTTTCACCGGAGTTCGAAATAGCAATAACAACATCATCCCGGGTCAGCATACCCAAATCACCATGGCTGGCTTCACCAGGGTGGACAAAAAATGCCGGCGAACCGGTAGAGGCCAAGGTGGCAGCAATTTTACTGCCAATGTGACCCGATTTACCCATACCTGTGACAATAGTTTTACCTCTGCTGTCTAGTATAAGCTGACAAGCCAGATCAAAACTGCCATCAAGATATTGCTGTAGCTGAGCTACCGCTGCGGCTTCAATTTTCAGTACCTCAGCAGCGCGGCTTCTAAAATCTGTATGCATAGGACGTCTCTGTCTGTTAACGGTTAAGGCTGTAGAACAGTAAATACTGATAACCCGCAAAAGCAGCCAGCAGTATAGCGCCTTCAGCACGGTTAATGCGTTGAATACTTCCTAAGCGCAATGACATTAACAGCATGACCAGCGTGGCACCCAGCATAACGTAGCCATCGCGACCTGCCGCCATGGGATCCAGACTCGCCGGACCGATAACAGCTCCTAATCCGAGTACAGCGAGAATATTAAAAATGTTAGAGCCAATAATATTGCCAAGCGCTAAATCGTCTTCACCTTTTAAAATACCAATGACACTGGCGGCCAGTTCCGGCAGGCTGGTGCCAATAGCAATAATTGTCAGGCCTATGACGAGATCGCTAAGGCCGGCATAGCGTGCAATCGTCACGGCGCCGTGCACCAGCAACTGCGAACTGGCTAGCAGCAGGGCCAAACCGGCGATTACCCATAGTATCGCTTTGAACAGAGGCGCCGGCTCGGGTAATTCGGCATTGATTTCAGCCACCAGAGGGTCATCGGTACGGGCGTGCTTGCCCCAGTAAACCAGCAAACAGAGAAAACTAACAAAGGCTATCAGCAGTAATATGCCTTCAGTTCGGGTTAAGGCATTGTCTGAGATAAAGTAGTAACCCAGTAAGGTGCAAAGCAGCAACAGCGGGTATTCACGTTTTAGCGTCAATGATGACACTGCAATAGGTTTTAGTAAGGCGGCTGCACCAATAACCAACAAAATATTGGTGATGTTTGAACCCAACGCATTACCGACAGAGGTATCGATGCGACCTTGCCAGGCGGCACTGGCTGATACCAGCATTTCTGGTGCTGATGAGCCCATGGCAACAATGGTTAGGCCAATAACCATAGGAGAAATACCCGCCGTGCGGGCGACAGAGGCGGCGCCAAACACGAAACGGTCGGCACTCCAGATCAATAAGATCAAGCCGACCACAACAAAAATAATGGCTAATAACAGCGGCGACAAAGCAAATTCCTTAAGTGTTACCAGGCGATCAACGGTTATTTTCCAGTTTATTGCCATTAATTGCAAAAAAAGCTGTGCTCGTGCGTAGTCATCGATTTTTCGCACAGTTTGTTACGATTTTTTGTAACGACTTTATCGGGCAACACGTTTACAATATTGCAGCTTTGACCGACCTTTGATTGAAAACATACATAGTTGTATGTATATTGCATCGCAATAAGAGTAAGCCTGCAGGCAGGCAAAGAGAGTGAATTTGGCAGATATTCTGATTGATATACAGCAACTGAACTTCAGCCGGGGTGAGCGCGTAATTTACCGCGATCTGAATATGCAGTTTGTCCGTGGCAAAGTAACGGCCATTATGGGCCCCAGCGGCATCGGCAAAACCACCCTATTGCGGCTGATTGGCGGGCAGTTAAAACCTGACAGTGGCAAAATACTGTTTGATGGCCAGGATATTCCGCAATTGTCCCGCCGCGCCTTGTATCAGCTGCGCAAACGTATGAGTATGCTGTTTCAAAGCGGTGCCTTATTCAGTGAAATGTCGGTGTTTGATAACGTCGCTTTTCCGATCCGTGAGCACACCAAGCTACCGGAGTCTTTGATCCGGCTGATTGTATTGATGAAACTGGAAGCTGTCGGGCTTAGGGGCGCACGGGATCTAATGCCGGCAGAGCTGTCCGGTGGTATGGCGAGGCGCGCAGCACTGGCACGGGCCATAGCGCTTGATCCTGAGCTGATTATGTATGACGAGCCCTTTGCCGGGCAGGACCCGATTTCGATGGGCGTGATAGTGCGGCTTATCAAGTCATTAAATAACGCGCTGGGTTTAACCTCAGTCGTGGTATCACATGATGTCACTGAAGTGATGAGCATTGCAGATTATGTTTATGTCGTCGCTGAACAGACGGTGATAGGTGAGGGCACGCCAGAGCAACTACGGGCGCACCCATCGGCGCTGGTACAGCAATTTTTGCAAGGTGAAGCTGATGGTGCAGTACCGTTTCATTTTAAAGCGGCACCTTATGCCACTGAGCTTATGGAGTTAGCCAGGTGATTGCAGACAAACTACAACAACTGGGCGCTGCCACCATTAACAGCGTGACTGGCTTTGGCCGGGCCGGCTTAATGCTGTTTGGTGCCCTGATAGGTAAACCGGATCTGCGTAAAGGGCTGCCACTGCTGATTAAACAGCTGTACGTGATTGGCGTGTTGTCGCTGTTGATCATTCTGGTGTCGGGGCTATTTATCGGCATGGTGCTGGCATTGCAAGGCTACACCGTATTAGTGAAGTTTGGCGCCGAGCAAATGCTGGGGCCTTTAGTTGCCCTGAGCTTATTGCGTGAGCTTGGGCCTGTGGTGGCGGCATTACTGTTTGCCGGGCGCGCCGGCAGCGCCCTTACCGCTGAAATTGGCCTGATGAAGGCTACTGAACAACTCTCCAGCATGGAGATGATGGCGGTTGACCCATTGCGGCGCATAATAGCCCCGCGTTTTTGGGCCGGCGTGATCAGCTTGCCGCTGTTGGCCATTATTTTTACCGCTGTAGGTATTTTGGGCGGGCATTTGGTCGGCGTGGACTGGTTGGGCGTAGATGGCGGCGGTTACTGGTCTGCCATGCAGGCAAACGTCGATTTTTACGAAGATGTGCTTAACGGCGTGATCAAAAGCGTGGTGTTTGCGTTAATCGTAATATGGATAGCCCTGCACAAAGGGTTTGATGCAGTGCCAACCTCGGAAGGGATCAGCGCAGCAACAACACAAACTGTGGTAACAGCATCGCTTGCTGTATTGGGTTTTGATTTTATTTTAACTGCATTAATGTTTGGTGGATAACAATGACCACACGGAAAATTGAAATTTTAGTTGGTGGCTTTATCGTGCTGGCTCTGGCGGCTTTTTTGATGTTGTCATTAAAAGTCGCGAACAGTGGTCTTGGTGGCAACGGCGAAACCTACAAGTTATACGCTAAATTTGACAATATCGGCGGCCTTAAAGTGCGTTCACCGGTCAAAGTTGGTGGGGTTGTGGTTGGCCGGGTGGCGGCTATTGAGCTGGATACGACCTTTTACACGCCGGTTGTAACGCTGGAAATCAGCAGCCAGTATAACAACTTTCCTGAAACCAGTACCCTGGCCATTCTGACCTCTGGTTTATTGGGTGAGCAATATCTGGGCTTGCAGCCGGGCTTTTTAGATGAAACGGTTGAAATTCTGGTGGCCGGTGATTACATCGAGGACACCAAGTCAGCCTTAGTACTTGAAGAGCTGATCGGACAATTCTTATTTAACCGCGGGAATTAATGATGAAAGTATATGCTTTATTGATGGCGGCAGTGCTGGTTTTTAGTGGCGCAGCCGCAGGTGCGGATACTCCTACTTATGATGATCCCTATAAGATGATGGAAGTATTGGCCGACAATACGTTCAGCCGTATTGCCCGTGACCAGAGTAAAATTAACGCCAATCCGGAAGTGCTGCGCGATATCGTCAATGAAGAACTGGTGCCCTATATTGACAGCCGCTATGCGGCGCTGCGGGTAATTGGTAATAGCGCAGATTTACGGCAAACTCCGCGGGACGATTTACTGGCGTTTGTTGACGCCTTTCAAAACTATATGGTTGCCACTTATGCCGGCGTTTTCACCCAGTATAAAGACCAAAAAGTGATGATTGAGCCAGGCCGTATTAATAATAGCCAGAAAATTATCAGCATTAAAACCCGTGTGATTGACCCCGGCAAGCCGGATATCAATATTGAGTTTAAGCTGCGCCGTGGCAAAGATGCAGGTAACTGGCTGGTATTTGATATGGTGGCTGAAGGCATTTCGTTACTTGATAGCAAACGTGCTGAACTGGGTAATCTGATCCGTCAGCAAGGCCTGAATAGCGTCACTGCCCTGTTAAAAGAAAAAGCCAAGGCACCGATTACCAAGCCGGAGGAAAAGTGACACTGAGCATAGTTAAGCGGGATCAGTGGCTGCATTTTACCGGCGTATTAAATCGTGATACGTTAATGCTGTATTCACCCTTTACATTGTTAAATGACGCCTCGGGTGAAATACGCTTTAACTTAGCCGAATTAACGGCTATCGACACCGCTGGCCTGGCCTGGTTACTACAACAGCTGGCGCAAGCCAAGCAGCGTGGCGTTGTAATAGCGTTATGTAATGTCCCCAAACAGCTGTTATCATTAGCCGACGTGACGGCCGTGCGGCCGTTATTGCCGATTAGCGATTAAGGTTTATCTGTGGACACGAAACAACTAGAGCAGCTGTTAATTGAGCAGCTGAAGCTGACTGAAGCCAGGGTGAGTGCTGAAGGCTCACACTATGCGGTTATCGCGGTGGGTGAGTGCTTTGCTGACATCAGCCGGGTGAAACAGCAACAAATGGTATACGCGCCCATTATGGCCGCGATAGCGGATGGCAGTATTCATGCCGTCAGCATTAAGACCTTTACCCCACAACAGTGGCGTAGAGAACAACTTTTAAATCCTCCGATGTAGTATTTTATGCAGCAATTTTTAGTTACCGGTGGTCAGGTGTTACGCGGCGAGGTGAATATCTCCGGCGCCAAGAATGCCGCCTTGCCTATTCTGTTTGCCAGCTTACTGTCTGAAAAACCCACCTCTATCAGCAATGTCCCCCGGCTGAAAGACATTGAAACCACCGTAAAATTGTTGCAGTTGTTTGGCGCAGAGGTGAGTTTTGCTAACAATCAGGTGCAGGTGAATGCCGCTGCGGTAAACAACCAGTTTGCACCTTACGAGCTGGTAAAAACCATGCGCGCCTCTATTTTAGCGCTGGGGCCACTGCTGAGCCGCTTTGGCCAGGCCGAAGTCTCCTTGCCTGGTGGTTGTGCCATAGGTGCACGGCCGGTGAACCTGCATATTGATGGCTTGCGCAAAATGGGCGCTGAGATAAGCGTCGAGAACGGCTACATTAAAGCCAAAGCCAACCGGCTGAAGGGCGCCCATATTATTATGGATATGGTCAGTGTGACCGGGACAGAGAATCTGATGATGGCAGCGGTGCTGGCCGATGGCATCACCACCATCGATAATGCCGCACGTGAGCCGGAAGTGGTCGACTTAGCCCGTTACCTGAACACCATGGGCGCTAAGATCCGTGGTGCCGGCACCGACAGTATAGTGATCGAAGGTGTTACTGCACTGCAGGGCGGCGATCACAAAGTGTTACCGGATCGCATTGAAACCGGCACCTTCTTAGTAGCCGCTGCAGTTACCGGCGGTGATGTGACCTGCCGTAATACGGATCCGGCAGAGCTTGAAGTGGTGTTGGATAAACTGCGCGAAGCCGGGGTAGAGGTGAGTACTGGCCCGGATTGGATCCGCGCCAATATGACAGGCCGCAAGCTAAAAGCTGTCAACGTTAAAACGGTGCCGCACCCGGGTTTTCCAACCGATATGCAGGCGCAGTTTACCGTGTTAAACGTGGTGGCTGATGGCGTAGGCATGGTCACTGAAACCATCTTTGAAAATCGCTTTATGCATGTGCCTGAATTACAGCGTATGGGCGCGAAGATCAGCCTGGAGGGCAATACTGCCGTGTGTCAGCACAGTGATCGATTGATGGCGGCGCAGGTAATGGCAACAGACTTACGCGCTTCAGCCAGCTTGGTGATTGCCGGCCTGGTTGCCGAGGGCGCAACGGTGGTTGATCGCATTTACCATATCGATCGCGGCTACGAGCAGATTGAAGATAAATTACGCCGGCTCGGCGCGAACATTGAACGGATAAACGCGGCTTAAGCCGCGTTTTTTATCGGCGCAGTTCACGCACCACAGCGTTTATCGTTAATAACTGACCGCTGCGGTCAACCGTCAGCGCCAGGGTAGAATTGGGCGGGGTTTCGGCAATCATATTCAACGCCTGCTGCACGCTGTCAAAGCGCTTGTCAGCGATTTTCAGCAGGATGTCACCTACTTGCAAGCCAGCTTCCGCAGCGGGGCCATTGGCGTTAACGGCGGTAATGCTTAGGCCGTACAACACCTGGCCAGAAGAAATTAACCGCTCGCCGGCAGCATTAATCACCGCATCGCCAGATACGCCAAGATGGCTGCGCGTGACCCGGCCTTGCTTAATCAGCTTTTGCATCACGTTAACAGCCAGGGTGTAAGGTACGGCAAAGAAAATGCCCTGAATGTCCTGATTCTCCAGCTGAAAGGCTGCCGCGTTGATACCGACAAGCGTGCCATTGGTATTGACCAGCGCGCCGCCGGAGTTGCCCCGGTTAATGGCGGCGTCCATCCGCATAAAATCGATATAACCACGCGAACTTAAGCCATTGTTACCATTCGCGCTAATAATGCCTTGGGTGATGGTTTGGCCCAGATTAAGCGGGTTACCTATGGCCAGCACCACATCGCCTACCTGAGGTTCGAGTTTATCATCTTGTGGAATAACCGGTAAGTTATCGGCCTGCACATACAGCACCGCCAGATCAGTCAGCTCGTCCTGACCAATCAGTACGGCTTCGAGCATGCGGCCGTCCTGTAGCGCCACTTCAATATAGTCGGCACCGTACACGACATGATAATTGGTCAGAATATAGCCCTGGCTGCTCATAATGACACCCGAACCCAGCTCCTGCCGCTCTATAGTGCGGGGCCTTAATGCCCGTGGGTCTACCAGTGTGCTACGGGTATAGACATTGACCACAGCAGGTGCCGCACGGCGCACTGCGCGGGCATAGCTGACCGGTGCAGGATCGTCACTGGCATCCTGGCCGTTGAAACCGTGAAAAGCCGGCAGGTTAACCGACGGCATTAACCAAAGCAGGATAAACGCCAGCGCCAAGCCGTACAAAGTGCTCTTAAGCAGAAAAACCCAGAATTTCGCCACAGCGCCAGCAATTTTGGTAAGGGAAAGATGCCGATAGCATAACATTAAACCGGCTGAAGCAGTAGCTTGCCACTACCGCTTCAGCCGATGCCGCTAGCGGATCAGCACGTACAGGGTAGTATTACCGCGCTGGATATTCAGCGCAGCAATACCGCTGCGGTTTTCCAGCGCTTTGCGCAGTGCAGCCAGGTTATCCACCCGCTGGCGGTTGACGCCCAAAATCACATCATCAGCCTGCAAGCCAATTTGCGCCGCGGGTGAGTTGTTGGCGACACTGTCAATCTTCACGCCGCCGTTGCTGGCGTTAGACAGCTCTGCCCCTTCCAGCATCGGGTGTAACTGGTTGGCAGCAACCTGGCCGCTGGCCAGTTCCTGCAGTTTTACCTTGACCTTACGCTCTTTACCGTCCCGTAAAACGCCCAGTTCAGCCTCGCGGCCGGCACCTAAGGTGGCCACTTTAGCCCTTAGCTCAAGGAAAGAGTTAATGCGGTTGCCATTCATACTGATAATGACATCACCTGACTTTAAACCGGCCTCTTCGGCAGCACTATCGGGCAGTACT
This sequence comes from Rheinheimera nanhaiensis E407-8, assembly GCF_000296695.1. GTDB lineage: Bacteria > Pseudomonadota > Gammaproteobacteria > Enterobacterales > Alteromonadaceae > Alishewanella > Alishewanella nanhaiensis. Next base: position 152,114 of record NZ_BAFK01000008.1, read on the forward strand.
TCATTAACAAAGGCGCCGCGGCTGACACTTAAATTCATCGCTTCTGTTAAATCTGCCGTGACATCGCCACCGCGGATCCCCAGGCTACCGCGGCGTATTTCGCCATGCTCCACTATCTGATCGACCAGGTTTTTCATCATATTGGCCGGTATGGCAAAGCCGATACCGATATTGCCGCCATTGGGGCCCAAAATGGCAGTATTAATGCCAATCAGTTCACCGCGCAGGTTAACCAGCGCACCGCCGGAGTTACCACTGTTAATGGCGGCATCGGTTTGAATAAAGTCTTCAAAGCCCTCAATACCTAAACCACCCCGGCCCAGGGCACTGACAATGCCTGAAGTAACGGTTTGTTCAAGACCAAAGGGGTTACCGATAGCAATAGCAAAATCGCCTACCCGCAGTTTGTCTGAATCTGCTAATGGAATTTGTACCAGTTTATCGGCGGTAATTTGTAACAGCGCAATATCGCTTTCCGGATCGGCGCCCAGTTTTTTCGCTTTAAAGGTGCGGCCATCCTTTAACCGAACTTCAATATCTTTGGCATCCTGAATCACATGATTATTGGTAACGATATAGCCTTTACTGGCGTCTATTACTACCCCTGAACCTAAACCGCGGAACGGCCGCTCTTCACGGTACTCATTTGGGCCACGCGGACCAAAAAAATAGCGGAAAGCTTCAGGTAAACGCTGACGCACTTCACGGCTACCTTCTACTGAAATATGCACCACGGCGGGTGTGGCTTGCTCCAGCATGGGCGCCAGTGTAGGCATCTCTTTATCATTAGAAAAAAATGGAATGCGGGCTTCGGCTACAGGTAGCGCAGAGAAGGTCAGCGCTGCCACCACGGCAGCACTTAACACGGAAAATTTCTTATTCATAGCGTATTAGTCTCCTAAAAGCAGTGTGCGACTAAGAACGTGTCTCAATAAAAAAAGTTCAGCTTAGCTTTTTGCTTTATGTAACAATTTATTGCGCCGGTTTGCGCTCTTTAATCAGGCCACTGGCTTCGCCAGAGTAGTCCAGTGGTTGCTGCTCGGCTGTTGAGTACACCCGACGCTTTTCGTCTATTTGATGCAATGACTGGCGGATATAAGCTGCAGTATCGCCTGACAGGTAATTAATGTCCTGCTTCACTGACTCGGTTGGCCGCTCTACCAATTGCATGCGTGAGTCGGCAATATGACGGGCAATACGGGCGTAGTTGTCTTGTAATTGTGTCATCAGCTGGTTGGTGGTCTCCAGATGGGTTGACACATCCTGCCGGTACTGCTCCAGTTGTGCCTGGCTCTCTGCCAGCTCCAGTTTCAACTTGTGTTGATCCAACTGACGCAGCGTAAAAATACGGGCTAGTACTGCACCTATTACTAAACCGGCTGCCAGCCAGGCACCTGCGTACATATATTCCATAACAACTCCTGCGGCAACGCTGTTGCCTATTTCGTCTGGTTTCCTGCAATAGTGTAACCTAACTTCTTATCCGCAGTGGTAAGGCATGTTACTATTATTGCTGATATTTAAGGCTGAGCGGCGCCACTTTCAAGTAAAACTGCCATGACACCACTAGAAAAGTACCAACAAGATCTAACCCGTAAGGATTTTCAGTATGACGCCGCGCAAGAGTTTGCTGTGCGTCAGTTACAGCGTTTATATGATGACATGCTACAGCCACAACCGGAAAAACCCGGTTTTTGGCAGCGTTTACTGGGGAAATCTGCCAAAGTGCAGCCGGTCAAAGGCCTGTACTTTTGGGGCGGGGTTGGCCGGGGCAAAACCTATTTAGTCGATACCTTTTACGAGTGCCTGCCGGGCAGTCGCAAAATGCGTATTCACTTTCACCGCTTTATGCACCGGGTACATGAAGAGTTAAAACTGTTCAAGGGCGTAGCGGATCCGCTGCAAAAGGTGGCCGATAAGTTTAAGCAGGAAACCGACATTCTGTGCTTTGACGAGTTTTTTGTCTCAGACATCACTGATGCGATGATCTTAGGCACCTTGATGCAGGCGCTGTTTGCCCGCGGCATTACGCTGGTGGCAACCTCTAATATTGAGCCTGACGGCTTGTACCGCAACGGTTTACAACGTGCCCGCTTTTTACCGGCAATAACACTGATTAAACAGCACACCGAGATCATTAATGTCGACAGTGGTATTGATTACCGGCTGCGCACGCTGGAAAAGGCCGAAATTTACCACGCCCCACTGGATCAGCAGGCAGACACCAACCTGCTGCAGTATTTTCTGGCGTTATCGACTGAGCCGCGCCAGCAGGATGTGGCGATAGAAGTGGCGAACCGCAAGATACAGGCCCGTTATGAGGCCGATGGCGTGGTGTGGTTCGCCTTTGCCCAGCTGTGTGAAAGTGCGCGCAGCCAATACGATTATATGGAGCTTAGCCGCTGTTATCACACGGTATTGTTATCGGGCGTTAAGGCCATGGGCCAGCATAATGATGATGTGGCCAGGCGCTTTATCGCCCTGGTAGATGAGTTTTATGAGCGCGGCGTTAAGCTGATTATCTCAGCAGAAACCGGTTTAGAGCAGTTATACAGCCAGGGCATACTCAGTTTTGAATTTAAACGCTGTATCAGCCGGTTACAGGAGATGCAGTCACATGATTACCTGGCCCGGCCGCATTTGCCCTGATAAGCTGACTTTAATAAAGAATTTTTACTCAGGGTGCTGATTTTTAAAACTGCTTAATATATAATCCGCGCCCGGCCTACGTTACAGCCTATTACTGCCGTTAGCCCGGTAGTTTTTGTACTCGAAGGGGTACGCTAACGACACAAGCTGCATCAGCCCTGCACTGTGTCAGGTGTAACTAAGTTATTTTTGGATAAAGCGAATGAAAACTTTTACTGCTAAGCCAGAAAGCGTAACACGCGACTGGTATGTTGTTGATGCGTCAGGTAAAACGCTGGGCCGTATCGCAACTGAAATCGCTGCCCGTTTACGTGGCAAGCACAAGCCAGAATACACTCCGCACGTTGACACCGGTGATTACATCATCGTGGTAAACGCGGAAAAAGTCGTTGTGACTGGTGCTAAAGCGCAGAAGAAAATGTATTACTCTCACACTGGTTTCCCAGGCGGCATCAAAGAAATCAGCTTTGAGAAGTTAATCGACAAAAAGCCAGAAATGGTGCTGGAAACTGCTGTTAAAGGCATGTTGCCAAAAGGTCCACTGGGCCGCGCTATGTTCCGTAAGTTGAAAGTTTACGCCGGCGCCGAGCATCAGCATGCTGCTCAGCAACCGCAAGTATTAGATATTTAATCGGAGCATATCATGGCACAGAATCAATATTACGGAACTGGTCGTCGTAAAAGCTCAACGGCCCGTGTGTTCTTAAAAGCCGGTTCAGGCAACATCGTTGTTAACCAGCGCGCATTAACCGACTACTTCGGTCGTGAAACCGCTTGTATGGTTGTGCGTCAGCCATTAGAGCTGGTAGACATGGTGGAGAAATTCGACCTGTACATCACTGTTAAAGGTGGTGGTATCAGCGGTCAGGCCGGTGCTATCCGTCACGGTATCACCCGTGCACTGATGGAATTTGACGAGTCACTGCGTCCAGCACTGCGTAAAGCAGGCTTCGTTACCCGTGACGCCCGTCAGGTTGAACGTAAGAAAGTGGGTCTGCGTAAAGCACGTAAACGTCCACAGTACTCAAAACGTTAAGCGTTTTTCTGTACTCAAAGCCCGGCACCTGTTGCCGGGTTTTTTTTACCTTGCAAAAGCGGTGACGCCGCAGCGGCAAACCAGTAGCAGTGTTAAGCCGTACACCGCATTTGACTAAGATAATACCGATTCAGGCAGCCTTAATCCTTGTGTAAAGCAGGGCTTTTCATTATGATCGGCGTTATTTTTTCAATTTATAATAATTGCTGAAATTCAGCCGCTTAAATTCTGTTTAAGCGTTAACGTGGAGATGAGTGGATGAGCAATGCGCCTGTAGATCAAGGTCGCCGCCGCTTCCTTACCATTGCTACCTCAGTAGTGGGGGGTGTTGGTGCCGTCGGAGCTGCTGTGCCTTTTATCGCGTCCTGGAACCCGAGTGAAAAAGCCAAGCAAGCCGGTGCCGCCGTCAGTGCGGATATCAGTAAGCTGGAACCGGGCCAGTTAATCCGGGTAGAGTGGCGTGGTAAGCCGGTATGGATCGTTAAACGGCCACAAGCCATGTTAGATGCATTGGCAAACCATGAAGATAAGTTACGCGACCCGGAGTCGGCGGTAGCACAACAGCCCGCTTACGCACAAAACCGCTATCGCTCGAAAAAGCCGGAAATTTTTGTCGCTGTCGGTATCTGTACTCATCTGGGCTGCTCACCAACTTACTTACCCAGCGATTTCTCTGCTCAGGTTGAGGGCGTTACCTCTGGCTTTTTCTGCCCTTGTCACGGCTCTAAGTTTGATATGGCCGGCCGGGTATTCCAGAGCGTACCGGCACCCAGCAACCTGATGGTCCCTCCGTATATGTATATCGATGACAATACCATTTTAATTGGTGAAGATGAGGGGGCTGCCTGATGTTCAAGAACCTGATGAGCTGGATTGAATACCGCCTGCCGTTCATGGATAAAATGAACCTGCACGTCATGCAGTATCCGGCACCAAAGAACTTTAACTTCTGGTACTTTTTTGGCTCGCTGGCCATTTTAGTACTGGTTAACCAAATTCTGACCGGTATCTGGTTAACTATGAACTATGTGCCTTCTGCCGAAGGTGCTTTTGCGTCTATTGAATACATTATGCGTGACGTCGAGTACGGCTGGTTGCTGCGGTATATGCACTCTACCGGCGCGTCGGCGTTTTTCGTTGTCGTGTATCTGCACATGCTGCGCGGCATGATGTACGGCTCGTACCAGAAACCACGTGAACTGTTGTGGATCTTCGGTATGCTGATTTTCCTGGTGCTGATGGCTGAAGCCTTTATGGGTTACTTACTGCCATGGGGCCAGATGTCGTTCTGGGGTGCCCAGGTTATTATCGGTATCTTTGGTACTATTCCGTTTATCGGCGAAGATTTAACGCTGTGGATCCGTGGTGATTATGTTATTTCCGGTGCTACGTTAAACCGCTTCTTTGCACTGCATGTTATTGCGCTGCCGTTGGTACTGGTTATTTTAGTCTTCCTGCACATTATGGCGCTGCATGAAGTAGGCTCAAACAACCCTGACGGTATCGAGATTAAACGCGATAACGATGGCAGCGTTGAGCAAACCGACGCCGATACAAAGTTTACCTTCCATCAGTACTTCACCCGCGGTGGTAAGAAAGTGATCGTTGATGCGATCCCGTTCCACCCTTATTACACGGTGAAAGACTTAGTGGGCGTTGCTGGCTTCTTACTGGTTTTTGCCTGGGTAATCTTCTTCTTCCCGGAAGGCGGTGGCTTCTTCCTGGAGCCGCCAAACTTTGAAGCGGCTAACCCGCTGAAAACGCCTGAGCATATCGCACCTGTTTGGTACTTCACGCCGTTCTATGCCATTTTACGTGCTATTCCGCACCCCTTTATGGGCGCTGTAGCCATGTTTGCCGCTATCCTGGCGTTGGCATTGCTGCCGTGGCTGGACCGTGGCAAGGTGCGCTCAGTGCGCTACCGCAGCGGCCTGCACAAAGTTAATCTGGTTAATTTCTGTATCAGCTTTGTGGCGCTGGGTATTCTGGGCGTATTGCCGGCAACACCGACTTATACCCTGTTGTCGCAGCTGTTCTCGTTTACTTACTTCGGTTTCTTTGTGCTGCTGTTCTTCTACAGCAAGAACGAAGCCACTAAACCACTGCCAGTGAGGGTAACCTAATGATGAAAAAGTTATTGTCTGCTGCCGCATTATTAGCCTCGTCACTGGCGATGGCAGCTGGCCCAACGATACCGTTGGACAAAGCACCGATAGATCTGACCGATAAGGCATCACTGCAAAATGGTGCCAAGCTGTTCCAGAACTATTGCTTGGGCTGTCACCAGATGCAGTATCAGCGCTATTCCCGCACCTTCCGCGATTTAGACATTCCGGAAGATGTCGGTATGGCTAACCTGATGTTTACCGGCGAAAAAGTGGGTGACCATATTACCAACAACATGTCAGGTAAAGATGGCGAAAAATGGTTTGGCGCTACACCGCCAGATTTAACTAACGTTGCGCGGGTGCGCGGCCCGGACTGGCTGTACACCTATCTGCGTAGTTTTTATGCCGATCCGTCACGCCCCTTTGGTGTGAACAACGACGTCTTCCCAATGGTGGGTATGCCCCATGTGCTGCAGGAGCTGCAGGGCTTACCTTACAAAGCCTATGAGACCCGTCTGGTAGACGGTGAATCGAAGCAGGTGTATGTCGGTATTAAAACCGATGGTACCGGTGAGCTGAGCACAGAAGAATATGATCGTGCGGTGGCAGATCTGGTAAACTACCTGGAATATGTTGGCGAGCCAACCAAACTGGAATCCCGTGAACTTGGTGTCAAGGTTATGGTATTTCTGCTGATCTTCTTTGTTCTGGCGTATTTACTGAAGAAAGAATATTGGCGCGATGTACATTAATTAGTTTTTTCAACTAGTTATGTTTACAGGGGCCTTAGCGCCCCTTTGCCGTTTTTTATTTTACCGGAGGAATACATGGCGATCACTGCCAATAAACGCCCTGTGATGACACTGTTTTCAGCAGCGGATGACATGTTTAGCCATCAGGTTCGCATCGTACTGGCGGAAAAAGGCGTAACTGTCGATATTCTTCAGGTCACCCAGGATAATTTGCCGGAAGATCTGTACGAGGTTAACCCGTACGGTAGCCTGCCAACGCTGCTTGACCGTGAACTGGCGTTGTATCAGGCCAATATCATCATGGAATACCTGGACGAGCGTTTCCCGCACCCGCCATTAATGCCGGTGTATCCGGTGGCACGTGGTCAGGCACGGTTAATGATGTACCGCATTGAAAAAGACTGGTACCGTCTGGCGCAGGCTATTTTAAATGGCGATGACAACGCGGCTAGCGCCCGGCAGGAGCTAAAAGAAGGCTTGCTGTCGATAGCGCCATTGTTTAATGAAGCGCCGTTTTTTATGAGCGAAGAGTTTGGTCTGGTCGATTGTTATATGGCTGCGCTGTTGTGGCGCTTACCGCTGTTGGGCATCGAGTTGTCCGGCCCGGGCAGCAAAGAGCTGAAAAACTATATGACGCGTATTTTTGAACGTGATGCATTCCAGGCTTCGCTAAGCGATGCTGAGCGTGAAATTCGCCGCGGAATGAAGCTGTAATGAAAATGACCGCAAACCGCCCTTATTTACTACGGGCGTTTTACGACTGGATAGTCGACAACAACTGCACGCCTTACCTGGTGGTTGATGCGACTGTGCACGGCGTAAAGGTGCCAATGCAGTTTGTCCAAAACGGCCAAATCGTGTTAAACACCGCCCCTACGGCGGTGGGAAATTTGCAGCTGGGCAATGATGCGGTCACCTTTAGTGCCCGTTTTGGCGGTCAGCCGTTTGCGCTGTATATTCCACTTAATGCCGTGTTGGCCATCTATGCCCGCGAGAACGGCGCCGGTACCGTCTTTACGCTGGAAGAAGATGAAGACGATGCCGATCTGATTGATATGCTGCCGGATGATGATAATCCTGATCCCGAGCCGCCCAAGCCGAAAAAAGCCTCTCATCTGAAGGTGGTTAAGTAACTCTGCTACTCACTGTGGCGCTAACGCTTAAGTTCTGCTTTTGTCGTGGCTACTTGCCAGAATGCCTGAATAAGCGGCTCATTAAGCCGTTTATTCAGCATGCAGACGCCTAAATCAAAGGCTTCAAACTGATAGTCCAGCTGTAGCATCCGTACCCGGTCTTTCACCGGGCTGTGTATGACCACAGCATCGGCCACCAGCGCCACACCGGTACCCAGCGCCACCATCGACACCATGGCTTCATGGCCATCTACCTTTGCTACTACCAGCGGGATAATGCCGCTATCCTGCACCCAGCGGTCAAAGCGGCTGCGTGCCGGGCCATGCTCGGGCATGATCAGGGGCACCTGGCTCCAGGGTATCGGTTGTTGCTCCAGCAAGCTGGTTACTTTACAGGGCACCGTGGGTGCAATTAGCATCACCGGTAAACTGGCGATACTTTTAAAGGCCAGATTAGCCGGCAGGTGCATCGGCCGTGCAGCCAGGGCAATGTCCGCGTCGTCCAGCCGCACTTTCTCAATAGCAGAAGCGGCGTCGCCGGTGGTCAGTTTAATTTCGGCTTTCGGGCACATCAGCCGAAACTTATCTAAAATGGCCGGCAGATGGCTGTAGCTGGCGGTTACCGTGCAAAACAGCCGGATCTCACCCGTCAATTCAGCGCTGGCCAGCTGTAAATCCAGTTGCAGCTGATGCCATTCATCCAGCCAGCTACGGACAAAGCGGCCAAACCGCTGGCCGGCGGGGGTCAGCCGTACTGAGCGTTTATCGCGGAAAAACAGCTCAGCGCCGAGTTCTTCCTCCAACCGTTGGATCACTCTGGTCAGGGTTGGCGGGCTGACATACATCTGCTCGCTGGTTTTGCTGAAGTTAAGGCTGGTTGCCAAATGCTGAAACAACTGGGCGCTGCGAATATCCATGCTGATAGCCTGTTTCATATAGTGAAATACAGACTTAAAAATATATCACTTCACGCAATTAAATGCAGTAGCTAGTATTAACGCATTAAAGCCCGCCATTGAGCCGGCTTATGCTCAGCAATCAGGCCTGAGCGGTAAAAACGCATTTAGAGAAGCATTATGGCAAATTATTTTAATACATTGAATTTACGGCAGCAGCTGGGCCAGTTAGGCCAGTGCCGCTTTATGGACAAGAGCGAATTTGCCAACGGCTGTGAGCTGTTAAAAGGCTGGAATATCGTCATTATCGGTTGTGGGGCGCAGGGGTTAAACCAGGGCCTGAATATGCGCGACTCGGGGTTAAACATCAGTTATGCATTACGAGCAGAGGCGATAAGCGAGAGGCGCGCGTCTTTTCAAAAGGCCAGCAGCAATGGGTTTACCGTTGGTACTTATCAGCAACTGATTCCTACGGCCGATCTGGTATTAAACCTGACACCAGATAAACAGCACAGCAGCGTGGTGGATGCGGTAATGCCGCTGATGAAGCAGGGCGCCACACTGGCTTACTCACACGGCTTTAATATTGTTGAAGAGGGCAAACAGATCCGCCCTGATATCACCGTCATTATGGTTGCCCCTAAATGCCCGGGTACTGAAGTGCGTGAAGAATACAAACGTGGTTTTGGTGTGCCGACATTAATTGCCGTGCATCCCGAGAATGACCCTAACGGCCGTGGCCTGGATATCGCCAAAGCCTATGCGGTGGCTACCGGTGGTGATCGGGCCGGGGTGTTGCACTCGTCTTTTGTGGCTGAAGTGAAATCAGACTTAATGGGTGAGCAAACTATCCTGTGCGGTATGCTGCAAACCGGCGCCATTCTGGCGTTTGACAAGATGGTGGCTGACGGTGTCGAGCGCGGCTACGCGGCTAAACTTATCCAGTATGGTTGGGAAACCATTACCGAAGCGCTGAAACATGGTGGCATCACCAACATGATGGACCGCTTAAGTAACCCGGCCAAGCTCAAAACCTTCGAGTTGGCTGAGCAGCTAAAAAGCATCTTGCGGCCATTATTTGAAAAACATATGGACGACATCATCAGTGGCGAGTTTTCCCGCACCATGATGGCCGATTGGGCCAATGATGATAAAAACCTGCTGACCTGGCGTGAGCAAACCCGCAACAGTGGCTTTGAGCAGGCGCCGGTGTCGGCAGAGAAAATTGCCGAACAGGAGTATTTTGACCGCGGCTTGCTGTTGGTCGCTATGGTAAAAGCCGGTGTGGAACTGGCGTTTGAGACCATGGTGGATGCCGGCATAGTAGCAGAGTCTGCTTATTATGAGTCACTGCATGAAACACCGCTTATCGCCAATACCATTGCCCGTAAGCGTTTGTACGAGATGAACGTGGTGATTTCAGATACTGCCGAATACGGTAACTACCTGTTTGCCCATGCTGCAGTGCCGCTGTTAAAACATCTGGTTAACGGCCTGAGCAGTGAGCTTATCGGGAAAGGCATCAGCGGCGACACCGGTGTGGATAACCTTAAGCTTATCGCGGTAAACGAAGCCATTCGTCAGCACCCGGTAGAGCGTATCGGTAAAACGTTACGCGGTTATATGACAGCGATGAAGCGGATAGCTTCAGCGCAGTAGTAAAGAATGATGTGGTTATAGCAGTACCGTACGCCAGAAGCGGCGGTGTTTGCTGACCAATAACGATGTTATACGTGGACCTTGGTTGTTTTGCCCTGCTATGCAGGGCTTTTTTTTCACGTTAAGCTGCGTTTTTGCTTCAAGGAGCGCTGTAAATGAAAACCATAGCCCTGGTTGCACACGATGGTAAAAAATCCGCCTTATTAGATTGGGTGAGCCGGCACCAGGCTTTTTTTGCTGATAAACAGCTGGTGGCGACCGGTACTACCGGCAAACTGATTAGCAGCGCCTTAAAGCGCGAGGTTACCTGCCTGGCCAGTGGCCCTTTGGGCGGCGACCAGCAAATTGGTGCCATGATTGCCGAGCAGAAAATAGACTGGCTGGTGTTTTTCTGGGACCCACTGTCATCGCAGCCGCACGACCCGGATGTCAAAGCGCTGATACGGTTAGCCGTGGTGTGGAACGTACCGGTAGCCTGTAACCAGGCGACAGCCGACTTTATTATTCACTCGAGTTTATATCAGCAAAACTATCAGCGCGAAGTGCCGGATTTTGCCGCTTATAAGCAGCGTTTTGACGGTAAGGTGTCTGGTGACAAGTGACAAGTGACAAGTGACAAGTGACAAGTGACAAGTGACAAGTATGGCGATATACGGTTAGGGGGTGCTGGTGAGGGTAGAGCAGGAAGGTGGGCCGCAAACTGCGCGGCCACCTAAGGTCCTGTTTCGTCGTCCTGTCGATACTGTCCGTAGTATTTCTTCCCTGGCTCCATCCCGGAGTGTTCCTAAAGGCATCTTGCCTTGTCCTGTCATCCTTAAGCACTACCATCCTGGTAATGCGCACTCATCCTGAGTGTGTTCCGTTTCATCCCTGAGCTTTCAGCGCTGGTGAAGACTCTGAAAACCGCGCTCATCCTGAGCATGTCTGTTGGTCGTCCTTGTGCTATCCTAGCCAGACACTGCATCCTGCAGTCACCCGCTGTCTTCCTGTCAGTGGGTCTATCCGTTGACGAGTTAATTATGCACTCTAACGCGGGTGTGCAGCATGATGTTTTAGAAAAAAGCCTGCTGTAATATTATTGTAAAATGTTAATGGTTTTGGTTAATTTGATATATATCATGCAGTTGCATTAAACTTGCAGTAAAGTTTGCAGCAGTAAATAGCGTTTAAACGCACTTGTTTGTGAGATATTTCTCACAAAAAGCCGGGCACGAATGGCGTATTGCTGCAGCTGAGCGGCGAAAGGCGTTGTCTAAAGGAATAACTATGGCCAGAGAACAACTGGGAATATGTGCAGAAGCCAATTTGCATGGCAGCTATTTACTGCTCAATGCGCTGGAAGGGCAGGAGAAAGCCCTGCGGTATAAACTGGCGCGTATTCCGCAGCTGTTCGACCGGCTGGCCGATCATTTCTCTGAAGCCTTGTTAACCGGTGTGGTGGCGGTGGGCAGCAACTATTGGGATTTGCTGTATCCGGATGCGCGCCCGGCGCTATTGCATGCTTTTCCCGCGCCGCAGGACGACAATATCGGCCTGGCCGCGGTGCCGGTGGATTTGTTATTGCAGATCCGCTCCGATCGCTTAGATGTCAATGTTATCGTTGCGCAGCAGGTATTGCAGTTGCTGCAGGGACATGTCGATGTGCTCGATGCGCTGCAGGGTTTTCGTTATCTGGATGGCCGTCAGCTGACCGGCTTTATTGATACGCCCTACAATGCCAAAGCGCGGCAAAAGCGGCAGGTGGCCCTGGTTGATGCGGCCAGACAACCGCTGTTTGCCGGCGGCAGTTATTTATACTTTCAGCAACTGGGCTTTAATCCAACCGTCTGGCAGCGGTTAAGTCAGTCAGAGCAGGAAGCCATACTGGGGTTTGAGAAAGTCAGTGGCCGTCTGCTGGCTGACGGGCGGCTAACCGCCGACAGCCACGCTGCGCTGATGTGGCAGCAGGACAATGACACTGCCGTGCTGCACCAGAATATGCCGTTTTATCAGCTGAAGCAGCAGGGTTTACTGCAACTGCAATATGCCGCCAGTGCTGAGGCATTACAGCAGCAACTGTCGCGGCGGCTGGGGCTTGGCAACCCTGCTGCCGGCCATGATTTACTGCTTAATTATCACCGGTTTGAACTCAGTGCTGTTTTTTTTGCGCCATCGATCAGCTTTTTAGAGCTGGCTGCCAGTGGTGCTGCGTAGCGGTTTATACCTTCTCAAACAGCTCAGTGACTTTTTGTAAGGTATCGTCGATATGGCGGATACTTTTCGGTGCAATAAAAATAGTGTCATCGCCGGCAATGGTGCCCAGCACACCTTCGGCCTTACCGACGGAATCTAACAAGCGGGCAATCAACTGGGCTGCGCCCGGGCTGGTGCGAATAATGATCATCACATCGTTATGCTCGATGTCGAGCACTAACTGGCGCAGCGGGCTTTTGGTGGTCGGCACGCCCAGTTCAGGTGGCAGAGTATAAACCATCTCCTGTTTGGCGTTACGGGTGCGCACGGCACCATACTTACTCAACATACGCGACACTTTTGACTGACTGATATTGTCAAAGCCTTCGTTTTTCAGCGCATCGACAATTTCACCCTGAGAGCCAAAACTCTCAGTTTTCAATAAGGCTTTAAATGCCTGAATTAACGCTTCCTGTTTGGCTTGCTTGGTCATATCACACTTCTACCTCTGAATGCGTGTCGTTATCTTAGCAAAGTTGAGCAGCCGATACACTTTGTTGGCGGATCTGGCGCTGCTATTGGGCTAAAGTACACTAAAATTGACTAAAATGCTTAGACTTTAGGCTTAAGCTATTTGTAATTTCGCCGCGGTTTCAGTATTGTTGGCGCGTTTTTCCATTCAAGCGTTCTCAAGGGAGATAATCATGAAAGTTGCCGTTTTAGGTGCCGCCGGTGGTATTGGTCAGGCATTATCACTATTGCTGAAATTAGACCTACCTGCCGGTACCGACTTAGCGCTATACGACCTGGCGCCGGTAACCCCGGGTGTCGCGGTTGACTTAAGCCATATCCCTACCGCTGTTAAAGTAACAGGCTATGGTAAAGAAGATCTGAACAAGGCGCTGGCCGGTGCCGACATCGTGATGATCCCCGCCGGTATGCCTCGTAAACCAGGTATGGATCGGTCAGATTTGTTCAATATCAATGCCGGTGTGGTGAAAACCTTAGCCGAAGCTATAGTGCAGCAGTGTCCAAAAGCGCTGGTGGGTATTATTACCAACCCGGTTAACACTACGGTTGCCATTGCCGCTGACGTGTTCAAAAAAGCCGGCACCTACGACCCGCGTCGTTTATTCGGCGTCACCACGCTGGATGTGATCCGCGCTGAAACCTTTGTTGCCGAGTTAAAAGGCAAAAACCCTGCTGCTATTAAGGTGCCGGTGATTGGCGGCCACAGTGGTACCACTATACTGCCACTGCTGTCTCAGGTTGAAGGTGTAAGCTTCACTGATGAGGAAGTTGCCTCACTGACGCATCGCATTCAAAACGCCGGCACTGAAGTGGTTGAAGCCAAAGCCGGTGGCGGATCTGCAACCTTATCTATGGGCCAGGCAGCGGCCCGTTTCTGTATTTCACTGATCAAAGGCCTGCAAGGCGAAGCGGTGACTGAGTACGCTTATGTTGAAGGTAACGGCGAGCACGCCCGTTTCTTCGCACAGCCGATGCTGCTGGGCAAAAATGGCGTAGAAAAGCTGTTACCCATTGGTAGCTTAAGCGCTTATGAGCAAAAAGCCATGACTGATATGTTAGGCACCTTAAAAGCCGATATCACCTTAGGCGAAGAGTTTGTAAAGAATAACTAAGTTATTCTGCGGTAAAAAAAGGCGCTACGGCGCCTTTTCTTTTTGCTTGCAGGTACCGGCTTAAACCCTTAATGACTGCGCGACACCGCAATATCAGCCAGTGCCAGCAATGCTTGTTTGTAGTCTGAGTCAGGTAATACGGCCAGCGCTGCACGCGCTTTGTCGGCTTCCTGCGCGGCCAAGCGGCGGGTATAGCCAAAGGCATCGGTTTGCTCCAGTGCCGTCATAATAGCGTCTAACTGCGCCAGGCCATTGCCTTCGCTTATCGCCTCGCGGATCAGCGCCTGCTGCGCACTGGTACCATGCTTCAGCGCATGAATAAGCGGCAGCGTCGGTTTACCTTCGGCCAGATCATCACCGATATTTTTGCCAAGCTCTGTCGCGTCCGCCTGATAGTCCAGCACATCATCAATTAACTGAAAGGCAGTACCCAAATGCATGCCATACAGTTTTAACCCATTCACCACAGCTTCAGGTTGCTGTGCCACTATAGCAGCCAGCTGAGTGGCGGCTTCAAACAATTTGGCGGTTTTGCAGTAAATGACCTGCATATAGCTTTGTTCAGTGGTGTCAGGATCGTTCACGTTCATCAGCTGCAGCACTTCGCCTTCGGCAATGACGTTAGTGGCATCGGCCAGAATTTGCATGATGCGCATCTCGTTTAATGACACCATCATCTGAAACGAGCGGCTGTACAGGAAGTCGCCCACCAGTACGCTGGCCTGATTGCCAAACACGGCGTTAGCGGTTTGCTTGCCACGGCGCAGGGTCGACTCATCTACTACGTCGTCATGCAGTAAGGTAGAGGTGTGGATAAATTCAATAATGGCCGCCACCGTCACATGAGCGCTGCCGTTATAACCGAGCGCGCGGGCTGCCAGTACAGCCAGCAAGGGCCTTAAACGTTTACCGCCGCTATTAACAATGTAAATACCGAGCTGGTTAATTAAAGCCACATCAGAATTGAGCTGGGAAAATATCTGCGCATTAACCGCAGCCATATCGGCGGCAGCCAGTTGCTGGATCTGTTCGAGCGTCATGCAAAACAACTGCTTAAACCTAACAATGGCGCTAATTCTACACTAAGGCCCGATAAGTCCCAAAGCAAAACCGGATCCTTTTGTTTAGGCGGTGATCTTTTTTTTATTTCTACTTGCGGGGGTAGGGGAAATTGCGTACAATTCGCGCCCTGTGAATTGAATTAACACGCCCCTTAACAAGCGATGGCGTGCTTTGTACGGAGTTAACTATGTACGCGGTTTTCCAAAGTGGTGGTAAACAGCACCGTGTGACGGAAGGTCAAACTCTTCGTCTAGAAAAACTAGACTTAGAAACCGGCGCAACAATCGAATTTACACCGTTGATGGTCGCTAACGGCGAAAACATCTCTATCGGTGCACCTTTAGTTGAAGGTGGTAAAGTAGTAGCGGAAGTGGTCACTCATGGCCGTGGCGATAAAATCAAAATCGTTAAGTTCCGTCGTCGTAAGCATTCACGCAAGCAGATGGGCCACCGTCAGTGGTTCACTGAAGTGAAAATTACCAGCATCAGCGCGTAATAGGAGTATCGACACATGGCAAGTAAGAAAGGTGTAGGTAGCACCCGTAACGGTCGCGATTCAGAAGCTAAACGCTTAGGTGTTAAGCGCTTCGGTGGTGAGTCTGTTTTAGCTGGTAGCATCATCGTGCGTCAGCGTGGTACTAAATTCCACGCTGGTACTAACGTAGGTATCGGTAAAGACCACACTTTATTCGCTTTAACTGAAGGTAAAGTGAAGTTTGAAGTGAAAGGTGAGCACAACCGTAAGTTTGTGAGCATCGTCAGCGAATAAGCTGTACACATTCAACTAAACCCCGCCTGGTGCGGGGTTTTTTATTGCTGAGCTGCTATCAGCGCGCCGAGAAGGCGTTTTTCGACAAGGCTTAGTAAGCTACGTTATACTTAGCGCCAGTTAATAAAAGCTGGTTCAAATCTGATTAATCAGGACGCACCCGATGAAGTTTGTAGATGAGGCGATAATCCGCGTAGAAGCCGGTGACGGCGGTAACGGTATTATCAGTTTTTTACGTGAAAAGTTTATTTCTAAGGGCGGCCCCAACGGTGGTGACGGTGGCGATGGCGGAGATGTGTATCTGGTCGCCGATGAAAACCTGAACACCCTGGTCGATTATCAGTTTGAGAAATTTCACCGTGCTGAACGGGGTGAAAACGGTGGCAGCGTTAACTGTACCGGTAAGCGTGGTAAAGATTTAGAACTGCGGGTGCCGGTCGGTACCCGGGCAGTAGATGTTGATACCGACGAAGTACTGGGTGATTTAACCCGCAACGGTCAGCGTTTACGGGTTGCGAAAGGTGGTTGGCATGGCTTGGGCAATGCCCGTTTTGCCAGCAGCACTAACCGAGCGCCGCGCAAAAAGACCAATGGTACGCCAGGCGAGATCCGCAACCTGCGTTTAGAGCTGTTGTTATTAGCCGATGTTGGCTTGTTAGGCTTGCCTAATGCCGGTAAATCAACGCTGATCCGCGCCGTGTCTGCTGCTAAACCTAAGGTAGCCGATTATCCTTTTACCACTCTGGTGCCAAACTTAGGCGTCGTGCGGGTACAGTCACACCGCTCTTTTGTGATAGCCGATATTCCGGGTTTGATTGAAGGCGCGGCCGAGGGCGCCGGCTTGGGTATTCAGTTTTTAAAGCATTTAGAGCGTTGCCGGCTGTTATTGCATGTGGTTGATGTACTGCCAGCCGACGGTTCAGATCCGGCCGAGAATGCGGTTACCATCGTTAACGAGCTGGCCAAATACAGTGCCAAGCTGGCCGCTAAGCCACGCTGGCTGGTATTTAATAAGCTTGATCTGGTGATGGAAGATGAACTGGAAGAGATCATCGCCCAGGTAACCAATGCCCTGAACTGGGGAGGCCCGGTGTTTAAAATTGCGGCGGCCAGCCGCACCAATACCGAGCGCTTATCGGCAGATATTCTGAATTACATTGAGCAGTTACCAGTGGAAAAGGCCGCCGAGCCAATTGCTGATCCGGTGAATTTCAAATGGGATGATAGCCCGACCGATATCCAGCCGGTAATAGATGAAGACGACGATGACGACTTTGACGACGATGATTACGACGTTGAAGTGATCTATCAGCGTTAAGGTTAGGCGATGATCATCTCCTTAGTTGCTGCTATGGCCGCTAATCGCGTCATCGGTAAAGATAACCAAATGCCCTGGCACTTGCCGGCCGACTTAAAGCATTTTAAAGCGGTAACACTGGGTAAGCCTGTGGTCATGGGTCGTAAAACCTTTGATTCGATTGGCCGGGTGTTACCCGGCCGGCGCAATCTGGTGATAAGCCGCACCCCGCCAATCGACAGCCGGGGCGCAGAGTGGGTAACTAGCCTGGCACAGGCGCTTGAGCTGCTGCAAGGGCATGACGAAGTGATGATCATCGGCGGTGGCGAGATATATCGCCAGGCGCTGCCATTGGCGCAGCGTTTATACCTAACCGATATTGAACTGACTACCGAGGGGGATGCGTTTTTCCCTGATTATCATGCCGTGGCAGACTGGCAGCTGGTGCAGCAAAGTGAACATCCGGCAGATGCACAAAACCCCTATCATTGTTATTTTCGTACCTGGCAACGCCAAGGCTGAGTTTGCACCTGTTAACACAACTTGCTAAGATGATTCAGTCGATATTCAGCAAGGAGTAGTACATGAGATTATTGCCAACTTTGTTTTGTGGTGCGGTCGTAGGTCTGTCGCTGTTGACGGCACCGGTCGCGTTAGCAGATGATCAGTTAGCTGCTTCTATGTGTGATTACGTGGCGGCAGATGATAAAAACCGGCTGCGTAAAGTGTTAAGTGATTACCGTCTGCGGCTACGTAACATCTATGATGGTGTGGTCTGTAATGGTGAGAGTCTTATTCGTCATGCTTTTAAAAGCAATGCTGCCGATGTCGGTGAGTTTATTGTCAAACAGCTGCCTGGTTCGGCGGTTGCAGGCTCTGGCGATATTGCCTGGGCGGAGGCCAATGGCTTTGCTGCATCACCCCTGTTAGCCGTGTTGAAATCCCGTGCCGGTGAAGGTGATTAAGCGAAACAGGTGTTAAAGCACCAATAAAAAATCCGCCTGCTGGCGGATTTTTTATTGCTGCTATCGCTTTGCTTTGGCGTCTTACACTTTAAATTGTTCTACCGACACCCGCAGCTCTTCGGCTAAACGTGCTACTTCATGGCTTGATTCAGAGGTTTGTTCTGCCCCTGAAGCCGTCTCTTCGGCAATAGCCACGATAGACTCCAGTAACTTACTGATCTCGTGCGATACCTGATTTTGCTCCTGCGCCGAATCAGAAATTTGTGTGCTCATATCATGTGCCAGATGTACGGCATGGGTAATAGAGTCCAGCGCCTTGGTGGCCACTTCAGTTTTCGCTACGCAGTTCTCGGCTTGCTTTTTGCCTTTGTTCATCGCCTCTACGGCGGCATGGGCACCAGATTGCAGCACCTGGATCATCGCCTGAATTTCCTGCGTCGAGGCCTGGGTTTTACTGGCCAGCGAACGCACTTCATCGGCTACCACTGCAAAGCCTCGGCCTTGTTCACCGGCCCGCGCCGCTTCAATGGCTGCATTAAGTGCCAGCAGGTTAGTTTGCTCAGCAATGCCACGGATCACATCCAGAATACTGCCAATTGAAGCACTGTCTTTATGCAGCTTGTTAATGACTTCTGACGCCTGCTCAACCTCATGCGACAGCTGCAGGATAATGGCTTTGTTTTCCAGCGAAATACCTTTCACCCGCTCGGCTTCATTATCGGCGTTTTTAATCTCCGCCACCGCATCGTTGGAGCTTTGCAGTACGCCCTGGGCGGTACTGCTCATCTCGGTGGTAGCGGTTGCTGCCTGGGTTACCTGAGATTTCTGCTCGCGAATAGCCTGAGTGGTTTGCACCGTGATGGCTGAGGTTTGCTCAGAAGCGGCTGCTAACTGGGTCGAGCGGGAAATAATGCCCTGAATTAGCTGCTGTAAATTGGCAATAACCTTGTTGCAGTTACGCGCCAGTTCGCCAAATTCGTCCTGGGCTTTGTCGTCCAGCTTTTGGGTCAGATCGCCTGATGCCACTACACCCAGGATGGCATTAACTTTATCCAGCGGATTTTTAATGCTTTTTACGGTGATAAACGCAATAACCACGGCCAGCAGTATCGATACCACGACAACAATAAAAATGGTGGTAATGGCATTAGCGACGCCATTAGCCGATTCCTGCTGGATGGTCTCCGCAGCGCTGCGTGCCTGCGATAACAGGCTTGCCAGGCTGGTCATGGCGGTGGCGGTTTGCTGCTCGGCCTGGGCCAGCAAACGGGTTGCTTCTGCAATGCCTTGCAGGCGCTGCATTTTCAGTGCGACCACGCTGTTGCTGCCCGACAGCAGGTTATTCAGTTCAGCGACTTTTTCCGCCATATCGGCCACCAGTGCCACCTGGCCTGCAGTGTCACTTTCAATGATGGCGAATTGATCGTTTAAATCTTTTAAGCGAAAACCGATTTCGTTACCTATGGTGTTCGCTGTGCTGTCTGAGGTAGTGCGGTTCAGATCAACTACGTTGCTGACCAGGGTATTGATGCCGGTTTCAATGCTGGTGGCGGCTTTGTAAGCATTGGCGAAACGGCGCTGCACATCTCTGACATCGGTAAAGTCCAGGATCAGCGATGCCATATCGTCGGCGTTCATTTCGACATCAGCAATTTTACTGTCGATGCTGTCACGCAGCTGCAGGTTGGTTTTTAGCTGACTGAACAAGGCGCTGCTAACCGGGGTGAAGGCATCATAAGATTTCGCTACTTCTGCGGCGGCGCTTTTTAGCTGGGCGTTATCTTGCACGGCGCGGGCCAATTGCGTCGAGGCCTGCTGATAACGTTGTTGCTCAGTGCTGAACTGCTGCAGTAACTGAGCAACCTCATCCAGCTCAGTGGCGTTAAAGGCCTGCAGGCTAAGCTTGCTCATAATGACAAATTCACTTTGCATCTGAGCGCTGTTCTCCAGCGCAGGTATAGACACCTGGTTGACTTCGGCGGTCGAGCTGCTGATCGTGTTCAGACTGATATAGGCCGTAGTGCCAATAAGCAGCAGGAGCAGTGAAATAATACCAAAGCCGCCGATAATCCGTAATGCAACGGTTAACTTCATAATAACTCCCATTTTAGTACGGTAGGTGCAGGCCAACGCGCTGCACCAGAAAGTTGCTACCTAATATACAGGCTTCGCTACACACCTGCCACACTATAGCGCTGCTGAGTTTCAATACAATACGCAGTCAGGGCATTACCCCAGACGCAACCGGTGTCCAGTGCGTGAATATTCGCCACCGGACTATAACCGTTTAATGCCGCCCAATGGCCGAAAAATAGCTCGGTGTCCAGCCGGTTGCGCCAGAATTCATACCAGGGCACTAATACTGTCTG
>NZ_BAFK01000007.1 GCF_000296695.1 Rheinheimera nanhaiensis E407-8
CCTTTTTTCACCATCGCTTCATTAAATACCCCACTTAACGACGAATGCAGTCCTACATGCATATTGCGCAGCTGCGGATCGGCTTTAATTTCAGCCGTCAGGGTATAACCATCCATCTCTGGCATTTCAATGTCAGAAATCAGCAACGGCACCTTAGCAGAAATATCACCACCGAGTTCAGCCGCTTTCGCATTGAGCCAATCTAATGCCAGTTTGCCGTCATTAACCAGCTCCACCCGTATGCCAATTGAACTTAACGCCCGCTTTACCTGATTGCGTGCCACGGCGGAGTCGTCTGCTACCAAAACAATCAGATCGTCAAAATCACGCTCAGTTGCTTTAGTTTTTACCTCCTCACTAACGTCTTCATTCACCGGGGTAATCTCAGAGAACACTTTTTCCACATCAATAATTTGTACCAGCTTGCCATCGATCTCGGTAACGGCAGTAAGATAATGCCCGGCGCCGGCGCCTTTAGGTGGCGGCATAATCTGATCCCAATTAGTGTTTACGATGCGGTCAACACTGCTAACTAAAAAGCCCTGGGTATGACGGTTGTATTCGGTAACCAGCACATAGGCGCTAGATAAATCTTCTATTGGTTTGCCGCCGGTCGCCTGGCTTAAATCGATTACCATCACCGGCACACCGCGCAAATGGGCAATGCCCCTGACATGCGGGCTAGAGCCCGGCATTTCGGTTAACTCAGGGCATTGCAGCACTTCACGCACTTTAAACACATTAATGCCAAATGGCTGCGGCCCGCGCAAACGGAACAACAAGAGTTCCAGCCGGTTATTGCCAACCAGATTGGTACGCTGGTTTACTGCCGCCATCAATTTACTCATGCTTGCCTACCCCAGTGGCCTTGCGCCGCTTTTGAATATTAATGCTATCTACTACAACATGTTACCGGTGTTCACGCAATCAACTGGTGACAAATTGTGGTAGAAACTTGATTAAGCATAGGCGACTCTGGCCAATCGTCTAGAGAAAAGAGAAAGATGATACCGGCTGCAATGCAGCCGGTAGCTTTACTGAGCGTCAGGTTGTTGCTCTGGGGCAGCTAAGGCAAACGCCGCCAGCTGCAGGCAGTTATGGTACACCGCGCGAATATGTGGATAAGGCGTTAAGTCCAGCGCAAAGCGCTGAGCGTTATACACCTGTGGCACCAGGCAGATATCGGCCAGGGTTACGCTATCGCCAAAACAGTACTGGCCGGCGCTTTGTGCCAAGCGCTGTTCCAGTGCCGTAAAGCCAGTGCTTAACCAGTGTGCTATCCACGCCAGCTTTTGCTGCTCGGTTAACGCCAGCGGCCCGGTCAGGTACTGCAGCACCCGTAAGTTATTCAGCGGGTGAATATCACAGGCGATATCCAGCGCCAGTGCCCGTACCCAGGCTTTGGCTGCGGTATCTTCTGGCAACAGCGCAGGCTGTGGGTACATCTCATCCAGATAATCGATAATGGCCAGCGACTGGTTCAGGCTAAGATCGCCATCCACTAAGGTGGGCACCAGCTGCGCCGGGTTTAGCGCTTTGTAACTGTCGCTATGCTGTTCGCCGCCGTTTTTCACCAGATGTACCGGCAGGTTTTCAAAACTAAGCTGTTTTAAATTCAGTGCGATGCGCACCCGATAAGCGGCAGATGAACGCCAGTAGCCATAGAGTTTCATGATCTGTCCTGCAAATTATGCGCTTCGAATCCCGCAGCTGCTGCGTACATTTTTTCTGTGACACGCCGTAAACCCATCCCTGGGGGCTCGTCTCAGGCCGTCCGGGCCTTCAACGGTCACAGAAAAAAGTACATCCGCATCTGCTCACTAAGCTGTTAGTTCTGATACTTAACCACTTGCTGGTCAATAGCGCCAAAAATGCTATTGCCCTGCTCGTCCAGCATTTCCATACGGATAGTATCGCCAAACTTCATAAAGGATGTTGACGGCTTACCATCGCGGATGGTTTCAATCATGCGGATCTCGGCAATACAGCTATAGCCTACACCACCTTCTTCTACCGAGGTACCATGATCAGTACCCTGCTTGTTCGACACTGTCCCCGAGCCAATAATAGCGCCCGCGCCCAGGTTACGGGTTTTCGCCGCATGCGCCACCAGCTGGCCAAAGTCGAAGGTCATATCAACACCGGCATTGGGTTTACCAAACAACTTACCGTTGTAGGTCGATAGCAGCGGCAAATGCACCCGGCCGTCCTGCCATTTGTCGCCCAGTTCATCCGGCGTAACCGCTACCGGGCTAAAGGCCGATGCCGGCTTCGATTGAAAAAAGCCAAAGCCTTTAGCCAGCTCGTTCGGAATAAGGCCGCGCAGTGACACATCGTTTACCAGCATAATTAAGCGGATTTTGCTGCGCGCCTCATCGGCAGTTGAGGCCATCGCCACGTCATCGGTAATCACCGCCACTTCGCCTTCAAAGTCGATACCGTAGTCTTCGCTGACCACATCGATATTGTCACGCGGGCCGATAAAATCGTCTGAACCGCCCTGATACATTAAAGGATCAGTCCAGAAGCTGGGTGGCATTTCAGCATTGCGCGCTTTGCGCACCAGCTCAACGTGGTTGACATAGGCACTGCCATCGGCCCACTGATAAGCGCGAGGTAATGGCGATTCACACTGTGCCTGATCAAAGGCCATTTCGCCATCGACTTTGCCGCTGTTCAGTGCCTGATACACTTCCTCAAGCTTTACACTTAACTGCGCCCAGTTATCCAGCAGCTGCTGCATGGTTGCGGCCACTGCTGGCACCGCCACACAGCGGCTTAAATCACGGCTTACCACTACCAGCAAACCGTCACGGCTGCCATTTTTTAAACTTGCTAACTTCATGTTTTGTCCTTAACCAACCGTGCTCAGGGTTTTACTTTCCAGCTGTTAACGTATTCCGGGTTTTCGGTGGCCAGTGCCGCCTCGCCCATTTCCAGCGCATCGCGGGTATCCAGCATTACCGCCACTTCGTCGGTAAACTTTTTGCGGTACTCCAGGCCAGCCTGAAAGGCTTTCGGGTGCGGGCCGTGGGTAAAACCAGCCGGATGAAAAGTCACCATGCCTTTTTCGATATTATCTCGGCTGAAAAAATCACCGGCATGGTAAAACAGCACTTCATCATAATCATCATTGTTATGATAAAACGGCACTTTTAACGCGCCCGGGTCACTCTCGATTGGCCTTGGCACAAAGGTACACACCACAAAGCGCTGCGCCACGAAGGTGGTGTGCGCTGAGGGCGGTAAATGGTAACGGTGGCTCATCAGCGGGCGGATATCGCGCCAGTTAATGCGCATTACCGCTAAATCACCGTGCCAGCCAATAGCATCCAGCGGGTTGTAGGGGTAAGTAATTACTGACACCTGGCCGTGACGTTTTACCTCAACCTGCCAGCGCTCTTCGCTGTACTGTGCTTTAAAGGCATCGTTAATTTTTGGTGTATCCAGCATCGCCGGGTCAAAAATAGCGTGGTTACCTACCAGGCCTTTTTCCGGCAGCTGATAGCTGTCGTTGGTGGCCTCAATCAGCAGAATAAACATCGGCTCTTTTGGCTCTAAGCGCCACATGGTTGAGCGCGGGATCACGATGTAATCACCGTCGCGCACTGTCATATGGCCGTAGTCGCAGTACAGCTCAGCACTGCCTTCGTGGATAAACAGCAGTTCATCACCATCGGCGTTACGCACCAGCTTGCTCATGTTTTCTGTTAAACGCCAGGTGCGCATTTTGCAATGCGCATTAAACAGCAGGTTTGGCACTGCCCAGGGCGAGTTGGCGTTATCTTTACCAATCTCATTAAAGTTGAACAGGTGCGGCCGAAGCGGCCCCTGCCAGTCGGTCCAGCCGGTTGGTGCATGGCGATGATGAAAGTGCGTCGCCGGGCCAAAAAAGCCGCTGCGGCCGGTTTCGCGCTCATAAATCGCCTGCTCGGGAAAATCGGCATGTGCCTGACGTGATACATCTCCTTCCTTTAACGGAAACGATGCCCATTTACGCATTGCTTAACACTCCGCGCTGAATTTGGTCTTCTTCAATCGATTCAAACAGGGCTTTAAAGTTACCCTCGCCAAAGCCTTCATTGCCTTTACGCTGGATAATTTCAAAGAACACCGGGCCTATTACTGTTTTGGTGAAGATTTGCAGCAAAATGCCATCTTTCATCGGTGCGCCGTCAATCAGAATACGCAGCTCGCGCAGCTGATCTAAATCTTCGCTATGGCCTTCAACCCGCTCGTTTACCTTGTTGTAGTAAGTATCCGGTGTGGGCATAAACTCCATACCACGGCTACGCAGCGTGCGTACGGTGTCATAGATATTGTCGGTGGTTAACGCAATATGCTGAATGCCTTCGCCTTTATATTCACGGATAAACTCTTCAATCTGTGATTTGTCATCTGATGATTCGTTAATCGGAATACGAATTTTACCGCAGGGTGCTGTCATCGCTTTTGACACCAGACCGGTTAACTTACCTTCGATATCAAAGTAGCGGATCTCGCGGAAATTACCGATGTTCTCGTAAAAGCCGGCCCAGACATTCATATTGCCGCGCATCACGTTATGGGTTAAGTGATCCAGCACTTCCAGGCCAACGCCGTGCTTGGCCATCTCGACCTGCCAGTTGTCGTAATATTTAAAGTCGATGTCGTACACGCTGCTTGCGCCGTAACGGTCAACAAAGTACAGCAGACTGCTGCCAATACCGTATACGGCTGGAATATTCAGCTCCATTGGGCCAATTTGGTTTTTGTACTCTTTGGCACCGTTGGCCAGCGCATGCTTCAGGGCATGGGCCGCATCTTTTACCCGAAATGCCATCGCGCAAACGCTCGGGCCATGGGCACGGGCGAATTCTTCGGCTTGTGAATTTGGCTCAGCATTGACAATAAAATTGATATCACCCTGTTTGTACAACCAGGCCTGTTTAGAGCGGTGCTTGGCTACTTCGGTAAAGCCGAGTGAGTAAAATAAGTCTTTTAACTTTTGAATGCCTTCTGCATCTGCCGCCGTGTATTCAACAAACTCAAAACCGTCAGTACCCAGTGGGTTAATGTTATCAATCATTGGTGTATTCCCTGCTACGTCTTAGATGGCGCTAATAATGCGCCAGCGGTAAAAAAAAGGAAGAGGCCAACAGCCGACACTTAGAACAGGGCCAAACGGTGGTTTTGTAAAGTTGGCGCTACGAAACGCACAAAGTACCCATAAAAGGGTAAAAACGGGCCGCCAACTGGCATTGGCGGCCCTGATTTCGTATCACTTTGCGGACAAAGCGTAATTAAATTTTTACACTCTTGCGATTTATGCCGTAGTCGCGCAGCTTGTTGGCGACCGCGGTATGGCTTAAGCCCAGCTTTTTCGCCAGCTGGCGCGAGCTGGGGTAAGCCGGAAACAGCTTTCGTAGCAGGTTGGCTTCAAAGCGTTTTACCGCTTCATCCAGGGTGCCGTCAAAATCCTGCTCTAAATAGCCAAAGTCATTGTTGTAGCTGGGCAGTTGCAAATGCTCTTTATCCAGTTCAAAGCCTTCGAGCAGCGTAATGGCGCGGTACAAGGCATTTTCTAGCTGACGCACATTACCCGGCCAGGGGTAATTTTGCAGGAAATTAGCACAGCTGTCGGTCAGTTTCGGTGCCTTACGGCCCAAACGGGCGGCAAAACGGGCGATAAAAAATTCGGCCAGCGGCACTATGTCCTGTTTACGCTCTCTAAGCGCCGGCAAGGCCAGTGTCAGTACGTTTAAGCGGTAGAACAAATCTTCGCGGAATTTGCCCTCCTGTACCATGCCGGGTAAGTCTTTTTGCGTGGTGCAAATCACCCGCACATCCACTTTTACTTCGTTTTCATCGGCAACCCGGCGGAAACTGCCATCCTGTAAAAAGCGGATCAGCTTAGTTTGCAGCTGGTGCGACATTTCACCGACTTCATCTAAAAATACCGTGCCGCCATTGGCCTGTTCAAAAATGCCTTTTTTGCCTTCGGTGGTACCAGGAAACGCATTGGCGCCGTAGCCAAACAGCTCAGACTCCGCAACGTTATCCGGTAAAGACGCACAATTGAGCGCTAAAAACGGTTTACCACTGCGGCTACTGGCAGCATGACAGGCACGGGCCAGCAGCTCTTTGCCGGTGCCGGTTTCACCCATAATTAAAATAGGGGCATCGAGCTGCGACATTTTCTTGGCTTCGCGTACCACCTTTCGCATTAAATTACTGTGTGCCTGCAGGGTGTTAAAACTTTCCTGATCGCCTTTTTTAAACGCCACCATATGTTGGCCAAGCCGGCTTTCCGATTTTAAGTTAATCACCGCACCGGCCAGAATTTCATGGCCGCTTTCATCCGGCACCATTACCGGCAGAATATCTGCAACAAAGCGCTTGCCGTGAATTTCCAGCCGCCGCGTTTGCGCCAGCACTTCATCACCTTCCAGCCAGCGCTGAAAGTTAAAGCCTTTTACCATGCCCTGTAACGACTGGCCGGCAATCGCATCCTGACTAACGGCTAACACGTCCAGCGCCGCATCATTGATTACCGTAACATTGGCTTTGCTGTCTACCGCTATCAGGCCATCCGGCAAGGTTTTTAATAAGGTCGACAGCTCGTTATGTTCGCGCTCTGAGGGCATAAAAGCGGTGGTTTTCACGTCTTCCACCCCGGCAATGCGGCGGATCTTAGCCATCAGCTCCTGGAATTTCTCAAAGTTAACGGTAGGAAAAGACACGTACATCCGGCTTAAGCTGGGGTCTACCTCGATACCACGCAGATCCAGCTGATAACTTACCAGAACATTTAAAACTTCTTGCGCCAGCCCAAGCCGGTTCTGACATTGAATTTCTAACCGCATACCGCAAAGTGCCTCACGACTATCGAATGAGCAGCATAATACGGTAAAACACGAACAAGAGACCAGCGCTTTTGTAAAGAAATGTGAACAAAAAGACAGTTGACAATGCCGATGCGGCAGATAACGGGAACAGCGCTGAGATATTAACACAGCAGCGCGGCGCGTTAACGCCACGCTGCTAACTAGCTTAGCGCACTATGGTTTAGGCCGATAACAAAGCATCAGTTTTGGCAGCGCAAATAAAGTCGTTCTTATGCAGGCCTTTAATCGAATGCGACCACCAGGTCACCGTCAGCTTACCCCACTCAAGTAATAATGCCGGGTGGTGGCCTTCAGCTTCAGCCAGCTCCGCCACTTTGTTATGAAAGGCCCAGGCCAGCTTGAAGTTTTTAAATTTAAACTCACGCTCCAACTGCAAAATGCCATCACGCACTATTGGCGTCCAATCCGGGATCTGACGCATTAACTGCGGTAATTCAGCATCAGACACCTTAGGCGCGTCAGCACGGCAGGCCTCGCATTGCATAGCTTTTAATTCAGACATCACTTTATCCTAACTTGCTTGTTTTTCTTTTGGCGGAAATTTAGGCGCATGCAGCCCCAGTGCTTTGGCTTGCTCAACCAGCGCCATCAGATCCAGCTGGGCAATATCAAACAGCTGGTCGATACGCTCAATCATAAAATAAATCGGCTGCATAATATCAATGCGGTATGGCGTTCTGAGCACATCAAGCGCATCAAACGGCTTGCGCTCTGCCACTGTTGACTCTAGCGCATACTTCGTCTCACCAGGCGAAGATAAAATACCGCCACCATAAATGCGCAGGCCATCGGGCGTGCTTAATAAACCAAACTCGATGGTAAACCAGTACAACCGCGCCAGATATACCCTGTCCTGCTTGCTGGCGGCCAGGCCCAGCTTGCCGTAGATATGGGTAAACTCGGCAAAGGCCGGGTTGGTCAGCATGGCACAGTGGCCGAAAATTTCGTGGAAAATATCCGGCTCTTGCAGATAATCAAATTCCTCGCGACTGCGAATAAAAGTGGCGACGGGGAAACGCTTATTGGCTAACAGCTCAAAAAACTTGTCAAAACTTATCAGCGCCGGCACTTCAGCACACTCCCAGCCAGTGGTCGCGCGCAATACTTTACTCACTTCTTCCAATTGCGGAATGCGGTCAGTTGGCAGCTGCAGTTTATCCAGCCCGGCCATATACTCGTCGCAGGCTTTACCTTTGATCACGCCAAGTTGACGGGTGATCAGCTCATGCCAAATTTGATTCTCTTCATCTGACCAGGCAATAACGCCATTGTTATCAGACTGACGGGAAACATACTTACTCGACTTACTCATAGACAACCTGTTGCTAAATACTGTTATACGGGGTGTCCCGCTTATCTGCGCGGATATTATTGTGTGTTGTTGGGCAGATAATTAGTTAGTGCGGATACTAAGCGATAGCACGGCAAGAGTTAATCTCGTTGCCGGCTAAAGTTAACGCTAAAAGCGTAAAGAATGGCTTACAAAGCAACACTCAGCGCTGCAACTGCTGCATCTTGGTCAGCGCCTGCGCCAGATCGGCAATAATATCATCGACATGCTCCAGCCCAACCGATACACGGATTAAGCCATCGCTAATACCGGCCATTTGCCGCTCTTCGGCGGTGTAAGGGCTGTGCGTCATTGAGGCCGGATGCTGAATAAGCGATTCGGCATCGCCCAGGCTAACGGCAAGGCTTAACAGCTGGCATTGGTTAATAAAATAGCGGCTCTCGTCCAGACTGGCATTGAGCTCAAAAGCCAATACACCGCCGGCGGCTTTCATCTGACTGCCGATAAACTTATAGCCCGGGTGGCTGGGTAAGCCCGGATAGTACACTTCACGCACCGCCGGGTGTGCCGCTAAAAACTCGGCCACTTTTTGCGCGTTGCTGCAATGGCGCTCTAACCTTACCGCCAGCGTTTTTAAACCGCGGATAATCAGCCAGGCATCATGCGGACTAATGGTAGCGCCCATGTCTTTTAGCGTGGTCAGCTTAATGGTTTTAATGGTTTCACTGTCTGACACGATAAGGCCGGCGACCACATCGCCGTGGCCATTGAGGTACTTGGTGGCACTGTGAATAATAATATCAATGCCATAGTCAGCCGGTTTTTGCAGCAGCGGCGTCATAAAGGTGTTATCGATCACCGAAATAAGCTGATGCTGGCGGCAAACATCGGCTAAAAACGCCAAGTCCAGCACCACCATATTGGGGTTAATCGGGGTTTCGGCGAACAGCATTTTCGTATTCGGTTTAATGGCCTGCTCTACCGCGGCATGATCTGTCATGTCAACAAAGCTGACTTCAATGCCATAGCGGGCAAACATATGGTTAAACAGCGCGAAACTGCAGCCATAAATCGCCTTACTGGCCAGCAGATGATCGCCCTGCTGTAAAAATGCCATGGTACTGGCAGCGACGGCGCCCATACCGGTAGCGGTGGCAGCGGCATCGGCCATCCCTTCCAGCGCAGCAATTTTAAGCTCCAGCTCGCGCGTAGTCGGGTTGCCTAAGCGGGTATAAATATAGCCCTCGGCTTCGCCGGCGAAACGGGCAGCGCCCTGCTCGGCATTATCAAACACAAAGGTAGAACTTTGATAAAGCGGTGTGGCTAAAGTGCCATGCTGGTTTTTCTCTTTACCGGCATGAATGCAGAGTGTTTCAGCGTGGTTGTTTTTATTGTTTGGTGTGTTGTCGTGCATAGAAATACTGCTACTGAGAGTGATAGTCGCAGTAACAAATAGCAGAATCTGCCGTTAATGGAAGCACGCCAGACATCTTGCAGTCTGGCGGTATCAGCTAAGTGTTAGGCTTTGCTGTCAGCTTTAGTTTGCAGCGCGGCTTTAAAGCGCTGCAGCAGCGCTTTACTCAGTGCGCTAAGGCTTACTTTGGCAGTCTTGCTGGCCGGCAGTGGTCTGAGCCGCTGCTGGGCCAGGTTACCCAGCCGCGCTACCAGCAAGCCGGCAATAATACCCTGGCCGGCGCGGGCAGAAATTTTTGCTGTCAGTTCACTACTTAGCACGTCAGAGGCCATATCCAGCGCCAGTTCAGAGCCACCGGCCCACAATAACGCGCTAAACAGCTGCTTCAGTAACACCAGGCTGCGTAACTGGCCAATACTGCCGCCATATAGCTGCGCCAGTTCACGCAGCATGCGGCTGCTGCGCCACAGTACCAACAACATGTCGGCCAGAGCAAAGGGGCTTACCGCTACGGCCATGCTGGTATCGGTCGCGGCGCGGTAAATCAGCTGCTGCGCCTCTTTGTCCAGCGGGCTTAACACCAGTTGCTCAAACAGTTGTAACTGCTCTTCGTCACTGTGCTCGGCTTTTACCGTACTGCGCCATTGCTGTAATGCTGCATCAAGCTCAGCACTGGGTGTCAGGCTCTGCGCTATCGCCTGACACAGCGCTGCCGCCTCACCATATTGCACGCTGTTAGCGATACGCTCAGCACTGTGTTGCCAGCGGCGGTTACGTGCCAAACGCCGCCATAGCATTAGCTCACGCCAACCAAGCGCCACCAGCAAAATAAGCAGCGCTAATGAAATAAGGCTGACAGCTGTACCGTACAGCCAATGCTGTTGCCAGCTTTGCTCCAGCCATTGCCACCACTGCCAGCCTGACAACAGCAGCAAGCCAATTAAAGTGCCTGCCGCCAGCCGCCACCACCAGTTCGCGGTCGCTTTTGCCGGCACTTCAGCACTGACCATATCTGGCTGCATCTGCTCACCGTCCAGGGCGATGGGCCCTTGCAACGGTGCAGGCTCTGCCAGCGTTTTGTCAGCAAAAAAACGTGCTTGTTTTAACGGGCTCATCTGAGTTTATCTCCGAGCAAAAATTGCAGCACATGATCCATGCGAATGTGGGGCAAGGCGGTATTGTCACGCCAGGGCTGTGGCCTAAGTTCAATAAATTCAAATTTATGGCGGCTAAACAGCTGCGCATCTGGCTGTGCTGCCGGTACCTCGCCGGGAAAGTAGGTTACCGCTTTGCCTGTCATAGTAGTGCCGCTTAAACAGGGCTGCGCCAGACCGTCTACCTGCACATAACCGCTGTTACTGGCGCGAATGGCAGCAATCGACATTGCCTCTGAAGTCGCGGCCTGATACAGGCTTTGTTTCAGCGGCTGTTGCAACAATTGCTGCAGCAGCAGTGTCAGCGCTTTGTGCTGCTCTGGGGTAACATGATCGGCTTTGCTGGCGGCAAATAACACTTTATCGATGCGCGGCTTAAACAAGCGGCTTAACAGCCCGCCCGGCCCGTACTGAAAGCTCTGCAGAATAAGCTTGAGCGCCTGGCTCAGCTCAGCTAACGCATCAGCACCGGCATTAAGCGCCGCCAGACAGTCAACCAAAATAACCTGCCGGTCCAGCCGGGCAAAATAACGCTGATAAAATGGCTTAATCACATGCTGGCAATAGCTTTGATAATGCTGCTCCAGTTGCTTAGCCAGTGCCGGTGCAGCCTCAAGCTGCTCTGGCAGCAGCGGAAACAGCTGCAGCATAGGCGCACCGGCAAGCTCCCCCGGTACCAATACCCTACCGGGCTGGTTTAAATAAGCGCCTGGGATCTGGTGAAACTGTTGCATTAAGGTTTTGTAGGCATCGGTTAACTGCTGCAGCTGGCCGGGCGTACTCAGGCTTAAATCAGCAGATAGCAACGCTTGTTTAAACGGCTCTGCCGCCGCTTTACGGTGCGGCCGGGCAAATAACTGCCAGCTAAACTCACACCACTTGGCATAAGTTAACTCTAACAGTGGTAAATCAAGTAGCCACTCCCCCGGGTAATCGATCACCTCCAGCGCCAGCTCACTGCTATGTTGTAACCTGGCGCGCAGCCCTTCAGCAGCTTTATAACGCAGGTTCAGGTTCAATTGGCTAAAGCCCTGCGTTGAAGGCGGCCACTGTGGCGGCTCGTGCTGCAGATAACTGAGGTTTTGATCCAGCGCAAAGCGCGGCACGCTAAGTGGTTGCTGGCTTAAACGCGCGCCTAAAAAGCGTTGCTGTTGTACCACGGCAAAAAACGGCAGGTTGTCACTGCTATCGCCTTGTGTCAGCTGATGTACCAGGGAAGTAATAAACGCAGTTTTACCGGCTCCACTTAGCCCGGTTACCCCCAAACGCAGGTGACGGTCAAGGGCCCGGCCGGTCAGCTCGCGCCCCTGATGTTGTAGTTGACTGAGAAATGACACCGGCAATAGCGCTTCCTGGTTAAAGGTTGTTAAATTCGCGGTTTAACTGGAACCGGGCCGAGGTAACATGACGCTCCAGATCGCGTAGCCGCAACTCTAAATGGTTAAACTGGCTATTAATATGTTGCAGAGCCTCTTTTGGCGCTTCACCGCGCTGCCAGAGGCGGGTTTTTACTTCCACCGTTTTTTCAGCAGGCAAGGGGCTGCTGTCGATAGTATTAGCCTTTAGCGCCGCTTTGGATTTTTTCTCCAGCACCACCCAGGCGGCGATATACAACACCAGCACCAAACCACCGGCGCCAAGGAAAAACGCTGATACCGTTACGATGCGCACCAGCCACAGCTCCCAGCCAAAGTAGTCGGCGATGCCGGCACAAACACCGGCGATTTTGCCGTTGGCGTCATCGCGCAGCAACTCACGTTTTGGCTTAGTCATGCTGCGATCTCCATTTGGGGCTTTCTGCATCTAAAATCGCTTCCAGCGTTTTTATGCGATCTGCCATTTTCTCTGCCCGCTGTGCCAAATCATTTAGCTGTGTCAGCTCCTGATCCGACAAGCCCTGTCCCATTTTACTTTTGCTGCGGTAATGCATAATGACCCAGATTGGCGCCACAAAAATCATGAACAAAATAAACGGGATGCCAATGACCTCGGTAATATCCATGTCTGCTCCTAAACGCCTGAAGATCAGGCGTCTTTACCTTTTTGATTAACTTTAGCCTTTAATGCCGCCAGTTCATTATCAATTTTGTCCTGCGCTGCCAGCTCGGCAAACTCGTCTTTCAGGGTTTTCTTACCTAAATCATAGGCTTCTACCTGAGCTTCTAAAGTATCAATTTTTTGCTCGTAACGTTCAAACTTATACATCGCATCATTGATACGGTTGCTGTCCAGCGTTTTCTTTACTTCCAGGCGCGAGGCTACCGTTTGCTGACGCATCAGCATCGACTTTTGCCGGGCTTTGGCATCAGCCAGTTTTTCTTGCAGTTGGGTGACTTCATCCTGCAACTTGCTGATATGTTCGTCCAGGTTAGCTATATCTGCCGCTACGGTCTCAGCCTGGTCGGCCGCTTTTTGCCGTTCAATCAGCGCCGCACGGGCTAAGTCTTCGCGCTCTTTACTCAGCGCCAGCTCAGCTTTGGCTTGCCAGTCGGCCACTTCCTCCTGCAAACGGGTGACTACACGTTGCAGATCTTTTTTCTCGGCGATAGTTTTAGCCGATGACGAGCGCACCTCAACCAGGGTGTCTTCCATTTCCTGAATGATCAGGCGCACCATTTTTTCCGGATCTTCGGCTTTATCTAACAAAGCGTTGATATTTGAGTTCACTATGTCTGAGAAGCGTGAAAAAATACCCATAATATTTACCTCTATGAATGACTGTATTAGTACAGGCTAGCTTATTCAGTTTTCTTGCCAACTTTGCCAGCCATAATAAAGCAATGATTAATAACAGCTTTTATTTATTTTTCGCAAAAGCTTCTGCTACCCGGCATTATGAAATACACTACTAATTAGCCAATTTAACCAACTAATAGCACGCCATGAACCGAAAATTCCAACAAGATAATCTGGTGGGCCAGTCTAACAGCTTTCTGAATGTGCTGGATCAGGTGTCACAAATTGCGCCACTGGACAAACCGGTGTTAATTATTGGTGAGCGCGGTACCGGTAAAGAGCTGATTGCCGCCCGCCTGCACTTTTTATCACAGCGCTGGGATCAACAATACTTAACGCTGAACTGCGCGTCATTAAATGAAAACCTGCTGGAAAGTGAGCTGTTCGGCCACGAAGCTGGCGCTTTTACCGGCGCCAGTAAACGCCATGAGGGCCGCTTCGAGCGCGCCCATGGCGGCACCTTGTTCTTAGACGAACTGGCCAATACACCGGCACTGGTGCAGGAGAAATTGTTACGGGTTATCGAGTATGGCGAGTTTGAGCGGGTAGGCGGTAGCCGGGCAATAAAAACCGATGTGCGGCTGATTTGTGCTACCAACGAAGACTTACCGACACTGGCCGAGCACGGCGAGTTTCGGGCAGACTTACTCGATCGGCTGGCGTTTGACGTCATTACCCTGCCGCCGATGCGCGAGCGGCGTGAAGATATCCTGGTATTGGCAGAACACTTTGCTATTAATATGGCGCGTGAGCTTGGTCTGGAGCTATTCAGTGGCTTTAGCGAGAAAGCCAAGCGCACCCTGCTGGAATATGATTGGCCCGGTAACGTGCGCGAGCTAAAAAACGTGGTCGAGCGTAGCGTATACCGCACCAATAATGCCTATGTGCCGGTGCATCATATTCAGTTAGACCCGTTTGAGTCGCCGTACCGGCCGAAACAGCGCATTAAAGCCGCACGCCAGGCCCCGCAGCCCACTGCAGCGGCTGAACCGGTAAACCCGGTAACAGCGCCGCAACATGCGCTAATGATGCCTAAAGCCGATAAATTTGATTTTAGTCAGGTACAGGATTTTAAAACCCTGTCACAGGATTTTGAAGTAAACCTGATAAAACAGGCGCTGGCGGCTAGTCAGTTCAATCAGAAAAAGACAGCGGAGCTGCTCAACCTGACTTACCATCAACTGCGTGGCTATATGAAAAAATATCAGTTATTGGAAAGCCAACAAGCATGATGCTGAACAAGAAAGCATCTGAAGGGGGGCGCCGCGCTGCTCTGCTAGCAGCGGGCTTAATGCTAAGCGCCTGTCAACCACCGCTGCCCGATACGCTGCGCAGCGGCCTGGTATACTGCTCTGAAGGCTCGCCCGAGTCGTTTAACCCACAACTGGTGACCTCAGGCACCACTATTGATGCGATTAGTCAGCAGTTATATGACCGCTTACTGGACATTGCCCCTGGCAGCGGCGAGCTGTTACCTGGCCTGGCGCTAAGCTGGCAGGTCAGCAGTGATGGGCTCGAATACCGGTTTACTCTGCGCCCCGACGTGCAATTTCACCGCACCGAGTATTTCAGCCCCAGCCGGCCTTTTAACGCCGAAGATGTAGTGTTTACCTTTAACCGCATCATGCAGGACGAGCATCCGTTTCATCGGCAAGGCGGTGGCAATTATCCGTTTTTTCAAAGTGTCGACTGGGCCGCGTTGGTTAACAGTGTTACAGCGCTGGATGAGTATCAGGTGCGTTTTACCCTGAACCGGCCGGACAGTTCATTCTTATCTAACTTAGCCACTGATTTTGCTGCTATTTTATCAGCTGAATATGGTGCCCAGTTACTGGTGGCAGGCACGCCACAGCTTATTGACAGCAAACCTGTTGGCACAGGGCCGTTTCGGTTTAAGGAATATCAAAAAGATGTACTGATCCGTTACTATCGCCACCGTCAATACTGGCGTGAGCTGGCAAAACCAGAGCAACTGGTATTTGATATTGTGCCCAATAACGCCAGGCGGATGGCCAAATTATTTACCCATGAATGCGATGTAGTGGCTTTTCCGCGCGTGGCCGAACTTGGCCTTATCAGTAAGCGGCCAGATGTCGATGTGCAGGAAAGTACCAGCATGAATGTGGGCTTCTGGGCGTTTAACACCACCAAGCCGCCGTTTGATAATGTAAAAGTGCGCCAGGCGCTGGCGCTGGCGATCAACCGCGATGCCATTTTGCAGGCGGTGTATTTTGGCCACGCTACCCGTGCCAATTCGGTGCTGCCACCTACCTCCTGGGCCTATAATGACGATCTGGCAATCACAGGGTTTGATCCAAAGCGGGCCAGGGAGCTGCTAAAAGAGGCCGGTTTTGCCAATGGCTTTAGCATGGATATCTGGGCGATGCCGGTACAACGGTTATACAACCCCAATGCACTGAAAATGGCCGAGCTGATGCAAGCAGATCTGGCCCAAATTGGTGTCAGAGCCAGCATCGTATCTTATGAATGGAACAGCTTTCGCCGTAAGCTGGGTGCAAATGAGCATGACTCGGTATTAATTGGCTGGTCGGCCGATAACGCCGATCCGGATAACTTTTTCCGGCCGCTGCTTAGCTGCAGTGCAGCACAAACCGGCACCAACAGAGCAAACTGGTGCGATGAAACCTTTGACCGCTTAATAGGCCAGGCACTGTTAACCGCCGACCAAAAACAGCGCCGCAGTTTTTACATGGCCGCGCAGCAGTATCTGAGTGAGCAGATGCCACTGGTTCCCATAGCGCACTCGCAACGCTTTCAGGCACTTAATAGCAGAATTAGCGGTGTAGAGATAAACCCGTACGGCGGTATTGCGCTGGCTGGCGCCACCAAGGAAGCACCATGATCCTGTACTTATTGCGGCGCTTATTTTTACTCGGTTTTGTGTTTATTGCGCTGAGTATCCTCGCCTTTAGTTTGGCTTATCTGTTTCCGGGCGAGGCCTGGCAAAATTTTAGTGGCCTGCGCGACGTACCCGCAGCTGAAATGCAAGAGGTAATAGCGCGTTACCGACTGGAGCACGGCTATCTGAGCCAATATCTGGCTTATCTGGGGCGGATTTTCAGCGGTGACTGGGGTCTGTCTTTTGCCAGTCAGCAACCTTTATTAAAAGAGATGCTGCCTTTACTGCCGGCAACCATTGAACTGGCAGCCTATGCGTTATTTATCTCTTTTGTCATCGGTATACCGCTGGGTATTGCTGCAGCCATCAAGCCTGATGGCCTGCTTAGCAAAGCCATTTCAGCACTGGCGGTAGCCGGCTATTCGATCCCGGTGTTCTGGTGGGCGTTATTGCTGATTATGGTGCTGTCGCTAGGGCTGGGCTGGCTGCCAACCGCTGGTCGCATTGGCGTGTTATACGAGATTAATCAGGTAACCGGCTTTATGCTGCTGGATATCTTACTGGCCGACAGCCCACACCAACAGGCTGCGCTATATAATGCGCTACGGCATTTGTTACTGCCAACTTTGGTGCTGGCAACCTTCCCGACTACGGTTATGATACGTTTTACCCGTGACTCGATGCTGGAAGTGTGGGAGCAAAGCTACATTAAAACGGCACGGGCCAAAGGCCTTAACCGGGCGCAGGTATTGTACCGGCATGGCCTGCGCAACGCGCTACTGCCGGTGATCCGCCAAATTGGCTTACAATTTAGCACCCTGATTACGCTGGCGATGATCACCGAGGTCATTTTCTCCTGGCCGGGTATTGGCCGCTGGCTGATTGACAGTATTTATCAGCGCAACTATCCGGCTATCCAGGCCGGTCTGTTGGTGGTGTCTACTCTGGTGATCACCGTAAACATGCTGACGGAAATTTTGCACACCTTATTT
Organism: Rheinheimera nanhaiensis E407-8; assembly: GCF_000296695.1. Lineage (GTDB taxonomy): Bacteria > Pseudomonadota > Gammaproteobacteria > Enterobacterales > Alteromonadaceae > Alishewanella > Alishewanella nanhaiensis. Next base: position 17,335 of record NZ_BAFK01000007.1, read on the forward strand.
AACCCGCTGGCGAGGAAACGTTAAGATGCCACGCTTTCGCTTGCTTCCTGATGAGCAACTGGCCCGCTCGCCGCTGTCACAGCTTTGGCGTGAATTTGCCCGCCAGCACAGCGCTGTGGCTGGCCTTATTCTGTTTACTGCGTTCTTTGCCCTGGCCATACTGGCACCGCTGATTACGCCGCACGGCCCTTATTGGCAAAATGACGCTTTATTGCTGCTACCTCCTTCCTGGTCTGAGCTGGGTTTAGTGCAATATCCACTGGGTACTGATGATTTGGGCCGCGACTTGTTCTCGCGTATTTTGGTGGGTGCCCGTTACACCTTTGGTATCGCAGTGATAACAGTAATCGGGGCGTTGCTAATGGGATTGTTGCTCGGCACCCTGGCGGGCATGAGCCGGGGCGTAAAGTCCAGCGTGTTTAACCATATTCTTGATTTGGCGCTGACCATCCCCTCCCTACTACTGGCCATTATTATCGTCGCTATTTTGGGCCCTGGCCTGCTTAACACCACCTGGGCGATTATGCTGGCTTTATTGCCCCAGTTTGTGCACGGCATTCGCAATGCGATTGCCGAGCAATTAAGCCAGGATTACGTTATCGCCTACCGGCTGGATGGCGCCAATAACTGGCAAATCTTCAGCCGCATTGTGATACCCAATATCTGGGAAAAGCTCACCTTAATGGCAACAATGGCATTATCTACCGCGATTTTAGACATTGCCGCCTTAGGCTTTCTTGGGCTCGGTGCCCAGGCGCCCAGCGCAGAATGGGGTGCTATTATCGCCGATTCATTGGATCTGATATACATAGCACCAGCCGGTGTTGCTATACCCGGCTTACTGATTTTTCTGGCGGTATTATCGGTGAATCTGGTGGGCGATGGCTTGCGTACAGCAGCCAAAAAGCGGCGGGAAAACTAATGTTATTACTGGATATTAAAAACCTGACCATAGAGCTTAATACCGCCGATGGCCTGGTGCGGGCAGTAGACAGAGTAAATCTTAGCCTGCGCGAAGGGGAAACCCGCGGCTTGGTCGGCGAGTCGGGCTCAGGCAAGAGCCTGGTGGCCAAGGCTATTGTTGGTGTGTTAAATAAACGCTGGCAAATCAGCGCCGACCGCTTTAATTGGCGCGGTCAGGATATGCTGAGCTTACCCTATGAGCAGCAGCGAAAAATTATCGGCCGCGATATCGCGATGATTTATCAGGAGCCCAGCCGCAGCCTGGATCCGACCGCTCATATTCTGGAGCAACTGGAAGAAGCCATACCCGACCACTTGCTGGACGGCCCCTGGTGGAAACGTGGTTACCTGCGCCGGCGTAAGGCTATTGGTTTGTTGCACAAAGTCGGTATTCGTGACCATCAAAGTGTGCTGCAAAGCTATCCGTTTCAATTATCTGAAGGGGTTTGTCAGAAAATCATGATCGCCATGGCGATTGCGAAAAACCCTAAGTTATTAATTGCCGATGAGCCTACCACGGCGCTTGAGAGCACCACTCAAGCCCAGCTGTTTCGCTTACTGGCCAGTTTTAATCAGCTAAAAGGCATGTCGGTACTGCTTATCAGCCACGAGCTGGAGAGTATAGCCCGTTACACCCAGAGCTTAAGCGTGCTGTATTGTGGCCAATTGGTAGAAGCCGGTGAAACGGCGGCGATTTTAAAGCAGCCCTATCACCCTTACACCCATGCCCTGATTAAAAGCGTGCCGGAGTTTCAACCTAACCTACAGCCGAAAACACCGCTTTATGCCCTACCGGGCAGCATACCGGTACTACAGCACTTGCCGATAGGTTGCCGTTTAGGCCCGCGCTGCCCCAATGCACGCAAAGAATGCGTAAAAACCCCAACGCTGGAGCGGCTGCAAAACCATTTTTACAGTTGCCATTTTCCGCTCACCGGAGCCAAAGAGCCATGAGTACCCTGTTAGACGTACAGCAGCTTTGCAAAAGTTATCGCAAGCAAAGCGGCTTATTCCGTTATCGCACTGTGCAAGCACTGGATAACATCAGTTTTAGCTTACAACAGGGAAAAACGCTGGCGGTGGTGGGCGAAACCGGCTCGGGTAAAAGCACCCTGGCCAAGCTGTTAGTGGGCATTGAAAAGCCGGATCAAGGCCGCATCCTGCTGGATAACACCGAAGTCCAGCTGGGACATTACCGGCAGTACAACCATCAGGTAAGGTTTATTTTTCAGGATGCGGCGAAATCGCTCAATCCGCAGCAGAAGATAGGCCAGATGCTGGATGATGTGCTGCGCTTTAGCACTGCCATGGATGTGACTGCGCGCAAACAAAAAATTCAGCAAACACTGAAACAACTCGGGCTATTAGACGAACACAGTGAATATTATCCGCATATGTTTTCCGGCGGTCAGCTGCAGCGCGTGGCGCTGGCCCGGGCCCTGATCCTTGACCCTAAGCTGTTGATCCTCGATGAGGCCCTGACAGCCTTAGATCCGTCGTTACGGGCACAAATTGTCAACCTGCTGCTGGAACTGCAGCAAAACACCGGGCTGGCGTATTTGTTAATCACCAACCATTTGCGCCTGGTTAAACATATTGCCGATGATTTATTGGTATTACATCAGGGCAAAGCGCTGGATTATGGCGAAACGGCTTATGTGTTTGAGCACGCCGAGCACGATTACAGCCGTAAACTGATCAACAGCGCCATTGCATAAAAAAACCGTGGCAAGCCACGGTTTTTTAATTTATGTTACTGGCATTTAGTAATATAACTCTTCCAGCTTAGGCTGCAGGGCTAAGTTGCCGCCAATTTCAGCGTCATCTGCACCATCAAACGCATTTAATGCGTCGACCAGGCTGGCATAGCGACTATCTACAACAGTGTCCGGTTGCTCGGCGTACGCCATCGACTGCCAGTCCATGCTGCTTGTTGCAGCTGCCAGCTGTTGGGTTACGCTATTGCTATCCCACACAGTACCATCAGCGAACTGGATTTGATCTAACCGGTAAGCACTGACGCCTGCGTCGGCAAAATAATTCACCACTGTTACACTGGTGTCCGCGACCGCTAACAGCAAGTTGTCACCATCACGCTGCACCGATACATCGCCCGGGTTTATTCCCTGCGCAAATCGCAGTACATCAGTGCGCCCTGTCGTCGGATCATAGTTGTTAATGGTGTTATTACCGTCATTAGCGCCAAACAGGTAAGTGTCGTTGCCCCGACCGCCCAGCAGGTAATCATTGCCCGCACCGCCGTTAAGGATGTCATCGCCATTACCAGCGTCGATAAAATCATCATCAGACGAGCCGACAATGTTTTCTGTCTCACCGGTGCCAACAAACACATTGCCAAAGGCACGCTCATCCGGTAAATCGGTATAGGCCAACGAACCTTGTGGATTGGGATTACTCAGGCCAAAGGCACCAAAGATTTGATTAGCGGTAATTTGGCCACCGGCAGCAAAACGGATGGTTGGTACGACATAATCGCCACCAAGGAACCAGTTTTTCAAGGTAACTTTGTCACTACCTCCGCCAATGTTTAATACCAAGTCATTACCTGACTTCATTAAACCACTGGCTACCTGATTAAAGCTGATGCCCTCAAATAGCAGCACATCTTCACCCCCGCCACTGTTATCAATAGTGTCGTGGCCACCGCCGGCACTAAATACGTACGTATCGTTACCCCGGCCACCGATCAAGGTATCATTGCCAGCACCACCGTTTAACGTATCGTTTCCGTGCGAACCCGTCAGAACATCCGTGCCAGCAGAACCGTTCAGCACGTCATTGCCTGCGGTGCCGTTGATCAGATTATTTGCTGGTGATTCACCTGTTGGCACCGGCAAACCGAAGGCGCCAAAAATCTGTGCTGCACTAATACTGCCGCCGGTTTCAAACTCAATGCTTTCGACTAAATGGTCTCCCCCGAGGAAGAAATTAGTCAGGGTTACACTATTCGCAGCGTTACCATTTACCCGAAGCACAAGGTCATTGCCACTCTTCATTAAGCCTGATGCAACCTGATTAAAGGTAATACCGTTACTGAAGATAAGCTTATCGGTGCCGCCTGCTTCAGTAATAACGTCCTGTCCTGAGTGATAAATATACGTATCGTTGCCAGTGCCACCAAATAAGCGGTCATTGCCCGCCAAGCCGTTTAGCACATCATCGCCTGCGCCGGCCAGCAACACATCGTTGCCGGCAGTACCCGTTAGCTGATCATCACCTCCCAACCCCGGCGTTACCGTATCGCCCGGCTCGGGTTCGCCATCACCTGGCTCAGTAGGATCTACAGGGTCTGTGGGGGTCGGCTCGGTAGGGTCTACTGGTTCTGGCTCTTCCTCGTCACCAGCGGCAATAATGGCAGCAATCTGTGCTGCCGTCAGCATAGAGCCGCCGCTTGGCTGCACATAGCTTATGGCCGCCTCACCACCTAAGAAGTGGTTTAGTACCCTTACACTTTGTGTTTCATCACCATCAACCAGAATAACTAAATCGTCGCCATCCTGGCTAAAGCTAAGCCGTGATGCATCGATGCCATTGGTAAAGAATACGCCATCAAAACCGCCGCCGGTATTATCAATAGTGTCCTGGCCAGTTTGCGGGTTATAGACATATTTGTCATCACCGGTACCGCCAACCAGTAAGTCGTTGCCCGCGCCACCCACTATGGTATCGCTACCGGCGCCACCATAAAGTTTGTCGTCACCAGCGCGGCCATCGATATAATCATCGCCGGCTTCGCCGTAAATCACATCCACTTGTGCCGAGCCAAACAAGCTGTCCTCGCCTTCAGTACCAAAGGTAACCATCTGTGCTTCAACTTGTGCTGCAGTCAACTCAGTACCATCGGCAAAGGTCAGTAAGTTAAGCTGGTAATGCGCCGAGCCAGCAAACCAGTTTTGCACCCTGATGCTGTCTGTGCCATTACTGTGACGAATAAGCAAATCACTGCCACTGCGGATAAACATCAAATCATCCGCCGCAATGCCTTCACCAAATTGCAGCGTATCGTTCGATGCTTCAACATTGCTGTAGGCTTCACCCTGACGGCGTTCAATTATTACATCTGCGCCATCGCCTAAGTTAAAGATATAAGTATCGTCGCCAAAGCCACCGTAAATAGTATCATTGCCTTTGCCGCCCTCCAGAATATTGCTGTTTTTGGTCCAGGCATCGCTATGGGCAATTAAGGTGTCGTTGCCGTCGCCACCGCGCAGAATGTCAGAACCTCGGCCTTCCAGCACATCATCACCTGCACCACCATCCAGCAAGCCGGTACCAATAATATGGTCGTTGCCGTCTTCGCCGTATAGCTCGTTATTGCCTTTCGTTGCAAGGATATAATCATTACCAGAACCAGCATAGACAAAGTCATTACCAACGTCACCATAAATTCTATCATCACCGGCTTCTGCCGTTATCGTGCCGCCCTGTCGAATAGATTGAATGGTATCATTACCAGCCGTACCTAAAAGCGCTCTGGCGTTAAGTTCTTCTCCAAACCAACTCACACCATCAGCAAATTCAAATCGACTGTCGGTAATAAAGTTTCGCCCGATACCATAGCTACCAAAGAAATTTTTAATTGTAACGTTATCACCGGTCAAATTATTAACCAGCAGTGCATCTGTCAAAGGCACATGATTTACCACTACTCCATCGCGCACGACTTCGTCTACTTTCCTGCGTATAACAATATGTTGGGAGTCTGTATCAAGAAACTTGAAAATGCTGGCGTCCCATGGATCAAAGACAATATCATCCCCGCTGCCTTGCTGAAAAACATAGGTATCAACACCAGAGCCACCTTCAAGCCAGTCGTTGCCTGCACCGCCGTTTAGCACGTCATCACTGTCGCCACCGTACAGTCTGTCATTGCCATCGCCACCAAACAATAAATCCTTACCTTTGCCGCCGTGTAATTCATCATTACCCGCACCGCCCTGTAATTCATCATCGCCATCCTGGCCATACAACATATCATCGCCTGCGCCGCCCTGCAGCACGTCATCTGTTGCATAACCATACAAAGTATCGTTGCCCTCTGTACCTTGCATCGCTATCGCTTTGATCTGTTCAATGTTCCATACCGTGCCATCGGCAAAGCGGATTTCCTCCAGTTTGTAATCACTGGCGCCATCGTTCTGGAAGTAGCTGCTCACTGCAATGCGGTCTGTGCTATCATTCAACGTCAATATCAGGTCGGTGCCTGAGCGGGTAATTAGGATATCTGCCGGGGTAATGCCTTGGCCAAATACAATAGCATCGGTCTTATTTATACTTGTATCGTGGTTATAAATGATGTCCTGGCCCCAACCACGGCTAAAGTGATATTCATCACTGCCGGCTCCGCCATTTAGTTGGTCATTGCCAGCGCCGCCAATCAGTACATCCTGGCCATCGCCACCATACAGGCTATCGTTACCGGCACCACCATCCAATATGTCATCGGTTTCAAAACCATACAACGAGTTATCGTTGTCATCGCCGGTTATGGTGCGTACGTCTATTTCAACCTGTGCCAGGTCAAATTGCCGGCCATCGGCAAACTGCACCGCCTGCAGCTTATAATTGCCGTTGCTGCTAAACCAGTTGCTTACTGTCACTGTGTCAGTAGTACCGGTTATGCTAAATACCAAATCGCTGCCTGAGCGGTAGTAGCGAACATCTTCCAGTGCAACGCCGTTTTTAAACACTAAACGGTCGTGGCTATCAGGGTTTAGCTCATCTACAGTGTCATAATTGTAGATGGTGTCCTCGCCATCACCACGGCCAAACAAGTAAGTATCGTTACCAGCGCCGCCATACAGATAGTCATTACCGGCACCGCCATCCAGCACATCATCACCGGCATTGCCATATAGGCTGTCATCGCCTGCATGGCCGTACAGCACATCATCGGTAGCAAAGCCATGCAAGTGGTTATTGTCTGCATTACCATGAATGGTCTGTACATCAAGCTCTACCTGAGCCAGGTTCAGGCTACGGCCATCAGAAAATTCCACTGCCTGCAACTTATAACTGCCAGTATTGTTGAACCAGTCACTTACAGTAATCGTGTCCGTGCTACCGGCAATCCGAAATACCAGATCATTATGTAAACGGAAATACTCGACATCCTCCAGCGCAACGCCGGCTTTAAATAGCAGCCGGTCATGGCTTAACGGATTATTGTGATCTGCGCTATTGTGATTATAAATAGTGTCCTGACCATCACCACGGCCAAACAGATAGGTGTCATTACCTTCGCCGCCGTATAGTTTGTCATTACCGGCACCGCCATCCAGCACATCGTCACCGCCATCACCATATAGCTGATCGTCGCCTTCCTCACCAAGCAAGGTATCATTCCCGTCTGAACCAAACAGCATATCATCGCCTTGCCCGCCGTATACCTCATCATCTCCATCGCTTCCCACTAAAGAATCGCCCCAATGAGATCCGTGCAAGGCTAAAGCTGATACATCAGAATATTGCCACACGGTGCCATCGGCAAAACGAATTTCTTCCAGCCTATAATCACTTTCACCATTATCGGAAAAATAATTAATTACAGTAACATAAGCCATGCGACCATATTCAAGAAGCAAGTGAGCTCCACTTCGCCTGACCTGAACGTCAGAAGCACTAATCCCCTCAGCAAACTGAATGGCATCAACTTTATCTGCTGAGTTATCAAAATTATCAATAGTACTGTTGTCGCCGGCTGCGACTAAGTAAACATCACTACCAGAGCCGCCCTGCAGATGATTACGGCCACCTCCGCCAATCAGAATATCGTCACCATTACCGCCATTAAACGTATTGTCCTGAGTACTGCCTACCAGAATGTCGTTGCCCTCAGTGCCTTGAACAGCACCGACAGATTGCGCGTCTGCTTTTATCAGTTGCACCGTGCCTGCAATCCCCTGCAACTCCCCCTCTGGCAGCACGGTCAATAGCTCTGATGGTAGAAAGCTTAACCAGCTTTGACCATTAAATACGTCAGCAGAAAGCTGGTCAAATAAAGGTGTTGCCGTCCAACCAGTTTCAACCAGTAATTCGCCATATTGTCGGATGAAGATAGTCAAATCAGCCAAGCCGACTTCAGGGTTTTGCGCGATATGTTCAACTAGCTGTTGGTGCATCGAACTAAAATCAGCCACTAAACCCTCAGCAGTAAAACTGTAACTGATGCTTTCGAGTGAAGATCTAATGTGCTCAAGACTTTGATGATATTGAAGCAAATCAAACAATTGCCGATGCAATTCTGTGTACGTTAATTCAATAGCTTTAACTGTATCGTATTGCGTCCAAGCCTCTCTGCTGTTGTCCTCATACTGCGCATAAGGCATAAAGTGCGTGAACCAACCTTCATAGCCATTATTATTATTTAACTGTGTCTGCATTCGCTCAATTTGACGGCCGTTAAAAGCTTCCAAAATACTGTATTTGCCGGCCAGCTCACCTTGAACCACGGTAAAAGCATAGTGATTGCCATGCGCTACGTCTTGATACAAGGTTGGCGTGGCTGCGCTTAGATGCCATTGCCATAAAATGGCATCAACAAGGCTTTTTTGCTGCGCGGGATCTGTGGTTTGGGCAAATTGCTCTAACAAGCTCGCCAATACGCCATCCTGGGTGGCCGCTTCACGCAAATTGCGTAAGCCTCCGGTGCCATCGATGTTAGCGAAATTTTCAGTTCTATCGGTGAGTTCAATAGTATCGGTAAAGTTATTGCGAAAGTTATTCGCGGCAAAAAACAATGAACCTACCTGCCCCTCGGTGCCATCTTCTCGCGTAAAATGAGCAAAACTGTCCATTCGGTTACCGTTGCCGAGCGCCCAACCAGAACGTAGCAGCTCCATATTTATGGACGCGATACCCAATTCGCTAAGGCTGAAAAGCTCAGTAGACTGGCTGATACCATCCTGGTTTACATCCTGCCAAATCTGTAAATCTGCAAAAATGGCATCGTTATTGTCAATAACGCCATCAGCATTCACGTCGTAATGTAACAAAGCTTCAAAGCCGTCCCGAGCTAACCGCTCCTCAGCAGTGCCAGAAAACAGCAAGTGATTATCGCCAAACAACTCCCGGCCACTGTCAATGGTGCCGTTGCCGTTAATATCCCATACAAGCAAACCATCACTTGGTGCTACCCAACCGGTGCCACTGCGTATACCATCATTGTTATGGTCAAATAATACCCCGTCAGCCACACCTACGGTTTCAATACCGTTGCCGTTTAAGTCAAATACTAAAGGGTCAAGCGCATATGTGGCGCGGTCGAGCATATTGAAAAGATTGTTGATATTGTCTGTAAAGCTGCCAGGTGCATCGAAACCAAACAAAGATTGCAGTTTGGATAGGCTGTTCGAAAAGTTTAGCAACTTGTCTAAAATCAACGATTCAAAGGAACCTGGGGTTGAATCCGGAACAGGACTTGAGATCATCCAGTTGTAAATACCTTCAGCTAAATTACCAGCCCAATTTATTCCGTCGTTTAGCCCTTCTGAAAAACTATGTAATGTATCAGCAATTTTTACTGATAAATCAGAAGCATAATCTTGAAAGTTATCAGCGTAACTCGAAAAGCTATCTACGACAGAATTAAATGCCTGTATTGATTCGATATGAGCTTGATATTGGGTTGGCGTAAAGAAATTTTGAAAGTTGTTCACGCCCCCTGCTTGCAGTATCTTATTGACCACTGTTGCGCAGTTATCGCCTAAAATTGAATGATGAAGATTTGGGCTATCGACAAGAAAGTAGGGCGGTGGGGAGTTTTTAAGCGAGTCTCCCATTAACTTCATACCATCATACATTTCTTGTGTAATATGCATCTCAACTCTATAATCATCACGACCTATTGGTTCACTATAGTCCCGCATTGCGCCTGGACCATAAATCGTATTACCTAAACCATCAGCTGCAGGGCCATAGCTATATTGGAAACTGTTACCATCAGCATCCGTAAGAACAACCCAAACATGATAACCTTCTGAATTTTCGTGAGTTGAACTGTCAACAAAAACAGTTGCTTTATAACCTTCCATAAAACTAACCTCTCCTTCCATTATTATTTAAAACAATTGACCAAATAAAAAATACAAATATAAAAAACGTACAAATCAAATAACCAACCAATGAATCCGCACCAATTCTTAGTATCAGATCATTTCGACCAGGCAAGGGGGCCAAATATATTTTGCAAACTGCAAAACGCGCTCTAACAGCAAGCATGTCAACACCATTACTTTTTCTATGACTTACTGAACACATAGAAAATTCAGTAGGTGAAAAAACTGATTTAATATCTACACCACAACTATCACCATCACACGTAACCCCATCCAACTTGTAATAACTGACTAACGCAGGATGAACACTGAAGACATAAATATCGTCATCAATATTTTTACCATCACCAAAAACGCTAGATTGGTAGGAAACAAAAAAGACAAAACAAAATAACAATAACCCAAAGTAATATGAAACATAACACCTATACTTTCCCCCAAAAAATATAACGGCAGCTGGAGCAAACAAAAAAACCGACCAAAAAAACATAAACCACCTATAAGCCAGTATTAAAAAATTAATTAAACACTAAGCACTCTACTTGTGCCCAACTCTAACTCATAAACCAGAGAACGCCAGACATAAACATCAAGGAAAATATCAATGCTTTTTAAATTATCATTTAACGCTACCTTACCCCCTTCATCTACCGCCTTAATCACCGGTGACAATAAAAATTCAATAATCCGCCGCTGGCCGGTTTTATGCCTACCGTTACCAAAATAGATTCACAGCAAAATAAAATAAAAGCAGAATTGCCATTTAATTTTGATCTAACCCAATTAATTATTTATTTTCCACAGCCTGTTGTAACTGTGCCAATACCTCACTGCTTAACTGCATTATTTTCTTCCTTTTCTTCTTTTATTAAATCGTCTGTGACTTTAAATTTGTCGACCAAAGCCGCCAGTCGATCAGTAATCAACTGCCAATCCGTTAAGTAATCTTTTGAAAATGAAAATGAGAATGAGAATGAGAAATAAATATCGTCGCTATAGTTGTAAAAACCTCGGCAGGATGGGTAAGGAACACTTCCGTCTGTACTACAGGAAAAATTTACTTTGTCGTAGACTTCAGACTTGGGCATCACATACAGACGATCTTCAGATACGCTCGAAGTCCAAATCCAAAGATCATGAAAAACCTCTGGCTGTGCCCGTTTCCAAAAACCTTGCTGCTCTGCAAAAGCCCTAGCCCCAACGCTATTTGGCCCTCGCTCGCCAATTACAAATGTGATTTCTATCCCCAAGCCCGGTGATGCCGATTCCTCCTTGGTAATAGGTAGCATATCCGGGTAGGCTGCATGCAGATTAACCCCTTCGGCTTTACAGCCCATAAGCCCACGCGTTGACCAGATATAGTTTGGTGGTACACGGAAAGTGTCACCGGCCACAGTAAATTCAATCACCTCACAGGCGCTGTAATGCTGCACCGAGCGAGTTAAATAATACATTCCCAGCAGCAGTAAAAAGCCCAGTAATAGCGACACACCAATAAAGCCTGCAATAATCAGCGCCCATTTCTTAAAAGCATTTAATCTCATCGCTCCCTAATCCCTTCATCCACCGCCTTTATCACCGGTGACAATAAAAACTCAATAATCCGCCGCTGGCCGGTTTTTACTTCTACCGTTACCGCCATACCCGAACCTAAGGGCACGGTTTTACTACCGGCTTTAATACTGTGCTGCTTTAAGGCAACCTTTAACGGGAACACTAAGCCGACACCTTCCATTTCCACTGCATCGGTGGAGATATCGATAATTTCGCCGTCTATCACGCCGTATTTGGTAAATTCAAAGCTTTCCAGCTTTAACTCGGCGGTTTGCCCCACTTCAACAAAGCCGATATCTTTGTTGAGCAGCCAGGCTTCGGCGACCAGTTGCTGATCTTTGGGCACGATGCGCATCAGCTCTTGTGCTGGGGTGACTACACCGCCGATGGTAGTGAGCACTAATTGCTCTACGGTGCCATCTACCGGTGCCAGCAATTGCTGCTGGGCGTTGGTGCTTTGTGCTTTGATTAGCTCTTGTTCCAAAGTGCTGGCATCACGGTGGTATTGGTTTAGTGCATCACTAAGCTGGCGCTGAAACTCAGCTTGTAATACCTGCTGTTGTTGTTTGGCTTCGTTAATGGCGGCGGCCAGCTGCTGCAGTTTGGCCTGTTCAATAGTTAAGCTTTCGGCCTGATTAATGCGGTTTAATTCCAGCTCTAAATACTGGCTGCGTGAGGCCAATGATTTGGCCAGCAATTGCTGCACGCTATCGGCTTGCTCGGTGATCAGCGGCAAGGTTTTCTCAATGCGGCCAATATTGAGCTTGGTGGTCGCCACTTCGGCGTCCAGCTTGTCGATTTGCCGCTGTACGCTAAGCTGCTTCGCCTGATATTCCTGCCAGCTGCTGTTAAGCGCCTGTTGTTGTGGCAGTGATAATGCAGTGATATCTGCCTGGCTTTGCCGTTGTTGCAGCCGCTGCTGTAATAACTCAGTGCGGGCAATATCCTGCTTAACGCTATTCAGCTGCAGCGTTAAACGCTGTAAGTCAGCCTCAGCGATAGTGCCGTCCAGCGTTAGCAACACATCGCCTGCCTGTACTTTTTGCCCCTCGCGCACATGAATGTGCTGCACCACACCGGCATTAAGCGGCTGAATAGTTTTTACTTTGGCACCTGGCACCAGCTTGCCCTGGGCGCTGGCGGTAATATCAATTTGGCCCCAGCAGGCCCAGGCTATGGCTAACACAAGCAGTACCATAATGGCCCAGAGGATAATGCGGCTGTAAGGGGCTGGTGGCGCCGCTTCTATTTCGAGTGCTGCCGGTAAAAAGCTTAATTGCTCGCGGCTTAAGCGTTTTGCCAGCGGTAGCTCAACAACATTAGATGCCGCGCTGCTGTTTTCTGCTGTTGCCGCTGTAGTCGCATTAGCCGCGTGTTGGTTTTGCATCATGGCCGCTCTCCTTTACCGGCCACAGCCTGCGGCAGTAAACTGGCCACCTGCACTGCTGCAGAGGTGTGGTTTGGGTTAGCCGCCGCTGCTGGCCCGCCATGCTGTATTTGCATTAGGTAATGGTAAATACCCTGCTGCTTTAGCAGCTCTGTGTGGCTGCCCTGCTCGGCAATTTGGCCTTTGTCCATCACAATAATGCGGTTACAGTCACGCACCGCAGACAACCTATGGGCAATAATAAACACGGTACGGCCAGCACAGATTTGCGCCATATTGGTTTGGATAATGCGCTCCGACTCGTAGTCCAGCGCACTGGTGGCTTCATCAAAAATCAGGATTTTCGGGTTAGCAATTAACGCGCGGGCAATAGCTAAGCGCTGACGCTGACCACCGGATAAACTGGCGCCGTGCTCACCGACGACAGTGTCGTAGCCTTCTGATAACTCGCAAATAAACTCATGCGCCCCAGCGAGTTTTGCCGCCTGGATAACCTGCTCTATACTGCTGCCCGGGTCGCTAAGCGCAATATTGTCGCGAATACTGCGGTTAAATAAAAAGCTCTCCTGCAGCACCACGCCCACCTGACGGCGTAACCAGGCGGGCTCAACCAATGCCAGGTCAATACCATCAATCAGCACCCGGCCACCTTGCGGCACATATAAGCGCTGAATAAGCTTAGTGAGCGTGCTTTTACCTGAGCCAGAGCGGCCAACTATGCCGATACGCTCGCCGGCGGCAATGTCCATGCTGACGTTATTTAAAATCGGCGCCGAGTCCGGCCGGTAGCGAAAACTCACCTGCTGCAGGCTGACCTGGCCCTGCACGGCCGGCAGCGCGGTGCGGTTAGGGTTATAGCCCGGCTCTGTCGGCGCATTTAGTACATCACCTAAGCGCTCTATCGAGACTTTAGCCTGCTGAAAATCCTGCCACAGGTTAACCAGCCGCATAATAGGGCCCGACACGCGCTGCGATAGCATATTAAAGGCAATAAACTGGCCAACGGTAAGGCTGCCTTCTACTACCGCAATGGCACCAAAATACAGCGTTAATAACGACACCACTTTATTAATGTAATTGGCAATGCTGGCGTAAATATTATTGATATGCGAGGCGTCAAACGAGCTGGCGACATAATCGGCCAGCTTTTCTTCCCATTTGTTGCGCATTTGCGGCTCGACCGCCAGCGATTTTACCGTTTCAACGCCAGATACGGATTCCACTAAAAACGAGTGATTCTCGGCGCTTTTCTGAAATTTTTGCTCCAGTTTCGCCCGTAAGGTCGGTGTTATTAACACCGACAGCAGGATATAACAGGGAATAGAACCAACGATTATCCAGCTAAGTAGCGGCGCGTAATAAAACATCACCGCAAAAAACACCACGCTAAACAATACATCCAGCACCACGGTCAGCGACGAGCCGGTAATAAACTCGCGTACCTTATCCAGCTCTTTAATCCGCGCTACTGTGTCGCCGACCCGCCGTGCAGCAAAGTAAGATATCGGTAACGACAGCATATGCCGGTACAGCTGGCCGCCCAGCTCCACATCCACCCGGTTAGTAGTATGGCTAAACACATAGGTGCGCAGCGCGGTTAGCAGCACCTCAAAGGTAATCACCGCAAAAAAACCAACCGCTAACACATCCAGCGTCGTCATGCCTTTGTGCACCAGCACTTTATCAATCGTGACCTGAAAGAAGATGGGGGTAGCCAGGCCGACTAGCTGAATAAAAAACGATGCCATCAATACATCGGCAAACAGATGGCGGTATTTAATCAGCGCCGGAATAAACCAGCGAAAACCAAAGCGGGTTTTATCATCCAGCAAACTGGCGCGCTTGGTTAAATGCAACAGCTCGCCTGTCCACATTTTCGCCAAATTTATTAAAGGAACACTTTGCACCTGGCCGGTTGTAACATTCTGAATAAGGGCGTTATTGTCTTTAATTCGTGCCAGAATAAAGTAACCACCATCCTGGGTTTTACCCACTGCCGGCAATAACAGGGCGTCTAATTTGTCAGGGGCTACGGCAATAAACTTAGCCTTAAAGCCTAAGCTTTTAGCGGCCTTAACCAGGTAAATATCATTTAAATCATCAGATTGTGGAGTAAACTCACGCAGTAAACTACTTACTTCAGCAGGGGTTTGCTGCATGCGGGCAACAATAGCCAGACACTGCACGCCAACGGCAAATGGCGAATTCTGTGACATAAGTTCCCTTTATCACTAAATAATAAGGGTTGCATACTAATGTCTCGAGTTAAAAAAATAAACGCCCTGCGTTACATTTTTTAATATTCTGATAAATGTTTAAGCAATAAAAAAACCGTGGCTTGCCACGGTTTTTTTATATCACCAATGTGGTTACATCGGCTCTGTGCTTTGTGCTGCACGTAAATTGCGGCTGATCTCAGCTTTAGCTTTTAAAGACGCTATCAGCGCTCTGTAGGCCTGCTCTGCCTGCTGGTCGGCTAAGCGGTCAAGCTGGGCATTATCTGGCACCAGCGTTACTTCAGCGTCTTTTACCGCCGTTACTGACACTAAGGCTGCATCACCGTTGGCCAGGGTAGCTAACTCAGTCGATGCAGTATCGACCGGACGGGCCATGGCAAAGGCTTTGGCGCGAATTTCACCATCTAAAGTACCGCCAAAGCGTGGCGTGTCAGCGGATTGCTCCAGCGTCATATTCAGTGCTTGCGCTTGTTCAGCCAGGCTGCTGTTGGCAATCTCGGCCAATACCTTTTCAGCTTGCTGTTTCGCCAGCAGTGCACTTTGCTCGGCACGCACTGCAGACTCTACCTGCGCTTTCACTTCGTCTAAGCTTTGTGTGCGTGCACTTTGGTAATCTTTTACCCGCACCACTATGGCCCGCTCTTTACCCAGCTCTATCACTTCACTGTTTAACCGCTGCTCAATAAAGTCAGCTTCAAACAACTTGGTCAGTACCGCAGGCTCATTTAACGGTGCCGTTGCCTCGTTACGGCCAAACAAGCCGGTAGTAATCACTTTCTGCCCTACAGCAGCCGCGGCGTCCTCAAGGGTGTCCGGCACTTCAAAGCTTACTTCGGCCAGACGCTGCTGCAGCTCATAAAACGCTGCTGTGGCACGGTCTTGTTTTAAGGTCTGGGCAATTTCTGCCGACACTTCAGTTAAAGGTTTAACCTGAGCCGGTTCCAGCGCCACTAATTTTATGATGTGATAGCCATAAGCACTTTTCACCACCTGGCTTAACTGACCTTGGGTCTCAAGGGCAAAAGCAGCTTGTTCAAAATCAGCGTCCATATCACCGGGCGCCAACCAATCTAATACGCCGCCGTTTTCTGCCGAGAAGGTATCCGCTGAGTTGGCTTTAGCCAGCTCGGCGAAGTCTGCACCGTCGTTTAGTTGCTTAAGCAGTTGCTCAGCCTGCGCTGCCACCTCAGCATTGTCTTCTTCTGACTCCAGCATGATATGCGCCACCTGACGGCGCTCTTCGCGGGTGTAGCGGGCTTTATTGGCGTCATAGTAAGCGGCAATTTCATCTGTTGTTACTTGCTGCTCAGCCGCCAAAGTTTGGGCAGAGATTTCGACATACTCAACGGCCACTTTCTGTTCGGTTTCAAATTGGGCCAGATTAAGTGTGTAGTAATCTTGCAGCATTTGCTCGGTGACAGTCACCTGATCGGCGTAATCCGCTGCTTTAAACCGTAAAAAGCTAATGTCACGCGTTTGTTGTTGCAGTTTTAACAGCAGCTGCATTTCCTTGGCGGTAGCAAACTCACTGCCCAGTAAGCCCATTACCAACTGATTACGCGACATTTGCTCGCGAATAAGCTCACGGAATTGCTCAGGCTGATAACCGGCCTGACGCAGTAACGCCAGATAACGGTCATTGTTAAACTGACCGTCAATCTGAAACTCTGTCATCGCTCTGATGGCATCACGCACCTGCTCATCACTGACACGCAGGCCCAAACTGTCAGCGTATTGTTGCTGCAGTCTCTCATCGATCAAACGCTCTAACACCTCTGAGCGGAAATTATTCATGTAAGCCGTATCGGCGGCCAACGCCGCGTACATTTCACCGAATTGCTGCTGCATACGGGCACGTTCATTTTGAAATGCCTGTTCAAAATCCTGGCGGCTGATTTTTTCGCCGTTAACTTCCGCCACATTAGTCTCGGCTGGCGTAGCTAAATAACTGCCAACACCGGCTAATGCAAATGTCAGGATCACTAAGCCTAAAATAGACTTAGCGATAATTCCCTGTGAGCCTTCTCTGATTCTTTCTAACATCTTAGCGCAATCTCTTTATTCAACTTTTAGCCGCCAAAGGGCAACAACACCGGTTTGATGTTGCCGTAAAAAAAAACGCATCTTAACAGATGCGCTTTTTTTAGAGAAGCCTTGGGAGGCGACGGTGGCGGGTTTAGGCTACCTTGTTTGGTCTGCCGCACCAGCATGCAAACCTCACAGCACTCCCAACCTGAGCGTTACCTTAGCGGCAACGCTTCAGCTTAGTTACATGCGTCTTTTAACGCTTTACCAGGCTTGAAAGAAGGAATTTTCGCAGAAGCGATTTGAATAGTGGCACCAGTTTGTGGGTTACGGCCAGTACGGGCAGCACGCTCGCGTACGCTGTAAGTACCAAAACCAACTAATGCTACAGAGTCGCCTTCCTTAAGAGCTTCGGTAACAGCGTCAATGAACGAATCTAAAGCACGACCAGCTGCCGCTTTAGAAATGTCTGCACCAGCAGCAATTTTGTCGATAAGTTGAGACTTGTTCACAATATCATCCCCTTCAATTGTTATTATTTTCAACACCTACACGTTATTAGTTTTGTAAGTGAGCATCCTCGTTATAACAAGCATCCTGAATGCTTGCAAGCAAAAGAAGCGACAAAACTAATAATTCTGGCTTTGACTGCAGCCCTTGTATAACAAGGGCTTGGTCGAAACTGTCCATAACTTAGCACAGCCAACGGGAATGAAAAGCCCCTATGCAGGATTTTTTTCCGTTTTTTTGCTTTTTGCTGAATTTTTTGCCGTATCCAGCACTGAAACACGCGCTAAAGGCTCTTGCAGCGCCAGCTCCAGCACTTCGTCTATCCATTTTACCGGGCAAATTTCGATATCGCCTTTCACATTGTCAGGGATATCTTTTAAGTCACGCACGTTGTCATGGGGAATAAGCACCCGCTTAATACCACCGCGATGCGCCGCCAACAGTTTCTCTTTTAAACCACCTATGGGCAGCACTTCACCACGCAGGGTAATTTCACCGGTCATTGCCACATCAGCCCGTACCGGGTTACCGGTTAAACTCGACACCAGTGCCGTTACCATGCCAATACCGGCGCTGGGGCCATCTTTTGGTGTGGCGCCTTCCGGCACATGCACGTGAATGTCGCGCTTTTCGTAAAAATCTTCGCTGATCCTAAGCCCTTCCGCCCGGCTGCGCACCACGGTCATCGCCGCCTGAATAGACTCTTTCATCACATCGCCCAGCGAGCCGGTAAACGTGAGTTTGCCTTTACCGACCACCGAAGCCGCTTCAATGGTGAGTAAATCCCCTCCCACTTCGGTCCAGGCCAGGCCGGTAACCTGCCCTACCCGGTTGCTGTCTTCGGCTTTACCGTAGTCATAACGCTGCACGCCTAAGAAGTCTTCCAGGTTTTGCTGGTTAATCACCACTTGCTTCAGGTTTTTACTCAGTAAAATCTGCTTCACGGCCTTACGACACAGTTTAGAGATTTCCCGCTCTAAACTGCGTACGCCAGCTTCGCGGGTGTAATAACGGATAATGCCGATAATAGCGCTATCCTCTATCAGGATCTCACTGACTTTTAAGCCGTTACGCCCGATCTGCTTCGGAATAAGATGCTGCTTGGCAATGTTTAGCTTTTCATCCTCCGTGTAGCCGGCCAGCCGGATCACTTCCATCCGGTCCAGCAGCGCTGCCGGAATGTTCAGGCTGTTGGAGGTGGCGAAAAACATCACATCAGACAGATCGTAATCGACTTCCAGATAGTGGTCGCTAAAGGCGGTGTTTTGCTCCGGATCCAGCACTTCTAACAGTGCTGCCGCCGGATCGCCGCGAAAATCAGATGCCATCTTGTCAATTTCATCAAGCAGGAACAACGGGTTGCGCACGCCGACTTTAGCCATTTTCTGGATAATTTTACCCGGCATAGAGCCAATATAAGTACGGCGATGGCCGCGGATTTCGGCTTCATCGCGCACGCCGCCAAGAGCCATCCGCACATACTTACGCCCGGTGGCTTTGGCAACCGACTGGCCCAGTGAGGTTTTACCCACTCCCGGTGGCCCGACCAAACACAAAATCGGCCCTTTGAGCTTATTCACCCGCTGTTGCACCGCCAAGTACTCTACGATGCGCTCTTTCACCTTTTCCAGACCATAATGATCGGCATTCAGAATTTGCTCGGCTGCAGCCAGGTTCTTTTTCACTTTGCTGCGCTTTTTCCACGGCACATTGCTCAGCCAGTCAATATAGCTGCGCACCACGGTCGCTTCGGCCGACATCGGCGACATCATTTTGAGCTTTTGCAGCTCGCTACGGGCTTTATCAGCCACTTCCTGCGGCATCTGCGCCTGTTCAATTTTCTTGCTTAAGGTTTCAAACTCATCCGGTGCATCTTCCAGCTCGCCAAGCTCACGCTGAATGGCTTTCATTTGCTCATTCAGGTAATACTCGCGCTGGCTTTTCTCCATTTGTTTTTTCACCCGGCTACGAATACGTCGCTCTACCTGCAGAATGTCGATTTCACTCTCCATCATCGCCATCAGGTATTCCAGCCGCTCGGTCACGTTGAAGATCTCCAGCACTTTTTGCTTATCTTCAACCTTAAGCGGCATATGGGCGGCCATGGTGTCAGCCAAACGTGCCGGATCGTCAATACCGGTCAGCGCCGTAAGCACCTCTGGCGGGATCTTTTTATTAAGCTTGATATAGCCTTCAAACTGGTTAATCGCCGAGCGTAGAAATACTTCCTGCTCGCGGCTGTCAACTTCAGCCGTTTCAATAATATCCACGTAGGCGGCAAAGGCTTTGTCTGTTTCGGTAAATTCAGCCAGGCGGGCGCGGCGGCTGCCCTCAACCAGCACTTTTACCGTGCCATCGGGTAACTTTAACAGCTGTAAAATGGTGGCAACCGTACCGACCTGATACAGATCAGTCGCCGCCGGGTCATCCAGGGTGGCATCTTTTTGCGCTACCAGAAATATTTGTTTGTCATTTTCCATTGCCGCATCCAGGCATTTAATGGACTTTGCCCGGCCGACAAATAGCGGGATGACCATGTGCGGATAAACGACCACGTCGCGCAGTGCCAGTACCGGCATATGCAAACGTTCAGCGTGTTCTGATGTCATTGATTCTCTCTCGAATTTAGTTACTGCAGGCGCAAATATGTTTCAGTATATGGGGTTCATTTTAAAAACTTCAATTACATATACGAAAAAGGAGCTGTATCAGCTCCTTTTTTCAGCGGCGTTTCGCCTAATGTGACTCTGCTGCCAGTGGTTCACTGCTCTGGTAGATCAGAATGGGGTCGCTTTCACCACGGATCACGGTTTCGTCAATCACCACTTTGGCCACATCCTGCATCGAGGGCAATTCATACATGGTGTCTAACAACACACCTTCGACGATAGAGCGCAGGCCGCGGGCGCCGGTTTTACGTTCCATCGCTTTTTGTGCGATGGCGTTAAGGGCGTCATCACGAAACTCCAGCTCAACATCTTCCATGGCAAATAACGCGGCAAACTGCTTCACCAGGGCGTTTTTCGGCTCACTGAGAATTTGCACCAGCGCAGCTAAGTCCAGCTCGGTTAAGGTAGCCACCACTGGCAAACGGCCGATAAACTCCGGAATTAAGCCATACTTGACCAAATCTTCCGGCTCAACATCGCGGAACGACTCACTTAAGCTGCGGCTGCTTTCTTTGCTACGCACCTCAGCACCAAAGCCAATGCCAGAGCCTTTGGCGCAGCGCTGTTCGATCACCTTATCTAAACCGGCAAAAGCACCGCCACAGATAAACAGAATTTTCGAGGTATCTACCTGTAAAAACTCCTGCTGCGGATGCTTACGGCCACCTTGCGGCGGTACCGAGGCAATAGTGCCTTCGATCAGCTTTAACAGCGCCTGCTGCACCCCTTCACCGGATACATCACGGGTAATAGAGGGGTTATCAGATTTACGTGAAATTTTGTCAATTTCATCGATATAGACGATACCACGCTGGGCCTTTTCGACATCGTAATCACATTTTTGCAGCAGCTTCTGAATGATGTTCTCGACATCTTCGCCAACATAACCCGCTTCGGTCAGTGTTGTGGCGTCGGCCATGGTAAAGGGCACATCCAGTAACCTGGCTAAGGTCTCGGCCAGCAGCGTTTTACCACTGCCGGTTGGGCCAATTAACAGAATATTACTTTTGCCAAGCTCAACCTCTTGTTTGTGCTGTGCACTGCGCAAACGTTTGTAATGGTTGTACACCGCCACCGCCAGCACTTTTTTGGCATGATCCTGGCCTATGACATAGTCGTCCAGATGGGCGCGAATTTCGCGGGGCACCGGCAATTTATCGGCATCACGTTTGGGGGAAATATCTTTAATTTCCTCGCGGATGATGTCATTGCATAAATCAACGCATTCATCACAAATATAAACCTGTGGGCCTGCAATCAACTTACGCACTTCATGCTGTGATTTGCCACAAAAAGAACAGTACAACAACTTACCGCTCTTATCGCCGTCAGTGCGGTGATCAGACATGTATCTACCTCTTTCACTACCTGCAGCGGCGTTGCGCGCCGCTGCACAATGTCATTATTTTACTTCTCGTTGCGTTAATATGGCATCTACCAGGCCATATTCCAAGGCTTGCTGCGCACTTAAGAAGTTGTCACGCTCAGTATCCTTACACACCTGCTCGTAGCTTTTACCACTGTGTTCAGCCATCAGGCGGTTTAATTTCTCTTTAATACTTAAGATCTCGCGGGCATGTATTTCAAAATCGGTCGCCTGGCCCTGGAAACCACCTAAAGGCTGATGGATCATCACCCGGGCGTTGGGTAAACAATAACGCTTACCTTTAGTACCGCCAGACAATAAGAATGCCCCCATACTGGCCGCCTGCCCTACGCACACTGTGGCAATATCTGGCTTGATATAACGCATAGTGTCATAAATTGACAAACCAGCCGTTACCGAACCACCCGGTGAGTTGATATAAATATAGATGTCTTTTTCCGGGTTTTCTGATTCTAAGAACAATAATTGCGCCACGATCAGATTGGCCATATGGTCTTCTACCTGACCGGTCAGAAAAATGACCCGCTCTTTTAACAAGCGCGAATAAATATCAAAAGAGCGCTCGCCCTTGGCAGTTTGCTCAATAACGATTGGCACCAGTGCATTAACTATGTCGTTCAGATGTTGCGGCATAGACATATTATAGGGTTCCCTCTAAATGGCTGGGTTTTGCTGTTGCAGAAAATAAAATGGCCCGAACTGTTGTCCGAGCCATTAAAGCCGTCAAGCCAAAAGAAGTCAACGTTAGTTGGCAGCTTGCGGGTTCATAATTTCGTCAAAGGCGGCTTTTTGTTCAGTTACCTTGGCACCGGCCAGGATAACGTCAATGGCCTGCTCTTCCAGTGCAACATTACGCATGCTTTGCAGCAGTTCTTTGTTGCTATTGTAGTACTGCACCACTTCTTGCGGATCTTCATAGGCAGAAGCAACCGTTTCGATTAGTG
This sequence comes from Rheinheimera nanhaiensis E407-8, assembly GCF_000296695.1. Taxonomy (GTDB): domain Bacteria; phylum Pseudomonadota; class Gammaproteobacteria; order Enterobacterales; family Alteromonadaceae; genus Alishewanella; species Alishewanella nanhaiensis. Next base: position 40,088 of record NZ_BAFK01000007.1, read on the forward strand.
CCTGCACCTTTTTATCATCCACTTTCAGCTCGTTGGTTTTGATGACTTCACCCAACAGTAAGCCTACTTTAACGCGATCTTTCGCCTGAGCTTCAAATAATGAAGCTGGCAGCTCTGGTAATTGCTTTGGATCCAGGTTGTTGCCAAAACGCTGCAGCGCTTGCTTACGCAGCACCTCTACTTCACCTTTGATCAGGGCTTGTGGCACATCAACGTCATTGTTCGCTAACAGGCCTTTGATCACCTGCTCTTTTACTTTGGCTTTGATGTTCTGGTTCAGCTCACGCTCCATGTTCTTGCGCACTTCTGCTTTTAACGCATCAACAGTGGCCGTTTCTAAACCAAATAACGCAGCGAATTCATCGTTCAGCTCTGGCAGTACTTGTTTTTCTACCTTGTTCACGGTAACGGCGAAGCTGGCGGCTTTACCTTTTAAATTTTCTGCGTGGTAGTCTTCCGGGAACGTTACGTTAACGGTAACTTCTTCACCGGCTTTTTTACCAATGATGTCATCTTCAAAACCCGGGATCATGCGGCCCTGGCCCAGCTCCAAAGAGAAGTTAGTGGCTTTACCGCCTTCGAATTCTTCACCATCAATTGAACCGACAAAGTCGATGACCACACGGTCGGCTTTAGCGGCTTTGCCTTTTTTCTCTTCCCATTTCGCATGTTGTTTGCGCAGGGTGTCCAGCATTTTGTCCAGATCAGCGTCTGAAATCTCTACCACTGGCTTATTGACTGCAATTTTATCCAGGTTTTTAACTTCAACTTCCGGATACACTTCGAAGGTGGCTTTGAACTGCAGATCTTTACCCTGCTCTAATTTTTCCGGTGCAAACGTAGGTGCACCTGCCAGGTTCAGCTTGTTCGCGATAATGGCATCATAGAAATGACGCTGCATTTGCTCACCGGCCACTTCCTGTAATACGGCTAAGCCGTAACGCTTCTGAATTAATGACACCGGTGCTTTACCCGGACGGAAACCGTCGATACGCTGACGCTTGGCCAGATCACGTAAACGGCTTTTTACTTCAGCATCAATTTTTTCAGCCGGTACAGTGATGGTGACCTGGCGCTCTAAACCCTGAGTGGTTTCCACAGAAACTTGCATCTTGCTACCTCAAATTCATAAACAGGCGACACTCGCCGCCGTACTGGTGTGATCTGGTATCAAAATGCCACCTGAACCAGACCTGTTATAAAATAGGACGCGGCATTATAGCGGGCTAAATGTCTGGAGTCGAGCCCTTAACCCAACTGCGCTAACGGGCTGAGCCTGAAACTAAAAAGCGCTGTATAGTCAGTTAGTTAACTATACAGCGCCGGCAATTTAGCAGCCGCTTTAATGCTAATTACGGGTTTGGCCGCGCCCGGTGACCACGTATTTTTCCGTGGTTAAAGCTTCAAGCCCCATAGGGCCGTAAGCATGCAGTTTGCTGGTTGAAATACCAATCTCTGCCCCTAAGCCTAACTCACCACCATCAGAGAAGCGTGAAGAGGCGTTGTGCATCACCACAGCAGAGTCGACCCGGCGGATAAAGCGCTCGGCATTAGCGCCATCTTCTGTACAGATCACCTCGGTATGCTGGCTGCCAAAACGGTCAATATGCGCAATAGCCGCATCAACATCATCCACCACCCGGATGGCAATTTCAGGCGCCAGGTATTCCTGACCAAACTCGTCATCAGCAATGGCTTGTGCCTGGCTGAAATAGCCAATGCTGTCTTTACAGGCATGCACTACAACATGGTGCTCTGACAGCGCGGCCGCGGCCAGCGGCAGAAAATCGGCTGCGATATGTTTGTTCACCAACAAGCCTTCGAGCGCGTTACACACCCCCGGCCGCTGCACTTTACCGTTTAATAGCAGCTCAAGCGCCATGGTAAGGTTGGCACTTTGGTCGACATACAAATGACAAACGCCTTTGTAATGCTGGATCACCGGAATACGGCTATGCTCGGTGACAAAGCGGATCAGCCCCTCGCCACCGCGTGGGATCACTAAATCAATATGATCATCTTGCTTTAACAGTGCCAGCATCAGGTCGCGGTCTGGGTTTGGCACTATGCTAATCACTTCATCTGGCAATTGATGCTCGCGCAGGGCCTTGCCCATCGCCGCAGCAATAGCCAGGCTGGTCTGAATAGCCTCACGGCCACAGCGCAAGATAACAGCATTGCCCGATTTAAAACACAGCGCGCCGGCATCGGCGGTCACATTAGGGCGGGCTTCGTAAATCATACAGATAACACCCAGCGCAATGCGGCGCTTTTCAATATTAATACCATTGGGTCGCTGTTCGATATGACGGCTTTGGCCAACCGGATCTGGCAGGGCAATAATTTGCTCTATGGCTTTGGCCATGGCTTCGATGCGCTCATCATTAAGCGTTAAACGGTCCAGCATAGCCGCACTGGTGCCATTCGCCTGAGCGGTGGCAACTTCATCTTTATTGGCTGCCAGTATGGTCGCTTTGGCTTGCCTAATCTGGTTTGCCATACTTTGCAGCACCAGGTTTTTCTGCTCTGTGGTTAAGTTAGCAACTGCTTTAGCCGCTATAGCAGCTTTGGCGGCTATTGTAGCCGCTACATCGGTACTCATATTCTCTCCAATAACATCATTTCGCTGCGGTGAATCACCGCATTACTCCCGGCCGGGCAATAACCTAAACAGGACGCAATGTCACTGCTGTGATGGCCCTTAATTGAGAAAAGTTCACTGGCACTAAAACGGCTGACACCTTTGGCAATTTTACGCTTACCCGACGCGCAGCGCACCAGTACGGCATCACCTGAATCAAATTCTCCCTGAATATCGACGATACCGCTGCAAAGTAAAGACGCGCCCTGCTGGCAAAGTGCTTCTACGCAACCATCATCAACCCAAATTTCGCCTTTGGCGCGCAGCGTATGACGTACCCAATGTTTTTTAGCCGGTAACGGCCTGGCCTGGCCATAAAAAATGGTGCCCGGATTTTTACCCGCTAAAATACACTGAAAAGCCTCGGCCTTATGGCCGTCAATAATTAAGGTATCAATGCCCTGCGCAGTGGCTTTTTCGGCCGCTTCAATTTTCGTGCGCATTCCGCCGGTACCGACCTTAGATGACGCACCGCCGGCCAGGCCATAAATATGCTGATCTATCTTACGCACCTCAGCAATGAGACTGGCGTTAGCATCCTTATTTGGATCGGCAGTGTACAGCCCGTCAACATCCGAACAAATAATCAGCGCATCGGCATTCGCCACTGTCGCCACCATGGCCGCCAGATTGTCATTATCGCCCACTTTAATCTCGTCAGTGGCGATGGTGTCGTTTTCGTTAACGATGGGCAAAATCTGGTGGTCGAGCAGTCGTCTTAACGTATTGCGGATATTAATATGCCGCACCCTATCGCTTAAATCGCCGTGGGTTAACAGCACCTGAGCACAGGGGAAATCAAAGCACCGGCTCCAGAAATTCATCATCTGGCTTTGACCCACAGCAGCCATCGCGCGTTTTAGCGCAATAGGTACACGTTGATGCTGAAAATTAAAATGATGACGGCCAGCGGCCACACTACCTGAAGAGACCAGGATCACTTCCAGACCCTGCAGTCGGCATTGCCGGATAAATTCGGCGATGGGACGCAAATACAACTCGCTACACCCCTGGTTTTCTGGCGCGATCAGGGCACTGCCGACTTTAAGCACGACCCGACGCCAGGATGGGTTAATCATAACTCCTCCAATGGTTGTTCCGGCGGCTATACTAGCAAAAACTGTAACCCGGTTCCACTTGGGTTACAGCTGCGCTATAGAAAGGGCTTATAAAAATAATATAATGCTATTGAAAAATATAAATAATTCACAAGATAAATAACCGCCATAGCGTTTGGGAATACCAAAAAAGCGGATAAAAATGTAATTAAATTACATTTTTATCCGTAAGCATTAGCTGTAAAGCTGGATAAACTCAGCACCCGGCTGCAACTGCACCATTTTTTCAAAGCGCAAACCAAGCCGCTGCAAAATAGCCACTGACGGCAAATTACCTGCCAGGGTAAGCCCGACGATACGTTTTAGTTTCAGCTGGCCGTAGCCATAATGCATCACCGCAGCGGCGGCTTCATACGCGAGCCCTTTGCCACGAAAGGCCGGCAGAAAAGCAAAACCAATATCGGTTTCTTGTAAAGAGTCACGATAGAGTAAACCACAAAAGCCCATCGCCTCTGAGCTGGCGTTATCTTCCACCAGGAACAAGCCATAGCCATGTTGCTTATAACTTTGGATAGGCCCGTCGGTCAGGTACTGCAAGGCTTGTTGTTCCGTGCGTACACCCCGGTCGGCAATATTGCGGATAAAATCGGCATCGTTTAGTAACTGACAGGTAAAGGCCGCATCGGCAGCGGTTAAATGGCGGATCCTCAGCCTTGGCGTTTCAGCGATAACCAAGATAATTGTCCCTAAAGCATTGGTTTAGAGCAGCTTACCTCAGTTTAGTGTCGCTAAGAAAGAGTTTTGCTGTACTGAAGTCGACGATGGGAGAATGGTCGGTAATGCAGAATGTAAAGCTGCGACCGCTGGTATCATGAGCACCCAAACCAAGTGCGCTTGTTTTGCTGTAACGAAATTTAACATGGGAGAATGGTCGGTGATGCAGGATTTGAACCTGCGACCCCTTGGACCCAAACCAAGTGCGCTACCAAGCTGCGCCAATCACCGACTGTTGTGAAGCAAGAGAGATGGGGTGGATGATGGGGCTCGAACCCACGACAACCGGAATCACAATCCGGGGCTCTACCAACTGAGCTACAACCACCACTGAAACGTTTTGCGCTTGTTATGGCGCGCCCGATAGGATTCGAACCTATGACCCACGGCTTAGAAGGCCGTTGCTCTATCCAACTGAGCTACGGGCGCAATATCGAAAGCCCTACCAAGCTGTTTTCTGAACGCAGATGAGTTGCTATCAGAAAGATGGTCGGTGATGCAGGATTTGAACCTGCGACCCCTTGGACCCAAACCAAGTGCGCTACCAAGCTGCGCCAATCACCGACTTTTGTGAAGCAAGAGAGATGGGGTGGATGATGGGGCTCGAACCCACGACAACCGGAATCACAATCCGGGGCTCTACCAACTGAGCTACAACCACCACTGAAACGTTTTGCGCTTGTTATGGCGCGCCCGATAGGATTCGAACCTATGACCCACGGCTTAGAAGGCCGTTGCTCTATCCAACTGAGCTACGGGCGCAATATCGAAAGCCCTACCAAGCTGTTTTCTGAACGCAGATGAGTTGCTATCAGAAAGATGGTCGGTGATGCAGGATTTGAACCTGCGACCCCTTGGACCCAAACCAAGTGCGCTACCAAGCTGCGCCAATCACCGACTTTGCTGCACTGCTGCAACGGGGCGGAATATTACAGCTGAGGCGCTATAGCGTCAAACCTTTTTTTGCACAAAACAACTGATTGTCTAATATTTGAACCCCGCGTCATTGGGCGATAGCAGGATGGCGTTACGCCGGTGTCTGTGCGAAAATATGCCGCAGTAAAAATATGGCAGAGACCTAAGCAAATGACAGCGCAAATTATTGATGGCAAAGCCGTTGCACAGGCAACAAAAGATAAAGTCGCCGCCCAGGTTCGCGCCCGGGTTGCCGCCGGCAAACGCGCGCCCGGCTTGGCAGTGGTATTAGTCGGGCTGGATCCGGCATCACAGGTGTACGTTGGCAGCAAACGCAAAGCCTGTGAAGAAGTGGGCTTTCACTCGGTATCCTATGATTTGCCATCCGACACCACTGAGCAACAGCTGCTGGAATTGATTGACAAGCTGAACAACGACAACAGCGTCGATGGCATCCTGGTACAACTGCCCTTACCGGCCGGCCTTGATGCCTCTGCCATTTTAGAGCGTATTCACCCGCATAAAGATGTCGATGGTTTTCACCCTTATAACATTGGCCGCTTAGCCCAGCGTATGCCGGCACTGCGTCCTTGTACCCCCAAAGGCATTATGACGCTACTGCAAAGTACCGGCGTTAACGTAAAAGGTATGGATGCAGTAGTAGTCGGTGCTTCTAATATCGTTGGCCGGCCAATGGCGCTGGAGCTGTTGCTGGCCGGCTGCACTACCACGGTATGCCATAAATTTACCAAAAACCTCGAAGCCCAGGTACGCCGCGCCGATTTACTAGTCGTCGCCGTAGGCCGGCCCGAGTTTATCCCCGGTGACTGGGTAAAACCGGGCGCCCTGGTTATTGATGTCGGCATTAACCGGCTGGACAGCGGCAAGCTGGTCGGCGATGTGGAATATGGCGCCGCAGTAAAACATGCGCGGTATATCACGCCGGTGCCGGGCGGCGTAGGCCCGATGACGGTGGCCAGTTTAATAGAAAACACGCTGGAAGCCTGCGAGCTGTATCACGATAAGCATTAAACCTGACGGGCAGCGGCAGTTGCAATTGCAGTAGCCGCTGCCCTCGCTCCATTAAATCTGCAACGTCTTTGTCATTGCCCGGCGTTATACCACTTTCACCACTTTTCTTTTTTGCTGTACATCCGGATACTGTTAACTTGTATTGAGCTGTTACCAAACCCTACAGCCGTTTTGCACGTATTAAGTGGCCGGTTTCAGCGAAGAGGACTATTTATGCCATCTAATGTCAGTTTAACAGCATCAGGCATCGCCGCAGTTATCGTTGCTTTGCTGATATCGTTAAGCGGATGCGCGCAAAAGCCGGTAGCCGATAATGTGGTCTGGCAACAGCAACTGAATTTGCCCTCGGTAAAGTACTCGGCTGAAGTTACTGAGCGCTTGTGGCTAAATATTGAAGAAATCAGTTTTAACTGGCTGGACCAAAGCCGGGATCGGGTTGTGCCCGCTTTGCTGTTTAAGCCCGCCCGTCAGCAAAAAGCCAGCGCCTTAGTGGTGTTTTCTCACGGCTTAGGCGGCTCGAAAGAGCGCTATGCCTACCTTGGTCAGTATTGGGCCAGCCAGGGTTATGCCAGTTTACATGTGCAGCATGATGGCAGTGACCGCAAAGTCTGGCGCGGCAGCCGGCTAATGTTACCTTTTCGCTTGATGGACGCCGCCGATACCACCGAAGCTTTAGCCCGGGTGCAGGACGTGAAGTTCGCCCTGGATCAGCTATTAGCGTCAGAACACGCCGCGGATTTTAACGACAACCATATCGTTATGGCCGGCCATTCTTATGGCGCCAATACCGCTATGTTATTAAGTGGCGCACAGGTTGAGCAAGATGGCAGCCTGGTCAGCTTGAAAGATGATCGCATTAAAGCGGCGATTTTAATTTCAGCGCCACCGTTTTATAACGAGCAGTCGCTGGATAAGGTGCTGGCAGACGTGAGCATCCCCACTTTGCATATCACTACCACAGAGGATGAAATTCGGGTGCCGGGTTACTATTCCTCACCCCAAGACAGAATTGACGTTTATCAGGCGATGGCCAGCCACTACAAAGTACTGGCGGTGTTTAGCTCAGGCAGCCACAATATTTTTTCCGGCTGGCGTGGCCGTAACGATAGCAAATCGCAGCAGCAGGTCATTAAGGCCGCGACTCAGGCGTTATCTGCGGCGTTTCTTAAGCAAATCACCACTGAAGACAGCCAGGCTATCAGCCTGTGGGCACAGCAGCATCAAGCGGTGTTATCTAAGTTTATCCGCTCAGATAATTGGGGGGTATAATTAACGGGCAGTTCAAAGTAAAAGCTGCTTAGGCTATTTAGTTTTTATCCTGCCGTAATGATTCGCAACTACTCCAGTTCAAGCCATGACTTCTTGAAGTATTTGCGGGTATTTCGACACAATTTTCAGCAAGGTTTCCGCTGCGCCTGATGGCTGACGGCGGCCCTGCTCCCACTGCTGTAATGTGCGCGGTGAAATATGCAACGCCTTGGCAAATTGCGTTTGTGACAAGCCACACTTTAACCGCGTAGCAATAATCTCGTTGGGCTCAACAGCGTAGCTTTGGCCAATTCTGCCAGCTTTAACATCACGGATCGCCAGCAGCAGCTCTTCGCCAATATTGCGGCCAGCATCTCTTTTAAGCAGCTCTTTTTCATCAATCGGCATTGCCCATCTCCTGTGCTATTTGTTTCAGCAAGTGAGCCGGGATATTCTCCAGCGCACTCTTGGCGTAAATAACTAACAACACCAAAGCCCCGTTTTTAAGTCGAGTCGTGTAAATCACTCTGACTCCGGCTCGTTTTCCTGCTCCTGAGCGCGACCAGCGGATCTTTCTACAACCGCCGGAGCCCGGCACCAGGTCACCCGCTTCAGGGCTGGCAGCTAAAAAAGAGGCAAATTCGGCTCGTTCTTCTTCAGTCCAATAATCAGGCCACAACTTGGTAAATAGCGGTGATTCAATGATTGTTAGCATAAGCGCACCATACGCCAAAGGAGTATAAAATTCAAGTTAGCGTGCCACTGTATGCTTACAACCCAATCACCAGTGACAAACCAAATTGATAATTATTTGTTTATAAATAGCTAATTTATATATATGATTTCAATAATTTTTGCCAACACTAAAGTGGCAGTAAAGCATCCTTACTACGGCAGGTTATGTATAAATCTATGGCACAAATAAAGAATATGGTTGCACTAACCCTATTCGCTTTCGTCATGTCCTTTTGCAGCAATGCCAGCGAGAGTGGTGATATTTTCGGCCGCTGGGTCATGACCGAAGTGGTTTATGATGATGGCAGTGTCAATCAACTGGAAGCCGGTAATTTTGTTGATATTAACGCGGATACGATAACAGAGGTTATTAAGGGCTATGGCAACCGACAGTACCCCTACACTAGGCAAGACAAGGTGCTTACGTTAACTGCGGATGATGAGCAAATTATCTGGCAAATACTCAGTGAAGCCACTGATCGTTTAGAAGTTGCTACTCCGATAGGAAAATACAAGCTAACCCGCTGAACGATCGCCTGCCTTGATGACAGATAAAGCAGTCTATCTTGCTGATGGACTACAGACTGGCCGCTAACGCAGCCAGAACAGCGGTTTTACCTATTGACGGCGGGAAGGCTCAGATTTGTTATGTTGTGGGACTCCTGTCCCCAGAGAGCTATCTTTGCTGTAACGGCTTTGTTTCAACTCTTTCTTGACGACGCTCACCTTCAATTTCAGCAATACGGTTGCTTAGTACTATCAGTAAACGGGCGCAGCCCGCTGAATAAAAATGGCGTGCCTCAAATATATAAGAATCACCAACTGTCTTACTGTAAATATCCTCGCACTTGCTGCGAAAACTCTGTTCCTCTAGCGAAACTCCCACTTTGTGCGCGAAATCATTTCTGATAGCTCGAACTTTATCAATAGCCTGCATCTCATCTTTCGCGATCAGACCCAGCGAGAAAGCAACCTTTGTCCGAGATGAGAAAGACGTCAGTGGACCACTAGAGCCGCCACGCAAGACTTTCTCAGTCACTGCGTCCTGGACCAAAAAGCGCTCTAACAGCCGACAAAGCATCTCATCAAGCATTGCAGCCCACACAAGAACAAGACCACGTTCGGTTCCACTAGCGTTCTCTCGATTCGCTTCATCAAGAAATTGGTTAATTTCATGCCATCCAGAAGGGAGCTTCGGATCTCCAAAGTTTTCAGAGGGCTTCTTGTTGGCTATCGATGGACCAATTTCTCCAAACTCGCCCTGAATACAACGGCCAAATATCTCTCGGCCGTGCGGTTCAATATCAGTTGCGGAGGCTGTGAAAGGCACTTCAGACTTCAGGTGTTCGAAATACACCAGGCAGTCTATAGCAGTCTTTTCCAAGTTAGCCCAACACGGCTCCCTGACTGAGCTGTAAGTTATTTTCATATCCATCCCTAGCACTTATTCTACGGTTCGTCCCGCAATTAAACACGGGCTAACCTAACTTGGTAACTTTATATGCTCAAACATTACACCGCATATTCGCAACTTACAATCACTATAGGTACAGCCTATTTCAGCGAAACATCAACGCATAAAAAAACCGCCAACAGGCGGTTTTTTGTCACGCTAACTCACTCAGCCTTTACGCCAGCTGGTTACGCCGTTTTTATCTTCGACGATAATACCCTTCGCCGTTAACGCGTCGCGGGCGGCGTCTGCTGCGGCCCAGTCTTTGTTAGCGCGGGCGGTGTTGCGCTGAGCTATCAGCGCTTCTATTTCGGCGACATCATCATCCGATGTACCCGATTGCAAGAACTGCTCAGCATCGCCTTGCAGCAAGCCCAGCACACCGGCTAACAGGCTTAATACGCCAGCCAGTTCTGCGGCTTTGGCCGGTTCGGTTTCTTTAAAGCGGTTGACTTCGCGTGCCAGCTCAAACAATACCGGTAATGCTTCCGGGGTGTTGAAATCATCATCCATTGCCGCTTTAAAGCGGGCAATGTAGTCGCTTTGCAGATCAACGTCAGCAGCAGGTGTGATATTGCGTAGCGCCGTGTATAAACGGCCTAAGGCAGCATGGGCCTGCTCCAGGTTTTCGGCTGAGTAATTCAGCTGGCTGCGGTAATGGCTGGATAACAGGAAATAGCGCACTGCCTCGGCGTTATACTGCGCCAGTACATCTTTTACCGTAAAGAAATTGCCTAAGGATTTAGACATTTTCTCTTTATCTACCTGCACCATACCGGTGTGGATCCAGGTATTGACGTACTTATGGCCATGGGCACAGGTCGACTGGGCAATTTCGTTCTCGTGATGCGGGAACTGCAAGTCCGAGCCGCCGCCGTGAATATCAAAATGCTCACCTAAATGCTTGGCGCTCATGGCCGAGCATTCGATATGCCAGCCCGGCCGGCCATTGCCCCACGGCGACTGCCAGTATGGCTCGCCGGGCTTGGCACTTTTCCACAGCACAAAGTCCAGCGGATCGTCTTTATTCTCCGCCACATTTACCCGGGCACCGGCCTGCAGCATGTCCAGGTTTTGCTGGCTTAGCTCACCATAGGCTTCGTATTTACTGACATCAAACAGTACATCGCCATCGGCCGCCACATAGGCATAACCTTTGGCGAGCAGCTGCTCAATCATCTGAATGATTTCGGCCATATGGGTGGTGACCCGCGGCTCTATATCGGCCGGCATCAGACCCAGGGCGTTGAAGTCCGCGTGCATGGCCTTAGTAAAACGGGCAGTCAGCGCATCACAGCTTTCGTTGTTTTCAGCCGCGCGTTTGATAATTTTGTCGTCAACGTCGGTAATATTGCGTACATAGGTCACATCGTAACCCAAAAAACGCAGGTAACGGTTTATCACGTCAAAGGCAACATAGGTACGGGCATGGCCAACATGACAGTAATCATAAATAGTAATACCGCAGACATAGAGCCCCGCTTTGCCGGGCACTATAGGGGTGAACAGTTCTTTTTTTCTGCTTAAGGTATTGTAGATCTGTAGCATGTTTTCCTCGGGGTCCTTTGACTGAAAACGCCGGCATTAACTGAATGTCAGGCCTGCGGTAACACAAGCGCGTTAGTGTATCACCGGCTGATCAAAGCGGCTATCCTTGCTTTATGATTTGGCCTGACTACGTTAGAATAGCGCCACTTTAACAGAGGACACCTGATGATGATTAGTTTACACACTAACTACGGCGTAATTAAATTAAACCTGTTTGCCGACAAAGCCCCGGCCACAGTAGAAAACTTCATTAGCTATGTAAAAGACGGCTTTTTTGATAACACCATTTTTCACCGGGTGATTAACGGCTTTATGATCCAGGGCGGTGGCTTTACGCCGGATATGCAGCAAAAAGACACCAAAGCGCCGATTAAAAACGAAGCGAATAACAAAGTGCCAAATAAAAAAGGCACCATCGCCATGGCGCGCACTAATGACCCGCATTCTGCTACCTGCCAGTTTTTTATCAACGTGGCTGACAACGACTTTTTAAACTTCAGCTCTGAAACCGGCTCTGGCTGGGGCTATTGTGTATTTGGCGAAGTGGTTGAAGGTATGGATGTGGTCGACGAAATTAAAAAAGTCGCTACCGGCCGCAGCGGTGGCCACAGCGATGTACCGGTGAAACCGGTGATCATTGAAAAAGCTGAGCTGCACGCTTAAGCCTGTTAATGACCCAAGCTCATACCCTGTTTATCGCCGATCTGCATTTATCTGCCGATCGGCCTGATATCACCAGCGCTTTTTTGCACTTTATCCGGCACACCGCTAATGAGGCTGAGGCGCTGTATATACTCGGCGATTTATTTGAAGTCTGGATTGGCGATGATAACCCCGAGCCGTTACTGCAGCAGGTCGCTACTGCACTAAAGCAGCTCAGTGACAGCGGTGTTGCGCTGTATTTTATTCACGGCAACCGTGACTTCTTTTTACGTCAGGCCTATGCCAAGCGCTGCGGCATGACACTGCTGCCGCCAGCCAAGGTAGTTGATTTGTACGGCACCGCCACCTTAATTATGCATGGCGACAGCCTGTGTACCCTGGATATTGCCTACCAGAAATTTCGCAAGTGGTGGAACCAGCCCTGGTGGCAATGGCTGATGCTGCGCCTGCCGCTATGGTATCGTCAGCGTTTAGCGCGTAAAGCGCGCAATAAAAGCGCCCGGCATAAGCAGCAGTATATGACGCAAGCCCAGCCGCATATTATGGATGTTACGCCCGAAGAGGTGCCGCGCGTAATGGCGCAAGCCGGCGTGCTAAAGCTGATACATGGCCACACGCACAGGCCGGCAGTACATGAGTTAACGGTAAATGGTCAGGCAGCACAGCGTTATGTGCTGGGTGACTGGTACAGCCAAAGCAGCTACTTACGCGTCAGTGCTGATAACTGGCAGTTACATTTTGCCCGCCTGGCGGATTAAAACCGCCAGGAATAGGCAATATTGAGAAAATCCATACCCGGGTTGCGGCTGGATAAGCCGGCATTAGAGTAATGCATGTAGCGAACAGCCAGCATTTTCTTGTTTTGCCCATCCAGCTCTATCAGCAAGCCCAGCCGGTCTTCAAACTGAAAATGTGAGCCTAAATCTTTACCGGCAAACTCGCGCTTGGTCAGCATGCTGACACCAATACCAAACTCCCAGAACACCGGCTTGCCATACCAGTTGGCAAACTGCTTTTTCAGCACCGGCGACAGTGCCAGCGCGACGTTGGTTTGATACTGCGACGGCTGGCCGTACTGCCAAAAGTTAGTGCTGGCTTCCAGATACATATTGGCATCGCCCAGCAGTGGCAAGGTAGTAAAGTGAAACTCCAGCGGCCGGTAAGCCAAACGCACGCCATTTACCCTGCCTTCGCCTTTTAAATACTCCACGGAAAGCTGTGAAATTTGCTCTGTGCGCATATCCGCCTGCGCTTGCGCTATTATTCCTGCCAGCAATACAAAAGCTATTACCCAGCGTTGCATATCTTCACCCCATTTTACTTGCTCCACAGCGGAGCCGGCTTTCAATGGTGAGAAATATACCGATCGGTACAAATCAGATAAAGTCGCAAATCACGACAACATTATTCACAGTGGTGAATAATGTTTTGGCATAAACTATTACGTTTTTATGTAAGGCAGCTTTAATATGGCCGGTACGGCTGAAATACCGCCATAACCCAGTTGATAAAGGCGCTTAAACGGCCACTCAGATGGCGACCAGGCGGATAAATCAGATACAGCGGAAAGGCGGCGCGCTGCCAGTCCGGCAGCAGCAATTGCAACTCACCACTATCAAGATAGGGCTGCGCCATAAACAACGGTAGTTGGCTAACGCCCAGGCCACTTAAGGTAGCCGTTAACTGCGCGGTGCTGTCATTTACCGATAGCGGGCTGCCTTGCTGCTGAATTTCCATTGATTGTTGCCGGTTGCTAAATCGCAGTGGCATGACGCGGTTGGTTTTTCTTGAGCGGTAATAAATAATGCGGTGTTTGCTGCTTAACTCGTCCGGCGTTTGCGCTATGCCATGCTGTTTAAGGTAAGCCGGCGCCGCGCAGGTGACAAAAGCAAGCTCTGCTATCCGTTTAGCAATCAGTGATGTGTCGTTTAGCTCACCACCGCGGATCACGCAATCGACATTGTCGGTCAGCAAATCAATATTGGTATCACTAACACCCAACTCCAGCTGAATTTGCGGATATTGCTGCATAAAAGACGGTAACGCCGGTAACAGGATAAAATTGGCAATCGCCGACGCCATATCCACTTTTAACCGGCCGCGCGGTGTGCTTTGCTCATTGCTGATATTGCTTTCGATATCGTCCAGTTCATGCAGTAACTTAGTAGTGCGCTCGTAATAGGCTGCGCCTTCCATTGTCACGGTAACGCGTCGTGTGGTGCGGTGTAGTAATTTCAGCCGTAAGTGTGCTTCCAGCTCCTGCACCAGCTTGGTTACGGTAGATTTAGGCATATCGAGTAAATCTGCAGCGCGGCTAAAGGTGCCGGCCTCTACCACACGACAAAACACTTTAATGGCTAACAGATGGTCCATGCCGCTATACCCCAAATGCGAGTGTAAGCGGCATAATAGGCAACAACCAACAGCGCTGCAATGCTGATGCCGTGCTTTTATTCGCTGCGGCACTGGCCACGGCTAACGGCGGCAGCGACCACGACTAAGCAGCCCGGCGTGCTGATAGATCTGGTCCAGCAGGCGCATATTATTCACCGCATCGCTGCCGCCGGTTAGTGCTGCTTCGCGGCCTTGCAGGCACTCCTGTACATGCTGCAACTGATAATAATAAGTGCTGTGGCCGGGCACGCTGTATTGCCGCTCTGAGCCGGCGCTAATCACTTTAATACTGTTGGCCAGCTGCGGCGTAATCAGCCCGGTCACTTCAATGCTGCCCAGGCTGCCTTCCAACACCAGGCTGGTATCGGGCATACGGCTTAAATGCTCTGCCATGCTGCTGCCGATATCAGCAATAACGCCATTAGCAAATTGCAGCTGTGCCTGCATGGTGAGATCAATCTGCCCGCCGCCAGTGGTTGCACCGGCAGTAATACAGTTAGCGTTTAATACCCAAGGTTCGCTGCCGATAACAGTACGCACCCAATGCAGCGGATAACAGCCTAAATCCATCATGGCACCGCCACCTAATGCCGCTTCATGGCGCAGCGAGCCGGCAAAATACGGGACCCGCACTGAAAAATTCGCCCGCAAATGGCTGATAGTGCCGATAGTACCGGCCTGCACCAGCCGCATCACCTCCACAAACAACGGATGAAAGCGGTAATGAAAGGCCTCCAGCAATAGTTGGCCGGAAGCTTTTGCCGCCTGCACCATGGCTTTAGCTTCGGCTTCATCCATAGCAAAGGGCTTTTCACATAAAACATGCTTGCCGTGCTCAAGCGCCTGTATAGTCCAGTGCGCATGTTCAGACGGCGGCAGCGCATTGTAAATAAGATCAATATCATCCCGTTCCAGCAAGGCCTGATAACTGTCGGCGACATGCAAGATACCATGCGCGCCGGCATACTGCCGCGCCCGCTCCGCTGCTGAAGCGGCTACGGCTTGCAGCACAAAGCCGTCCAATTGCTTCAGCGGCTGAAATATTGCTTTATCGCTGATACGGGCAGCGCCTAATAAGCCAATGCGGATCATCGCGCTTCCTTATCCTGTTTTTTTCAACGCCAGAGGCAACAGGCAGCAACAGCTCAACCTGATAATGCCGGCCGGCGACAATGTCGCGAATAAGCGGCTCTGGCAGCAAATGGCCATCGACGCTGAGCTGCGCTACTTTAATGCCGCTTTGCCGGCGCATCACTATGCTAAACGCTGCGCCACGGAATTGCCGCTTAAGCTTAACCTGCGGCCAATTACCCGGCAGTTGTGGTTGCAGCAATAAGCCCTCTGCACAGCCTTTTACGCCAAACAGCCCTTCAATTAACGAGCGATACACCCAGTGCACGGTACCGGTATTAAATAACTGGCTGGAGCGCCCGGCCGTGCGCGGAAACTGCCGGTAAGCACCGCGATAGTAATTCGGAATAAACACCGGTAACTGGCCGCGCTGCAGGCAGTCTTGCTCAGTGCTGCCGGGCAGCATCTGCCGCAGCACCGCAAAGGCTTTGTCCGGCTGGTTAATCTGGTACAACGCATACAGGTAAAATGCCGCCGCATGGTTATATACCGAGCCATTTTCGGCCGAACCCGGGTGTTTTTGCGTGACCCGGCCGACATCGTCACGCATGGCGGTATAGGCCGGCGCCAGCATTTGCACGCCGTAAGGTGTGGCAAGTTGCGCCTCGATTTCGGCCAGCATCAGTTGCTGCTGCTCTTTGTTAGCAGCACCGCTTAGCATGGCCCAGCTTTGCGGGTTCAGGTAAATCCGGCCTTCAGTGTCTTTACTGACGCCAAATACCACATTGTCATCGGTAATGCCGCGGCCATACCATTTGCCGTCCCACAGATACCGGTTAACCGCCTGATTAAAACTGTCGGCATCCGCGCGGTATTGCTCAGCAAGGCTTTGCTCACCCAGTTGCTGACAAGTATCGGCCCAGCAGTTAAGCGCATACGCCGCCGCCAGCGATAACCAGCCCGATACCCCGCGGCCTTTGTAGCCGACCATATTCATCGGATCGCACCAGTCGCCCTGCTCAATAAAGCTCAGGCCGCGCGCATCACGTTTATGCAGCAGCCAGCTCATGGCGCGGCAAATATGCTCAAATACCGTGGCTTGCTCAGCGCTGTCGCCAAAGGCGATAGTTTGCTGCAATAAGGCGTAGTCGTTGGTTTCGGCCAGGTACGCCGTTAAACACACCGGCAGCCAGACACATTGGTCGGTATGTGGCACCTGGTTAATATATTTCAGCTCGGCGTCGGGGTGCAGCAAAATACCGTCCGGCATTTCGCCGCTGCTGTGCTGCTGCGCCAGCGCGGTTAACAAGGCCGTGCGAAACGCTTCTGGCCGCACATAGCTCATGCCCATATTATCCTGCAGATAATTACGCGTTTGCGGATCTGTGGTGAGCCGGTTGACATCGCCGTGGTAATACACCTGGCGCGCCAGCCAATGGTTAACAAAGTTATCCAGCGCGCCATCCGGCGTTTCTATCTGTAAACAACCCTGGCCTTGGGCAATATAATCGCTGTACTGCTGCTGCGCCTTGCTAAAGCCATCCGGCGTTAAAAAATAACGCTGCCGGGCAGCGGCAATCTCGCTTTCATCCAGCGCCGGGCCGAATACAAAACGATAAAGCTGCTGCGCACCGCCTGCCAGTTGCAGCCGGTATTGCATCACACAAGCCGGGGTTTCATATAAGGCATCGCCACCATCAAGCACGGTTTGCTGCAAAGCATCAGGGGCATGCAGGCCACCCTCGCCTTCAAAGGCTTGCTGCGCGCATTGCCAACTGGTAGGCACCTGCTCGGCCAGTAAAAAGGTTTTATCTTTTAACAGCTTGTTTTTAAAGTAATCGGGATATTTTTGATAGGGTGTAACCGAGGAACAGACTATCGCATTTAGCGCCGGCTCAAACCTTGCCGACTGGTTCATCCACGATATATAACCAACCGGGAAATACGGGTAGATACTCAGCTGCCGCGGTGTTGCGCTAAGGTTAGTCACGCTAAGCTGCCACAGCTCATGCGGCTGATCCGGGCTTAAGCACAGCTGCCACTCCAGTTGCAAACCCTGCTGCTGCAGCTGCCAGCGAATATCGCTTTTACCGGCCGAAAACACAAAGCTGTCGGCTTGGCTGCGCACCGGCTCGTAGGGTACCGAGAACAGCTCAGCGCTTTGCTCATCTTTAATATAGACAAAGCGGCCCGGATGATGCGCATAGTACGGCTGCTCCGGCTGCATAAAGGTTTTTGCTTCAAGGTTTGGCGCATGGGCGTATTTGGCCGGCTCCGGTTGCATAAACTGCGCGGTGGCATAACCACGGCAGTTTAGTTGCACCATTAACTGCTTGTTCCATAAAAACGCCGCTGCCAGCGGCATGGTGGTCGGGCTGAATAAGTCATAACGCTGGTTATTGTCACCAGGTTGCATGCCTGTGGCTGCCATCAAAATACTACTCCGGATAAAATTAACTTATAGCGGGGCGGCTGCTGCCTTGCGCTGTTGCAGATCAAACTGAATTTTTGCCAGCTGCCGGTTGTCCAGGCTGTAGTAGCGCATAACAAAGGCCGCCAGCAGCGCTATAACCCCCGGGATCACCGAGATCAGCAGCACTATGCCGGTTTGCGAGCCTGTGCTTTGCTGCTCGTTGGCAACATAACCAATAGCCGCCAGCAACCAGCCAATTAACGCTGATGCGATAGCGCCACCGAGTTTTTGCGAAAAGGTGGCAGCAGCAAAAGTCATGGCGGTAGCACGGCGCCCGGTGCGCCATTCGTTGTAATCGGCCGTATCGGCATACATCGAAAACGCCAGCGGTGACTTGGGCCCCAACACAAAACCGATGGCCAGATTCAGTGCAAAAATAACGCCTACCGCATCGGCCGGTACAAAATACAAACTGATGGAAAGCATCCCTGCTAAGGACATCAGTAATACCATCAGGCGTTTTTTATCGATAAAGCGCGTCATCAGCGGGGTAGCGGCAGCCCCCAGCGCCAATGCCAGCATATAGGAAGATAAAAACTCGCCGACTAAATCCGGCCGCTCGACATAGTATTTAAAATAGTACACGCCGCTGCCGGCGCGCATGGTAATGGTGACCATAATGATCAGCGCCAGTGCAAATAACACCAACCAGGGTTTATTGTTTTTTAAGTCGATTAAATCCTGTCGCACCGCATTCGGTTGCAGGCTCAGCGGCGCGATGCGCTCTTTAGTGGTCAAAAATGTGGTTAAAAACATTAAGGCGGCAGCAATACCAAATACCAGCATGGTTAGCTGCCAGCCCAGTACGTCATCGCCCTGCCCCAACAGCGGCACTAACTTGGGTGTTAAATAAGTGACCAGGATGCCGCCGCTAAAGCCGCCGATAAAACGAAAACTGACCAACGTAGTGCGCTGCTGGCTGTCGCTGGTGATGACGCCGGACAGCGCCGAGTACGGAATATTAATGGCGGTGTACACCAGCATTAACAAGGTATAGCTGCCGTAAGCCCACACCAGTTTGCCGGTTTCGCCTAAATCCGGCGTGCTGTAAGTCAGCACGCCGGCCGCGGCCAGCGGCAGCGCCAGCCATAACAAATAGGGCCGGAACTTACCAAAGCGGCTGCGGGTACGGTCAGCAATGGCGCCCATTAACGGATCGGTAAAAGCATCAACTATTTTGGTGACCAGCATCATGGTGCCGGCCGCCGCGGCGGAGATACCAAAGACGTCGGTATAGTAAATCAGCAAAAAGGCTGAAATATTGGCCCAGTAAAAGTTAAACCCCATATCACCGAGGCCGTAACCGATTTTTTCGCGCAGCCGCACCGGGGCTGCACTGTGTTGTGTCAGGTGTTGCCTTGCTGTAACTGTCATACCCTGTTATCCGTTATTATGAATTGTTATCGCATCAGCTCTGCGGCTGAATATGATAGCGCAATCAGGTGTCGCTTCAGGCTGCTAAAAACTGTGTTATCTGCTGCACCAGCTTTGCGGCCGGCTGCGTGATATCCAGTATGCTTATATCATTTTCGTTGTCGCAACTTTGCATTGTCAGTAACTGGCTTTGCAACATAGCCGGCGGCATAAAATGGTTTTGCCGCTGTGCCAGGCGCTGTGCCAGCAAAGCGGCATCACCCTGCAGATAAAAGAAATGGGCGTTATCTGCGCTGCTGCGAATCTGCTGGCGGTGCCGGGCAATTAAGCCGGAGTAACTTAACACACAAGGCTGCTTTGCCGCTTTACAGGCGCTAAGCTCACGGCAAAGTGCCTGCACCCAGCTTTCGCGCAGATGCTCGGCCAGCGGTATGCCACTGGCCATCATCTGTTTGGCCTCGGGGCTGTGGTAGTCGTCGCCTTCAATAAAGCGCCAGCCCAGCTGCTGCGCCAGTAACTGGCCGACGGTCGACTTGCCGCTGCCGGCTACGCCCATAATCACGATAGTTCTGCTTACGGTAGCGCGCATAATAAGCTACTGTTTCCTGTTAGTGCTGCTTGTTGCCTTAAAGCTTAAACCAGCACCAATGATTGCGCAACCATTTTGACTAACAACCAGCAATACAGTATTGTCATGAAAAAGATTGCAGAGCTAAGCTTATGAGCAAAAAGCCAAATTTAAAAGACGTTGCCAAGGTTGCCGGTGTAAGCGCCATCACGGTATCGCGGGTACTGACAGATCCAACCAAGGTATCTGACAAATTACGCAATAAAGTAGAAAAAGCCATTCATGATATCGGCTACATCCGTAACCATGCTGCCAGTGCGCTGGCGTCAAAAAAGTCCGGCGTGCTGGCGGTAATTATTCCGTCGCTATCCAATATTGTATTTAACGATGTACTGCAGGGTATTTATCAGGCGGTTAAAGCAAAGAATTTGCAGGTATTACTCGGCGACTGCCATTACTCACCGCTGATAGAAGAGCAACTGATCGCTACCCTGCTCAGCCAGTCGCCGGAAGGTTTTATTGTTACCGGCACCGCGCAAACCGACTACGCCCGTAAGCTATTGTTGCAGGCCGATATACCGGTGGTACAGATCATGGAGCTGACCAACCAGCCAATAGATATGAACATTGGCTTTTCGCATTATCAGGCCGGTTACGATATGACTAAGCATTTGCTGCAGCAAGGCTATCGCGCACCGGCCTTTGTCGGCGCCCGCATGGACCCGCGCACCCAGCAGCGGCTGGCGGGCTTTAAACAAGCGATAGCTGACTGGCCAGAGCCGTGTCGTAGTTTTATTCAAACCACAGTACAGCCGTCGTCAATTAAACTGGGCGGCCAGTTATTACAGGCCGTGATTGCCGAGTCCAACAATCAGTGCGATGCGGTATTTTGCTGTAATGATGACCTGGCACTGGGCGCCCTGTTTGAAAGCAAACGGATGAATTTAAGCGTGCCCAAAGATATCGCCATTTGTGGCTTTAATGATTTAGAGGCCTCAGCATTAGTAGAGCCGGCCATTACCTCGGTGGCATCACCACGGGTGGAGATGGGCCGCCAGGCAGTAGAAATGCTGTTTAGTGCCGCCGGTAAGGGCCGCCATGCGGTAGCACCGGTGGATGTCGGTTACAGCATCAGGGTGCGCAGCTCAACCTGAGCTTTTAAGAAAAAGCCGCTGGTGTCAGCGGCTTTTTTATGGCTAATTTTACTAATATATTCCGGTTTAGCTATTCCGGCTCAGTTAGTCAAAGCTTACTTTTACCCGCACACCAAAGGTACGCGGCGATTGCCACATATAGTTAGGTACCGGGTTGCTGTTCCAGCGGCCCTGATCGCTTTTTATCGCTTTGTCAGTCAGGTTATTGACGAAAGCTTCCAGGCTCCAGCTACCGGCAGATGGCTGATAAACCAGGCTGGCGTCAAACTTGGTATACGCATCCTGACGGTCGATATCTGCAGCATAAGGCAGGTTACGGAAACCTTCCGGCCGATCGCCGCGGTTAGCCGGGTCAAACCAGATCTCTGACGAATAGCTACCACGTATACGCGGCCGCACAGTGGCGCCATTGCTTAGCTCAAAGAAGTGCTCGTAGCTTAGCGACATACTGAATTCCGGCGCCTGCACTAAATGGTTACCACTGAAATCCAGCAGATTAGGCAGGTTCGGGTTACCAGCTGACGGGTTAAAGGCGATGCCATCCGCGCCGTAGCTGGAGTCGGTCGTCAGGAACTCATCGTACTTCGCATCCAGGTACGCCATAGTGCCGTTTAACTCACCATTAGCGCCCACCAGCCATTTGGCTTCCAGTTCCAAACCATTAATCGTGGCTTTACCGGCATTGGTTTTACGCAGTAAGTCAGCACCGGTTTCGGTCGTCACATTACTGGTTACCTGTAAGTCGGTATATTCGGTAGTAAATAACGCGGCAAACAGCTGCAGCGTGTTATCCAGGAAAGCGCCCTTTAAGCCCAGCTCAATGCTGGTATTTTCTTCCGGCGCTACATAAGCGTGGGTGCCGGCCGCTTCATTGTTATTAGCGGCGATAATGGCGTCTAAATCTGCCTGGGTGAACGGACCTGTGCCGGTGTAACGGCCGCCGTCCTGAATAGTGCCGGATTTAAAGCCGGTAGCATAAGAGCCGTACAGCATCACTGTAGGCGAGAAATCCCACTCTAACCTTGCCATACCTGTGGTTTTATCCCAGCTTGGGCTGGTATCGTTGTAGGTATCAACCCAACATTGGCCGGGCTGTACCAGAAATTTATTTGGTGCCAGGCCATTGAGCAGATTGTCCGGGTCCAGCAGGCCAACATAATCGCTGTTTAGCGGCAGGTTTTCTGTGCGTTTTACATCCGGGCACATAATATTACGGCCGCCGATATCCCAACGCTCATCTTCGGTGTAACGCAGGCCGAGGCTGACGCGAAATACATCGGTCACCTTGTAGGTGCTTTGCGCATAAATACTGTTTGATTTTAAGCCGCGGTCCGGCTGGCGATAGGTAGACCATAAATTCGGGTTCGGCGTACTGCCACCTTCGTAATCCACATCCGGGTGCACTATATCAAAAATGGTGGCGTTATTTTCCTTAAAGTAAAAATAACCCACCATCCATTGTAAACGGGCGCTGTCTTCGTTTTTAATTTGCAGTTCATGCTGGGTAGCTTCATGAGTACATTCCACACAACCGCCCCACTCATATTTGTCCGGGCTCCAGCTACGCTCCCACACTGACTCGCGGGAAGAGTCGGTATAACCGCCGATATACGACAGCGTAATGCCACTGTCGAAATTGTAATTTAGCCGGGTACGCAGGCTGTCGATAACAAAATCATTAAAGCCCGGCTCCTGAATATAAGCCTCGCGATCTGAACCACCGGTTACAGTAGGAATATGGCCGGTGCCCTGATCGGTGAAATTTTCATATGACAGGAACCAATCAAAATTGTCATTTGGCTGCCACAAGGCACTAAAACGCGCGGCGGCTAAATCGGTAGAGCCATATTTTCTGCCCATCGCAGAGCCGGGTGCCATATCCACCACACCGTCCGATTTATCCACCGCCGCGGCCACACGAATAGCCAGCGTATCTGTCAGCGGTAAGTTAACCATGGCACGGGTGGCACGCCGATCGTAATTACCCAGAGTAAATTCGGCATTGGCTTCAAAGTAATCCAGCTTCGGCTTGGCAGTGTGCAGGTTAACTACGCCGCCGGTGGCGTTGCGGCCAAACAAGGTACCCTGAGGGCCACGCAGAATTTCTGCGCCTTCTAAATCAAACATCAGTGCTGATGCGCCCTGCGAGCGGGCGGAATAAACGCCGTCTACGTGAAAGGCTACTGCCGGGTCACCGCTTTCGGTTTGATCCGACGAGCCGATACCACGCAAATACACCATTGGCGTATTCTGGGTGCCGTTTTGCGCAATATGCAAACTGGGCACGGCACCTTGTAAATCGTCTAACTGCATGACATGGTTATCGTCCAGCGCATTTTGATCAAATGCCGTTACCGCCAGCGGGGTTTCCCGAATGGTAGTCACCCGCTTAGTGGCCGTTACCTGAATAACCTCTATCGCCCGCGACTCGCTGCTTTGTGAGGCTGTAGTTTGTTCACTAGTGCTTTGCGCTGACACATTAATACTGGCACCACACAACATGGCTGCAGAAATAAGAATATAACTTTGTTTTAATTTGCTACCCGGCTGAATCAACATAGTCTTTGCTCCCCTGTTCTCTGATTATCTCCGCAGCTCAGGTGCATAACACCAGGCCCGGTTATTGTTATCAACAAATTTGTTTGCGCTACCATAATCAACGCTTAAGCATGCTGCTAAATGCTATTTAAATACAGCTTATATACTGCAATATCTGATTCTAACTAGCGACAAAAGCAAAATGTTTGCGCAACCATTAATTGATAATGCGGCTTAAAGTAGTGCTAAAGCAGCTACCTTGTCAAGGAAAAAACCGCGCTTGCACCAACAGTTGTCCTATTGCGGTGCTAACAAGATTGGCGACTGTTGTTATTGCGAAGGTGCAGAGGTGAGTATATTTAAAATAAATTCAATAGCTTGTGGAGACTGGTAAGAGTTATGCTCTGAGGGTACAACGATTTCAGCTGCCGCAGCGTTTAAATGTGCACTTTTGTAGGGCACCACACTGTCGTTTAACCCAGGGCACAAAGCGAACGCTTTGCAGCGCTTGGGGTCATCGTTGCCGATAATTGAATATACCGGCGCCTGCAGCGGTAGCTGACTCAGCTGTTGCACTAACGGGTGCTTTGGCGATAACACATCCACACTGTTTGGGCCAAAGCCACGCATATAGCTGCGCATAGCGGGCTTAATATCTTCTTTAGTCAGTGCCAGCCACATCTGGTTAAACACGCTTTTCATGGTTTGCGGCAGCGTAATCATCATTGATGCCAGCCGGCCAATCCAGCCATCGGCGGTAGCAGCACCACGATGCGGCGTATCAATAAACACCACGCTTTTTACATAAGGCTTAGCCGCAAAAATAAAAATGTCCTCTAAGGTGCGCCGGGTGTCGTCATCGACCGGCAATTCAGCGGGCGACCGGTAAAACGTGGTATCCCACAACGCCATACCGCTGTTTTGCACAAAGGTTTTACTGATAATACCGCCCATACTATGGCCTACCAGTACCATATTATTAGCCGCTATTGCCTGAGCATCCGGCGAGAGGCGATGCAGCAGCTCATCGGTGCGCTTTCTTAACCGCATCGCATTAAAAAATGGTGGTGGGCCGGAGGGGTAAAACGCATGCCATACCTGATAGCGGGCCGACAACTGCGGGTTAGAAAATATCGCCCAGCTTAAGCGGCGCCATATCAACGGGCTGGAATTTAAGCCATGGATCATCAGTATCGGAATTTTATCTTCGCTTAGCGGCTCTATTGCATAGATCCCCAGCTTGTCTTCTACTCTGTCAGCATTAAACAGGCCGGTTTTTTCCAACTGATCAGCCACTGCCACTTCAACTAAACATAAATACGCCGATGCCGGATCGTAGTTCAGCGCATAATGCTGCCGGGCAACAGGCCACTGTTGCGGCTGTTGCATATAAACGCCGCGTAATGTCAGCACCGGCAGCAGCGGATTACTGTAATCCAGCTTAACCGGCATCACCGTAACTGGCCGGAAAATACCCTCAGGTGGAAAATAGCGGTCCAGTTCAGCGCCGGTGTTTTCACGCTGCCCTATCACAGCAATGCCTAAGCCATTATCCTGTTGGCGCAACATAAAAGGGTCATAGGTTTGTAGATCGGCAGCCAGAAAAAACTGCTCAAACGCCAGGCCGCTTTCATCGCTGTCGACCTGTAGCTCAAGCTGTAAATTCAGCGGCCTGGTATCCTGCCCGGAAATGGCAGCTCTGACCAGCGGCATTAAAGCCCGGTTGTAGTAGCCTATCGCCTGCTGACGCTGCTCGCCGGTTAGTGGCAACGCCAGCCAACGCTCGGCACAGCTTAGCTGCAACAAAAACAGCTGATACCCGGACGAGCGCTGCGCCGTAAGCTGCAGGCAGTAATCGGCCACCGCTTCATCCGCAACCTGATTTAAGCCAATATACTGATAGGCCAAAAAACCGGTTACGGCCTCTTCCGGTAGCTGTGCCGGCTGTTTCCAATAGATATATTTGCCCTGGCTGCAGCCCTGCAGTGCGATAACCAGCAGCAGAATTAACAGTGGCGCTGTAAGGTAACGCTGTAACATTATTGCCTCTGAGATTTAAATACAGGCCG
Organism: Rheinheimera nanhaiensis E407-8; assembly: GCF_000296695.1. GTDB lineage: Bacteria > Pseudomonadota > Gammaproteobacteria > Enterobacterales > Alteromonadaceae > Alishewanella > Alishewanella nanhaiensis. Next base: position 65,796 of record NZ_BAFK01000007.1, read on the forward strand.
AACTTCCGCTATGCTGTATTACTATAGCATTGTTATGTGTCAGGTTTTTTCAGTATGGAAAACTCATTTAAACATCATGCCGATAAACTGGCCGAGTTTGCCGATGCCAGCCGCGATGGCTATGCCATTTTTTCTGCTGACGATATTCTGCTTTGTGCCAATAAAGCCTTTTTGGAAGTGTTTTACCACCCTGAAGCTGAACTGATTGGCAAACGCTTTGCCGACATTATGCGCACGGCTTTTCGCACGCGAAAAGGCCCGCGTATTGATGCCGATAATATCGACAGCTGGCTTAGCCGGGTGCAGCAACTGCGGCGCTCGCGCGATTTTCGCCTGTTTGAAGTCGATTTAGTCGACGGCCGCTGGTTTTTATTCTCTGAGCAAACCCTGCCAGATGGCGAAATGTTGCTGCAAACTAAAGACATTACCAAGCAAAAAATTGTTGAACAGCACTTAAACGAGCACAGCAGAAAGCTCGCCGACCTTGCCCTGACTGATGAGTTAACCCAAATTGCTAACAGACGTAGCTTTGTTGCGTCGGTACAGGCTGAAATTACCCGCTGCAGTCGTCTGCATTGTGGTATGGCTTTTTTTCTGCTGGATATCGATCATTTTAAAAGTATTAACGATACCTATGGTCACCAGGCGGGTGATGAAGTGTTACGACAGATCGCCCGGTTAGTTAAAAGCACCTTGCGTGAATATGATATTTTTGGCCGTATCGGCGGTGAAGAATTTGGCATTTTTCTGTCTGAAACAACCCGGGCGACTGCGTTAGAGGTTGCTGAACGGCTGCGTCAGCAGGTTGCAGAAGAGACACTCTATATCGAAGGCAATACACTTGGTATCACTATATCGGTAGGTATAGCTCTGGCAAGGGATAAAACCAGCTTTGAGCAGCTTTACGCCGATGCTGATGCCGCGCTTTATCAGGCAAAACATAGCGGCCGTAACCGCGTAGTCGTGGCAGAATATTGCGTTATCCTGTGACGACGTACATTAGCTTACAGCGGTGCGCCGCTATGAAACTTAAAGTCGGTATCGGTGCTGGTTATCAGCTCAGCTTCAATGGCAGCAAAGAATGCGATACGGCCGCTTAAATCTTCGCCGGCCACCTGCGTGGCCAAAGTTAAATAATCCTGATAATGACGTGCTTCAGAGCGCAGCAACGAGATATAAAATTCACCGATGGCTGGCGGCAACAGTGGCGCCAGGCCAGCAAAACGCTCGCAAGAGCGGGCTTCAATAAAAGCACCGCAAATCAGTTTGTCGACCATCGCCGCTGGCTCATAGGTCCGCACATGGCGCAGCAGCCCCTTAGCATAACGGCTGGAGGTAATTTTCTGATAGCGAATACCGTTGGCCTGCATCACCTCTAATACCTGGTAGAAGTGGTGCAGCTCTTCTTTGATAAGCAGCACCATTTTATCGATAAGATCCTGCGTATAGGTATCAGCGGCTTTGGGCAGAATCGATTTTTTCAGGCTCAGCCCGGCTAATGCCTGCCAGTCGCCCTGCTCGCGGTAGGTAAAGTCTTCATAGGGTTTTAACCATTGCAGCAAGGCCTCACCACTTTGCTCATCTACCGCATAACGCCTAATCAGATACATGGCACTTTGCGCTGCTTTTAACTCACAAATTAAGTGATCCAGCAGCAGCACCGGCAAACTGTCTGGCTGTGCGGCTTTGGTCAGCCATGACACAGGTGTCTCGCAGGCTAAAAATTGCTTTACTGGTTGAATTAACTGACTTATTTCGGCTTTTAACATCGCTGGGCTTCAACACGCTAATAAGGCGGCCATTATAACCAATTGTGCTGCAGCGCGCATGTATTGGCCTGTGTAATCAGCCATGTTCAAATTTTATTCAGCCAGCTTGACGAAGTGCATTCTATTGGCCATAACTGATGTAACGGTTATAACGCTATAACCCGGTAGTTCATAGTAGTGACAAGGATAATAATTATGATATTGAATCACTTATGGGGACTGTATGCTCATCCGAAAGAAGAATGGCATACGATAGATGCAAGACATGAAAGTTTTCGTTACAGCTTAATTCATATACTGCTGGTAGCACTGATACCTTCAGTATGTGCTTATTACTCTGCAGTACACATTGGCTGGAGCATAGGGGTTGGCGATCGCATTATGCTCACCCACGACAGCGCGCTAATGCTATCTATTGCTATGTACATCGCATTAATCGGCGGCGTATTTGCCTTAGCGCTACTGGCACATTGGATGGCACATACCTTTGGCGCTGAACCTACCTACACCCAAACCTTAGAGCTGGCAGCTTACACCTCTACCCCGCTGTTTATGGTGGGTTTTGCCGGTTTATATCCTGAGCTTTGGGTGGTCATGACAGTAGGCTTAGTTGGCCTCGCCTACTCGGTATATTTACTCTATGTCGGCGTGCCTATCCTGATGCACATCCCTGAAGAGCGTGGTTTCATTTATGCCAGCTCTGTGGTGACCTGCGGCCTGGTGTTGCTGGTGTGCATTTTAACGGCTACCGCCATTTTATGGAGCTCGGGCTTTGGCCCCACCTTTACCCATTAACGCCTGCTAACTGCTAAAAAACAACAAAGGGAGCCCAGGCTCCCTTTGTTTTATGCGTTAAGACATAACGTTGTTAACCTTCGTTATAGGTTTCCAGGTTAGTCGCCATAGCTGCCACCGCTTTGGCTTTGGCATCATCACTGCGCTGCTGATCCAAGCGGTTTAAGTAATCCTGATCGATGTCATTGGTGACATAATTACCGTCAAATACCGAGGTTTCAAACCGCTTAATTTCCGGGTTTTCTGAGCGCACCGCGGCAATTAAATCGGGCAATGATTGAAAGATCAGGCCATCAGCGCCTATGGTATCGCAAATGCTATCAACGTCATGGCCGTGCGCAATCAGCTCATTTGCTGAGGGCATATCAATACCATACACGTTGGGGAAGCGGATTTCTGGTGCGGCCGAGGCAAAATACACCTTCTTAGCACCGGCTTCGCGGGCCATATCAATAATTTGCTTTGAGGTAGTACCGCGCACTATAGAGTCATCGACTAACAGCACGTTTTTGTCTTTAAACTCTTGTTTGATGGCATTGAGCTTACGTTTAACTGATTTTTTCCGCGCCTCCTGGCCTGGCATAATAAAGGTGCGGCCGATGTAGCGGTTTTTCACATAGCCCTGACGGTAAGGCAAGCCCAACACAGTCGCAATTTGCAGCGCGGCATCGTTACTGGTTTCCGGAATAGGAATAACCACATCAATATCTAAATGGCCCCATTCGCGCTTGATTTTTTGTCCCAGCATAGTGCCCATGGCGACGCGTGAGGCATACACCGAAATGTTGTCGATGGTCGAGTCTGGCCGGGCAAAATAGACATATTCAAAGATACAAGGTGTGTAGCTTGGATTCTCAGCACACTGAAAGCTGTGCAGCTCGCCCTGCTCGGTAATATAGACCGCTTCACCCGGAGATACATCACGCAGCACAGTAAAACCATCTGCGTCTAAAGCGACGCTCTCAGAGGCCACCATATATTCCGTGCCGCGCTCAGTTTCGCGCTTGCCCATCACTAAGGGGCGAATACCGTTAGGATCACGAAACGCCAGCAGACCATGGCCGATGATCAGGGCAACAACGGCATAGCCCCCTTTCACCTTACGATGCACATTGGCCACAGCACGGAAAATATGCTCAGCTTGCAACTCCATCACCCCGGTATTGTGCAGCTCATGCGCCAGTACGTTTAACAACACCTCCGAATCTGAGGTGGTGTTTACATGCCGGCGGGCAATGCGGAAGATTTCTTCTTTTAAAATATGCGAATTGGTTAGGTTGCCGTTGTGTGCCAGCGCTATACCGAACGGGCTGTTGACATAAAACGGTTGCGCTTCGGCGGTACTGGATGAGCCCGCGGTTGGGTAACGCACATGGCCAATACCCATATTACCGGCCAGACGCTGCATATGGCGCACTTCAAACACGTCTTTAACCAGGCCGTTCGCTTTACGCAGACGCAAGGTGTTGTTATCTACGGTCACAATACCGGCGGCGTCCTGGCCACGATGCTGTAGCACCGTTAAGCCATCATACAGTGCCTGATTAACCGGATATTTCCCAACAATTCCAACAATACCACACATGGATTTTCTTCCTCGCCAGCGTTAGGGCTTTTGCATAAAACTGGAATGGTTCTGCAGATAGTCGAAGAACCATTCGATAATAAAACCAAATTCGGGGATAAGTACTGAGCTTTGCCACCAGCTGGCGTTCGCTGCCGGGGTAAAGGCGTCCATAAAAAACAGTATGGCACTGACAACCAGCACGCCGCGTAGCGCACCAAAAATAAGGCCAAGTAAGCGATCCGTTCCCGACAAGCCGGTAGATTGCACCAGTTTGCCAATAACATAATTAATCAGCGCGCCTAAGATCAGGCTTAAGATAAACAGAATAGCGATGGCAGAAGCACTGCGCAGGGTGTCGTCCTGCATAGTGGTAAAGAAGCCCGCCAGATGCGGATAGTAAGTGCTGGCAATAAAGAATGCCAGGATCCACACCGCCAGCGAAATGGCTTCTTTGACAAAGCCGCGGATCAGGCTGATAACAGCCGATAACGCTATGATTGCCAGAATGGCAAAATCAACCCAGACCATTTGCTACCAAAGGTTGTTTGATGACGGCGCGCATTCTACCAAACCCAGCGCAGGCTTGGCTAATTATTTTCTGCCGGCTGATAGCTCATTACCGATAAACGCTCAATGCCGGTAAGCTGCTGCAGCCGCGGTAGTTGCTGCTCCAGCTTGTCTTTACGCAGCTCTGGGCCTACCAGCACACTGGTCAGCTGCAGGCCCTGAGTGTTGGTAATTTGCCGGGTAAAGGTAACAAAGCCGGCCTGGCGTAACTTTAACATCAGGGCATTAGCGTTTTGCTCTTTACTAAAGCTACCCACGCGCACCACCCAGGCAGCCTGCTCCAGTGCAAGTTGGTTGTGGTTCGCGCCAGCGCTTTGTGTAGCAGGCTTTTGCGTTGTCTGTTTCTGCTCTGGGGTTACGGTAACCTGAGCATATTGCTGCGAAGGTAACTGGGCGTCATTGCTGCTATCAGCGCCAGCCGCGGCGGACTCATTGTCCGCATCCAAAGCGTTTTCAGCAACTGCCTGCTGTGCCAGTTGCTGTTCCAGCTGGGTAAACTGTGCACTGTCCAGCACCTGTTGCTGCTGTACACCACTGAATTCCGGCCGGTTGGGGATCACTTTAAAATCATCTTTTACTACCTGCTTTTCACCATCGAGCAAGTCTGGCAGAAAAATGATACCGGCCATTACCAGTATGGCTGTGCCCAGTAAACGATGCTTAAATGCGGGTGTCACTTTGCCTCCTGCAGGCCTGCCAACACGGCTGACACAGTAAAAAAAGACCCAAAAACGACCAGCAGCTCATCAGGCTGCATAGCAGCAACGATCTGCTGATAAGCCTGCTGCACGTCATCATGCAGTTGTAGCTCTGTAGGCACCTCTGCCAGCACCTGAGCCAGTTGCTGTGCTGTGGCGCCCCTGGGTCCGCTCAGGCTGACAAGATGCCATTGATCAAACAGCGGCGTCAAGGGTTCCAGGCTGTGGGCGATATCCTTGTCTTTGAGCATACCGCTCAGTGCCAGCAACTTTTTATAATGCGGCTTTAACTGGCTAAGCTGCTGCGCCAGATAGGCGGTAGACTGCGGATTGTGTGCGACATCAACGATAACGGCTGGCTGACGCTGCAGCCACTGCATACGTCCGGCTAACGTTAGTGTAGCTAACACCTGTTGCAGTTGCGCCTCGCCTGGCAGCATATCCAGTTGCTCCAGCACCGCCAGCGCACAGGCAGCATTCTGTAGTGGAATAGCCGGCTTAACTAAAGCGCTGTAATGCTGCTGAAGCCCTTGCCACTGCCAGTGCTGGTCGTGCTCGGTATAGTGATAATGTTGTAACACCTGTATTTTGCGACAGCCCAGCTGTTCAGCCTGTTGCAAAACAGACGGCGGCGCAGCCAAATCGCCAATAACCGCAATTTTACCCGGGCGGAAAATACCGGCCTTTTCAAAGCCGATGCTGTTACGGTCATTACCCAGCCATTCCTGGTGATCTAAATCGACGGTGGTAATGACACTGATATCCGGCGCTATAATGTTGGTAGCATCTAAGCGGCCACCCAGGCCAACTTCAATCAGGCAATAATCGGGCTGTTGCTGCTGCAAAATACGAAACGCCACCAGGGTGGTAAACTCAAAGTAGGTCAACGCTGTCTGCTCACGCAGCTGCTCGACAAAAGCAAAGGCGGCCACCCAGTCAGCGTCTGCGACGTCGTTACCATCGATGCGCAGCCGCTCATTAAATGCCAGTAAATGCGGTGAGCTATAAACGCCAACGCGTTTCCCCTGAGCTAACAGCAACTGCTCGATGGCTCTGGCGGTAGTACCTTTACCATTGGTGCCACCGATTAAAATTACTTTACCTGGCAGTAAGTGCAAATCGGCACCTGCGGCAACCTGCCGCACCCGCTCCAGGCCCAGTTCAATTTGATGAATAGGATGGCTTTGTTCAATATAACAAAGCCAATCGGCCAGGCTGTGGCACGATTGGCTGGTAGATATCGCAGTAGACATGAAACCCTTAAGCGGCGTCGTGCTCCGACACCGGAGCTGGCAGCTGCATAAACTTAGCAACAAGACGCGCAATTGTATCGCGCATTTTGCGCCGGTCAACAATCATATCGATAGCGCCGTGTTCCAGCAAAAATTCGCTGCGCTGGAAGCCTTCCGGCAATTTTTCCCGTACCGTTTGCTCAATCACCCTTGGGCCGGCAAAGCCAATTAATGCTTTTGGCTCACCGATATTGATATCGCCAAGCATGGCCAGACTGGCCGACACGCCGCCCATGGTAGGGTCAGTCAGTACCGAAATATACGGCAAACCGGCTTCGCTCATTTTTGCCAGCGCCGCACTGGTTTTAGCCATTTGCATTAAGGAGAACAGCGCCTCCTGCATACGCGCACCACCACTGGCTGAAAAACAGACAAAAGGCACTTTGTGCTTTAATGCGTACTCGACACCGGCAACAAATTTGGCGCCTACCACGGAGGCCATAGAGCCACCCATAAACTCAAATTCAAACGATGCGGCAACAATCGGCATACCTTTTAAGGTGCCGTGCATCACCACCATCGCATCTTTTTCATTGGTGTCTTTTTGCGCTGCACTGATGCGATCTTTATAGCGTTTGCTGTCTTTAAACTTCAGTAAATCCTGCGGCTCCAGCTCTGCTGCCAGCTCTTTTACGCCTTGGGTGTCAAGGAAGCTGGTTAAACGGGCGCGGGCAGAAATACGCATATGATGGTCGCACTTGGGGCATACGCCAAGGTTACGATCTAAATCGGCTTTGTACAGCACCGCATCGCAGGCGGTACATTTAGTCCAGACACCTTCCGGGATATTTCGACGCGCGGAAGAAGAGGATGTTCTGGGCAGGATCTTTTCTAACCAACTCATATATTAGTCCTATTACAAACGACACCGCGTGGCCGCCATGTCGAAAAAACGTTAAAAAACGCCGAAATTCAGTAAACCGGCGCTATTAAAGCACAAAACGCCCTGTGACGAATACAGAAAACTGGTCTTAGTAGTCAGGTAAAAACAATGGGCCGGGGGCTGCTTTGGGTAGCGCAAAATGCGCCGGGTATTCCACGTCCACTAAATACAGGCCACCGGGTTTGGCGGTGGCGGCAGCCAGATTGCGGTCTTTTGCCGCCAACAGTTCGGCAATCCACTGCGGTGGCTGGTTTTGCATACCCACTTCCAACAAGCTGCCGGTAATGTTGCGCACCATATGGTGTAAAAAAGCGTTGGCTTTTATATCCAGCACGATGTAATCACCACGGCGTTCAATCTGCAAATGATGCACATTACGAAACGGCGTTTTCGATTGACACTGCACAGCGCGAAACGAGCTGAAATCCTGCTCGCCCAGCAAAAAGGGCGCCGCCTGTTGCATCAGCTCAATATTTAACTGCTGGTGATAGTGGCTTAAGCCGCTGCGCAAAATGGCCGGGCGGTATTTATGGTTATAAATAATGTAGCGGTAACGGCGCGCCGTGGCGCTAAAACGGGCATGAAAATCAGCCGGTACCTCTTTAGCCCAGCGTACAGCTATGGCATCCGGCAAGCGGCTGTTAGTCCCCATGACCCAGGCTTTATCATCACGTATGGCGTCGGTGTCAAAGTGCACCACCTGACCGGTCGCATGCACGCCGGCATCAGTGCGGCCGGCACAAAACAGCTCAACCGGCTGATTGGCCACGGCTGACAACGCAGTTTCCAGCTCCTGCTGCACGCTGTTCACTTCCCGTTGCCGCTGCCAGCCGTAAAAAGCTGAACCGTCGTATTCAATACCTAACGCTATGCGCATGCCACCCCCTTAGTCTAACCGGCGGCGATTATAGCGCAAGCCAAGCCTGAATACAGCGCCAGCCGGCCGGTTATTGCCGTAAGCTTTGCGCCTCGGCTTTAACATGCTCGGGCGCATCAGAGGCCATAATGTCATCCAGCAGCTGAGTGGCGCTTTCATTGTCATCCATTTCAATGTACGCCCGCACCAGATCTAACTTGGCAGAGTAGCCATTATCTTCAACATCGACATCCAACTGCTGATGCTCGCCAATAATATCGGCATAATCTTCCAGCCCCACATCGACATTTAACTGATTAAAACGCTCACTATCCTGCTCCGGCTGCCCCGCGTTGGCCAGCAATGTATCAATTTCGACAAAATCATCGTCGCTAAAATCAAAAGCACTGCCATCGTTGGTTTCAGTTTGCTGCACACTGCTGCCATCAGACTGCTGCTCCAGCTCTTGCTCAGCCGCATCCAGATTATCTGCCATTGCCTCAAGTTCCGACATCAAAGAGTCAAACTGCGCGTCTGGCATCGGGTCCAGCTCCAGCTCGATGGCATCTGTATCGCTAACCTCGTCTTGTCCGTCTAACTGGTCCAGTTCAGACAGCAACAGGTCAGGGTCAAGCACTGCCGGGGGTTCATCGTCGCTTAGCTCTAATTTGGGATACTGCTCAAGCATTTTGCTGGGGTTTTCTACCGATAACGCCGCATCGGTGGGCATTACCACAGACTCATCATCCTGGGTGGTCAAATCAAGCAGCACCGGCTCACTGGCCTGCTCTGGTTGTAACTCCGCAGCAAGGTCAAAGTCATCCAGCAGCGCCGCGTCGTGTTCAGTCAGGTCGATAATGCCGGCATCGTCGTCGCTAAACGCTGTCTGCCCGTCAGCAGTGGCAGTTTCCGCCGGCATCGGTTCTGGTTGTGTAATCTCTTGCGAGCTGTCCTGCTCTGCCTGATCCAGCAGCTCGGTCAACTCGGCATTTAGCGCATCGATATCCGTCTCTGCTGCGACACTATCTGCCATAGCATCAACACCTGTCAGACCGGGCTCCTGTTCGCTGGCCAGGCTTTCGGCAAAGGCATCTAACTCAGAGCTGTCAAAAGCCGACTCTTCACGGGCAGCCACTTGTACTACTGCACTGTCTTCGGCAGGCCCGGCACTTGCCATAGCGCGGCTTAACTGTTGTTCCTGCGTCAACGTCTGCTCATCAAGCGTCGAGTCAGCTTGCTGTTCAGGCTGCCGGTTCACCGGTAAGGCGTCGTCGGATGAAGGCACATCAGGCAACGCTTCGCCCGCCAAGCTTGTGTCAGGCTCTGCCGCTTCAGTGAAGGCCGCAGACTCAGCCCGCATTGGCGCATCCTGCTCGAGCTGATCCAGGTCTACCTCTTCAATTAGCTCATCGATATCAAACGCATCAAGCTCTGGCTCGTCGCTTACTCGCGCTTCAGGGGGGGCTGCTGAACCATCGGTATCACTGGTAGCAGGAAGCTCTCCGGCATCTAACGGCTCGTCGGCCAGCTCTATCGCATCATCGTCATCAGCTGCGGCTAATAATGCACTTAAGTCATCGTCTGACAGGATATTATCCGGGTCGAACTCATCTAACGCATCATCAGCGGCTGTGTTATTACCAGCGGGGGCATCTGGCGGTAACAGGCTATCATCTTCAAACGACAGCGCATCATCATCAAAGGCCAACAGGTCATCATCGTCAGCCGCTTTTTTCGCGGCAGGTTCAGGTTCGTTAAAAGCATCTTCCAACAGCGCGTCGTCTATCTCAAACAGGCTGTCATCGATATCAGAGGTATCCAGCGGTGGCAATGGCGACTGATAGCCCGGGTTAGCTGCGCTCTCCTGTATCGCCGCGCTCACCACTTGCTCGGTATGCTGGCTACGCTTTTTTACCCATAACAAAATACTAAACAAAATCAGCAGGGCCGGAATACAGGCCGCCAACACCCAAGCCAGCGGGTGTTTTAACCATTGTTGCCAGTCGGTTTCCTGCGCAGCTTCAGCATCGGCGGCCGCTTTTGCCGCTAACAACTCGGCCTGCTGCTTTAACAGTAATTCAATTTGCTGCTGTATCACCTCGTCATCGCTAAGTTGGGCTTTAATCAGCTCAAGCTCCTGCTGCAGCTTTGCCAGACTGGTTTTAAGCTGCATGTTTTCATCGACCATGGTGTCAACCAACTGCATAGAGTCGGCAAACTGACTACGCAGGACATCCAGATCCTGACGTTGTTGGGCAGATAATTTCGCTAATTCGGTTTGCAGTTGTTTGTTGTCTTCGATAGCAGCCGCCGCAGGCTGTGCTGCCGGCTTGGTAACTGCCCTGGCAGTTTTTTGCCGCTCGGCCCAGATTTTATCATCCTGCTCTGATTTAGCCCTGGCCAGCGCCAGATCGACCTGACGCATTTCCTGCGCACTGGGCACTATCAGCACAGCGCCCGGGCGTAAATGGTTTAAATTGTCCTCCAAAAAAGCATCGGGATTTTTCAGGTACAACGCATACATCACCTGATACAAACTGATACTGGCATCCGGGCGGATGCGCTCAGCGACACGCCACAATGTATCAGCCGGGCTCAATGGCCCTATGGTTTGTGGCATAGGGGGGGCGTCGGTGCTGCGCGGGCCACGGATCTGAGTCGAGGTTTCCTGCGCCAGCACCGCCGACGGGAAATTGACAACTAGCGCAAAGAAAATCAAAAAAAACACAGGCATTAACGGTTCCTACCCCAGTTCAGGCGCGTCTACTTTAAGGATGTCGGCAGCAATGGCGGACAGCTTTAGACTCTTCGCACACAATGTTCACTCGCCACCAAGGTTGCAAAGCAAACACTGTTCCAACTTTGTTGGTTATTGCTCTGGGCTAAAATATAAAGCACTGACAGGATTCTGACCAGTGTTTAAAAGCGCTAGGCAAAACAATCGCTAAGCTTAAAAACGTGTCGGCCAAAGCAGGCTGTGGTTATCCCGCTACGGCCGATACAGAAATAAACAGGTCGCGGCGCGATAAAACGCCGCCGGCTGTTACAGATAATCGCGGATCAGATGCTCTGCGATTTGAATGCTGTTGGTGGCAGCACCTTTGCGGATATTGTCTGCCACCACCCACAGGTTCAGGCCATTTTCATGTGACAAGTCCTGCCGGATGCGGCCGACAAACACCTCGTCTTTACCGGCAGCTGAACATACCTGGGTCGGAAAATCAGCATTGTTTTCCAAAAGCACCACACCTGGCGCATCCGCCAGCAGCGCTTTGGCCTGCTCAACGCTAATCGGCATTCGGGTTTCTATATGCACCGCTTCTGCATGACCAAAAAATACCGGCACCCTTACCGCTGTTGCATTGACGGCAATGCTGCTGTCACCGAAGATTTTCTGCGTCTCCCAGTGCATTTTCATTTCTTCTTTGGTGTAGCCGTTATCCATAAACACATCAATCTGTGGGATCACGTTAAAAGCGATTTGGCGGGCGAATTTACCGCTATTTTCAATTGGCCGGCCATTCATTAACTGCGCGGCTTCGTGCGCCAGAGCTTCAACCGCTTCCTGGCCGGCACCGCTTACCGACTGATAGGTCGCTACGTTAATACGGCTGATGCCGACAGCGTCATAAATAGGTTTTAATGCCACCAGCATCTGAATGGTTGAGCAATTCGGGTTAGCAATAATATTGCGGTTGCGATAATCAGCAATAGCATGGGCGTTCACCTCTGGCACCACCAGCGGAATGTCGGGCTCGTAGCGATAATGTGAGGTGTTATCAATTACCACACAACCGGCATCGGCCGCCTTAGGAGCATAAATGGCGGATACACTGCCACCGGCAGAAAACAAACCAATTTGCGCCTGTGACCAGTCGAACGTTTCGGCATCAATGACTTTAACTTTCTTACCCTTAAACGTCACAGTGCCACCGGCTGAGCGGCTGCTGGCCAGTGGAAATAATTGCGCGACCGGGAAATCACGCTGTTCCAGAATTTCAATTAAATGTTGGCCAACCAGACCTGTTGCCCCTAAAACAGCAACATTGTATTGCGACGCCATGATAGTTCCTCTTGTTATTGTGCGAGGCTAAACCCTAATTGCAGCAAATAATCTGGTATGACTTTGCCACTAAGTTGCAACGAGCTGAATTCACGCCGGGGCGGATAAGTTTTACGGATCCAGTCAAACCCCTTAACCGAAAGGGCATGGCGAAAAATAGCATCGTCACGGCGCACATCATATAACAGTCTTGCCAAATTTTGGACATCTGGAAGCCCAAAATTTGCACTAATCTGTAATTTTTCCATCGCAGGCTGTGCCAGCAGCTGCTGCAACTGCCACTGAACCGGCTGGCCGAGCAACTCGCAGCAGCGCTGGTACAGCATTTGCGTACCGCGCGCCTTACCCTCGACGCTATGACCGGCAATATGTGCGGTGGCAATATCGACATAAGGCAATAATGCGCTCAGAACGTCGGGCTCATTTTCCCAAACATCCAGCACCACAGCACGCCGCTGCGCTTTGGCGGTTAAATCATCCAGCAGTGCAGCGTTGTCAATGACACCACCGCGAGAGGCATTAATAATGGCACAATCAGGTTTCAGCCTGGCTAGCGAGCGTGCATTGAGCAGGTGCCGGCTTGGCCATTTACCCTCTTGGGTCAGCGGGGTATGAAAACTGATAATGTCAGCCTGCTGACACAGGCTGTTAAAATCAGTATGAAAAAAATTGCTCTCAGCCTCCTCGTGCCGCAGCGGGTCACACTGCAGCACCTTAAGCCCCAGCGCCGTTAAGCAGCGCACCAGCAAGCTGCCAATATTACCAACCCCAACAACGCCAATGGTTTTATCGCTTAACTGCCACTGATAGTGTTCAGCCAGGTACCACAAGCTGCTAAGCACATACTCCACTACCGACTGAGCATTGCAGCCAGGGGCACTGGCAAAGGCAATATTACGGCTGGCAAGATAAGCCTGATCAACATGCTCAGTGCCTATAGTGGCGGTGCCAACAAAGCGCAGCTTGGTGTTTGTGTCGAGCAAGCTGGCATTCACCGTAGTAACAGAGCGGACTAACAGAATATCGGCATCGGCAAGCTCTGTTGCAGTCACCTTGCGGCCATCGAACAGCACCACTTCGCCCAGATGTTGAAAAAACGCCTGTACCAGCGGCATGTTTTCATCAGCATAAATTTTCATAGCGCAATTATCTTATAAGGTAGGCGGCTAGCGCACCGGCAACTCAAAGCGGGCAAACATACGGTCAATTTCATCCTGATTGCGTAGCATATTGGCTTTTTCCACCACGTCCTTTGTCAGGTGCGGTGCAAAACGCTCAATAAAATCATACATATAGGTTCGCAAAAACGCGCCTTTGCGAAAACCGATTTTGGTGGTTGAGGCGTCAAATAAATGGCTGGCATCAATCGCCACTAAATCTTTATCCAGTTCCTTATCCATCGCCATAGAGGCAATAACCCCCACGCCCAGGCCCAGCCGGACATAGGTTTTTATTACATCAGCATCGGTGGCGGTAAAGACAATTTTTGGCTCTAAGCCTTTGGCGGCAAAAGCACGGTCTAATTCCGAGCGGCCGGTAAAGCCGAACACATAAGTCACTATCGGGTGCTGGGCGACATCCTCTACCGCAATCTTGCGGCCAAGCTGCAATAACGGATGATCCTGACGCACAATAACACTGCGGTTCCAGTGATAACAGGGCAGCATCACCAAGTCGTTATACAGGTGCAAAGCTTCTGTGGCGATGGCAAAGTCTGCATCTCCGCGCGATGCTGCCTCGGAAATTTGCTGTGGTGTGCCCTGATGCATATGCAGTGACACCTTAGGATATTTCTGCATAAAGCCGCTGATTACCGGTGGTAGTGCGTAGCGTGCCTGCGTGTGGGTCGTGGCGATATTCAGCTTACCCTGGTCCGGCAAAGTATGCTCTTTGGCCACGGCTTTAATACTTTCAACTTTTGCCAGAATTTGCTGGGCAATGTCGATCACCTCACGCCCGGCAGGTGTTACATGCGTTAAATGCTTACCACTGCGGCCAAATACCTGTATGCCCAGCTCATCTTCCAGCATACGCACTTGTTTACTGATGCCCGGTTGCGAGGTATAAAGACTTTCAGCCGTTGAGGAGACATTCAGGTTATGGTTCAGCACTTCAACTATATAACGCAGCTGCTGCAATTTCATGGGCACAAATCCGGTAATGGCTTATCACTGCTCAATATACCTGTAAAGCAGGATATTCCAACTAATTTTTAAATTGGTTAATGCTATAACTAATCGTAGCTAAAAGTAAGGCTGCTGCCAGTACAGTGAACGGAGAATTTATGCGACCTAAGCTTCCTGCGATAGACTTTGCCTCGGTGCTGGCCTCCACCGTACACGATATGAAAAATTCGTTGTGTATGCTGATCCAGGCCATTGAACTTATTCAGCAGGAAAGCCTGCAATTATCCCCCCCGGCACAGGATGAACTGGCGCGGCTTAACTACGAGGCAAACCGGCTAAACTCTAATCTGTTGCAGTTATTATCGTTATACCGGCTGGAGCGTAATCAACTACCGGTGCAAATTGACCAGCATGTTGTGGCAGACGTGACAGAAGAAGTGCTATTGAAAAATCAGTTTTTCAGTGAGCAGCAAAAACTGCAGATCACTGTAGAGCAACCGGATGATGTGTATTGGTATTTCGACTATGACCTGATTGTTAACCTGCTAAACGATGCCGTTGCCAATGCGCTGCGCTATTGCCGGCAACGCATTGCGCTTATCGTCACAGCACAGCAGGATCAACTGGTCATTGAAGTGCACGACGATGGCAAAGGTTTTCCCGATTTTATGCTAAACGCCGCCCCTTTTAATATGAATACGCCCGATTTGGCGAATAATCACACCGGACTTGGAATATTTTTTGCTACGCTTATTGCCACAGCACATCAAAATAAAGGTAAACATGGCAGTGTCGAACTGGCAAATGGTGGCCGCTTTGGTGGCGGTGTATTTCGCCTATGCCTGCCCTGAGTAAAACGGGCAGCTGTTATTTAAACTGTTTTATGATTAATATGCAGATGTAAGTCACAAAAACGAGGTTTCAATGCTGTTAACCTTAATAATAACGCTGGTAGTAGCACTGGTGGTCATCGCCATCATTGTCAATGCTATACAGCAACATAAAGAACGGCTTGCCACCTTAAAACGTGCTGAGTTCAGTAAGCTCAGAACCATACTGGAAGACACCGAAGAGCTGATTGTTAACTCTGCCAACGTCCCGTTGTCGCCAGCCTTAAGCCAAATGCTGTTAAAACGTATCGCCTTCGCACTGCGGGCTATGGTAGAGCTGGAGCCGGGCGCCCGAGATATTAAGCAGCGGCTACAGGAAACCGAAAAACGCTTAAGTGAAGGCAATGCGGATAGCTGTAGCTTTAGCGATGGCGTAACCCTGCCGGATAACGATCAGCAGCTTATCGGCATGATTAAAGGTATTAAGCGCCTGCGCACAGTGCTGCGCGCCGAACACGCCCGCGGTAATGTCGACACCCAAATGGTGATCCAGGAAGATAAACGGCTGGAAGTACTACAACTGCGGATAAACGTTGAGAGCCAAATTAAACGTGGTAATCAGGCCAGAAGTAACAATATGCTGGGCTCTGCCCGGCAGTACTTTGAAAAAGCCTTAACCGCACTGTCAAATACGCCGCACCAGGACGATTATACGCTAAGCCGTAAGTCTGAAGTGATGCAGGCACTGCAGGATATTGCCACCTTGTTAAAAGAAGGCAACCTGCGCGACAGAGAGAAAAAAGAAGAAAAAGAAAACAAAGATTTGGACGAGCTGTTTGCGCCCAAGCGTAAGTGGTAATCAACTAGGTTGTAAAAAAGCAAGGCCGCTACTGCGGCCTTACTTTTTATTCGTTTAGGCTTTCGCCACCACCCATTTACCATTTTCAAACCAGGCTGACCAGCCTGTGGCTTTACCGTCTTTTTCCGACATTACATACTGCTGTTTGGTTTTACGGCTCCAGCGCACTATCGCAGGGTTGCCATCCGGATCTTTTACCGGTGCATCGGCCAGATAATAAAACTTCGGCGATAATTGACTGCGGTACTTTGCCAGCTCTGCGACTAAAGGCGCGCGCGTTTCGCGTGATTTGGGAAAGGTTGACGCGGCTAAAAACAAACCAGCTGCACCATCACGCAACACAAAGTAAGCGTCTGATTTTTCGCATTTCAGCTCAGGCAAATGCACCGGATCTTCTTTTGGTGGCGCGGCCTCACCGCTACGCAGTAACTTACGCGTGTTTTTACACTCGCTGTTGGTGCAGCCAAAATACTTACCAAAGCGGCCCGACTTTAACTGCATGTCACTGCCGCATTTATCACACTCGATCAGCGGGCCATCATAGCCTTTAATTTTAAAGGTGCCCTGCTCGACGCTAAAACCATCACAGGCCGGGTTGTTACCGCACACATGTAACTTACGGCCTTCGTCAATGAGATAGCTGTCCATCGCGGTGCCGCACTTACTACAGCGCTTTTTCTGCCGCAGTGCTTCGGTTTCCAGCTCGTCCTCGTCGCTGACACTCACTGCCACATCACCCGCTACCAGGTTCATAGTGGTGGTACAACGCTCTTTGGGTGGCAAGTTGTAACCGGTGCAGCCTAAAAATACACCGGTAGAGGCCGTTCTGATGCCCATAGGGCGGCCACAGCTGGGGCAGGCAATATCGGTCACCACCACCTGATTTACCCGCATGCCACCCTGCTCGGGGTCGTTTTCGGCGGTTTTCAGCTTCTGGGAAAAATCGCTGTAAAAGCTGTCCAACTCTTTGCGCCACTGTGCCTGACCATTGGCAATATCGTCCAGCTTCAACTCCATATTGGCGGTAAAATCGTAGCTCATCAGATCGTTAAAGTTCTCGACTAAACGGTCTGTGACAATCTCGCCCATTTTCTCAGCATAGAAGCGTTTGTTTTCCACCCGCACATAACCGCGCTCCTGGATGGTGGAAATAATGGCAGCATAGGTAGACGGCCTGCCGATACCGCGCTTTTCCAGCTCTTTTACCAGGCTGGCTTCACTAAAACGGGCCGGTGGCTTGGTAAAATGCTGTGCGCTGTGCAGTTGTGCCAGCGTTAAGGTTTCGCCGGGTTTCACGTCCGGCAATTCGTTTTCTTCTTCATCTTTACGCTTTTGCGCCGGCTGTACCTTGGTCCAACCGTCAAAACGCAATACCCTGCCTTTGGCCTTAAGTTCAAACTCACCGGCCTGTACGCTGATATTGGTAACATCATACAAGGCAGGTGGCATCTGACAGGCAACAAACTGGCGCCAAATCAGCTCATACAGTTTACGGGCATCGGCTTCCATGTCCGCCAGGCTACCGGCCAGCACTTTAACATCTGACGGCCGTATCGCTTCGTGCGCCTCCTGCGCATTGGCTTTACTACCGTAGCTAAGAGGTTGCTCAGGCAAATACTTAGCGCCGAAGTGGCTGCTGATATATTCACGACAAGCCGCTACTGCATCAGCACTCAAATTGGTTGAGTCGGTACGCATATAAGTGATATGGCCAGCTTCATACAGCCTTTGTGCCAACATCATGGTTTTTTTCACGCCATACCCCAGCCGGGTGCTGGCCGCCTGTTGCAGCGTAGAGGTGATAAAAGGCGCCTGTGGCTTACTGCTACTGGGCTTATCTTCGCGCTCAGTTACCTGATAACGGGCTGCCTGCAGCAGTGTCAGAGCGGCATCGGCCTGACTTTTATTGACCGGTTTGAAGGCTTTACCACCTTGTTTTACCACGTCCAGTTGCAGCGCTTTAGCTGCTGCTGTCTGGGTATCGGCGGCGATAGTCCAGTATTCTTCCGGCACAAAGGCTTTTATCTCACGCTCGCGCTCAACCACCAAACGCACCGCAACCGACTGCACCCGGCCGGCCGACAGACCGCGCGCCACTTTTTTCCACAGCAGCGGCGAAACCATAAAACCAACCACCCGGTCTAAAAAGCGGCGCGCCTGTTGGGCGTTCACCCGGTCAACATTGACTTCGCCCGGTTCTTTAAACGCATTTTGAATGGCATTTTTGGTAATTTCGTTAAACACCACCCGCTTAAAGCGCTGCTCGTCACCACCGATAATTTGCTGCAAATGCCAGGCAATCGCTTCTCCTTCGCGGTCTAAGTCCGTTGCCAGGTAGACAGTGTCAGCTTTTTCCGCCAGCGCTTTTAACTCTTTCACTACCTTTTCTTTGCCGGGCAAAATCTCATAGCGGGCCTTCCAGCCATGCGCCGGATCTATGCCCATACGGTCGACCAGTGCCTGATACTCTTTTTCTTCTTTGCTCAGCGTTTTCTTACTGGCGGCCTTTTCTTTGCTGCTACTGGTGGGTAAATCGCGGATGTGTCCAACACTGGACTTAACGATAAAATCGTTGCCCAAATACTTATTGATCGTTTTCGCTTTCGCCGGTGACTCTACTATAACCAGTGATTTCGCCATCTTAATACCAGGATCCCTAACATTTAATGCATGTCTGTAATGCTGCTTTTTTAACGTATATCCGTAAACCGCAGTTGTGACAAGTGAATAAACTCATTATTATGCAAACCAGCTCATTTTAAGAGCTGTCTGGCGAAAGCTTCGCCAGAACGAATGAAGCATCCTAAGCGGCCGCAAAAATAATAATAACAGTGCCCATCCCAACTAAAGGATATAAAGCAAAAATGAAATTCTTTGAAGCGAACTTCGATGGTCTGGTAGGACCAACACATAACTATGCCGGTTTATCTATCGGCAACGTTGCCTCGTTATCTAACGCTAAAAACACCTCCAGCCCGCGCCAGGCAGCTAAACAAGGCTTAAGCAAAATGAAAGCCTTACATGATCTTGGCATGGTACAGGGCGTATTAGCACCACAAGAGCGGCCTGATGTTTACACGCTACGCCGCCTGGGCTTTAGCGGTTCAGATGCACAGGTGATTACTAATGCGGCTAAACAAGCCCCTGCGGTGTTTAAAGCAGTCTGCTCAGCTTCCAGCATGTGGACGGCCAATGCAGCTACCATATCACCCAGTGCCGACACTGCAGACGGTAAAATTCACTTTACCCCAGCTAACCTGACCAACAAGTTTCACCGCTCGCTGGAGCCTGTGACCACCGGCAATATTTTGCAGGCGATGTTCCGTAACCAGGAGCATTTCGCGCATCATACCCATTTACCGGACAATGATCACTTTGGCGATGAAGGCGCGGCTAATCATACCAGACTTTGCAGCGCTTATGGCAAGCGGGGTGTGGAACTCTTTGTCTTTGGCCGCTATGCCTTTGACAGCAGCAAGCCGGCGCCTCAGCGTTTTCCGGCCCGCCATACGCTGGAAGCCTGTGAAGCGGTAGCCCGTTTACACGGTTTAAGTGATGAGCATGTGGTCTATATGCAGCAAAACCCCGATGTGATTGATCAGGGGGTATTCCATAACGACGTTATCGCCGTTGGCAATCAGAACGTGCTGTTTTATCACCAGCAAGCCTTTGTCGATAGCCAGACGAAACTTAATGAGCTTCAGCGTAAATTTGGTAATGACACAGAGCTTTTTCTGATTGAAGTGAAAGACAGTGAAGTGTCAGTAGCTGAAGCGGTGAAGACCTATTTGTTTAATACTCAGGTAATCAGCTTACCTAACGGCGAAATGGCGATTATTGCGCCTACTGAGTGCCAGGAAAGCGCCACCGTATCGGCTTACTTAAATGAGCTGAAACAGCGCAATACGCCGATTAAACAAATTCATTACTATGATGTAAAACAAAGCATGCGCAATGGCGGCGGCCCTGCTTGTTTGCGCCTGCGTGTCGCCATGAGCGAGCAGGAAAAACAAGCGGTAAACCAGCATGTGCTGATGAATGACCAGCTGTTTGCCACGCTTAATCAGTGGGTAGACAAGCATTATCGTGATGAAATTTCAGAAGCAGATTTAGCCGACCCGCAATTGCTGCAGGAGTCCCGCACGGCTTTGGATGAGTTAACGCAGATCCTAAACTTAGGTTCGGTGTATCCGTTCCAGCGTGGCTAGTTCGGTATTGCACTAACACAAAGGGAGCCAAATGGCTCCCTTTTTTAATCAAATCATTTAATCAGTTTGCTGTTGCACAGTTAAATGCAGCGCCAAACGGGTTTGCAGGTGGAGGAGAAGTTTCAGTCGTCACATCATCTGCTGCAACAGGTAGACTGTAATGACTGTAAGTGACATTTTCGGTACCTGCTGAGAAACCAGACACCTGCAAACGTACATCAAGCCATGTAGCGACATCTTGAAAATATGTGATGTTGAAAGTAGCGATGCCATTGACGTCAGACGTCACGGTTGCTGGCACAGATGCCCGATTTCCAGGTGTAAGTTGGCCATCACCATTTAGATCTTCACCTGTACCAGGAATAACGTCACCATTAACATCAAAAAGTGGGTCCAGTACGCCATTTAGATTAGCATCCTCATTCTCACAGTTTGCATTTACTTGTGGCACCCAAACTTTAAATGCTGCGGGTGCAGGAGGTGATGCAACCCATATACCCTTGCGATAGCCTGTTGGCACAACGGCTACATTAAGAGCCTGGTTTGGTACAGGGTTGCCCGAACTATCAGTTACAATAACAGAAAACTCTTTTGCATAAGTACTTGCACTGGGTTTAGTAATCACATTGCCGGTACCAAAACGGAAGAATAAAGTTCTTTTACCAACAGCAATATCCGTTTCATCAAAAATTAAGTTATCATCTTCCAGTGCAGCCCTCACAATCAGGTTTTCACTATCTACACCTGCACCTGTGGTGCCATCAGCAGTAAACACTGTTGAAGCGATACCTTGGGAGTTAGTTAATGCGACTCCAGAACTGAGCACTCCGCCGGCGGCATTCTGAAGTGAGAAGATTACATACTCGCCTTTTACCGGGTTATTGTCGTTATCACGAACCACGGCCCTGATAGCACTAGACTCTCCAGCTCCGACCTGTGCTGGAAATGATTGGACCTCTACTTTAGTTGGATTTTTCGATACAAACTCTATAACCTTTTTTGTGCTGACTGCTGTCGTTCCCTCACCACCTGTAGCACTAATTGTAGTAAAGCCGGCAAACCTAGAAAGCACTGCAGCCTTTGCAACACCGTCACCGTCAGTGTTGTCTTTACTGGTCACCGAACCATCAAAAACTGGAGCTTGAGGAGGCTCGACATTTGGAACGTTTGTAATTTCACCTCGAGTAGTATTAAAGGTTACCTCTGTACTTGGAGCTTTGGGTGTGCCATTAACCAACCACTCAACTGCAACTTCATGAGCTGTATTCAAATTAACTTCCTGTACTTCGGCTTCATCTGCGCCGACTACAAATGCAAACTCATCTGCACTAACATTTAAAGTTATTGTGCTTACAGCACCTAAAGCGGCCACGGTTAATGTATCAACACCAGAATTAACTGCGGTATAAGTAAAGGTTGCCTTACCTGCAGAGCCGACAGTTGCCGGACTGGTATCGCTTAAAGTGTTGCCAAGAGCTGATACCACTTCAATTTCGGTGTTGGCAATACCAATATCATCTGAGTCTGTTAAAAATACATCAATTAAAGTTGTATCGTTCAAGACCACAGAGCTAGGTGCAGCAACTTCAATGGATGTGCCAGAAACAGCTACAATTAACTGTGATGTCTGCTGCCCCACTGTTGCAGTCAACACAATGTCGCGATTATTTTTATCAGTTTGAGTCGTTAAAGTAGCCTTTGCAGTTCCGTTAGCAGCAGTTACTCCATCATGCTCCACCAATTCGCCAGAATCACTTGCGAAAGCAACGCGAACTCCGGGTATTACAACATTACTTGAGTCACGAACCAACGCCGTCAGCTCAACCTTGGAAGACGCACCTGTACCTAACACCACCGTATCGGCTAACAAAGATACACTACCGACAACAACATCAACCTGCTCACCACCATCCCCAGCAGACTCAAATGCAGCTTCTGCTGATGTATCGTTGTAACTTGCAGTCACTACACCAGCACCGCTACTACCTCCAGCCAGTAAAGTGATAGTTGCAACACCATCGGCATTGGTAATCGCAGTACCTGCTGTGTTACCAAAGGTCGCCAGAGCGGTATTGCTAAGTGAAAACTCGATAAGACGCCCAGAAACCACACCGTTATTGGTTGCAGTTAATGTGGCAGTCACCGTTAAAGGCGTAGCCTGGGCTAATGCTGTCGATGCATCACCATTAGCGTTGCTTAACGCTACGCTGAGTGAGAAAACCGGAGTCGTTCCACCAGTTCCACCGCCGGTACCACCATCACCACCGGAATCAAGAGTACCACCGCCACCACAGGCGGCCAGGGTTGTAACAACTAGCGCAACGAGCAGTTGCTTAATGCTTCGCATGAAAACTCTCCCAAGCTGTTTTTATTATATAGTTTTTGTTAATTCTGTATCTTAAACCATTAATCTGGCAAACGTCACAGCTATTTTCAAAAAAAATTTAGCCGAATCTGCCCTTAGCCTCAGCAACCTGTTAGGCTAAGCACCATTCTGTTTTAATTACTTGCCTAGTGTTATGACTATAAATACAAAACTGGGGTTAACTGCCCGCATCGTAATCGGCATGGCAGCCGGCATTCTTGTTGGTTTTTTCTTTAAATGGCTGTTAGCCGGCCAAGATGAACGAATGTTGTATCTGCTGGGCATGGGCATCCCGCTTAAAGCCTTGTTTGTTGACGGGATTTTCCATATTGGTGGTGAGATCTTTATCGCCAGTTTAAAAATGCTGGTGGTACCGCTTGTGTTTGTGTCTCTGGTTTGTGGTACGTGCTCGTTGTCTGATACCACTGCGCTGGGACGCTTGGGCGGCAAAACCATAGCGCTCTACCTTGTTACCACAGCTATTGCTATTAGTTTGGCTATTTTTGCTGCTTTATTAATAAACCCTGGCATGGGTGTTGAAATGCAGTCAGATGCCAGTTTTAATCTGAGTGAAGCCCCATCTTTATCACAGGTTTTTATTAACATTTTCCCCAGCAACCCAATCGAATCGATGGCAAAAGGCAATATGCTGCAAATCATTGTTTTTGCTGTATTGTTCGGCATTGCCATGGCGATGAGCGGCAAAGCGGGTGAGCGTTTAAGTGCAGTGTTTAATGATTTAAGTGGCGTGATTATGAAGCTGGTGACGCTGCTGATGAATCTTGCTCCCTATGGTGTATTTTTCCTGATGGCAAAGCTGTTCACTACCCTGGGTTTTGAAACCATTGCCAGCCTGGCGAAATATTTTGCCGTGGTAATGGCTGTGCTCGTATTACACGGCCTGGTTAGTTACGGCGTTATCCTAAAGTTGCTAACCGGACTTAACCCACTGATTTTTTTCCGGAAAATGCGTGATGCCGCACTCTTTGGCTTTAGCACCTCCAGCAGCAACGCCACTATGCCGGTGACCATGGAAGCCGTGACGAAAAAGATAGGCGTAAAAAACAGCGTGGCGTCTTTTACTGTGCCGCTTGGTGCAACGATTAACATGGACGGCACGGCTATTATGCAGGGTGTCGCCACGGTGTTTATCGCCCAGGTGTTCGCTGTTGATTTAACACTAAGCGATTACTTAATGGTTATTCTTACGGCCACGCTGGCATCGATTGGTACCGCGGGCGTGCCCGGTGTTGGTCTGATTATGCTGGCGATGGTATTACAACAGGTCGGCTTGCCGGTAGAGGGTATAGCATTGATCATCGGTGTAGATCGTTTGCTAGATATGACCCGCACAGCCGTTAACGTCACAGGCGATGCGATGGTGTCCTGTATAGTGGGTAAAAGTGAAAATGCTTTTGATGAAGCCGTGTTTAATGATGTAAACGCCGGCAGTAAAGAAGAGAGCGTCGACTTTCACCACCTGCGTTAAGTCTGCGATTAAGGCTGCTTACGGCAGCCTTATCCTGTAAGCCCTTTCGATTAAATAACTGGTGACAAACCGGCGTCTGGCGAAACCTTTGCCGGTTTGTTCAAGCTCTGCTAATAGCTCAATGTCGCTACCGGGGAACAGCTGGCCAATTTCTGCTGCAGTTACACTAAACGGCGGCCCTTGCTTTTCATGCTGCGGATACTCCAGGCTAATCAATAACATTGTGCTGCCAGCTGGCAATAGCTGTCGCAATTTAGCCGCGTACTGCTGACGCATTTGCTCAGGTAGCGCTATCAGAGCGGCTCTATCGTACACTAAACTGGCGCCCTCTAGTTCAACCGGGCTTAAAGCAAAAAAATCGCCCTGCCATAACGTTATGCGCTCGCTCATATAGCAGCGAAACGACGGTGCGCACAGCAGCTGATACGGCTGTTGGTACGCACTGAAAAAATCATCACAGGCAATTTGCGACAGCTCTACTCCGCTTACCGGCAAAAACGTGGCCAGATAACACATATCCAACGATTTACCGCATAGCGGCACTAATACCCGTTTGTGTTGGTCAAGCACCTGCTCCAAGCACTGTTGTAATAACGGATGCACCTGATCCAGCTGAAAACCCAGCTCATTATTTTGCCAGCGTGCCAGCCAAAAGTCGGTATCCATCCTAACGCAACCAGCTTTGCGGCATCAATTTTTGCCACCAGTGCGATAAAATAGCCGCTGAGCCCATGCCTACTTTCTCAGCCAGTCCTTTGCGGACATGATACTTAACCTGAAACAATTGGTGGTTTGGCAGTTGCGCCAGTAGGTAATCATCACTGGTTTGAATAGCATCGATAAGCTTGAGCTCCAGCGCCTGATAACCAAACCAGTGCTCTCCCGTTGCGACTTGCTCCATGTCCAGTTGCGGCCTATGCTGCTGCACAAACTGCTTAAACAGCTTATGGGTTTGCTCGAGCTCCTGCTGAAATTTCTGCCGGCCTTTATCGCTGTTCTGGCCAAACAAGGTGACGGTACGCTTATATTCTCCGGCGGTAAACTGCTCAAAATCGATGTTATTTTTTTGCAGCAACTTATAAAAATTCGGCAGTTGGGCAATCACGCCAATAGAACCTAAGATGGCAAAAGGCGCGGCCAAAATTTGGTTGCCAATACAAGCCATCATGTAGCCACCACTGGCCGCCACTTTGTCTACTGCGACAGTCAGTTTTATACCCTGCTGGCGCAAACGGTCCAACTGTGACGCCGCCAGACCATAGCCATGCACCACACCGCCGCCGCTCTCTAATCGCAGCAGTACTTCGTCTTGCGGGGTTGCCACAGACAAAATAGCCGTTATTTCTTCCCGCAATGAGGCGGTTTCGCGCGCATCCATACTGCCGTCAAAGTCGACTACAAAAAGTTTGGCTTTATCTGTGAGCTCTGCATCTGCCTGATCTTTTTGCCAGCGTTTAAACTGCTTTTTTTCCAGCAATTGCTGTTGCAGTCCGGCCTGCATCTGCCGGTATTGCTTGCTTAAATCAGTAAATTCCAGTTGGCCCTTCTTCGTTTTTTCTTTGGTATTTACTGCGGCAGCGGCAATCAGACCAACCACAATAGCGACTGCCAGCACAAAAGTTGCGGCTTTGGCCAGAAATAAACCGTATTCGTATAAAAATTCCAATGCTGTCCCCTATCACTTTGGCTAATAACCACACTTATGTCGTGATTGTACTGCCTGCCGATAAAAGAAAAAGCCCG
The DNA here is from genome assembly GCF_000296695.1 of Rheinheimera nanhaiensis E407-8. Classification (GTDB taxonomy): domain Bacteria; phylum Pseudomonadota; class Gammaproteobacteria; order Enterobacterales; family Alteromonadaceae; genus Alishewanella; species Alishewanella nanhaiensis. The sequence goes on from NZ_BAFK01000007.1 coordinate 91,906, forward strand.
GCGAGCCGGGCTTTTCATCATTTCGCTTAATTTAGTTAGCTGGGGCTAGTACCGCAGGGTTAGCCACTGACACTACCGCGCCCTGTGTTGTCAGGAAAGACGCCACATGTGTTTGCATTTCCGTTGTTGCTGCAGCGCTGCCGGCATTAGGATCTAGCAATGAGCTGTGGCTACCAGCGGTAAAGCGGGCAATTACGTTACCAGCCAACTGCTGTGGCCCTGCCACTGCGTCCAGTGCGGTTGCACCTAATAAGCGGGCCAGAGGCTCTGTACCACCCAGCGGCATACGGGTTGTCTGGTTTGGAATAACCCGATCTGAGGTTGCAGAGTTAATACCTGAACCAATCACTTCAGCGATATACACCGGCGTTTCACTGGCGACTAACAGCTGAGCATAATTGTTTGGATCGCCACTGTCCGTGATGGTTTGTGCGGCAAAAGCAAACTGTGCAATGGTCGCCTGAATAGCAGCCAGGCTTGCGGCCTGAGTTTCATCTTCAGCCAGGCTTGTCAGATAAGCATCAACAAACTGTGCAGCACAGCCGGTAAAGCTGGCCTGGTTGTCAGTAAGCTCTAAACAAGGTGACTCTTCCTGCTGTAAATATGCCATAAAGCCTGGCGCCAGGTTCTCTGCACCTAAAATAACGCTGGCACGAATAAGCGCACCAAAACTGGCAGACTCTAACAAGAAGTTTGCTACTGCACCGCCAGGTACAGATAACGCCGCAGACTTCATATTGTAAGCAGCATCCAGCTGGGTTGAACCACTTGGTGTATTAGCCAGTGCAACAGCAGAAGCTCCGGTGATAGAGCCCAGTGATATACCCAGCAACTGTACGTTAGACATGTCCAGGCTAATACCTTGCACACTGTTTAACGCCAAGCGCAGTGCTAATATATCGGCCACGCTCTGACGCAGGTTATCACGGGTAACTAATAAGTTTGCCAGGTTCATATACACCGTGGCATTACCGTTTTCTACTCCACAGCTACTACCTGATGCGTTTATACCATTGAAACCGCGATCGCCATGTAATGGCTGGTCAATTGCGACAGTAGCAAAACCTTGCTGAGTCAGGGCAGCGGTTACTGCCAGCATATTTTCCTTACAGGAAGTAATACCGTGTGCCAGAATCACCACTGGCCAGCCCCCGGTTGGAGCTGCAGCGTTGGGCGCAGTCATAATAACCGGCACTGTTTCAACAGAGTTAATTTTAGGGATAGGGTTAAATTTGGTTAAGTGACGGCGTGAATCCAGGCCAAGATCGCGCAATTGCACTGCTTGGGCTTGTGTTAATGCCATACACAAACCATCATTGGCAGACTGAGGCGCTTCAGGAATTACGCCTTCTGGTGCTTGCGCCAATATCGCGCCGCTATCGCAAGCTGCTGTCCAACGCGTGTTAAGAGGTGCTGTTGGCGCCTCAGCCGTTTGGCTGCCCAGATAATACGGCACACCAAACTCACCTGTGTACAGGATAACGTTATCAAACATAGCGTTACCCGTCAGTGGAGTATTCGGGATCATAGATATCGGTGCGACAGCCGCCACTTCTAAAGTTGAAGGCGCATAAGGCGAGCCCGGCGCTGCCATCAGTGATTTTACCGTTGCCAGCACGTTAGAGGTTGACTGTGTTGTCATTGCCGCCGTGTAGACGATGGTGTCACGGTCAACGCCTTCTGCAGAGATAACATCTTCAAAACTATTGATTAGTCGCTGCAGTGACAATTGCGATGGCGTGTTCAGTGGCAAGGTTTCATCATCTTGCTTTACCAGCTCATAGCTAGTTGATGGCGCCAACGAGCTGCCGTTTGAGTCTTCAATTAAAGAAGTCAGCACCGTCATATAGGTTGTTGCCGGTTTAAGTGGACGCAGCGGCACCACAGCAATATTGTTACCACTGACCGCAGTAACGAAATCCTGACCAAATACTAGTTCAGACACTACCTGGCAAGCAAAACCCTGGTTGGCTGTCTGGCATTCTTCAACGGCAGAGGTTGGCCCTTGCATCACAACTTCGAACAGGCGCACAGCACCGGGTTGTTGCACTGTAGAAGGCTCAAGTGTAGCACCTGCTGCCACATCAACCGCGATAGTATAAGGGTTCTGGGTTGACCAACCATCTAACGCACCTAAAGCAGTCGACGGGTCACCGGCATAGTTGGGTGAATCTAATGGCACGCCAGCAGCGTTACGCTCACCTGGCATATTCAAAGTACCATCGGTAGTACCCTGAAACAATAAATCGTTTGGTACAGATAAACGAGGGGTCGCAGCGCCCGGATCAAACACCACACGCGAAACCGGTTTTACGCTACCTGCTTCTTCCTGCTTAATATCTTCTAAAGACTCGCCACCGCAGCCGGTTAATCCTAAAGCGAGTGCGACAGCTATGCTAAGTGCCAGCTTGTTCATAGTTTCTCCCCTATCCTGACTTTTATTTTTTATTTGCAAAGCAGTTGCTTACCTTGCTTATTAGAAACCTGTTGCCAATATAGCTGTAACAGCTACGACCAGTTAAAGTTAACTCAAACCAACAGAAATCGCTAGCTGAAAAATACAGATTCCGCGAAGAAAGGTGCAAACTTAGCCGTTTGAGCGTATGCTTGCGCCGTTTTTGCAGCAACAGGTAAAATTTTATGCAAAATTATCAAGCAGCTAAGGATGCCCTTAACGATAAAGTCATACTGGTTACCGGCGCCGGTGATGGCATCGGTAAAGAAGCCGCGTTAAGCTACGCCCGTCATGGCGCCAGCGTTATTCTGCTTGGCAAAACGGTTAATAAGCTTACCGCCGTCTATGATGAAATCATCGCCGCCGGAGGCAAAGAGCCGGCCATTATTCCGCTGGATTTAAAAGGCGCCACCGCCCAACATTATCGTGATATGGCAGCGACCATTCAGGCCGAGTTCGGCAAACTAGACGGTGTATTACACAATGCCGGTATGCTTGGCGTGTTAAGCCCGTTTGAACATATCGACTTGCCTACCTGGCAGGATATTATGCAGGTAAATGTGACATCCGCCATGTTGATGACACAGGCCTTGCTGCCAGTACTGAAAAAAGCGCCACGGGCTTCCGTGGTGTTTACCTCGTCAGGTGTGGGCCGCAAAGGCCGCGCCTTCTGGGGGCCGTATGCGGTATCCAAATTTGCCACTGAAGGCTTAATGCAAGTTATTGCCGATGAATATGACAACAGCAGCATTCGTTGTAACTGTATCAACCCCGGCGCTACCCGCACTAAGATGCGCAGCCGCGCGTATCCGGGCGAAGATATTAACCTGTTAAAAACGCCTGCCGATTTAATGTGGCTTTATCTGTACCTGATGAGCGACGACAGCATTGCTGTCAATGGCCAGTCACTGGATGCACAAGTCAAATAAGCAAAAACCCGGCGCAGCGCCGGGTTTACTATATTCATTAAACTGGTTTTCTGAACTGGTTATTTTTTGCTAAGAATTTCTTCGCCATTTGCAGCGGCCCACTCATTCCAGGCATCTACTTTGGCATTAAAATTTTCTACCGCTTGCGCAGTGGCTTCGGCAATTAAACTGTCAATTTGCTTGGCATACTTTTTATCTACTTTGCTCACCGGCACCACATCGATACCACGCTCTTGCAAACCTTTTTTCATGGTGTGGGTACGCAATAGCTGCAGCTGGCCCGCCTCGACATAAAAGTACTGGCTTTCTTTATTAATGGTTTTAAATTTAGGCTTAGTCGGACGCTTATCCGATTTTACAGCGCTTACCGGAGTATCAGTAACTGCAACATCATTACTTAACTTATAGCCCAGTTGCTCCAGCGTAAACCCTTGTGATTTGGCCAATTGCTCTAACTGACTAATCAATTCCACTTCTTTTTGCCGCTCAGCCAGTACACTGTTTAAAGTGTCAATCACGTCAGTCAGCTTTACCAGGGTTAGCTCTTTGGCGGCTTTTTTCAGTTCACGCTTATCTAATAAAATCGACATTGCCATCTCCTCTAATTAAGTGTTGGAAAGGATAAGCAATTTAGCGGATGAAATAAAGCACATAACAATAGTTAAACCAAAAAAACAATATCATTTATTCAGCTTCAGTTAAGATTGCAACAATCTCAGCGGTTTTTTGTTCCATTAACTGCACATTGTTACGCGATTCGACATTTAATCTCAGCACGCTCTCGGTATTTGAACTGCGTAAATTAAAACGCCAGTCAGAGAAGCTCATACTTAGGCCATCTGTAAAATCAAGCGCCAGTGCAGCAGGTTGATAATGTTGTTGCACCTTAGTTATTGCAGCTGTCGGTGACGCAATATGGAAATTCAACTCGCCGGATGAAGGATAGTTTTCAATCATTTGCGCCACTAATGCCGACAACGGTTGCCGAGTTAATGACACCAGCTCCGCTACCAGCAGCCAGGGGATCATGCCACTGTCGCAATAGGCAAAATCACGAAAATAATGATGAGCACTCATTTCGCCGCCGTACACCGCATCTTCGCTGCGCATCCGCTCTTTAATAAAAGCATGACCGGTTTTACTCATTACCGCCAGGCCGTTGTGCTGCTGTGCAACTGCCTGGGTATTCCAATATAATCTCGGGTCGTGAATAATCTTTTGTCCGGGATGTTTTGTTAAAAAGGCTGCACATAACAAGCCAACAATATAGTAGCCTTCGATAAAACAGCCTTTTTCATCAAATAAAAAACAGCGGTCGAAATCACCGTCCCAGGCAATACCAAAATCGGCCTGATGTGCCACTACCGCCGCGGCAGTAGCAGAGCGGTTTTCTGGCAACAGCGGATTAGGAATACCATTTGGAAATGTAGCATCGGGCTGATGGTGCACTTTAATAAACTTTACCGGCACCCCAGCCGTTTCAAACTGCGCTTCAATGGCATCGACTACATGGCCGGCAGCACCGTTACCGGCATTGACCACTAAGGTTAATGGCTTAAGGTTCGCCGGTTCAATAAAGCTCAGCATGGTCTTAACATAAGCCGGCAGCAACGACTGACGTTGCCAACTGGCGTGCTGCCAGCTGAAATGATCGCTACTGCGGGTAAGGGCGAGAAAATCATTAAACTGCTGCGTGTCAAACGGCTCGGCTAATAACAAAGCCGTCTGCTGTTTAATATCCAGCAAACCGGTATCACCACTAATAGGGCGGGCCTGGTGGCGTACCAGCTTCATACCGTTGTAATCAATAGGGTTGTGGCTGGCGGTGACTTCAATAGCGCCGTCTATATCCAGATACTGGGCGGCGAAATACACCTCTTCAGTGCCGGTCATGCCAAGGTCAATCACGTTTACCCCTTCGCTTAGCAAGCCCAGCGCCAGTGCGCATTTTAATGGTTCTGAGGTGGCGCGTACATCAGCCCCCAGCGCCACGGTGCGTGGCTTCACCACTTTGGCAAAAGCGCGGCCAATGCACCAGGCCAGTTGCCCGGTCAGCTCTTCGTCCAGTTTGCCGCGGATATCATAGGCTTTAAAACAGCGCAGCAGGTTATCAATTGCGGCCATACTTGTCCTCAAAGCGAATAATGTCATCTTCACCTAAATAGCTGCCAGATTGCACTTCAATCAACTCCAGCGGAATTTTGCCAGGGTTTTCCAGTGAGTGAATGGTGCCTACCGGGATAAAGGTTGACTCGTTCTCAGTGACTAAAAACTCCTTGTCACCGTTGCGTACCAACGCCGAACCACTGACTACCACCCAATGCTCTGCCCTGTGATGATGCATTTGTACCGACAATTTAGCGCCAGGTTTTACCGTAATATGTTTAACCTGATAACGGCCGCCACTATCCACCGAATCATACTTGCCCCAGGGCCGGAACACTTCACGGTGTAAATCCACTTCTGTACGGCCATAGCTTTGCAGCTTAGCGACAATATTTTTTACGCCCTGCAACTGACTTTTATGCGCCACCAGTACTGCATCTTTGGTTTCTACCACCACCACATCGTCCAGCCCTATCGCAGTCACTAAACGCTGCTCAGCGTACACATAGCTGTTGTGGCACTGCTCCAGCAGCACATCACCGCGACAGGCGTTGCCCTGTTCATCTTTTGCCATCACCTGCCACAGTGCATCCCAGCTGCCGACATCACTCCAGCCGGCATCCAGCGGCACCATAACGGCATTGGCAGATTTTTCCATTAGCGCATAATCAATAGAATCGGATGGGCTGGCGCTAAAAGCCGCCTTATCCAGCCGGATAAAGTCCATATCAATACTGGCTTTGGCCAGTGCCTGTTCAGCAGCCGTCACGATATCCGGCGCAAACTGTTGCAATTCAGCCAGTAAGCGGCTGGCTTTAAATAAAAACATGCCGCTGTTCCAGTAATACTCACCGCTGTCAACAAACTGGCGGGCGGTGGTTGCATCCGGCTTTTCATAAAACTGGGCCACGCCGCTTACCCCAGCGGGTAAGGCTGCGTCCATCACACCGGCGCGGCGAATATAACCGTAACCGGTGTGAGCACTGGTGGGCACTATACCAAAGGTGACCAACTTGCCTTGATTTGCTGCTGGTATTGCCAGCTCTACCGCCTGGTGAAACGCTGGCACATCTTTAATGGCATGATCAGCCGCCAGGATCAACAGTAAAGGGTCATCCCCTTGTTGCATGGCTTTAAGGGCTGCTACTGCTATGGCGGGCGCCGTATTGCGCCCTTCTGGCTCTAACACTATGGCCGGGTTGGTAATGGCCAGCTCACGTAGTTGCTCGGCCACCATAAAGCGGTGGTCCTCATTGCAGATAATAAGCGGGGCACCCAGCCCCGCTAAGCCTTTCACCCGCAGTAAGGTGTTTTGCAGCATACTTTTATCATTAAGTAGCGGCAGAAACTGCTTGGGCTTTTTTGCCCTCGACAGTGGCCACAGCCGGGTGCCCGACCCGCCACTCAGAATAACTGGTATCATGCTGACTCCTTTCAATAATTATCCGGTTAATCATCTTGCTGCTCAGTATAGCCATAGTCAGCCTTGCGCGTCAGCAGACAGATGCAGATCAGCGCAGAGAAAAACCCACTGCAGACAACTTTTTGCTGGTCGGTGCTCTTTAAGTAGGTAAAATCGGCTATGGTGTCGCGATTTTCAACGTAGGGTAAAGTTATGCCAGATTTTAAACAGTTGTTTGTTAACAATAAAAACTGGGCAGATCGGATAGAGCAAGAGCAGCCCGGTTTTTTTAAGCAGTTATCTGAACAGCAGGCACCGGAATATCTGTGGATTGGCTGCTCTGACAGCCGGGTGCCGGCCAATGAAATTGTCGGTTTACTGCCCGGTGAGCTATTTGTGCATCGTAATGTTGCCAATCTGGTCGTGCACTCTGATATGAACTGTCTGTCGGTATTGCAGTACGCTATTGATATCTTAAAAGTTAAGCATATTTTAGTGGTTGGCCACTATGGCTGCGGTGGCGTTAAAGCGGCTATGACCAAGCAGCGGGTGGGTTTTGTCGATAACTGGCTGCGTAATGTCAAAGATGTCTATGTGATGCACCGCGATAAAGTTGACGGCCTCAGCGACGAAAACGAGCGGTTAAACCTACTGATAGAGCTAAATGTAATGGAGCAGGTGCGTAATTTATGCCACACCAGTTTTGTGCAGGAAGCCTGGGAGCGAGGTCAGGAACTGACGGTACACGGTTGGGTATACAGCTTACGCAACGGCCGGGTAAAAGACTTGCGAGTCAGCCACTCCTGCAATGATAAAATCGACGATATTTACACCGTCGATTTAGCTGAATTTATTAAAAAATAATTATTTAAAACGGATTGGCTGCGCCGCCACCGGCTGATAGGTGGCACTGTGGCCATCAACCCAGTTACCATTTTGCAAATAGCTGGATTTGGTCTGTAAAGTGCCATCCGGTAAGATACGACTGAGTGACTTTACTTGCGTAATGCCGTTTTGGTTATTTTCGACATTTTCAAGCGCCATTATTTCACCGCTTTGCACATTAAACTCCATAGTGCCATGGGTATAAAAACCGGCAGTGGTGAAATAATAATAAGCCAGGCTTTGCTTTTTCTCGTCCCAGAAAATAAACGACTCGCCACCATATTCGCCGTTATTAATCGAGTGCACGGTTTTTATCGCCTGGCCGTTTAATGCTCTACTCCATAAGGCGCGGTCTATCACTTTTTCTGTTTTGCCCGGCTGGGTTAAATCGCCCTGCCAGTGCTGGTTCAGATAGGGCCGGAATGGCTCCAGTTTGGCGTGCAGTGGCTGGGTTTCATTGGCACTGGCTAAGGCGCTAAGCAGTAACAGGCTGATCAGGAGAAATTTCATCGCGTTGTCTCAGTTTGCTATTTTGCCAAGTATTAAATATAACAGCGACAAAGTAAAACCTGCCGTTACAGGATCACTGTTTTATTGCCATGCACAAACACCCGGTCTTCCACCACCAGCTGCAACGCTTTACTTAACGCCGCTTTTTCCACATCGCGGCCGGCGCGGGCCATATCTTCCGCGCTAAAGTTGTGATCCACCGGTGCCACCATCTGCTCGATAATCGGGCCTTCGTCTAAATCATCATTTACAAAGTGCGCGGTAGCACCAATAATTTTTACCCCGCGCTCAAATGCCTGCTGATAAGGGTTAGCGCCAATAAAGGCCGGTAAAAAGCTGTGATGAATATTGATAATTTTTTCCGGAAACTGCGCGACAAAGGCCGGTGTTAAAATACGCATAAATTTGGCCAGCACCAGATATTCTGGCTGATAGGGTTTTATCACCGCCAGCAGCGCTGCTTCATGCTCGGTGCGGCTTAAGCCCTGATGGCTGACATAGTGATAAGGTAAATCAAAACGGGCGGCCAGTTGCGCCAGCTCAGGGTAATTCCCCACTACCGCCGCAATATCCAGCGCCAGTGAGCCGTCAAATACTTTGATTAAAATATCGCCCAGGCAATGCGCTTCTTTGGTGACCAATATTACCACCCGCTTAGCACGCTGGCTGACTAAACTGCGCTCTGAGCCCGCCGGCAATGCGCGGTCTAAATCAAACAGTAAGGTGGCATCATTAAATACACCTTCTAATTCGGTGCGCATATAAAAGCGGCCACTGACCGGGTCAACATATTCGGTATTGCGAATAATATTCAGCTGGTGCTTGTAGCAAATATTGGTAATTTGCGCAATCAGGCCTTTAGAATCAGGGCATTCCGTTAATAAAATCTTGCGTTCCATATCTGTTATCTGTCGTTGAGAGTAAAGCTGATGTTTTACCGCATCTTTAGCTTCAGCGTCAAAGACATTTAGACGTCTTTGACTTAACTTGTTGTTTTGGCAAAAAACCGCATAATACCGCTGTATTACTCCCAACGCTTAACAGGAGCCTATGGCGTCGTTTCAGTTTAATGTGGTCGGCTATATACAATCGCCGTACAAACAAAAATTTGCTATTCCGCGCCAGCCTGGGCTAATCCCGGAGGCCATCGGCTATCTGGAGCTGGAGCCGGGTTACGATGATGACACCATTTTGCGCGGTATCGACAGCTTCAGCCATCTGTGGCTGTTGTTTGTGTTTCATGAAACCGCAGATAAGGGCTGGTCACCGATGGTGCGGCCACCACGCTTAGGGGGCAATACCCGCAAAGGTGTGTTTGCTACCCGCGCCACCTTCAGACCCAACCCGGTTGGGCTGTCAGTGGTAAAACTGGAAGGGGTTGAACGTAAAAACGGTAAATTGTGCTTAAAGCTAAGCGGCATTGATTTATTACATGGCACGCCGGTTATCGACATTAAGCCCTACCTGCCCTACTCTGATGCTTTACCAGAGGCCGCTGGTGGCTTTGCCGACAGCGCACCCGAAACAGCAATGACAGTAAGTTTTTCTGAGCAGGCCAGCGAATTTTGCCGCCAACAAAACCACTATCCCGATCTACAAGTATTTATCGAGAAAGTCTTAAAGCAAGATCCCAGGCCTTCGTACAAAAAACAACGCGACACCGAGCAAAGCTATGGCATGAGCTTGTACCACTACAATATTAAATGGACCGTAACCGGAGAGCATAACCATGTTACTGAAATTCATCAGCTGCAGCCTTAAGCTGACCGCTGCAGCAACCTGTGTTGCCCTATCGGCCAGCACCCTGCCAGACTTACCCGAACCGGTAACTAATAATGCCGTGGCCAGCACCAGCATTCGTGGCAAAACCTATATCGTTAGTTTTATGGGTATAGGGCCAGGCAAGCAGCACAGCGATATTCATAACAAGGTGTTTATGCACACGTTGGGCGAGTTTGGCTGGCAAACCCTGCCGCCGGTGCCGAGCCAGCAGCGCTTAAATGGCCGCGTTGCGGCCAGTGCTGTGGCGCTGAACAATAACTTTTTTGTGTTCGGCGGTTTTAGTGTCAATGCCGATGGCAGCGAACAACCCGCCAGCGACAGTTACCGGCTGGATCCTATTACCCGCCGCTATACCAAGCTCAATGATATCCCGGTGCCGGTAGATGACGCTGTCGCCCTGACATACCAAAACCGCTATATCTATCTGGTCAGTGGCTGGAGCGATCATGGTAACGTTAATCTGGTGCAGCAATTTGATAACTTTACCCAGCGCTGGTCGCAGGCCACGCCGTTTCCCGGTAAGCCGGTATTTGGCTTAGCTGGCGCTATGGCCGGCAATACTATGCTGTTATGCGATGGTGTAGCGCTTAATTACTACAGTGATAAAAAGCCCAGTTACCAAAGTGAGCCGGCCTGTTATCTGGGTATTGTAGGCGATAATGCCAATAAAATAGACTGGCGCCTGATAGCGCATCCAACCGGTACAGCGCGTTATCGCATGGCCGCTATTAACAGCCAAATAGACGGCAAAGACATGCTGGTGTTTATTGGTGGCAGCACTAACCCTTATAACTACAACGGCATAGGCTATAACGGCCAGCCGTCTGAGCCTGACAGCAAAGTGTGGGTATTTTCGGTTGCCGAAAAACGCTGGTTAAAAGCGGCTGATACCACGGCTGTGATGGACTTACGCTCGTTGATTGAAATAGACGGCCAGATTTACTCGGTCGGCGGTATGCAAAGCGGCCAGCAAGTTAGCCCCCGGCTTATCCATCACCCGATAAAACTCCAATAGAATTGCCCCTGCCGCCTTGCTAGAATGGCGGCAATTTTTTATTAGCACGACATACGAGAATACGATGCGCAGCAGTCAGTACTTACTATCTACCGTAAAAGAAACCCCGGCCGATGCCGAAGTGATTAGCCATAAACTTATGCTGCGCGCCGGCATGATCCGCCGCGTCGCCTCAGGCATGTACACTTACCTGCCCACTGGCGTGCGGGTGCTGCGTAAAGTTGAACAAATTGTGCGTGAAGAGATGAATAAAGCTGGCGCCATTGAAGTATTAATGCCGATGGTGCAACCGGCCGAGCTGTGGCAAGAATCTGGCCGTTGGGAGAAAATGGACGCCGAATTGCTGCGCTTTAAAGACCGCCACACACGCGATTTTGTGCTTGGGCCAACCCACGAAGAAGTGATCACCGATTTAGTGCGCCGCGAAATTACCAGCTACAAACAGCTGCCGCTGAATTTATATCAAATTCAGACCAAATTCCGTGACGAGCGCCGGCCACGCTTTGGTGTAATGCGCGCCCGCGAGTTCTTAATGAAAGACGCCTACTCGTTTCACTTAAGCCAGGACAGCCTGCAGCAAACCTATGACGCCATGTTCCAGGCCTACTGCAATATCTTTACCCGTTTAGGGCTGGATTTTCGCCCGGTACTGGCCGACACCGGCGCTATCGGTGGCAGCATGTCGCACGAGTTCCATGTGCTGGCCGCTTCAGGTGAAGATGCTATCGCCTTCTCCGATAGCAGCGATTACGCCGCCAATATCGAGATGGCTGAAGCGCTGGCACCTGCCGGTGAGCGCCCGGCTGCCAGCCAGCCACTGAGCGAAGTGGCTACCCCTAATGCCAAAACTGTGGCGGAAGTCGCCGCCTTATTAGGCCAGGACATCAAACAGGTGAGTAAAACCCTGATTGTGTATGGCGTAAAAGGTGACAACGATAAAACCCAGCCGTTGGTAGCACTGGTGCTGCGTGGCGATCATGAATTAAACGAAATAAAAGCCGAGAAATTGCCGCAGGTACAAAGCCCGCTGGTATTTGCCAGCGAAGAAGAAATCCGCGCGGCCATTGGCGCCGGCCCCGGTTCTTTAGGCCCGGTAGCTATGCCGCTGCCGCTGATTGTCGATCGCAGCGCGGCACACCTGGCCGATTTTAGCTGCGGTGCCAATAAAGACGGCTTTCACTTAACCGGCGTGAACTGGGACCGTGATGCGAAAAACTACAGCGTGGCTGATTTGCGTAATATCGTCGAGGGCGACCCAAGCCCGTGCGGTAACGGCAAGCTGGTGATCAAACGCGGTATTGAAGTGGGCCATATCTTCCAGTTAGGCGATCGCTATTCACAGGCATTAAAAGCTGGCGTGTTAAACGAAGAAGGCAAACACCAGATCATGACCATGGGCTGCTACGGCGTTGGCGTATCGCGTATTATCGCCGCGGCCATTGAGCAAAACCACGATGATTTCGGCATTATCTGGCCTGATGCAATAGCCCCGTTTCAGATTGCGCTTATTCCAATGAATATGCATAAGTCGGTGCGGATTGAAGAGGCCACAGTGCGCCTTTACAACGAGCTAACTGCCGCTGGCTTTGAAGTGTTGTTTGATGACCGTAAAGAGCGCCCTGGCGTAATGTTTGCCGATATGGAACTGATGGGCATTCCGCACAGTATCGTGATTGGTGAGCGCAACCTGGATAACCAGCAGGTAGAATACAAAAACCGCCGCAGCGGCGAAAAAGACATGCTGGATATTCCGTCTGTCGTGGCGGCCATGCAGCAGAAACTGGCAAAGTAATAGCGGTTAGCATCTAACCGAGATAGTAAAAAAGGGCAGAAAAATCTGCCCTTTTTTATTTGTAACTTTTCGCTTAAAACAGCAGGTTTTTACCGAAGAAAATGGTCGATACGGTATTAACGAAAATCACCGCCAGAATAAACGGAATAAAGGTACCCAGCGAGAAATTAACGTATTTTTGCAGTAATGAGCCGGCAAAGGTGGCGTTGCCCTGGCTTATTTCCGCATCGAAGTTATGCTTTTTCCAGCGGTAAATCACAAACAAACACAACAACAAACCGTTTAATGGCAGTATGGTTTCGTAGAAGATATCGTATACCAGATCGAAAAACGATTTTACAATTGGCTGGCCTTCAGCATTTAAGCCATAACTGGTTAAACTGCTAAACAGCTCTACCCGGCCAAACGACAAAGCACATACCACTGCCAGCGTTATCATCACCGCGCCCAGCGTGTATAGCGCCTTACGCCGAGACACGCCTTTGCCGTCCATCAAACTGGCTACAGGCACCTCAATAATAGATACCAGTGAGGTTAAAGCAGCGAAAAACACCAGCAGGAAGAAAAAGCTGGCGACAAAGGAGGCGCCGAAATAGCCAATATCGGCCTGCAGTGCCAGGAAAATTTTTGGCAGGAACATAAAAATCATGCCGATGCTGGATTCCGACAGCTCACTTAACTGAATATCCGGGTTGAAAGAAAACACTGCCGGCAATATCAGCAGGCCAGAGCAGGCGGCCACCAGTAACGACAACGCGGCCACCATTTTACCGGCATGCACTATGTCATTGTTTTTCTGAATATAAGAGCCGTAAGTAATTAAAATACCCATAGCCAGCGATAAGGAGAAAAACGCCTGTGCCAAAGCGCCGTTTAATACCTTGCCGGTTAACTTATCAAACTCTGGCACCAGGAAAAACTTTACGCCCAACATGGCGTTATCCAGCGTAAACACATAGATCACTAAGGCGATAAGCATAATAAACAGCATTGGCATTAATACCCGGGCCGCTTTTTCAATGCCCTGCTTTACCCCGCCTTGTAAAATAGCGAAGGTTAAGCCAATGACGATGGCCATATAGATAAACAGCTCATTGCTGTTAATAAAACTGCCGAAGCTGTCTGGCGCGGCCAGTTCAGTTAATTGCCCCATAACCGATTTGGCCAGATAGCCAAAAATCCACACCGTAATCACCAGATAAAACACGCCAATCATAAAAGGCGTTAACACCGACAGCCAGCCAACTGTGCGCCAGGCGCGGTTCTGGCCAATTTCGGTATAAGCCCCTAGCGGGTTTTGCCTTGTATGACGGCCCAGGCTCATTTCAGCGAGCATGACCGGCAGGCAGATAAAGAACACAAAAAAAGCATACATTATTAAAAAGGCGGCGCCGCCATTTTTGCTGGCCATCACCGGAAAGGCAACCAGATTACCGATACCTACGGCCGAACCGGCTGCGGCCAGTACAAAGCCCAGGCTGGAGCTAAATTGTTCACGTTTCATTAGTACGCGGACTCCCTGAATCTTTCTTATTAGAATAATTGAGCTGTGCTCATTTTTTTGTAAGCGCCCTGCATGCTAACAGGCTGTTACGCTAAATCCTAGTGCTGTACTGCTCCGATGCGTTTAACAGCGTTGGAACCACGCTTAGGATCTGCTATCGTGCGCCGCATAACGAAGGCTCGTGTAGGATTAACTTATGTTTTATATGATTTACTCTGAAGATGTAGCAAACAGTTTAGAAAAGCGCCTGGCAACAAGGCCTGCGCATCTGGCACGTTTAGAGCAGCTGAAAAATGAAGGCCGTCTGCTGCTGGCCGGGCCCCTGCCGGCGATTGACAGCCTGGATCCTGGCACGGCAGGTTTTACCGGCTCTTTAGTTGTGGCTGAATTTGCCAGTTTAGCCGACGCGCAAAGCTGGGCCGATGCCGACCCTTATCTGGCCGCCGGTGTGTATGCCCGCGCAACAGTAAAACCGTTTAAAAAAGTGCTGCCTTAAGGCTGCAGTAACAAGGACAGTAACATGGGTTATATCTTATTGACCGGCGGTGCCGGTTATATTGGCAGCCATACGGCACTGGAGCTGTTAAACGCCGGCTTTTCGGTGTTAAGTTTTGATAATTTTAGCAATAGCTCAGCTGAAGCGCTTAACCGGGTGCAACAGCTAACGGGCAAAAATCTTATCAGCATCCAGGGCGATATTCGTGATGAAGCCGCGCTGCGCCAGCTGTTCAGCCAATATGCTATCAGCGCCGTAGTGCATTTTGCTGGTTTAAAAGCCGTGGGTGAGTCCACCCAGCTACCGCTGCATTACTATGACAACAATGTTGCCGGCACGGTAACCCTGTGCCGGGTAATGCGCGATTTTGGTGTAAAAAAGCTGGTATTTAGCTCCTCTGCTACCGTCTACGGCGATGCCAAACAGGTGCCTATCCCGGAAACGGCGCCACGCTCTGCCACCAACCCGTACGGCCAAAGCAAGCTGATGATCGAGCATATTCTTGAGGATCTGGTGAAAGCCGAGCCAGACTGGGGCATAACCTTGCTGCGCTACTTTAACCCGGTCGGCGCCCATGACAGCGGCCGCATTGGTGAAGACCCAAGCGGCATTCCCAATAACTTAATGCCGTTTATCTCGCAGGTGGCGGTGGGTAAAAGAGCAAGCCTGAGTGTATTTGGTAACGATTACCCCACCCATGATGGTACCGGTGTGCGCGACTATATCCATGTGGTCGATTTAGCCCGTGGTCATGTTAAGGCATTGCAATATCTGCAGCATAATACTGGTATAGAGGCCATAAATTTGGGCACCGGCACAGGTTATAGTGTGCTGGATATGGTAAATGCCTTTAGCCGGGTCAATGCTGTGTCAGTACCCTTTACCATAGCGCCGCGCCGGCCCGGTGATATTGCCACCTGCTATGCGCAGCCTGGCAAAGCTAAAGCGCTACTGGGCTGGCAAGCTGAAAAAACACTGGATGATATGGTGCGCGACAGCTGGCGCTGGCAGCAGGCCAACCCTAATGGTTATAGCCGCTAGCTAATTAGCCCAAGCTCTAACGCCAACAGCACAGCACGGGTGCGGTCACGCACCCCCAGCTTGGCTAAAATAGCAGAACACTGGTTTTTTACTGTGCCTTCAGATTTATACAGCGCAGAGGCAATTTCTTTATTGCTATAACCTGCCGCCATCAGCTGCAGAATTTCTAACTCTTTGTCAGTTAACGGCTCCAGCTGCGCTGGCATAGCAAAGTCGCTGCTGCCGGCGCGCACACTGCCTAACAAGCGCTCGGTAATATTGGGCGCAAACCAGCTACCGCCATTGGCCAGCGTGCTTATCGCCTCGACCAGGGTCTGCAGCGATACATCTTTTAATAAAAACCCGCGCGCGCCCAAGGAAATACTTTTAAGCACCAGCTCATGCTCATCAAAGGTGGTCAGGATAAGTACCGGCGTGCTGATCCCTTCCTGCTGTAAGGCCGCTAAGGTTTGTACACCATTCATTACCGGCATCGATAAATCCAGCAGAATAACTTCTGGCTGATATTGCCGGCAGGCATCTACCACTGTGCTGCCATCGGCACATTCCGCTACCACCGCTACTTTGCCGGACAGCCCGAGTAAGCTTTTAATACCATCGCGGATCAGCTTCTGGTCATCTACCAGCAGTACCTTATGCATTATCACTCTCCTGATACGGCAGGCTCAGGCTTAGCTCAAGCCGTTGCTGTACTGTATTCACGGTTAAACTACCGCCGCATTCTGCTGCACGCTCCTGCATACCGGTTATGCCATTGCCCTGCCGCCAGTGCGGGTTTACTTTGCCATTATCGCTTAGCGTCAGCTGTAAGTTCCCGTCACTGAT
Source organism: Rheinheimera nanhaiensis E407-8 (assembly GCF_000296695.1). Taxonomy (GTDB): domain Bacteria; phylum Pseudomonadota; class Gammaproteobacteria; order Enterobacterales; family Alteromonadaceae; genus Alishewanella; species Alishewanella nanhaiensis. The sequence continues at coordinate 108,648 of NZ_BAFK01000007.1, forward strand.
ATGGGCGTTAATTTGCATTTCGCTGGCACCGCTGTGTTTTAAGCTGTTGCTGATAGCTTCCTGCACTATGCAGAGCAAATGCTGCGCCTGTTGCAAATCATGCAGCATTATATCAGCGGGGATCTGCAGCTTAACCTTAAGCTGTTCGGGTATCAGTGCCACTAACGGCTGCACCGCATCCAACAACGTAACGTCTGCATACTGGCGCATAGTGCTTACCGCTTCACGCACATCAGCCAGCAATAATTTGGCCAGCTGATGGCATTTATCCACCTGGCTTTTGGCCTCACCGCTGCTCAAATGGCCGGCTACCTGTAGCTGTATCGTCAGCGCGGTTAAATGATGGCCGACTAAATCGTGCAAGTTACGGGCAATGCGGGTGCGTTCACTCTGGCGTGAGGCCGCCTGCAGTAATTGCTGGGTGGCTAACAGTTGCTGATGTTTTTGCTCCAGCTCGTCTCTGGCTGTTTCAGCATCACGGCTGGCACTTTGCACCAGCACAGCAAACAAATGGAAGCTGCCATACAACAGCGCAGTAATCCACACAGTGCTGCCAGTTTGCCAGCCAATCAGTGTATACCATGCCGCCACTACTACAGCGCTGAGTAACATGGCGGCAGACGTGGGCATGACAAAAGGCAGCATCGCCGCCCAGATAATGGTCAGAATAGACAGAAAGTCAAAGTAACGCCCAGGCAGTAACCATACCAAAGCAAACGCCAGCAAAAGCTGCACACCAAGCAGCACAGTGCCAAAACGGCCGCGTAACGAATAGGCACCCTGCTCCCGTGTCAGTACAATAAACACAGCGCCGTACAGCAAAAACAGCAGATGCACCAGCCACTGGCTGTAGCCGGGCTGGACTTTGTGCAGGATAAAAATACTAATGCCGTATACCAGTAACCAGGTCAGTACCCCAGCCAGGGTGGCAAAATCAAATTTTCTGTTCATCCAGGCATTATGCGCAGCTTTATACCAACTGCAATAGGCCAGAAGTCATAGTCTGAAATCCTGACTTTCGGCACCTGCGCGCCAACCTCCACCAGCGTAAGCTGCTGCTATCAACCAAGGAGGTTTAGCATGTTAACCCTACATACCGCTTTACTGTATTTACACATCGTATTAGGTGCCATGGCACTGCTGGTGTACTGGCTGCCAATTGCTGCCCGTAAAGGCGGCGCTTTGCATATCAAGGCCGGTAAGGTGTTTTATTATCTGATGCTGACGGTAGCCGGCTCTGGCATAGTGCTGTGTATCATCCGCTTATCGGATCCGGTCGGTATTTATACTGCTGGGCAGCACATGACAAATGAGCAAATTCAGCAGATGTTAGTATGGAGCATACCATTATCACAGTTTCTGTTATTACTGAGCTTGCTTACCTGGGTAACAGTACGCCACGCCATTGGCGTGCTAAAGGCCAAAGATAACCGCGCTGTGCTGCGCCGCTGGTACTATCAGGGCCCGGTGTTTTTAATGTTCCCGTTAGCCGGGTTCGTTGCCTACAAGGGTATCAGTATCGGTATGCCACTGCTGATTATTTTCGCTGCGGTTAGCCTGGTTACCGCCACCACCATCAGCCGGTATGTTTACCAAAAAACGGTTAGCCCGCGCGCCTGGATCATCGAGCATTTCAGTAGCATGGTCGGCAGCGGCATTGCGGTTTACACCGCCTTTTTTGCCGCTGGTGGCCGGCGTATGCTGGCAGAGATATTACCGGGCAACTGGCAATTGGTCAGCTGGCTGGCAGCACCGGTAATTGGTATGGCCGCACTGCTGCTGTTAACCGGGTACTACAAGCGCCGCTATAAAGTTGTGCCAAACAAGGCTTTACAACAGGGTTAAAACTTGCTTAATGTCATGCCAGATAAAGCAGCAAAATAGCCGTAATATGAAAAATTCAGCAGTACAGCATAAAGTAATTTGGATCACCGGCGCCTCGGGCGGTATTGGTGAAGCCCTGGCCCGCGAGCTGGCCGCCGACGGCGCCCGCTTAGTATTAAGCGCCAGGCGGCAAACTGAGCTTGAGCGGGTGCGCGCCAGCTTAGCCAATAGCAGCCAGCATCTGTTGTTACCGCTGGATATTACTGACGACATGGCAGTAGCCAGTGCCATTGACACCATACAACAACAAATCGGTGGCCTGGACTGGCTGATCAATAATGCCGGTATCAGCCAGCGCGCGCTGATTGTCGACACCACAGCCCAGACCGACCGTAAATTATTTGAAGTCGATTATTTCGCCCAGGTCAATTTAACCCGCCAGGCACTGCCGTTATTGCTGGCCGATGGCGGCGGCAAGGTGGTATTTGTTTCCTCCGTTGCCGGCTTGGTCGGTACCCAGTATCGCGGCAGTTATTCTGCCGCCAAAGCTGCGTTGCACTTATGGGCCAATAGCCTGCGTGCCGAGCTATTTGCCCAGGGCTTAACAGTGGCGACTATCTTCCCGGGCTTTGTTAAAACCGATGTATCGCGCAATGCACTAACCGGCGATGGCAGTGCGCTGGGTAGTATGGATGATGCCCAGGCCAATGCCATGAGCGCAGATGCCTTTGCCGAAAAAGCGGTAAAAGCGCTGCTAACAGGCAAAAGCTATATTGTTATCGGTGGGCTAAAAGAGCGCCTGGGTGCCCTGATGTCACGTTTATCACCGGAGCTGCTGTACAAAATGGTGCGTAAAAGTAAGGTGCGTTAGGCACTCAGTGCCTGATAAATCAGCCGGCTACCGAGCAGCAGCATGCTGATACTGATCAGCTGATAAAACGCTTTCTCGCTAAATTTATGTTGTAACACTACGCCAAGCTTTACCCCCAGCCAGACCAGCGGCAGGCTAAGCAGCGCATAACCAAACAAGGCGCTATTAAGCTGCCCCAGCAATAAGTACGGCGGCAGTTTCAGCAGGTTTACCACTGCAAAAAACACCACCGCTGTGGCCAAATAGTGCTGTTTCGGCATACCCTGTGGCAATAAATACATATTTAGCGGTGGCCCGCCGGCATGGGCAATAAAGCTGGTAAAGCCGCTTAACGCGCCAAGTGCACGGCCCGCCCACGGCGACGTAAAACGCGTCTGGTTTACCAATTTTAGCAGCATATTCAGCGCAAATAGCAGCGTAATCACCCCAAGTAGCAAGCGTAAACTGGCTTCATCTAACCAGCCGAAGCTGATATAGCCAACAATTATGCCGAGCAATGCTGCCGGTAGCAGCAGCGCTAAATGCTGCACATTGTGCTGCCCCCACCATTGGCGCAGGCTCAGCACATCGGCAATAATCAGGATCGGCAGCAATAACGCCGCTGCCAACAGCGGGCTTATCACTAAAGACATCAACGGCACGGTAATACCTCCAATAGCACCGGCAAAACCGGACTTGGAAATACCGGTTAACAACACCGCCAAAGCGATAACCAGCAGGGTTAATATATCAATATCAGGCACTATTCAGTCTTTTTAGTAGGTGTCTTCCAATGCAGTCAGTGTAAAACTTAACAGTACTACTCAACCAGCTTTTATCACCTGCATAAGTTAGTACACTTTCAGCACCGGCAAAATTAACAATTAATTAATTTACAGTTATCAGATGACACCGTAAAATGCGTCAATTTATTGCAAAAGGAATTGATATGGCTCTTGCTGCATTACGCTTCGCTGGTAACTATCAAGAACAAAAAGTTAACCAGCTTTTCCCCGATACCAAGTTAGAGAAAATGTATGCGCAGTTAGATAGCGATCCTGAATTTTACGGTGCCGGTGTCACTTTTATCGGTTATAACTCTGAACTGTCAAACTACCTGATTACTGGCATTGAGCGTGAATCATTATTTTTTGCCCGAGTACTGCGCTATAGCTGCAGGGCCGATGGAAAAACCATTTATATTCGCGAAATAAAACTGCCTAAATATCAATCAGCTGAAAAAGCACTCCGAACTGCAAAATCAAGTATTGGCTCTGAATTAAAAGGTGCAGGCCTTAGTTGCGCCGGCGCAGCAATCGGTTGGGTATTATTAGTGGTTGAGGCTGGCGGCGGCACAGTCACCGTAGGTGCGGCCTGGACCGCCATGCCGTTAACGCTAACGGCTACTGCTGCCGCAACCTTTCAATGTGGTACCGGCATCGGTCGCTCTTATAATGCGGTGTCCGGCAATGCACATTACAACGACTACCTGGATGAATCGCCATTATTTAATGCATTAATAATCGCAACTGACGTTGCACAATTAGCTGATGTAACTAAAACACTGGGTAATCAGGCTATTCTCGTCACAGCGCTACGCAAACGCGGTATTGGCAAAGCCGGACTGCTCAAAATGTACAAAGCGTTATCCAGAGCGGAGCGCAAACGATTAGCAGAAGAGATATTAAAACTGGAATATCGTCAGTTAGAAAAATCAAAGAAAGCGCTTAAAGCAGTTATGTTGCACGGTAAACTGCTGGATGACGGCACTAAGGCGACTAAAGTCTTTTCGCAAAAGCAGGTTCAAGCTCTGCTTGGCACCAAGTTTCTGGAATTAGTTGGTGCCAGTGTTACCAGCTATGGCAGTGGCTCCAGTTTGGCCGGCAAAGCAGAAAGCGCACGTAGCTTTATTATCGGTTACAGCATTAATGAATAGGAAAAATATGTCGTTGCCTGCAAAAGCATTCGCAGTGTTAGTGCTGCTTTTATCGATTGTTTCATGTGGCGAAAGCGCTTCTTATACTGCTGAGTTTTTTACCGATAAACTCAGCGACGGTACTAATGGTCCGCAGCTGAGTGTTATCCCGGCCGGGAAAGGTATTGCCGGTGAAGAATACACTTCTTCCACCGGTTATCTAGGCCCACAGCGCAGCATAAAGACCAGTAAGGCGTTTGCCATAACTCAAGCTGAAATTACTTTCGCGCAATATGATAAGTTTGCCAACGCTACTAATCGCACTTTACCGGACGATAGAGGCTGGGGCCGGGGTGATATGCCGGTGATTAATGTCAGTTGGATGGACGCTACAGCCTACGCTAAATGGTTAACTGAACAAACTAACCAGTATTACCGTTTACCCTCTGAAACAGAATGGGAATATGCCGCCCGGGCAGGTACAAAAACAGTGTATTGGTGGGGCGAAGAGTACATTCAGGGTAAAGAACACTGTGATCGCGACATTGGTAATTGTACAGCCGGCACCGAAGCAGCACAGCCATGGATATCTGGCCGCTATAACGCAAACCCTTATGGCCTGTATGACATGTCATCTAATGTAGCAGAGTGGGTACTGGATTGTGATGATGAAAAAATTCGTTCAGATGATACAACACCGGTAACAACCGGCGATTGTGAATATCGCATTGTCAAAGGTGGCAGTTACTCAGACAGAGCACGCAACACACGATTATCAGCCCGGGATGCTTTATCTATTGATGCTAAATATCCGTCAGTTGGTTTCAGATTGGTAAGGGAAATACACTAATGAAAACGCTGCTATGCCCTGCCTGCAGAAACAAAGTCAGTTTAAAGCAGGCTGCAGCAACGAAAAAAGTTAACGGTATTTTAATGTTGCAATGCGCTAACTGCCAACAATGGAGCCATGAAAACCAGAAGGCGGCAGTGGTAAAAAAACTTGGTTTAATACTACTGATAACCGGCTCAGTGATGGGGTATTTCCAGCTTGGTGGCACTATCACAGGTCCACTGATTGCAGTCATCGGCGGCTTAATTGCGGTTACTACACTACTTGCTATACCCAGAGTGATTTATAACGGCACTTAACGTCTGCTGGAGTGTGTTCCAGACACTACAAAGGCGCTTTCGCGCCTTTGTTTATGCTGATTAACCCCTGCCTTCGCGGCTGGGCTTTTTGCCGGTAGGCTGGCGCTGTGGCCGGCCTTTGGGTGTGGCCGGGGTTTTGCGACTTGTCGGCTTTTTGCCTTCTGGCCTAACCGGCTTATCTTCAGCTGGCTTGCGCTCTTTGGGTGTACGTGCCGGCGTTTTAGCAGCGATATCGTGCTTACGCACTGCGCGTTTCATGCTGGCCATACGGCGGCGGCGTTCGTCACGGTCTTCCGGTTTTACTAAGGTAGCCACTTCCGGCGCTAAACTGACTAGCTTACGCAGGTAGTTAACTTCATCCAGCGGGTACTCGGCGTAGCCACCGGCCGGTAAGTGCTTGGGCAGCAGTAAATCGCCGTAACGTACGCGGATTAAACGGCTGACCACAGCGCCTTGTGATTCCCACATACGGCGCACTTCGCGGTTGCGGCCTTCGGTAAGCACCACATGGAACCAGCGGTTGATACCTTCGCCTGGCAGCGCTTTGATTTTCTTGAAGTTGGCTTTACCGTCTTCCAGCTCGACGCCGGTGCGCAGGCGCTGGATCATCGCATCGTTAATCTCGCCAAATACCCGTACGGCGTATTCGCGCTCGACTTCAAACTTGGGGTGCATCAAACGGTTAGCTAATTCCCCGTCGGTGGTAAACAGCAATAACCCTGAGGTGTTAATATCGAGCCGGCCAATGGCAATCCAGCGCGCGCCTTTAATGTTTGGCAGGCGGGAAAATACCGTTGGCCGCCCTTCCGGATCGGTACGCGAGCAAATTTCGCCTTCCGGCTTGTGGTAGGCCAGCACGCGGCAAATTTGCTGCTCTTCGCTGGCAATTTGTACCGGGTGGCCATCTACACGTACCTGTTGTGTTGAGCTTACGCGATCGCCCAGCGTCGCCGGTTTGCCATCTACCGTTACCCGGCCACTGCTAATCCAGTCTTCCATCTCGCGGCGCGAGCCTAGGCCTGCGCGGGCTAATACTTTTTGCAGCTTTTCACTGCCGGCTTTTTCACTCATTAGTGCAATTCTCCTGTCGTCACGACGGTGTCAGCCAGATCCAGGCTAATGGCCTGAAATTCCGGCAAGGGCGGTAACTGGTTTAAATGTTTTAAACCAAAGTAATCTAAAAACTCTTTTGTTGTCGCGTATAAGCCGGGCCGGCCCGGTACTTCTTTATGGCCGACGACCTTTACCCAGCCGCGGTCAAGCAAGGTGCGCATGATCTGGCTGCTCACCGACACACCACGGATATCTTCTATCTCGCCACGGGTGATCGGTTGGCGGTAAGCTATCAGCGCCAGGGTTTCCAGCACCGCACGCGAATACCGCGGCGAGCGCTCTGGCCACAGCCGGGCCAAATAATCACTCAGTTCCGGCCGGGTAATAAAGCGGTAACCCGAGGCAGTTTCGGTTAAATTAATGCCGCGGCCGGCGTAGTCTTGTATTAACCGCGCTAAAGTATCGCTTAAGCGCTTTTTGCTGACATTTAAGCCATCCAGCACTGTGCTTTGTAAATCGTCAGTGCTCAGCGGCTTATCAGCAGCGAAAATAGCCGCCTCTACCAGCTGTATTAACTGCACGTCATTTATTTTGCCCGCCATTATGCCTCAGCGTCCTTTAATTTGACATGAATTTGGCCATAGGCCTCTACCTGAATAATTTCCACCAGCTTTTCTTTGGTTAGCTCCAGCATGGCTAAAAAGGTCACCACTACGCCCTCACGGCCTTCTGTTACATCAAAACAGGCCGAAAACGCCAGGTAACCCTGGTGCGCGCTTAATAAATCCAGAATACGGCTCATGCGCTCGCGGGTCGATAAATGCTCGCGTTTAATATGGTGGTGCTGAAAATCCTTCGCCCGTTTGACAATATCTTTTAGCGCCAGCGTCAGCTCAGCTAAATCCACATCCGGCAATATCAGCAGCGGGGCAAAATTATCGGCCAGCGCAGCAGTAGCGTTAAAATGATCGCGCTCATCACGCGGCAGGCTGTCCAGCTCTGTCGCCGCCTGTTTAAATACTTCATATTCCTGCAAGCGGCGGATAAGCTCGGCGCGCGGGTCGGTCTCTTCTTCTTCGCTATGGCTGTGCCGTGGCAGTAATAAACGCGATTTAATCTCGGCCAACATAGCGGCCATCACTAAATACTCGGCCGCCAGCTCAAAATTCAGCCCCTGCATTAAGTCGATATATTCCATATATTGCAGGGTAATTTCGTTTACCGGCAAATCGACAATATCAAACTTATGCTTGCGGATTAAATACAGCAAAAAATCCAGCGGGCCTTCAAAGGCATCCAGCAGTATTTCCAGCGCGTCGGGCGGAATATATAAGTCTTCCGGCCGCTCCAGCACCGCTTCGCCGCGCACAAAGGCCAGCGGTAGTGGTTGTTGTACCGTTAAACTGTCTGGTACGCCGTTAGGCAGAGTATCGCTCAAAGTGTTATCTCAGCTTTAGCGAAATGGCGCGCTATCGCCACGGCCTTCGCGGACGATCAACGGCTCGTCTTCAGATAAGTCGACCACCGTAGTGGGCGCCTCACCAATTACGCCACCGTGCATTATCAGGTCGACCTGTTTTTCCAGGCGGGCACGCATCTCTTCCGGATCGCTTTCAGCAAACTCCTCGCCGGGCAAAATCAGGCTGGTGGTCAGTAGCGGCTCACCCAACTCAGCAAGTAGCGCCAGGGCAATTTTATGCTCGGGAATACGCAGGCCGATAGTTTTCTTTTTCTCGTTTAACAAGCGCTTAGGCAGCTCTTTAGTGCCGCGCAAAATAAAGGTATAAGCGCCCGGCGTGTTGTTTTTGATCAGCCGAAAGGCGGTATTTTCAACCTTGGCATAGGCTGATAACTCCGATAAGTCACGGCACATCAGGGTAAAATGGTGCTCACCACTGATCTGACGGATTTGCAATATCCGCTCCATCGCATTTTTATCGCCGACATGGCAGCCCAGCGCATAGCCGCTGTCGGTCGGCAGTATCACTACACCACCTTGCTGAATAATCTGCACCGCTTGCTTTAACAGGCGTTGCTGAGGGGTTTCCGGGTGAATATGAAAAAATTGGCTCATTGTTATTCTTCTTAAGTTGTTTATTACAACAGCTGACGTCAGGCACTGGCTGGCAGCGGCCAGTTAGCCCATATTGGGGTAACATCGTCGGTTAAATATAGGTTTTTTCCGATATCATTCCAAGTTGTGGCCTGATGAAAGTCTGACCCGACCGATGCCGTTAAACCGTGCAGCTGGCACAGCGCCCACAGCTCACGCTTTTGCACTGGTGTTTGCTGTGGCGAGATAATTTCTATCGCGTCACCACCGGCGGCTGCGAATTGCTCGGCCAGCCGTTTTACCCATTTGGTGGTGAGTTTGTATTTCAGCGGATGCGCCAGCACGGCGACACCACCGGCGGCGTGGATCCAGGCAATCGCCTCGCTCATCTCTACCCAGTTATTTGGCACATAACCAATTTTGCCGCGGCCTAAGTACTTTTTAAATACGCCATCCATAGTACTGGCTTTGCCGATACTGACCAGGTGGCGGGCAAAATGGGTGCGGGTCAGTGCAGCGCCATTGGCCAGCTTAAGTACGGCCGGCAACACATCCGGAATTTGGCTTTTTTCCAACCTTCGCGCCATTTCTTCTGCCCGCGCCACGCGGGCCTGGCGCTGCGTGTCCAGCCTGGCTAAAAACTGCGCACAGTCTGGGTTAATATTTAAACCAACAATATGAATTTCCAGCTGCTGCCAGCTGGTGGAAATTTCCACGCCGTTAATCAGCTTAAGCGGCAATTGCAGCTCATGAATAGCCTGCCGGGCAGCCGCTAAGCCGGCTACGGTGTCATGGTCGGTAATCGCCAGCACATCCACGCCTTTCTCTGCAGCGCGCATTACCAGTTCAGAGGGCGATAACACGCCGTCAGAGCAATGGGTATGGCTGTGTAAATCAATTTTCATTTGCACCTCAAATTAAGGCAGCTATTGTCGCACAGGCGGCGTATATCACAAAATTCAACAGCCATCTGGCCGCTTATACGCTTTTATTTCTGCGTTATAACAAATAACCACTTGACGCCCGCTACCGTTTTGCGGTTTTATGTAGCGCAGATAACACGAGGTAATTAAAGCCAATGCAATTTACAACAACCCTTAAGCTGACTAACTGGTGGTGGCACATTCCCAACGGGCGTGTGTAGGCGTTGTATTCGCTTTATTTACCAAAGCCCGTTTCCACAAGAAGCGGGCTTTTTTTATGTGCCTGCGAAATTGTGCAAACCGGCAAACAAAAAACGATTGAATGACAAGGGAAAAGCATGATTTTTAGTCATATTACCGAAACGCCGGGCGAGGTGGCCAGCATTGCTATGCCGCTGCCTTACCATAGCGATGCGCTGGCCTGTTATCAGGCGCTGACGGCGCAAAGCCCCTACTCGTTATTGCTCGAATCGGCCGAAATCGACAGCAAAGATAACTTAAAAAGCCTGCTGTTAATTGATGCGGCACTGCGCATTGAATGCAACGATCAACGCGTGGTTGTGCAGGCGGTAAGCAACAATGGCGCTGTGCTGCTGCCGTATCTGGCGGCTAAATTAAGCGCGGAGGCGACCGTTGAGCAACAAAACGACCAACTGCGTGTTACCTACCAGCGCCCGGCGCTTTTGCTGGAAGAAAGCGCCCGGCTGCAGGCGCCTAACCCCTTTAGCGTACTGCGCACTTTGCAAACCGCGCTAAAGTGTCAGAGTGACGAGCCCTTTGCGGTATTTTTAGGCGGCGTTATTGGTTACGACATGGTGGCCACGGTTGAGCAGTTGCCAGAAGTGCCAAGTGCAGAAAACCAGTGCCCGGATTATCTGTTTTATCTGGCCGAAACCCTGCTGGTGCTGGATCATCAAAGCCGTCAGAGCAGAATAGTAGGTAATGTATTTTGTGGTGCTCAGGCGCCGGCTAATTGTTTTGTTATTGGTAAACGGCTGGAGCAACTAAAGCAGTTGCTGCAAACGCCCGCCGCGGCCACCCCGCCGGCAACAACAATACCGCCTGAGGTACAGGTTGATATCAGCGACGCCGATTTTGTCGCTCAGGTTGAAAAGCTGAAACAACATATTGTCGCCGGTGACGTGTTTCAGGTGGTACCTTCGCGCTGCTTTACCCTGCCTTGCCCGAGTCCCTTGGCGGCTTATCAGCGCTTAAAGCAGCAAAACCCCAGCCCTTATATGTTTTATTTGCAGGACACTGCCTTTACGCTGTTTGGCGCCTCACCCGAGTCGGCGCTGAAATTTGATGCCGCCAGCCGCCAGGTAGAAATTTACCCTATTGCCGGCACCCGCCGTCGCGGTTTTAAAGCTGATGGCAGCATAGATCGCGACCTGGACAGCCGCATCGAGCTGGAGCTCAGGCAGGATGAAAAAGAAAAAGCCGAGCATTTAATGCTGGTTGATTTAGCCCGTAACGATGTCGCCCGCATCAGTGTACCCGGCAGCCGCTATGTGAAAGAGCTGCTAAAAGTCGACCGCTACTCTTATGTGATGCATTTAGTCTCCCGCGTTGTCGGCACCCTAAAACCCGAGCTGGACGCGCTGCATGCCTATCAGGCCTGTATGAATATGGGCACCTTGGTTGGCGCGCCGAAAGTTAAAGCCGCTGAGCTTATCCGCGGCGTTGAGGCTAAGCGCCGTGGCAGCTACGGTGGTGCGGTCGGTTATTTGGCCGGCAATGGTGATTTTGACAGCTGTATCGTCATCCGCTCGGCCTATGTGGCTAACAATACTGCTTATATTCAGGCCGGCGCCGGGGTGGTGTTTGACTCAAACGCCCAGGCTGAAGCTGATGAAACCCGCAGTAAAGCCCAGGCGGTAATCAGCGCTATCGTGTCAGCGCACAGTGCGCCCAAGGTTAAGGAGTAACAGATGGCAGTGATTTATTTGCTCGATAATATCGACTCGTTTACCTACAACCTGGTCGATGAATTTGCCCAATTGGGTTATCAGCTGAAACTGTATCGCAATACAGTACCGGCAGACTATATCTACCAGCAAATGTGCAGTGAAACTGAGCCTGTACTACTGGTGTTGTCACCTGGCCCGGGCAGCCCGTCTGAGGCTGGTTGTATGCCAGAGCTGCTCAGGCTGTGTGAAACCAGGTTTGCCGTACTGGGCATTTGTTTGGGCCATCAGGCCATAGTAGAACACTTTGGCGGAGTGGTCGGCCGCGCCGGTGAAACCGTACATGGTAAAACGGCTGCTATTAACCTGCAGCCGCATACGGTGTTTAATGGCTTACCCAAGCCGTTTTTGGTGGCGCGCTATCACTCGTTAATGGCCACCGAAATGCCCAATGCCTTAACACTACTGGCCAGTGATCGGCATATCCCGATGGCGGTGATCAATGAAGATAAGCGCATGCTGGGCTTTCAGTTTCACCCCGAGTCTATTCTGACCACCCTGGGTAAGCCTTTGCTAAAAAACAGTATTGATTATTTATTGCGAGACTGACGATGACAGATCCAATTTTAGCCACCGTACAGCACAGCTTAACCGGCCAGCCACTGAGCTTTAACCAGGCCGAGCAGTTTTTTAGCGCTGTGGTGCAAGGCGCAGTAGAGCCGGTGCACCTGACCGCGCTGTTGGTCGCGCTTAAAATGCGCGGCGAAACCGCTGATGAAATTGCCGGCGCCGCCAGTGCGCTGCGCGCCGCTGCTAAAGCGTTTCCCCAACCGGTAAGCGGCAGTATCGACTGTTGCGGCACCGGTGGTGATGGCAGCAATACCATTAATATTTCCTCTACCGCGGCCATAGTTGGCGCAGCCATGGGCCTTAAGGTGGTAAAACACGGTAACCGCAGCGTGTCATCACGCTCCGGCTCGGCCGATTTACTCGAGCAGCTGGGCATTAATATTCAGATGGCGCCTGAGCAGGCCTTGGCCGCGCTTGCGCAAACCGGCTGCAGCTTTTTATTTGCGCCGCTGTATCATGCCGGTATTAAGCACGCGATGCCGGTGCGCAATGCACTAAAAAGCCGCACCCTGTTTAACCTGTTAGGCCCGCTGGTTAACCCGGCGGCACCGGATTATCAACTGCTGGGCGTGTACGACCCCAAACTGTGCCGCGTGATGGCGCAGGCGCTAAAACAACTGGGGGTAAAACGCGCCTGGGTAGTGCACGGCAGTGGCTGTGATGAAGTGGCGCTGCACGGCAATACTTATGTCTGTGAGTTAAAAGACGGCGAGCTGAACGAATTTAACCTGACACCGGATGATTTCGGCGTAAGCCAGATGCCATTAAGCGCCCTGGCCGGCGGCGAGCCTGCAGAAAACGCCGCCGCGACGCTAGCCATTTTACAGGGCGAAGGCCAAAACGCGCATAAGGCCGCCGTGGCAATAAACGTGGCAGCCATGCTGAAAATTGCCGGCATGGGTGACGATTTAAAAGTAAACACCCGCGCCGTGCTGGAGCTTTTAGGCAGCGCCAAAGCCTTTGATACCCTAACCCGTTTTAAGCATTGCAGCCAGCAGGAGGTCACGCATGGCTGAGCCTATGCCGAATGTACTGGCGAAAATCGTTGCGCATAAACGCGAGGAAGTGGCCGGGCTTAAACAGCGACAGCCGCTATCTGGCTTTATCAGTGAAGTAACACCTACTGAGCGCGATTTTCTCGCTGCACTGAAAAAAGCCGGGCCGCGCTTTATTTTAGAGTGTAAAAAAGCCTCGCCGTCCAAAGGCCTCATTCGCGCCGAGTTTAATCTGCATGAGCTGGCCTTGGTATACGGCCAATACGCTGATTGCATCTCGGTATTAACCGATGAGAAATTCTTTCAGGGCAAGTATGACTATCTGCGCACCATGCGCGGCCTGGTTGACAAACCACTACTGCATAAAGACTTTATTATCGACAGCTACCAGATCTATTTAGGCCGCCACTGCGGCGCCGATGCGGTATTGTTAATGTTGTCAGTGCTGAATGATGACGAATATCGCGAGCTTGCCGCCACCGCCGCTAAGCTTAATATGACGGTGCTCACGGAAGTGAGCAACGAAGCAGAAACGCTGCGTGCGGTGGCGCTTAATGCCGGGCTTATCGGCATTAATAACCGCAATCTGCGCGATCTCAGTACCAATTTAGACACCAGCTTTGAACTGGCCAAACTGATCCCAGAGGACAGGACGGTAGTATCCGAATCCGGTATTTACACCAACCAGCAAGTGCGGCAGTTAGCTAAAGTAGCCGATGCCTTTTTGATTGGCAGCTCGTTAATGGCGCAGCAGGATTTAGCCGCCGCTACGCGCAAACTGGTACTGGGCGAGCATAAAGTCTGTGGTTTAACCCGGCCGCAAGATGCCGCAGCAGCCTTTGCTGGCGGCGCTTATTACGGCGGCTTAATTTTTTATCCGCCATCGCCTCGTTATGTTACGCCTGAGCAGGCGCAACAGGTGCAGCACGGCGCGCCACTGCATTATGTGGGTGTATTTGTTAATGCTGAGCCTGCCGAAATCGCCCGCCTGGCGCATAAGTTAACGCTTAGCGCGGTGCAGCTGCATGGCGACGAAGATGACCGCTATATCAGCGCGTTAAAACCCTTATTGCCGACTGAGTGTCAGCTGTGGAAAGCCTATCGGGTCAAAGATGAATTGCCTGCATTTACCTCTTATGCCGATCGTATCTTGCTCGATGCCTATCATCCAACACAGCACGGTGGCAGTGGCCTGAGCTTTAACTGGCAGCTGCTGGTAGAACATAGCGCCAGTCAACCGATTATGCTGGCAGGCGGTTTAAACAGTGACAATTGCCTGGCGGCGGCGTGCTTGCCGGTAGCCGGGCTCGATTTCAATTCAGGGCTGGAAAGCGCACCAGGCATTAAAGATGCGGCGAAGATCCGGTCAGCTTTTACACTATTACGGGAGTTTCACCATGAGTGAGCTAAAACTTAACCCTTATTTTGGCCAGTACGGCGGCATGTTTGTGCCACAACTGCTGGTGCCGGCACTTAAACAGCTGGAGCAAGCCTATGTGGATGCGCTGCAAGATCCGGCCTTTGATGCTGAGTTCCAGCAGCTTCTGACCGAATATGCCGGCCGGCCAACACCATTAACGCTGTGCCGTAATATTTCACCCAATCCGCTGGTGAAAATTTACCTAAAACGTGAAGACTTACTGCACGGCGGCGCGCATAAAACCAATCAGGTGTTAGGCCAGGCGCTACTCACCAAACGCATGGGCAAACAAGAAGTGATCGCCGAAACCGGCGCCGGCCAGCATGGTGTGGCCACGGCCTTAGCCTGTGCGTTACTGGGCTTAAAATGCCGCATTTATATGGGCGCCAAAGATATTGAACGTCAGCAGCCGAATGTGTTTCGCATGAAGCTGATGGGCGCCACTGTTATTCCGGTTACCAGCGGCAGCGGCACCTTAAAAGATGCGGTAAACGAAGCGATGCGCGACTGGTCTGCCACCTACGATACCACGCACTATATGCTGGGCACGGCGGCCGGCCCGCACCCGTTCCCCACCATAGTACGGGATTTTCAAAAAATGATTGGCGAAGAAGCCAAACAGCAAATTGTTAAAGCCGAAGGTAAATTACCCGATGCAGTAATTGCCTGTGTCGGCGGCGGCTCTAATGCCATTGGTATCTTTGCCGATTTTATTGCTGAAGAGGGCGTTAAACTGATTGGCGTAGAGCCCGGCGGTAAAGGCATTAGCACCCATCAGCACGGCGCGGCACTGTCTACCGGCAGCTATGGTATTTTACACGGCGCCTACACGGCCATTATGCAAACCAGCGATGGCCAGATTGAAGAGTCGTACTCGATATCTGCCGGCCTCGACTACCCGGCAGTGGGCCCACAGCACACTTATTTGCAGCAAAGCGGCCGCGCTGAATATGTTGCGATAAACGACGATGAAGCCCTGGCGGCGTTTCAGCAGCTGGCAAAAAGTGAAGGTATTATACCGGCGCTGGAAAGCTCACATGCGCTGGCCTATGCACTGAAACTGGCAGAGCAAGCCACTGAGCCTACAGTGTTACTGGTAAATTTATCCGGCCGCGGCGATAAAGATTTAGCCCATGTGCACAGCGTATTAGCAGGAGGCCAGTTATGAAGCGCTATCAGCAAATGTTTGCCCGTTTAGAGCGCGAGGGCCGTGGCGCCTTTGTGCCCTTTGTCACCATCGGCGACCCCAACCCTGAACTGTCATTTGACATTATTAAAACGCTAATTGACGCCGGCGCCGATGCATTGGAGTTAGGTATCGCGTTTTCAGATCCGATAGCCGATGGCCCAACCATACAAGGTGCTAACATCCGCGCGCTGGCCGCCGGTGCAACGCCTGCTATCAGCTTTGACATTATCGCCAAAATTCGTCAGTACCACGCCACTATTCCGATTGGCCTGCTGCTATATTCTAATTTAGTGATGGCGCGCGGCATCGATAATTTTTATGCCCAGGCCGCTGCCGCCGGTGTTGATTCTGTATTAATTGCCGATGTGCCGCTGCATGAAAGCAAAGTGTTCCGCCAAAGCGCCATGAAGCATGATATAGCGCCGATTTATATCGTACCGCCGAATGTTGATGATGATGACCTGCGCGAAATTGCTTCTTATGGCCGCGGCTACACTTACCTATTAAGCCGCGCAGGCGTGACCGGCACCGAAACCGCAGCCGCTATGCCCACCAGCGAACTGATTAGCCGTATTCGCAGCTATCACCCGGCGCCACCCCTGCTGGGTTTTGGCATTTCGACGCCAGCACATGTGCAGGATGCGATCAAAAGCGGCGCAGCCGGCGCCATATCCGGCTCGGCGATTGTGAAATTGATAGAGCAGTACCAGCAGCAGCCTGCTGAACTGCTGACGCAGCTAAAGCAGTTTGTCAGCCGTATGAAGGCGGCAACTTAAGCTGACATGCTCAGACCGCCTACCTGCAGCCTGCTACTGTGGCAGGCTGTCTGACAACTGGTATTTCTGTTTTAACGCCGTTATTTCGGCCTGATGGCTGAGTAGAAAATGGTTAAACTGCTGTAATACCTGTGGGTGGCGAATAGAGGATAAATGAAACGCCACCCGCGTCATTGGCAGGTTCTGCGCCACGACCAGGGCCCCCTCCTGTTGTTGCTGACGTAAAATATGCTGTGCCACGTTATATTCGACATCAGCACCATCAAGCTGGCCGCGCAGCACTAAATTCACGGCCGATACCGCATTAGGCACTTCATATAATTTAAACCTATGCTGGCCATGTAGCGCCAACCAGGCGGTAGGGGTAAAGCCATGGATCACCGCCAGGGTGCGAAACCGGTCCAGTGTGATCTGTTTATTGGCGCGCAACACCAGCGTAGTCCCCAGATTATAAATAAGCGGCTCACTAAAAATGCGGCTGGCCTGCGAGCCTTGATATTTCGCCCAGTTGGGGTTGTCCGGGTAAATAAAATCAACCAGATTATCCAGCTCATGGTACAAGCGCTTAACCGGCAACGGCTGAAAGCTCAGCTGATAGCCATAACGTTGGGCAAACAGCTGCAGCACCTCATTGGCAAAGCCAGTGCTGTCAGCAGCAGTAAAATCATAGTGCGGGTAGAAATTCAGATCTTCGGTGCCAACCACAAACTGGGTTTGTGCCAGCGCTGCAGGCTGCCCTATAAGCCCAAACAGCGTAACCAGAATGGTCAGACATGCTCTCATTAATATCGCCCAAAATAATACTGCCTGTCTGCAGTGTAGTGAGCAAATAAGCCAGCGCCAACTGCCACTTTGGGAACAAGGTAAAAAAGCAGTCGATTTTTCGCTGTGACAGCCGGATAATAACGGCTTTTCTTGCAGCGGATCTCACTTTATGCAAATCAGTAACAATAGCGTGGTGCAATTTCACTACACCTTAAGCGATGCCAACAGTGGCAGCCAAATTGAATCATCACATGGCAGCCACCCGCTGCTGTATCTGCACGGCCACCAGCAAATGCTGCCGGCGCTCGAGCAGGCCCTGGCAGGTAAAAGCGCCGGCGACAAACTGGATATCACGCTCACACCAGAGCAGGCTTATGGCGAGCGCGATGAAAACGCTATTCAGAGCATTCAGGTAAAGCACCTGCTGGGCGCCAAAAAATGGCAACCGGGCATGACAGCGGTGGTGCAAACCGAGCATGGTCAGCGTCAGGTGACTATTGTCAAAGTGGGCATGTTTAAAGCAGATGTAGATACCAACCACCCTTTGGCCGGTAAAACACTGCAGTTTGCTATTGAAGTGTTAGCGGTGCGCGCAGCGACTGACGAAGAAATCGCCCATGGCCATGCTCATGGCGAAGGTGGCCATCACCACCACTAAACCTTACTTAGTGAAGTAATACCGGCAGTTTAGTCTGCCGGTAACACCTTAATCAGTTGCCCATCCTGGCTATCGGTTAGTAAATATAAAGCACCATCCGGCCCGGTACGTACATCGCGAATACGCTGCTGTAGTTCGCTAAACAATGTTTGCTCCTGCACCACCTGTTGGTTTTCCAACACCAGCCGGCGCACACTTTTCCCCGCCAGGGCAGCAACAAAAATATTGCCCTGCCAGGCGCGGAACAAACTGCCGCGATACAGCGTCATTCCTGCTGGCGCAATAGAGGGGCTCCAGCCCCACACCGGTGGCTGCATACCATCATAATGGCTAAAGGGTGAAATACGCGCGCCGGTGTAATCTATGCCTTCAGTGGCAACCGGCCAGCCGTAATTGGCGCCGGCACGGATAATATTCAGCTCATCACCGCCACGCGGGCCATGCTCGTGGCTGTAAAGCGTCTGACTTGCGGCATCATAAAAAATACCCTGCACATTACGGTGCCCCAGGCTGTAAAGCTCTGGCGCATAACCCTCTTTTGCCACATAGGGGTTATCGGCCGGCACACTGCCATCGGCGTGTAAGCGTACCAGCTTACCCAGGTGGTTAGCCGGGTTTTGCGCCTGCTCGCGGTAGTCAAAGCCATCCCCTAAGGTAAGCACCAGGCTGTGGTCGGCCAGCCAGGTGATGCGGCCGCCAAAATGGGCGGCCCCGGCTTTTAACGGCTGCGCCTGAAAAATCTTTTTAATATCACTAAGCCCGGCATCGGTAAGCTCGGCACTGACCAGACAGGTATTGTTAGCCTGCAAGGTGCCGCAGGCATAGCTTAAAATAATGCGCTGGCTGGTGGCAAAATCGGGCGTTAGCGTCACCTCCTGCAAGCCGGCTTGTGACGCTTTGAGTAGATCTGGCAAATCTGGCTCAATACTAAAGCGCTCGTCGCCTTCAGGCGATAGCCGTTTTAGCGTGCCGCTACGCTCCGTCAGCAGCATGTCGCCATCTGGCAAAAACGTCAGCGCCCACGGGTAGTGCAGTTTATCAGCCAGCACCTGCAGTTGATAAGGCTGCGCCAGTACCGTTGGTAACAGGCCCCAACATAGCAACAACGCACTAAACCTGAGCATAAGCTTGTCTCCGTTTTAGCAGCCACAGATAACAGCCCATACCAGCAGCGCTGCACAGCAACATAGCCAGAGTGCCCAATGCACTGCGATTAGCGGCAATTAAGGTTGGCATTGGCGCCAGACTGTTAATCAGTTGCAGCATAACATACAGCACCAACGCGGCCATAAGCGCCGCCAGCCAGGGGCGCGCAAGTGCCGGCAACAGCTTTATCAGCAGGGCCACACTCAGTAAATTGACCAGCGCGATAGGCGCATAGGTGACAGTAAAATGGCGCAAGTCAAACCACAAGGTAAACAGGATATCGCCAGCCGCTAAACCGCCGGTAAGGGCCGCTATCGCAGCGAGATTAAAACCACTTTGGCTCAGGCTGGTCAGCAGTGTGCTAAACACTACCGCCAGTAGCAGATACCCCAGCGGGTACCAGCGCACGAATGTCATGCCAGTGCTCCTTTTTTAAAAACGGTTTCAGGCTAACGTCTGACGCGCCTGGCAACAAGATAAATTTTATCATCAGCTTACTTCTACGTAGCAGAAGCTGCTAAGATCGGTGCAGGCTTTTAAATCCGGTAAACTGTTAGGGCCCTGTCGGCGTAAACACAGTTTCGTTAATCAAAGAGCAGCCTTTCTGTTATGCGCTATATCAATACCCGCGACTACGACCATAAACAGGCCGATAAAATCGGTATTCTGATCACTAACCTTGGCACGCCGGATGCGCCAACTCCCACTGCACTAAAACGTTATTTAAAGCAGTTTTTGTCCGATCCCAGAGTAGTAGAAGTACCACGGCTGTTGTGGTGGCTTATTTTAAATGGCGTTATTTTGCGGATAAGGCCACGCCGCTCTGCCAAAGCCTACGCTACCGTCTTTACCGAGCAAGGCTCGCCACTGTTATTTCATACCCAGGCACAGCGCGATGCGATAGACGCCAGGCTGAAACAAGATGGGCTAAAAGACGTGGTAGTAGACTTTGCCATGCGTTATGGCAACCCGAGCTTCGACAGCGTGTTGGAGACGATGTTGGCCCGGGGCGTGCGCAAACTTTTGGTAGTGCCGCTCTACCCACAGTACTCAGCGTCTACCTCGGCATCCAGTTTTGATGAATTAGCCCGTAACTTTATGCGCCGCCGCTGGCTACCGGACTTACGCTTTGTGTCGCACTATCCGGACTACCCGCCGTTTATTAGCGCAGCGGCGGATAAAATTCGTCAGCACTGGCAACAGCACGGCCGCGCCGACAAGCTGATTTTGTCTTATCACGGCATTCCCAAACGCTATTTACTCAATGGCGACCCTTACCACTGTGAATGCTATAAAACCTCACGCTTAATTGCCGAGCAACTAGGCCTTGGTAAAGATGAGTATCTGACCACCTTTCAGTCGCGCTTTGGCCGCGAGGAGTGGTTAAAACCCTACACCGATGACACGCTAAAAGCCTTACCGGCACAAGGGGTAAAAAGCGTGCAGATATTTTGCCCGGGCTTTTCGGCGGATTGTCTGGAAACCATTGAAGAGATAGGCGAAGAGAACAAAGAATACTTCCTGCAGGCCGGCGGCACAGGGTATGAATATATCAGTGCGCTAAATGCCGAACCGCAACATATCGACGCCCTGTGTCAGTTAATTAAAGACAACCTGCAGGGGTGGCATGTGATGGCAGACGAGCAGCGTGCCATGCGGGCCAATAGCCTTAACAGCGAAAAATACGGAGATTAAACAGCAGGTATGAGTACCCGCAATGGTGAAAAGCCGCGGCAAGAGCCGACGCTGAACGCGCCGCCGCTACTAAAACGCATGAAGTTTGATAACGTGCGCGAGGCCCCCTATGTGCCGCCGCCACAACCACCACTGCGCTTAACGCCCTGGCTACTGTTGTTGGCCACGGTTTTACTGGCCGTTGCTGTGTATCAGGAAAGCCGTAACCACTTTTATCAGTCACATTTCTGGCATTGGCTGGCCGGCAAGCTGGATTATCAGCTGGTTGCAGGTCAGGCCAGCCAAATTCAGTATCCGGCAGAGGGCCCGTTTGACCAACGCTTTGGTTACAACCAGCTGACGCAGTGGCAGCACACCTTAGCCAGTACCGGTTTTCAAATTAGCGCACAAAGCCAGTTTTCCGACAGCCTGCTGCGCTACAGCCAGTATGGCTTTTATCCACCCTATCAGGAAAAACAGCAGGCTGGCTTAATCATTGAAGGCTGCAGCGGCGATTTGCTCTACCAACATCAGGCGCCGGCCATGCAATTTAGCCGCTTAACTGACATTGCTCCCCTGATTATCCAAAGCCTGCTGTTTGTCGAAGACAGAAGCCTGCTGACACCTGAACACCGGCAGGCGAACCCGGTGCTGAACTTACCCCGGTTAGGCGCTGCACTCTGGTCACAGTTGCAGCGCGCGGCCGGCATTCCTGCGGCGGCTGCCGGCGGTAGCACCCTGGCAACACAGCTGGAAAAATACCGTCACAGCCCGCAGGGTTTAACATCGGATATGGCAGAAAAATTTCGCCAGCTGGTATCAGCCAGTGTGCGCGCCTACCAGCAGGGCGTAGACACCTGGGATGCCCGCCAACGCATTGTGCTTGACTACATTAACACCGTCCCCCTGGCTGCCACCGGCAGCTATGGCGAAGTGCATGGTATGGGCGAAGGCTTGTATGCCTGGTTTGGTGCAACGCCGCAGCAGGTCAATGCGCTATTAAAACAACCCGCCCCATACAACGAGGCGCAGGGGCTGGCACTGAAACAAGTGGTGGCGCTGATAGTTGCACAGCGCCGGCCATCTTACTATTTACTGCAAGGCCGTACCGACTTAGATAACCTCAGTAACCGCTACATCAGCCTGATGCAGCAACAGGGGGTAGTACCGCCACAGCTTGCCGCTAAGGCGCTGACACAAAAACTCAGCTTTAATGGCAAAGCCGCGCTGCCGGCTCAACCGGGGCAGGATTTTAAAGCCACTACTATGGTGCGTAACCGTCTGGGCCAGTTATTAAGCCAAAATATGTATCAGCTGGACCGGTTAGATCTGGTGAGTGGCACCACGATTAATACTGCGCTGCAGCGCAATATCAGCCGGCATTTACAGAAGCTCAGCCAGTACGACAGCGCCGAACAAGCCGGCTTGTTTGCTGAACGGTTGTTAGCGCCTGGCCAGCAGACACAGGTACGTTACAGTTTTACGCTGTATCAAAGCACACAGAACGGCAATAAAGTGCGGGTACAAACCGATAACACCGATCAGCCGTTTGATATGAACGATGCCAGTAAGCTGGAGCTGGGCTCTACCGCCAAGCTGCGGGTGCTGGTGACGTATCTGCAAATAGTGGCCGAGCTGCACCGGCTCTATGCCGAAGAAACACCACAAACACTGCAGTTTGTTGAGCTGGCACCGCAAGACAACCTGACGCAGTGGGCGCTAAGCTACATTAGCCAGCAGCCGGGGGTAAAGCTGGACACCATGCTACAGGCTGCCTTAGAGCGGCGCTACAGCGCTAATCCGAAAGAAAGCTTTTTTACCGGTGGCGGCCTGCATACCTTTAATAACTTTCGCAAAGAAGAAGACAAGTTAAACCCCACTATCGCTGAAGCACTGCAGCAATCCATCAACCTGCCTTTTGTGCGTTTATTGCAGGACATGGTGAACTACAGCATTTACCATGGCGAAAACAGCAGTTATCAACTGCTAAAAGATGATGACAACCCCAGACGCGAGCAATACCTGCGCCGCTTTGCCGACCGTGAAGGCACCACCTTTTTACGTCGTTTCTGGCAAAAGTATAAAGAGTTAGACAGCGAGCAGCGTTTGCAGCTTTATTTGAGCAGCAGCCGGCAAACGCCCGAGCGCCTGGCGGCGGCCTATCTGTATATTGTGCCTAACGCTACCCCTGCTCAGTTCGCCAGTGTACTGCAACAGCAGTTTAATGGTGCAGTAACTGAAAGCGAATGGCAAAAGCTATACGATAAATATCAGGGCGCAGCCTTTAACCTGCCGGATCGGGCTTATCTGTCACGCAGCCACCCGTTGGAGCTGTGGCTGTTAGCCTATCTGCAGCAGGAGGCTACTGACGCCTCATTACAGCAGGCGATTGATGACAGCCGCGCTACCCGCCAGGAAGTGTATCAATGGCTGTTTAAAACCCGTTTTCGCAGTGCGCGCGATAACCGTATCCGCACTATGTTAGAAATTGAAGCCTTCTGGGACCTGCATCAGCGCTGGCAGCGGCTGGGGTATCCGTTTGATTATCTGGTGCCGTCACTGGCCACCGCGCTGGGGAGCTCGGGTGACAGGCCTGCCGCACTGGCAGAGCTGATTGGCATCATACTGAATGACGGTAAAAAACAGCCGACTATCCGCATTGATAAACTGGCTTTTGCTGCCGATACGCCTTATGAAACCCACTTTGCGCGGCCGCTACCACCGGCGCAGCAAGTACTGGAACCCGAGGTGGCCGCTGCGGTGCGTACAGCGCTGCTACAAGTGGCCACAGACGGCACCGCCAGACGCCTGCAGCCAGCCTATGCCACGGCACAGATTGCCATTGGCGGTAAAACCGGCACCGGCGATAACCGTCTGGTACAGCTGAATGCCCGGGGCCAACAGATTAGCTCTAAAGCGCTAAACCGTACCGCCACCTTCGCCTTTTATTTAGGCTACCAGCATTTTGGTGTACTCACCGCCTATGTGCCCGATGCCAATGCCGAGCGCTTTAGCTTTACCTCTGCTCTGCCGCTGCAGGTAATGAACAGTATGGCGCCATTGCTGATCCCCTACTTGCATAGTGAGCAGCAGTGCCGCTAAGTGCTAACCTACCACTACCTGATTACGGCCCTGATGCTTAGCCTGGTACAACGCCATATCGGCGCGGTGTAACCAGGCTTCCCAGTCTTCGCCACTTTGCAGCATGGCAATACCTACCGAAGTGGTAATGTGGCTGTCATCGGGTAGAAACATTTTTTCTGCTACGCCCTGGCGTAATTTTTCTGCCAGTTTCTGCAGCGCCGCAGCGCTGACATCGGCCACAATCACGACAAACTCTTCACCACCGAAGCGAAACACCGGATCATGCTGGCGTAGCATTGATTGCAGCACCGGCACCAGCTCAATTAACATTTTATCGCCGGTCTTGTGACCAAACTTGTCGTTAATTTGTTTGAAATGATCTAGATCAAGCAAGATTAAGCCATATTGCCGGCCGCGCCTGGCATGCTCATCTATAGCGAGCACCAGCTGTTCATTTAATGTCCGCCGGTTCGAGGCGCCGGTTAAGCTGTCAGTCGTCGCCAGCCGTTTTAATTCTCGCCGCTGTATTTGCGCCCGGTAAGCAAAAATAAACGAAAACAAGCTGGTAATGGAGGTGGTGACAAAAAACGCCATCATCTGGAAACTGCTGGCAAATACCAGACCGGGATGAGTACTGCCAATAATAAACAGCGTTGACAGCAGCACCAGCAACAGACCAAAGGCCCTAAGCGGTGACACCAGAAAAAAGATAAACACTAAAAACGGATACACCCAAAACAGGCCATCAACCCCCAGGTTGACACACACCAACAAGGCTCCGACACAAAACACGATAGCCATAAACAAACCGGGCTTAACCGTATCGCCGGTGCGCCAGGCATATCGGCTGGCGAGTATGGCACAGAGCACCATAATTAAATCGGCAATACCCACCACATAATTGCCGGTATAAAGCCGGTAAATCGCATAAGGCGTGACACAAAGCACGATCATCGCGCCGACCAGGGTTAACATGGCCAGATAAAAATCGTCTTTTAATCGTTGTAGCACCTGGCGCGCCTCCTGCTGTTAGCTAACGTTATGCGACCACTTGTTTGCATCCTAGCCTATTCATTGAACAAATTGCAAAAAGCCTGCACTAATTCAGCGCCTTAGCGCCTGCGCCAATTCGTTAAAATGCGCAAAGCACCAATCTGCCTGGCTGGCAAAATGCTGGTTGCTCTGGTTCAGATACAGACAGGACGCCACGCCGGCATTGGCGGCTGTTTGTAAATCAAAAATATAATCGCCAACGTAAATCATTTGCTGCACCGGCACCTGCAGGCTGGCTGAAAAACGCAGTAAGCCTTCGGGATCGGGCTTAGCGGCGCAGTCTTCACGTGTCAGTACCTGGTTAATCGGAATCCCCAGCCGCTCAATGGTTAAAAAAGTTGCCTCACGCATATTACGGGTCAGCAGAGCCAGCTTAAAGCCTGACTGAGCAAGCTGCTGTAAACAGCGCTCAGCACCTGGCATCCAGCGTGCTTCAAGGGCGCCCTGTAGCTCATGCCGGCGAATAATCTCTGTTGCACGGTGGTGCTCTGTGACATCCTGCGTCAATGCCAGCTGCTCCAGCAGCGGCGTGCCGCGCGGCCAGCCAATGTCATCGCAGATAGCAGCGAAATCCAGTGCCGAGTCGACCAGGGTGCCATCTAAATCAAATACCACTGCCTTAATATGGGTTAACTGCAACTTCGCTACTCCTTTCAAACTGGCTGAATTTACCATTTATTAGTCAAAACGCTTAAGGCTTTCCCAGCTTAATTTCTAATACACTGTTTTATAAAAGAATAAAACTGGCACAACAGCTGCTACCTCCTGCCAACTAAGGTAAAAAGGAATAGTGATAATGAGCATACTGCGGGTGTTGTTTAATATACTCTGGTTCGTACTGGGTGGTTTTATCATGGGCTTGCTATGGTGGCTGGCTGGCCTGCTGTGTTTTATCAGCATTATTGGCATTCCGTTTGGCCGCAGCTGTTTTGTCATTGGTGAGATGGCGTTTTGGCCTTTCGGTCAGGATGCAGTAAACCGCCGCCATATAAACCGCTATGATGACATCGGCACCGGAACACTGGGCACTT
Organism: Rheinheimera nanhaiensis E407-8; assembly: GCF_000296695.1. Lineage (GTDB taxonomy): Bacteria > Pseudomonadota > Gammaproteobacteria > Enterobacterales > Alteromonadaceae > Alishewanella > Alishewanella nanhaiensis. The sequence goes on from NZ_BAFK01000007.1 coordinate 134,743, forward strand.
TGGGAAATATCGTCTGGTTTGTGCTGTTCGGTATCTGGCTGGCGCTGGGGCATCTGGCGCATGCGCTGCTGTGTTTTGTCAGCATTATCGGTATTCCCTTTGGCATTGCGCACCTGAAACTGGCACTGTTATCCATCGCCCCTATTGGCAAAACGGTAGTCGCACGTCATGCTAGTTAAGAGTGTACGCATTGCAGGGCAGACAACCTTATGTCACAGCAGCATTATCAGCGGATCTGGCAAACCGTACTGCAGATCCCTGCAGGTAAGGTAGCCAGTTATGGCCAAATTGCCGATTTAGCCGGCTTACCCGGCCGGGCCCGTTTGGTGGGTAAAGCCTTAGGTTATGCCCCCGAGCAATTGGCCGTGCCCTGGTTTCGGGTGCTGCGTAGTGACCGCAGCCTGGCATTTGCGCCGGGCTCAGACACGGCCAATTTGCAGCGCCAGCTGTTACTTGCAGAAGGTGTATTACTGAAAAACAACCGGGTGCAGCAGCAGGATATTTGGCAGCCCGACTTGGCCGAGCTGCTGTTTAAGCTCCGTTATTAATCGGTTAAACCCGGTTTAACCGCTGTCTGGCACGCAACAAAGCTTCTTGTTCGTACTCTTCCATATACTCGGCTAAGTCGCCTTTCCACTGCTCGTCAGCTTCGGCGGTTTCTTTAACCAACCCAACTTCCAGCTGATCGCGTCTAACCAGTAGCTGATGCGCCCTACTGTGCATTTCCAGTTCAACCTCAGCCTGGATCTGGCTGATAGAGCGCAATAGATGCAAGCGTCTGAACATAAGCAGCGCCATCAAATTTAACAACAGTATTAAACTTACGAAAATCAATACCATCAGTTAGCCCTCAACACTTTTTGCTTTAATGGCATTCGCTGCAGCAGCCAAAGCATTACCAGCGCAGGCAACAAAGCAATATTAATTAAAGGTATACCGTACTGATAAAACGCTCTGCTGTAATCGGTGCTAAACAGATACTGCTCAGTAAAAAATACAGCTTGCAATGTTGCTAGCAGTAAAAAGGCTACACCTGCAACCTCAGCAACAGCGCTGACGCTTTGTTTAAGCATACTGTGAAATTTGTACAGCAGATAAATCGCCAGTACATCAATTAAACAAAAGGTGCCATACCAAATGAACTTGTATCCTATGCCATCATTAGCTGCCAGTTGATAAAGCATCGGAACCAGAGAAGTCATGACTCCGTTAGTTACCGCCACAACAGTAAAAGTAATTAAGACAGAAGAAACCTTTTTCTCAATCCGGATTGCTGTTATCAATAGCAAAAAATAAGCGATAAACAGGTATTTATCTAAACTGAATAGAATAAATTCCAGTCTGTCCCATTCCATACTCTGTGTGCCCCGTAGTAAAACCGCCGTTAGTTACCCGGTGGGATAATACCACCACCATTGCCCAAAGTTGTGATTGCTGGCGCGGCGCTACCCGTTACCGGCGCATTGCCCGGAGGAATAATTCCGCCACCATTCCCCTGCACTGCCGGTGTTGCACTGCCCGTTACCGGTGCATTACCCGGGGGAATAATACCTCCGCCATTACCTTGAGCGGTAACCGCTTGCTCACGCTGCAATAACGCTCTGGCCTGCTCGCTAATTTGTACCGAATCGCCGGCTGCCGGCCCTTGCGCCGCTTCTGCCCGCGGTGCGTCCTGCCGGGTGCTTAACGCATTAACTTTTTCCTGTGCGTAAAACTGTGCTTGTGCGGGGCTATTACCGCCGATATTGCTTATTGACATTTCTCACCTCTTAAACTGGTTTACCGTCTTAGCCATACTAGGTTGGCACAGCGGACATTACCAGCACAGCGGGGAAAATTACGTTGACAAAAAAATGATATTTACACCTAAGAGGTCATAGCACAGATTTATCCCAGCTGTTATTGCGTTAAAAGCCTGCTATTGGCTAGACTAGCGCCCTGTTCGATTTGATAGCCAAGATTACAGGAGCGCAAGCATGGGCGCACAGTGGAAAGCCAAACACAAAATGGATGCAGCCAACGCCAAAGGCCGTATTTTTACCAAACTGGCAAAAGAAATTGCCGTTGCAGCCCGTAACGGTGCCGATCCGGACATGAACGCTAAACTGCGCTCTGCCATTGAGGCAGCCAAAAAAGCGTCCATGCCCAAAGACACGCTGGAGCGCGCCATTAAAAAAGGTGCAGGCTTACTGGACGGCCCGGCTAACTATGAGACCGTGGTATACGAGGGCTTTGCACCACACCAGGTGCCGGTGATTGTTGAATGTTTAACCGACAATAAAAACCGCAGCGCCATGAGTATTCGTCAGTTATTCCGCAAAGGTCAGCTGGCCACGTCGGGGGCAGTATCCTGGGACTTTAAACATCTGGGCCAGATTGAAGCCGAACCAGAAAGTGCTGATGCCGATATGGAGCTGGCCGCTATTGAGGCCGGTGCACAGGACTTTGAACAGGGCGAAGACAATGAAGTAGTGTTTTTAACCGAAGCCACCGACTTAGATGCTGTAGCCAAAGCCCTACCAGAATTTGGCTTTAAGGTGTTAACCGCCAAGCTGGTGTACCGCGCCAATAACCCGGTCGCACTGGACGATGCGCAGCGCGCGGAAGTAGAAGCCTTTTTAGATGCAATTGACGCTGATGACGACGTACAAAACGTCTATGTTGGTTTAGCCTAACAATGGTTTGCTACCGCTAAAGCCACCACCAGGTGGCTTTTTTATTGCTCTAGCCAAAGAGTAACTGCCAGAAACTCACCTTACGTAGCTTATGGTAGTGTTTACGCAAGGTATCCACCTGGCGCAAATGCTGCTGTGCCTGCTGCAGATTACCTTCGGCAGCGGCCTGCTGCGCGTTTTCAAGCTCGGCTAATACTTCTGTTAAACCTTGCTGAAACTGCCCGGCCTTATCGGCTGGGAAGGACGCCTGTTGTGCCTGCTGCGTTAACCTGATCAGCTTGTTAAGGTGCGTGACAAGCTGAGCCCTGTCGCTACTTTCTATTGCCTGTTTAAACTCGAAGCCCATGTTTTTCATGGTTTTCTCGACATCTACCGCGGCCTGTAACGGCAAAAGCCAACAGCAAACTAATAGCAGCAACCCACGCATAGATCCCCTCCACAAAACCGGGCGCTACTTTACCGCAAAATGCCGGCAAAGCAAAAACCTGGGCGAAAAAACGGCCGGGCAGCGAGAGCCGGCCGGCCGCAAAGGCATGCAAATACGGGTTAATAGCGGCTGAAGAAATCTTCAACCTGTGCCAGTGCATCTTCCCTGTCCAGGCCGTAACGTTCCTGAATAATATCGGCCAGTTCATCAAAATTACCGCGGGTTTGTTCCAGCTCATCGTAGCTGATGCGATCCCATTGCAGCTTGGCTCTGGCGCGCATTTCGCCCCAGTTGCCTTCATAGTATTTGTAGCCCATGCGAAAACTCCGGTTGGTTAAGTTTGCGCCTAAGCCGGTGCCTTACTGCCTGTTACAGCCCGGCTACCCGATAAGCCAACGCTTATCGCGCTAAGTGTAGCCGCCCCGCTGCCAGCTTGCCGGTTTTTGCCAACTGGTCAGACAGCAAGCACAGTTATTTTTATTGCAACAGGCCAGCCAGCAAACCAATCAGGCCGCCAAACACACCGCCCCACACCACCAGCCAGCCCAGATGCTGACGGATCATTTGCTGAATAATGTCTTTTACCAGCGCCGGCGTCAGCTCATCCAGTCGCTGCTGCACTATGCTATCTACCTGTTGGCGTAAGCTTTCCAGCTGCTCCGGTTTATCCAGTTGCGCCAGCAGCAGCTGGTTAAAATCGTCAGACTGCGACACCTCTACCAGCGCGGTTTTTAACCGGGCAATAAAAGGCTCTTTTAACGGCATCAGCGCAGCGCTGCCGCCAAACATCGACAACATGCCGCCAAAAGACGACTGCTCAACCACTTTAAGCAGTGAGTCAAAGGCCGGTGACAGGTTAGCTTTTTCAATTACCGGAGCAAAATCAAAAGCCTGGCTGTGGCTTTGCTGTTTGCCGGCAATAAAACGGTCAATATTGTCACTGCTGAAAAATTGCGTCATCACCAGCTGATAGATACCGCTTTTAAACTGCTCAAACCGCGCCGGGATCACGCCAGAGCCATATAACAGCGGTACTTTCTCAAATAACATATGCACGGCTAAGGCATTCGTCAGTGCACCGGACAGCGCAAACAACCCCACACTTAACAGTACCGGCTGCTGCCAATACCAGCCGATGACACTTAACACTGCGGCTAACGCATTCGTCAGAACATTTTTACTGCGCATTACTACTCCTGGCTAGCTTAACAATTAACGGCGCGATTTTAATCAGCCACCCGCCGCTCGGCAAGTGCAGGCTTTAGCCGGGCAACAATTGTCGTTATGCTAGGCGCCAGCATAGCAAGAGGAAACATGATGAAGGTGATAGTTGCTTCGGCCAACCCGGCAAAAATTCGCGCGGTCAGCGCGGCCTTTGAACAGATCTTTACCGCTAAGGCGGTTGAATACCGCGGCCAGGCTTGCGAGTCAGGTGTGGCAGCGCAGCCGATGGACAGCGACGAAACCTTACGTGGCGCACTAAACCGGCTACAAGCAGTTGCAGCTGCTGTACCCGGTGCAGATTACTATGTCGCGCTGGAAGCAGGCTTAGATGGCGATAGCAGCTTTGCCTGGGTGGTGATTGCGCATCAGGGCAAGCTTAGCAAAAGCCGCAGTGCCAGTGTGCCGCTGCCGCCCGCTGCACTCATGGCATTGCAACAGGGCGAAGAGCTGGGCGATGTGATGGACCGCATGTTCGCGCAGCAAAACGTGAAACAACAAGGTGGCGCTATTGCCATGCTAACCAACCATTTACTGACACGCGCCGGCGTGTATCAGCAGGCCATTATTCTGGCCATGATCCCGTTTATGCAGCCAGCGCTATTTCCACCGCACACTTAACAGCTTAGTTGTAGCCCAGTACCGCACAGTGCGCGACATCACGCCGCTCTGCCACCACAGCGGTTTGGCTGCGGCGCTCATCTGTCCATACCAGGCTCAGGGCCTGACGTTCCTGCACGGTTAAATCCACCGTTTTTTGCTGCGGGTAAAAATAATGCTGTTGCTGATGGCTTTGTTTAACGGCACTCATAACAGTCTCCTGTATAACCTTTAATAGAGAGTACCCGCTAACTGTATAAGCCACAGCCTGAGCCTAAGCTGAACAGTAAAAAGGTTATTACAGGTAAGCCTTGTTGAAAGACTCCTTCGATTGCTGCAGATAATTGCGGGCTTTTTGCGCGTGGTTTTCCCAGATCTGCTTGTCTGCCGGCTCCGTGAACGGGTTCTGGTTGCTATTCACTGAACGCTCGAACTTGTCGTAGTAGGTCAGCATAGCGGAAGCGATCTGATTAAACTGATCTTTGTAGCTTTGTGTTTGCTCCAGTTGTTCAGAGGTTTTCAGCACAAAACGAACCAGCTCAGTGTTATTACCCTCATCCAGGTAGCTGTTGGCTTTAAGGCGGATATTGCCTGCCACTTCAGCTTTTAATGCCTCACGTACCTGCTCATCTTTACTCAGGGCACGGCTAATGGTTTCCTGCGAGTGCGCCAGGCTGGCATGCTGCAGGGTATCGCGCAGCTGTTTATCCAGCGCACGACGAAACACATCAATGCTCTTTTGGATCTGCAGTAAGTCATGATCCAGCGCGGCAACCTGCGATAGCTCTTTTTCCAGCTCGGCTAAAAAGCGCTCGGCGTCCTGGTAAATTTTCAAGCCGTTTTGCTCGGCAAACTTGCGATCGCTGCGGCTAAGGCCGGCATCACTGTAGTTAGACTTATCAAAACTGGACGCCAGAAACGATTTAAAGGGTTCGGCAAAGGCCGAATAGGTGCCGGCACTGACCACATTCAGCGTCGCAGTAACCAAGTCACCAAACGGCTTGAGCATTGAATTTAACCGCGCCTGCTGCAGGGGCGTGGTAACCCGTTTAGTGTCGTTGATGATGCTGCGAAAGCTGGCATAGGCCATAGGGTTAGACATTTTATTGCGCTCAGAGCCGGCCAGGGCTAAAGCGATCCCCGAGTGCAGCGCGTTGGCATACTCCAGATACTGGCGCTGTAAATCCAGTTGGGTGGCATAGTTGGCGCCCAGAGTGCGAAACGACTCAGCCTGCAGCGCGATATTCTGATCGGCCCGCAGCTTATCTAAAATACCACTGACAATACGCTGCTCATTTTTTTGCAGCGCCGTGGCCAGTAAAATACGCTCTACCTGCAGATCGTCAATATCTACCGCACCGTTAACGGCCTCGATATCCAGCCGTAAGTAGCGTTTAGCCGGTTCATCAATAGATACGCGGTGGGCCTGATAACTGGTATCACCACCATTGTGTTCAATTAACGCGACCGGCTGCCATAACGCATTTAACGAGGGCTGCTCGGCCACCAACACCTGAATACGATAGGAAGTAGCCACGCTGTCCGGCCTGGCCCACAGCTCTAACACGCCCATTTCACTGAGCGCCTGTTTGCTAAACAATACACTGCTGCCCGCCTGACAGCGCAGCGACAGCTCGCCAGAGCGCGGTATGCCCAGTAAAGCTTTGCAGTCCCCCAGTTGGCGCCAGTAATCGGTTTCCTGCTCAAAACCATCCACCAATACCACCGGCGAGGCCTGTAGCGCAGACAACCAGAGGGCAGAGAACATCGCAAACAGCATACGCATAAAGACTCCACAACAAGGTAATAACGCACCACAGGACAAGGCGCCGTAGTGGCGGTTATTTTAGCAGCAGCGCTGTATAGCTAGGAAGCTCCCCGGGCAGAGATATTTTTCAGCCACAACCGATAGTCGCGCGAATTTGTCCTGCTGCAACAGCTGGGGTAGACTGTCGCGCCTAAACAACACCGGCGTCACCGGTAACAACAACCTAGTGGAATGATAGTGTTATGACGAAATGGATGCGGGTGCCTCACACCCTGACGTTACTTTTTAGCATGATGGTACTGGCGATGATCGCCACCTGGATAGTGCCGCAGGGCTTTTTTGAAACCCAAACCCTGGCCAATGGCCGCAGTGCTGTGGTACCCGGCACCTTTGCCCTGGTAGAAGAGCGCCAGTACTTAAGCCCCTGGCAACTGCTTACCGCCATTCCACGCGCCTTTGCCAGTGCGCAGGACGTGATTTTCTTTGTAATGATTTTAGGCGGCGTGTTATCTGTTGCCCGCGCTACCGGCACCGTTGACGCGCTGATAGGCCGCCTGCTGGAACGCTACAATAACAAACCACAAATGCTGATCTTTATGGTGGTGTTTTGTTTTGCCATGGCGTCCAGCTTTATCGGCACCGCCGGCGAATACATCCCCTTTGTGCTGATACTGGTGGCCTTATGTAAGGCAATGCGGCTTGATGCGATGACCGCTGTTGGCATGACAGTGGCAGGCTACGGTATCGGCTATGGCATCTCAGCGGTAAACCCTTTTACTCTGGTGATAGCCCAGCAAATCGCCGACATTCCGATCTTATCCGGTTGGGAGCTGCGTGCAGCGATCTTTTTACCCTTCGTACTGATTGGTTTTCATCATGTCTGGCGCTACGCAAAACAGGTATTGGCCAACCCGGCTAATTCGATGGTAGCCGATTTGCCCTGCCCGCTTGGCAATAACGCCCAAACCAGTTACCCGGCGCTAACCTGGGCGCACCGGCTGATCTTAGCCAGCTTTGTGTTTACCATTGGCGTAGTGGCTTACAATATCCGCGTAAATGGCTGGTACTTGTACGAACTGGGCGCCGCATTTATTGCCTGGGGCCTGTTTGTTACCCTAGTTGGTAAAGTGCAGGCGGATATCGCCGCCAGTAAATTTATTGCCGGTGCGATGGAGCTTACCACCACCGCCATACTGATCGGGGTCGCCCGTGGTATTTCATTGCTGATGGAAGATGGCCAGATTTTACACAGCCTGGTACACGGTATGTCTATGCCGCTATCTTACGTTGGTGCTGAAGTTGCTGCGGTAGGTATGTTGATTATTCAAACCTTACTGAATTTCTTTATTCCCTCTGGCAGTGGCCAGGCCTACGTGACCATGCCGTTAATGGTGCCACTGGCCGATTTGTTGGAAATTCCGCGTCAGGTCGCTGTGTTGGCTTATCAGTTTGGTGATGGTTTCTCCAATATGATTATCCCCACCAATGCCATTTTAATGGGCATTATCGGTATTGCCGGTATTCCCTACGGCCACTGGTTCCGCTTTTGTCTGCCGCTGATGTTCAAACTGATGCTGGCATCGTCTGTCGTGTTAGTGCTGGCAGTCATTTTTGACTATGGCGACGATGTGCAACCACAGGCCGCAGTAGCGCTGGCAACCCAGGCCTCCTGATCCCCAGGCCGATGTGCAACGCGGGCATTTGCCCGCGCTGTACTGGTAATTCCTGCTATTCCTGATTAGAGTGTCAGCTCAATATCCTTACGGCAGATAGCAGCATGAGCCAGGCAAAACAAATTGCCGAGATTATTTTAAAAGGGTTTCGCCGCCACTTTAGCCTGTTTCAGGCGATAACAGCCAAAGCCAAGCAGCGTTTTGAACTGGCCGACTGGCGCGCCTTTCAGCAAGACAGCTCTGATCGTATTTCGTTTTACGATCAGCGGGTCACCGAGGCCATTACCCATCTGGCCAGCGAGCTGCCCAGCCAGTGTTTAAATGAACCGCTATGGCAGCAGGTCAAGCAGCATTACATGGAGTTTCTGGCGTTTCACCCGCAAGCCGAACTGGCCGAGACCTTCTATAACTCGGTGTTTTGTCAGCTGTTCGAGCGTAAATATTTTCATAATCAGAATATTTTTGTTGAGTCGACCCTAAGTAAACAGCATTTACCGGCGCCCATTGCCTCGGTGTACGACAGCTACTTTCCGGCGCAGGACGGCTTAAAGCAGACGATTCGCAATATAGTCTCCGGCTTTGGCTTTATTACGCCTTTTATTAACCTGGACCGCGATATCCGCTTAATCGTAAAAAGCTTTATGGCGCAGTCCAGCCATGGCCGCCACCCGGTGTACCAAATTCGTTTTGATATTTTAAAGTCAGTGTTTTACCGCAATAAAGCTGCCTATATTGTCGGCCGCGCGGTAACTCCGGATGGCCAGCAGCCGTTTATTATTCCGTTATTGCACCGCGAAGGCGCCGGCTTATTTATCGATACGCTGGTAACCGACGCCCAGCAAATGACGATTATTTTTGGCTTTTCCCGCGCTTATTTTATGGTGGCGACGCAGGTGCCGTCATCGTTAGTGCACTTTTTGCGCGAACTGCTGCCACATAAAACCCTGGCAGAACTCTATGCCAGCATCGGCTTGCATAAACAGGGTAAAACCGAATTTTACCGCGAGCTTTTAAGCCATCTGGACAAAAGTAACGATCAGTTTGTTGCCGCCCCCGGCACCCGGGGTATGGTGATGATGGTATTTACCCTGCCATCCTTTCCTTATGTGTTTAAAGTGATCCGCGATAAATTTGCCCCCAGCAAAGAATTTGGCCGCGACACCGTTAAAGCGCGTTATTTACTGGTTAAAAAGCACGACCGGGTTGGCCGCATGGCCGACACCCTGGAATATTCATACGTGGCGCTGCCGAAAAACCGTTTTTCGGCCGAGCTGCTGGAAGAGCTGCAACAGGCCATCGCTGGTTCGCTTAGCTTTGAAGATGATTTAGTCGTGATTAAACATCTGTATATAGAGCGTCGCATGATCCCGTTAAACTTATATCTGGAGCACGCCTCAGATGAAGAAAAAGCCCATATTATGGACGATTATGGCCAGGCGATTAAACAGATGCTGGCGGCGAATATTTTCCCCGGCGATATGCTGCTAAAAAACTTTGGCGTAACCCGGCACAAGCGGGTGGTGTTTTACGACTATGACGAAGTGCAGTATATGCTGGATGTAAATTTCAGAAGCTTTCCGAAAACCGAAAACTACGAAGACGCCATGTTTGCCGAAGGCACTGTGTGTGCTGCGCCCGGCGATGTATTTCCCGAGCAAATGGCTACTTTTGTCACGCCGCAACCGCAAATCCGCGAGCTGCTGTTTAGCAAACATCCTGAACTGCTTGATGCCGCTTACTGGCGGCAGAAGCAACAAAATATCCGCAATGGCGTGGTAGAAGATATTTTCCCCTACCCCGACAACATGCGCTTTTACCATGCTTATCAGGATGACAACAGCAGCGAACCGCACTAGCTTTATCACTATAACTTCACTAAACAGGGCAGCTAATGATGAGCCCAACCACTATTCAGCCGGTTTCAGCCCATTGGCTAAACCGCTTATTGCCCGCCAGGTTGCCCCAGGCGCATAAAGGCGACTTTGGCCATGTACTGGTGCTCGGTGGCGACCACGGCTATGGCGGCGCGGCAATAATGGCAGCACAAAGCGCAGCGCACTGCGGGGCAGGTTTAGTCAGCTTGTTCACCCGGCCGGAGCATGTCAGCGCCATGCTGTGCCGTCAGCCGGAAGTGATGGTGAGCCACCAACACATTAATGACATGATAACGCGGGCCACCGTGCTGCTGGCAGGGCCGGGTCTTGGCCTGTGCAGCTGGGGCACAGCTTTACTGGCTCAGGCATTGGCATCTGATAAGCCGCTGTTACTTGATGCCGATGCGCTGAATTATCTGGCGGCCTTACCCCAAGCTGAGCAACAACAGTTAAAACGCGACAACTGGCTGCTGACGCCACACCCGGGTGAAGCCGCACGTTTGCTCGGTTGCAGCAGCGCTGATATTCAGCACGACAGAGTCGCGGCAGTACAACAACTGCAGCAACGCTTTGGCGGCACTGTATTGCTAAAAGGCCATACCAGCCTGATCGCCGGGCCAGAGCGGCAGCTGGCCAGGCTTGACTGCGGTAATCCCGGCATGGCTGGCGGCGGTATGGGCGATGTATTGTCCGGCATTATTGCCGCGCTGCTGGCACAGGGTTTAACCGGTTTTGATGCCGCGGCATTGGGAGGTTATCTGCATGGTACTGCGGCAGACCAGCTGGCAGCCGTCCGGGGCGAGCGCGGCTTGCTGGCAACTGCTATACTGCCGCACTTGCAGCCACTGCTAAACGGAAAATCCTGACAGATGAAAATTTACGTCGACGCCGATGCCTGCCCGGTGGTGATTAAAGACATTATTTTTCGCGCTGCCGAGCGCAAACAAATAACCACCTTGCTGGTAGCTAACCAGCCGATCCGCGTACCGCCATCGAAGTTTATTTCAGCCATCACGGTATCAAGCGGCTTTGATGAAGCCGACAACGAAATAGTAAGGCGCTGTGAAGCCGGCGATTTAGTGATCACTGCCGATATTCCGCTGGCCGCTGAGGTATTAGCCAAAGGCGGCTTTGCGCTTAACCCGCGTGGCGAGTTGTACAGTAACGATACTATTAAGCAAAAACTCACTATGCGGGATTTTATGGACACCCTGCGCGGCAGCGGTGTGCATACCGGCGGCCCGTCACCGCTAAACCAAAGCGATCGCCAGGCCTTTGCCAATCAGCTGGATAAACTGCTACAGCAGCATGCGAAAGGTTAACCCGGCCAGGCTGACAGCTGCTGCTTACTGCTGAACTGCTGCTGTTTTTGGCTTAGCGGATCGGTAAAACTTAACTGTTTCGCCAGCAATTGCAATGGCTTATCAAACTGCGGTGCCTGCTTCGGTTGCAGCTTGGGGTAGTAAGTATCATGCAAAATCGGCATCGCCAGGCTAAGCATATGCAGGCGTAGCTGATGGGTTTTACCACTGTGCGGTGTCAGCTCAAACAACCCGAGTTCGCCGCTTTTGGCCACCAGGCTGATAGTTGATTGCGCATTTACCTCACCGGCCACTATGGCATTAATAAACCGCGGCTGACTTTTTTCAATCCGGTTAGCTATCTGCCACTGTTTTGGCAGTGCACAGTGTTGGGCTGCCGGGCTTAACGGCGCCACGGCCTGATAAAGCTTAGTGATTTGCGCCTGCTGAAACAGCTGATAATAGGCCGCCCGGCTTTGCGCATTGATAGAAAACAACACCAGACCAGCCGTATCGCGATCCAGCCGGTGCACCGGCACCATATCGTCAATACCAGTGTCGCGCTTTAACCGTGCCAGTAAGCACTCATTAACGTATTCACCACCCGGCGTTACCGGTAAAAAGTGCGGTTTATCCGCCACCAGGATATGCTGATCCTGATACAGGATCTGATGGTTAAACGGGATGGCCGGCTCAGTGGCAACCTCGCGGTAATAACACAACCGCTTACCGGCTAAAAAAGGCGTTTGCAGCGTAATAGCTTCGCCATTAAACCAATGCACCTTGCCAGCTAAAATCCGCTCACGCCAAATATCGGCGCTAATGCGGGCAAAATGACGGCACAAAAACGCATACACCGTCGGCCAGCGCTTATCCGGCGCCGGCAGGGTAATTTCAGAGGCTTGACGGGCAATAGACACAGACGTTTCCTGGCGAAAAATCAGCGCGCAGTCTAGCATAAAAGCCGTTACAATAGCCGACTTTTGGCCGCCTGCAGCAGATGTTCACTATGTCAGACAGCACTTTGCCCCCTACAGTGTCTAAGCCCTCCCACCACAATGCCGTGTTACAGCTTCGCGCCACTGAACTGGCCAAAGCCACCCGGGTGTTTAACGCCCGGGGCAGTAAGGTAAAGCGTTGCGATAGCTGCCTGTTGCCCAAAGCCGAATGTATTTGCGCCGCCAGACCCCAAGTAAAAAGCCACAGTGCGTTTTGCTTTATTATGTATACCGGCGAGTGTTACAAGCCGAGTAATACCGGCCGCATTATTGCCGATGTGATTGCGGATAATCATGCCTTTGTCTGGGACAGAACCCGGCCCGATCCGGCGCTGTTGGCCCTGTTAACCAACCCTGATTATGCGCCTGTAGTGGTGTTTCCTACGCAATACGCCGAACCTGCGCGCTGTATCAACAGCCCGCTTGAACTTAGCGCGATACAAAGCGGGAAAACACCGCTGTTTATCATGCTGGACGGTACCTGGCGCGAAGCAAAAAAAATGTTTAAAAGTGCTTATTTGCAGCAGCTGCCGGTGCTGGGGATTCAAAGCGAGCAAGGCTCAACCTATTTACTGCGCGAAGCAGCGCATCTGCATCAGCTGTGCACCGCCGAGGTGGCGGTTGAAGTGTTAAAACTGGCTAACGATACGACAGCTGCGCAAGCGCTGGCGCAGTATTTTCTGCTATTTCGCCAGGCTTATGTCGCCGGTAAACCTCACCTTAAACTTGACGCTGAATAAAGCCGGCAATTTGCGCCGCCAACCAGTCTGGGTCATCCAGTGCGATATCGTGCCCGGCCCAACTGTGCTGCTGATGCTCTGCGCGCAAATAACGGGCTAAGGCTAACGAGCAGCCTGGGTTAACTAAGCTATCTGCCGCACTACTTAACACCAAAGACGGGCAAACAGGCGGTGCCGACAGCCGAAACCGCGCTGCCGCCCAGAGCTGGCGCAGCATATTGGCACGGCTTACCGGTCGCTGCTGCTGATAACCAATCCAACACTTTACCAACTGAGGATCTTGCCGGGCTTTATGGCAAGTAAGCTGTAAGATCAGCTGTTCACGCAGTGGCAGACTAAGCCAGGGCAAGGCCAGTAGCGCCGGGTAATTGCGCCAGCGTAAACGCTGATAAAACGGAGACAGCGGCCGGGCGCTGCTGTTAATCAGCACGACAGAGGCGACCTCTTGCGGATACTGTATTGCCCAGTCCAGCGCCAGCATGCCGCCTAACGACAGTGCCACCAGATGCACCTGACCAGTAAAGGCGGATGACTGCTGCAGTTGCTGGCGCACAGACTGGCGCAGCAGCGCGATATCCGCTGCGGAATGCTGTTGGTACAGCTCGCCGCAGCCAGCATAGTCAAAGCTTAATAGCGGATTAGGCAGTGCTGATGACAACACAGGCCGCAGCCGCCCCCAATGTCGCTGCTCCCGGCTTAACCCACGCAGCAGTAACACGGGTGTGTTTTGGCTTAGTACCATAGGGCCCTCGCCTGTTGCAGCAACAGTTCAGGCTGGCTAAGCGGCAGCCAGTTGCGGTACGACAGCGTGGCGTTAATTAAAAAGTTAATCAGGATCAGGTGGCTGCGCAGCACCCGTTTGACGCGATGCGGCTTAACCGGATGAAACATGCCGAGGCTGGAGAGCAGCTGAAACGGGTTTTTCCGTACCCAGTTCCACGAGCCCATTTCCAATGTCAGCGGCAGTAGCGTCGTATTATGTTGCACCGCTAAATCGTACAAATAATCCCAGAGGTCGCCATGACACAGGTAATGCTGCGACTGCGGCTCAAAGATGTAGTTCTGATGCGGGTAGGTTTGCAAAAACAACTGCCGCAGCCGTGCCATTTCAGCTAAGTGTGCGATGGGTTGCTGCCGGCTTTTGGCATAAGGAAACCAGATCCTGTCGGTGCGGCCAAAGCCCGAGTGACAATCCAGCGCCAGTGAAAATGGCCGGCTAAATAACTCACGTTTAATAAAATCGACCAGCGCCTGACTTTCCAGCTCCATTTTGTCCTGCCGGCCGCGATGCCACGGCAGTATACGGCTAATACGCTGTCCGCCCACCAGCCAGGCGGCCCCCTCGTGGCACTCGACCGGCGCATTGCGCATCAAATCAACACTGTTGCCATTTGCCCGCCAGCCATTGGCCATGCCGGCAGGGTTTACTAAGGGCAGAAAATAAATACAACCTTGCTGCAGGGCATGGCGCAGCGTAATATCCCATGGCAGGCGCTGCAATAAGGTTTGCAGGTAAGCTAATACCACCTGAGTACCAATACGCTCCAGTCCATGCACGCCGCCCGTCAGCACCATTGCAGGTAGTGTTGGGTCCGGGTTGCCAAGCGACAAGGCATACAGCGGCAGTTTCCCGCTCATATGCGGCACCTGGGCTAATACCTCCACGCGTAGCGCCGCCGGCGCATCGGCAATCAGCTGCCCAAGCTGTGCCAGCTCCGGCAAAATATCCTGCTGTTGCAACCTCACCTCAGCAAAAATCAAATGACATTCGCATGACAGCTTAACGGATGGCCTGGCGAAAAAAATGGCAGTTTTATGAAGATTTGCCCCGTATTTTCATCCGGTTATCCTGCGATACCCCCAAAGACATACAGCTGGCCTATACTTGGCGCACCACATTATGCCGGAGACACTTATGCCGCCTGTCAGCCTGGGCGCGTTACTGCGTTTTAACCTGTATTACTGGCTGGCGATTTTTTCGCTTGGCGTGTTAAGCTCCTGGCACAATGCCATACTGCACACTAAACCTTATGAGTGGCGGTATCTGCCGATGATGGCGGCCAGCGAGCTGGTGGCTATGCTACTTACCGGGGCCCTGATTGTCTGGACTTATCAGCGTTTGCTGCAACAAGCCTTTAGCAGCTGGCAATTGCTGCCCGGTGTCGTGCTGTTAGCGGCTTGTTATATCCCGGCAGAAAATGCCTTTTGGTTGCTGCTGTGGGATAAAGAGATTGTCGATCTGCGTATGCTGATAGGTAATCTGGATACCTCTGTGCTGGCGTTCTTTGTCTGGGCGGCCTGTTATCTGACCTTGCTGGTGTATCAGCAGCAGCTGCAGCGGCTGGCCCAAACCCACGCGCTAAGCCAGAAAGTCCAGCAACTGGAGCTACAGGCACTTAGCCATCAACTCAACCCACACTTTACTTTTAACGCGCTCAATTCTGTTTGTGCGCTGCTCGAAGCAGAGCGTTACGATGATGCTGAAACCATGTCAGAACAACTGGCGACGTTTTTACGCTACTCGTTAAGTAAAGCGCCGGACAGCCTGGTGCAACTGGCCGACGAATTACAGGCCATTAATGCTTATCTGCAACTGCAAAAAACCCGTTTCGGCAACAAACTAAAGGTAAACTGGCAAATAGACGACAGCCTGAAACAACAGCGTATTCCGGCGTTGTTGCTACAACCCCTGGTAGAAAATGCCATTAAATATGCGGTAGCCACCCGCAAACAGGGCGCAACTATCACCATAGGTGGTAAGCGCCAGCAGGATTGCCTGCAATTAACCGTCAGCGATGATGGCCCGGGCTCGGTGCTGGATAGCGGCCATAGTGGCGGCGGTGTCGGGCTGACGAATATCCGTAACCGGCTATTACAACACTTTGGCGAGCTGGCCCGGCTGGAGGTTGGCGCCAGCCCGCAGGGCTTTACGGTAAGTATTCAGCTGCCCTGGCAGTCGTGTTAAGGATGGTGCAGATGCATAGCCGCCCGCTTTATCGGTTTTGGTATTGGCACTTGTTGTACTGGTTAAGTTATCTGCTGGTGAAATTTATCCATTTAGCCGTGTTGGTGCCGCTACAAAACGAAGCCACCTGGCCCTATCTTTGGATTTACAGCCTGATCACACTAATCAACCTTGGTCTGACCGGTCTGCTGGGCCAGCAAGAGCTGCAACAGCAACGGGCCTTGTGGCCACAGCTACGCCGCTTGCTGTGCTACCTTGTGCCGTTGTGGCTGGCGATGGTGCTATTGCGGCAATATCTGATTATGCACTACGCCAGCGATATGGTGCTGGGGGTAACGTCACCACTGAAATATCTGCTGGCTTTCTCGTTAGTATTGCTGCCTCTGGCCGGCTGGCTGGCGGTGTTTATGCTGATTAAAACCAACCAGCTACATTATGCCAGCGTGCAACAGCAACAGCAGTTAGCGCAGCAAGCCCGTCAGGCCAGGCTTAAGGTGCTGCGCTATCAGCTCAACCCACATTTTATGTTTAACACCTTAAATGCGTTAAATGCCCTGATTGTGCAGCGTAACGGCGCGGCCGCCGAGCAATTAATTCAGCATCTTTCGGTATATTTACGTCATACCCTGAAAAACCAGCAGGATGAATTTATTCCACTGCAACAAGAGTTGGACGCCCTGCAAGCCTATCTGGCTATTCAGCAAATCCGTTTTGGTGAGCGTTTAACGTTGCAGTGGCAGCTGCCAAAAGCACCGCTGCAGCTGCAATTTCCGCCTTTGCTATTACAGCCACTGGCCGAAAACGCCATTCATTATGCAGTAGCCGAAGTGGCTACACCGGTTTGCCTGCAGATAACCATTGAGGCTGACGCCAAACAGCTGCTGGTTAAGCTGGCGAAACAAGGGGCCGTCGGCGACGCCGGCTGGCCTGAACCGCAACAACCGGCGAACTTGATTAATCTGGCCGAACGGCTACAACTGCTGTTTGCCAATCAGGCCAGCCTGACGCTGAGCCTTAACGGCAATGATTTTTTCAGCCAGTTAACCATTGCAATGGAGGCCCTTGATGCACAACAGCCTTAAAGTCATTATTGCCGACGATGAACCCCTGGCTATCAGTAACTTAAAAGCCAAGCTGGCGGTGTACCCTAACCTACAGATCGTGCAGTGTTTTGATAACGGTGACGACACTTTGCAGTATCTGCAAGGCGGGCCTGATCTGGATATCGTTTTTCTCGACATTCAGATGCCGGGCATAAAGGGCATCGACATTCTGCAGCGCTCCGGCAAAAGCTCATCGCTGGCAAGACCACTGTTTATTTTAGTCACCGCCTATGAGCAATTCGCTTTTGCTGCCTATGAACATTTTGCTTTTGCCTATTTACTCAAACCGGTGTCGCGCCAGCGCCTGGCGCAAACCTTACTGGATGCGCGCACAGCTCTGGATAAGCCAGCGGCACTGTACCAGGCCGCAGCGCCAAACAAGCTGAGTTTTAAAACCGGCGCCTCTACCTTGCTACTGGATGATGTTGACATACTGCTAATAGAGGCTGCTGGCAACTATATGTGTATTCACACCCTCAGTGAAACTCTTATTATCCGTGAAACCATGAAAGAGCTGCTGCAGCGTCTGCCTGGTCACTTTGTTCAGGTGCACCGCTCGGTACTGATTAACCTGCATCATGTGCATAAGGTACAGCCGCATAATAATGACTATACGTTTTGCTTAAGCAACGGCAAGACGGTGCCGGCATCCCGGCGTTACAAATTAAACTGGCAGGACAAACTGGACAATGTGGCCCAGCATTAAACATAAGGCTTTAGCACTAAACACTTAACACTTAACACTAAGCACTCAGCACTTAACACTGAGCACTATACACCGGGCACCGTTTATCCCGCGCCAGCACCGGCTTATCACTTAATAACAAGGCCTCTTCCGCCTGTCCCAAGGCAGCGGTAAACCCCTGCTTAGTGCGCCACACTGTGGATATGGCAAATGCCATATTCACCCAACCGACAGAGGACAGCACAATGAAAACCGCCCTTCTATTCGCAGTATCTCTGGCCAGTGCCAGTGTGGCAGTACCGGCTTTTGCCGGCAACGAATTACCAAACCGCTATATCAATAACGCTTTGGTCGAAGTATGTAGTGAAACCGCCGCCGATGACCGGCTGGGGTTGCATAAAACCTTAAAAGCTTACCGTATCAGCAAACAAAACGCGGTGGCTAAAGTGGTCTGTAATGGTCAGGCTCTGACCGACTTTGCCCGTAACCAGCAAGCCTTTAAGGTGGCTGCCATGCTGGAGCCCTATGAGGCCCGCATGAAAGGCCGGGTGACCATACAAGATGTGGCAGCAGCGCCAAACTAAGCAACAGCTGGCAGGAGCACGCCAAAGGCGGCTCCTGCGCAGGTTTAGTTGGCAGCAGTATCCAAAGTGGCAAAGCTTTTGACTAAATCATCCACCGCTTTCATCTGCTGTAAATAAGGCTCTAACTTCGCCAGCGGTAAGGCACAGGGGCCGTCGCATTTCGCCTGGTTCGGATCCGGATGCGCTTCAATAAATAACCCCGCTAAGCCCAGCGCCATACCTGAGCGCGCCAGTTGCGCAGCTTGGGCACGACGGCCATCGGCAGAGCTTTCGCGCCCGCCCGGCTTTTGCAGCGCATGGGTCGCATCGAAGATCACCGGGCCGTACTGTTTCATTTCATCCATGCCCAGCATATCAACCACTAAATTGTTATAGCCAAAACAGCTGCCGCGCTCACACAGCAGCACCTGCTCATTACCGGCTTCTTTAAATTTGGTGATGATATGGCGCATTTCGTGCGGCGCTAAAAACTGTGGCTTTTTCACGTTGATCACAGCACCGGTTTTCGCCATCGCCACCACTAAATCGGTCTGGCGGGCCAAAAACGCCGGCAGTTGGATCACATCCACCACCTCAGCCACCGGTGCTGCCTGATAAGGCTCGTGCACGTCGGTAATCAGCGCTACCTTAAAGGTGCGTTTAATCTCTTCAAAGATTTTTAAGCCTTCGTCTAACCCGGGGCCGCGGTACGAGTGCACCGACGAGCGGTTAGCCTTATCAAACGAGGCTTTAAACACATAAGGAATACCCAGTTTGCTGGTAACTTCCACATAGTGCTCGGCAATCCGCATAGCCAGGTCGCGCGATTCGAGCACATTCATGCCACCAAACAGCACAAAGGGTAAATGATTGGCTACCGGAATGCCGGCAACCGCAATAGTATGAGCGTTCATGTCAGATCCAAAATTCGGTTATCAGGCTAAAGGTAAAAACACCGGCTGTTTTGAAATGGCCACCCGCAATGCCAGCCCGAGCCAGCCAAGCGCCCCTAAAAAACACAACCAGCGAATAAAGGCAGTGCGGCCACGAAATGCCATGACGGCCAGTGCAATATACGCCAATACAGCAATAAACTTTTCTGTCAGCCAGGCGTTTACAAAGGGGTATTGCTGCAATGTCAGCATTAGCATTACCGCGCTTAGCAACAGCAGCGTATCTATCACATGCGGGGCTATCTTAAAAAACTTATGCTGTAATAACGCCGCCAGCTTTAAACTCATGGCAAAACGGATGAGCAAAAAACTGACACTCAGCACCACCATCAGCAGGTGAATGTGCTTGTAAGCCATATACATAGTGATTATATCCTTCAGGTTAATAAAACAGCCAGCTTAAGCTGGCTGTCGGTTAGTCTTCGCTGTCCGGGTATTTTTGCAGTATTGCTTCAAGTTTGTCGACCCGGCTTTTAAAAATTTCTACCAGTTTGGGGTCAAATTGTTTACCGGCTTCAGCCTCAATATGCGCCAACACTTGCTCCAGGCTCCAGGCCGATTTATAACAGCGGCGGTGGCGCAGGGCATCGTACACATCGGCCAGCGCGGCGATGCGGCCATAAATATGGATCTGTTCACCTTGTTTACCGGCCGGATACCCGCTACCGTCCCATTTTTCATGGTGATCCTGCGCAATAACAGCACCGGCCTGAATAATGCTGCGCTTAGAATTTTTTAAAATTTCATAGCCAATACTGGCGTGGGTTTTCATCACTTCCCACTCTTGCCCCTGTAACTTGGCGGGCTTGTTTAAAATGCCATCCGGAATGCCGACTTTACCCACGTCATGCAGCGGCGCAGCAAACATTAAACGCTCGGCTTCTTCTTCCGGTAAACCGTAGGCCTTACCCAGTTCATAACAAATAAAGGCGACCCGCTTAACATGGTTGCCGGTTTCTATTGAGCGATGCTCTACCGCTTCGCTTAAGCGATAGACGATTTCGCGCTGGGTGTCTTCAATCTCATGTTGCAACTGCACATTCTCATAGGCAATTTGCACATTTTGCGAAAACAGCTCAATCAGCTTTTTCTGATTAGCAGTGATGGCGCCCGGTAAACCCGAGATATACAACAGCGAGCCATGGGTGAATTTACTGGTGCAGTAAGCCACCAGATAATTATCGCGGTACACTATGCCACGTGACTTTAACGCGGTTTCAAATGCATCGAGCAGCTCCGGCGCCAGCACTTCCTGCACAGGCTTGCCTTCCTGACGCTCAAACTCGCCCTGGCCGGCAAACACCACCAGTTTATGCGGATCGGACACGTCACCACTGATATTACCGGCCACCATAGACGAGCTGACCAGCAGCGCATTTTCGTCGCAGCCTAAAATCGAGGTGAGTTGCTGCAACACACCATCAATAAACTGCTCCATCGAATGCGATGAGAATAAATCGGCTGAGGCATTGATAATTTTCTCTAAACCCAGCCGGCTTTGCTCCAACGACAGAATATCGCGGTAGGAGCGCAAACTGGACATAATGACGGTAAACAGCTTTTGCGCGGTCAGCTCGGTTTTTGATTTATAGTCGTTAATATCATAATTGATAATCACCTGCCGCTCAGGAGCCTGCCCCGGCTGGCCGGTACGCAGAATAATCCGCACATGCTCGTTATGCAGCTGCTCACGGATGTAACTGGCCACCAGTAAGCCGGCATCGTCGGTTTCCATCACCACATCCAGCAGCATAATGGCGGCATCGGGGTGCTCTGCAATCAGCTGTTTGGCTTCGGCACCGGAATAGGCACTGAAAAATGCCAGATTTTTGCCCTGAAAACTAAAGTCACTCAGCGCCAGCTTAGTCACAGCGTGCACTTCAGGCTCGTCATCGACAATGAGGATTTTCCAGCTGCCGTGGTTTGTAGACTCAACCTGCTCCGGCTCTTCTGCAAATAAAAAATCATCCGACATCCGCTTATTCCTTAGCTGATTAATAAAATGAAGATTACTTGCTTAGTTATATGCCGGATACGCAGCGTGGTCAAAGAAAAAGCAACGATTACAATGCTAAACAGCCACCCGTAATGCGCCAGTTGTTGCCATAATCACGCTGTGACTGCACCTGATTAAACCCGGCCGCGGTTAGCAAGCCGCGTACGGCCTCTGCCTGATCATAACCATGCTCCAGATACAACCAGCCACCGGTGGTTAAATGCGCCGGTGCCTGTTCAATGATGTGGCGTAAATCGGCCAGGCCGTGCTGCGAAGCGGTCAGGGCGGTAATAGGTTCAAAACGCAACGCACTTAGATGGCTGTCAGAGGGGTCAATATAAGGCGGGTTTGACACGATAAGATCAAACCTTTGCCCGTTGATAGCGTCAAACCAGTTACTTTGCACTACCGCCACGTTAGGGATATTAAGCTGCTGGCGGTTTTGCTCAGCCAGCGCTACAGCCCCGGCGATATAGTCTACAGCCGTGAGTTGCCACAGTGGCCGGTTTACCGCCAGCGCCAGTGCAATAGCACCGGTGCCGGTGCCCAGGTCCAGTACCCTGGCCTGCTCTGGCAGAGGCAGGCTAAGCGCCTGCTCGACCAAAAGCTCGGTATCCGCCCGCGGGATCAGGGTGCTGGGGTTTACCTGCAGTTTTAAATCGTAAAAATGCCAGTAGCCAAATAAATAGGCCAGCGGCTGCCCGGTAAGCCGGGCGCTTACCAGCTGGTTAAGCGCCGCCAGCTCAGTGTCGGTAAGCAGACGCTGGGCGTGGCTGTACAGATAGGTGTTAGTCACCTTTAGTACATGACACAGACACAGCCGCGCCTCGATATCTGCCGTTGGGCTAACCAGACTTAGCTTGTGCTGCGCCTGCTTTTGCCACTGACTAAGGCTTTGGCATGGCGCCACTTAGCGGTTCTCGTCTGCCAGGGCGGCCAGTAAGTCGGCCTGATGCTCTTGTTTTAACGGCTCCAGCACCTGATCTAAGTCACCTTCCATTACCTCATTTAACCGGTAAATGGTCAGGTTGATGCGATGATCAGTTAAACGCCCCTGCGGGAAGTTATAAGTGCGAATACGCTCTGAACGGTCACCACTGCCCACCAGTGAGCGGCGGGTAGATTCTTCAGCCAGGCGGCGTTTCTCATCTTCGGCCGCCTGAATACGTGATTGCAATACACTCATAGCGCGGGCACGGTTTTTATGCTGCGAGCGCTCGTCCTGACACTCTACAACAATACCGGTAGGTAAGTGCGTAATGCGAATAGCCGAGTCGGTACGGTTAACGTGCTGGCCACCGGCACCCGAGGCGCGGTAGGTATCGACCTTTAAGTCGGCCGGGTTAATTTCTATCGCTTCGCTCTCCGGAATTTCCGGCATAATGGCGACCGTACAGGCCGAGGTATGCACCCGTCCTTGTGATTCGGTAGCCGGTACGCGCTGCACGCGGTGGCCGCCCGATTCAAACTTTAAGGTACCGTAAGCGCCCTCGCCCTGCACACTGGCAATAATTTCTTTATAGCCACCGTGCTCGCCGTCGCTGGCGCTAATCACCTCCAGCTTCCAGCGCTGTTTTTCGGCAAAACGGCTGTACATGCGAAACACATCACCGGCAAAAATCGCCGCTTCATCACCACCGGCACCGGCGCGAATTTCCAAAAAGCAGTTATTGTTGTCGTTCGGATCTTTAGGCAGTAATAAAATCTGCAGCTCTTTATCCAGCTGCTCAATCCGCTCTCTGGCAGCCTTATATTCTTCCTGCGCCATTTCGCGCATCTCAGGGTCAGTGTCTTTTTGCATTTCTTCAGCCGAGGCTAAATCCTGCTGCGCCTGCTGGTAATCGGCAAAGGCTTTGCTGATATCTTCCAACTGGCTGTATTCTTTGGACAGCTCGCGAAATTTGCTCTGATCGCTAATCACACTGGCGTCGCTTAGCAGCGCCTGCACTTCTTCATAGCGCTCAGCAAGGCCCTCAAGCTTACGGTATACCGATTCTTTCATGGTGTTTTATGTGCCTGTTTACAGATCTAACAAGGTGTTGATCAGTGATTGTTTGGGTAATTCATCATCCTGCACCAGCTGACGAATGGCTTTGGTTGGGCTATGCATAAGCCGGTTACTCAGCTTAGTGGAAAATTCGGCCAGCACTTTCTCGGCATCCTGGCCGGCCGCTAACTGGTTTACTGCTTTGGCCAAAAGCTCAGTGCGCACCGCCTCACAGCGCTGGCGATAATCGCGCACCCAGTCGACATTGCCTTGTAAGGTCAGCCACTGGCTAAACTCGGCCACGCCGACGGCGATCATTTGCCGGGCTTGCTCGGCTGCCTGCTGACGGTTATTCAGATTCTGCGCCACTATGCTCTGTAAGTCATCTACGGTGTATAAATACGCATCTTCCAGCTCGCCTACCTGCTGCTCGATATCGCGCGGCACGGCCAAATCGACTAAAAACATCGGCTTGTGCTTGCGCTGCTTCAGCGCTTGTTCCACCATGCCTTTGCCCACTATGGGTAAAGTACTGGCAGTAGAGCTTATCACCACATCGGCATCAGCCAGCTGGGTTGGTACCTGCGCCAGTGTAATGGCCGAAGCGCCAAACTGCTCAGCAAGCAACACGGCCCGCTCATAAGTGCGGTTGGCTACGGTTAGCTGCGCGGCGCCTTGCTCTTTTAAGTGTTTAGCCACCAGCTCTATGGTTTCACCGGCGCCAATTAATAACACTTTTACTTTACTCAGGTTACCAAAAATCTGCCGTGCCAGGCTTACCGCAGCAAAGGCCACCGATACCGCATTGGCGCCAATATCAGTGTCGGTGCGTACCTGCTTGGCCACGGCAAAGGTTTTTTGAAACAAGCGTTCAAACTGTGGGTTTACCGTGCCGGCATTACGCGCCTGATTATAGGCCTGCTTAACCTGGCCTAAAATTTGTGGCTCGCCCAGTACCAAAGAGTCGAGCCCGGCGGCCACCTGCATTAAATGCTCAGCGGCGGCATTGTCCTGATGTAAATACAAATGCGGCTGCAACTCGGCAGCATTGACGGCATGAAATTGCGCTAACCAGGCAATTACCTGTTCCGCTTGGCTGGCACTGCCGTTAAAATACAGCTCGGTGCGGTTGCAGGTAGACAAAATTACCGCGTCCGAAATACTGGTTAGCGTGGTCAGTTCGCGCAAGGCTTCAGGCAACTGCTCAGGCGCAAAAGCAACTTGTTCGCGCAGGGCCACCGGTGCCGTTTTATGATTAATGCCGAGTGCGAAAATGGCCATCACCTGTATCATCAGAATTGTCAGGGGGCGAATTGTACGAAAAAGCCCAACCCAAGAAAAGCACAGTGAAGGACTTTAGTGTGGTGTATGCCTTTTTGCGACCGCTGTTAAGCGGTTTGTTGTTACTGCTGATCACCGGTTGTAGCCTGCTGCAGCCAACAAAACAGGCGCAAGCGCCGCTAAACGTTACTGAGCGCGAACAGCAACTGCTTGCTATGCAGCAGTTTGAGCTACAAGCCAGCGTTGGCATTAAAAGCCCGGCCGAGTCGATTAGCGGTAATTTGCGCTGGCAGCAGCATAGCCGCGAACATTTTAATGCCCGCCTGAGCAACTTTTTGGGCATTAGCCTGTTTGAACTGACCGATGATGGCAACCTCAGTAGCATCAGCGTGAAGGGCGAAACCTATCAGGCAGCTGATACCAGTACCTTGTTGTGGCAACTGGCGGGCTGGTCGATGCCACTTCATGATATGCCGCTGTATTTACGCGGCCTACCCGGCAAACGCGGCCGCAATATAGTGCGCGATGAATTTGACCGGGTCACTGCCTTTGAACTCACCGACAGCACCGGCATTGTCTGGCAGCTGAGTTATCAGCGCTTTTTCCCGGACGCGCTGGCACTGCCGCAACGCTTATTACTGCAAAGCAGTGACAGCGAAATAAAAATCGTGATCCGGAGCTGGCAATGAACGCCTTAACGCTGCCCGCCGTGGCGAAACTGAATTTATTTTTGCATGTTACCGGCCGCCGGCCTGATGGCTATCACAACCTGCAAACGCTATTTCAATTGCTGGACGTCGGCGATGCGCTAACCTTTACCCTGCGCCACGACAATCACATTACGCTTGATTGCAATAACAGCGAACTGATAAACGAGCAAAATTTAGTACTGCGTGCTGCCCGACTGCTACAGCAGTACAGCAACAGCACGTTTGGCTGCGATATTTACCTGGATAAACGCCTGCCGATGGGCGGTGGTTTAGGCGGTGGCTCATCTGATGCGGCTACCACCTTGCTGGGGTTAAATAAGCTATGGCAGCTTAATTTAACTGTCGACACGCTAGCCGAACTTGGCTTGCAATTGGGTGCAGACGTACCGCTGTTTGTGCGTGGGTTTACTGCCTTTGCCGAAGGTATCGGTGAAAAACTACAGCCGGTTAACCTGGCAGAAAAGGTGTACTTAGTGGTCACGCCAGCGTGCCACGTTAGCACGGCAGAGATATTCCAGCACCCTGATTTAATTAGAAATTCGCCGCCTATTTCTATTAAGCAACTGCACCAGAGCCCATGGCGTAATGACTGCCAACCATTGGTCGAGCGGCTCTACCCGAATGTTGCAATAACCTTACAGTGGTTGGTAGAATACGCGCCGTGTCAAATGACGGGTACTGGCGCCAGTGTGTTCGCCGCATTCCCGGACCAGACCAGTGCTCAGCATGCCCTTACGCAATTGCCGGCAAACTGCCAGGGCTTTATTGCCAGAGGGGTCAACCAGTCGCCTGTATGGGCTGCGTTGGCAGATACCGAATAAGTAACGGCCGCGTTTAACGCGGCATATTGATAAACCGGACTCACCACTGCCCTGAGGATCCTACCGTGCCTGACATGAAGGTTTTCGCTGGTAACGCCATACCAGAACTCGCAAGTAAAATCGCCAGCCGCCTGTACATTAAACTGGGAGATGCCGAAGTCGGCCGTTTCAGTGATGGCGAAGTCAGCGTACAAATTAATGAAAACGTGCGTGGTTCTGATGTGTTTATTATCCAGTCTACCTGCGCGCCGACCAATGATAACCTGATGGAACTGATCGTGATGGTAGACGCGCTGCGCCGCGCCTCAGCCGGTCGGATCACCGCTGTAATGCCGTACTTCGGTTATGCCCGTCAGGACCGTCGGGTGCGTTCTGCCCGGGTGCCTATTACCGCTAAAGTCGTCGCCGACTTTTTATCCAGCGTGGGGGTTGACCGCGTACTGACCGTTGACTTGCACGCCGAGCAAATTCAGGGCTTCTTTGATGTGCCGGTAGATAACGTGTTCGCCAGCCCGGTATTGCTTGAAGACATGCGCAAAAAGGATCTGCAATCACCTGTAGTCGTATCGCCCGATATCGGCGGTGTAGTACGTGCCCGCGCTATCGCTAAGCTGCTAAACGATGCCGACCTGGCTATTATCGACAAACGCCGGCCCAAAGCGAACGTCTCTCAGGTAATGCACATTATCGGTGATGTCAAAGATCGCGACTGTATTATTGTTGATGACATGATCGATACCGGCGGTACTTTATGTAAAGCGGCTGAAGCGTTAAAAGAGCAAGGCGCCAAGCGCGTATTTGCCTATGCCACGCACCCGGTATTCTCTGGCAATGCGCCACAAAATATTGCCAACTCAGTGATTGATGAGCTGATTATCACCGACACCATACCGCTGACCGCCGAAATGAAGGCAGTAAGTAAAGTACGGCAGTTAACCTTAAGCGAAATGCTGGCTGAGTGTATCCGCCGCATCAGCAACGAAGAATCTATCTCGTCGATGTTTGACTAAGCGACAACTATTGTTGCAGAGGCGCCATTAGGCGCCTTTTTCGTTTGCGTTAATCAGCTTGGGTCGCCAGATAACGCCGGATTGCCAGATAATCAGCTTGCAGTATATCGACATCAAACTCTGGTACTGCCATACCTGGCCGGTTTGCCGGGAAAAATACTGCCTGTAGTCTTGCCTCTGGGTTTAGCAGATACAAGCTAATACCATGGGCAACGGCATAATCTGCGGTGCCGCTTTGCTCATCTTCAATACTGAAACGTAACGACAGCGCCTGCTCAAATGGCAAGGCTAATGTTGCCGCTTGCGGATCGGGGCGTAAACCGCGAATATCGGCAGCAAAATGTTGCAGGTAGCGCGCCAGCTCAGTGGTGCTGTCGCGGCCGGGATCTATGCTGTAAAACAGTAAATCTAACTGCGGGTACTCGGTGTACTGTGCCAGTTGTTGCTGTAAATAGGCCAGTTTGGCCAGGGTTAACGGACAAACATCCGGGCAATAGGTGTAACCGTAACTTAGCAGGTGCCAGCGCCCCTGCAAATCGGTGGCCTGTACGCGTTGGCCGTACTGATCTTGTAAACGAAACGCGCCCAGGCTCAGTGGCGCTGACAACAGTATCGCTTGTTGCAACGCCGGCGCCGCACTGCGCACCGGCCTGAAGTGCCACATCAACACCGCCAGCAGCAGCAACCCCAGTATTGCCAGTGATACCCTGACCGGCTGTTGTCGATTGTTCGCTGTTACAATCGCCACAGGTGATCAACCAACAGCGCGGCGAATAAGCCAAACAGATAATAAATGGAGACATAAAAAGTACGCATCGCGCTTTGTCGCTGCGGCAATAGGCGCAATGTTAACGCCGAATATAAAAACCAGCCGCCCAGCAACAACGCCGATACCAGATACAACAGACCACTCATACCAATACACACCGGCAGCACCGTTACCGGCAACAACAATAAGGTATAACCGACGATAGCGTCGCGGGTATAAGCGACACCATGGGTTACCGGCAGCATCGGCACTTTCGCGCGGCGGTAATCGTCAAGCCGGTCTATTGCCAATGGCCAGAAATGTGCCGGAGTCCAGACAAAGATAATCAGCACCAGTAATAATGGCTCCAGGCTAAGCTGGTTCGTAACACTGGTCCAGCCTAACAACGGCGGTAAAGCACCGGATAAGCCCCCCAGTACGATATTTTGCGGCGTGCGGTATTTCAAAAAGCGGGTATAAATCACAGCATAGCCAATCAGACCAATGCTGGTTAACACGGCAGTAAGCGGGTTAACCAGCCACCACAGCAGATTAAGCGAAACGCCAGCCAACAGTATGGCAAACACTAATGCCTGTTTTGCCGTGAGGGTACCGCGTACCAGTGGCCGATAGCGGGTACGCTGCATTAAGCGGTCAATCCGGCTGTCGGCCAGATGATTAAATACCGCAGCGGCAGCGGCCGAGCCGGCAATGCCGGCGGTGGCAGCAAGCAGCTTGTGCCAATCCTGCCACAGCGGCTCGGCCAGTAGCATACCCACCACAGCGGTGATAACTAACAACAGCACGACCTTGGGTTTACACAATTGGACGTAATGCCGCCAGTTGCTGTTCACGGCATAGCCGATACTGTCCGTTAGCGCTGTCATAGCCTGCTCCTGTCTACTGCTGGCTAAAATACAATAGCCGCAGGGCGTGGGTATAGTCCCCCTCAACCGCCATCAGGGCAATAAACACTACTATGGCAAACAGCGGCACAAACAACAGTAACTGCAGCGCCAACCGCTCCCATTTCACATGCATAAACACGCTGAGGATCAGCCCGGCTTTTAGCAGCATAAAAATGAGAACCAGGGTCCAGCGCAGCGGCCCCTGCAGCTGTAAATAATCGACCATGTAAGAGAAAAAACTCAGTAAAAACAACAAGCCCCAAACTTTAAAATACAGGCTTATCGGGTGCTGCTGGGCATGATCGGCAGACATGACTCACCTCACCATAAGTAAAAGAAGGCAAAAATAAACACCCATACCAGGTCAACAAAGTGCCAGTACAGGCCGCTGATTTCGACAATTTCATAGCCGCGCTGATCATAATCACCACGTGACAGCTTACGCGCCACCACCAGCAGATATATCACGCCGGCGCTGACATGCAGGCCATGAAAACCGGTGATCATAAAAAACGCTGCACCAAATTGTGCCGCGCCCATCGGATTCGCCCAGGGTCTTACGCCATCAGCAATCAACTTACTCCACTCAAACGCCTGCATGCCGACAAAACTGGCACCGAGCACGGCGGTGGCTAACATCAGATACACCGCCAGTTTTTTTTGTTTGCGATAGGCACAGCTAACCGCCATTGCCATAGTGCCGCTGCTGGTGATCAGAATAAAGGTCATAATGGCGATCAAAAATAACGGCACCGTATGGCCAAATACCACCAGCTCAAATACCTGGCTGGCATTGGGCCAGGCATCGGTTGCAGACAAGCGCACCGTCATGTAACTGATCAGGAAAATGCTGAAAATAAAGGTGTCCCCCAACAGGAAGATCCACATCATCAGCTTACCCCAGGACACTCTGAACGTGCGCTGGTCCGCCGCCCAGTCATTTACTACGCTGTGCCAGCCTTTGGCCTCAGCACTATTATCGACCTGCCCGCTCATAAGTTTGCCTCGCCAAAGCCACACAAAGCAGCCAGAGTGTTAATGGTCTGGGCCGGACTGGACAGCAACCAGAACAAGAGCAACCACAACAGCAGCAAGTAGTGCCAGTACCAGCAACATAAGATCAGCGTTTTTGCCAGGGTTGCAGTGCCGCCTTTTGCCAGTTGCCAAAACACCGGCAGCAGTGCGATGACACCACCAAGCAAATGAGCGCCATGCAACGCCGTTAACAGATAAAAGTAGTTACTGGCTGCCGTGTCAGTAAAACCAAAACCGGCATCAGCCAATTGCAGCCACAGCCGGTACTGGGCAAACAAAAACAGCATAACCAGCGCCACGGCTGCCGTCAGCGCCGCCAGTACCGCATTGCCCCGCTGTTGGCGGGCAAGCCACTGCGCACATTGCATACACAGGCTGCTGCCCAGCAAGATCGCGCTGTTAAGCCACAGGCTGGTGCGATCTGACAAGGGTAACCAGGGCTCGCCAGCCAGCACCTGAAAATCCGGTAGCTGCGAGCGTCCGAGCATAGTGACGATAAACAATGAGAACAATACGCTGATCACCGCCAGCAAAAACTTTAGTGCGGTGCGCTGCGGCCAGACATCATCCGGCAGATACTGTAACGCCGCATCCTGCCCTTCTGGTTGTGCCAGCCAGGGCTTTTCGGTCAGTTTACTGAAGATACTCATTGGCCCGCCTTAGCATATGCCTGGGCATCGTCTATCACGACAGCACTGTCGGGCAGATTCTGCGGAATAAAATCGTCACGGGCACCTGGCACACTGTAATCATAGGCCCAGCGGTAAACAGTTGGCAGTTGCGGGCCAAAGTTGCCATGCGCCGGCGGCGTTTGTGGCGTTTGCCATTCCAGTGTTGTCGCCTGCCAAGGGTTGGCGCTGGCTGTTTTGCCCCAGCGCAGGCTGATAATCAGGTTGGCAATAAACAGCAATTGCATCAGCGCCACCACCAGTGCCGCAACGGTGATACTGCTATTGAGGCTTTGCGCTGATTCCGGAATAAAGTCAGTACCGGAAATGGCATAGTAACGGCGCGGCACACCGAGGAAGCCCAGATAATGCATTGGCAGAAACACCAGGTAAGTGCCGATAAAAGTCCCCCAGAAGTGCAGCTTACCCAAGCCATCATGCAACAACTTACCGCTAACCTTGGGAAACCAGTGATAAATAGCGGCAAACAGCACCATCACCGGTGACACGCCCATTACCATATGAAAGTGGCCGACAACAAAATAGGTATCGGACAATGGCAAATCGACGACGACATTACCAAGAAACAACCCGGTCAGGCCGCCATGCACAAAGGTAAAAATAAAACCAATGGCAAATAACATTGGCACCGTCAGATGAATATTGCCCTGCCACAGCGTGAGCACCCAGTTATATACTTTCAGCGCGGTTGGCACGGCAATAATTAAAGTTGTGGTAGCAAAGAAGAAGCCAAAGTATGGGTTCATGCCGCTAACATACATATGATGCGCCCAGACAACAAAACTAAGCCCGCCAATGGCGACGATGGCCCACACCATCATCCGGTAGCCAAAAATGTTTTTGCGGGCATGGGTCGCCAATATATCTGACACTATGCCAAAGGCCGGCAGCGCGACGATATACACCTCCGGATGGCCAAAAAACCAGAACAGGTGCTGAAATAAAATCGGGCTGCCACCGCTATAGTCAAGTTGCTCGCCCATCGACATGATCACCGGCATAAAAAAGCTGGTGCCGACCGTTTTGTCCAAAAACATCATTACCGCACTGACCAGCAGGGCCGGAAACGCCAGCAAACCCAAAATAGTGGCGACAAAGATGCCCCACACGGTCAGTGGCATCCGCATCAGCGTCATGCCACGGGTACGGGCTTGTAGCACGGTACAGACATAATTTAATCCGCCCATGGTAAAAGCCACGATAAAAATGGCCAGCGATATCAACATCAATAGAATACCCGCCCCGGAGCCGGGTGTACCCGGCAGAATGGCCTGCGGTGGGTACAGCGTCCAGCCGGCGCCGGTCGGGCCACCGGGGACAAAAAAGCTGGCCAGCAGCACCAATACTGACAGCAGATAGGTCCAGTAACTGAGCATATTCAGAAACGGAAACACCATATCGCGGGCGCCAACCATTAACGGGATCAGGTAGTTGCCAAAACCGCCCAGCAGCAGTGCAGTAAGCAGATACACCACCATTATCATGCCGTGCATAGTAACAAACTGCAGATAATGCGTTGAATCTATGAAGGAAAACTGACCAGGGAAGCCCAACTGTAAACGCATTAACGCCGACAGTACCAGCGCAACCAGGCCGACAAAGATCGCCGTCAGGCTGTACTGGATAGCAATGACCTTATGATCCTGACTCCAAACATAGCGGGTCCAGAAGCTGCCCGGCTGATCATGCTGATGCGCAGCGGCATAACTGGTCGAAATTGTCATTATTTGCTCCTTAGCACTGCGGCAGACTCAGGGCTGCAGGCTATTGATATAGGCCACGACATCGGCAACGTCCCGCTCAGTTTGCAACGACTGCGCTACCAGGCTCATTTGTGCGCCATAAAAATCTTGCGGATGGCTGCCGCGGATCTGCTGCTTAAAGTAATTAAGTTGTCGTTCCAGATACCAGCCATCAAGCCCGGCCAGCCTGGGTGCATTCAACGCATAGTTGCCTTTGGCCTCTGCACCATGGCAAGCCGCACAGCTACGGTATAACCTTTGTCCACGCTCGGCGTTACCTTGTGCAACGCTTGCCTGAACCGGTGGCAGGCTGGCAATGTAGGCCAACAGATGTTCCAGCGTCGCAGGATCGGCTACCGTATTGGCCATCGCTGCCATCTGTGCGCCATATAAATCGCCTTCAGCAGTGCCTCGAATCCCCTGCTGGTAGTGATGCAACTGACGACGCAGGTACCAGCCCGACTGCCCGGCCAGCGCAGGGGCATTTAATTGTTTATTGCCTTCTGCGGAGTCGCCATGACAGGCAGCACATAGCTGATAATGTGCCTGTCCCTGAGTAATATCGGCTTGTGGCACGCTTTGACTTTGGGCAAAGGTTTGTTGCTGCGCCAGCCATTGCTGATATTGCTCCGCCGGTTTCACACTGACTTTGCCGCGCATGGCAAAGTGGCCGGTGCCACATAACTCTTCACACAACACATCAAACTGCCCCGCCTGAGTAGGGGTAAACCACAGGGTGCTAACCATGCCCGGCACCAAGTCCATTTTCACTCTGAACTGCGGTACGGTAAAATTGTGCAGCACATCTGCCGAGCGCAGCAGAATTTTAGCCGGCTGATCCAACGGCAATACCAGTTCATTACTCAGAATAACAATATCGTCAGCCCCGGCCGGATCGGACTCGACAATACCCAGCGGGTTTTGCTCAGAAATCAGTGCCGTATCTACCTTGCCCAACTGGCCATCGGCACCGGGCAAACGAAAACGCCAATGCCACTGCTGGCCAAAGGCTTCCACTTCAATCGCGTTTTCCGGTGGCTGTACAAACTGCGCCCAGACATAAAGGCCGGGCGCCAGCATAGCGGCAATACCCACGCTGGTCAGCGCAACCAGCCAACCTTCAAGTTTTTTGTTCTCAGGTTCGTAATGTGCTTTATGGCCCGGGCGGCTGCGAAAGCGAAATACTGCATAGGCCAGAAACAGATTAACCAGAACAAAGACGACTCCGGTTATCCAAACGGTAATATCGACAGTGAAATCAATGGAAGCCCAGTTTGACGCCAGCGGGGTAAACCACCAGACACTGAAGTAATGCAACAGCAATGAGCCGATCACCAACAATACGATAACGAGGGTAATTGCCATAACGCTGTTATTCCTTATTGTTAAAAGTAAAAGTACCAGGTATCGACTTCAACAAATTAACCAGACAGCAGTACGTACGACATTAAGCCCGTCATCCTTTTGGAGACGACGTTGTTATGACTCTGACTATAGGCTATAAAACAGAACCTTGCATAAAAAACCGGCGTATCACAGTACGCCGGTCAGTAGAACATTTTGCAGTTATCAGGGCATGGCTTTGATAAAACGGCGAAAGTAGATCTGAGTCCGAACCACCCAGCCAGGCGCACCTTCACCGCTGCCAGCCAGCTGCAATTTAGGATGACGCTTTACTGTGCGGTTCAAAATAGTTTCATCTTGTGGGTCAATATCAACAAACAACACATGCTTGCCCTGACGCAGCACATCCTGAAACTGTTTGAAATGCACATTGGGTTCCTGAATACCGATAAAACCGCCTTCCCAGGTACAAAACCCCAACACCACTATGGCTAAAAAGATAAAAGGCACCCAGCCTGCCGCACTGTCAGTCCAGCCCATAGTGTAAGCAAGCACCAGCACTACCACAGCGCCGATGACACCCACCACAGCGCCCAGTTCAGTCGCATGAACTACATCGCTTTTTAGTACTGGCGACACTTCAGGTAGATGGTGTAACTCAACATTAGCATCCTGCTCACTGAGTACATGGATTTGCGGCGTATTAATTCCCTGCTGTTCGAGCTCACGCTCTACCGCTTCAAGATCATCAAGATCTTCACTGATAAAGTACCGTCTTAACATAACACCCTCCGTACCGGGCTTGGAGTAGGCCCCACTGCTCATGGGCAAACTATTGATATTAACCAATCCAGCTTGTACATTTTTTAACCAACCACCTTAGTATAGCTGCTATTTAGCATTCAGGCGCCAAAGCAACCAATTTACAATTGCAGCCGCTACGGCCCGGTGGTAATATGTCGCGCCCCAGAAAAGGGGCATCCAGCCTGAGACTGGTCGCAAGTCTTGGGATACTTAAATTTTTGGAGTACATCATGTCTGATGCAATCTTTACATTAAATGCAGAAGTCCGTACTGATTCAGGGAAAGGTGCGAGCCGCCGCCTGCGTCACGAAGACAAAGTTCCAGCGATTATTTACGGTGGCAGCAAGCCAGCGCAATCTATCACTTTAGAGCACTCTAAGCTGTTAAAAGCCCAGAGCTTCGAAGCTTTCTACTCTCATATCCTGACAATTAACGTTGCCGGTGAAGAAGTTAAAGCCATCGTTAAAGCGATGCAGCGTCACCCGTTCAAGCCAAAGGTTATGCACGTTGACTTCCAGCGCGTTGAAGCCGGCCAGGAACTGCACACTACAGTACCAGTACACTTCGTTAACGAAGAAGCCGCTATGAAAAAAGGTGGCGTAGTAGTACACGCAGCTAACGAAATCGAAATCTCTTGTCTGCCAAAAGACTTACCAGAGTTTATCGAAGTTGATATGAGCGACGTTGAAGTCGGTGCTCACCTGCACTTATCTGACATCAAAGCCCCTAAAGGTGTTACTTTCGTGCAATTAGCGAAAGGTCAGGACTTAGCTGTTGTTTCTGTGAACAAACCAGCTGGTAAAGCAGCTGACGCTGAAGAAACTGCCGCTGAGTAATGTCTGACACTACTCAATCAGCCATTCAGTTGATTGTGGGCCTGGGTAATCCGGGCCCGGAATACAGCCAGACCCGGCACAATGCCGGCGTCTGGTTTGTACAGCAGCTGGCCCACGCCTTTAATGCCAGCTTAAAAAACGAACCGAAGTTTTTCGGTTATACCGGCAAATTTATCTGTGCCGGGCAAGAATTCAAATTACTTATTCCCTCTACTTATATGAATTTAAGCGGTAAAGCCGTGCTGGCAATGGCACAGTTTTACAAGCTATCGCCAGAGCAAATTCTGGTGGCACATGACGAGCTGGCGCTGGAACCCGGCGTAGCCAAATTTAAACTTGGCGGTGGCCATGCCGGCCATAATGGCCTGCGCGACATTATTTCGCGCCTGGGTAATAACCAGAACTTTTACCGCCTGCGCTTAGGTATTGGTCATCCCGGCCATAAAGATCAGGTTACCGGTTATGTGCTGGGCAAAGCGCCCGCCAGTGAGCAACAGCTGATAGAGCAAAGTATTGATGAAGCAACGCGCTGCTTTGACATCCTGGCCCGTGATGGCCTGGTCAAAGCACAAAGCCGTCTGCACAGTTTTAAAGCCAGCTGACTCCGCAGCCGGTACAACTTTTTCCAGCACGTAAAGGATACTAATTATGGGTTTCAAATGTGGCATCGTTGGCTTACCAAACGTAGGCAAATCCACCCTGTTTAATGCGTTAACCAAAGCAGGTATTGAAGCGGCTAACTTTCCGTTCTGTACTATCGAACCCAACACCGGTGTAGTGCCGGTGCCGGATCTGCGCTTAGACAAACTGGCGGCTATTGTTAACCCGCAACGCGTGCTGCCCACCACCATGGAATTCGTTGATATTGCCGGTTTGGTTAAAGGCGCGTCAAAGGGTGAAGGCCTGGGTAATAAATTTTTGGCTAATATCCGCGAAACCGATGCGATTGGCCATGTAGTACGCTGCTTTGACGATGACAATATTATTCACGTTGCCGGTAAAATCGACCCGGCTGATGATATCGACACCATTAATATGGAGCTGGTGCTGTCGGACATGGACAGTGCCGAGCGCGCTATTTTACGTGTCAGTAAAAAAGCCAAGGGCGGTGATAAAGACGCGAAAGCCGAAATGGCGGTACTGGAAAAAGTAAAAGCCCATTTAGAACAAGGCTTAACCCTGCGTCAGTTGGAGTTAGACAAAGAAGAGAAAGCCTTGATTGCTTATATGAACTTCTTAACCATCAAGCCAACGATGTATATCGCCAACGTGACCGAAGACGGCTTTGAAAATAACCCCTATTTAGACATCGTGCAGGCGATTGCTGATAAAGAGGGTGCTATCGTGGTGCCGGTATGCGCGGCGATTGAGTCAGAAATTGCCGAGTTGGATGATGATGAAAAAGCCGAGTTTATGGCCGATATGGGTTTAGAAGAGCCAGGCTTAAACCGGGTAATTCGCGGTGGTTATTCACTGCTTAACCTGCACACCTATTTTACCGCCGGTGTTAAAGAAGTGCGCGCCTGGACAGTCGCCATTGGTGCTACAGCCCCACAAGCAGCAGGCGTAATTCACACTGACTTTGAAAAAGGCTTTATCCGCGCTGAAGTGGTTGGCTATGACGACTTTGTGCAGTACAACGGCGAAGCCGGTGCAAAAGAAGCCGGCAAATGGCGTTTAGAAGGTAAAGATTACATTGTCAAAGACGGCGATGTAATGCATTTCCGCTTTAACGTTTAAGCCAAAGATTTTCGCTGAAAAAGCCGTTGTTTAGCGACAACGGCTTTTTTATTGTCTGTGAAACCAGCGTTTTGCGTATTAAATCGGCAAACAAACCAACATTGAATTTTTAACGCAAAAAAACGGTTGACGCTATAGGGGCAGTTCTGGATAATACGCGCCACTTGCTTAGGTCAAGTTAGCGTGGCTACATAGCTCAGCTGGTTAGAGCACAGCACTCATAATGCTGGGGTCGCAGGTTCGATTCCCGCTGTAGCCACCACTTTAACTTTACCTGTGCATGCGGGGATGGCGGAATTGGTAGACGCACTGGATTTAGGTTCCAGCGCCGCAAGGTGTGAGAGTTCGAGTCTCTCTCTCCGCACCACTTTATAAGTGGTTGCACACAAGTTTTTGCAGGGGCGTAGCCAAGCGGTAAGGCAGCGGGTTTTGATCCCGCCATGCGTTGGTTCGAATCCAGCCGCCCCTGCCATTAATTTATAGGTTGTGTGGTTTTGAAAACGACATGACACGCCCGTTTTGCAGGGGCGTAGCCAAGCGGTAAGGCAGCGGGTTTTGATCCCGCCATGCGTTGGTTCGAATCCAGCCGCCCCTGCCATTAATTTATAGGTTGTGTGGTTTTGAAAACGACATGACACGCCCGTTTTGCAGGGGCGTAGCCAAGCGGTAAGGCAGCGGGTTTTGATCCCGCCATGCGTTGGTTCGAATCCAGCCGCCCCTGCCATTAATTTATAGGTTGTGTGGTTTTGAAAACGACATGACACGCCCGTTTTGCAGGGGCGTAGCCAAGCGGTAAGGCAGCGGGTTTTGATCCCGCCATGCGTTGGTTCGAATCCAGCCGCCCCTGCCATTAATTTATAGGTTGTGTGGTTTTGAAAACGACATGACACGCCCGTTTTGCAGGGGCGTAGCCAAGCGGTAAGGCAGCGGGTTTTGATCCCGCCATGCGTTGGTTCGAATCCAGCCGCCCCTGCCATTAAACAGTAGAACCCAGCTAAGGCTGGGTTTTTGCTTTTACTCGCTCCCCACTGCATAACGCGCCACCAGCTTTTTAAGCAGCGTGCTACGGGCAGCAACATTCAGTGCCAACTGCCGTAACGTACGAAGTGGCGCAATATCATGGCCAAACACCTGATAAAAGCCATCCATCGCGCTCATCATTAATAAATTCGCCGGTTTACGCTTACGCTGATAGCGTTGCAAAAGCTGCGCACTCCCTATATCGCTGTTATGCCGTCTGGCGTCAATAATCAGCTCTGTCAGCAACTTCGCATCAGCAAAACCCAGGTTTACGCCCTGCCCGGCCAGCGGATTAATGGTGTGGGCCGCATCACCGGCTAACACCACACGGCCGGCGTAATAACGGTTGGCATCCATTCGCGCCAGTGGGAACCAGCTACTGGCGACCACTTCAACCTCGCCCAATTGCACCGGGAAAGCTTTAATCAGCTGCTGGGTTAACTGTGCCGGTGTCAGCGCCGCCAGCTGTTTCACTCTGCTAGCTTCTTCATACCACACCACTGAGCCTTGCTGGCCGCACAGCGGCAAAAACGCTTTTGGCCCTGTGGGCGTAAATTGCTGCCAGGTCACATCCTGCTGCGGGTAAGGCGTATTCACTAAGGCGACCAAACACGCCTGACTGTACTGCCAGCCATTAGTGCCAATACCGGCTAACCGGCGTAACTGTGAATTGCCGCCATCGGCGGCTACCACCAGCTTACTGCTAAGCTGCTCGCCGCTATCCAGTGTCAGCATGGCGCTTTCTGCGCTTTGCTCAAGTGCCGTAACGGATGACGGGCAAAACAGCGTCAGATTAGCGCCAAATTGCTGCCACAGCGCCAGCTGCAGCAGGTT
Organism: Rheinheimera nanhaiensis E407-8; assembly: GCF_000296695.1. Taxonomy (GTDB): domain Bacteria; phylum Pseudomonadota; class Gammaproteobacteria; order Enterobacterales; family Alteromonadaceae; genus Alishewanella; species Alishewanella nanhaiensis. The sequence continues at coordinate 173,794 of NZ_BAFK01000007.1, forward strand.
GTTTTCAACAATATGGCCCAGATGGCTACGCTTTATATCTGCCGCATTAAAGCTAACGATACTGTGCAGCTGCTCAAACGCCTGCAATCGCTGATAGGGGCATAGCCGCATCCGCTCAAGCGCCGGCCAGCCGCCCAGCTGAGTTAACCAGGCTTCGCTGGCCAGGTTAATGGACGAGACGCGAAGATCGGGCGCACTATCAGGCATAAACTCTGGCGGTGCCTGTTTTTCAATTAGCGCTACCTGCAGGCCAGCCTGGCTTAATGCCAGCGCAATAGCCGCGCCGACCATACCACCGCCAACAATGCTGATATCAAACTCTTTATTTGAACTGTCGCTGCTCATATTGCTTGGTCTTATTTAATGAGAGTCACATTGTACGACAGGCTGGTAAAAAAACGAAAACCGCGATATTTACCGCCGAATGAAAGCAAAACCAGCCTCGCCCTGTCTTAGTGGGGCATTAGTTTAATTCACCTTAAGGAACCACTATGAAAACTTACCTTATTGCACTTGGGGCTATGTTGTTTAGCGTCAAACTTTTTGCTGCTAACGCTATAGCGCCATCAGTCGAGCAGGTAACGCCGCTGCTAAACGGTTTAACCATACCGGCGGTTAGCTTAACTGCAGCAGATAACAAAGCCGTTGCACTTACTGAGCTGGTACAACAAAAGCCGTCTGTGCTGGTGTTTTATCGTGGTGGTTGGTGCCCTTATTGCAACGCTCAGCTGGCAGCATTGCGTGACATAGAGCCAAGGTTAAACCAGCTGGGTTATCAAATTATTGCCATCACGCCGGATAGCGTGGCATCGATCAACAAAAGCTTAAACGACACTGGCGGCCAAAAGTTGAGTTATACCTTGCTGTCGGATGCTAATTTCGCTGCCAGCAGTGCCTTTGGCCTGGCCTATTATCTGGATGATAAAACTGCAGCGGCTTATAAAGGCAAGCTTGGTAGCCTGATCACTACCGAAGCCGGTACAGAAAAAGTGGTACTGCCGGTACCGGCGGTGTATATCGTCAACACGGCTGGCGAAGCACTGTTTAGTTATGTGCACATTAACTATAAAACCCGGCTGCACAGCGAGTTACTGCTAAAAGCAGCCGAGCTGGCGCTGCAATAAACCTTTCTCTTTTCAGGTCGTCTCTCAGCTGTTTACCGCAGCGGACACTGTGATATTTTCCGCTGCTGTTTTTTTATCAAAAAGCGTTGACGGCCGGGCAAAAATACGGCATTTTTCGCGCCCTGTTTGGCAAGTATCGGTAACGATGCTAGCCTGTTGGTTTTAGCCTCTGCCGGAGATAACTGATGCGTAATGTAACTGTTGCTGCTACCCAAATGATTGGCGGCTGGAATGTCGATGAAAACATTGCCCGTGGTGAGCGTTTAGTACGCGATGCTGCCGCTAAAGGCGCACAGATTATCCTGCTGCAGGAGCTGTTTGAGCGCAATTATTTCTGCCAGAAACAAAAACCAGACTATTTAGCCTTTGCCACCACAGTGGCCGAAAACAAGGCCGTAGCGCACTTTACTAAAATCGCCAAAGAGCTAAATGTGGTGCTGCCAATCAGCATTTATGAAAAAGCCGGTAACTGCCTGTACAACAGCGTCGTGATTATCGACGCTGACGGCGAGAACCTGGGTACCTACCGTAAAAGCCATATTCCGGATGGCCCGGGCTATAGTGAAAAGTATTACTTCACCCCGGGGGATACCGGCTTTAAGGTGTTCGCGACTAAGTACGCCAAAATCGGTGTCGGTATTTGTTGGGATCAGTGGTTCCCCGAGTGCGCCCGCAGCATGGCGTTAATGGGCGCAGAATTACTGTTCTACCCTACAGCCATTGGTAGCGAGCCGCATGATCCTACGATCAGCTCACGCGATCACTGGCAGCGCACGCAGCAAGGCCACGCCGCTGCTAACCTGATGCCACTGATAGCTTCTAACCGTATCGGTACTGAAACCGAAGGTGATTACCATATTACCTTCTACGGCAGTTCCTTTATTGCTGATGAAACCGGTGCCAAGGTACAGGAGGCCGGCGAAACCGAAGAAGCTGTGCTGGTACACACCTTTGATTTAGACGCGGTAGCAGCCACCCGCCGCGCCTGGGGTATTTTCCGTGACCGTCGTATCGATTTATACGGTGCCGTGCTGACCAAAGATGGGCAAACCAAGCAGCCAAAAACACAAGGTGGTAACTAAGTGGCCTTTACAACCCTTAACAGTACGCCACGCGCCGATGGCTTTAGCATGCCGGCCGAATGGGCGCCGCACAAGCAAACCTGGATGGTATGGCCAGAGCGTACTGACAGCTGGCGTTTAGGCGCCAAACCGGCGCAGCAGGCCTTTGTTGCCGTTATCAAAGCCATTGCCGGTTTTGAGCCGGTAACCGTGGGTGCTTCTGCGGCGCAGTATGCTAATGCGCTGTCGCAGCTGACCGATGTCGGCACCAAGTTCCCCATCCGCGTAGTAGAGATTTCCAATAACGACGCCTGGTGTCGTGATACCGGGCCTACGTTTGTTACTAATGCCAAAGGCGATGTGCGTGGTATCGACTGGACGTTCAACGCCTGGGGCGGCTTAAACGGCGGTTTGTATTTCCCCTGGGATAAAGACGACCAGGTGGCCAGCAAGGTATTGGGTATTGAGCAGCTGCCGCGCTACCGCACTGAAGGCTTTGTATTGGAAGGCGGTGCTATTCATGTTGATGGTGAAGGCACGCTGTTAACCACAGAAGAGTGTTTACTCAACAGCAACCGTAACCCGCATTTAAACCGCGAGCAAATTGAGCAGCAGATGCGCGATTATCTCGGTATCGACAAGGTATTGTGGTTAAAAGACGGTATTTTTAACGACGAAACCGACGGCCATATCGACAATATGGCCTGTTTTGTTAAACCCGGTGAAGTGGTATTAGCCTGGACGGACGACAAAACCGATCCGCAGTATGCGCGCAGCAAAGCGGCGCTGGATTACCTGGAAGCGGCGACCGATGCTAAAGGCCGCAAAATTAAGGTGCACAAGCTGCCGGTACCGGCCCCCATTATTGCCAAAGCCGAAGAGTATGCCACGGTAGATGCAACGATGAGTGCGATTCCACGCGAAGCGAATGCCCGCCTGGCTGGCTCCTATATCAACTTCTATTTATGCAACGGTGGTTTAATTCTGCCAACTTTTGATGACCCGAACGATAAAGTAGCAGCTGAGATCCTGCAACGCCTGTATCCAGAGCATAAAGTGGTTACCGTGCCAGGCCGGGAGATTCTGCTAGGCGGTGGTAATATTCATTGTATTACCCAGCAACAGCCGATTGGCTAGAACAGTGGTATTGTAAGAAAAAACCCGCTTCACAGCGCAATACTGATCAGTTAAGAAATATTTCAGCGATCAGTTGAC
>NZ_BAFK01000006.1 GCF_000296695.1 Rheinheimera nanhaiensis E407-8
CCCGGCACACCTAAAATGGTAGAGCGATGCAAGGTAGTATCATCGTCAACAAACCCCACCGGGTGGTATTGCTCACCGTTAATCAGTGCCTGGGCTAACTGACGGCCAGACGAGCCGGCGCCATAAATAAGCACCCGCTCTTTGTGGCCATTATTACGCTGCACTAAAAACATGCGCGCCAGCAAGCGTAAACCACCCGAGCTCACCAGCGCCAAAATGGCATAAACAAAGATCAGGTTGCCTTTTTCATGCACCTGTAATACGCCAAATAACAGCGCCAAAATAAAGGCACTACTAACAATACCACTTAACACCGCGCCCAATGCATGCTGGCCAATATAGCGGATAACCGCGCGATATAACCCCAGTTTGGTAAAGATAAACAGCGTAATTGGCAGCGTTATGGCAAATGCCAGCGCAATCTGCGGCACGTCAGAGCGCTGTTCTTGCTGCGTTAAAAAATACGCGGCAAACAGCGAGCTAACCAAAAAAAACATATCAGCGGAAACTGAAATTAGCCGTTTTACTGCCCTGGGCAAGCCCAGCAACCATGCCAGCATCTGTTACTCCAACCTTATATCGCCAATAGCGATGTATTACGTCTTACAAGTGTGCGCAAGTATAGCACTTGCTAAGGCAACACTTTAACCTGGTTTTTTGCCCAGCAAGGTATTAAGCCATATTTTAAAACCAGGGCCCAAGTGTTTATCGCGCAGGCCATATTCGACAAAAGCCTGTATATAGCCCAGCTTATTGCCGCAATCATGGCTACGTCCGGTTAAATGGTAAGCATTAACCGCTTCGGTTTCCATTAACAAGGCAATAGCGTCGGTTAACTGAATTTCATCACCGGCACCCACCGGCGTGCGGCGCAAACACTGCCAAATATGCGGGCTAAATACATAACGGCCCACTACTGCCAGGTTAGACGGTGCCTCTTCCACGGCCGGTTTTTCAACTATCGCCGTCATATTTACCGACTCACCAGGCTGCAACTTATGCCCTTCTACATCGGCTACACCGTAGCTGCTTACCAACTGCTGCGGCACCGGCTCTACCATTACCTGGCTGGTACCAGTTTGCTGGTAAAGTTTTACCATAGCAGCCAGGTTATCGTGACTTAAATCGCTGTCGTAGCTGTCGATCAGCACGTCTGGCAGCACCACGGCGAAAGGCGCATCGCCCACTAATGGCAGGGCACACAGCACAGCATGGCCCAGGCCTTTTGCCTCCCCCTGCCGCACATGCATAATAGTCACGTCTTTCGGGCAAATGGCTTGCACTTCGTCCAGTAACTGGCGTTTTACCCGTTTTTCCAGCATCGATTCCAGTTCAAAGCTTTTATCAAAGTGGTTTTCAATGCTGTTTTTTGACGAATGGGTAACCAGCACAATTTCCTTCATGCCAGCAGCAATACATTCCTGCACTACATACTGAATAAGCGGCTTGTCCACCACCGGTAGCATTTCTTTGGGTATTGCCTTAGTGGCTGGCAACATACGGGTACCCAGCCCGGCAACAGGGATAACGGCTTTAGTAACTTTCATTAATCTTCCTTACACTCTCGCCACGGCCTATAGCGTAATAACTAAAACCTTTTCTTGCCATCCGCTCCGGCTCATACAAATTGCGACCATCAAATATCACTGCCTGCTTTAGTTGCTGTTTAATCATATCAAAATCAGGCGCTTTAAATTGTTGCCACTCGGTGCAAATGATCAGTGCATCGGCATTTTTCAGTGCCGCCTCTTTGGTACCCACTAAAGTCAGATTATCTCTTACGCCATAAATACGTTGGATCTCTTCCATCGCTTCAGGGTCAAACGCCTGCACCGATGCACCTGCCTGCCACAACTGCTCCATTAGTACCCTGCTGCTGGCTTCACGCACATCATTGGTTTTGGGTTTAAAGCTCAGGCCCCACAGCGCGAAGGTTCTACCAGTTAAATCACTACCAAAATGTTGGTGCACCAACTGGGGTAAACGTTGTTTCTGCTTGTTATTAACGTTCTCTACCGCATGCAAAATATTCGGCTGGTAACCATTTTGCTCCGCGGTGCGAATAAGTGCCTGCACATCTTTAGGAAAGCAAGAACCACCATAGCCACAACCTGGGTAAATAAAGTGATAGCCAATACGCGGATCTGAGCCAATACCTTTGCGCACCGCTTCAATATCTGCACCTAACAGCTCTGCCAGATTAGCCATTTCGTTCATAAAAGAAATTTTGGTCGCCAACATACAGTTAGCCGCGTACTTAGTCAGCTCGGCCGAGCGCACATCCATAAAAATTAATTTTTCATGGTTGCGGTTAAAAGGCTCGTACAACTCACGTATCACGTCTTTTGGCTTGTCGTCATAGGTACCAACAATAATCCGATCGGGACGCATACAATCGGCAACCGCTGCACCTTCTTTTAAAAACTCAGGGTTTGATACTACGTCAAAGGCGATATCCACGCCACGACGGTCAAGCTCAGCCTTAATCATCAACCTGACTTTGTCAGCCGTACCCACCGGCACTGTCGATTTATCAATCACGACTGTCGAATGGTTTAAATACTGCGCAATAGTTTTTGCCACGGCTAACACATATTTTAAATCTGCCGAGCCATCTTCATCCGGCGGTGTTCCTACGGCAATAAACTGCACCTCGCCGTGTTCCACACCGACAGCGGCATCGGTAGTAAACTCCAAACGGCCTGCTTTAATATTGTCCTCTACCAGCGGTGCTAAACCCGGCTCATAAATCGGGATAACGCCTTGCCGCAGCTGGGCTACCTTATGCTCATCAATATCAACACACACCACATGATGGCCAACTTCGGCTAATACCGCCGCCTGCACCAGCCCAACGTAACCGATACCAAAAACCGTGACCTTCATTGAAATTCCTCAGCACACTGATGAGTTATGAGTGTTTAGTTATGGAGGCGGAGTTTACCTTAAAACCAAGCCCTAAGCACTCACAACTCATCACTCAACATTCACTACTAAACACTAATAACTACGTCTTTAACATAAACCGCCAGCGCCTGCTGCAGTGCTTGTTTGGCGCCGTTATCACCATGCACTATGCGCACTCTGTCAGGCACTTTATGCATCCGGCTAACAAAATTCACTAAACCTGTTTTATCAGCGTGGGCTGAATAGCCACTTAACGTAATAATTTCCGCCGCTATGGCTATGCGCTCGCCGTCAATATCAACATAACCACCTTTGGGGCCATATTGCTGTATCGCTGCGCCAAGCGTACCGCGCGCCTGATAACCAACAAACACCACCTGATGGGCGCTATCTGACAATAAGGCTTTTAAGTAATTCACTACCCGGCCGCCTTCGCACATGCCACTGGCAGCAATCACTATTGCTGGCTGGCGGCTTTGGGCTAAAAACTGCACCAAGGCCTGGTGCTGGGCGTGGTCATCTATAGTATGAAGCTGTTCAAAGCTAAGCGGATGTCGGCCTTGCTTCAGCCGGCTTTTCGCCTCGTTATCCCAGTAAGGCTTTAACTCACTGTAAGCCTGGTTAAAACGCGCCGCGAGCGGCGAGTCGACAATTATTTGCAGCTCATCCCACTTAAGGTGCTGGTGTATTTTCTGGCCACGCAAGCGGTGAATAATGGCTTCCAGCTCGTACAACAGCTCCTGGGTGCGGCCAATACTAAAAGCCGGGAACAATACGGTGCCATTATCTTTTAGCGAATGCAGCAGCACCTGCTCTAAACGCTTTATACGGCTGCGCCTGTCATCATGCAACCTGTCACCATAGGTGCTTTCGATAACCACTTCATCAGCCGCATAAGGCGCTTTGGGTGCCGGCAACAGCGGCGCGTAAGGCGCACCTAAGTCGCCAGAAAACACGGTTTTATAGCCTTTTTTAAGTGGCGTATTGTGCTTAAGCTCTACATAAGCCGAGCCTAAAATATGGCCGGCGTGCTGAAAGCGCAGCATAGGTGCCGCGCCGGCAAGTTCAGGCAAGGCCAGCCAGCGGTTAAAATCACAAGGCACTAACTGGCGGCGCAGCCGCGCCAACACGCCGTTTATCAGTGTAGGGTCGCGGCTAATACCCATCTTTACCGCGTCTTCCAGCACCAGTGGCAACAACACTGCCGAAGCCTGGGTGCAATAAATTGGCCCGCTAAAGCCAGCGGCTAATAAATACGGAATACGCCCCACATGGTCAATATGCACATGGGTAACAATAAGGGCGCGAATATGCCCGATGGCAAAATCAATCTGTGGCTTGCCCGCCGAGCCGCTGTTAGACACTTCAGCGCCCTGAAACAAACCGCAGTCAATCAGCAGGCCGTAATCGTCACTTAAGCGGTATTCGTGGCAAGAGCCGGTAACGCCATCTACAGCGCCGTGGTGGATGAATTTGGGTGTGGGGTATAACGTCATAGAAAATCCTTTTTTATGACTTCTCAGAGCGGCAATAATTGCCGCTCTCATTAGGCTAATGACTACTCACGGTTTGCTTGTGCCAACACCTCACCGAGCACACGACAACTCTTATCAATCTCTTCTGCCGTTAGGGTTGGATGCACTAACATCATAATGCTGGTTTCACCAAGCAGTTGGGCATTAGTCAAGCGTTCTTTTGGCCGCCATGGCGTGTTATCAAAGGCTTTCTCTAAATACACTTCGGAGCAGCTACCCTGATAACAAGGCACACCGCGAGAGACAACTTCATCAACTATGCGATCCCGGGTCCAGCCATCAGCTAATTGCTCAGGATTAACAAAGAAATAGTGCTTGTATTCAGCATGCTCATAATCTAACGGCACAGCCACCAAGCGTAAAACCGGATATTTAGATGCTATAGCATCCAGCTTGGCGGCATTTTGCTGGCGCAATTTGGTCCATTCAGCCATACGGCGCAACTGAATACGGCCAATAACCGCTTGCACTTCTAACATCCGCCAATTGGTACCGAAACTCTCGTGCACCCAGCGAAATCCTGGCGGGTGCTCGCGCTCGTACACCGCTTCAAAGCTCTTACCGTGATCTTTGTACGACCACATGCGTGACCAAAGCGTTTTATCGTTGGTAGTTACCATGCCACCTTCACCGCCGGTAGTCATAATTTTGTCCTGACAGAAACTCCAGGCGCCAATATGGCCAATTGAGCCGACAGACCGGCCTTTATACTTAGCACCATGTGCCTGCGCGCAATCTTCTATCACCGCAAAACCATGCTTAGCTGCAAGCGCCATAATGGGGTCCATATCAGCTGGCATGCCTGCCAAATGCACCACTATCACGGCTTTAGTATTCGGCGTTAGCACCTTTTCGATCGTCTCGGCAGTAATATTTTGGCTATTTAGATCCACATCAGCAAACACCGGGTTAGCACCGGCAGTTACTACAGACGACGCTGAAGCCAAAAAAGTGCGTGGCGTAACAATAACATCATCACCTACACAAACGCCCAAAGCTTTTAAAGCCACATCCAGCGCTAAAGTGCCATTGCTCAGCGCGACAGCGTATTTAGCGTCCGCCCAGGCAGCAAACTCCTTTTCAAACTCACGACATTCCTGGCCTGTCCAGTAATTAACCTTATTAGACAACACCACATCACGAACAGCATTGGCCTCTTCTTCAGTAAAGCTTGGCCAGGGAGAAAATTTAGTGTTTAACATAGCGCTCCATCACGACTTAATAATTTTTGCAGGCACACCCACCACAGTTACACCATCAGGTAGATCGTTAACTACCGCAGCACCTGCACCAACCATCACATTCTTACCAATACGCTTTAATTGAATAACAGATGCGCCTATTCCAACCCAACTGCTTTCACCAACCACAACACCGCCCGCCAAACCAGCGCCGGGGCTAATGTGCACGGCATCCCCCAAAATACAGTCATGCTCAACCACCGCATTTGAGTTGACAATGCAGGCAGCACCAACAACAACATCAGCGTTAATAACAGCACCGGCCATAACCACAGTACCCGCTTTAATAATGGCTGAACGCGACACTATGGCCGATAAATGCACGACAGTGGCAAGATTAAAGCCAGCACTTAATAGCTCGCGCTGTTTTGCCAGCCGAATTTTATTATTACCTATAGCAACAATAACCTCAGGCTTCTCATGCAAACCAAACAGGCTTTGAGTGTTGCCGATTACATCTGAACTGCCGTTTTTTGTTTTAGCTGGCCAGGCATCGTCGTAAAAAACCACCTCGTGCCACAAGCCCGTACTCAATGCCGCATCGGCAACCACCTTACCGTGGCCGCTAGCACCAACTATTGCGAGGGTTTTCATCTGTTACTACTGCCAGTAAATTTCGACATGGTAGCCTCACCTGCAGCAGAGATACCTTCGCGCACAAACACTTTTTTAACCGTTAAAAATAAAATTTTTATATCCAGCCAAATGCTGCGGTTATCTACATACCAGACATCTAACTTAAATTTATCTTCCCAGCTAATCGCATTACGGCCATTAACCTGTGCCCAACCGGTAATACCAGGCCGCACCTCATGTCGTCTGGCCTGCTCGGCAGAATACAAAGGCAAATATTCCATTAATAATGGTCTTGGCCCCACCAGGCTCATATCACCTTTTAACACGTTAATTAGCCCAGGCAGTTCGTCTAAGCTGGTAGAGCGTAAAATGCGGCCAAAGCGGGTTAAGCGCATTTCGTCGGGTAGCGGGTTACCCTCTTTATCAGTCGCATCCAGCATGGAGCGAAACTTCAGCATATTAAATGGCTTACCGTATAAACCAGGACGGACTTGCTTAAACAGCACGGGTGAACCGAGTTTAATTCTTATAAATAAAGCTACCAGAACAATTAATGGCGACAAAGCAAGCAAAGCAACCAGAGACACTATAAAACTAAAAAATCGTACCATTACATCCTCAACATCTCTTCGACTAAGTTAAAAATTTTCTTATACTCAACTTCCCGGTCAAATCGAATATCAGGTTTGAAATTTAACTCTAATCTGCGATTGTACATCGATAAAATTTTATCCGTTGCATCTTTAAAGTCGCCTGAAATGTAATTCTCGTGATCCTTACCTTGTAACAACTCCAGAACTTCTTCATTACGTTGACTGTTAAGAATTGGAATGCCAACACTCATAAAATCAGAAAGCTTATTTGTCACGGACTGCTTCGCAGCAGATGAAAGACAATTGACTGCAACATCACAACCTTTCATGAACGAATAAACTTCCCGTATATTCATAAAACCGTGAAAGACGACTCCATCTTTTGCAACCTTCTTGAGGTTCGCTTCGAATCCCCCGCCGCCAAAAATATGAAATTCTATAGGATAGCCATTAGCAACCAATGCATTAACAGCCCTTATTATAGTCTCAACATCATAACTGTAACTTAAGGTACCAATGTAAACTAATAAAAACTTTGCTTTATCCTTAACTTTAGGAACTGCGTTACGGATAAGCTCAAAATCGCTACCAATATATACCACTTCAGATAAAGCATGCTTATTCGCCACCCTCGCTCTATCCATATACGTTTTTGAAACAGCCACCAGACCGTCGGCAGAGGCATAAGCTTTATTCGCTTTGCTTGAGAAAGGCAGGTACTGAGGTGAGATATAATCGACCAACGGTATCGCTGAAGAAATAGACTCAGGCCATATATCTTGCACGTCGACTACCAACTTAAAATTCTTTTCTTTCTTCAACTTCCCCAAAATAACATTAGTCTCAATCAGCGGGTAAGCAGAATAAACGAGATCAAAATCAAAGTTTTCATTTAGCCATGATTTAAAACCATTGATAAAAACCCTGTGACTTATCAATCTGTTAAAAGAAACATTACTTTTATAGCCCGGCTCATCAATAAGACAAATTCTAAATGTCGAAAAACCGACATCCCCCCTATGAGCCTTGTCAAAATGCCTGAACTTACTGGTAACCAGTGTAACCTCATATAAGCCAGCCATCTGCTGAGCCAAATATAAAAACCGATTAAAATAAGGCTCCGAAGGCAATGAGCAGTAAGGGGCAACAATCAGTATTTTTTTCATATACACACTTCAATTATTCAAATATCAAGCTAAATGCCGCTAAGAGCGTCGAAAAGTTTATCTTCCACGTCATCCCAGAACACGTCTTCTTCATATTTACAAAAAGGTAAATTAATAATATCTTCGCCAATAGCACTACTCAACGTAACAGATATACTATCAACATCATACTCATCAACAAGCAATACGCTAGGATTTCTTCCTCTTAAACTTTCTGCCATTTTAGTGTTATTAGAAAATATAGGTACACGGCAAAATAAAGAACTTTCGAAATACTTATTTGATATAGCGTAGACAGAATTAAAATCCAAAGTCGGGTAAGCAGCCCAAACAAAATCTGTAACTTCATATATAAAAGGGAGTTCGTTATATTTATACCTTCCGAAAAAATGAACCCTCCCTTCAAGCCCCTCTGATATTACATAACTTTTCAAATAATCCAGGCTGGGTCCATCACCGAAAACAAATAACTTAACATCTAAGGCTCTAATCGATAGGATTAAATTACATAAAACTTCTGGGTATCGTACGACTCCAATCCAAGATATCGAAGCACTGCTTTCAATTTTCAATTCTTTTGCTAAGTCATACCACGAAGGCGAACTATCCAGAACTGGAGCAGAATATCTCGAAGGGTAATTTTCGTAAACAAGGTAACTCTGATTTAAATTATATAAATCTGGATAATATCTAGAGGCAAAAATCACAAAATCAGTATAGCTTAAACTAAAACCTTCTACCGTCTTTAGCAGTTTCAGTAGCAGCCTGTTACTGGAACTAGGCAAATCCAAACAGTCGTAAACAATTTTAGCTGTACTTCCTGTTATTTTTTTTGCAATAACAGCGCAAATTAAGGAATCCCAATGGCTAGCAAAAATAATATCCGGCGAATTATTTTCTACTACACGAACATTGTGTCTAATAAATTTTGGTAGTAAAAAAAGCTTTCCAAACCTATTCCCATACTTGATATTGCTATCTAATATATCATGACATTGCACAGAGTCATTCTTAGAAGCCCCTCGATTCCAAGCCGAGACATGCACTAAGTACTTTTTCGACAGTGACACTCTAAATCTTTCGGTTCGGCTATTAATAGGCCAAGTAGTGTCAATCATAAGCAATTTTTTCATTAAATATTTTCTAACCTAAGTAAAAACCATAAGACTGTGCGTTATAGACAATTGGAAAAACATAAAGAACATAAATTAGCGAGTAAAAGTTTGACATTACTCTTATATAGCCAAGCGACACAGAAAACCTGTAATTATAATACTTACATATGAGAGGAATAACCAAAACACATGAAATAAGATAAAAGTAACTCAAACGCCAAGCAATTATAGTAACACTTGAAAACAAAACAATTAATATCACACCAATAAAAAACAACTTAAACACATAATTATCAAATGCATCAACTAAAGACCTTCTAATGTTATATATCAATAATATAGTAACAACACCAAGGATTATCCTGGGATCGTAAAACTTCATAGGATATCCGTAATCATCAGAGGACATATAAGACACTATCATCCACGAAATAATATCCAACCCAACAAGCTTAAAAGCGTCTGCTATTAGAATTAACGGATTCATCGCAAAGCCAAAAAATATCGAAATACAAAAAACCGACATCAGTTGTCGGTAAGTCAATTTCGTTAGAAAGACCAGAAGCAAACAAATTGCAGAGCTGTGAAATGAAATTGCCAACAACAGAAACAGCAAAGAGATAATTTTTTTCGAGTAGTAATAATTAATGATAAAAAGCAACCCAAAAGCTGCGGCCACTGACACTCTTGAAGCATGCATATTCATTGTTAAAAAATATGGCATCCAGACCAGCAACGAAATAATTCGATAACACGAATACTTATGAATCACCCACACTATTGGAAACGCAGATAACAACGCCATGGAGAAAATTATAAATTGACCATCAAAGCCTGCGGCATTACCTACATACGATAGAATTCTGAAACCAGCCTCTGCATGTATAGTTGGATCAACAACATTTTCCCAGCTTGCTACCTTTGAATATAGTCGTAGATATGCATCATAATCAGCAGGACCAGTTCCTCCGACACGAAAAGCAGAAAAAATAAATAAAACAAAGGATAAAGATACAAAAACTAGTTTTTCAAACTTTGTCCTATCGTAAATAATTGAAGAATACAAACTAAAAAATATCAATAAGTATGGCAGCATAGAGTAACCATCATTTAGACAAGTATTATTTCACTGTTTAAAGAGTATCTAACAGCTTAGAAGACCAATGCGATAGAGAAAATTCAGTCTTAATTTTTCGATATGCTGCCTCAGACATTTTCGCATAATCATCTTCTGATAGTTTTAATGCTCTTTCCAAAGCAGAGTAAATGTCAAAGTCAAATGCTACTATGCCGTTAACTCCATCCGTTATAATTTTCTCATACCCGTCACCTGGAAAAATTATAGGCACTAAACCATGAGACATCGCCTCCAGTAACGCGTAGTTAGCTAAAATCACTTCTGCAGGGAACAAGAAAAATTTGTGTTTTACTAACTCAACGCCGATATCTTTTATGAAACCATCTACTGAAACAACATCACCAATATCAAGTTCTTCATAAAGTTCCAAAACATCATTGGAATAGGATTCTCCTCTCACACCGTATACAACATTGGAAATAGAGTTAAATCCAAAGATAGAAGCAGAAAACACAAAATTATTTTTCTTAAGAGATGAAAATGCCTCAACCAAAGACTTGACGTTGCGACTTTCGATAACAGCATTAGCATATATAAAATCTTTACTTATCTTTGAGCGCGAATGATAATTATCTTCAACTGGCACACAATTATAGATGCTTACTACTTTAGCAAGTAAATCCTCTCCAATAGATTTAATTGAGTCCAAATGATGAACTTCTTTAGCAAAGATCTTATCAGAAAGCCTCAAACTCTGTCTTGTAAGCACCTTCTTCACATTAACGAATAGACTCAAGAAGAAAGACTTGCGATTGAAGTGGGTTTTGTCGCCCTTTAACTCCCCACCTATCAGCCAGAACCTTACTTTAACACCAAGAACCTTTGCTACAAAAACATAGTATAAAGACAATATGGAATAATCATAACAATCAATGAAATCTGGATTATAGGTCCTTATGGTTTTAGCATAATTGTACATACGCGAAAACGTACCCTTTCCAGCGAAATGCATGTCAAAATCGCTACCATAACCAACATAATCAGAGTTGATTAAGACCCTCGGGTGAACACCAATCGAACTATAAGAGTCCATCATATAGGTATATTTTTCAGCAAAAAAAGGCAACCCGACAATTAATATCTTTTTCATGAAACGCTCTACATTATCAGAATAATACTGAATCGATACCCATTGTAAGCAGCCAAGCAATGTTGCTTATTCAAAAATAAAAACCACAGTAAGAAGTCACTTGACCATAAATATCTTTAGAAGAAAACGCTGACAAAAAAAACCAAGTCTAGTCAATATCATTTTCCATTTATTAATATTGTATTAACCCCCCCAAAAAAATTATGTTTCAACAACACTATCGGTTAGCGATAAACAATAGATATCTAACTCCTTGTTAATTTAATCGTATGCAGTAACTCATACGCTTCTTTTCTGAAGAATACACCTACCAAAGGTATAAAACAAAGCCAAATAACGACATATGTATAAGTGCCATATTCTGGACTCAGCAATGTTACTACAGTCAAGAAAAGTAAAAGTACTACAAAAAAATATATTTTTGCTCTGGGGAAGGATCGCCAGATAAAAGATGAAACCTCTGTTCTCATAATAAAGAACACTACATAAGCGATTGCATTGCTTACTACAGCACCTGCAGCGCCAAATAGGGGCACCAACTTAATACTCAGCAATACGTTTACTACAAAAGCAGCCAGTGTTATCCAAATAGTAAGACCGGTACGTTTAGTAATGCCAATACCTACGCAAGTCACTTCTGACAAGGTGTACATTAATGGCGCTATCAGTGCGCACAGCAATAAGTATTTTACAGATGCGTAGCCTTGTGGCAGCAGATAGTCTGTTATCCAGGAAAAAATGCCACACAAGGCACAAATCACACAAATTGCCATCAGCACCTGCTTGCTTATTGCATGAACTTTTCCCATATCAGCACTCTCTGCATGCCATCTATATACCGTTGGCGCCCATATAACTGAAAACACAGACTGGAAAATACTGGCAGCAGCGGCAAAGCTGGCAGTGACTGAATAAAGGCCTAACTCGGATAAAGGTGCATACATTCTCAGCGTGACGGTACTGGTCGCCATTAGGCCCCAGTATATAACTCCGGAAAATACAAGCGGCACGCCAAAGTTCAGCAGCTGTTTCCCGCTCTCAGAGTCCGGCCTACTTCGAAAGGCACTTTGCCATTCGTTGCGTGTGTTCCAGGCGTAAACGATCAATACCGTTGACGTAGACGCAAGGAATGCTAACTGTAAAGTAAGGAACTCTCTGGCAATACCTGAAAATATAATAATGCCCACTGCTACCAGCATAACTAACTTAGGAATAATTTGGCTCATTGAATACGCCAAGCCACGTTCTTGCATTCGTAAGATAAGTGAGAGAAACCTGGAAATAAAAGCCGTTATTACACAGTACAGAGTTATCCAGAAATACCTGCCCGCCTCCTCACCATACATTAGCAGAGATATGTCCTTTGCAAATACACCACAGCATATCGCCAGTATCGACAACAATATCAACCCCGGCCAAAGACAAGCCTTTAGCAGAGCAGGTTTATCTTTCGTCTCGTGATAATGTCTGACATAGGCCTGATCCAGCCCCAGCATACAAATCAGTAGAGCCAGCGATACCGTCACATTTAATACATTTAAGCGGCCAATATCTTCCATACTGAACGCCCAGGCCAATACCGGAACGGTAATAAGTCCCAAAGCTGCTGCACCGATCGGCCCTAACGCAAATAAAGTAACGTTTCTTAAATTCAAGTAATATACTCTAAGTTTTTAAGACAGCAGAAAACATAAATAAATAATTAATCTGCCCGAGGCCCAACGTGATAGCGCACTAATTTTTCTGTGTTTGAATCTATGACTGCTCTAGACCAGTGTGTATAAAGCGCTTTTTTATTAGCTTTTATGTCCGCTTCGGTTAATGGCGTCGACAACAACTCTGGATGACTTTCTAAATCCGATATTTTATTTACGACAGCACCAATACCTACAAAGTAATCATAAAGTGGATTATCTTCCCTTAAAAAAACTCTGGCACCGAGATATACCATCATAATAATATTACCTAAAGCTTGCTGCCTTATGTGGTTCATAACTACAAAACCACAATTCATTAACAGAGTTGAATATTCATCCAGAGGCATAAACTCTAATACTGGTTTAAATGCATGTTTAAAAAAATCTCTACCGTAATCAACTACGTAATCTTTGTATGATTCATCGCCATAGCTCAACGGTACATATACATCCCGTACGGCATTAATCCTACTTAAAGAAGTCGATATAGTTTCGAATGCTTCTATATGATTGTTAGTATATGTAGCACTATTGCCAATTAAAATAGCATTACCAGTTACAGTTTTTCCTAGGATATTTTTCGCATGGAAGTCTTCTAGAGAACCATAATTCCATTGACAAAAATCCGGAACATGATGCATCAGTTTTAATTGCTCTATAAGTTGATACTCACTATGCAAAACAGGTGAAAAGCTGTTGAATTTTGAAATTGCTTTTTTCTCAAAAAACATTAAATACACAGCCTTAATTATTTTCTTAAATGGAGAATAATCTGCTTTTTCAGATTGTAAAGATTGATGAATAAGATCTTTTATTTTTAGCGTCGCTGGCAAAATAAAATTTTTCTTATTATCGGAAATATAATCATAGTAATCAAAACCCCAACCAAGCCATGCCAACTTAGTTTTTTTTGACGAAAACAAAATTATGGGATACAAAAAAATTGATAAAGAATGAAATACAATAAGGTCAAAATTTCTCAACTCTCTGTAGAAAGAAAACCTGAAAAAATCAGACATTGAGAAAGACCTTTCAAAACGGTGTACGTCTGTTCCTGAAGATACATTACAAGAATGCAACCAAACAGAGTTTTGCTGAGGGAAAACCCGCTCAAACGATGACACTGCTTCATTCAAAAATACATTTTTTGAACTGATATGTAGTATTTTAACCATTATTATTTTAGTCAGTTAGCGTTATATTCTGCCAGAAAATCCACTTCCAGCTGGAGGGCTGTTTTCTTTCGTTCTTTAATAAATTTTGCGGGGTTACCCGCATAGATGCTCCACTCGGGATATTCACCTTTTGCAAGACTCAATGCGCCTAAGGCAACACCCTCATACAGATGAGCACCTGGCAGAATAACGGTGCCGCAGCCAATAATCACATGTTTTTCTATTACAACGGGGCTATGAGTTACTTTCTTATATTTTCCCGAAATGCATGGATTAGTCATGGATGCTCCGGAGTAGTCGTCACTAGAACTATACACCGACACTCTGGATGACAGGTTGGAAAAGTCTTGAATAAGTATGCTACCTGCGCCGATCAAACTGCTGTAAACGGCAATATGTATATGACTACCTATTCTTATACCTCCGTCACCAGCAGACAAAACTGCAAAATCATCTATACGGACGTTATCACCCAAGCTAATGTTCGACGCATTGTAAATGCTTGCTTTATCAGAAATACGAACATTTTTACCAAGCGATTTAAAGCCCAGAGACTGTATCTGCTTATCATTAAGCGTTGGCATATATTGCTTTCCCAACTTCAGAAATGATTAGTGAAACGTCTTCTGATGACAGGGCATAATAGAGCGGCAAACACAGCGTCCTATTTGATAGCGATTCAGATACAGGACATTGCGCGGCGTACTGATCTTTAAAATTCTCGACCAGGTTTAATGATGGTGAAAAATAGCGTCTTGCGGTTATGCCATTTCTTGCCAGGGAGTTAAGTACCTGAGTACATTGGATATCGTCTTTAAATGTGATCGGAAGATAGGCCCCATTTTTTGTCGCGTGACTTCTCCAGATTGGTTGATAACCTAAGCTTTGTAAACCATCACAATACTGTTCATAAAGTGCAATACGATGTGACAGGATCTGGTCAATATCATCCAATACGGCAAGCCCCATAGCGGCATGTACTTCGCTCATTTTTGTATTAATACCGGCGTCAACGATATTGCCTGTAGATGTATCAATGCCAAAATTGGTCATTAAGACGGCGCGCTCGTAGTCGTCACTATTTTTAAATATAACAGCTCCGCCTTCAACACTGTGAAACACCTTGGTAGCATGGAAGCTTAGGGTAGATGCATCGCCATAATTCAGTACGCTATTACCATTTACCTTAACCCCAAAAGCGTGGGCGGCATCGTAAATCACTTTAACTTTGTGCTCTTTGCCTATTTGCTCAAACGCTTCAACATCACAAGGGTTACCGTATACATGCACTGGCACTATCGCTGTGGTGTCGGTATCTATGGCCTGGCGAGCTTTATTCGGGCATAAGTTATAACTTAGCGGGTCAATGTCAGCAAACTTGGGGGTTATACCTTCCCATGCCAAACTACTGCTGGTGGCGATAAATGTAAAAGGCGTAGTTACCGCATTGCCTTTTAAATTAAACACTTTATAGGCAAGTTGCATAGCGAGAGTGCCATTAGCCACTGGCAATAAGTTTTTTACGCCCAGATATTCTTCCAGCCGTACTTTTAGTTCCTGAACTAAAGGGCCGTTGTTTGTTAACCAGGCTTTGTCATAAACGCGTTCAAGGTACTTGGTGTATTTTTCAAATGCAGGTAAATAAGGTTTATTAACTGGAATCATTTTGCTTTCACCAACTCAGCTAAATACTGGCCGTAGCTGTTCTTCGTCATAGTATCGGCAATCCGGCTAATATCCGCTGCTGATAACCAACCATTAATAAAAGCAATCTCTTCAAGCACTGCGACTTTAAATCCCTGCCGGTGTTCAATCGTTTGCACAAACGATGATGCCTCAAGCAGGCTGTCGTAGGTGCCGGTATCCAGCCAAGCAAAACCACGGCCCAGCATTTCAACCTGCAAATTTCCGCGCTTTAGATATTCGCGGTTAACACAAGTAATTTCCAACTCACCCCGTGCTGACGGCTCGATTCGTTTGGCTATGTCGATAACATCATTATCGTAAAAATAAAGCCCGGTTACCGCATAGTTAGACTTTGGTTTGGCCGGTTTTTCTTCTATAGAAATAGCTTTTTTGTTTTCGTCAAACTCCACCACGCCAAAACGCTCGGGATCGCGCACCTGATAACCGAATACCGTCGCCCCTGTTTTTCTGGCAGCTGCTTGTTTTAACTTGGGGCTAAAACTCTGGCCGTAGAAAATGTTATCGCCCAGCACCAGGCATACATTATCATTACCGATAAATTCTTCACCAATAATAAAGGCTTGGGCCAAACCGTCCGGGTTTGGCTGTGCTGCATAGCTAAGATGAATACCAAAGTCACTACCATCGCCCAGTAAACGCTGGAATGCTGCTTGGTCTTCCGGTGTGGTAATGATCAGAATATCTCGTATACCAGCCAGCATCAGCACCGACAATGGATAGTAAATCATCGGTTTGTCATAAACTGGCAACAACTGCTTAGATACACCACGGGTTATAGGATACAAGCGTGTACCCGAACCACCGGCTAATACTATACCTTTCATTTGCTAAGCTCCTTGCCCTAAACGCTCCAGCTTGTAGCTGCCGTCCAGTACTGCCTGCCACCAGTTTTTATTGTTTAAGTACCACTGCACGGTTTTGCGTAAGCCGGTTTCGAAAGTTTCTTCGGGCTTCCAGCCAAGTTCACGTTCTATTTTGCTGGCGTCAATAGCGTAGCGTAAGTCGTGACCAGGGCGATCGGTTACGTGAGTGATGAGTGATGCGTGTTTAGTGTTGAGTGGGTAACCGCGCTCATGCATTGGTGCCAGTTCGTCCATCAGCTCACAGATGGCATGCACCACTTCGATATTTTGTTTTTCGTTGTGGCCGCCGATGTTATAGGTTTCACCAACTACGCCCCCGGTTACTACCTTGTACAAAGCACGGGCGTGATCTTCTACGTAAAGCCAGTCGCGCACCTGGTTGCCCTTGCCGTACACCGGCAGCGGCTTGCCAGCTAAGGCATTTAAAATAATCAGCGGTATCAGCTTTTCCGGGAAATGGTAAGGGCCATAGTTGTTAGAGCAATTAGTTACAATAACCGGCAAGCCGTAAGTACGCTGCCAGGCCCGCACTAAATGATCTGAACTGGCTTTACTGGCCGAATATGGGCTGCTTGGCGCATAAGGTGTAGTTTCAGTAAACAAATCATCAGTGCCATGCAAATCACCGTACACTTCATCGGTAGAGATATGGTGAAAACGAAATGCCTGTTTACGCTCTTCCGGTAAAGCTTTCCAATAATTACGCGCAGCCTCCAGCAAGGAGTAAGTACCAACAATATTGGTTTCAATAAAAGCTGCCGGGCCATCTATAGAGCGGTCGACATGGCTTTCAGCAGCCAAATGCATAACGGCATCAGGTTGATGCTTTTCGAATACTGCAGCCATTGCCGTTGCATCACAAATATCTGCCTGGACGAATGTGTAACGAGTATTATCGGACACATCAGCTAATGAGTTTAAATTACCGGCATAAGTTAATTTGTCGAGGTTAACGACTTCGTTATTAGTGTTAGTACAGATATGGCGGACTACAGCAGAACCGATAAAACCCGCACCACCAGTAATTAATAGCTTCATTGGATCTCCACACCAGATTTAGCCAAAGCCTCCAGTACAGAAACAAAACTAGCCTCAGCCATGTAGGGGTGCATAGGTATGCTAAAGACCTGTTTTGCCAGCTTAGATGCTGTTGGGAAGTCTGCATCAGTGTAACCCAGCGCGCTAAAGGCGGTTTGTTGGTGCATGCAGGTGCCGTAGTAGATCATCGTTGGCACACCTTGCTCTTTGCAGCTGGCCATTATTGCATCCCTGTTATCGCTGACAAGGGTGTATTGTGCCCAAGAGCTTGTATACCCCTGAGGTATATGAGGCTTAAGGTAATTTCCTGTTAATTGAGTACTATACAGTGCCGCTAAACGGTTTCTATTAACAAGCTCCTGCGGAAATTCAGCAAGTTTCTCCAGCAAGATAGCTGCTTGCAACGTATCTAACCGACTGTTAACACCAATGCGTACATTGTCGTATTTGTCTTTGCCCTTGCCATGCACCCGATATGAACGGAATAAAGCCGCATACTCATCGCTGTTAGTAAAAACAGCACCGCCGTCACCATAACAGCCCAATGGTTTAGCCGGGAAAAAGCTGGTGGTGGCCATATCGCCAAAACTGCCGGCACGTTTGCCATTTATTTCGCCGCCGAAGCCCTGCGCCGCATCTTCAATTAGCTTTAAATTGTATTTAGCAGCTATTTTTTCGAGCTCAAGATAATTGGCTGGTAAACCAAACAGGTCAACAGCAATAATCGCGCGCGGTGTTAACTTACCCTCTGCTATCACCTGTTGAATGCGCCGCTCTAAATCTTTAGGGCAAATATTAAAAGTGCGCTCGTCTGAGTCGACAAACACTGGCGTAGCACCGGCGTAAGCGACTACTTCGGCCGTGGCGAAAAAGGTAAAGGTGGGGCAAAACACCGCATCACCAGGTTTAATATCCAGTACCATCATGGCAAGTTGCAGTGCATCAGTTCCGTTAGCACAGCTGATACAATGCTTTACACCTACGTACTCTGCCAACTTAATTTCGAGTTCCTCAACCTCTGGCCCCATTATGTAGTTGCCATGGTCAAGAACTGTTTGAATACGTTGGTCAATACGCTGTTTTAAATGCTTATACTGCGCGGCTAAATCAATAAACTGCATGTTAGCTAACCTTGCTTAACAAATTGTTTTTAAGAATGTAACGGTCGCCAGTGTGTTGACATAGCGCCTCGCCCTCACCTGTCACAGGCAGGTTTAACCGCTCGCCAAACTCGCTCATCCAGCCGACTTGTTTAGCAGGTACGCCGACCATTAGGGCATATGCAGGCACATCTTTATTAATAACAGCGCCGGCACCGACAAAAGCAAATTCACCTATAGTGACGCCACAGACAATAGTGCAATTAGCGCCTAACGTAGCGCCCTTTTTTACCAGAGTGTCGCGGTATTCGTTCTTACGCTCAATTAGCGAGCGCGGGTTATATACATTGGTAAACACCATACTAGGACCGCAAAAGACGCCTTCTTCTAAGTGCACATTGTCGTACACTGATACGTTGTTCTGGATTTTGCATTTGTCACCAATGGTAACTTTATTGCCGACAAAGACGTTTTGACCAAGTGAAACGCCTTTGCCAATTTTAGCGCCGCCACAAACGTGAACAAAATGCCAAACGCGTGAGCCTTCGCCAATAAAGGCGCCATCGTCGACAATAGCGCTTGGATGCGCTTGATAATCAGCCATGGCTATCTCGTCAGTTTGGTTACAAAAGGATGATAATCGCCGGTTAACGGGCTGATAGGGGCGTTACGAATATTGGCTACTGTTTCAATGGCTACCCTATTTTCCTCTAAACCAAAGCCGCGGCCAGCGAGAATTTCGCGATAACTTACGGTGTGTAAATCGGTAAAGCCATCAGAAAACTCGATAGACTCGCCATCAGCGGTAATAGCACGATATGTGCGCTGGCCAGCCGCACGCACCTCTGCCGGTATATCATTAACATCTACCGATAAGAACCAGCGCACCCGGGCTTTTTCATACTCTAAGTAACCGGCGGCTTTGGTTGGCGAGTTAAAGTGCACTTTATTGTCTTGTAGCTTGCCAAACACAAAATGCAGCATGTCGTAAAAATGCACACCGATATTAGTGGAAATACCGCCGGATTTTTTATCATCGCCTTTCCAGGATTGCAGATACCAGTGGCCGCGAGACGTAATATAAGTTAGATCAACATCAAACTTTTTATCCGCCGGGCTGGCGGCGACTTTTGCTTTGAGTTCAATAATGGCCGGATGTAAGCGCAACTGCAAAATAGTATTCACTTTACGACCAGTTTCACGCTCAATTTCCTGCAAACCATCGATATTCCATGGGTTGAGCACTAACGGCTTTTCACAAATGGCATCAGCACCGGCACGTAAGGCAAAACGCATATGCGAGTCATGCAGATAATTTGGCGAGCAAATGCCAACATAATCCACTTGCTTGCCATTGTTTTCGCGACGTAACTTGTCTATATGGCGATCAAAGCGTTCAAATTCCGTAAAAAAATCCGCATCTGGGAAATGGCTATCGATAATACCCACAGAATCGTTTTTATCTAATGCAGCAACCAGATTATTACCTGTTTCTTTGATTGCTTTCATATGACGTGGTGCTATGTAACCTGCTGCACCAATTAACGCAAAATTTTTCATATTTAATTTCTCTGAATTTTAAAAACGAATATCTACCAGATTTTTATCAAGTACATATTTTAAGTCATAAATAACACTGTCTGGCCGACAAAACTTTCTGACGCCTTTAGCGCCCATCGCTTTAAATTCGCTGTGACCTACGGCTAATATAACGGCATCGTAGTTGCCCTGTACAGGCGCAGCAATCGGCGTTATGCCATATTCGTGTAGTGCTTCTTCGGCATTAACCCAGGGATCAAACACATCGGGCATTACACCATATTCTTTTAACTCGGTAATAATATCGACCACTTTAGTGTTACGAATATCAGGGCAGTTCTCTTTAAAAGTTAACCCCATAACAAGTACCCGGGCTCCTTCTACGTGAATACGTTTTTTTAGCATTGCCTTTACCAGCTCACTAACAACGTATTGTCCCATACTGTCATTAATACGCCGCCCAGCGAGGATAACCTCGGGGTGATAACCTACAGACTGTGCCTTATGCGTTAAATAGTAAGGGTCTACCCCGATACAGTGGCCGCCGACTAAACCCGGCCGGAACGGCAGGAAATTCCATTTGGTGCCTGCTGCCAGCAGCACTTCTTCGGTGTCGATACCCAGCTTGTTAAAAATCACCGCCAGTTCGTTTATCAGGGCAATATTTAAATCGCGCTGGGTGTTTTCGATAACTTTGGCTGCTTCTGCCACCCGGATTGAGCTGGCTTTGTAGGTGCCGGCGGTAATAATGCTGCGGTATAAGCCATCGACAAATTCAGCAACTTCTGGCGTGGAGCCCGAAGTGACTTTTTTAATCGTCGTGACCCGATGCTCTTTATCGCCCGGGTTTATCCGCTCAGGGCTGTAGCCGGCAAAAAAGTCGACGTTGTATTTAAGGCCAGATACGCGCTCAATCACCGGAATACAATCTTCTTCGGTGGCGCCCGGGTACACGGTAGACTCGTAAATGACGACGTCACCGGCTTTAATCACTTTACCTAAGGTTTCTGACGCCTTTATCAGCGGGGTTAAATCGGGCTGGCGGTGCTCGTCTATCGGGGTGGGCACGGTAACAATAAACACATTGGCGCGACGTAAGTCGTTGATATCTGCACTGTAGCTAAGCTTAGTGGCCTCTGACAGCTCTTCTGAGCTCACTTCCAACGTATGGTCTTCGCCACGCTGTAACTCACGGATGCGCGCCTGGTTAATGTCAAAACCCAAGGTAGCGTAGTGTTTACCAAACTCGACCGCCAATGGCAGGCCAACGTAGCCCAGGCCTACAATGGCAATATGTACTTTATCTAGATCTCTCAAACCGACGCCCTGCTCTGTCTAAAATAATGCCGTAAAATAACTGCGAATATCGCAATAAAACCACCTAAAAACGTACAAACGATAACAAGAACAGCCCTAGCTGGCCGGGCCTTTTCTTCCGGCACTATCGCGCTATCTATAACTTTTAACGCATATTCATCACGTACATTCGCCAGCATTAAAGTTTTAGTTTGCTCCTCAATGAGTGAATACAGCGCGGTGCGTAAATCTGCGATATTGGTTTGGCTAATTTGCTGCTGCAGATAGGCAATACTTTTTTCGGCTTCTTCAATATCGCGGGTTTTCATTTCCAGGTTTAAATCGGCAATCAGCATTTGCACCCAGCTTTGCGCGATATAGGGCGATTGATGCTCGATACTCAGCTTTACCATGCCGGTAGTTTTGTCCTGGCTTACACTGAGGATTTCAGACAGCGCTTTATAAGCTTCCTGCAAAGAGGGCTGAGCTTGCTTTGGTGGTTTAACTTCGCGCAGCCACTGTTGACTTTCCGGGTTATAAACATCTAAGTCGTATTTTAGAGAGTTAGTAGTAAGGTCCCAGCTTTTAACCGCCATTAAGTCTTGCAGCTGAATACGCTGCTGAATAAAGCGGCTGAGAAAATCGCGCGATTTTACTACCTCAATAGCCAAGGCAGTTTTATCCACCCCGGCGCCACTGCCCAAGCTAACACCAGCAAGCGCGGCTAGGCCACCTAATTGGCCCGATAACCCAGCCCCTTTTTGCTCGGCGGCCGGCGCTAACAACGCCTCAGATTTATAAATATTCGGCAAGCTTAGCGCATAAAACACCGATGCAACGGCAAAAATCGCCGTGACCGCGATAATAAGCCACTTACCCTGCCAGATAGCAGCGAATAGCTCGCGCAGGTCTATTTCGTCGTCGGCCACACGCGAAAGCGTGGCGTTTTGTTGTTCAGACATAGAGTTCCTTGAAAATTCGCTCACTTAACAATTAACAGCTGGGCGCAATAATGCGCCCTTACACTCAGGATTTAGAATGAATTAAGCGCTGCTATTGCTACTGCAGTTTGATAGAAAATTTGCGTTACCTGGGCCCACAGACTTAAGCCATCTTTGTAGTCGGTGTCTAGCGGCACTATGATGGTGTCGCCCGGTTTTAACACGTCTGATTTTACGCTATACCAGCTGCGGTTGGGCACATACACAGAGCCGTCTGCGCGGATAACGTAAATACGGTCTTCGTCGGCGCGTTTACGCATACCACCGGCCAGGCGGATATACTGCTCGACATTCACACTGGTGTCGTAACGGTGCGTGCCCGGTAACTGCACCTCACCTAATACCGACACTGCGCTGTTGCGCCTTGGAATAAGCAGCTGATCGCCATCTTCTACTACCAGGTTATGCTGTGGGTTTGCTGCCAGTATTTGCTCGGCATTTATTACCAGCCGGCCAACGGGGGTCATATTTTCCAGCTGCGCTATCATGCCCATCGCATCAGCAGGGGTTGTCATTGAGCTACTCGCCGTAAGTGCTTTGGTAGCAATGTCTGACTTTAACTGTTCCAACAAGCGTTTATGCTGCACCTGCTCGCGCTGCTGAATATTGCGCCGGGTAAATACAGCGCCGTATAAGAAGGCATCGTCGGTAACACCGCCAGCACGGGCAAGCACGTCGGATAGCGTTTCACCCTTTTGAATACTGTAGACACCAGGGAAGCGTACTTCACCCTGAATGGTGATTTTACGCGCTAATGACCAGTCTGGCGTAGCAAAAATATTAAGCCGGTCGCGGCTTTGCAGCGGCAGTTGTGCTGCCTGCCCCTCAACTATAGCCGCCAGATTAACCGGCATATGGCTTACCGTTACTGCGTTTTGCTCGCCGTTAGTTAACTTATAACGGCTAAGCTCGGCGCGCTGTAAAAACGCTGCCGGGTTAACACCGCCAGCTGCGGCGAGTAAATCGGTAACGCCGGCGCCCTGCGTCAGCGGGTATTCACCCGGTACTTTTACTTCACCAGATACCGACACCAGCTGCACGCTATGTTGCACATTACTTTGCTGCTTTAAACGTTGCAGCACCGGATAGAGTAATTCGGTACGGGTTAAATGGGCTGAATATGCTATTAGGCTACTATCGGTAAGCACATTTTGTAGCAGCTGCTGCAGCTGGGCTTTAAGCAAAGATTCGGCACTGACAGCAACCTCATCATTACTGGCCTGAACTTCGGAGGTGCGTAGCGCATCCTCTACTTTCAGTTGTTCAAAGGTACGCCCTGCTACGTCTCCTGCTAGTGTGGCATTTAGTGATAACGCGGTAAGCTTAGGAGCCAGTTGCTCACGCAAATAGCCATTTAGCGTATCGCGCTTATAACCATTGTCGGCATGGTGAAACACCAGCACGGTATCGTTGGCCTGCAGCTGCGTTGTGGGCTGAGGGCTGTTTAGGGCATTGGCCAGATTAAACTGCAGTACGCTAATATCGCCACGCAGGTTTTGCTGACGTACGATAAGGGCGTAGTCTAAGTCTGCCGACCAGAGCAAGTCGGACCACAGTGATGGAATAAGATCTTTTACCTGCATACCCTGACGCCAGGCGTACATTCCCGGGCGGGCAACCGCGCCAGCTAAGGTAACCTGATTTTGTACCCGATTGGATACTTGATCTACCCGCAGTACGTCGCCATTTTTAACACTGACGTTGCCGCTGTTGTTATTGGACAGGTCGACGTTTTTAATATCACGCAGGTTGTTTGCACTAATGCGTTCTAACCGCGCAGACGCAGCGTGAGCAGTCGCCTTTAAGCCACCGGCCATCGACACCAGGTCGCTGAGCTGTTCGTTGGCTGTAAGCTCGTATAAACCGGGACGAACCACTTCACCGGTTACCTCTGCCAAGGCTTTATAGGGTGGCACAAATACTACGTCGCCGTGCTTAAGGTTAATATCACCGCGGTTATCGCCACGTAACAATAAATTGTACAAGTCAAAACTGGCGACGGTTTCGCCACGGCGTTTAACCTCAATTGCCCGCAAGCTGCCAACATCAGACACGCCACCGGCGACAAATAAAGCCTGAGTAACACTGGTAAGGGCAGACACCGCATACATACCGGGGTTTTTCGCTTCACCTGCCAAAAACACATTGATACTACGCGTGGTGCCCATGCTCACAGCCGCCTGGGTGCCTATCATGGCAGCACTGACACGCTCGGCAATAAGTTCGCGGGCAGTTGCAAAGGTTAAGCCGCCTACTACCATGGGGGCTAAATCGGGAATGGTTATTTTGCCTTCACGGTCGACGCTTAAAGATAAGTCACTACTTTGCTTACCAAATAACTGCACTAGTAAGGTATCGCCGGCGCCCAGCACGTAGCCTTCTGGTACAGGGGCATTATCAACCGGCGCAAAGGTACTGATGTCAGCATTAAACAAAGCCAGGCCAAAGCGCTGTGCTTTTTGCTCAACTTGTTGTTGCATGCTAACGTCTTGTTCCGTTTGCCGGGATGGCTCACGCGGCGTCAGCGGTTCAACCTGGTCGCGTTGTGACTCTGCCGTTTGGCTGACAGCAGAGAACTGGTTAAGATCAACACCGTATTGGCGCGCCAGCTGCTCCTGCTGCGCCCGAGGCAACTTTTTAAACTGCTCTATCATGGCCGGCGATGGCGTTACTGCCTGCGCTGCAACCAGAGGTGAGCCCAGCAGCAGTGCCAGGCAAGCATATTTAACGTATTTAAGCACCCGAAAACTCCAGTGTTATTTGGTTATTCTGACTATTTAGTCTGTTTCAGGCACGCTACCGCCACTAGGTTACAGCACCCTAATGCCTGATGGTACACGCCTGATTGATGAAGCTGCGCTTAACGCACCGCAACTGTAGGGCATTGGCAATAAAAAACTGCCTGGCGCCTTAGCAAAAAACGTCGGAATATTACCGTTTTTTTTGCGTTTAATCGAATGTTATTACCGCTTTGTTACTGCTTAAGCATCACTTGTAGGTTTTTTCGGCGCCAGCTGGCCATTATCGAAACTGGATGCAACCCATTGCCCCAGTAGGCTAACCAAAATAACGCTGCGTTTGTCGCCATCAGTGGTATTAAATACTGCCTGCAATCCGGCAAAAGGCCCGGTTAAAATATTAACTGCCTCGCCCGGTTTAAACCCAGCTTCGGGCAGCTGCTGCTTAAGGGTAATTTGCTGCGCAGTTAGCTGTGCAACTAACTGCTGTGGCACAGTGGCAAGCTGAAGACCAAAGCGGACAAAGTCGGTAATGCCACGAGTGGCGCGAATAGCGCGCATGTTTAGCTCTTGCCCGGCTGGCAGATGTAAAAATAAATAACGCGGGAATAATGGCTCGGTGACTTGGCACCAGCGGTTAGCACGCAGCTTTTGCAGCGTAATTTGTGGCACAAAGGAGTGAAAACCCTGATTGGCTAAATGCTGCTGGGCACGCAGTTCCTGCCGCGGCTTGCAATAAAGCAAATACCATTGGCTTGTTGTTTGGCTTGACACGGGCAATCCCTTGGCTGAAACGATACCGGCTGTTTCACTTATGCCGGCAAGCTTAAGGCGCAGCAGATCTGCTGTCAATGCTGATCAATCGCCCTTATCTCTGTGACGGGATAAACGGGTTAACGCCTGCTGCCAGGACGGCAAGCTGATACCAAAGGTTGTGCTAAATGCCCGACTGTTAAGTGCTGAATAAGCTGGCCGTTTTACGCCGCCGGCCCAGTGTTTACTGCTAACAGCTGTTAACACTGGTGTAAGCTGGTGTGCCGCAAATATAGCGCTGGCAAACTGATACCAGCTAACAGCCGGTGTTGAGGCTAAATGATAGATGCCATAAGAAAATTGCGCTTTGTCGCTTTGATTATACTGCGCAAGCACCTTAAGCACCGCATCGGCAACATCGCCGGCATAGGTAGGGCAACCTGTTTCGTCATCTACCACGCTAATAGCAGTACCTTTTTCTGCCAGCGTTAACATAGTGCGGTAAAAGTTGTGGCCGTATTGGCTAAACAGCCAGCTAGTGCGAAATATCAGGTACCGCTGGCAGTGCTGCTGTATTGCCTGCTCGGCCAACAGCTTACTTTGGCCATAAACATTAAGCGGCGCTGTGCTGTCGGTTTCAATATAAGCACTGCCTTTTTCGCCGTTAAACACATAGTCGGTAGAAAACTGCACCAGCAAACACTGTGCTTTGGCGCAAAGCTGCGCTAAGTGCACAACTGCATTGGTATTAATTTGCAGGCACAGTTCAGCTTGCTGCTGCGCCAGCGCAACCTTGGTGTAGGCGGCACAGTTAATCACCACATCGGGCTGATACGCGGTGATAAGCTGCTGAAGTGCTTTGCTGTCGGTGATATCAAGCTGGGCATGATTTAGCGCCAGGCTGTTATTGCCCGGCCAAAAGGGGCTTTGGCAAAACGCCTGGCCTAACTGACCGCCCGCGCCTAATAGCAATAGCTTCATGACACTAGCTTCATGGGGATAGCTTCATCTAAGCGCCTGTTTAAAACCCGGCGCTGCGGCATCTTTGTCGGATAACAGCTTAGGCATCACAGGCCAGGCTATTGCCAGATCGGCATCATTCCAGATAAAGCTGCCCTCATCACTGGCCTGGTAATACTGGCTGGTTTTGTACAGCACGTCAGCCACATCTGACAGCACTAAAAAGCCATGCGCAAAACCCGGTGGCAACCACAGCTGTCTTGGTTGATGTTCAGATAAATATTCGCCATGCCACTGGCCAAAAGTAGCTGAGCCGGGGCGGATATCCACTGCGACATCAAAAATTTCACCGCGCAGCACACTAATTAACTTACCCTGCGCATGATTGCGCTGAAAGTGCATGCCACGCAGCACGCCTTTAACCGAACGCGACCAGTTATCCTGCACCAAAGGCGTGTTAATACCGGCAGCGCTGTAATCAGCGGCGCGGAACATTTCCTGAAAAAAACCGCGCTTGTCGCTAAAGCGCTTAGGCTCAAGCAGCACACAACCGGCCAGAGGCGTATTGATAATGTTCATCTGTCATGCCGTTGTGACAATAACGGGTAAGTAAGCACTAACCCGCGAGTCTGGCTATCAATTACAAGGTTACAGCCGTAAATCACTATCACGGCTATCGAGCACATATTTTAAGTCGTACAAAATGCTGTCGGCTTTCATCAGTGTGCGAATGCCCGCCGCGCCCAGGGTACGAAACTCTTTATGCCCCACCGCCAGTATCACCGCATCGTAAGCGCCCTGCTCTGGCTTGGTAAGCGGCGTAATACCGTATTCGTGCTGCGCCTGTTCTATGTCTACCCAGGGGTCGAACACGTCGGCCTGTACACCGTATTCTTTTAACTCGGCTAAAATATCCACTACTTTGGTGTTGCGGATATCCGGGCAGTTTTCTTTAAATGTCAGGCCCATTATTAGTACTTTTGCACCTTGTACATGCATATGACGCACAATCATAGCTTTGACCAGCTGCCCCACCACATAGCGGCCCATACTGTCGTTAATGCGCCGCCCGGCCAATATCACCTCAGGGTGGTAACCTATCGCCTGCGCTTTGTGGGTTAAGTAGTATGGGTCTACCCCTATACAGTGGCCACCGACTAAGCCTGGGCGAAATGGTAAAAAGTTCCACTTGGTGCCAGCGGCTAACAGCACTTCTTCGGTATCGATGCCGAGTTTATTGAAAATGACCGCCAGCTCGTTAATTAAGGCGATATTTAAATCGCGCTGGGTGTTTTCAATCACTTTAGCCGCCTCGGCCACCCGGATGGAGCTGGCTTTATAAGTGCCGGCGGTAATAATGCTGCGATATAAACTGTCGACGAATTCCGCTACTTCTGGGGTGGAGCCAGAGGTGACCTTTTTGATGGTGGTAACCCGGTGCTCTTTGTCGCCCGGGTTTATCCGCTCCGGGCTGTAGCCGGCAAAAAAATCGACGTTGTATTTTAGCCCCGACACTCGCTCAATCACCGGGATGCAGTCTTCTTCGGTGGCGCCTGGGTACACGGTAGACTCGTAAATTACCACATCACCGGCTTTAATTACTTTGCCTAAGGTTTCTGAGGCTTTAACCAGTGGCGTTAAATCCGGCTGGCGGTGCTCGTCTATGGGTGTGGGCACAGTCACAATAAACACGTTGGCACGGCGTAAATCGGCTAAATCAGCGCTGTAGCTAAGCTTAGTGGCTTGTGACAGTTCATCCGGGCTGACTTCTAATGTGTGGTCTTCGCCACGCTGTAACTCGCTGATACGTGCCTGGTTAATATCAAACCCCAGGGTATGGTAGTGTTTACCAAACTCGACCGCTAACGGCAGGCCGACATAGCCCAGGCCAATAATAGCAATCTGGCTGTCTGCAAGTGTTCTCATGCTGTGTTCCTGTGTAAGTCCATTTAGCTGTAATGTATTTTGTTGCTTATTGTTGCTGAATATACCATGGCATCGCCCGTTTTATGCCATCCAGAATGCGATACTCTGGCGCATAACCCAGCAGCGCTTTGGCTTTGCTGATATCAGCCTGCGAGTGACGCACATCGCCGGGGCGAAACTCGCCGTATTTCGCCGCTTTGCGATAAACAATACCATTGTCGGCCAGACTTTGGCGGATGGCGGCGAACAGCTCATTGAGTGTGGTTCTGTCCCCCAGTGCCACGTTAACCACTTCGCTTTGGCTGATAGTGGCCAGCGCCGCGCGGATATTGGCCTGCACGGCGTTGGCAACAAAGCAAAAATCGCGGCTGGTTTCACCGTCGCCGTTAATGACCACATCATCGCCTGCGATCATCGCCGCTGTCCATTTGGGGATCACCGCCGCATAGGCGCCGTTAGGGTCTTGCCGGGGGCCAAACACATTAAAATAGCGCAGGCCGACACTGTGAAAGCCATAAGTACGGGAGAACACGTCAGCATATAACTCGTTGACATACTTGGTAATGGCATAAGGCGATAACGGCTTGCCGATAACCTCTTCTACCTTGGGCAGCGCCGGATGGTCACCATAGGTCGAGCTTGACGCAGCATACACAAAGCGTTTTACGCTGGCGTCACGCGATGCAACCAGCATGTTTAAAAAACCGCTGATATTGGTATCGTTAGTGGTAATGGGGTCGTTAATCGAGCGCGGCACTGAGCCAAGCGCGGCCTGATGTAGCACATAATCGACGCCCTGACAGGCTTGCTGGCAATCGGTAAGCTGACGGATGTCGGCCTTGATAAAACGAAAATTGGCCCACTGCGCTGCGCTTACCAGGCTTTTTACTTCATCCAGATTGCGCTGATGGCCGGTAGCAAAATTGTCCAGCCCCACTACTTTTTGGTTAGCTTTTAGCAGCACCTCGACCAGATTAGAGCCGATAAAACCGGCGCAGCCAGTGACCAGCCAGGT
The DNA here is from genome assembly GCF_000296695.1 of Rheinheimera nanhaiensis E407-8. Lineage (GTDB taxonomy): Bacteria > Pseudomonadota > Gammaproteobacteria > Enterobacterales > Alteromonadaceae > Alishewanella > Alishewanella nanhaiensis. Next base: position 30,170 of record NZ_BAFK01000006.1, read on the forward strand.
GTGCGAGGCCTTCGCCAGCGCGGCGTTAATATCCATATTTATAGTCTCCTTGTGTAAACCTTGTGTAAGCCGTTTTCGCGCGTGCAAAGCGCTGCATTAACCACCTGCTTTAATGGCATCGATTATACGCTGACAGGCCTTGCCGTCGCCATAGGGGTTGTGGGCAAAGCTCATGCTGTCGTAATACGCCTTGTCGGTCAGCAGACGACTGGCCTCGGCAACAATTTTCGCTTTATCGGTGCCGACCAGCTTTACGGTACCGGCGGCAACCGCTTCTGGCCGCTCGGTGGTGTCGCGCATTACCAGTACCGGTTTACCCAAAGATGGCGCCTCTTCCTGAATACCGCCCGAGTCGGTCAACACTAACGTGGCGCGGCTCATTAAATAGACAAAGGGTAAATAATCCTGCGGTTCAATTAAATGCACATTGGCCGCATCAGACAACAAGCGGTATACCGGCTCACGCACATTGGGGTTTAAATGCACCGGATAGACAATGTCGCACTTGGGGAAGTCGGTAGCCAGCTGCTTAAGCGCCGCGCAAATGTTGTCAAAACCGGCACCAAAGCTTTCGCGCCGATGGCCGGTAACCAAAATAAGCTTACGGCCATGTTGGCCATAGGGGAATTTTTCCGCAAACGTCTGATTAAGTGCCGGGTCGTTGTCAATTTTCGCCACCACCTGCAGCAGCGCATCGATCACCGTATTGCCGGTTACCACGATGTGGGCCGGGTTTACCTGCTCGTTTAACAGGTTTTGCCGGGACGTTTCAGTCGGGGCAAAGTGGTAACGGGTTAAGGCACCGGTCAGTTTGCGGTTGGCTTCTTCTGGCCAGGGGCTGTAAATGTTACCTGTTCTAAGGCCAGCCTCTACATGGCCGACAGCAATTTTTTCATAATAGCAAGCCAGCGCCGCGGCAAAGGTAGTACTGGTATCACCGTGTACCAGCACCACGTCGGGTTTAAAGTCGCGCAGTACCGGCTTAATATTTAACAAAATACTGGTGGTCACATCATACAAGTCCTGCCCGGCTTTCATAATAGCCAGGTCGTACTCGGGCTTAATAGCAAATAGCTGCAGTACCTGATCGAGCATTTCTCTGTGCTGCCCGGTAACACAGACCCGGCTGTCGATATCGCTTTGCTGCTTGAGCAAATTTACCAGTGGCGCCATTTTTATCGCCTCTGGCCGGGTACCAAACACGCTAAGAACTTTAATCATCACAGATCCTTATTCAGCTGATGGCGTAAAGCTTACCAAAAGCCCTTTTAAAGCGATAGCTCAAGCCGCTAAACTAGCGCCTGACCAAGAGGAATTGACCATGCTGTATTTTAATAGCCAAAGTATCCCTGAACTTAGCGGGCTGAATTTTGCCCAGCGCATGGCGGTGATCCGCAAAGCGTCTGACAGCTTACCGGTACCGACAAAAATTACGCTTAATATCATTAAATTATTGGTGCTGTTTCCGCTGTTTATGCTGATTGCACGCGCCGACGGCTGGGCCATTGCCGGTTATGCCCTGCTGCTGGTGGTGGCTTACCCGCTGGTTACCCGGCCTATTACCTTTGCACTGTGCCGTAAAGATATGGCCAGGCTTAGGGCGCAACTGTTCCCATCTTAGTGTTGTTTGCCGCCAGCAGCGGGGATTGCACCGGTAAATTGGCGCTTTTTATCTGATCCCACCAGCGCCGGTGATGACAACACCGGCCGACATCTGCATAATCCGTGACAGCTTCAGCGTTGTCATGAAGCAAATAATTCTAATAACGAAGTCTATTAACTCTGGGGTTACGATGACAGATTCTACTACTGCTGAGCAGGCGCTGGCCAATCAGCCGCAATTTCTCGGCCATCCGGTCGGGCTTTATGTCTGCTTTCTTACCGAGATGTGGGAGCGCTTTTCTTTTTACGGCATGAAATACCTGCTGTTGTTGTACTTAACCAAGTATCACTTATTCAGCGATGCCGGTGGTTTAGACGTGCTGGGCAGTTATGCCGGTTTAGTGTATGCCATGCCGGTCATTGGCGGCATGCTGGCCGACCGTTACCTGGGTATGCGCAAGGCTGTTACCTTTGGTGCTATTTTGCTCTGTTTAGGCCACTTAGGTTTGGCCTATGAGGGCTTTCAGGCCTATGTAGAGAACGGTGTGGTGATACAGGATACCGGCGCCATTCAGGTGTTTTACTTTTCACTGGCGCTGATCATTATGGGTGTGGGCTTTTTAAAGCCGAATATCTCTACCATAGTGGGTCAGTTATACGGTAAAGAAGACGCGCGGCGTGACTCTGGCTTTACCATCTTTTATATGGGTATTAACCTGGGCTCGTTTATTGCCACTTTGCTGGTGACTTACATAGGTGAAACCTATGGCTGGGGTTACGGCTTTGGCCTGGCCGGTATTGGTATGGTGCTGGGTTTAATTGTATTCTTAGCCGGGCAAAAATATCTGTATGGCTACGCCGAGCCTGCCAACCCTGCCCTGCTGCGGGAGAGCGTATTTGCTGGCATTAACCGCGAATGGCTGATTTACCTGTTAACCATACCAGCACTCTGTATGGTATGGCAGCTGGTGCAATACAACCCGGTGGTACATGACACCTTGTTAGGCTTGTCGTTACTGGTACTGGCTGGTGTGATCTGGTTTATGGTAACCCAGTGCACGAAAGAAGAACGCGACCGTATGCTGGTACTTATTGTACTGACGGTGTCTACCGTGGTGTTTTGGGCGCTGTTTGAACAGTCGGCTTCATCGATGACTTTATATGCGGACCGGGTAATGGACCGTACAGTATTTGGTTTTGAGACCACCGCTGGTCAGTACGGTGCATTAAACCCGTTATTTATTATTACCCTGGCACCGTTTTTTGCCTGGTTATGGATTTATCTGGCCAGAAAAGGCTTAGAGCCGAGCACACCGGTAAAATTTGCCCTGGGTATTATGCAGGCAGGTTTAGGCTTTGGCGCATTGGTATTAGGCGCGCAGTTTCCAAACGAAGCCGGCCTGGTTGGTGCGGGCTGGATGGTACTGGCTTATATGCTGCACACTATGGGCGAGCTGTGTTTGTCACCAGTTGGCTTATCGGCGGTAACCAAGTTAGCGGTACATAAAGTAGTCGGCGTGATGATGGGTGCCTGGTTTTTGGCCACTGCATACTCAGAACTGCTGGCCACGCAGTTAGCGAAGCTGGCGGCAATAGACACCCCGGCGGGTGAAACGGTTGAAGTAGCGACAGCCCTGGCTGGCTACACTGAGTTATTCAGCTTCTTACTGTATGTGGGCGTGGGCATTGGCGTGTTTATGCTGCTGATTAGCCCCTGGCTAAGAAAGCGGATGCACGGCGTGCACTAACGAAAAAGGGTCTGCTTGCAGACCCTTTTTTTATTTCATCTAGTGGCTGCGCCTCTTTTTACGTCACTTAGTGGCTGCGCCTCTTATTACTTCACTCAGTGGCTGCGCCACTTTTTACGTCACTTAGTGGCTGCGCCACTGGGCATGACACAGTGATTCATGTTTTTCGCGGCTGAGTAAAATACGCGCCAGCACTTTATCCGGCTCGCCGTTTTCGCCGGTCAGGCCAATTTGCGCTTCATAGTGCAGCTCGGGCTCCAGGTCCTGCATCATAATCTCTACCCAGTCTTCGCCGGGAATAGCCAGATCAACATAGCCACGGCTTTCATAATGCTGTTGGTACTGTGCATAGTCTTCTGCTGACAGGTTTTCGCTGGCCAGCTCTTCAAAAATGTCAAAGGCGTGGTCGCATAACTCGTCCAGCGTCCATAATTCTAAATCTTGCATTGCTGCTCCGGTTTACTTTTGCCCGCCAGTATAGCAAGGCTTTGGCCAAAACACTGCTGTGCTGCTACACTAAGCGCCAATTTTTCAGATAGAAACCGCTATGTACCTGTGCCCGCTTTGCCAGCAACCGCTCAGCCAAAATGCTAAACAGTACCAATGCTCCAACCGCCACAGCTTCGATATTGCGCGCGAGGGCTATGTTAACCTGCTACCGGTGCAGCAAAAAAACTCCAAAGATCCGGGCGACAACAAAGAGATGATGCAGGCCCGCCGGCAATTCTTACACGCTGGCTGGTATGCGCCACTGGCGCAGGCTGTGGCGACAACGCTAAGCGAAGTTGCACCGCAACGCTTACTGGATTTAGGCTGTGGCGAGGGGTATTACACCGGCATTATTAAGCAGCAACTTGCTGACACCGCCGTATGGGGCCTGGATATTTCCAAAAGCGCGATAAAATTTGCCGCTAAAGCGCAACCCAATATTGCCTTTAACGTGGCCAGCGCTTATCAGCTGCCGTTTGCCGCTAACAGCTTTGATGCCATAGTGCGTATTTATGCCCCGTCTAAAGCACAAGAGCTAAAACGGGTGTTAAGCACCGGTGGCCATTTGCTTACCGTCACGCCGGGCCCGCAGCATTTAGTGCAAATTAAGCAGGCGGTGTATGAACAGGTACGGCTGCATGACGATGCCATGGTAAGCCTGGATGGCTTTGTGCATTTAAAGCGGCAGCAACTTAAGTTTGAGCTTAACTTTAGCCGCAGTGAAGATGTGCTGGCGTTAGTGCAAATGGTACCACTGGCGTGGAAGTTTACCGCCGAACAAAAGCAACAGTTCGCTGACAGCCTGCCGGCCATCAGCGTGGATTTTCTGCTGGATCTGTATCAGCGCCGCTGAATTAGTGTTGAGTTGTGATAGTAGGGGCGCATTATTGCGCCCTGCATGCAAAGTGTTTACTGTTTCACGTAGATCCGGTAGCCCCAGGCAGCTAATGTCAGGCTGCTGTCGGCGCTAAATTCGGCCGTGTCACCGCTTAAGTACTCGACATACCGGCCATGATGTAAATGCGCTTTAAAGTTAACTGTTTGCTCGCTGTCGCTAAAGTTAAATACGGCAAAGACTTTATCCTTGTCGTTTTGCCGGACAAAACTCAGCACCTGTGCCGCCTGGCTGTTATGCACCGGGATCATCCGGGCGCCCCAATCGGCATTCCACAGTGCTGTATTGGCTTTTTTCAGCGCGAACAGTTGCTGATACAGTTTGCCATTATCGTGCTGAATAAAGTCGCCATTTTCATCATGCCAGCTGATGGGGTCTCGCTCAAAAAACGCTAACCGGCGCGGGTTACCCACCTCCTGGCCGTTATAGATCATCGGCATGCCCTCACTGACCACTGACAGTGCGATCACCGCCGGCAAAGCATCGCCAAACATTTCAAACTCAGTGCCTTCCCAGGCGTTTTGATCATGGTTACTCACACCCAGCATGCGCATAATGTTTTGCGGGTAGTATTTTTCGTTCCAGGAGTAATACACATACAGTTTATTGACATCGGCATGGCCACTGGCAATGGCATGCACCGCCTGATGCCAGGTCCAGGCATAAGTCATGTCAAAGGCCTGGGCATGAAAATCACGCCCCTCGAATTCAGCCAGCATAAACACCGGCTTTATTTCATCGAGCTCTTTGCGTACCTGTTGCCAGAAGTCCAGCGGTACAAAGCCGGCGACGTCGGCGCGAAAACCGTCAAACCCCACTTCTTTCACCCAGTATTTCATCGCCTCTGTCATGTATTTGCGCAGGCCGGGTTGGTCATAATCCAGCTCGATAATATCGCTCCAGTCCCACCAGGGAGTGGGGCGAAAATCGCCTTTCCAGTCACGGATATACCAGTCTGGCTGCTCTGTCACCAGATTGTTATCCCAGGCGCTGTGGTTTGCCACCCAATCCAGAATAACGTACATGCCCTGCGCATGCGCCGCGCGGATAAAGGCTTTAATATCTTCCAGTGTGCCAAACTCAGGGTTGACGCCGTAGTAGTCTTTCACTGAATAAGGGCTGCCCAGGCTACCCTTGCGGTTTAACTCACCAATAGGCTGAATGGGCATTAGCCAGAGAACATCAACGCCCAGGGCTTTTAGCCGTGGTAGCTGTTGCTGGGCCGCGGCAAAGGTGCCTTCAGGGGTGAACTGGCGGGTATTAATCTGGTAGATAACCGCGTTTTTGCTCCACTCGGGGTGCTTCACTTTGACGTAAGGCTGCGGCTGGTATGGGTCTGCTACTGCGCTGCCCGCTGTGGTTTGCGTGGTGACGTTATTATTTGTGGCCTGGCCACAAGCGGCCAGTAAACTTAACCCCACTGCCAGCAGAGCCAGCTGTCGTAAATATTGTTTTTTAGTTGACGTCATATTCATTGTTATCCCCTTTGCCGTTGTTGTACTTTTAATCTTTATCGATTAAGAGTAATAGCGGCTAAAAGGGGATCAGACAAGTTGAATACGTATTCAATCTGCCTGCGTTTTGTTGTCCTGCCGCTGTTGATGGATGGCAGTGAGCATGCCGGACCAAAAGTAGGTGCCCATTTCATTGATGATGTTCGACTCGGCATTCATCAGCATAACCAGCCCTAACTGATGCTCGCGCGAGTAGGCAATTTCGGCGCGGTAGCCCTGCACCCAGCCACCGTGGTACATCAGGCTGTCCTGGCCAAACTGATATACGCGCCAGCCCAGCGCATAGTGCGCATCGGTCAGATAGCGCCGCCACTCGCGCCGGCGCAAGTCACGCCGTGTTTTTATCTGCTTGCTGCTGATGGTTGCCAGCAGGTTATCCGGCAGCACTTGCGGGTTGTGTCCCAGATGTGCAATCAGCCAATAGCCTAAATCTATCGCGCTGGCATTAACACCGGCCGCCGGGGCAAAACGGTAATAGCTTTCAGCCACTTTGGTCTCATGCCATTTACCACGGGCCCGTACATGCGGCATAGCGCGGTTGGCGGTAGCGAAAAAGCCATCCAGCCCTACGGAGGCGGTGGGTAACTGCAACGGCGTAAAAATACGCTCTTGCAACAGCTGGGCATAACTTTTGCCGGTGGCCTGCTGCATCACCGGTTCAATTAAACTAAACAGCACATTTTGATAACCGTAGCACTGGCCAGGCGGACACAGCGGGTCAATTTTATCAAATTGTGCCAGTATCCGCTCCAGCGGCACATTGGCTTCAATCAGGTTATCGTAAGCATTGGCCATTACGCCGGTGCTTTGTGATAACAAATGCTTAAGCTTTAGCTGTTGGTTGTATTTTTTGCTTTTAAACGAAAAGCCCGGCAGATACTGCACCAGCTTATCATCCCAGCTGAAGTGGCCTTCGGCTTCCAGCATACTGCTTAAGCCACCGGCAAAGGTTTTTGAAACTGAGGCAATACGAAACACGGTATAAGGATCGACCGGCTCAGTGCCGCCGCGTTGACGCACACCAAAACCGGCAGTGGCAATAATTTTATTGCCGTGCACTATGGCATAGGCAGCGCCGGGAATATCATGTTCGGCCAGTTTAGCAGCGTAATACTGGTCAAAATCAGCCACCAGTGGCGCCAACAATTGCGGGGTTAGCTCGCTGCTGGCCAGCACGGTTTTACTTAGAAATAAACAGCCTGCTACGGCATAAAGAAACTGTTTCACGCTGTGATGTTATCCGTGTTCTGACGTTGCTACAGCTGCAACCGGCCTGGCATTGTAGGCAGTTAGGCCGCTCTTGCCAAGCCTTGTTAACAGCAATAACCCCAGTAGCAGCAGACTGATAATGCCTAAGCTGCCACCACCAGACCCGCCACCGGCATTACCGCCACTGCCGCCAGTTGGTTGCACCGTGATGGTCACTTCAGCACTGCTTTGCGCAATGCCATCATCCACTGTGAGCCGAAAGCGTAAGCTGGTAGTGCTGCTTACCACCGGGGCAGTAAAGCTGGCAGTGAGTGTATCGGCCTGGCTTAGGCTAACCGACGGCCCGGCTAGCTGCTGCCATTGATAGCTAAGCACATTAAAATCGCTGTCGCTGGCAGTGCCCGTCAGCGTTACCACACTGCCACTGCTAACCGTTTGCGCACTGCCGGCCGACACCTGTGGCGCGCTGTTGGCACAGTCGGTGTTAATAAACAGCTGCTCTATTTGTGCCAGCCAGTTGCCAAAGTCAGCCGTTGCCGGGGCACACAGCTCAGTACCGGCAAAGCTAAAGGCGCGCAGCTGGTTTAAGTTAGTCAGCGTAGAGGGCAAGGTACCGCTAAAATCGTTGTTTTCCAGCCATAGAATTTGTAGCTGACTAAGCTGGCCCAACGCCGAGGGCACAGTGCCGCTTAAGTAATTATTTTCAACAAACAGTTCACGCAACAGCGGCAAATTGCCAAGGCCAGCAGGTAAACTGCCACTAAAACGGTTAAACGACAGATCCAGCTCGGTCAGCGCGGTTAAGTTGGCAAGGCCAGCAGGAATACTGCCTTCAAACGCATTATTCCACAATTGTAACCGGCTAAGTTGGGTCAGCTGCAAGAGGGCCGCAGGGAAGTTGCCCTGCAGCGCGTTAAAACTGAGGTCCAGCTCGGTCAGCGCAGATAACTGATTAAAATTAGCTGGCAGCTGGCCCACCAGGCCGTTATCTGACAGGTTTAAACTGGCAACCCGGCCACTGCTGCACGCCACGCCAAACCAGCTGCACGGCGTGTTGTTTTGCAGCCAGTTAGTGCTATTAAGCCAGCTTTGGCCACCGGTGTCGTAATACAGCTGGACCAATGTTTCGCATTCGGCCAATGGAATTTCGCTGACATTGTTCGCTGCACAAAAGTTGTCATTACGCAGCAGCACCTGCACCGGGCCATCGGCAAATTGCAGTTCAGCGTCATTGCCATCAAAGGTCCAGCTGCCACTGTAAATGCCATCGCCGGCAAACTTGTCCTGCTGCTGAGCGTCATCATTCAGTGCGACTGCACCACCCTGAGCTATGCTGACTGTGGTGTTGATGCTATTGCCGGCGCAGTCCAGGCTTAACACTTCGATCGGTAAGGTAGCACCGGCACTTAGAAAAACCGTGTCAGTAAGCGGCAACAGCCGGCGGGTAAGCTGTTTATTCATGCACTCTAACGCCCCGTCCTGGCCGTCACCGCTGGCCAGCAGCAAATGCCCGGTGGCAGTTTGGCTACTTAATACAGAGTCTGTCGCTGTCACGCCTGAGATCAATAGCCGCGCCCTTAGCTGGTTAGCATTAAGGCCGGGCTCGGCGGCACTTAGCAAGGCAGCAACCCCGGTTACCACGGGAGCGGCCATTGAGGTACCTGATGCCAGACTGTACTGATTATCCAGATCTGTGGTGTAAATGGCCACGCCCGGCGCGGATAAGTCGACCCAATTGCGGCCGTAGTTAGCAAAATCTGCTTTACTGCCGCTTTGACCATGCGCACTGACACTGATGACGTTAGGTAAATCGAATGCGGCCGGATAAAACGGCGCCTGGGTGTTGTCATTGCCGGCACTGGCAACAAATAAAATGCCGGCGTCATAATGCGCTTGTACCGCATTGTAAAGTGCCTGCGAAAACACTGGCCCACCCCAGGAGTTGTTGGTGGCAACGATATTTTCGCCGCGCTGTTTCAGCGCCAGCACATAATTAAGACAAGCGATGGCATCACTGACAAAGCCTTCGCCGTTAACGTCCATAAAGCGGCAAGGCAGCAGGGTAACTGACCAGTTTACCCCGGCAACACCGGTGCTATTGTTGCCCACGGCGCCAATAATGCCGGCCACCTGGGTGCCGTGGCCGTCTTCGTCCATCGGATCAACGTTATCATCTGCCGGGTTAATACCGTAAATATCATCAACGTAGCCATTGCCGTCGTTATCAATACCGTCGCCGGCAATTTCCTCCGGGTTCTGCCAGATATTGGCCTGCAGATCCGGGTGGCTATAATCGACACCGGTATCTATTACCGCCACGATCACCTGGGCATCGCCGGTGCTGCTATCCCAGGCCGCTTGCGCATTAATACCCGGGCTGGTTTGCAAATGCCACTGCTGGTTAAACAAGGGATCATTACTGCTTTGGGTAGTGCGCAGGCGGTAATCTGGCTCGGCTGCTTTTACCCCGGGCAGCGTTTTATATTGGGCAATAATTGCAGCAATATCGGTGCCGGCTGCCAGCTTTACTAATGCCAGTTGCGGCAAATGGCTAAACTGCTGCACGTCGCGTAAGGCCGTAGTATTGGCCGCAGCGCTATGACCAGCGGCACTCACTGCGGATAGCTTGTGCAAGTCGGGCTGTATTGCCTGTGCGGATACGCCCTGCTCCAGCGTTAAAATAAGCCGGTTGGGTGCGCCTGCTAAGTCGCGCTCTGCTGCTGTTGCAGCTGTTGCCACAAGCGCACATAAGGATACTATTACCGGTTTTAGCATAACAAAGCTCCACAGCTGCTATTTGCTTTGGTTAATAGTACGCCAGCCAAAGGCAAAAGGTGCAATGCTTTTTTGCCGCTCTATTACTCAGCTGAGACTTTGGTCTTATTTCAGCATGAACTGATTGACTTAACGCAGCCAACTGCAAAGACTGCAAACTTAGCTATAGTGTTATCAGTTTTGTATGTCGTTGCTATAAGAGGGATTTATGCTAAACCACGCTATCCGGCCAGCGGCGCTGGTTGCTGTATTCATTGCGCTGCAGGCGGTGCTGTTCGCTGTTGGCGGCATGATCTGGCCACTGCTGGCAGGCGCCCTGTTATTACTCGGTTATCTGTACTGGCCCAAACCAGAGCCGGTTGCCAGCGATACCGCTCTGGAGCAGCAGTTGGCTGACACCGCCGATAACATTACCGGTGCGACATCAAAGATGGCCATAGGGGCAGCAGAAGTGTCGTTTTATATCGACAGCCTGATGAAGGATATCAGCCACAGCAGTGAAGACAGCGGCAAAATAGCCGATGTCAGTAACGCGCTGGCCAGTACCAGCACTGAGCTGAGCCATTCTTTGCAGTCTATCGGCGCGACCTTGCAACAGACAGCCGGTGCATCGGATGACGCCGATGTGCGGTTGCAGGCGGCGGTGGAGAATATTAACAGCCTGGTGCAGGCGGTAAGCCAGGCGACGGCGGACTTACAACACCTGCGCGCCAGCAGCGATAATATTCAGCGTATTACCGAGGTGATTAACACCGTAGCTGAGCAAACCAACCTGCTGGCTCTGAACGCAGCCATTGAGGCAGCGCGCGCCGGTGAACAAGGCCGTGGCTTTGCCGTGGTAGCAGAAGAAGTGCGCGCACTGGCCGGTAAAACTGCCGGCGCGACAAAAGACATCGCCAGCATGCTGGGCGATATTCGCCAGCAAAGCCAGCGCACCGCAGAGCAGATGCAACAGCTGGAGCAAAGTGGCAGCCTGGTGCAACAAGAGTTAAGCCAGGTTGCTGCCGGTTTTGCCGCCATAAACCAGCAAATTGCCGAAGCGTCCGGCACCTTTGCCCAGATAGAGCAAGCCAGCAGTGAGCTTAACCAGACCAGTATAGCGCTGGCGCAGTCGGTCGACAGCATTAGCCAGACACTGGCCAACATTAGCCAAAAAGGCAGCTCGGTGGCTGGCCAGGCTATTGCCTTATCAGAAGAAACGGAAAGTATTTACCGCGAGCTGAATAGCCTGAGCGGGCACAGTTTTTACAGTGCCATTTTGGCCGAAGCCGAACAAGCCGCAGCTACAATAGGCCAGCTTTTCAGCGATGCTATTGCGCAGGGCAAGCTGAATAAAGACGCGCTGTTCGCTGAGCGTTACGAGCAAATTAGCGGCACTAACCCGGTGAAATACCACACCGCCTATGACCGCTTTACCGATCAGCATTTACCGGCCATTCAGGAGCCTATTCTGGCGCGGCACAAACAGGTGCAGTACGCCATTACCGTTGATCGCAAAGGCTATGCCCCCACACACAACAGCAAATTCAGCCAGCCATTAACCGGCAATTATGATAAGGATTTACTGCAAAACCGCAGTAAACGTATTTTCAGTGACCGCACCGGTAGCCGCTGCGGCAGCCATACCCAGAGTATGCTGCTGCAAACCTATAAACGTGATACCGGCGAAATTTTGCATGACTTGTCAGTGCCGATCTATGTTGACGGTCGGCACTGGGGTGGCTTTCGCATTGGTTTTAAACGCTAGGCGTTATTCCAGATCGTCCAGCAGATCGTCAAATACGCTTTCATCCACCTCTGGCTCTTCTGGTTGGGGTGGGTTGCCATCGTATATTCTGAAGTCCTGTCGCTGAAAATAAGACTCTTTGATAAAGGCATAAGGGTCTAGCGACTCTTCCAGCAGGTTTTCCATTGACATTAACTGTTCGCGGCTATCCAGCGCCCCTATCATAGCGCGGGTAATCGACAACGGTGTATTTAGCAGGCCAAGCGGAAAATACAGGTTATCGACCACGCCCCCCGCTGTACCACGCACTGTAGTAGGCCCAAGCGCCGGTAACATCAGGTAAGCACCATCGCCGACGCCCCATACTGCCATCGTCTGGTTAAAGTCTTCGTTTTGTTCTTGCAGGCCTATCGCTGTTGCCACATCAAACAAGCCAAATAGCCCTAGCGTGCTGTTAACCAGAAAACGGCCGGCGCTAATGGCAGCCCGGTCTGGCTTGGCTTGCAAAGCGCCGTTGACAAAGCTGGCCGGTTCGTTGAGGTTATTGGCGACATTCACCAAACCTTTGCGGGCCGGTTTAGGCACTACGGTCATATAACCCACGGTGGCCGGGCGTAGCAGGTATTTATCCAGAATATCGTAGTTAAAGTCCCACAAAGGCCGGTTAATGGTTTCCAGCGGATCGCGGCTATCGGTGTACACAGCGCCGGTTTGGCCCTGTGTCTGGTTTTTTGCTTGGTTATCCACTGCCTGCTGTGAGGCGCAGGCTGACAGCAACAAGGCGGCGCTTAGCAGCAGACAACGAAACAATGCAGAGTCAGCCATATCAGGGCTCCAGAGTTAAAGAAATAGTCAGGGTGTTAGCAGTCAGGTCCAGCACACCGGATTCTGCCTGAATATCACCGGGGCGCAGCTCAACGGTGCCGCTTTGTGACAACCGCGCCACCACCTGCACTTTGTCGGCACTGGCCAGGGTCCACTCGCTCTGCATCGCCATTTGTTCGGTTAATACTAACTGCAGCTGCCCTTCTGGTAGCGGAACACGTTGCACTGCCAGCGGCAGGCCCGGGCCTTCTGCGGCACGGGCAAATAAAAACAGGCTGGCGTCCGGGTTGGCCTGTTTTAATCTGGGGTCGACAAACAGGTTTACCGTGATCTGCCTTCCCGGCACTTTAATATCAACGCCAAGCTCGGTTAACCGCTGTTGCACCGCCGCGTAACGTGGGTCCTCTTTCGGTAGCTGTTCTAACAACAACTGCCAGGCACTGGTCGCCTCAGCCATATCGCCTTTCTCGTAGGCAATCAGTGCCATTAAAGACAGCGCATCAGTATTGCTGGCCTCGCGCGTTAATACCTTAGCTACGGCGCGACCAGCGCGGGCCAGGCTATTATCATCACCCAGTAAAATCAGTGCCTGGGCATAACTCAGCAACAGCGGCACCCGCTCGGGTGACAGTTTCAGCGCGCGCTCAAAGGCCGCCACCGCTTGCTCGGCCGCGCCTTGCGACAAACGAATACGGCCCAGCAGCATCCAGGCGACAGCGTCATCGCCTTCATTGGCCAATCGGGTACGCAGCCCAAGCGCAAACAGCTCCATTTCCTGCTCGGACAGGGGCTCGCCCTGCCCCAGTAAGGCGCGCTCGCCAAACTGCTGTAACTGCTGCTGCGCCTGCTGCCAGTCGTCCAGTTGCCGGTAATGACCGGTAACGGCATAGATACCGCCAACTAACAACGTTACCAACAGCAGTAATACCAGGGGTAAACGCCAGCCGCTGCCTGGTTGGCTCAGCTGGGCCTGTTGCTGCTGCGATAAAAACTGGGTTTTCAGCTCTTGTGCTGCGGCATCAAAATCCTGCTCGGCAAGCTCGCCGCTATCGCGCGCCAGCGCCAGCAGTTGCAGGCGCTCTTCAAATAATTGCGCCGGCGTTTGGGTGTACTGCTGGTAAGCACGCCTTGGCCAGAATAAACACAGCGCCGTGACAAACAACATAGCCAATGCAGTGAACAACAACGGCGCCATCATGGTTTTTTACTCCGGTAACGATCAATCAAGGTATCTAACTCTGAGGCTGACGGTGTATTGGCTGCCAGTTCGTCGTCGTTGTTTTTGCTGGCACGGCGATAAGCTCCTACCGCCAACAACAGCACCAGCATTAACAGTGGCGCCAGCCACAACCACAGCGTGAAACGGTTAACCGGCGGCTGATAGTGCACAAAGTCGCCATAGCGGCCAATCATATAGTCCAATACCTGAGCGCGGTCTTTGCCTTCGCGCACCAATTGGTACGTTTTCTCACGCATATCTACGGCGACTATGGCATTAGAGTCGGCGATATTCTGGTTTTGACACTGTGGGCAGCGCAGCTCAGCGGTTAGCTGGTTAAATAATTGCCGCTGCTGCTCGTTGTCAAAGGGGCGTATATCCTGCGCCAGCAGGCTAAAACTGGCAAACAGCGCAACAAGGACAAGTCTCATGGCTGGCTCCACTGCTGGTATAAAGGTGCCAGCTTAGCGCGCCACACCTGCGGGTTAATATCACCAATGTGATGGGCCCGCACTATGCCGCTGGCATCAATAATAAAGGTTTCCGGTGCCCCGCTGACGCCTAAATCCAGCGACAGGCTGCGATCTAAATCGAGGATATTAAACTGATAAGGGTTACCGTTTTGCGTTAGCTTTTCGCTGACGTCGCGCTGCAACACGCTCAAATCAAAAGGCGCATCAAACGCCGGATCGCGTGGCAGCTCGTAATACAGACCAACAATTTTCACGCCCTGTTCGCGCAGCTCAGTTAAATAGCCCAGCTCAGCATTACAGGTGGGGCACCAGACGCCCCAAACGTTCAATAAATAGGTTTCGCCTTTTAAGGCTTCAGCGGTCCAGATTTTGTCTGGCTGCATTAAGTCGGCCAGCGCAAATTCTGGCAGCGGTTTATCGACAATAGCGGAGGCGCGCTCACGCGGGTCGGAAAACAAGCCGCTGAGTAAAAACAGCGCCAGCGCTAAAAAAGCGGCCAACGGCGCATAAAATAACACCTTACGCATGGGCTTCTCCGTTACCGGTCAGTTTACGGCGGTACTTTTTATCACATAATGCCACCAGCGCGCCCAGTGACATTAACAGGCCACCGAGCCAAATCCAGCGTACAAAGGGTTTTACATGAATACGCAGCGCCCAGGCATTGCCCGGTAATGCCTCGCCCAGCGAGACAAAAAGATCACGGCTTAAACGGGCATGAATAGCCGCTTCGGTCATAATAGTGCTTTGAATACGATAGAAACGCTTTTCGGCGTGTAAATGGGTAACAAAGCGGCCATTTTTGTGTACATCCAGCTCTGCTGCCTCGCCGCCATAGTTGGGGCCATTCAGTGCATACACTTCCTGCAGGGTGAAATCATAGCCTGACACCGTTACCGTATCGCCCTCCTGCATCCGCACATCACGCTCGACGGTGTAGGTTTTGGTCATGGCAACGCCTATCACCAGCACAGCAAAGCCAATATGCGCCAGTGTCATACCATAATGGCTGGCGTTAAGTTTACTAACACCGGCCGTTACCGAGCCAAACTGCTTTAAGCGCAGCATGACTTCAGCAAGGGCCGATACGCCCACCCAGGCACCCAGCAACAAGCCCAGCAGGGCTAAATTGGCTTGCACGCTTTGCATCAGCGCCAGGGTACCCAGCGCCAGCATCAGTGTCGCAATTAACACCAGACCAAATGGCTTAATCAGCGGCACCAGCTGTTGCTGCTTCCAGCGCACCCAGGGGCCTAAGCCCAGCATCAGCGCAAACGGTATGGTCAGGTAGTAAAACATCTGGTTAAAAAACGGCTCGCCAATCGAGATAGAACCCAGGCCCAGCTCTTTGTGGAACAACGGAAACAAGGTGCCTAAAAATACGATTAAACAGGCCGTCAGCAAAAATACATTGTTGCCCCACAGCATCATTTCACGCGAGAACAGCTGATAACGTGCCTGCGAGCGCACTGAGTTCATCCGGCTGCCGTACAACAGCAAGGAGCCGCCTACCACCAGCAGTAAAAACACCAGCAAATACATACCGCGGCCCGGATCGGTTGCAAAAGAGTGTACCGACACCAGCACGCCGGAGCGCACTAAAAAGGCACCGACTAAACTCAGTGCAAACGCCGCCAGCGCCAGAAGTACTGTCCAGCTTTTAAAGGTGCCGCGTTTTTCCGTCACCGCCAGGCTGTGAATCAGCGCGGTACCGGCCAGCCAGGGCATAAAAGAAGCGTTTTCAACCGGGTCCCAGAACCACCAGCCACCCCAGCCTAATTCTTTATAAGCCCACCAGCTGCCAAGCATGATACCCAGGGTTAAAAACAACCAGGCTGACAGCGCCCAGGGCCTGACCCAGCGCGCCCAGACACTGTCAAAGCGGCCGCTGATCAGCGCCGCCAGTGCAAAGGCAAAGGCCACGGCAAAACCCACATAGCCCATATACAGCGTGGGCGGGTGCATAATCATGCCAAAGTCTTGCAGCAAGGGGTTTAAGTCGCGCCCTTCAACCGGGAAAAACGGCAGGCTGCGCTCAAAGGGATTAGACATAAACAGCGAAAAGGCGACAAAGCCAACGCAAATAATGCCCAAAATACCCAGAATACGGCCCTGCAGCAGCAGCGGTAAGGCTTTGGAGTATTGCGCCACCAGTGCCGTCCAGCCGGCCAGCATCAGCACCCACAGCAGCATAGAGCCTTCATGCGAGCCAAAGCTGGCCGTAATTTGATAATACCAGGGCAAGGTAGAGCTGGAGTTTTGCGCCACGTTAATGACGGTAAAATCGTTGGTGCGAAAGGCGTAAATCAGCGCTGCCATCGCCAGCAAACAAAAGATAAACTGGCCAAATGCCAGCGGTTTAGCCAGCAGCAGCATACGCTGATTGGCGACAAAACTGCCGTACAAAGGCACCAGCGCCAGCAACAACGCCAGCGCAAAAGCAAATGTCAGCGCCAGCTGACCGGCTTCAGCAATCATCAGTAGCGCCCTTCTGAACTGCTGCTATTCGCTTCGCGGTCTGAAGCAGCCGGCAGGTTTTGTTTTGACGGTGGCACATGGCGGATGCCTTTTAACGCCTCTGCCACTTCCGGTGGCATGTACTCTTCATCGTGCTTGGCCAGTACTTCAGTGGCGGCGATCGTGGTTGCATCCACTAAAACCCCCTGCGCCACTATGCCCTGCCCTTCGCGGAACAAATCCGGCAGTATGCCTTCATAAGTCACGGTGACGATGGGGCCGGTGTCTACTAAGTCGAAGCTGACTTTCAGCGACTCTGGATCACGTTTTACCGAGCCTTCCACCACCATGCCCCCAATGCGCAGACGCTGGCCCACTACCGGTTTTACCTTATCTTTACCCAGCCCTTCTACCAGCTGCGAGGGGGTATAAAACAAGTCGATATTTTGCTGCAACGCATACAGCATGGCGCCTACTGCACCCGCCAGCAGGCCGATGACCAATAGCACCGCCCACAGGCGTTTCTGACGTCGGGTTTGCATTATGATGAGGACTCCTGATACTGCTTAATACGTTGCTCGCGGGCCAGCTTGTCTGCCAGCTGCTTTAAACACTGGCGCTGCTGAAAATGGCTGTACACCACCAGTGCCAGTAACAGCGTATAGGTAGCGCCAAAGGACAACCAGACAAAAAAACCATAGCCGCCCATGGCCAAAAACTCGCTGAAAGATTGAAAATGCATCATTATACTGCTCCGGCCAGTGCTTTAACCCAGGGCCTGTGCTGCTCATGCTGCAATATGGCAGTACGCAGGCGCAGGCATAACAGTGCCAACATTAACACCTTGAACGCCAGTATGCTGATCAGCAGCGGCCATAACATGCTGGGATCTATCGACGGTTTGGCAAACTTGGTTATAGACGCGCCCTGATGCAAAGTGTTCCACCACTCGACCGAAAAATGAATAATCGGCAGGTTAATCACCCCCACTACCGCCAGCAGTGATGACGCTTTAGCTCCGGTTTGCCGGTCGGAAAAAGCGCCACTGAGGGCAATAACACCTAAATATAAAAATAACAGGATAAGCTCTGACGTTAAGCGCGCGTCCCATACCCACCAGGTGCCCCACATCGGCTTGCCCCAGGCCATACCGGTGATCAGCGCAATAGCGGTATATACCGCACCTATGGGTGCTATGGCCAGTACCGACCACTGCGCCACTTTTACCTGCCACACCAGGGCAATAAACGCCGCGATGGCCATAGCGGAATAGGTGCCCATCGACATAATGGCCGATGGCACATGAATATGAATAATGCGGTAGCTGTCGCCCTGCTGATAATCGGGCGGGGTAAAGGCCAGGCCCCAGATATTGCCAAGCAGCAACAGCGTAACAGCCAGCAGCATTAACCAGGGGTACAGGCGGCCACACAGGTGATAAACGGTTTCAGGCTTCGCTAAAGGATGTAACCATTTAAACATATCAGCTCACATTTAATTTAAGGGCACTGAGCACCGCCAGCGGCACCAGTGCCAATGCAAATAACAACATGGCCAGCATAATGGCCAGCTGACCGTGATAAGGCAGCGCCATCGTGGCCGCTTCCATTGCTGCGCTGGCAAAAATCAGCAGCGGAATATACAGCGGCAAAATCAGCAGTGCCAGCAAAATACCGCCTTTATCGGCCGACACCGTCAGCGCTGCGCCCAGCACGCTAAGCAGGCTTAACAGCGGCGTGCCCAACAACAGGGTAAGCAGCAGTGCGACAAAGGCTGGCGTTTCTAAATTTAACAGCAACGCCACCAGCGGCGATAACAGCACCAGCGGTAAGCCAGTGCTAAGCCAGTTAGTGACCAGCTTCGCCAGCACAAAGCTCAGCAGTGGCTGGCGCGCGGCCACCAGCTGTTCAATTACGCCGTTGCGGTAATCATCTTTAAACAGCCGCTCAGCAGCGAGCAAGACACTTAACAGTGCCGCTATCCAAACGATACCCGGCGCCATTAGCCGTAGCAAGTTTGGCTCTGGCCCCACACCCAACGGAAATAAACACAGCACGATAATGAAAAACAGTACCGGATTTAACCAGTCGGCCTTTTGTCTGGCCAGCAAGCGCAGCTCGCGCTGAATAAACACACCCAGTTTTACCATCGGTAAGCCAGCTCCAGTTTACACAGCTGAGCATACTGCAGACTCAGGCTCTGATGTGTGGTCAGCACAATACTGCCTCCGCGCTGCAAATGCTGCAAAAAATGTTGCTGCAATAAGGCGATAGCAGTTTGATCCAGTGCGGTAAAAGGTTCATCTAAAATCCAAAGCTGGCCTTGGCTAAACCATAAACGCGCCAGTGACACCCGCCGCTGCTGACCCGCCGACAACATACGACAAGGGATATCTTCCAGCCCGGCCAGCCCCAGCCGGCCAAGCAAAGCATAATCGTCACCCGCCGGCGCCTGTACAGCGGCGCGCCAGAAACGCAGGTTCTCCAGCGCGGTTAATTGTTCATGAATACCGCTTTGGTGGCCGATATAACATAAGTCGGCGGCGTAGTCGGCAGCTTGTTGGGCCAATGGTTGCTGACGGTAATAAATGTCGCCCTCGTCGGGATGTGCCAGGCCAGCTAATAAGCGCAGTAACGAGCTTTTACCGGCACCGTTTTTACCGGCAATTTGCAACAGCTCACCGCCATGCACCGTAAGGCTTAGCTGCTCAAACAACACTCGGTCCTGGCGGATACAGCTTAAGCCTTTCGCTTCAAGCAGGATCTGGCCGGACGATACGGAAAATGGTTGTGGTATATTCACTGCACGAGCTATCGACGACGGTAAAAATTGCGCGCATATTACCATAATGCCGGCATAATACGAATGTAACAGGGCGTCAGACCAGGCGAAAACGGGTAAAACTATGAACCAGATCAATCTGGACAAACTGCTCAGGCTGTCTGCCGGTGGTAAAGCCGACAGTGGCGCCGTAAAGCTGGTGCTGGCGCAGGTGTATCAGGCGCAGCTGCAGCAGCTGCCCGATGGCGGCGCCCGGTTACAACTGGGCGCAGGCCAGATGCCGCTGCAACTGACTCTCAGCGCTGCGGAAGCCGCCCGCTTACAGGGGCTGTTACAGCCCGGTGCGGTGCCGGGCCAACCACGACAGCACGCCAGTGCAACTGGGCTGCAGGTGCCGGTACAGGTGCAATTTGCCTTAAGCGCCGATAACCAGATCCAGCTTAACCTGCAAAACAGCCCGGTTACGCAGACACTGGCATTGCCGACCGCGCAGGTGCGCCAACTGCTGCTGCAGTTTTTCTTAGGCGCCAGCGGCGCCACGCCGGTACAAACGCCCAGCACTGACAATAACCAGGCTGAAACGCCGCAGCAAAGTGCAGCCTTGGTCAGTGCCCGGCTGCTTGTTGCTGCCTCATCATCCGCGGCTACCTCAGCAGTGGCTCCGGTTAAAGCCGGCAGTATTCAGCTACCCATGATGGCGCCACTTACCATCGCCAAAGCAGCGCAGCAGCAGCTGAGCAGCCTGTTACAACCCAGCCACTCCAACCAGTTGACGGTGCTGCTGCAACTGAGCAGCAGCAACGGCGAGTTAAGCGCCCGCTTACTGCTGCCCGGCAACGCCAGCGGCGCGCAGCAAACCTTACTGGACAAACCGCAGCAACAACAGTTATTACAGCAGTTGGTACAGCTGTTTAACCAACAGCGGCCAAGCACGCTAAGCCCACTGCCCTTGCTTAGTACATTAAAACTGCCCCCCGGCGCGGCTCAGCAGTTGCAACTGCAGCAGCAGGGCACAAACTGGCAGTTAGTGCTGCAGCCCGCCAGTGTCAAAACCGGCTTAACGGTAGATGCCAGCCAGTTTAACCGGCCACTGCAATTGGTTGGGCCTGCCCCCGCAGCCAACAATAAAGAGGTAGCACCGGCTCAGCTAACCAGCAGTACTATTACCCAGGCCTGGCGCCACTTGTTGCCGGTATTACCGCTAAGCGCCGATCCGCTGGCCAGTGTGCCTGAGCTACCCGAGCCGGTACAACAACTGTTACAGACAGTGCGCCACAGCCAACTTGATGGCGCGAAAGTTGTACCGGCACAGCAACTGCTACCGCAGCTGCTTAGCCTGCTGCAGTTTCAGCCACTACAAAGCCAGGCCAGTCTGCAAACCAGCGGCGGTACGCTGGCGGTTGCAATTCAGCTATTGCTTGGCCACCTGCTGCAAAAGCCGGTACCCGCCGCACAGACCGCCGCTAATCAGCGCCTGTCGCAGCTTGTTAGCGCGCTGGAACCACAGCAAGCCAGTAATTTATTGCGTCAACTGGCCAGCCACAGCAGTACGCTGCAGCAAAGCCAGTTAGCCACCCTGGATAGCAGCACTCAGGCGCAGCAGCAGCTGATCCTGCAACTGCCGCTGCAACAGGGCAACCACAGCGTGTTTAGCCAGCTCCAGATAGAGCAGCGCGAAGCCGACTGCAAGCAGGACGGCAGCAAACAGACGTTGTGGCAGCTGACCATGCGCTTTGATATGCAGCAACTGGGCGCGATGCTGGTAATTGCCCGCTTGCAACAGCAGCAATTACAGCTGCAATTTTACACCGAGCAACCACAAGCCCTGGCGCTGACCGAGCAGTTTTTACCTATCTTAAAAGATCGCTGCACCATGCAGGGGCTGGAAGTAAAACAGGCCGAGTGTGTGCTGGGTAAAATTCCCGAGTCGCTGCTACCGCGTGCCAACAGTTTACTGACAATAAAAGTATGAGCCTGACAACATGACCGACGACAATAAAGAGAAAAGCGCTACCGCGCTGCAATATCAGGGCAAAGCGGCGCCCACCGTCACGGCGCGCGGCCATGGCCAGTTGGCAGAAGAGATGATTGCTCTGGCGCAGCAACATGGCATTTTGGTGCACCAGGACGAAGAGCTGAACAAATTACTCAGCCAACTGGAACTGGGCGAGCAGATCCCGCAAGCGCTTTATGTGGTGATTGCTGAGCTAATTGCGTTTTCGTACGTGTTGCAGGGGAAGTTTCCGGAAAACTGGCACAATATACACCAGCGTATCGATTTTAAAACCTGATACCAGCTGCCGTGATCAGCAACAGCCTGGCTAATCAGCAGTTTTGAGCAGCAACAGTTAGCTTTTAGCCTGATGCAAATTAAACAGCAGTTCCGCTTCAGCCCGTGGCAGCTCACATTCACGCATGATCTCGTCAAGATCAGCGCCCAGCTGCACCATTTTCATCGCCCGGCTGTATATTTTTGACTCGGGGTCAGTCAGCTCCATCGCCTGCTGTTTTTCTTCCAGTTGTTTAAGGCTCTGGCTCAGGTTGTCACCAAGCTGGCCCAGCGAGGCATCCAGCTGCAGTACCCGCTGCCCGACGCCAATCAGACCGGAGCGCAGCTCCTGCACCTCCAACTGGCTTTGCGCTAATTGTTGTGCACTGTACTCCAGCCGCTGCTCCAGTTGTGCCTGTTGCTGCAGCCACTGCCGCTGCTGCGCTTTAAGCCACCAGATAATGGCCACAGCAATTAACAGCAGCAGCGCGGTTTGGATTGCCAGACTAAGCCACATAACTTGCCTTAAATTGAGCTGATTTCATCCCACTCTTCTTCGCTGAGCAGTTTGTTTAAATCGACAAGGATCAGCAATTCGCCTTCGCGGTTTGATACGCCCTGGATAAAGCGGGCGCTTTCTTCGGTACCAACATTGGGTGCAGTGTCAATTTCTGACGCTTTGAGGTAAACCACTTCGGCCACGCTATCCACCAGTATACCGATCACCTGCTTGTCCGCTTCAATGATGACGATGCGGCTGTTGTCGGTGACATCGGCCGGCTCCAGCCCGAAACGGGAGCGGGTATCAATAACGGTCACCACATTGCCACGTAAGTTGATAATGCCCAGCACATAATCGGGTGAGCCCGGCACCGGCGCAATCTCGGTATAGCGCAGCACTTCCTGTACCTGCATTACGTTAATGCCGTAGGTTTCTTCCTGTAGCTTAAAGGTGACCCACTGTAACACTACATCGGTGGCCTCGGTTTTTTTTACCGATTGCTTGGTTAATTCACTCATGCACAGCTCCTGTCTTAATTCCTGACCGTTTAGGCACTGATATCCTGGCCCCGGTTTAACAATTCGATCATCGCGTCTATGTCGATCAACACACACATATGCTTTTTAATTACGCCAGCCATCCAGGGCCTTTTACCCTCGGCTTCACGCCATTTCACATCATCTTGCTCCAGCATATAGGTATTAACCAGATTTTCGCAGCACAGACCCCAATTACTGTTGCCCAGCATAATAACATATTGATAGTTTAGCGTTTGCTGCATAGTTTGGTCATATTTTTCTGGCATAACCCAGCGCGCGGTATCAACCACATTAATTTTTTGCTCACGGTACAGCATAACGCCTTTAAACCACTGTGGTTTACCGATCAGACTGTTAATGGTGGATAACTGATGGATACCGCCTAACTCTTTCAGTGGCACTGCCACTTTTAAACCGGCTACATCAAAAAACAACGCCTGAAAGCGGCCCTGACGGTACGCTTTTTCTGCGGGCTTTGGTGCAACGGGGGTAACCGGCGCGGCAGTAGCCAGCCGCTGGGCGACCGGTACCTGACGCTGTTGTAGTTGCTGCGACTGCTCTGCGGCGGCAAATTTTGCTTTTAGCGTGTCAAGCGCTGCCGCCGTGTTATCTGTTACCGCCTGTTTCACCGGCAGTACAACCTTAGTTACGTCAGTGTCAGCCGGCGGCGCTGCCACCACCGCCTGTGCCAGTAACTGGTTTAGTTGCTGCTTTTTCTCGTCAGCCAGCGGCGCAGCGTCCAGGGTATCTTCTTCGGTTAACAACGCCGACAAATAATGCTGCATCACTTTTTGACTGGCGATTAAATTACTCATGCCTACTCCGCCGACAACTGCAGTAAATAGGTTAACAAGGTATTGTAAGCAAAGACCCCGCGCGATGAATTGGCAAACTCACTCGGTGGTGTTTGCGCCAGGCTGGCATCACGAAACTTGGTATCAACCGGGATCACGGCCGACCACACCTTGTCCTGATACTTGGCTTTTAATTCTTTGTAGGCCTCTAATGAGGCTTTAGTGCGTTTGTCGTACATGGTTGGAATAATAGTGTAGGCATAATCTTTTTGCTGCGAGGTTCGCATCAGTGCCATGGTGGCTATCATGCGCTCCAGGCCTTTTAGTGCCAGAAATTCCGTTTGTACCGGGATCAGAATACGGTCGCAGGCGGCTATGGCATTGACCATCAGTACGCCCATTACCGGCGGGCAGTCGATCAGGACATAGTCATATTCTTTGCTGATTTTTTGCAGCGCTTTTTTCAGCATCAGCCCCATACCACCTTTATTGCCCAGGGTGCGGTCTAAGGTTGCCAGTGACATCGAGGATGGCAATATATCTAAGTTTGCCATACCGCTTGGACACAACGCCTGTAAAATTTCTTCGCTGCGAATATCTTTACCACGAATAAAAATATCGTACACGCTCACTTCAAGCTCTTCAGCGTCTATGCCGAAATAATAGGTCAGTGAGGCATGCGGATCGGTGTCTACCAGCAGCACTTTATAGCCCCGCTGCGCCAGCAGGCCACCAAGAGTTACTGTGGTAGTCGTTTTACCTACTCCACCTTTTTGATTAGCAACGGTCCAAATAACCACGTCAGGGTTCCTGTTGTTTTTCTGGCTGAGCGTCCGGGTTGTCTTCACGGGTGGTAATACGAATACCCCCGCCTGGCAGCGCAATAACCCGGATACTACCATCTTGCTGCGACACTTGCTCTAATTGCTGTTGCAAGGCAGCACTGGCGGCGGCATCGTCCTGGCTTACCGACGCTGTATCTGGCGCCAGGTAGCCGTAACGCGAAATAGCAATCACTACCTTACGGTTAGCCGCCCGGCCCTGAGCACTGTCGTTGGACGTAAACGGATAATACTGGCCATAACCTTCAATGGCCATGCGCTCGGGCGCGGTGCCCAGCCGTTCCAGTAAACGCAAGACCGAGGTGGCACGGCTTACCGACAGCTCCCAGTTCGAGGCAAACAACTCGTTGTTTATCGGTTGGTCATCGGTGTAACCACGAATGCGGATATAGTTATTAATCGGATTTATAATGCGGGTAATTTCTGCCAGCAGTGTTTGCGCCGACGACGTGGTACTGGCACTGCCACTGGCAAACAGCAAACCGCTGCTCAGTTCAATACTAAGCCAGTTATCATCTTGCTGCAGCTTGGCCAGCCCCTGCTCCAGTAAATTCGCCAAAGCACGGGTAAGCTGTTGTTCAACCGACTGCAGCGGGCTACCCAGCTGCCGCTCAGATACCTCAGACAAGCGGGTGGCGTCGGCCAGCAAGGTCGGGCCTTTGGCACTGTCCAGTGAACTGCCATGCAGCTCTAACTCGCTTTGTGGCGCCGGCACCGTAAGTACCGACTTACCCGGCACGCCGGTACCTGACTGTGCGGGTTTTTCAAACAGCTTGGTCAGGCTGTCGGCCAGCACGCTGTATTCTTCTTCTTTGATAATCGACATGGCGTACAACACAACAAACAGTGCAAACATCAGGGTCATATAATCAGCGTAGGACACCAGCCAGCGATCCAGCTGCTCTTGTTCTATCTGTTGATGCTGCTTTTTGTGCCGGTACATAGTTTAACCCGGATGGTAAGCGGCCAGCTTACGCTCTATATTGCGTGGATTTTCGCCATGAGCAATAGACACCAGGCCTTCGACAATCAGCTCATGGTATAAGGTTCGTTGCTGCACCAGGCTTTTTAGCTTGTTGCCCACCGGAATAAAAATCAGGTTAGCAAAGCCGACACCGTAAATGGTGGCGACAAAGGCGGTAGCAATGCCCATGCCCAACAGCTGCGGCTCAGAAATATTGGCCATGGCTTGTATTAAACCCAACACTGCGCCTACGATGCCGATGGTGGGGCTATAGCCGCCCATCGCATCAAAAATACGCGCCCCGCGCAGCAGACGCTCGCGCTCCAGCGTCAGCTCTGCATCCAGGGTATCTTGCAACACCCGTGGCTCTATACCATCGACCAGTAAATTCAGCCCCCGGTGTAAAAACGGGTCCTGCTCGGCCAGTGCATCATTTTCCAGCGCCAGAAAACCACTGCCGCGGGCAGCACTGCCCCAGTGCACTATACGCTCGGCGGTATGGTGTAGCGGTAAAACCGATGGGCGAAACACCCAGGGCAGCATTTTCAGCCCCAGCACAAACTGATTCAGTGGCGTTTGCAGCATCACCGCCCCTAAGGTGCCGCCAAACACTATTAAAAAGGCCGGAAAGTGGATTAAGGTGCTTAAGCTGCCCCCTTCGATGACAAAGCCACCTGCAACTGCCAGCAGCGCCAACACAAAGCCACTTATCGCCAATTTATCCATGGGTCACTTCCGTTATCAGCCGGGTCGCCACATCATTCAGCGCCACTTCCATATCCATTAAGCCGGCGGCCGCTATGGCTTGCGGCATGCCATACACCACACAACTGGCTTCATCCTGTGCCCAAATTCTTGCACCGGCCTGTTTTAATAAACGTGCACCTTCACGGCCATCCGCTCCCATACCGGTGAGCACTATTGCCAGCACTTTGTCAGCAAAGGCTTTAGCGGCAGTAGCAAAGGTAATATCGACGCTGGGTTTAAAGGTAATGCGTGGCGAGTCATCTTCTTTAATACGCAGACGGGCATCGCGCTCATTGCCTTCAATCAGCATTTGTTTGCCACCAGGCGCCAGATAGGCCACCCCCGGGCGCAGCACATCGTTATCCTGTGCTTCACGCACTTCAATTTTGGCCAGCGCATTGAGCCGCTGGGCAAAGGCGCCGGTAAAGGCCGCCGGCATGTGCTGAATAAGCACTATCGGCAGCGGAAAATCAGCCGGTAAGCTGGTAATAATGCGCTGCAGCGCCACCGGGCCACCGGTTGAGGTACCGATAGCCACCAGTTTGTAACTTTTGCCGCTGGCGGTGTAGCGCCCACTGCTGACCGGTGCCACGCGCTCAGTCAGACGTGGCCGCTCCAGGCTGCTGCGACTAAGCGCCGGGCGCTCGGCAGCTTTGCTGCCCGGGCTGCTGTCAGTGCGGGGTAAGGTACTGTTGCTGTAGGTGCTACTAAAGGTAGGCCGGCCCAGTTGCCGTTTACGTGCAACCGCCCGCACCCGTTCGCGTAATAGCGTGCCGGCTTCGTCTTTGTCGCGGGCGATGTCTTCAAATTTTTTCGGCAGAAAATCGACCGCGCCGGCTTCCAAGGCGTCCAGCGTCGCCTTGGCACCTTCATGCGTCAGCGAGGAAAACATCAGAATAGGAATACGCTGCTGCGCCATGATCTCGCGCACCGCAGAGATACCATCTAACACTGGCATCTCTACGTCCATGGTGATGACGTCGGGTTTTAACGCCAGCGCTTTATCAACCGCCTCACGGCCATTTACCGCTGTGTCGATAATGCTGATATCGCCGTCTTTGGCCAGTATTTCCGTTAACCGGCGGCGAAAAAAACTCGAATCATCAACCACTAACACCCTAATCGCCATAATGCTCTCTCTTTAGGCGTGCATTTTATTGAAGCGATCAAACTTAATTTTTGATTTCTTCGCATAATGCTTCAGCAAGTTAGGCACGTCCAGAATAAGCGCTATACCACCATCGGAGGTAATAGTGGCGCCCGCCATACCCGGCGTGCCTTGCAGCAGGGCGTCCAACGGTTTAATTACCACCTCTTCCTGGCCAATCAGCGAGTCGACGACAAA
Source organism: Rheinheimera nanhaiensis E407-8 (assembly GCF_000296695.1). Classification (GTDB taxonomy): domain Bacteria; phylum Pseudomonadota; class Gammaproteobacteria; order Enterobacterales; family Alteromonadaceae; genus Alishewanella; species Alishewanella nanhaiensis. The sequence goes on from NZ_BAFK01000006.1 coordinate 57,885, forward strand.
GCCAACTTGCTGGGTGCCAATCTGCACAATCACCACATGGCCCTGCTCACGACGGCGTTTTTTATCTGAGCCTTTGACCAGCCAGTGCTCGAGGAAAAATAGCGGTATGGCTTTGTTGCGCACCACGACCGTTAACTGGCCATCCACCACATTGGTTTTATTCAGATCCAGATGGAATATTTCACTGACACCCGCCAGCGGCAGCGCAAAGGTTTGTTTACCCACTATCACCATTAAGGTTGGCAGGATCGCCAGCGTCAGCGGCACCTTAATCTCCAGCAAAGTGCCCTCACCCATTTTCGAGTGAATATGCACAGTACCGTTAAGCTGGGTAATTTTGGTTTTTACCACATCCATGCCGACACCGCGGCCGGAGATATCGGAGATTTGCTCTTTGGTGGAAAAACCTGGCGCAAAAATCAGGTTAAAGGCTTCAGTGTCCGACATGCGCGCTGCGGCATCGGTATCTAAAATGCCCCGCTTAATAGCAATACCTTTTAGCTTTTCCGGATCCATACCGGCACCATCATCGTGAATGGTCAGCAGTATATGATCTCCGGCCTGCGCGGCGGCAAGCTTGACCGTACCGGTGCGCTTTTTACCGGCTTTTTGCCGCACTTCCGGCATTTCGATACCGTGGTCGACAGAGTTGCGTACCAGGTGCACCAGCGGGTCGGCCAGCGCCTCGACCAGGTTTTTGTCTAAATCGGTTTCTTCGCCTTCCAGCACCAGTTCAATGTCTTTTTGCAGTGAGCGGGCTAAATCACGTACCACACGGGGGAAGCGGCCAAATACCTTCTTAATCGGCTGCATGCGGGTTTTCATCACCGCGCCCTGAATATCAGCAGTAACCACATCCAGGTTTGAGATGGCCTTGCTCATCTCTTCGTTTTGCACAGTGCCGGACAAACTGACCAGACGGTTACGTACTAACACCAGCTCTCCGACCATATTCATAATTTGGTCCAGCCGCTTGGTATCTACCCGCACTGTCGTTTCAGCCTGCGCTGCTTGCTGCGCAGCAGCGGCTTTATCAGCTGCCACGGGCGCTGCCGGTGCAGTACTGGCTGTGGGCGCCGCCGCAGCAGCTTTTGGCACAGCAGCAGGCTCGGGCTTAGGCGGCGTTGCAGCATTAGACGCTACAGCGACAGGCGCTTTGCCTTTGCCGTGTAACTGATCAAGTAAGGCCTCAAACTCGGCATCGTCAATTTCATCATCGGCTTTGCCACTGCTGGCCGGGCTGCTTGCTTTTTCTGCCGGCGCTGCTTTGTCTTCAGCTTTAGCGACCGAGTCTGGAATAAAAGAGCCTTTACCGTGCAGTTGATCGAGGATGGCTTCAAACTCGTCGTCGGTAATGTCGTCCCCTGCGGCGCTCTTGTCACCAGTGGTGGCGCTGACGGGGGCGGCCACTGCAGCAGGGGCCGGGCCAGGAGCTGCTTTTTTGCCGTGCAGCTCATCCATCAGGCGGTCAAATTCTTCTTCGGTTATCTCATCAATATCGCCTGCAGCGGCTTGCTCTGCAGCAGGTTTAGCCACGGCAGCGGGTGCAGGTTCGACGGCTGCTTTAGTAACAGCCGGTGCCGGCGCAGCTGAGCTGGACTCTGGCTCACTGTAATAATGCAGCGCATCCAGAATGGCCTGCGAAGCCGGTGTCAGCGGCTGACGGTTTTGCACTTCAACGAACATGGCATTGATGCTGTCAAGCGATTGCAAAATTACGTCCATCAGCTCAGGCGTTACGCGCCGTTTGCCGGTGCGCAGTATATCAAACACGTTTTCGGCGCCGTGACAGGCATCTACCAGTTCAGTCAGTGACAAAAAGCCGGCTCCGCCTTTTACCGTATGAAAACCACGGAAAATTGCATTAAGCAGATTGGCATCGTCAGGATTATTCTCCAGTTCTACCAGCTGCTCCTGCAATAACTCGAGGATTTCGCCGGCTTCAACCAGGAAGTCCTGCAGTATATCTTCATCCATATCAAAGCTCATGCAACGACACCTCTGTTAAAAACCTAAACTGGACAATAAATCGTCAACATCATCCTGACCGCTTACCACATCGTCACGCTCAGCCGCATCAATAATCGGGCCTTCAGCTTCATGGGCTTTCGGCTTGGCTTTGGCAGGTTTAGCCTCAGCGCTCACCATCATGCTCGACTGGCCAAAAGCGGTTAACAAACCAATCAGGCTCTCTTCAACTTCACGCACTAATTCTATGACCCGACGCAGAATTTGGCCGGTGAGATCCTGATAATCCTGCGCCATCAATACATCGGTTAACAGCGCATTGAGGGTGTTAGAGTCGCCATTGGCTTGCTGAAAAAAACCATCCAGCTGATGACACAGCGCTTTAAACTCACCCAGCTGCAACTGTCGCTGCATCAGCTTTTGCCACTGGGGTTGAATTTTAGCCAGCTGCTGTGAAATTTGATCGGCAATAGGTAAACAGGACTCCACTGCATCCATGGTGCGGTTGGCTGCCTGCTCGGTCATGTCAATAACATGGTTAAGCCGCTTTTTCGCATCAGGGATATCTTCTTCCAACAGGTTGTTAAGCGAGGGATCTATCTGGAAGTTTTTCAGTGAGTCATGCAGCTGGCGGGTTAACTTACCTACTTCAGCAAAGAGCTCCGATGAACCTGGTACAGCAAGCTGCTGTACCAGCTGATTAGCGCTGTCGTGCTCCCCCATTTCCAGTAGCTGTACCAGCTCCCTGGCCTGCTCTAGTGAAATTATAGGCGCCGTACTTGCGGACATGGCAACGCTCCTTTGTCAGTTACGGTTAGCCTATCCGTTCAAACACTTTAGCTAACTTCTCTTGCAGCGTGGCTGCGGTAAAAGGTTTTACAATATAGCCATTTACCCCGGCCTGCGCCGCAGCAATGATCTGCTCTTTCTTCGCCTCGGCCGTTACCATCAGCACCGGGATATGTTTTAACTTAGCGTCGGCCCGGATGGCGCGCAGCAAGTCGATGCCTTGCATACCCGGCATATTCCAGTCGGTTACCACAAAGTCGAAGTCGCCGTTTTGCAGCATGGGCAAGGCAGTGCTGCCATCGTCCGCTTCAGATACATTAGTAAAGCCAAGGTCACGCAACAGGTTTTTTATTATGCGTCTCATGGTAGAGAAATCGTCTACCACCAGAATTTTCATGTTTTTATCCAAAATCCCCTCCGGCGAGATATTACTGTTATCTCAGAATAGGTTACAACCAATCCTGCATTCTGGCTTTTAATCTGACCAATGCCTGACTATGTATTTGACTGATCCGGGACTCACTGACATTCAGCACAGCCCCAATCTCTTTTAAGTTTAGCTCGTCATTATAATACAGCGAAAGCACTAATGCTTCACGCTCAGGTAAACTGCTGATTGTTTTTGCTAAATCCTGATGGAAGCTATCATTTGCCTGTGTTTCATATAAGTGGTCGCAATCTGAGTCGCCTGAGGTGACCAGCACATCCTCTGACACCCCCAGATCTTCAATCCCGATAATACGACCACTGCTGATATCACTTAACATATGATGGTATTCATCCAAAGATATATCAAGTTTTTCAGCAACTTCAATGTCTTTTACATCACGGCCGTGTAACGCTTCCAGCTCGGCAATGGTTTCGGCGATCAGGCGGGCGTTGCGATGCACTGAGCGGGGCGTCCAGTCGCCGCGGCGCATTTCATCCAGCATAGCGCCCCGAATACGGATACCGGCAAAGGTTTCAAAACTGGCACCTTTGCTGCCATCGAAATTTTTTGCCGCTTCAATCAGGCCAATCATGCCAGACTGAATTAAATCATCTACCAGCACGCTGGCCGGTAAACGCGCCATTAAATGGTAAGCAATACGTTTGACTAAAGGTGCGTGGCGCTCGACCAGTTGCTGCATATGGTCGACTCCGCCATAGGCTGCAATTTTGCTGTTCACGCCAGCCCCCTGTCTGCCTGTGGTTGAACCAGTTGTTCAAGAAAAAATTCCAGATGACCGGAAGCTGTAGCCGGCAACGGCCATTTGGCGGCTTTTAATGCCAGGCTTTTAATTGCCATACTGGCTGCCGTTTTTGGAAAAGCATCAACAAAGGCTTTTTGTTTACGCGCGGCTTTACGCACATTTTCATCATAGGGAATGGTGGCCACCAGCTCCAGATTCACGTCTAAAAAGCGATCTGTGACCCGGGTGAGCTTAGCAAACAGCTCCTGCCCTTCTTTTAAACTGCGCACCATATTGGCGACAATTTTAAATTTTTCTACCCCATGATCGCGGCTTAAAATTTTCATCAAGGCATAAGCGTCGGTTATGGATGAAGGTTCATCACATACCACGACCATCACATCCTGCGAGGCGCGGGAGAAACTCAGTACCATATCAGAAATGCCGGCGGCAGTATCAACCAACAGCACGTCAACCGGTGTTTTAAGTTCACTGAAGGCGCGAATAAGGCCGGCATGTTCGGCCGGCGCCAGCTCGGTCATATTTTGCGAGCCGGAAGTGGCCGGGATAATTTTAATACCAAAGGGGCCGTCAATAATGATGTCATCCAGCTCAGCTTCACCGGCTAACACGTGCGAGAGGTTTTTTTCTACCCTAAGGCCCAGCATTACATCACAGTTGGCCAGGCCCAGATCGGCATCCAGTACCAGTACCCGTTTGCCCAGTTGCGCCAGCGACATGGCAAGATTTAGCGTAACGTTGGTTTTACCCACGCCGCCTTTACCACCGGTTACTGATATTACCTTTACCATCTGCTTATTCATTTTTCTCAGGCCACTGGCTTGATCATCAATATTTACATGACTATGCATAGGTTCCGTCCGCGCGGCTCATCCCGTCGTTGTACCACTGATGTGCCGTACTGCTATGTGCGATTCGTAATTTCTCTGCCTGCTGCACCAGGGTATGGGCATCGGCAACCGCTATATCTTCCGGTACACGTTGCCCGTTGGTCAAGTAACTGACCGGCAGTGCATTGGCTATAGCGACATTGATCACTTCACCCAAACTTAAGCATTCATCAAGTTTGGTGAAAATACAACCAGAGAGGGGAATGCGTTTAAAATGCATGACGCTTTCCTGCATTACCCTTGATTGCGCTGTGGCAGACAATACCAGATAACTTTTTATTTTGACACGACTATTATGCACCAGCGTGGCAAGTTTCTCCGCCAAACGGACATCGCGCTGGCTCATGCCGGCGGTGTCGATAAGAATAAGTTTACGCTGTTGTAACTGATTAATTAACAGTGCCAGCTCATCGCTGTCTTTCGCCTGCTTTACCGGACAGCCGATAATACGGCCAAAGGTGGCCAGTTGCTCAAAAGCGCCGATCCGGTAACTGTCGGTGGTGATAAGCGCCACCTGATCAGCGCCGTGCCGCTTGGCAAATTCGGCCGCCAGTTTCGCTACAGTGGTGGTTTTGCCTACACCGGTCGGGCCAACCAGCGCCACTACGCCACCACGGCGCAAAATGTCATCGTTAGTGGTACTTAACTGGCCGCTTAACAGCTCCAGTGCCGCTTGCCAGGCATCGGTAGTGTTAAGATCTTCAGGCATAAAGCACGCCAGTTGATCAGCCACTTGTTCAGATAAGCCCAGCTGCTGCAGATGTTCAATTACCAGCGCACGCACCGGCTCCCGCCGTGCCAAATCCTGCCACATTAAACCGGAGACCTGATGTTGCAGCAGCTGGCGCATTGACAGCATTTCATTGCGCATCGCGTCCATTTGCTGTTGCACCAGCTTCGCTTGCTGCTCCTGCTGTTTGGTCAGCTCGGTCAGTTGCAGCGGGTTAATGGCCTGCACTGATGCAGTGCCAGAAGTTTGACGCTCAAAGGCAGCGGCCCGGGCAGGCTGCGCCGCTGCAGGCTTAACTGCCGCGCCCTGACTAACCTGCTGTTTAATCATTTGCCGTGCCAGCAACGCTTTTAACGAGTCGGCAGGCGCGCCGGCCGGCTCGGCCATATCGGTATCATCAGCTACAGTGGCAACAAAACGCGGCTGCGCGGGCTTGGCCGCTGCTACCGGTGCCTTTACACTGGCCTGCGCTTCCTGGTCAATAGCGGCAACAATTTCAACACCTTCAGCGACTTTTTTATTGGACAGAATAATGGCGTCCGGCCCGAGAAAGTCTTTTACTTCCTGCAAGGCGGTGCGCATATCTTTTGCTACAAAGCGTTTAATTTTCATCTGTTAACTCCTAGCTTGCCTGGCCAATAACGCTGACAATGCGAATTTGTTTATCGTCCGGTATTTCCTGATAGGACAATACCCGAAGCCCTGGAATGGTGTATTTCACGAATCGTGCCATTACCGAGCGTAAAATTCCTGACGTCAGTAACACTGCGCTGTCGCCGTTTAACTCCTGCTCCTGATGCGCTTGCTGCAATGATTGCTGTATGCGATCGGCAAGGCCAGGCTCTATGCCGGCGCCATCGTTACCGGCGGCCTGCATCGACTGATGCAGCATCTGCTCTAATTCGGGCGCAAAGGTAATCACCGGAATTTCTTTGCGGCTACCACCCACTTCCTGCACGATTAAGCGGCGCAGCGCGATACGACAAGCCGCAGTTAATACTTCTACGTCCTGACTCTTGGCACCGTATTCCACCAGCGTTTGCACTATGGTGCGCATATCACGGATCGGCACGCCTTCATTGAGCAGGTTTTGTAGCACTTTTACTACCGCTGTCAGCGGCAGCGTATCCGGCACCAGCCCTTCAACCAACTTCGGCGAGTGTTTAGCCAGCATATCCAGCAGGTTTTGTACTTCTTCATGGCCGAGTAAACTGGCGGCATGGTTAGTTAAAATCTGGCTTAAATGGGTTGCCACCACCGTGGCTGCGTCCACCACGGTGTAGCCCAGGGTTTGTGCATGCTCGCGCTGATCTTTGGCTATCCATACTGCATCCAGGCCAAAAGCCGGATCTTTAGTGGCAATGCCTTTTACTGTGCCAAACACCTGGCCGGGGTTAATGGCCAGCTCGTTATCATGGCGCAGCTCGCCCTCGCCGCTGGTCACACCCATTAATGTCATGCGATAGCTGTTGGGCTCTAAATCCAGGTTGTCGCGGATATGCACGGCGGGAATAAGAAAGCCCAGCTCTTGTGACAGTTTTTTGCGCACCCCTTTAATGCGGCTTAACAGCTCACCACCCTGGGATTTGTCAACCAGCGGAATTAAGCGGTACCCCACCTCCAGGCCGATAGTGTCTACGCCCTGCACGTCGTCCCAGCCGATTTCTTTTACCACATTGGATTCTACCGGTGCCACCGGGTTATTATTGCGGCTAAGTAGCTCAGCGCTCACTTCTTTTTGCCGTTTATGAATAAAGTAGGCACTGGCGCCCACCACAGCGGCCAGCGATAAAAAGGCAAAGTGCGGCATGCCAGGCACTATGCCCATCAGGGTTAACACACCGGTCGCGACATACAACACCTGCACATTGCCCAGCTGGGCACTCATTTGCTCGCCCATGTTTTCCGACTTGTTCTGCCGGGTAACGATAATGGCAGTACCAATGGACAACAGCAGGCCGGGAATTTGTGCAACCAGGCCATCACCGATGGTCAGCAGGGTATAAATTTCCATCGCCTCGCCAAACGACAGGTCGTGCTGCATCATGCCGATAAACAAGCCACCGACCAGGTTAATCACCAAAATGACAATACCGGCGATCGCGTCACCTTTAACAAATTTACTGGCACCGTCCATCGAGCCATAAAAGTCGGCTTCACTGGTCACTTCTTCGCGTCTTTTACGTGCATCTTCCTGCGTAATTAACCCCGAGTTTAAATCGGCATCTATTGCCATTTGCTTGCCCGGCATCGCATCTAAGGTAAAACGGGCAGTTACCTCGGCAATACGGCCGGCACCTTTGGTGACCACCACAAAGTTAATAATGATCAGAATTAAGAACACGACGATACCGACGGCATAGTTGCCGCCGATCACTACTGAGCCGAAGGCTTCTATCACTTTACCGGCAGCATCGGGGCCGTTATGGCCCTCCAGTAATACCACCCGGGTACTGGCGACATTCAGCGCCAGCCGCATTATGGTGGCCACCAGCAAAATGGCGGGGAAAATCGCAAAATCCAGTGGCCGCAGGGTGTAAATGGTGACCAGCAACACCACCAGCGCCAGGGCGATATTAAACGAGAACAGGATATCGAGCAGCATAGGTGGCAGTGGCAGCACCACCATGGCCAGCGCCGCCAGAATAAACAACGGTGTGCCCAGGCCCTTAGCAAAGGCGAACTTTGAGCGGTCGAACTTGGTAAAGTAACTGGCTAACTGCATGACAACCCTGACAGTAAATTGGCGCTATGCAGCTGTTCAGCAAGAAGTGTTCCAAAAAAGGCTGCAAACGCAGCCTTTATGAACAGTCAGAATTATTACAGCTTGAACAAAATTAATCTCAGCTACCTAAAGCCTTCCATGACACTTCGATATCTCTGGCACAAATAGACCAAACCTTTCCGGCAACCCACTCAATCTGATGCATAAACATCTGGCAGTCAATTTTATGCGACTTGTAAGCATCATAAAATAGAAATTGCTCATAGCGCCAAGTTAAAGAACGTACCGAAATAAAATCTTCATTAGGAATATCTAACTTAAAAACGCCTTTATATACGATCTCAATTTCAAACGGTTGCGCCACATATGCACGCTTAACTAACTTTAGCTTCACACTCGCATTCTCTGTTCCGGGCTCGCTCATGATAAACGACTCAAGATCTGCATAGTATGGTGCATTTGAAGCGCTTCCACCGTACCAGTTTTCATTTTCAAGCAGTTCAAGAACACTGCGGGGAAACCTAGAGCAATTGTCTTTCACGTAAACATTATATATATCAAAAAACAAGCCAGGATTTTTAACGTTATCAAGCTGTTGGCTTAGTTTAAAAGTCATTTGAATTACCCTACAATTTGAATTTTTAAATACACAACTCACACTCGTTCGCTGCAATATAGCTTTGTACGGCAATATCTAAGATCATTAGTGGTCCCATTCCTCTCACCATTATTGTACGGGGATAATGCCCGCCAAAGTTTGGTCCTTTTATATTTGCAGTTCCTTTTGGAGGAATTAGCCCACGAGCTCTGGCTTGCTCGGCGACCTGGCCTCTAGCCGAATTACAGACATTTTCAGGTACACCTGCCGGAGTACCTGAATGCCCGTGCTTGTTAATCCAATTACCGTCTGGCCCCATTACACCTCGTTCAACTCCCTTTGCATCATAAACATGCAATTCAAATAAGGCTCTCCCTCCATAGTTAAAAGAGTCAACCCGTCCAGTGAAACCACTACCAAGATTGACTTCACTTAAACCTGAGGGATCAATTAATACAATGGGATTGGCACCAACATACCCATAAGTATTTAACCCACCCGCCAGACCAATAGGATCACTCTGCAAATACCGCCCTAAAGTCGCATCATAGTCGCGGAAGTAGTTATACCAGCTTTGCTTTTCAGCATCCCAGTATTGGCCAGGGAAGCCGATATTAAACTCGCCTATGCTACTGGTTAACACTGAACGGTCAAACGCTTCCAGCTTCGCCCGCCAGACAATGGCTTTGCTGGCGTTGGTAATCACCTCCGGCCGGCCTAAGTGGTCGTTATGCACATAATACAACTGGTTGTTGTTGATATACCCTACCAGTTGGCCTTGAAAGTAAATATATTGCTTTGCCGTGCCTTCAGCCAACAGCTGGCCTTCTGGGCTGTAGATAAAGCGGGTAATGTTGCTGCCTACCTTTTTATACACCCGCTGACCTATTGCGTTGTATGCGTAATCAGTAGAACCGGCTTTTACCATGCGATTATCATTGTTATAAGTGTAAGCGAAGTTACTGCCGTCAAAACGCTTTTCATTAGTCACATTCCCGTTGGCATCGTAGGTAAATACCCTGGTTTGGCTACCACGGGTTACCTGATTAAGCCGGTTGGAGGCGGTGTTAATGGCATAGCTCTCCGAAATAGCCCCGCTGCGCGCAGTACGGTTACCCAAGTCGTCATAGCTAAAGTTGTGATTACCAAGACCGGTGCTACTAATGTTTGTTAACCGGTTTAGCTTGTCATAAGTAAAGGTCTGCGTATATGCAGTATTAATGCCATTGGTAATTTTGGTTATATTGCCATCACCATCATAGGCAAAGTTTAACCTTTGTATAGTATCGGTTATGACACCACTAACTCTGAAATCGGTGTTGTAATAAATATTACGTTTTAAACCATTACCAAAGGTCCATTCTTTTATGGGTGCAAAAGGTAGCTTTTTAATTCCGGAAATCAAACTACGGTTTACACCGTTAATACTAACAGTGATCGTCGCCGGAACGCCATATACATCATAACCATAGGTTACCTTATTGCCGCCGGGATATGTCAAAGTGCTAACGCGCCCTAGAGTATCGTAACTCCAGTTAGTTTGATAACTGGTTCCTTGGATAACGCTGGTTTGTCTGGTTAAAGAGCCCCAACTACCATACTCGTATGAAGTAGAACCGCTATCATCGCTAAACCCAGTTAACTTACCTTGAGCATAGATACCATTGTCATAATACCAATTATGCGTAGTATTGGTTGTTTTACGCGTGACACGTCCTAAATCGTCATAGATATAGCTTGAAGTTCTGTTGCGGGCATCGCGTTTAGTCTCCAACCTTCCTGCATTGTCATAGTTCAACACACTTGTGCCGGTATCCGGGCTGATTTGCTGCTCTATATCGGTAAGGGCATTCCTGCTATAACTTGTCACTTTACTGCGTGCATCAGTAACGCTTTTTAACCCTCTTACATCATGAGCAAAGCGGGTTGTTTTACCGTTCGCATCAGTTTGTCCGGTAATTCTATCCAACGCATCATAAATATAGCTTATCGTATATCCTTTGGTATTTTTTTCAGAAATGACATTTCCGTTTTTGTCATATAAGAAATTCCTTTGATTTTCTCTACCTAGCAACCCTTGAACATCATAAACATAAGTTTTGGAGTAAATTGGGCTAACATAATCATAGCATTCATCTACATAAGGAGGGTCGTAATAGCACTGAGAGTATACATTGTCAGGATCTATGATACTTTCAAAGGACACATTTCCAAGAAGATTATAAGAAAAATTATGTGAATAGACCTTACCTGCGCGAACCTGCTCTTTAGACAATAATCTGCCAGCAGGATCATACTTGTATGCCATAGAGAAACCAGAACTATGAACTTCTGACGAAACTTTATCGAACTGATTATAGGTATACTGGATGCTTGAAACATTTCCGTCTGCTGCAACTTTGTCATGCTTTATTACCTTACTACGCTTATCGTAGGTAAAAGCTTCCTGAGTTCCATCAGGGTAGGTTATCCTTCCAACATTACCCAAAGTATCGTAATTACTATAAGTAGTTGTATGCAGCATCGGGTCGGTATACCGAATGAGATTTCCTGATGTATCGTAATCTATTGTTGAAGTTGCGCCATCAGGGGCAGTAATAGTTAATTTCTGAATGCCGTTATTGCTGTAGTATTGATAATTATAAGATGTCGTTAAGTCACGACTATCAGCTATTGCCTGTTGGCTCGTTATATTCATACGATCATCGTAGCTATAACGGCGTGTCATACCACCGGTTTCTGTAACTTCAGTGGGCAAATTAAGTACCGTATCCCAACTGTAGCCATAAGTAATGCTAGCTGTAGTTCCATCTGCTACTTTTTTCGTAGCTAGCTTTCCATCTGCATATGTATAGGCGGTGCGGTTACCTTTCCAGTCCATTTCGAAGGTCTTATTACCAGCACTATCATAAATGGTTTGCTGGCTGGCAGCCTCACAGTATGCGCTACCGTCTTTATCAACACGACTTAGCCGGCTCTTTGATGTGCTTGTATATACATAGGTTGTTTTATGTCCTAAAGGGTTGGTTACCACTGTAGTAATGCCATTGTAGACGAAACTATATTTATCAATATTCTGGCTGTGTCTGGTTTCTATTGCACGCCCTGAACTATCATAAGTAAACCAGGAATAACGGGAGGAGCCTAACGTCACTCCGGTTAAAGCAAAAGGAAAGCGACTATCTTCGTAGTGATAAGTCTTGCTGCTAGCATCCGGAAAACTCACTTTTGCCAGAACACCGTTGGTATAGCTATAACTATACTGATTACCGGCGTTATCTTTAATATTGCTGATCCTGTTACCGGACCAAGCAACTGTTAGCTTTCGCCCGTTAGAGTGACTGATACTGGTTACTTTCCCATTGGTATAAGTGTATGTATGGGTGACGCCCGGTCCATTTGGTTGTTTTGAGTAGGTTATTTTGATTAGCTTACCTTGGGCATTGTATGTTTCGTAGGTATTATTTTCTTTCCTGAAAATCCAGTTACCAACTGTATCCTTATAAATATAATTTTTACCAGATGCCGTTTTATAAGCATTTAACCAGCCAACGTAAGGCACATTAAAGTATTCTGCTTGAAAACTAACTTCCAAGCCATTTTCATCGATGACTTTCGGGCCAGAGGAAGCTACGCTGGTTAAATCCAGCCTCTTATCAACTAAAGTGCCCCAGCCTTTGCCCATAGCCCCGTCAAAATCATTCTTACTGGAGTAACTTCTTACTATAGCTAACGGATACTGCTCTTTACCAATAAAGTCGATGTCGTACTCGACCTTTTTCCCACTCGATACAACGACAGGGTTGCCACACTTTTCGTCTTCTGCTGGAGACTCATTTTGACTGACATCAGAGGAAGTGAATTCTGATGGCTGTTCATAAGAACCACTATGATCGTACGCCCAACTCCAGCCTCCGGACCATCCCCAGCCACCACCACTAGCCCAACACGCTTCCTGCGGAACACTGCCATTACCACTATTAGTGTAAACGGTTTTGCAATGTGCTTCTGCTTCAGCAGGTGATAGCCCTGCTAACGCCAAAGCCGCAAGTGCATAATATTTCTTTTGCATTGATATTCTCTTAAATTAAGATTGGATAATAATTGGGTATGTTATGTCTGGTAACAACGTCCGGACATTCTTATAAATACTGTTGATCAACTGCTGCTTTTTGCCGATATCTGTTTGGAGTAAGAACGCTTTTATTGCTATTGAGGTTTCGCCAAAATCTGTCGTAAGAATATTCATCTGTTGTTTAATTGCGCAGGGCGGAACCCCAGCAATATAAAATAGACATTTTTTAACGATATTAATGAAATCATTACTGTAAATTAGGTAAAAATAGCGATCTTGCTGATTACAGCTAAGTTTTTGGTAGCAACTTTCCAAAGTGTAAGTTAACCTTGTTAACTGATCAGGAGCTAACATAGGTCTATAAATTTGTTTGATTTGTTTTGCCGTTTTCAGTAACAATGTTATCGGTTCAGCGTCAGTAACATTTTGACCTGTTGAAAAGGCGCTAAGCCATAAAGGCTCCCGCGCTCGCAACATCTCAAACGCCTGTTCCAGCGACATTTCAAAAATATCAAACACGGCATCTTCAATCTTGTGAATCTTATGAGTAAATACCGATTCTGTAGTAAACAATACTATATCGGTATCACTGTCCGGTTTGGGGCTATTCAGTTGCGAGCCAAAAAGTACAGCGCCTGTGTACTTGGGATCTATCAGAAAAAGTTTTTTTATTTTTTCTATCACATTTCCTCCTTGAAAAGCGGTAGAAAGTATACATAAAAAAATAAATTGTAATATAGAACCAAATCATATTAATGATAAATATTTTTCTTGACAAAAACATTACAACTAATGCCGTAAATCTTCCGGTATCGGCAGCTCTTTGGCCAGGGTTTTCGGCCGGCTGCCTTTACCTTTTTTGTACATATTCAGCTGATACACATAAGCCAGCACCTGGGCTACGGCGGCAAACAGCTGTTCCGGGATCGGGTGGTCAAGCTCAGTGGTGTGGAAAATGGAACGCGCCAGCGCTGGCGATTCGATAACCGGCACCTTATGCTCTTTGGCAATTTTACGGATATGCAGCGCCACTTCATCAACGCCTTTGGCCACTACCACCGGCGCGCGGAATTTACCCTGATCGTACTTCAGCGCCACCGCGTAGTGCGTCGGGTTGGTCACTATCACATCGGCTTTGGGCACTTCCTGCATCATGCGTTTCATTGACATCTGCATTTGGGTGCGGCGAATGCGCGCTTTAATCTGCGGGTCGCCCTCAGCGTTTTTGTATTCGTCTTTAATTTCCTGCAGCGACATTTTCAGCTGCTTGATGTGGTGCCACTTCTGATAAGGCGCATCGACAATGGCAATCACCGACACACTGGCGCACAGGCCCAAAAACAGCCAGGCCAGAAAGTACATGGCCGACTCGATATTGTTCGGTTCACTCATCAGCGACAGCGCCATAATGTCAAAGAAAAACAGCTTTAACAGCAGATAAGCAATACCCACTACTACGATGACTTTAAGGATACTTTTTAACAGCTCGACCAGTGCCTGCAAGCCAAACATGCGTTTAAAGCCGTTCAGCGGGTTCATTTTGCTGGCTTTAGGGCCGGCTGCCTGCCAGCTAAAATTAAAGCCCCCCAGCAGGCAGTTACCGACAAAGGCAGCAATCAGAATTATCAGAAAAATACCAGAGAGCGGCGCGACCAAGCGCTCACCGGCGGTGCCCCAGGCGGTAAACATCGAATTGGTTTCGAAAATATCTTTATGATCCAACCGCAACATACGCTGGCAAATATCCAGCATCGCCATTGCCAGCATTTTACCAAACACCAGGAGCGCCGCTGCGCTGCCAATCAGCACAAAGGCGGTGCCCATATCTTTTGAGCGGGCTATCTGGCCCTTTTCGGCTGCGTCTTGCAGCTTCTTGGGCGTGGGCTGTTCGGTCTTTTCGGCGCTTTCATCTGCCATTGCAGTGCCCTGTGCTTAACAACCAATCAGCCGGCAGCTGTAATCAATCGCGTGCTGCCACTGTTTGTCGTAGTGAAATAAAAAGGTATCCAGCGTTAGCCATAAAATGAGTAAGCCGGCGAGCATGGTAATAGGAAAACCAATTGAGAAGATATTCAGCTGTGGCGCTGCGCGCGTCATAATGCCAAAGGATAAATTGACCACCAGCATAGAGACTATAGGCGCCAGCGCGATGGCCAGGGCAGTGGCAAACATCCAGCCGCCAAACTCTATTACTGTCCAGTAACTGGTTACTTCCCACCACTGGCCCTTAATCGGCAGGGTATCAAAACTGAACACCAGCATCTGGATCATGATCAGATGACCGTCAAACACCCAAAACAGCAAGGTAGCCAAAATAAGATAAAACTGACCGATAGCGGCCACGTTAACGCCGCTGGCCGGGTCAACCATAGACGCAAAGCCAAGGCCAGTCTGGGTGGCTAATAGCTGGCCGGCCAGCACAAAGGTGGTAATAAACATCAGCGAAATAAAGCCCAGCGCAAAGCCTATCAGCAGCTGCAGCAGCACCTGAAGAAACATCTGACCGGACATTAAGTCCGGATTTGTTACCGGCGGCAAGGTGGGCATAATGATAAGCGAAATAAACACCACCAGGCCGGTTTTAATGCGCATCGGAATATTGCGCACCCCTATACCGGCCATAATTAAAAACATCCCGGTAACGCGGCACAGCGGCAGCAGATAATCAGCCAGCGCCTGCATCAGTACACTCAGTGGAAATTCCACCTGTACTACCCCACCACCGTCGGAATGCTTAAAAACAGCTCATTGGTGTATTCCATAATAACCCGGGTAAACCAATGGCCACCAAAAATAAGCGCCAGCAAGGTGACAATCAAACGCGGCAGAAAGCTCAAGGTTTGCTCGTTAATAGAAGTGGCCGCCTGAAACACCGCCACAATAAGGCCAACAAACAGCGACGGCAAAATAATGGCACTGACCAGTAAAATCACCAGAAACAGCGCATCACGCAGTACATCAACAAAAATCTCCGGGCTCATGTGCCAACTCCATAACTGGTGGCCAGCGTGCCCATCACTAAAATCCAGCCGTCAACCAGTACAAACATCATCAGCTTAAATGGCAGTGAGATAATCATTGGCGATAACATCATCATACCCATCGCCATCAGTACACTGGCCACCACTAAATCGATAATCAAAAACGGAATAAACAGCATAAAGCCAATCTGAAAAGCGGTTTTCAGCTCGCTGGTAATAAAAGCCGGTATTACCACTGTGATCGGATAATCCTGTGGCTGCGCTGCCACCTCTAAGCCGGCAATTTGGGCAAAGGTGTCTAAATCTTTGGTGCGGGTTTGGTGCAGCATAAAGGCTTTAATCGGCACTATGGCGGCATCTAACGCCTGCACCGGCGAAATTTCTTCCGCCAGATAGGGCTGAATGGCAGTGTCATTAATGTTTTTAAACACCGGTGCCATTATAAAAAAGGTTAAAAACAAGGTAATGCCAATCAGTACCTGATTCGACGGCGATTGCTGCAACCCTATGGCCTGGCGCAGGATTGCCAGCACCACAATAATGCGGGTAAAGCTGGTCATCATAATGACCATGGCGGGAATAAAACTTAGCGCCGTCATCAGCGCCAGCACTTGCAGCGTCACACTGTATTGCTGGCTGCCATCGGCAGCCGTGGTTACTGTCACAGCAGATAAAGCGCCGTTATCGGCAAATACAGCGGGGCTTAGCAGTATGGCCAGCACCAGACACAACAGTCGCAGCATAGTTCACGCTATTTTTTCAGGAACGATTGCAACTGTGTATGAAAGTCTGATGCCAACTTTTCTTCAGGTAGGGAGTTTTCCAGTTCAAACAGCAAATTAATACTGTGGGCGGTTACGCCCAACACCCGCTGTTTTCCTTGCATTTCAATAACTAACAAGCGCTCTTTGGGCCCAAGCGGCATGCTGGAAATTATTTTTATATGCTTACTGCCTGGCAGCCGTAGTGTCAATTTTTTGAATGTCCAGCCAAGGGCAATCACTATCGCCACCACCAGCAGCAACGACAGCGCCATTTTCCCCAGGCCGATACCGGCCGTGGGCCGCTCAGTGCTTTGCAGTGCGCCGGGCTTTGCCATCTCGCTGGCAGCCGTTTTTACGGCAGGCTGTTGCTCAGTCTCTGGCGTCTTCGCAACTGCGGGGTTTGCTTCTGCATCTGACTGCTGAGCTTCTGGCTGCAGAGCTGCGGCCGGCGGCGGTGTCTGGCTATGGGCCGGTGGCTGTGCCTGCTCTGCGGCTTCAGGCACAGCGGTATCCTGCTGTGCCCAGCCATACAGCGGGGCACAAAGCAGCAATAGCACACTTAAGCTTAGTAAACGCATTAACGTAGCTTCTTAATCCGTTCAATCTGGCTTATCACGTCGGTTAAGCGGATACCAAATTTGTCGTTTACTACCACCACTTCACCATGTGCAATCAAAGTGCCGTTTACCAGTACGTCAAGCGGCTCACCGGCCACCCGCTCTAACTCGACCACCGAGCCCTGGTTTAACTGCAGCAGGTTGCGGATACTGATCTTGGCCCGGCCTACCTCCATCGAAATGGTCACCGGTATATCTAAAATAGTGTCGAGCTTGCGCTTTTCATCGACCGTGATATCGGCTTTTTCATCACGCAGCTCTTCCAGTTCAACCGGCTCGGCACCGTCACCTGCGCCTTCAGCCTCTGCCATGGCGGCAGCCCATTCGTCCATGGTGTCTTTATCATCAGCCATTATGCTTACCTTCTTTCGCGATCTGACAGGTTCAGATCGGCTTCTAACTCGGAAATATCGGCATCGCTGTCAAGCCGACGCCCACCCTTGGTAAAGACATGCATTTCAGATTTAACCAACTCTGGCCGCTTAATTTTCTCGGTAATTTTCAGCGCCACATTCTCGCGAGAGCGGCCAAGTTTAGCGCGGTAAGTCGGTAAATCTTCAATCAGCACCGTAATATGCTCTGGTATTTCGACCGGGATGATATCGCCGGCTTTCAGCTCCATAATCTCGCGCAACGTCAAATCGACATCGAGCATCTTGGTGCTTAAATCTACCTTCACATCCATAATTTCATCACGCAGCGCCTTACTCCAGCGCAAATCGGTATCTTCTTTGTCACTTTGTACGCCGGCATCCAACAGCTCACGAATAGGCTCCAACATCGAATAAGGCAGTGCCACGTGAAAATCGCCACCACCGCCGTCCAGCTCAATATGAAACGAGCTGATTACCACCACTTCGGTTGGGCTGACGATATTGGCCATCGCCGGGTTCACTTCTGAGTCGAGGTATTCAAACGACACATCCATTACCGGTGCCCAGGCTTCTTTGTAATCTTCAAAAATCAGCTTCAGCAGCATCTGAATAATACGCCGCTCGGTGGGGGTAAATTCCCGGCCTTCGATTTTGGCGTGGTAACGGCCGTCACCACCAAAAAAGTTATCTACCAGAATAAACACCAGCCGGGCTTCCATGGTAATCAGGCCGGTGCCTTTTAACGGCCTGAAGCGCACCATATTTAAACTGGTGGGCACAAACAAGGTGTGCACATACTCACCAAACTTAATCATCTGCACGCCGTTAATCGACACTTCAGCCGTGCGGCGCATCATATTGAATAAACTGATACGCATATGACGGGCAAAGCGCTCGTTCACCATCTCCAGCGTAGGCATACGGCCACGGACAATACGATCCTGCGACGAGAAATCGTATTCCATAGCAGAGCGGCCCCGGCCATCGCCGGATTCGTCTATTTCTTCTTCTTCAACGTCATCAACGCCATGTAACAGCGCATCAATTTCGTCTTGTGACAATAAGTCGGTCACGGCTGCTCACTCTTATTGCATGACAAAACCGGTGAACAGGACTTCGTCTACCACTACCGAGCCCACCACTTCAATCATTGCCTGTTGTAAATCGCTTAGCGCTTTGTTTTTCAGCGCATCGCGCCCTGCTACCGTTACCAGCTCGTCAGCATTGGCCGAGCTGAAGGTTTCTAACAAACTGCCCTCAATGAGGGGAATGTGCCGCATGGCCAGGGTTTCATTGTTACTGCCCCGCACCAACAGTTGCACTTTAATTTGCACCATACGATCGCGTGAGGCGCCGGGTACATTAAACACAAAAGGCCGTGGCAGAGCGACATACAGCGCCGTGCCTTTTTGCTCGGTACCGCTGCCTGCGCCACCCTGAGCACCGGCAGGATCAGCAGCACTTCTCGCCGTCGAACTGTCACCACCACTGAACATCAAAAAGCCCACCAGTGCCAGCAGCACCACGGCCGCAGCGGCGCCAGCAATAATAAACAGCTTCTTTTTGCCACCGCCTTCTGCAATTACCAAATCTTTCTCTGCTGCCATCTGCGTTTTATCTCTTGGTTAAGCTGGCAGTATTATGCTCATCTGCCGGCGTTAATGTAAATCATTGGCCGCTAAATTCGCCCGTTTGGCTGCCAAAGCGCAATGCCGCCAGTGCTGTTATGCGGTGCCGTTGTGTCTAGGCGTAATAATCGACCAAACGCTCACTCACACTGGCACTAACCTGCACCTGCGTAGCAGGCAGTTCATCACCGGCTTCGCCACTGCCCTGGCCGGCATTATTACCGTTGCTACTATGCTGCGCACTGTGGCGCTGCTGCTGCGATTGCTGCTGCACCTGGCCGTCACTTAGTAAAATACCCTGCTGCTGTAACAGCTCACGCAGACGCGGTAGCTGCTGCTCTAACAGCTCTTTGGCCTGCGGTTGTTGCACGACAAACTGCACTGAGGCCTGATCCTGCTGCATATCTATTTTAATTTGCATCTGGCCCAGGCCGGCCGGGTCCAGCCGGATTTCAGCCACCTGAATATTCTGCCGCACCATCAGGTTTACCCGCTCGCGCAGCTGCCCTGCCGCGTCCTGTTGCAGCAGATTCAGGCTTTGCTTTAACTGCTCAGCAACCGATGCGGCCGGCTTTGCCACTGGCCGTGGCGCACCACTCTGGCGCTGCTCAGCCTGTGCAATAGCCGCGCTAAAGGCGTTTTCGCTGCGCACCAAAGCAGCTGGCTCAGCAGCTTTGCTGTTGGCTGCGCCGTGTTGTTGCAACATATCCTGCAAAGCTGCTGCGCTCTGTTGCCGCTGCTGCTGTGATGATTGCGGGTTATCTTCTGTGCCCGTTTTTGTTGTGCTGCTGGCAACTTTGTCACCGGCCTGTCCAGCTGCATGTCCAGCGGCCTGATTGGCCAGAACCGTCGCTTTGCTGCTTTGGCTATCAGTAGTAACGGCCACCTCAGATGGTGCAGCAGCACGCAGTTGCGGGTTGGTAACATCCGCTGCCTGCAGGCTTTGCTGCGCACTATTACCTGGCGGCTCGCTACTCACTGCTTTGGCTGTCTGCTGTGCTGTTTTGCCGTGTAAGGGGATGGCTGGCGTATTCGGCTTGCCATCGCCATCCTGCCCGGCGCCAGGCAGTGAGGCCTGCTCTGCTGTCGTCTGTTTATTGACGGCCTGCTCCGCCGCGTCTGTTAGCGCCTGCTCTGTTTGTGTCATTGCTGTGCTATCGCCAACTGACGCAGCTGCCTGAGTTGCTCCTTTGGCTTGTGTAAGCTTGCTCTGCTGGCCGGATAGCTGCTGGTCAGCCTCTGCTGCCTGCTTTTTGGCACTGGCCGCTGCGGATAATTCGGCATCGGCATCCGCTTCTGCCTTGCCTTGCGCCGCCGACAACAGCATACCAGCCTCTGGTTTACCGTTTGACAGCGTCAGATCCGGCATAGCAGGTTTTGTTTTAGCCTCAGCAGCATTTTGGGCTTCTGCGGCTTCGGCAGCTACTGCAGCTTTAGCAACAGATTTAGCCAGTTCCGCAGTACTGCTGGTTAATTCGCCATCGCTGTTCGCCGCAGCTTGTTTGCCATCCGCTTTGCCATCCACTTTGTCATCTGCGTTAACCGCCGTAAAACCAAGTTGTGCCAGGATACTGGCGGTAAGGGCACTGTCTGCCCCGACAGCGTCGTCAGTAGCCATAACCTCGGTGGCACTGGCATCGGTGGCTGCAGCAACGGCCTGACTGACGGCAGATAACAAGCTGATATCGGCAGGCAATTGCCGCCCTTTGCTATCCTGGCCGGTTTTTGCCGGTGCCACCAGCTGCCCCAACATATCGCCAAATGCCAGGCCGCCTTCGGCCGACGGGCCAGCTGCCTCTGACGCTGCGGCATCAGATAACAGCGCAGTGTCTGCGCCTGTCATAAGGATCGAAAGCTGTAAGCCTTGTGTCATGCTGTTCTCCTGTACCGCGCGGCCATCCAAACGCGATGCTTAGCTATGGCTGTTATTCTTGTTATTCAAATTTCAGGCCAGTTTGTTAAAGCCCAATATTTACCGCTCAGCCGTCACAACTCAGCCAAAGCCCGCTGCCGCATAAGCTGTTGGCTGGCGTATTCATCGGCATTTTTCTGCTCTTGTTTCAGTTGTTTTTGCAGCTCTGCCATATCGTTACGCTGCACCAGCAGTTCCAGGGCTTTACGTTTTTTCTGCATCGTCAGCCAGCTTTGCTTGCGCTGCTCGGCGGCGGCCTTGGCTTGCTGTACAGCCTTGGCCTGCAGCGATATCGCCTGATCCAGCTTGGCAATAAAGTTAACGAACTGATTATACTGACGGCTTTGTAAACCGGCGCTGCCTTGCTGCTGGCTTTGCTGAATATAGTCGGTACGGTAGTTGGCCAGGCCCTGATATTTTTGCTCGGCCTGGGCATAAAACTGCTGGGCTTTGATAAACAGTGCCTGCAGCTTTTCTTCCCGCTCCTGCTGAATTTTAATCAGCATGCTAAAACGCTGTGACATCATGCGCCGTTACTCCTGGCTGGTGGCACCAAGTTACTCAGGGCCTGCAGGCTGTCATCGTAGGTGATGACATCGTGCATGCCCTGCTGCAAAAAGCGGTTGATATTAGGCATCATACCGATGGCTTTATCCAATTGCGGGTCGCTGCCGCGCACGTAGGCACCGATGGCGATTAAGTCTTTGCTTTGCTGGTAGCTGGCATACAGCTGTTTGACACTGCGGGCCATTTGCTGATGCTCGATGCTGGTAACCGCCGGCATAACCCGGCTAATGGATTTTTCCACATCGACCGCCGGAAAATGGCCGGCGTCGGACAGCGCCCGCGACAAGACGATGTGGCCATCGAGAATGGCGCGAGAGGCATCAGCAATAGGGTCTTGCAAGTCGTCACCTTCAGACAACACGGTATAAAACGCGGTAATAGAGCCCTGATTGCCGCTGCCATTGCCGGCACGTTCGACCAGTGCCGGTAATTTGGCGAATACCGAGGGCGGATAGCCTTTGGTCGCCGGCGGTTCCCCCACTGCCAGCGCAATTTCGCGCTGCGCCTGGGCATAACGGGTTATAGAATCAATCAGCAGCAGCACATCCAGGCCCTGGTCGCGAAAATACTCGGCGACCTGTACTGCGGTTTCACAGCCTTTTAACCGCATCAGCGGTGACACATCGGCCGGCGCTGCGATTACCACCGAGCGCGCTTTACCCTCTTCCCCTAAAATTTCATCAATAAACTCTTTTACCTCGCGGCCACGCTCGCCCACCAGCCCCACCACCACGACATCAGCAGCGGTGCCGCGGGTCATCATGCCCAGCAACACACTTTTACCCACGCCCGAGCCGGCAAACAACCCCATACGCTGGCCTTTACCGACCGTAAGAATACTATTAATGGCGCGCACGCCAACATCGAGCGGCTGCTTAATGGGCCGACGGTGCAAAGGGTTAATTGGCCGCGCTTTAGTGCCGCCAAATTGGCTGGCGGCAATAGGGCCTTTACCGTCCAGTGGTGTGCCCACGCCATCAATAACCCGGCCCAGCAAATTCATGCTAAGCGGCACACCTTTGTAGTTCAGCAGCGGTGTGACTTTGGCACCGGGCACTACGCCGGACACATCGTCTTTGGGCATTAAAAAAATACGCTCATTAGCAAAGCCAACCACTTCGGCCATAATATTGCCACGTGCCGTTTCCACGCTGCAGGGTTGGCCAATCGCTGCGCTGCAGCCGGTCGCTTCCAGTGTTAGCCCCACCACACGCACCAAATGGCCCGCCACCGCCGGGCGAGAGCTGTGAATAAAGCCCTGTTGCTGATGTAAAAACTGTACTAGCGGTTTACTGGCCGTCATGCCCGGGCTCCGCAGCGGTATTATCAGCGCTGCTGTTTGTATCTGCTGTGCTGTCTGCTATGTGAGCAGCTGTGTTGTCCGCATCGGTGGCGCTGCTGCTATCAGCTAACTGCTGTAGCTGTAAAAAGTGCTCCAGGCTGCCCTGTAAGCGCTGCGCCAGCGAGCGATCAACACTGGATTTGGCGGTTTCGACCAGACAGCCGCCTCGTGCCACGGCTGGCTCGGCCTGCAATTGCCATTGCCGCTGCGCCAATTGCTCGGCACTGTAGTGTTGCTCGATAATGGCCATATCGGCCGGGTGTAATTTAATCATCAAGGCGCCGGCATTAAGCGGCAATGCCGATACGGCTTCGTTCAGCGCCTTTAAAATAACATTGGCATTGGTACTAACCTCAACACCAATTACGGCTTGCGCCATCGCCAGGCTTAGTTGCAAGAGTTGTTGTTTTACCTGCTCATCCACCGCGGCCAGCGGTTGCTGCAGTTGGTTAAGCAAAGCGCTTAGCTCACTTAACCGCTGCTGTAGTTCTTCTTCTCCGGCGGCTAAGCCCTGCTTTTTGCCCTCTGCCAGCCCTTGCGCCAGGCCATCACTCTGGCCTTGTTCGCGCCCCTCGGCATAACCTTTACTAAAACCGTCGTCTTTACCTTCAGCAAAGCCCTCGTCATAAGCAGCCTGACGAATTTGCTCGATATCCTCTGCCGTCAGCGGTTTTACCAGTAGATCTTCATCTGCCACTGCTGGCGCTGCTTTGGCTACCGGCTGGGTTTTATTCAGCGCATTGGTGCGGCTATGTACCCGCTGCTCGGCGGTTAAATCCGGCACCTGCCATTGCTGTAACAGCTCATCGGTTTCGGCATCCGGCGAGAACGGCCTTTTGTACTTAAACGCATCGGTATTCATAGCAGGTTTCCGCTTGGCTTTAACAAGTCAGGCTTACAGGAAGTCATCACCACCACCACTGCCCAGCATAATTTCACCGGCATCTGACAGACGCCTTGCGGTGGACAGAATTTCTTTTTGTGCCGCTTCGACATCGCTAACCCGCACCGGCCCCATGGCTTCCAAGTCATCCTGCAGCAGCTCGGCTGCGCGTTTAGACATATTTTTAAAGATTTTCTCTTTTAAGTTCTCGTCGGTGCCTTTTAATGCCTTCATCAGCACGTCTTGCTGCACTTCACGCAGCAGCGTCTGGATACCACGGTCATCTACGTCAATCAGGTTTTCAAACACGAACATTAAGTCCTGAATTTGCTGCGCCATCTCTTCGTCATGCTCGCGGATTGAATCCATCAGCTGACCTTCAATGTTGGTATCCATATAGTTGAGGATATCGGCGGCTGCTTTTAAGCCGCCCATTTTCGCGGTTTGCGTGCCTGCCTGACCAGCGAACTGTTTCTCCATAATTTCGTTCAGCTCTTGCAGAGCGGCCGGCTGCACTTCTTCTAAGTTGGCGATCCGCATGGTTAAATCCAGCCGCACTTTTTCCGGGAACTGCGATAAAATCTCTGCCGACTGCTCCGGCTCCAGGTACGACAATACAATGGTCTGAATTTGCGGGTGTTCGTTGCGAATAATATTGGCGACCTGCTTCGAGTCCATCCACTTCAGTGAGTCCAGGCCCTTAGCACCGCCGCCCAGTACAATCTGGTCAATCAGGTTGGCGGCTTTTTCTTCACCCAGCGCCGCGGTTAACGCGCGCTTAATAAACTCTTCGCTTTGGAAACCGATGGTACTGAAATTCTGAATTTGCTCGATAAACAAGCGGTGCACGGCGGAAATTTTCGCCTGATTCAGATCCGTCATCTGCGCCATCGCCAGACCGACTTTCTGTACCTGCTTGGGCTCTAAGTGTTTTAGAATTTGCGCAGCATCCTCCTCTGACAAGCTCAGCAGTAAGATGGCGGCTTTTTCAACACCGTCCAGTTTGCCTACATCAAACGCAGGCTTTGTCGCTTCTATGCTACTCATCTTCGGCCAACCAGTTCTTCACAACTAACGAGGATAGTTCCGGCTCGTTGGCCACCAGGGCCCGAACCGCGCGTAATAAGTCATCATCACCATGCAAGTCTGGCAGCATTAAGGTGCCATCCGGTGCAAAGCCGACTGCATTCTCATCAAAGGTTGAGTTTAGCATGTCGATGGTGTCGTCCCCTAAGTCCAGGCCAGATGACAGCGCATTCTCATCATAGGCATCTTTGGTATCTTCAGGGTAAATCAGTTTTTTCAGCATTGGCCGCACTATCGCCACTATCAGCACGATAATAATCAGGCCGCCCATGATCAGACGTACCACCCGCAAGAACCACTCTTCTTCATAGAATTGCGGCGCCGGCGCTTCAACAATTTCATCTTTCATAAAGGGGACGGAGATCACTTCTATCATGTCGCCGCGCTGGGCATCAAAGCCGATGCCACCTTGTAATAAACGGCGAATATTGCTCAGCTCCGCCTGGGTACGTGGCTGTGGCTCGCCGTTCTCGCCGGCCTTATAGTCAATGGCCACCGACACACTGAGCCGGCGAATAACACCACTTTGCTGCGATATATGGCTGATGGTGGTATCCAGCTCATAGTTACGGGTGGCTTCTTTACTGTTACGGCCAGGTACTATGGGTTTGGCATCCCCACCGGTAGCTTGTTCGGGAATATTCGAGTTCAGTGGCGGCTGGTTTGACAAAGCGCCCGGTATACCGCCGCTAACGCCGCCCACACTGTTTTCCTCAATGGTCATTTCGCTGCGAATGGCCGGCAGGTCGGGGTTAAAGCGCTTTTGCGTTTGCTCGGTGGCGGTAAAGTCCATCAACAAATCCACTTGCGCGGTGTAGTTACCAAAGCCCAGTACCGGCATTAGGATTGAGTCAACTTTCTGACGGTATTCTTCCTCACGGGTACGCTGTAGCTCGTACTCTTTGCGCGTGCGGCTGGAGCTGGCATCCTGCGAGCCACTGTTTAGCAGGCGACCGTTCTGATCGGTTACTGTTACGCGCGAAGGCGATAAGCCCTGTACGGCAGAGGCGACGATATCAACTATGGCATCTACTTCGCTGTCGCGGATCACGGTGCCGCCACGGGCGGTAACCAGCACAGTCGCTGAGGGCAGTTTTTCTACCCGGGCAAAGACGTTTTCTTTTGGAATAGCCAACAGCACACGGGCGCGGGCGACGCTTTGCAGCTCTTCAATAGTGCGGGCCAGCTGCTGCTCGCGGCTGTGTTTTAACCGCTCCATTTCTAAACGCTGGCTGACGCCAAAGCCACTGTCTTGCAGTAAAAACTCGGTGCCGGTGTCAGGCTCTTTGGCCAGCCCGGCGCGGGATAGCGACAGCTTAATGCTCTGGAACTTATCTTCCGGCACATAGATCACATTACCCTCGAGCTTGTAATCAAGCTTCTGTGCATCCAAATGATCCAGGGTTTGAATCAGCTCCTGGGTAGGGAAGTTGCCCAGCGGCCGCATTTCCGGCTGGCGGGCCCAGAGGATAATCAGAATGGCAATCGCCAGACAAATGGTTAAGGCCACAATTAGGGTGATCTGGCGCACCAGATCCATGCCGCCCAGCGAACCGATAAAGCCGGCTTTTTGCTCTTGCTGCTCACCGCTGTTGTAATCGTTACCTGTCAGCGCCAGCTCGGTGGATTGATTTTCAGCCACAACTTATTCCTCCGTTACACCGGCATCGACATAATGTCTTTGTAGGCTTCAACCAGTTTATTGCGTACCTGTACTGTCGCTTCAAACGCCAGCGACGACTTTTGGCTGGCAATCATCACCTGGGCCAGTGACACATTAGGATCGCCCAGCTCCACAGCAGTGCGCAGCTTGCTGGTTTCTTGTGCCAGGTTATTTACATGATTTAAGGCATTTGTCAGCATGCTGCTAAAATCGCTTTGGCTGGCGTTAACCTGCTCGACTTTGGGCAGTCGTAGCTCAGTGCCAACGCCTCTGGCCTGGCTGGCCAGCGATTGCATTTCGGCGTAAAGGGCCTGACCTTTAATATTCATGGCATCACCTGTCAAATAATTGCTGCCTGGGTAGTTAGGCTAACTAAAGCAGGAGTTGTGCCAGTTTTAAACTATTGATTTATAGCAAAAAAACCCTCACTTTTGAGGGTTTTGTTGTTTTACCGCTGTAGCCTGCGCAGCGATTTCAGGCGGGACCGGCAATACCTTGTTGCTTCATTCTGGCCAATTTATACCGCAAGGTGCGATCACTAATGCCCAGACGCTCGGCGACTTCCTTGCGCCGGTTGGCACAGGCTTTCATCGTCGCCAGAATAATACGGTGCTCCTGCTCGTGCACACTGCTTTTAAAATCACCGGCTGCGTGATCATCGCGACTACTGCTGCTGTCTGTCACCGGCGACATCTGATTTATCACCGTTACGGGATTACTGTTCACCTGCTCCAGCAAAATATCCTCTACCTTTATCAGTGCATCACTGCTAATGATCAGTGCCCGCTGTATCACGTTATCCAGCTCGCGCACATTGCCCGGCCAGTGGTAACTTTTCAAATACGCTGCCGCCTGTGGGCTTAATGTGGCCAACGGGCGGCCGGCCAGGCGGCAGTGGCGCTGCAATAAATGCTCCGCCAAAGGGACTATGTCGTCCGGACGCTGGCACAGCGCCGGCCAACAAAGCGGAAACACATTTAAGCGGTAATACAAGTCTTCGCGAAAACGCCCCTCGGCCACGGCCTGTTTTAAGTCGCGGTTGCTGGTGGCCAGCACCCGCACATCCAGCTTAATGGTTTTACGGCCACCTAAGCGTTCAACCTCACGCTCTTGCAATACCCGCAGTAACTTCGCCTGCAGATTTAAATCCATCTCGGTAATTTCATCCAGTAAAATGGTGCCCTGCTGCGCCTGTTCAAACTTGCCCGGACACGCGTTAATCGCGCCGGTAAAGGCGCCTTTCTCATAGCCAAATAAGGTCGACTCCAGCATATTTTCTGGAATGGCCGCGCAATTTATCGCCACAAAAGGCCCCTGGCTGCGCTCAGACAACTGATGAATATAGCGTGCCAGCACTTCCTTACCCGAGCCGCTGGGGCCGGTGATCATCACACTGGCGTCCGTGCGTGCCACTTTGGCACATAGCAGCAGCAGTTGTTTCGAGCTCTGTGCCGCCACCACTGGCTCACTCAGGCTCACCGGTGCCGGGCTGACATAGCGGCTTACCGTATTCACCAGCACCTGCGGTGCAAAAGGTTTGGCCAGATAATCCACTGCGCCCAGCTGAATTGCCTCTACGGCAGCCTGCACCGTGGCGTAGGCGGTCATCATCAGCACCGGGGTTTGCGGGTACTGTTCACGCAGGGTTTTTAGCAGCGTTAAGCCGGACACCCCCTGCATTTGCACGTCGCTTATTACCAGCTCAACACGGTGCTGTTTTAACAGTAACAGCGCCTGCTCGGCGCTGTCTGCCGCTATCACCTGATAATCAGCCAGTTGCAGCGTATCCTGCAGCGCTTCGCGCAGGCCACTGTCATCCTCTACCAGTAAAATGCGTTGGCTCATCGGTTACTCCTCTGACGTTAGCGGGTGAACTGGCAGCCTGAGCTGAAAACAAGCACCGCTGTACCCTGGTACATAACACACTGAGCCCTGATGGGAGCTAACGACCGCTTTGACTACCGCCAGGCCAAGGCCAGTGCCATTAGCACGACCGGTAACAAAGGGTTCAAACAAGCTGTGCTGTAGTGCGGGGGCTACCCCGGGGCCATTGTCCGTCAGCTGTATTAGCAGCATGTTGCTGTTGGCCGGATCGGGCCCAAGCTTAAGCGCAATACGGGCGCCACAGCCTTTGGCCTGCACACTGTTCTGTATCAGGTTTTGCAGTGCACCGCACAGCGCGTGCTGGTTACCCAGCACATTTACCCTGTCATCTGCGCAACTTACCTGCAGTGTCGCCTGCTGTTGCTGTAACAGCAGCTCAACACTGCTATGCAGTTGGCTTAACAGGGCGTTCAGGCTAACAGGCGCAACTTGCTCGGCACTGCCACTGCGGGCAAATAGCAGCATGTCTTCTACTTGCTGAGCTAAATCATTTAACCGCGACAACAGCTTTTGCTGAAATTGTTGCTGCATCTGTAAGGTGGCGCGCGGGTTGGCCAGGTTTTGTGCATATAACAGTGCCGCTGATAATGGCGTGCGGATTTGATGTGCCAGACTGGCCATCATTTTACCCAGTGACGACAGCCGCTGCAGATGCGCCAGCCGGCTTTGCAGCTGCCGGGTTTCGGTTAAATCGGTTAGCATGATCAGCTGGCCGGCACGATGCCCCGCCTCGCCGGGCAAGGTACTGATTTGCAGCTTCACCCGGCGGCCATCTTTTAACGACACTTCCAGGCCATCATCACTGCGCGGGCGAAAACAACGGCTTATTACGTTAAACCAGGCTTGGCCGAGTAAGGGCTCACCTAACAGTGCGATAGCAGCCGGGTTGGCCTGATACACCAGGCCGCGCTGATCAAGCAGGATCACCGCGGCCGGCAGAGCTTGCAATAGTGGATCTGGCGCAGTGGCAGGCAATAGCTGTAACGACGGGCGCATCGCCGCCAGGTTATAGCTTAGTGGTGTCGTTTCTGCTGGCGCTGGCTGGTTTACCAGGCTTGTTGCACGCTCTGCTGACATCATTCCCCCTGCACATCAGTTATCAGCAGGTGACTATGCAGGCATTATGCCAGCAGATTTTATACGTAAAATCAGCGCTTTATATTAGATAGCATAGCGTCAAAGCACTGACGCCATGCTAATTAGGCGGTATTTACTCTTCTTTACCCAGGTTGTATTTGCGCATTTTTTCCACCAGTGTGGTGCGGCGCAGCCCCAGCACCTCAGCCGCTCGGGCCACAACAAATTCGTGGCGCTCCAGGGCCTGCGAAATAAAGCGGATCTCAAGCTCAGCCAGGTATTCTTTTAAATCCAGGCCATGCTCTGGCAAGTCCTGTATCGCCCCAGCGGCATTGCTGCTAAACAGATTGTCAGCGTTGTCGTCCAGGCTGCTGTCGTCATCACTACTGTCGTTATCAGTAGCCTGAAACAACTCATTTAGCAAATCACGCTCTTGCAGGCTCTCCGGATATTGCGGCACATAGCTGTCGATGTCCAGATGGCGGTACTTTTGCGGCAGCTCTGCCACATCGACCACCTGATCCGGGTACATAATCACCATCCGCTCCAGCAGATTAGCCAACTCGCGCACGTTACCCGGCCAGCTGTGTAGCTGTAAGCTTTGCATCGCATGCTCGGTAAATTTGACCATAGCCTGGCTTTGTTTGGCCTGGCGTTTTAACAGCTCGCTTATCAATAGCGGCAGATCTTCGCTACGCTCACTCAGCGCCGGCGTTTCAATCGGAAACACATTTAAGCGGTAATACAAATCTTCGCGAAAACTGTTGTCGCTGATCATCTGCTCTAAATCACGGTGTGTTGCCGCGACAATACGCACATCGGCTTTAATGGCCGTGGTACCGCCAACCCGCTCATAAGTACGCTCCTGCAGTACCCGCAGTAACTTCACCTGCATATTCAGCGGCATATCGCCAATTTCATCTAAAAACAGCGTGCCACCCTGCGCCAGCTCAAAGCGGCCTTTGCGGGTTGATATGGCACCGGTAAAGGCGCCCTTTTCATGACCAAACAGCTCGCTTTCCAAAAGCTCGGCCGGGATAGCGCCGCAGTTAATCGGCACAAAGGGGCCAGCAGAGCGGTTAGACAATAAATGAATGTTGCGCGCCACCACTTCTTTACCGGTACCAGAGGGGCCCAGTACTAACACGTTGGCATCGGTTTTGGCCACTTGGGAGATTAAAAACCTGACCTGTTGCATTGGCGCAGAGTTGCCCACCATGCCATCGAACTTTAGCGTGCTGTTTTGCTCGCGCTGCAGTGGTAATAAACGATGATATTGCTGGGCATCGCGCAGCAGCTGGGTCAGGCTGGCGTAGGCAAAAGGTTCGGTCAGTAAACCCACTGCATTGGCATATTGCAGTAACGGCTGCTGAGTTTCGCCTAACAACAGAAAGGCCGTAGCCGGGTAACGCTTCAGTAAACCGGCCTGTACCGGCTCAGATAAGGCCCCTAACAACACCACAGCAGAGGGCTCTGCCGTTAAACGCTGCTGTAGCTCTTGCAGGCTAAGTTGTTGATGAGGCTCGTTAAGAAAGCTGAGCACCGTACTTAACCGGCTACTACGTCCGCTTTGTTCATCCACAATATAGATTGAAGGGGTATTTGACATGCCGCTGCTTTTGCTTTTATCAGGCTTTAGCTGCATTGTACTGCGCATCGGTCAGCTTGCAAGCTGATACGCTATTTTTTTGACACTGTGTCAAAAAAATAGCGTTTTAATCTGACATACGAATTAGCGGAGTAACTCAGCCAGGCATTAACTTAGCAGGTTCAGTGCCTGTTGCTGCGACAATCTGGCCTGCAGCGCCACACTAACCGAACTGTTCGCCAGCACATCAGCGGCAGCTTTATCGCTGGTCGCACGGGCAAAATCCAGATCTTCAATCCGGCTGCGTGCCGCCGATTCGGCAATTTGCTGGTTGTTTAAATTGCTGGCAGTACTGGCAAAGCGGTTGGCTTCAGCGCCGGCCTGAGTTTGTAATTCACCGATATAATCCCGCGCCTGTGCCAGGCTATCCAGCGCGGCCGCGGCACCGGCGCTGCTGGTTAAATCAATATTCAGTGCATTAGTGCTTTGTAAGCCAGCAGCAACGTCGGTTGTGGTCAGGTTCACACTGCCTGAGCCGGTGCCAAAAGCCACGGAGGCATCGGCACCAAACAGTTTTTTACCGGCAAACTCTGAGTTATCAATAATTTGCTGAGTATTCGCCAGGTATGAATCGGCTTCTGCCTGCAACGCAGCACGTTCTTGTGTACCGTAAATGCCATTACCGGCCGCCACGGCTAAACGGCTTAACTCGCCTAAATTATCGTTAATGCCCTGCAAGCTTTGCTCGTACACCCGCGCCAGTGATATACCGTCATAAACGTTACGCTCACCCTGCGCTTTGCCGTTGATACTGCTAGACAGCTGATTGGCAATTTGCAAACCGGCGGCATCGTCAGCGGCGTTATTGATCCGGCGGGCGGTTGCCAGCTTTTTCAGTAAATTCTCTTGCTGTAACTGCGCCTGATTTAAACCGTTCAGACTACCCGGAGCATTTAGTTTCATAACACCACCACTTCGCTGCAAAAACTGGTTATAGTTTAGCCAATAACGCCGCTGGCAGCCAGCAAATAAAATTGCGCCATTACAGCTAAACTGGTTTAGTATTAAAGTGTTTAAACTGAATGTGTTAGCTGTTTCGGCATGCTTTATGCTAAGGTCAGGCAAACCTTATTTCGCAGATTAAGTGCTTGTTGAGGGCAACTTATGTTTGATGGCAAAACGATTTTAATTACCGGCGGCACCGGCTCTTTTGGCCATAAATACACCCAAACATTACTGGCGCGTTATAAGCCGAAGAAAATTATTATTTATTCGCGCGATGAGCTAAAACAGTACGAAATGCAGCAGAAATACCATCAAAGCTGCATGCGCTACTTTATTGGCGATGTGCGTGACGAGCACCGCTTAATTCGCGCCATGCATGGTGTCGATTATGTGATCCATGCCGCTGCTCTGAAACAGGTGCCGGCGGCGGAATATAACCCTACCGAATGTATCCGCACCAACATTAATGGCGCTGAAAATGTGATCACTGCTGCCATTGAAACCGGTGTCGAAAAGGTGATTGCCTTATCGACTGATAAAGCCGCTAACCCGGTAAACCTGTACGGCGCCACTAAGCTGGCATCAGACAAGTTGTTTATTGCCGCCAACAATATGGTAGGCGGCAGCCGGCCGCGTTTTTCCGTGGTGCGCTATGGTAATGTGGTGGGTTCACGCGGCTCAGTGGTGCCATTCTTTCAGCAATTAATCGACAGCGGCAGCGACCATATTCCTATTACCCACGCCGATATGACCCGGTTTTGGATTAGCTTGCAGCAAGGCGTCGATTTTGTCTTGAAGAACTTTGAGCGGATGTTGGGCGGTGAAATTTTTGTGCCGAAAATCCCGTCTATCCGCATCGTTGATTTAGCGACCGCGATGGCGCCACATTTACCGCAAAAAATTATCGGCATCCGCCCCGGCGAAAAGCTGCATGAGATGATGTGCCCGGGCGATATGTCTTATCACACCTACGAGTTCAATGACCATTTTGTTATCGCGCCGGCAATTAAGTTTTTTAACCGCAGCAACGACTTTTCGACCAATGCACTGAACGAGCGCGGTAAGCTGGTGGCGCCGGGTTTTGAATATGTGTCTGACACTAACCCGGATTTTTTAACCGTGGCACAAATGCAACAGTTTAATCAGGAAGCCATGCTGTGATCCCCTACGGCCGCCAACATATTACCCAAGCCGATATAGATGCAGTAACCGAAGTGCTGCAAAGCGACTTTTTAACCCAGGGCCCGGCAGTGCCGGCCTTTGAACAGCGCCTGGCCGAGCTTACCTCAGCCAAACATGCTGTGGCGGTAAATAGTGCCACTTCAGCGCTGCATATTGCCTGTTTAGCGCTGGGCATTGGCCCCGGCAGCCGGGTCTGGACCTCGCCTATCAGCTTTGTCGCCTCGGCCAACTGTGCCCGTTATTGTGGTGCCGATGTCGACTTTGTCGACGTTGAGCCAGACAGCGGCAATATGGCGGTGGATAAGCTTAGGCAAAAGCTGGAAGCGGCGCGCAGCAGCGACAGCCTGCCGCAACTGGTGATACCGGTACATTTGGCCGGTAGCAGCTGCGATATGCAGCAAATTCATTATTTGGCGAAAGAGTTTGGTTTTGCCATTATTGAAGATGCCTCACATGCGGTGGGCGCCAGTTATCAGGATGAGCCGGTCGGCAGCTGCCGTTATAGCGATATCACCGTTTTTAGCTTTCACCCGGTAAAAATTATCACCACCGCCGAAGGCGGTATGGCACTGACCAATAACGCCGGGTTGGCCGATAAAATGCGTCTGCTGCGCAGCCACGGCATCAGCCGGGATGAGAGCCAGATGACCGAGCCCAGCCACGGTGCCTGGTATTATCAGCAGTTACTGCTGGGCTTTAATTACCGGATGACCGACCTGCAGGCGGCGCTCGGCCTAAGCCAAAGCCGGCGTTTACTGCCCATTATCCAAAAACGCCAGCTGCTGGCGGCCAATTATCACCGCCTGCTGGCCGACTTACCGCTAAGCCTGCCACAACTGGATGACATTAATATCAGCGCCTGGCATTTGTTTATTGTCCGGCTTGATGACAAAAGTAAACGCCAGGCCGTATTTAACGGCCTGCGCGACGCTGGTATCGGCGTGAATGTGCATTATATTCCTATTCATACCCAGCCGTATTACCAGCAGCTGGGCTTTGACTGGGGCGACTTGCCGGTGGCAGAAGATTTTTACGAGCGCATTATCAGCCTGCCGATGTACCCTGAGCTGACCGGCGAGCAGCAGCAATATGTTGCCGATACCCTGGCAGAGCTGCTGCAATGAACATTGCTATTATCCCGGCCCGCGGCGGCAGTAAACGTATTCCACGTAAAAACATCAAAGATTTTTGCGGCAAGCCCATGCTGGCCTACCCGATAGATGCAGCCCTTAACAGCGGCGTGATAGACAAAGTGGTGGTGTCGACGGACGATGATGAAATTGCCGCTATCGCCCGTCAATACGGTGCGGAAGTGCCTTTTATCCGCAGCAGCACACTGGCCGATGATTACACCGGCACCAGCGCCGTTGTTCGCGATGCCATTACACAGCTGCAAGCGCTTGGCTGGCCGCTTAATTACTGCGCCTGTCTGTACGCCACCACGCCCTTATTAACCGCCAACGTGATCCGCGACAGCCTGCAGCAACTTGAGCAAAGTGGTGCAGATTATGTGTTTACCGCGGCGCGCTTTTCCTTTCCGATTCAGCGCGCCCTGGTAATGACAGACAGCGGCGGCGTGGCGCCGTTTGATCCGGCCAGCATAGGTAAACGCTCGCAGGATTTAACGCCAGCCTATCATGATGCCGGTCAACTGTATTGGGCTAAAGCCAACAGTTGGCTGGATAACAGCAAAAGCATTTTTGGCGCCAACTCGCGCATGCTGGTACTGCCTGATCACCTGGTACAGGATATTGACACCCCCGGAGACTGGCAGCGGGCAGAACTGCTATACAACATGCTGCAACAGGAAAATGCCTGACATGAAGGTGCTGCTACGTGCCGATGCCTCGGTGTCTGTGGGTAGCGGCCATATAATGCGCTGTCTGACACTGGCCAAAGCACTTAAGCAGCAGGGGGCAGTTTGTGATTTTATCTGCCGGCCACATCAAGGCCATTTAATCGCCTGGCTCAGTAGCCAAGGCGTTAATGTGATTGTGCTGCCCGCTCCTATCGACAACGAAGTTGATGACGCCCGCCAGTGCCTGAACAATCTCACCACGTCTTATCAGTTGTTAGTGCTGGATCATTATCAGTTGGGGCAAGCCTATTGCCAACGGATGCGCGAACGCTGCGATAACATATTGGTGATAGACGATTTAGCCAACCGACAGCATGACTGTGACATCTTACTGGATCAAAACCTGCTGCCAAATGGTAACGAACGCTATCAGCACTTAGTGCCGGCGCACTGCATACAACTATTAGGCCCGCGTTATGCGCTGCTGCGCGATGAATTTTACCAGCGCCCAAGCAATAGCAATGGCCAGCCAAAGCATATTTTGGTTAGCTTTGGCGGTAGTGATGAGCAAAATTTAACCACACTGGCCGTTAATGCCATTGCACAGCTAAAGCCAGAGCAGGTTACGGCCGATATAGTGATAGGCGCAAATAACCCGTGGCGCGCTATGCTACAGCAGCAAGTGGCGCGCCTGCCTAATGTGCAATTACATGTGCAATGTAATTACATGGCCAGCCTGATGTACCAAGCCAGACTCATGCTTGGTGCAGGCGGTGCCACCCATTGGGAGAGGTGTATTTGTGGTCTGCCGGGCTTAGTAGTGACCGTTGCCGAAAATCAGCAGGCGACAACGGCGTATCTGGACGAGCTTGGTGCCTGTGTCTGGTTGGGTCAGGCTGCTGAAATGTCAGCAGAGTTCTTTGCAGAGCAACTATGCTATTACCTGTCCCAGCCAGCACTGCTGGACGAAATTGGCCAGCTGGCGAAAAACCTGGTACCGGCTAATGCCGGTACGCCTTTAGTGATAGAGCAAATAATGGCACTTGCAGAGGGTACATGCTAACCATGAAATTGGGCAAACGGGCAGTAGGCCCAGGCGAACAGCCTTTTATCATCGCTGAGCTATCAGGCAACCATGACCAATCGCTGGAGAAAGCCTTGGCGATGGTCGATGCTGCTGCCGCTTGTGGCGCTGATGCCATCAAAATACAAACCTACACTGCAGATAGCATGACGCTGGATATCAATAGCGGCGATTTTGTTATTCAGGACGCCGGTAATCTCTGGCAAGGCCAGTCGCTGTATCAGTTATATCAAAAAGCCATGACGCCCTGGGGTTGGCACCAGGCAATATTCGACCGCGCTGCAGCACATGGCATGCTGGCGTTTAGCACGCCCTTTGATCAGGCGGCGGTCGATTTTCTGGAAAGCTTACAGGTGCCCTGCTATAAAATTGCCTCATTTGAAAATAGCGACCATGGCTTACTGGCTGCGGTGGCTAAAACCGGCAAGCCGGTCATCATGTCAACCGGCATGGCAACACAGAGCGAACTGGCAGAGTCGGTTGAAGTGCTGCGACAACATGGCTGCACCAAGCTTATTTTACTCAAATGCACTTCGCATTATCCTGCCGATCCGATAGACGCCAACCTGGCGACCATACCCCACCTTGCGGCACTGTTTGGCTGTCAGGTGGGGTTATCTGACCATACTGCCGGCATAGGTGTCGCGGTGGCCAGTGTTGTGCTGGGCGCTACAGTGATTGAAAAGCACTTTGTGCTGGACAGAAGCGAAGGCGGTGTTGACGCCGAGTTTTCACTAGAGCCGGCTGAGTTTTCAGCCCTGATTACCGAGTGCAAGCGCGCAGCGGTTGCGCTTGGCAAAGTGACCTATGGCGGCACCGAAAAAGAACAGGCATCACGTAAGTACCGCCGCTCACTGTATATTGCGCAAGACATGCACGCCGGAGAGGTGTTTACTGTGGACAATCTGCGCTCGGTGCGCCCCGGTTTTGGCCTGGAGCCTAAATATCTGCCAATGTTGCTCGGTAAACCGATTAAAAAGGCGGCTAACAAAGGCACGCCAATGAGCTGGGACTTTATTTAACCCTATGTCAGCAGCGAAACGCTATCCACTGTCTGAATTTAAGCCGCTCACAGCCGACTGGCTGGCGCTGGTGTGGCAGTGGCGCAACCTGCCAGACATTCGGCGTAATATGCACAATGATAGCCCGATTAGCTGGCAGCAACACCAGGCCTGGTTTGCAGCGCTACAGAACGATAAACAACGCAAAGTTTTTGTGTTTTTGCAGGATCAACGCCCTATCGGCGTACTGAACTTCACCTGGCATACCGACGGCAAGCTGGAATGGGGCTGTTATTTGGGTGAAACCAACGTTTGGCCCGGCTCTGGCTTATTACTGGAAATTGCTGCCCTGGATTACGCCGCCAGTCACACTGACTGCCCTGCCCTGCACGCCGAAGTGTTATCCTTTAACCACAGCGTGGTTAAAATGCATCAGTTGTTTGGTTATCAGCCACTACCAGATAAGACCGGCAGCCTGCGTGATGGTCAACATTATAATGTTAAAGTATTTTCTTATGCGCTTGAGCAGTGGCGGCACAACCGCACAGCCATTTTGGCTCAGTTACCCAAGCAAATTGCCGCCGCGGCGCAACAGATCCATTTTTACTAACACCGGGTTTAACCATGAACATAGAACAACAGATTAAAGACAGCCTTAGCCAAGTCGCTTTGCTCGCCAATTGTCAGCTGATTGCCGATATCAATAACGATACCGTGTTGTTACAAAGCGGGCTGGACTCTTTGGGTTTTGCCATGCTGGTTGCCCAACTGGAGGAAGATCTGGGCATAGATCCGTTCAGTCAGATGCAAATTGCCGTGTATCCACGCACCTTTGGTGAGTTTGTCGGCATTTATCAGCAAGCCCTGAAGGGGTAACTGACGGTATGACATTGCTGCAACGCCTGGAGCAGGCTAATTATCAAACCACAGCGATAATAGCTGGCTCAGGAAGCAGCTTCAGCCAGTTAGTTGCCAATGCCCGGCAACTTCGTCTTAAGAATCCGGCACTGCAACATCAGGCAATCGCCCTGGTTTATACTGATTTATCAAGCTTTTGCGCTCAGCTCCTGGCATTTGATGGCTGGTGTGCGAAGCTGTATTTATTACCAGACCCGGCACTGCTGCCTGACAATACCTGGGTGTTTTCTGGCCCCGCTGTTACCCCACCATCGCGGCCAGAAAACCACCCGTCAACCCCGGCAGACAGCGATACCCAGTGGTTTATGGCCACATCTGGCACCACCGGCACACCCAAATGGATAAGCCATAGTGTTAATAGCTTAACTCGGGCAGTGAAAATCAACGCTGACAGCAAAACCCTGCGCTGGGCGCTATGCTACCAGCCCACTCGCTTTGCCGGGCTACAGGTTGTGCTGCAAAGCCTGCTGTCCGGTGCCGCACTGGCAGACTGTAGCAATGGCGATGCGGCTGAGCGCCTGGCTAAAATACAGCAGGCCAAGGTTAATGCGGTGTCAGCCACCCCGTCATTGTGGCGCCAGTTATTAATGGCCGGGGACATCCAAAGTCTGGCGCTGAAGCAAATTACCCTGGGCGGTGAAATTGCGGACCAGTCAATTCTCGATACCTTATCAAAGCTGTTTCCACATGCCAGGCTACTACATATTTACGCCTCTACTGAGGCAGGCGTTGGCTTTGCGGTCGCCGATAAAAAGGCCGGCTTTCCCGCCAGCTGGTTAACACAAGGTCATAGTGAGCTGGCATTTAAAATAGATAGCCAACAGCATTTGTGGCTAAAACCACCGCAACAGCCCGACAGCAAACTGGCCGCCAGGCTGGATAATAATGGCTTTCTCGACACCGAAGACTTAGTTGGCGTCACGGCAGAGCGGGTGTATTTTCTTGGCCGGGCCAGCGGGCTGATTAATGTCGGTGGCAATAAGGTGGTGCCGGAACAGGTTGAGCAGGTATTGCTGCAACACCCTTGTGTTGTGCAGGCGCGGGTCTATGGCAAAAGCAGCAGCCTGTTAGGCCAACTGGTGGTAGCCGATGTGCAATTAACACAAGGCTGCGATAATAAAACACTAAAACTGCAGCTTATTCAGCATTGTATGGCATCTTTAGCACGCTATCAGGTGCCAACACAGCTAAACTTTGTCGACAACATGGCGACTAATGCCAGTGGCAAACTTAGCCGACAGCTAAAGGATAAAATACAGCATGACTAAATTAGTCGTCGTCACCGGCGCCAGCCGCGGTTTGGGCTTAGCCATTTGCCGGCAGCTACTTAGCGCAGGATATCAAGTAGTGGCACTGGCCAGAACCCAGAGCCCGGAACTTAGCGCGCTAGCGGCCCGGC
This sequence comes from Rheinheimera nanhaiensis E407-8, assembly GCF_000296695.1. Classification (GTDB taxonomy): domain Bacteria; phylum Pseudomonadota; class Gammaproteobacteria; order Enterobacterales; family Alteromonadaceae; genus Alishewanella; species Alishewanella nanhaiensis. Next base: position 97,606 of record NZ_BAFK01000006.1, read on the forward strand.
ATGCTACCGCGCTTAGCTTTGTCGCGGCGGATCTGTCAGATCTTGAGGCTATCGCGCCGCTTTGCACTGAGCTGGTTAAACAGCACGGCCGACCTTATGCGCTGATTAACAATGCTGCCGTCGGTTATGATGGTGTGCTGGCCACCATGCACAACAGTGAAATTAATACCCTGCTTAACCTGAACATTCAGGCACCGATTTTGCTTTGTAAATATTTGCTCAGGCCCATGTTACTGAACCAAAGTGGCCGTATCGTCAATATTTCGTCGATTATCGCCCGCACCGGTTTTAACGGCTTAAGCGTATACGCCGCCAGCAAAGCCGCGCTGGAGGGGTTTAGTAAATCCCTGGCGCGCGAAGTGGGTAAAGCCGGCATCACGGTAAACTGCGTGGCGCCGGGTTATATGCAGACTGACATGACCAATAGTTTACAAGGCGAAAAACTGGAAAGTATTAAAAGGCGCAGCCCGCTGGGCCGGCTGGCAACGCCGGATGATGCCGCCGGCGCTGTGCTGTATTTACTGAGCGAGCAAGCAAGTGCAGTTACCGGAACGACGATAACTGTCGATGCCGGTAGCACTGCTTAAACCGCAAGCATAGAGGTAAAAACATGACATCCGCGGCATTAAATGGTAGTGGCAATAAACATGAACATCAGATCCCGCAGGTTGATCCCGAAACGACCTGGCAACATTTTATCACCAAGCGACAAATGTCATTATCAGGCTTGCAAGCTGACATTGCGGCAGAATTAGGTGTTGCGGAGCAGGAACAGGAACAGTTAACCGTGTTGCAAAACATTAGGCCTTTTTCCAGCGTACTGAGAAAAATAGAAAAGCGCTTTGCTATTACCGGTGATATTGCCGCCAAAACATTACCAGAATTGCATAACCTTGCACTAGAACAACAACTAAACGTTATGACAATTGCTGCCATAGCACTACAACAAGAATATGAGCAGCAGCGCGACCTCAACTCCCTTAACAGTACGATCAAAATGACTGACAAGATTTGCTATTTATTACCGTCAGTATCACCAACGGCAATATTAGCACAACGTATTCATCGACTAATAAAGCAGCAATTGCAGCTGCTGAGTAACTTACACCATGCTTGAACGCCCGGGCTTTATCTTTTTTCCTGGCTGCCGTGCCAGCGCTTATCTGGATATTATGCAACAGCTAACCATGCCGCCAGCCTGTATTGTCTTAATGCAAAACCCGCTGGCAGAGCGTGGCATTCAGGCAGCATCCTCACATCCTCTAGTGCAGCGGTTTTATCAGCCTGATGCAGATATCGAAGCGTTTTGTCAGCAATATAATGTTCCGCTATATGTTAGCAGCGCGCAGAGTATCAATGATGCAGAATTAACCAAATTACTGCTCAGGCAAGGCTGCCGCCACTGGTTATTCAGCGGTGGTGGTATAGTGCAGCCCAAAGTATTAGCGACGGGTTTGAAGTTTTTGCATGTGCATCCTGGGCAAATGCCTGAAGTAAGGGGAAGTACTTGTTTTTACTACTCTTTGCTTCATGATTTAACGCTTGCTGCAAGCGCATTTTTTCTCGAAGCAGAACTCGATGCTGGCCCAAGCATACTGTGCCGGCATTTTCACATCAATATACCACCTGCGTTACTGTCTTCCGATTTTATTGATTATATCGTCGACCCCTATATTCGTGCCGAAACCCTCAAGCCATTGTGGCAACATTGGCCGGATATATCAGATGTTAGTAAGGTAGCAAAGCTAAGTACACCGCCGTCGGACCGGCCTTGCTATGTAATGCACCCGGTTCTCAGAGCAATGGCGATACAACGTGTTGCTGCCAGCTATAACGCCAGTAATGAAACAGGAGTATTTCATTATGCCTAACACGCCAACGGGTCATGTCATTTGGCTGACAGGTCTGTCAGGTGCCGGTAAAAGTACTATAGCGCAGCAGTTGGTAAAGCTTTATCGTGCGGCGTCAATTAATCCAATCTTACTGGATGGGGATGCCGTGCGCGCAGCAATCAATGACCCCAACTGGGGATTTGATACCGACAGCCGACGCCGTGGTTCATACATTTATGCCAGGCTGGCTGCAATGTTATCAGGCCAGGGCCATTTAGTTATTGTTCCTACTATCAGTATGTTTCATGAAGTCCGCCACTGGAACCGCCAGCATATTGCGGGCTATTTTGAAGTGTATTTACGCGTGTCGCAGCATGTAAGGCAGCAGCGTGATCCGAAAGCGTTATATCGTCAACATCAGTCAGGTAGTAACCACAATATGGCCGGGCTGGATTTAACATATGAAGAGCCTGACAACCCTGATTTAATTATCGACAACAATGGCGATAAGAGCGACATAGCACAGATTGCGCAGACCATATACACACAGTTTCATCAACGCTTTACAGGCACCGCAAACCAGGAGCGCCCCGAATGACCGTGGCAAATTATGTCAGTTTAACTAAAGCCGACACTCTGGCCAGCCTGGCCGGCCGGCTAAAGCATGCCAGTATATTGCCGCAGATTACGTTTACATTCACACAATGGCAGCATGATTCTGAACAGCTGATTACTGATATTTTAACTCAGTTCCAACAGCCGGTAGCGGTACGTTCCAGTGCGAAAAATGAAGATACAACCACGCAAAGTAACGCCGGTAAGTACAGCTCTGTACTAAACGTTGCAACAGAAGCCATAGCGTTACAGCAAGCTATTGCACAGGTATTTAACTCCTATGATGGCGCACAAGCTGATGATCAGGTTTTTATTCAGCCCATGATATCTGACGCCGACTATGCCGGCGTTGCCTTTAGCCATGATGCCAGCACCGGCGCACCTTATTATGTTATCAGCACCGATTTAACAGGCGATACGCAAACCGTGACCGCTGGCGTCGATGCCCAAACACAAACCTGGTATATTCGCCACGATAGCAAACCTGAACAACTATGGCTGGCTCAGCTGGTTGACTTACTGCAGGAACTGGCATTGCTATACCCGGCGCAAGCATTAGATCTGGAATTTGTCTTTCGCAGCAACCAGCTGATATTACTGCAATTACGCCCACTGATTATCAACAATACACTTGATTTTGAAGCGACACAGTACCAAACAGAATTGCATTGTATTGACAAAAAGTTGCATCGTTTAACTCAGCGCCATCCCTATCTGCTGGGCGAGCAAACCTGTTTTGGCGTGATGCCGGATTGGAATCCTGCAGAAATCATTGGCATGAAGCCAAGGCCTTTAGCACTGTCCTTGTATAAAGAGCTTATTACTGATGCTATATGGGCCACACAACGCTGTAATTATGGCTACCGGGATGTTCGCGACCATGCTTTATTAATTGTGCTTGGTGGTACACCCTATATTGATATTCGGGTAAGTTTTAATTCGTTTATTCCGGCCAGCCTTGACACCGCTTTAGCGGAAAAACTGGTTAACTTCTATCTGAATAAATTAAAGCAAGCACCACAATTGCACGACAAGGTTGAGTTCGCTATCGTTGCGTCGTGCTTCGCATTTGACTTAGATGACAAACTTACGGAACTTGCCGCACATAATTTCAGTAACAAGGAATGCCAACAAATCCGTTCAGCCCTAATCGACCTGACAAAAAATATCATTGCCGACAACCAAGGCGTTTTTGCTAAGGACATTGCCAGCATTACCCAACTTGAGCATCGGCAAAAGCAATTAATAGCCTCAGATTTGAATAAACTGGATAAAATTTACTGGCTAATTCAGGATTGCAAACGCTACGGTACCCTTCCATTTGCCGGCTTAGCCCGGGCAGGCTTTATTGCTATGCAACTTTTAGCATCGCTGAAATACAAGCGGCTGTTAACGGACGATAACTATCAGGCATTCTTACGGGATGTGCGTACCGTTAGCTCGTCGCTGGTACATGACAAACAGCACCTGCCGGCGTCGGAGTTTTTCGCGCAATATGGCCATTTACGACCCGGCACTTACGAAATCACGTCATATCGCTATGATGAGCAACCTGAGAAATATTTTGCCATCGCTGACGATAGTAAAGCTGATAGCGGAGCGTCAGCGGGCTTTAGCTTGTCGCTGCAACAACTGAACGCGATTAATCAGGTGCTGGCCGATGCTAAGATGGATCTCGATGCTGTTGCCTTGTTTAACTTCATTAAGCAAGCCATCGAAGCGCGTGAGTATAGCAAGTTTGTATTTACTCGTAGTTTAAGTGATGCCCTGGTTCTGATCGAGCAATTAGGCCAGCAAGTTGGCTTTAGCCGTGAGCAACTGGCATTTGCCGATATCAAAGATATCTTGCGCCTGCACTCGACGACACATAGCGCCGCAGCAACGTTGCAAAGCTCAATTGCGCTTGGGCAAAACTACTACCGCTTGTGTCAAAGTATCAAGCTACCGGCCCTGATCAGCAGCACCCATCAAGCCCGGTATTTTGCTTTGCTGGCTGATGAGCCCAATTTTATTACCACAAAACGGGTGTCTGCAGCCTGCACCAGCGCCAACCAAAGCGGCAATCTGGCAGGCAAAATCGTCTTTATTGAAGCCGCTGATCCCGGCTACGACTGGTTGTTTTCGCATGGCATTGCCGGCCTGGTAACGCAGTACGGCGGCTGCAATTCGCATATGGCGATCAGAGCGCAGGAGCTTGGCATTCCGGCAATCATAGGAGCAGGCGAACTACTTTATAATAAATGGCGTACGGCCAAGTGGTTAACCATTGATTGCGCAAGTAAAAAAGTAGAGCCCGGCCAATGATCAGGCTTGGAATAACGCAACGAGTCGATATTCATCCTGTGTATCACGAACGGCGCGATGCACTGGACCAAAGATGGCAGTTGCTGGCGGATGCGGCAAATGTTGAGCTGCTACGTTTGCCAAATAATGCCGCTGCCGCCCTGTCATTGTTAAAAGCGATACCGGTTCAGGGGCTGATATTCAGTGGTGGCAATACACTTACCAGTCTGGGCGGCGATGCTCCTGAACGCGACGAGACAGAACAAGCTTTACTTACGTTGGCAATGAAACAACACATGCCTGTACTTGGCGTGTGCCGTGGTATGCAGTTTATACAACACTATTTTGGCCAGACACTCATTCCGGTGACAGGCCATGTCAGCCAACAGATTACCATCTCTGCCGGCTCTGAGATTCGCCAGGTTAACAGTTATCATCAATGGGGCAGCTATAACTGTCCTGCTCCGCTTATCGTCACTGCAAAAGCTGCCGATGGCGTGGTTAAAGCCTGTCGCCATGACACGCTTCCGCTATTTGGTATTATGTGGCATCCAGAGCGAATGTCCGCTTTTGATCCGCGCGATCTACAGTTAATTAAAGGATTCAGTCAAAAATGAGAGCGCTTATTCTCGCCGCCGGTATGGGCACCCGGTTGCGCCCGCACACTAACGACAAGCCTAAAGCGCTGGTACCGCTAAACAATAAGCCGCTGCTGGATTATCAATTATCGGTTTTACGTCATGCAGGGATCCGCGATATCAGCCTGTTAACCGGCTATCTGGCAGCATGTTTTGCACCTTACCGTCTATCGACCATACACAACCCGGATTATGCTAACACCAATATGGTGTGGTCCCTGTTTAAAGCCAGACAACTGTTTGATAGTAAAACAGACTTGCTGGTTTGTTATGGCGATATTGCCTACAACGATGCGGTATTGTCAGCAGTGTTACAACAAACCGGCCCGGTGGTCATCGCTGCCGACAGGCAATGGCAATCGCTGTGGCAACTCAGAATGGAAGATGTACTGGCTGACGCAGAAACCTTTAAAATGGCACCTGGAAGCCATAAAGTCGTTAACCTGGGGCAAAAAATTACCGATTTGAACCAGGTACAGGCCCAGTATATCGGCCTGATTAAATTCCGGGCCGCCAGCCATCAGCAGGTCCTTAGTTTGTATGATCAATTACCTGAATCACAACAGCGGAAAATGTATATGACTGATTTTATTCAGCATCTTATTAACTGCGACATAGAAGTCAACGCTGCTTTGCATAATGGCGGCTGGCTGGAGGTCGATACCACTACAGACTTAACTATCTATAGCTCGCACGCTAGGCAGATCCTCAGGCAGCCATAACCGGCAAAGACGAGCTTGAGCAGAGCGGAATTAAGCGCAGCTACCAGTACACGCATCGAAGGAGAACAGGGTTGGAGAACAATAATAACGACGCGCTGCAACGCATCAACCGGGTATTATTTGCCGACGGTGATTCACAATCCCAATACGATATGCATTGCCAACTGCTGCAGACAAAAAGTTATGTAAACTACTTTTCGCTTGCAAGCGGTACACAGAGCATCTATCGCCATCCTAAACTGCACATTGCCCCTGACGAACAGATTATCTCAATCAACCCTCATCTGGGTGGTCCATTGAAATTCTTTAAACAACAGGCAAACAGTGCATGCCAAATTCATGTTTTTGAAGAGCGCAACCATCAATTTGCTAACCTTTGCAGGAACATTGCTTTATGGCGTATCCAGGATGGCATCACCCCGGTTTGTGCCGCTGCATGGTCAGCCTCTGGTCTTCACACTACTAAACACGATGGCCATAGTGGCATCGTATATGTACCTCAGATAGTTTCTGTTCAGCAGTGTCCTGCCGACGAGATTGGTGCGGTCCATCAAGCATACCGGTTAGATGACTATCTTGCCACGCAACGATTCCACCCAACGTTAATCGAATGTGGTCGGCCTGGTATAGCCAGCCACATTATTCGTGGTGCCGAGCACACGATAAAGTCAACTAAACCAAAACTATTGCTAGTAGACTCGCCCTGGGCCGATTGGTTAGGTCTGGTGAAACAATGGGTACCTGAATACCAGGTTTATTACCACGAGGCTGGCAGACGAAAAGCCGCAGCATTTTTGCTGACCCTTTAACATGCGCAAGTGCAGAGGCATTGATGGAATCACAACAATTTATCGCAAAGCTGCAGCAACTCCCTATTAGTCCCATTCCTTATGTAAACCTTGAGCAATGTAACAAACTAAACATTGTCATTGTTGGCACGCCGGAACTGGTGGTAGCCTGCACTAGCGAGCTGGAGCAACAGCAAGCAAATGTGTTAATGACACTAGTGCATAACAATAGTAGTGATACTTTAGCACTGGAAGCGACGCTGGCCGGAATATCAATACACGACCTTGATATATTGGTACTTGCAAGTTCACATAATCTGTTACTTATTGAAGCCTTAGCGCGTTTTAGAGCAAAACTTGCCTTGTACCAGGCAAAAGATGCCAGATCCGATCACGCTAACATCGCATTGCTTGCTGACGATATCTCTAAACGAGTTATGCAGCAACAGTTTGATATGCTTCAACAAAATTTTTATTTTGACGGCTTTTCTGTAGAAGCTGGTGAGCAATACACCCACCCGGTAGTTCATGCAATGCCTGGAGAAAAAATTCTTTGTATCGGGCCTTATCTCGGAAACCCGTTTAAATTTTTTGCCAAAACCAGCGCAGGCGACTTTACCGCACATACGTTAGAGGCTAACCCCTACACTTACGCTGAATTGTGCAGCAACCTGGTAAGTTGGGGGCTGCACAAGCAGGTTCGCCCCGTTTGTGCCGGAGCCTGGTCAAGTACCGGAATGGTGGCCTTTGCCAGCGAGGGGCATACCGGCGGAGGTAATGTGCTTGAGCTGACGGCGGATAAAACCGTTAAACCTGGCGATATCGATATGGCTATTTTCACCTATGCTGTTGATGACTATGTAGCAGAAACGGGTTTTATACCAACCTTAATTGAAAGTGGCAGGATTGGCATTGCGACCGAAGTGATAAAAGGGGCAAGACAAACTATTATCGAGTACAAGCCAAAATTGATTTTGCTGGATTATCCGGATAGTGATTCCGTACGGTTAATCAACGCTTGGGTGCCTGAATACAAAATTTACTATAGCGAGTGCGGCAGGCAACGTTATGGCGTTTTCTTTCTGACACTTTAAGCGACGGATGAATAAAAACCTGGTTAACGTGCTGACGGTGTAACAGCTAGTATTTGCCTGTCAGCACGTACCTTCTAGACCCGGCGTAAAAAACCATCGGGAGCAACAGTGATTAGCAGCTTCGACTCAATAGTTTTATCGATAACAAATTCCGGATGCTGTTTCAAAAACGCATGCACCGCCGTTTTCGGATTATAACCCGGCCCCCATGGACGGTCAGGAAACATGTCAGCCGGCATATCTTCCACCACGGTATCGTACACAATACAGTAGCTGCCACTACTGACTAATGGACTATATGCAGCCAGTTCGGCAAGCACATGTTCATGTGTATGATTAGAGTCAAGGCACACCAGCACGCGCTGATAACCGGCTGCCGCCTGTTTAACCTGATCTACTAAAGCCGGATCAATACTGGAGCCTTGAAACATCTGAATCATGTGTGACATCGGGTGGGCTTCAATAGCCTGGCGATTGTGTACGCGAATGTCGATATCGATACCGATAACTTTTCGTTTTGACTGCAGCGGATCCAAGGCTTCGCCATTGCTCACAGCATCAGCATAATCCAGTAACGCCAGTAAAGAAGCACTAAGGATAAGCGAACCACCATGCGCTATGCCGGTTTCAATTATCAGATCCGGTTTTACCCGCCAAACCAGCTCTTGCAGTGCAATCATATCCTGCGGCACCTGAATAATTGGTCTGCCTAACCAATTGAAGTTGTAGCTGTATTTACAGGGCGCGGAATCAACGATAAATTGATTTGCCAATTGCTTAAGATGAGCGTTTTCACCCAGCTTACTAATATTGTCCGCAACCTCTTGCTGGAACGCCAGGTTTGCATCATTTTTCATTCTTCACCTCACAAAATGGCATACGACAAAGATGGCGTATAAGGTACGCGCTGGATACGAATATTATTAATTCCAACTTCTTCAAGTACAGCAAGCGTCTCTCCGGGCCATTGCTTTTGATTTAATTCATCAAATGCTATAACAGCCCCTTTGGGCATCCGTGGTAAAAAGTGCTTTAACGCTGCCTTAGTAGGCTCGTACAAATCGAAATCCAGATATAGCAGGGCTACTACCAGATGTTTATTGTCTGCCATATATTGAGGAATGGTCTGCAGCGCATCTCCCTTAACCAACTCCATCTTGCTGATATGGCCCAGCGGCCGGTTTAAATCAAACAGACCGATGTTTTTTTCCAGCTCAGCCATATGCTCAAAGCGGTAAGACCCCTGTACCTTATGTTCTGTTTCAGCACCCGTGTTCTGATCTTGCTCCCCTAGCGCCGGAAAACCATCAAACGAATCGAAGCCAATCACTTTACGGCCATGGTTTATCGGTTCATAAATTGCGCTTAATTGTGCCCAGGTAAATAAACCGCCCCCCATAAAAACACCACACTCAACGATGTTGCCATGTATAGGCAATATATGCTGAAAAATCTCGTTTTTTGCCAAAAACAAACTTAGACTTTGTCTGGAGGTAAAACGGGAAAAATTCTGCAATTTGTCAACAACAGTGCCACTGGCCTGAGCAAAAAATTGTTCCATTTGCTGTTTATACAACGTGTCATTCGACGTTTGTGTACTTTGGTTTACCAGCGAAAATTGCTCAGTCATACACTATCCTGCTTTTTTATTATCTTGCTTTAATCTGCTGTGAATAATTTATCTTCACCACGCTATCAGCGGCTACATTTCCAACGATGACGGCACCAGAGGAAATAACACAGTTATCACCTATACATACGTCAGGTTCAACCACAATACCAGCGGCAAAACGAACGCCATTGCCAACAACTACATTGCCAGATGTAGCAACTGCCGGGCCAAAAGCACAATGACTGCCAACTTTATTACCATGCTCTATGTGTATGCCTGCAGTGAGAAAATTGTTATTACCAATTTCCGTGCATGGACCAATATAGACATTAGCCAGTATGATATTGCCTACACCTAAAATAACGTGATTTCGAAGTTCGGCACTGGGGTCGATCACGTTGGCAAAAGGTATGCCTTTTGCCTGCAACTGGTTAAACAATTCTGCGCGTTGCGCCAAATCGCGGTTAAACCCTATTACAACCTTATCTATAATCCCGTCATGCAAATACTGCTCCAGTAAATCATCTGCAGCACCAACAACCGGCACGCCTAAAATGCTCTGCCCGATGAAAGCCGGGTTCTGGTCAAATACAGCAACCGCCTGCTGTTGCGGCTGACGTAAAATGGCGTCAATAATAATCATGGCCCCGCCACCGGACACCCCACCGATAATACCTATGCGCTCCTGTGGTAAAAAGCCCATACGGCGTGGCTCGCTGGTCTGGTGGGCCAGTACAGATAACACATCCTGCTCCTGTACTTTTTTTCCTAAACGGTTAGCTAACGCATCGATGTCAACATTATGCCGCTGAGCCAGCATTGCAGCCTTTTTTGTATAACGAGCTGTGTTACCGGCGCTGAGCCCGGTCTGCGGCTCAGTAATAGCTTGCAGCCATGCCGTATGATAATCAGTTAATTCTGTATCACTAACGATGGCCAACACCTGATCAACCGCAACATCGGTATCAGCTGCGATTTCCGTATAAAAATAACCGGCGCTATCTGCTTCAACCTCAAATAAGGTCTTAGTGGTTTCCAGCTGACACAGCACTTCAGCAGATTCGACGCGTGCCCCGGCTTCTATGTGCCAACGCAACAATCGGGCAGACTTATCATTAACGCCCAGAAATGGCGCTTTAATCAGCTTAATCACGACAGCATCCTGTAGATTGTTTGTTCTAGTTTTGCTGCAGTCACCAACGCTTCATCTTCCAAACGTTGCGCTGCAGGGACGACGGTATCCGCCGCGGTTAGCGTACAGATATTGGCATTACGCAGCGACGCGTACTGGCGAAGAGAGCACACCGTTTCGCTAACCCAACCATAACCCGGTGTATTGTTATCTGTTACCAGTATATTGTGGCATCCGGCGATATAATCCGTGACTATTGCGCTGTCTAAAGTCGTACTTAGCAAAGATGGCAAGATCACTCGCACATATATTTCTTCATCTGCCAGATACGGCATTAACTGCAACAGCGATTCAGATAGCCCACCATAAGACAGGATGATCACGTCCGGCTTTTCGTCACTGTTTTGCGCAACGACCAGCGGGAATTGTTCGCCTATGGTCGTGACCCTTACGGTTTTTGGCACGCTTAAAGGTTGAGAATACAAATTTTTATATTCGATAAACAGTACGGGCCCGTCGTCATTAATAATGCTTTGCCGTAACAATTGCCCTGGGTTATGCAATATCGATGGGCAAACCACTTTTAACCCTGGAATGCCCAGAAACATTTTTTCCAGACACTGACTGTGGGTCGGGCCATAGCCACGGCCGCCGCCCATCGGTGTCCTGACAACCAGCGGCACTGAGACCTTATCCTGGTACATTAATGCGAATTTACTGGCACTGTTTAGCAACTGATCTGCCACTAAAGCCATAAAGTCACCAAACATAATTTCGGCAACTGGTCTGAAGCCGCGCAAGGCCATTCCGGTTGCCAGGCCGACAATAGCGCTCTCGCTAATCGGCGTCGCTAATACCCGCTGAGGATAATGCGTCGACAGGCCTTTTGTTACTTTGAAGGCGCCGCCATAGGGGTCGAGAATATCCTCGCCCAGCACAAGCACACGGGGATCATCTGCCATGACCTGATGCAACGCTTGCTGTAACGATTCCAGGTAAGTCGTTTTCATGCCAGCAATTCCGTAATAATCTGTTGCACTTCACTGGCCGTTTGCTGTTTGATGTCAGCGTAATCCTGCGCTGAAATAAGATGCTGGCTCAGAATCAATGGATCACGCTTGCGATGATGTTCAATCTCATCTTTATCACGGAAATCATCACCTTTGCTGTGTGGGCCTAACCGGTAAGTTTCCAGAAACAACATGGCCGGGCCCTTCCCCGCACGCACGGATGCTGCGATCTCCGTTGCTGCAGCCCGCACCTGTAACACATCCATACCATCAATTACCGTCACCGGAATGCCAAAACTGCTTGCTCTGGTACGCAAGTCACCCGCATGTTGCATATAACTTGACGTCGATTGGGCGTAGTGGTTGAACTCCACGACAAACATTACCGGTGCTCGCCACAATGCAGCCAAATTAAAGGCTTCATAGATCGCACCTTCGCCAAAGGTGCCGTCGCCAATAAAAGGCACCGCCACTACGTTATTGCCTTTGTATTGTTCTGCCAACGCCATGCCAACAGTTATTGCAACGCCTGCGCCCTGAATACCGTTGGTATAAAAATTTTTATATTGCAGGTGCTGGCTACCACCAATTCCCTGACAAACGCCAGATGGCAATCCCAAAACCTCAGCAACCAAACCTTTAACATCTGCACTGTATGCCAAATAATGACCATGACCACGATGATTTGAAAACAGAATATCCGTATCTTTATTCAGGGCCGATAATACGCCAACAGCACAAGCTTCCTGGCCCTGACAGGTATGCACTGTTCCGCGCACTCTGCCTTGGGAAAATAAATCCAACAACGCCACCTCGGTATGGCGTATTAACCACATCTGTCTTATCAAATCAGATATTGGCTCAGCCACGGCTAACTCTCCGGCACTGCAGCAGATTGACGACAACATCTGACACTCGCTGTATCTCTTCGTCAGTCATGCCAACATAGCTCGGCAAATTGATTGCTCTGGTGCAGATATCATAAGAAATTGGGGTGTGTTGTTTGCCCTTATGGCTGACAGCAAACATATTAAGGCTGCTCAGTGGCCAGAAAAATACTCTGGCATCAATGTCCTGCTCACGAAAAGCGTCCAGTAACTGCTGCTGCCCAATACCCGTATCTTTGCTAAATACGGCAGTAGGCATCCAGGCTGAATTAATCACACCTGCAGGTTCCGGATTGAGCTGTATGTCACTAAACTGCGTCAGAAGATGACAATAGCGGGCAAACACATCTCGTTTCGCTGACACCAATTCTTCTATCCGTTCTAGCTGGGCACACCCCAGGGCAGCCTGTACATTCGACATTTTATATTTAAAACCCAGCTCATCAGGCCAGAATTGCTTTGTCTGCCCACGCATGCGACCGTGGTTACTCAGTGTTAAGACCTTTTCATACAAATCTGCATCTCGGGTAACAAAAATACCGCCCTCACCCGTTGTCATGGTTTTAGTGCCATGAAATGAAAATACGCCAAAGGTGGCCATACTGCCTGCTTTTTCACCATGATATTCGGAACCCAGCGCCTCTGCCGCATCTTCAACCAAAGCAATGCCGTGTTTATCAGCGATAGCCTTCAGCGCTGGCATATCACATAAGTTGCCATACAGATGCACAGCTATAATCGCTTTGGTTTTTGCCGTAACAGCCTGTTCAACCGCTTGCGGGTTGATGCACCAACTATCCGGTAATATATCGACAAACACCGGTGTGGCGCCCAAATAGGTCACAGGTGCAACACTTGCAATCCAGTTAGTGTCTGCCAGGATCACTTCATCACCCGATCCGATACCCAGCGCAGCTAACCCCATATGTAAAGCCCCGGTACAGCTGGATGTTGCAATAGCAAACTCAGTACCAAGGTATCGGCAAAACTCCGCTTCAAAGCGCTCGATATACTTATAACACTGCTCGCCCCACCCATGCGTCACCGCATCCAGCACGTAATCAATTTCCAGCTGAGTGATGGAGGGTTTGGTATAAGCAATTTTCGTTTTCATTGCAGCACTAACTCCGGAATTGCAGTAACAAACACTGTCGTATCGGGCAGCAGAGGCCGCAACTGCGATATCACCTCGGTTTTGATATTCCAAGGCAGTATCAGGACATAATCGGGTCGTAATGCAATCAAGTCTGCCGGCGACACGATCGGAATATGACTGCCCGGCAGAAATTTTCCCTGTTTTGACTTTGCTGCATCGGCAACCACAGTGATGTCGGTATCCTTAATACCGGCATAATTTAACAACGTATTACCCTTCGCTGCCGCACCATACGCCATTATACGTTTACCCTGTGCCATAGCTTGATTGAGAAAGCCCTGCAGTTGCGTCACGATGTCATCAACACGTTGCTGAAAGCCAAGGTAAGCACGATCTTGTTGCAAACCTGCCCCCTGTTCTGCTGTTAAAACTCGACTTACCGATGCCAAGATTGGACGAGCGCTTTGCTGATGACATATCCAAACCCGCAAACTACCCCCGTGTGTGGGTAATGACTCGACATTAAACACCCTTAACCCCGCCTGACCAAACATAAGCTGCACCGTAAACAATGACAGATAGGAGTAATGCTCATGATAAATGGTATCGAACTGACACAAATTAAGCAGATTCAGCACATGCGGAAACTCGATACTCACCACACCATCGGGTGCCAAAATAATCGCTATCCCGGCGATAAAATCATTAATATCGGGCACATGCGCCAATACATTATTGGCAACTATCAGATCGGCCTGACCGTGTGATCGTTTAAGCTGCTTTGCCTGCTTAGCTCCAAAAAATACTTCTACAACCTCAAGTCCCTGCAAACGGGCGGCTGCTGCAGCAGCAGCGGTAGGCTCAACGCCAAGACAGGGGATACCTGCCTGCAGATAATTTTTCAACAAATAACCATCGTTGGAGGCTAATTCAACGACAAAACTGTGCGGAGTTAAACCAAGCGTTTGAATACTACTCAGCGCAAACTGGCGGGCATGTTCGAGCCAACTGGCTGAGGTAGAGGAAAAATAAGCATAATCCTCAGTAAACAGCTGCTCTGGCCTGGTAAAATCTTCCGTTTGAACCAGCCAGCAGTGCTGACATACCCACACTTTAAGCGGATATGCCGGCTCTGGATGCTCTAAAGATACCGCGGTCAAATAGGCATTTGACGGTGGCATGACACCAAGATCTATCAGAGGCAAACGCAATTCATGTTGGCAATGCCGGCATTTCATAATTTTAGTCCCGGATAATTTAGCGCCAGTGGCATAAAGTTCTGATCACGCTCAGACATACAACTTATCGGCAGCGGCCAACGGATCTTAAGTCTGGCATCATCAGCGCGGATGCCGTCCTCTGCTTCAGGTTGATAGTACGCCGTATGTAAATACAATAATGCCGTGTTATCCGTTAATGTTTGAAAGCCATGTGCACACCCTGGCGGAATAATAAGCATCGCATTGTTTTCAGCACTTAGTTCGTAGCTCACATGTTGTAAAAAGGTCGGAGAGTCACAGCGAAGATCAACAATAACATCAAACACGCTGCCAGCGATGCAACGAACCAGTTTATATTCCGCATACGGGGGATGTTGAAAATGAAGGCCGCGAACCGTGCCAGACTTATCACTAAATGAATGATTTATTTGAACAATATTCTGATCTGGTAGCAAAGCGGCCAGTTCCTGCATACAGAACCAGCGACTGAAACTGCCACGATTATCAGCGTGACGGCAGGATATGACGTAACTAACACCAGATATCCGGGTACTGTACAAGCTTAGTTTGCCCATACCGCCCCACTGCTTCTGGCATCAGCAACGTATTGCTGCAGTTGTGTCAGACTAATAAGCTGTTGCTGCTGATAAAATGCATGATACCACTGGGCCGTTACGGTCGCGGCCTTTGTTACGTCCCACACCGGCTGCCATTGCAGCAGCAGCTGCGCTTTGTCGATATTCAGTCTGAGTACTTTAGCTTCATGAAATTCTGCGGCGCTTTTTTCTACCTGCCAGTGCAACTGCGGCCAAAACTGTCGCATCATGTCTAATACGTCTGCCACTGTTCTGCTATCTGTTGCAACCGGGCCAAAGTTCCATGCGGTCGCAAAGTGTCTGTGCCCCTGTAACAACTGAGCTCCAAGGTGCAGGTAGCCGGACAACGAGTCCAGCACATGCTGCCAGGGCCTGATTGCCTGAGGCGAACGGATTCGCATCACCTGCCCCGCTTCACATGCGCGCACCAGATCGGGCACCAGGCGATCAGTCGCCCAGTCCCCGCCGCCGATCACGTTACCCGCCCGGGCACTTGCCAACAAAGGCCCCGATGTCGTAAAGAAACTGCTTCGGTAACTCTGTATAGCAAGCTCGCAGGCTGCTTTAGAGGCACTATATGGATCATGACCACCCAACGCATCCTGTTCAGTGAATGCCGCTCCGGTTTCATTATTTTCGTATACTTTGTCCGTGGTTACCGCAATAATTGCCTTTACGGACGGCGTCTTCCTGCACGCCTCCAGCACATTTACGGTACCCATCACATTGGTCTGCCAGTTACTAACCGGCGAGTGATACGACTCCCGCACTAACGCCTGCGCAGCCAAATGCAGCACCAAATCAGGCTTTATTTTTGCAATAACCTGCGCCAACTCGGCAGCTTTATTAATATCAAGCTCATAATGTTCACCAGCCAGATTGAGCAATGGCCAATGCGACGGTTCAGTGTCAGGCGGCAAACTTACCCCGGTGACATTGGCACCTAATTGTTGTAGCCACAGCGTTAACCAGCCGCCTTTAAAGCCAGTATGGCCGGTAAGCAAAACTTTTTTCCCAGCGAAAATGCCACCGAAACACTGTTTTACCAGATCTTCCATGGTGCCTCGCCTGACTGCCACAACGCTTCCAACTGGTTTTTATCGCGCAATGTATCCATGGCCTGCCAAAACCCCATGTGCTGGTATGCGTTTAACTGTCCCTGTTTTGCCAGATTCATTAACGGCTGCCCCTCAAAGCTGTCACTGTCATGCTGCAGATAATCAAACACACTTGGCTCAAGCACAAAAAACCCACCGTTAATCCAGGCACCGTCACCGGCAGGCTTTTCCTGAAAACGCTGCACCAGACCGCCACTGATATCCAGTGCACCGTAGCGTCCGGGCGGTTGAATAGCGGTTACTGTCGCCGTCTTACCAGATGCCTTATGCCGCTTCATCGCTGCGCTGATATCAATGTCCGCAACACCATCGCCGTAAGTAAAACAAAAGCTTTCATTACCAACATATTCTTTTACCCGCCGTAACCGTCCTCCGGTCATACTATTTTCGCCGGTATCGACCAGAGTGACACGCCAGGGTTCAACGTGCTTTTCGTGCACTTCCATCTGATTCGAGCGCATATCAAAGGTGACATCTGACATATGCAGAAAATAGTTAGCAAAGTATTCTTTAATGATGTATCCCTTGTAGCCTAGGCAAATGACAAAGTCATTGATACCATGAGCCGAATATATTTTCATAATGTGCCAAAGAATAGGCTTGCCACCGATTTCAATCATAGGCTTGGGGCGCAGGTGAGACTCCTCACTAATACGAGTACCAAAGCCACCGGCCAGAATAACTGCTTTTGTCATTGCCCCCCCTTCCCTGCACTGTGCCCTGCAAGCAAAATCATGCCGCCAAAAAATTGGCTTTATATTTAACTATCTGACAAAAAAGCATATATCATGCCAGACGCTGCGGTACTACTTACTCAAGAAAAAAAATCTCATGCTGTAACTGCAACTGTTGCTTTAACTGCCAGACTATTTCTTCGGCAAAAGCAACCGAGCATATCAGTATTGGTGCCGGGTTTTGTTTTAACGACGCGACGGCATTGATACGAATATTGTGTACCTGCCTGCCGTGCAAAGCGATGTTTTGATCAACCCAGTTAACCACATTGAAGTGCTGCCTGAATGCACTGTTATCCATAAGCTTAAGCGCCAGCTCTCCTGCACCATAAAGTTGTACGGCGCCCTTACTAAGCCAGGCATCCTTTTCCGCGTGACGAAACCGCAACTGTGCCGGGCTAAAGGGCAATACCTCGTGCATGGCAGTCTTGAGCCGTAACACAAATTCTCGGTAACCTTGACTGTCGACAACGCTTTCCAGCATATATGCTCTGCAGGGCGCTGGCGCCAATAACAAGTGACGAGCCAGTTGCTCCAACTGATACTGCGTTACAGGTTGTTGCTCGAGCCAATCCGACAGCAAACTGACCGCCTTGTGCCAGAAAACCTCAACTAACTGCTGATTTTGCTGTACTGCGGTACGACTTAACGAAACCACACACGCCATCACATAGTTAAACTCACGCGGAAAATGCCGCTGTGCTGCCAACGCCAGCTTATGAAACGGCGCCGTCCCGTCGAGATGCCGCTGAATAACAGCGGACACTGCTTCGACGCTATCTGACATATCCAGCGAAAAATAACACCAGTCCGGATGTACTTTATCATCAAGAATGTAGTCAAACTGGCTCAGCAAATAAGCCGCTGACTTGCCAGGGTTAAACACCGTTGCCGCTGAATTGTATGCATTTTCAGCGAATAAGACACCGGCTATCTGTTGCAACTTCGGCTCAAAATTTTCATCCAGCCTGATAACAGGCCTTGAACTAGCCAGGGCAAACAAATGGTCGCTATAATCACGAAAACATAGCATTACCGCGCCTCTGGCATAATCATCAATGTAAGATGGACCGTCACTGAATACAAAATTGCCAAATTGCTGCCCAAGCCTAACCAGCTCAATGATTTGAGGTCGGTCGTAGTCTGCCGGAAATGGCCGGAAAATAACGTTATATTGTGGAAATCTGCTGAGCAAAAGCGGCAGCCATTGCCTGGCGAGCAGTAAGACGTCGGTTTTTTCCAGCTGCAGGTTAGATAAGTGCAAAATTATGCTGTCTGGTTTTCCCACTTGCTGGCATTTACGGACAAAACGGTCAAATTTAGGCATGCCAAACGGGATCACAGCACAGTATGGTCGCTGGTGCTGTCGTAACATCGCAGGGTAAGCATGCAAAAACGCCGTTGTCGCCATAGGAGAAAAGGGTTTAATAGCCAATACGTAATCAAACTCAAGCAGTCCGCCATATGTCGTCAGCGTTTTTTTTAATGGGATATCCGTACCGTGTGGCAAGCCAATTCTTATCAATTCAACAGGCAGTATTAACTCAGGTGCAAAATAACTCTCCTGAATAAACATAGCATCCAAAGGAGCAGGATACTGCTGGCAATACTGCTCTAACACGGACAACGGACATAAGGTGACCGACAAGCCTTGTACCATGTTCTCTACTGTCACGGCGTCATAACCACTATACACCAGACAATAGCTGAGTTTTTTGCTGTCGGCGGCGACACACTCTGCTACCAAATCCGTTAACTGACTTGCCACAGCAGAGGGCATTAACAAAAATCCCAACTTGATCTTGGATTGTCCGCTCTTCCAGGCAGCTAATTCAGCGGTACAGGCAATCAACTTAGTCATTGGTATCACTTTGCGGTGTAATGCCAAGCAGCTTACAACTTAGCTGATTGTAGTGATAACAATAGTCAACTGCCGCCAGAATTCCGCCGTCTTTTGCCAAAACGTTTTTACGGGCTGGTGCTTTACCATGCTGCCAGTGTGTTTGTGCCAGTAATTTCGCAGGCATAGGCCATGGCATAGTATCAAGCTTAACTAAACCACTGTGGTAAATCTCCCGGAGACAGGGGGCTACCTGGCTAAGCGCGTCCGCACGTTGCAAAATTTCTGTTTGCTGCTGTGCTGAATACTGTGCAAGATATCTGCTAATCGCAACTTTAAAGCCCTGTTCATCATACTCAGCCCAGTCGGTTACTTCTGCCAAATCAGTTATCAACCAGCTCAGTAAGTTGGCCCGGTTAATAGTCAAATCGCGAATAGGCCCATACCGGGCTTTTTGCTGCATTACATAGTAATCATATGCAATAAAGCTGTTGTGACCAACCCAAGCACCGGGAAACAGGGTTCTCTGAGTAAAATCAGGAATGTCATCTGCATATTCCAAACAATAATTTTTCGTCACATTCAACGACACTTTTGTTGCCTCACCGGTTGAAATGCCCGAAGCAAACACGACCAGCATTAAACTCTGTCCCACATCAACCGCAGTTTCACTTTCGTTAAGTAAGGCAACCATAGAGGTATAATCAGGACTGTAGGGTTGAAAAATATTGCCAAAGTGCTGCATCGCTTGCTCTAACACTATGCGCTTCACACAACCAGAATAAAGCTTACCGTAGCTTGTCTTGTGCCGTAATGGGCGGTAAAAGGTTGGTGTTGCAAAGTCTAAACGTCGTTGTAACTCGCCGCGCGTAGAATATTCAGACACAGCAACAGGTTTCATCAGTGGGTGATAATGCCCGTTTAGTAAATCATTATCGCTTACCTCATAGCGTTCAAATTGCCAGCTATAAAGATCGGCTGGTTTTCTTTGAGTCAGGTTAAAAAGTATCAACAGCGCATCCGGACGCAACATAAATTTTTCACTTAGTACAGTGATATAGTCTCCGCGGGCAAACGATACCGCAAACTGCCAATGCCGACACATGTTGAAAGGTGTCTCAGGCCTGACATAACGGAAGCGGGGATCAGTGCGATACGGCTGAAACTGTTCATCACACAGCTTATTTGTACCGTTATCAGATAAAATCACTTCAAACCGGGTAAAGGTTTGTCTGGCAATGCAGGCCAGGCAATATTCAACTAAATCCGGACGGTTGCGGGTAGGAATGACCAGCGAAATAAATGGCACGTCAAACGTCTCTGCCTGCATATTGGCGCATCCTTTAAACAATCGACTTAATGGCAGTTTATCGGCCAACTCATCTTGAAATTTACTTTTATCAGATTAACTTAACTTAATAATGGTACCTGCTCAAGAATGCCGTTAAGCTACCGATAAACATGGTTAGTATGTTAACGGGTAAACAAGATGATTATTGGCTACACCACAGGCGTATTCGATCTCTTTCATATTGGGCATTTAAATTTATTGCGCAATGCCAAAGGTATGTGCGACAAGCTTATTGTCGGCGTAACAAGCGATGACTTGGTGGCGTATAAAAACAAAAAAGCCGTTATTAACTTTGATGAACGCATGGAGATTGTCAGGGCCATCGAATATGTCGATGCTGTTGTACCACAAGAGCATATGGATAAATTCGAAGCCTGGAAAAAACTTAAATTTGACCTCATGTTTGTAGGTGACGATTGGTACCAAAGTGACAAATGGCAGGAATTGGAGCAACAGTTCAACGAGGTTGGCGTAAGGATAGTGTATTTTCCTTACACCAAAGGCACCTCATCCAGCTTAATTAACGATGTGTTGTTAAAGCTCAGAAACGATTCATTTTAAAGGCTGCTAGTAATGTGCGGAATTTTAGGTTGGTTTGAACACCTTTCTGAGCAAACTTTTCTCGACGCACTCAATCTGCAGCGTCATCGTGGCCCTGATGATTGGGGTTATCAACGCGTTGGACATAATCTGCATCTTGGGCATCGACGTCTAAGCATCATCGATCTCAATCCACACGCTAAACAGCCAATGACGGCGGCACAAGGCCGGCTCACCGCGGTATTTAATGGTGAAATATATAATTATCAGCAACTACGGCAACAACTGACGGAGGCAGGGTATCGCTTTCAAACTGAAGGTGATACTGAAGTTCTGATTAATGCCTGGGACTACTGGGGTAGCGACGCTTTACAGCACTTTATCGGTATGTTTGCGTTTGCAATATACTGTCACCGTAGCGGCGAACTGGTTTTGGCCCGCGACAGATTTGGTATTAAACCGCTGTTTGTTTATCAGCACAACAATTATTTTGGTTTTGCCTCAGAGGTAAAATCACTTCTCGCCCTGATGCCAAACCAACCATCACTGGATGATGCTGCCGTCAGCGCCTATTTTAGCTTTCGTTACCCACTGATTAATAATAGCTTTTTCAACGAAATCGTACCGCTGCCGCCGGGGCACCTACTGTATCGCTCTGCTGATGGCCAGACAAGGCGGCAACGTTATTACAACCTGTCGCAGCATATCCCATGTCAAGCTGAACAAATCAGCATGGCAAAAGCCGGTGAACAGGTACGAGCCTTAGTGCAATCGGCTACGGAGCTCAGAATGATTGCTGATGTGCCGGTTGGTGCTTATTTATCCGGCGGCGTTGACTCAAGCGCCATCGTTGCCGCCATGGCCAGGGCAAGTCGTTCAACTGTCAAAACCTTCACCATTGGCTTTAGTGATGACGGTTATAATGAATTCTCTTACGCACGCCAGGTTGCAGAACGCTACCAGACCGAGCACTATGAAATTTTACTGAGTAACACCGACTACCTTAACAATATGCAGCGGCTCATTAAGCTTAAAGATGCGCCATTAGGCGTGCCAAATGAAGTACCACTACTATTGATGTCCGAGCAACTTAAGAAACATGTCACTGTGGTGCTGTCAGGTGAAGGTGCCGATGAAATTTTTGCCGGTTATGGTCGGCTGTTTCGTAGTAGTGATGATTACACTAAGCTTAAAAAGTTATACCGGGGTGTGCTTTCACCGCAGTCTACACTGGGTAAAAACCTGATACAACGCTATGCAAAACGACATTTTGATACGGAGTTGGATCACTTTTTATATCTGTACCGTTATCAGGATTTAACAGAGCATCCGTCGCTGTTTACAGACAGACTGCAACGGCATGACATGCTGCTGCAACAGCGCCAACAATTCGAGCGTCTTTTTGACGAGTGCCCGCAAGCCGACTACGCCAGTAAAATGATGTATTGTTTCGAGCACTTACATTTACCCGGCTTGTTGCAGCGGGTAGACGCGACAACCATGGCAAGCGGCGTTGAAGCCCGGGTTCCCTTTGTTGATCATCGCCTGGTTGAATATGCATTCTCGCTTCCAATGAATATCAAAATGGCCTGGCAATCAGCGCAAGCACAGTTGGCCGCCACTGAGCTCACAGGCGATGTTGTTTCAGAGCAATTTGATATGCCCAAAGCCGTACTCAAACAAGCCTTTGAGCACGATCTACCACACAGTATTCTGTATCGTAAAAAAGTGGGCTTTCCGGTGCCTCTGGCCGGCCAGCTACATAAACCCATGCATAAACTTGCACTTGAGATCCTGCCAGATGGTGTAATGGTGTCAGCAGATATAATTAGCCGGGCAGGGTTGCTTACGCTGTTGCAAAACAATCATACATCAGCGTCGACAAAACAGGCGATGTTGATTTGGATGTTAGTTAACATGGAGTTGTTTTTGCAGCATTACTTCCCTGCTAACAGAGGCCCGTTATGACAAATGTTGATAATTCACTGCATGTGTCCATAATTATTCCCTGTTTTAATCAACAGGTGCTGCTCAGTCGGGCATTGAAAAGCTGCCTGCGGCAAACCCATCAGGCGTTAGAAATTATCGTCGTTGATGACGGCTCAGCGCAACCGATTTACTATCCTCAAGATCTGGGGCCCGTTGATAGCCGGGTTAGCATAGTACGACAAAGCAATGCTGGCGTGGCATCAGCACGCAATCTTGGCATAGCTAAAGCAACAGGCCGCTTTATAAAGTTTCTAGATGCAGACGATGAGCTATTACCAAATTGCATATCGCAGCAAGTTAACATACTGAACAATTTACCCAATCACTTGTGTTTCTGCGGTTATCGCCTGCAAAAAGGCCAACATTACACCGAAGGCGTGCCCAAGTTCGACAGCCTGCTGCAGGGCATTATTATGGGTAACGTAGCCCCACTGCATGCAGGCCTTTACCACACTGAAATAGTGCGCAAGGTGGGCGGCTTTGATACCAGTACCAAAAGCCTGGCAGCCCTTGAAGACTACGACTTTCACTGGAAGCTGGCATTAGCGGACATCAAGGCTGTCACCCTGCATGATATTGCTGTTATTTACCACAAGCAGCCTCAAGGTCGCTCGACTAATATGCAACATCATTTTACCGCCTATATCCGTATTTTGCTGCACCACCTCACAACATTGGTTGCACAAAACACCTTAACTGAAGCGCTGAAAGTAACGGTGATACACAGCCTGGCAGAGTTGGCTATGCAATCAGATAGGTATGAAGAGTGCTATAGCCAGTTTCATACTATGGTCAGTGCCTTTCTATTATCGCCGGTCTCTTTGCGGGCTCAGAGGTTAGGACTGACTATTAGCCAACGCTTAAGCACCGCCTGTAGCGATGACGAAGCTCGTTGGTGGCAATTGCTTGCGACACTGTGTCCGACAATGACCCTTTCGACTGAGCTCACAACACCTGCCTATGCATTTCGATGCGACACCACACCGTTTGCCAGCCAGCAGTTCGATGCACCGGTGCTGGCGCAAGCGCTACACTTGCTCCAGCAAAAAACTGCGGTATGGCTATGGGGTAAAGGTGTTTGGTGCCGATATTGGCTGCATCTTTTGCACACCAGCAATATTGCCGTGGCAGGTATTATTGACAGTCAAGCTCAACCTGATGAACATTATTTAGGTTATGTGTGTAGCCCAGCGCAGAATGTTCAGCTAAAACCCACGGAGGGGCTAGTGATCTGCTCGCGCGATAGCTATTTACATCTACGACAACACTGTATTGAGCGTGGATGGGCTGCCAACCTGGTCGATTATATTGCCGGGCTTTGAGTTAGTTGCTGCCCAGTTGCCTGATATGGTCAAGTATAGCCGGCGCAGCTGGTGTGTCTGTCAATTGTAGTTGCTTGCGAAGCGCCTGGCGGATTGGCTGCCAGCGATCGCCGTGCTCTGCAAATTCAGCCAGCAACAGGCATAATTCTGTGGTATCTGAGGCTACCGGTCCGGCAGTAAAATACTCGTCGGCGACCAAAAAGGCCCCACGGGCATCCTTGTACGTAGCCCTGTCGTACTGGTATAAAAATATAGCTCCTGTATGCAGTAAGTAATCGCTGACAACCGAAGAGTAATCTGTAATTAATGCTTCACTGTGCGCCAGCCAGGGGTAGATATTCATACCACTGGGATACAGATAAATATGTGCAAAGCCCGGCAAAGGTATTACCGCGTGCATTTCATCTTCTACGGCAAACTGCCTGGCGAGCCTGCGCGAAATAAATGGGTGCAGTTTTAATACGAAAGAGCGCTGATATTGTGCGCAGAGCGTTTCGATGCGGCAAAGCTCGAGCTGCAGCTCACTCTCGTTATCTCTATAGGTTGGCATATACAGCCACAGCGGACCGGTGCTGGCTTGTATCTCATCTAATACCGCCTGCGGAACCGTATTACACCAATCTATGTCCTGTGCATCAGTGACGAATACATCATTGCGACTGTAGCCCAGTGCCAGATAATGCTGCGCATTAAATAATGCCGGAAACACCTGCTGGTTATACCACAGTGAACTGGATACAAAACAGGCATCAGGTTGAGGTAATAAGTGCCGGTTACCAGAAATATATTTATAAGGTAAACCATGCCAAAGCTGGACTATTTTCAAATAAGGCCTGAACTGCGCCAACCAGCCACCGGGATATTCGTGATCCAGCACCACCACTTTTGCTCGCGCCAAATACCAACATAGTTGCCAGTCTGATGTTACCAAAATGACCTTGCCCCAATGCGGCAAGTCAGGCTGCCTGCTAATATTGCGGCAAAGCAGTAGCGCCTGCCCCGGTTCCTGACGCTGATGATAACGAAATTGCAAAAGTAAGTTGGTATCGACAAAATCTTCGGCGTAGTAAATGAAAAAGCTCTTGGCAAGCAGCTTACTACAGGTTTTGGCGACCAGCTGCTGCAGAGAATTTTTGAGCAGGAACTTCATTACGCCTAAGTGCCGGCAAGGCCGAAATGTCAGGCTATCAGCTTCGGTTTGCAAAAAAATCGCACCGACAGGTACGCCCCGTTGTACCAGCCCAGACACAACACCGGCTTGGAAAGCGCCTGCGGCAACAACCACTCTATGTTGTAGGCCTAATGGTAAATGAAGTGATGTGATCTCTGGACCTGATTTTAAGTTATCAATAATACCAAGGACTTCAGTGCCAGAGCTTTGCAGTTTCAACAACAAGTTACGTCCAGCAGGGTTTGCCGGTGCAACATAATACTGTTTATCCGCCGACACCGACGCCCCTACTCGGTAATCAGCGGCTTACCATCTGCACGCTTGCCGTAAAGATAATGCACATATACCTGGTCAGTTGCCAGTGGCTGTGCCAAATAGGCCTCAGCTCCCAGTTTTATATATTCGCGCCAGTTTTCCAGTACCTTGGTAATGTCGGCCATATAATTTTCTACATCTGCACCGGCACTTACTGCCAACTTGGTTAATACCGCTGAGATATAATTTGTCGAGCCATGAAACAATAAATAAGCAGGGTTACCTTCAGACGTCGCTATGCTTCGGACAAATGCCCATTGCTCAGCAATAAGCTGCATCACTTGTTCTGGAGTATCTACCTCAGCTTCTACCATTAACTGCCAGCGTGTTAAACTCTCAGCAAATTTGCCCATATCTAACTTTGAAAAAATTTTATCTGCTTGTTCAGACAGATCCGGATGAAAAGCAGCATCAAACAGCTGTGACAATACAGTCGCCTTATCCGGTAAAGAGGTGGGTAATAAAATATTATCAGGTTGCAACGCAGTCGCCCCGGCAATCTTTACACCGTCGCTACAGTTATAAACTTCACATTGAGTGCCGTGCTCTTTAATTGCTTGCTCAAGCAGCTTTCGTGATACGTCAAACTCTGGCTTGGTAAACACCGCCGGCCTAAAATTTCCCGTAGCTACAACGCCACCACCATGCACATCCTGATAGTTATAAATTTGCTTGCCATCCTGTTTGTAGTACGCCGAGCTACGTGAGTGGTGATAATTAACATCAACATAGCCCAGATCAACGCCGAACAGGTATAACAAGGGCTGGCCCAATTTCAGCATAAAATTTACAACCAGGTTCGTCACTGTAGGATACGCATAAGCTAAAGCGGCAGTGTGATAACCGAGCTTATCTAAAGAAGGCTGAAAAACATAGGTAGAAGCCTCGCCCTCTTTGAAACATAATAACGTTTGCTTAAACAACGACGCTGTATCCGGATGAATACCATTGACACTCAGCAAACTAATATCAGCAAGGTATTCTGGATCATTAACTTGAGATACCCAATCGAAGGTCGCACGATTCTGCTCTACCTCGGCATGAAAATCCGGCTTAATGCCGTGGCTATGTAAAGCTTTAAGTGCAGTACCGCAGCTGATGATGATCACGTTGTGCTGATATTGCTTGAGGTAGTCATAAACCTGATCCAAACTAGGTCCGTTGCCAACTATAAATACCGGCAGTTGCCGCACAGCCAAATTCATCTTCGGGGCATCATGTTTTAAATACTTGTGTTGCTGCTTTAAGCTGTGATAGGTGTGTGCAATACCAAAGCGGGCGTGATCATAGTACTCACCTATTGCCAGCACAACCTTCAACTCTGAGCGCAGATCATTTATCGTTTTTTGCATAGTGCCATTAAAATAGGCACTTAGCAGGTAAGTGTTAGCAATAGAGTAGGCACCCACTTTATAGAACTGTGCCATCAAATCATAAAAATACTGGCTGCCATCACCACCCAAGTTCAAATAAATGCGCTTATTCCCTTCCTCTGCCTGTGTAAAAATACTGGCCCAGTCAATCACATACAAACTGGCGAAGAAAAAATCCAGGTTTGGCTCACAAATATATAAATTGATTACCTGATGTTGTTGTAGCAGTAGTTCTATATGCCGGCCGGAGGCAATCCCGAAGATAATTAAAGATTCAATCGTGTCAGGCAATCTGCTACGCTTTTTTAACGCTCGCGTTAAAATAGGTTGTATTTTAAGCATTTGCGAGAAATGCAAATAGTGCCGCAGCTTATAGCTGAACTTTTGGCCCAATATCACGTCGTCCTGGTATGGATGATTAACAAAATAATCCACCAATCCTGCCGATTCAAGCTCAATATCCTGATAAAACAAGGCATTGCGTTTAGAATGAAACAGATTTATCTTATGATTACTATCCTGACACAGCTGCCAGTGTTTTGGCTGGTGTTGACTAATGACCTTGTACACTTGTGGGTAAAACTGCTTTAAAGCCGCCATATTACGTTCATACTTTGCCACGTCCTTAGCCATGCTTTGCAACTGCTGATTCCCCAACACATTACCATTACGTTCGGCAACATAGTCATAAAAATGTTGATAGCCGTCAAAGTGCTGTCTGCTATCAGTTAAATTCGTTTTATCTCCACTGTGTTCAAATACATGCTGCAAAACGCTGTCCATAACAGGGTGAAAACAATGTCGATACACATACACACGGTTAATAGGAGCTGCTGCAGATAATTCCGTTAAATCTTCTGCGAGCCTGGAGGCGTCGTTACCTAATTGCAGAAATATTTGTGTCCCAAGCGCTGCTGCGGTATCGAATAATTGTACCCAGTCATTCGCCTGAACCGTACACAGCAAGGTATCCAGATTCGGTTCGTACACCACCAGGTATTTGACACGCGCATTTTGTAATAGCTCGTTTAACTGATACCCCAGCCCCAGACCAAACATCAACACAACATCAACTTGTGCCGGTAGCGGCTCGGTTGGCCAACTGTTACTGCCGGCAGCTTTGTCTGCACTTAAATCAATGTAGGGAGCCTGCGCACAGAAGCTTTGAACTTCATCCGCCACTTCGGCAAAGGGGGTTTCGCTGTACCACACCCTGCCGGTAGCAAAATCAACAATATTTAACTCGCCCTGGCGGGTACAAAATACCGAATACTGCTGAATAGCATGCTGCTCTATCATCGGCACTACACTTGGGATGTGCTGAGCGAAAGCGGACATATTCGCTTTAAAACGCTGATTGATTTGAGCAGAGATATCACGCTCCAGCTTGGCTTGCCTGGTATCGTCAGTGTCCAGCTGGTAGTTAATGTATTTCAGCATACAGGGCCTGATAGTAAGGTTTAGTTATGTTGGCCGTAGCTGTGGCGGGCACGCCTGCCTTTTTGAATCGTCAGCATACTCTCTGCCACAGCATCTCGTTGTGCCGACAGTTTTGCCATTGTTTTCTGTAACCAGTCAAGGTTTTGTTGTAAAAATTCGGCAGACTCGACCGGTGTATCTGAGGGATCTATAGGGGTAACCAGCAAGGTATTCAGTTTAGCCACTAACGCCGCAGCTTCCTCTACCGAGTAAAACTCGGTTTGAAAAAGCTGCTCAATCTGTTCTTGCAGTAATTGGCATTGCTGTGCTTTTTCGCCCAGGCGCATCAAGCCCCCACAGCTTGCTGCTGAGTCTTTTGTGCCTGCAGCTGATAGCCTTTCTCACGCTCAGACACCGGTATTTGATCCCAGGCCCCTTTTATGGTCAGCAGAATTTCCATTACTTCATCCAGCTTGGCGATACTTTTTTCGCGGCTGGCCTGAATCAGGTGATTAAGCATAAAGTCATAAAGTGAGAACAGGTTATCTGAAATCTCGCCCGCACTCATATCTAACGAGCCCTGCAGCGACGAGATGATAGAAATCGCTTTGCTGATAGCGCCGGATTTGCCGGCATAATCTTTACGTTCAATACAGCCTTTGGCTTTGGCCATGTTTTCCAAAGCACCTTGCATTAACAACTGAATAACACGGTGTGGATCGGCAACGGCCAGGTCATCTTTAATACCAACGGCTTTATAGGCTTTAATTCCATAACTCATGGTGCTCTCCACTAATTCGATTTATTGGTGCCAAATCCGGGCAAACTTGACAGCTGTGCTGTTACCGTGGACGCCATATTTTGCATAGAGCCCAACAGCGCATCTAATGCGGTGTAGCGGCTACGCAAAGTTTGCTCGAAACTAGCTATATATCGGTTAGCTGCCTCTAAATCTTTAGTATTTTTATCAATTTGTGTCTTAAGCGAGTTTTCTTTGCTGGCAATAATACCGCCAGCTTGGGTAAATTCTTTCAGGAAGCTATCCAGAGTTGCACTTAAACCTTGATCACCACCAAAGAAGGCTGCCACCCCATCATAGTTTTCATTTAACGCTTTATTAAAACGGGTTCGGCCAGAATCTGCACCAAATTCAGCGCTGCTGGATATCTCTAACTTTCCATCCTCACGAAACGTAATACCCAGCGAATATAGCGTTGACAATGATTCATCAGCGCCTTCAACCACATTACCTAACAAGCCTCGCAGCTGAGACATGATGTTCTTCGGTAGTTGGTCCGTGGCTAAAGCGCCGCCCTCTGCTGTGACGGTTTTGCCGTCTGCACCTAAGGTACGCTTTTTGGTCAAACCGGCTATTTGATCAACTAGCACGTTGTAGTTGTTAATAAAGTTCTGAATATTCTCTTCAGCACTGGCATTGTCAGTAGCAATATTCACACTGGCATTGTTACCTTCAGGCGTCACAGCTTTAACGGTAAGGGTGACATCCTGAATAACATTACTAAAGGTATTGCTGGCATTAGTAGCAGTAATACCATCAATTTCAATAATGGCATCCTGTGCTGCCTGGCTGACACTCAGGCCTGCTGTAGCGCCTGTTGGCACGGTTGAGACGTTATCAAGCTCAGCGTTATTATTAGTGATAACCAAATCGTTACCCGCGCCTGTCTCATCAGAGGTCAATACCAGCTTGGTGCCGGTAGCACCGCCGGCATTAATAATGTTGGCATTTACGCCAAAATTATCACTCTTTGCATTAATTTTTTGCCGTAATTCATTCAGCGTCATGCCTGCCGTAACTTCGACATCAAAGCTTTTACCGTTGGCAGCAAAGGTTAAAGTGCCATTAGTGGTAGAAATTACATCGTTAGCAGACGAGAAGGCTGCATCAGCACTTTCCAGGCGGCTGCCGGATGCCAGCTGGTTCACTTTAATATCAAAGCTGGCTGCCGCGGCTGTGCTGGACGCTGAGGCTTCCAGGTAGGTTTTATTTTCGGTCGGCTGAGTAACGGTTGCAATTCGGGCATTTAAAGTATTTCCACCCAGCTTTTTTACCGCATCCTGAAACGCCGATAATGCCGATTTCAACTGCCCAACACCGGACAAAGACGTGTCTAAGGTTTTTTTTGTGGTATTAATCCGGCTCAGTTTACTGTCACGCTCTACTTTTACCAGGGTAGAGACTAACTCTTCCAATGGTAAGCCAGACGCCGAACCCAAAAAATTAATACCCGACATAAACCACCTCTACACTTTATTGTCGATTAACAGGCCAATTGACTGCCCCATCTCTTCCTGTAACCGTTTAATATCCCGTGCTACTTTTAACAGCTCCTCAGAGGGGATCTGTTTAATCAGCTCGTCAGTTTCAAAGTCTACCACTTTAATCACAGAACGGCCTGATACATCATCAATGGAAAAGCTTAAAGAGCGCTGATCTAATGCAACGGCCTGGTTTACCACATCAACCGCTTGCTGCAATTCCACTTTGCTTATTTGCTGCGCGCCGGCTACTGCCAATTTGCCCGGTTGCGCTTCATCCGCAGCCTTAGGCTCGGCAACGACCGTTTTAGCGACTTTATCAGCAGTGGCCGTGTAACTGAAACCTGACGCACTGTTGGCATTAATGCTACTCATCTTCAGACTCCTTATCGGCGCGTAGGGTGAGAACTTTATCAAAACTTCTCACCACTACGCGTATTAGTTTAACCCAATAACGATAAAGCTGCCTGTGGCCGCTGATTCGCCTGCGCCAACACAGTTGTACTGGTTTGCTGCAGGATCTGCTGACGGGTCAGCTCGGCGGTTTCACGGGCAAAGTCTGTATCGCGGATCCGGCTGCGGGCGCCAGACACGTTTTCAGAGATATTGGTTAAGTTACGGATGGTAGATTGGAAACGGTTTTGCAACGCACCCAGATCCGCGCGAGCACCATCTATCGTTCCAATCGCAGTATCGATAAGTGCCAGTGCAGACGCAGCAGCATCTACTGTTTCAACACTTAGTGAGGCTAAGCCCAATGCAGTTGTACCATAACCACCACTTGCAGTTAATGATATAGAAATATTTTGCCCCGCATTAGCACCCACCAGGAATGATGCAGAGTAAGTACCGTTTAACAGGTTTTGCGTACCGAACTGTGTTACAGATGCTACGCGGCTCATTTCAGCTTTCAGCGCGGTTACTTCTTTTTGCAGCGCAGCGCGATCAGACGAGCTGTTGATACCGTTTTGCGACTGAATGGCCAGTGTACGGATACGCTGTAAAGAGTTAGTAATCTCTTCCATGGCGCCTTCAGCAACCTGAGCAACTGAAATACCATCGTTGGCATTACGTGCCGCCTGGTCCAGACCATTTACCTGGCTGGTTAAACGGTTTGAAATCTGCAGGCCTGCCGCATCATCAGCAGCACTGTTAATACGAAAACCTGAAGACAAACGCTTGAACGCCGTATCCAGGTTATTACCTGAGTTAAACAACTGACGCTGTGCATTCAGCGACGAGGTGTTGGTGTTTACATATAAAGCCATGAGTCACTCCTTAGTTGTCGGTAGCAGTGCCACTTCCAACTGATGTTTAAAATACGGGTATCCCGTTAACTGAGCCAAGCTGCAACTTGGCTTAACTAGGTTTTCGGCTGCGGTATTAAAAACTTTAGAAAAAAAACTCATTTTTTTGCTTTTTTGGCGAGAAAAATAAAAAGCTATATATTTCAAAATGATAAAACCACCCTAAGGTGGCTTTAATTTAGTTATTCAACACACTTAAGGCAGCTTGAGGCCTTTGGTTGGCCTGCGCTAACACTGAGGTACTACTTTGCTGAATAATTTGCGTCCGCGTTAACTCTGTGGTTTCACGGGCGTAATCCGTATCGCGGATCCTGCTGCGCGACGCCGACACATTTTCACTGATATTGGTCAGATTACGTATCGTTGTACCTAACACATTTTGCCATGCACCAAGCTCAGTACGGGCACTGTCGATACTTAATATCGCAGCATCAAGCGTATCAAGCGAGCTGGCGGCATCATCTGCGCCTAACTGCACCGCTGCAACGTTCAGCCCTGTCACACCGCTACCGTAACTATTGGACAAATCAATTGCAATTTTCTGCCCGGCATTGGCACCTATTTGAAACACTGCAGTTTGACCACTGCCATCAAGCAATTTCAGGCCACCAAATTCAGTATTATCGGCAATATTTTGGATAGAAGCCGCCAGCTCATCATATTCCTGCTGGATGGCCGCAATTTCGGCTGGCGTATTAATACCATTCTCTGACTGTATGGTTAATACCCGCATGCGCTGCAAACTGACGCCAATCTCATCCAAAGCCCCTTCCGTTACCTGTACCAGTGAAATGGCATCGTTAGCATTGCGCACCGCCTGATCTAACCCATTGACCTGACTGGTCAACACATTACTGATCACCAAACCCGCAGCATCGTCAGCTGCACGGTTAATACGAAAACCTGACGTTAGCCGTTCAAAGCTGGTGCTTAACCCCGAGGTCGCATTGCTAAGTAAACGCTGTGAAGCGAGCGATGATTGATTAGTATTTACCACTAACGCCATGCTGCAATTCCTTCTCGGTCAGAGAGTGATGAGCCGCGTTTTAGCGGCTCATCACTCTACCCCAGTTACTGCAGTAAACTCAGAGCGGCTTGCGGCCGCTGGTTAGCCTGAGCCAGCACTGTGGTACTGGTTTGCTGCAGGATCTGTGTGCGGGTTAACTCTGCGGTTTCTTTGGCAAAATCGGTATCACGAATGCGGCTGCGGGCACCTGACACGTTTTCAGAGATATTGGTCAGGTTACGGATGGTAGCCTGGAAGCGGTTTTGAATCGCACCCAAATCAGCACGGGTACCATCGATAATACCAATAGCATCGTCAATAAGTGCCAACGCTGCAGAGGCTTGAGCAACTGTTTCAACACTTAAAGTTTCCAAACCCAATGCAGTAGTGCCATATCCGCCAGCACGAGACAGTCGAATATCGATATTTTGCCCGGCGTTCGCACCAACCAGGAAGCTGGCCGAAAAGCCGCCAGCCAGCAGGTTCTGTACACCAAACTGAGTGGTAGACGCTACCCGGCTCATCTCCAGCTTTAATTGGGTAACTTCTTTTTGCAGCGCTGTACGGTCAGCTGAGCTATTAATACCGTTTTGTGACTGGATAGCCAGTGTACGAATGCGCTGCAGCGAGTTGGTAATTTCTTCCATCGCGCCTTCAGCAACCTGGGCCAATGAAATACCATCGTTGGCATTACGTGCGGCCTGATCCAGACCATTGATCTGGCTGGTTAAGCGGTTAGAGATTTGTAAGCCTGCGGCATCATCGGCCGCGCTGTTAATCCGAAAACCTGATGATAAACGTTTAAACGCTGTGTCCAGCGCGTTACCAGAATTGAACAGCTGACGCTGAGCATTCAGTGATGAAGTATTGGTATTGACATATAAAGCCATCTTAACTCTCCTGCTACCTAATTAAACACTAGCAGCAGCCGCCATAATTGACGATGTTGCTATACTTTTGTGTTACTTATGTATCGGAAAAAAAAGAGAATACTTTAGTTAATTTATAAAAATAGTGCTTAATTATTAATTTCACCTCTAAAATAAAAAAAGCCGCAATAAAGCGGCCTTTTATCCGGATGTTTTCACTAGCCTTGCAGCAAGCTCAATGCTGCCTGTGGCCGCTGGTTAGCCTGCGCCAGCACGGTGGTGCTGGTTTGTTGCAGGATCTGTGTACGGGTAAGTTCGGCTGTTTCTTTGGCAAAATCGGTATCGCGAATACGGCTACGGGCACCTGCCACGTTTTCTGAGATGTTCGTCAGGTTACGGATAGTGGCCTGAAAGCGGTTTTGGATTGCACCTAAATCAGCCCGGGTACCATCAATAACACCGATAGCATCATCGATAAGGGCTAACGCAGCTGAGGCATTCCCCACCGTATCGACACTTAACGCCGCTAAGCCTAGCGAGGTAGCACCATAACCGCCTGTACGAGACAAACGAATATCAATATTTTGCCCCGCATTGGCACCGACCAGGAAAGTGGCAGAAAAACCGCCAGCCAATAAGTTCTGCGTACCAAACTGTGTGGTTGAAGCCACCCGGCTAATTTCCAGTTTCAGCTGTGTCACTTCTTTTTGCAGCGCTGCGCGGTCAGCTGAGCTGTTAATACCGTTTTGCGACTGAATCGCCAGGGTGCGAATGCGCTGCAGTGAATTGGTAATTTCATCCATTGCACCTTCAGCAACCTGCGCCAGTGAGATACCATCGTTGGCATTACGGGCTGCCTGATCCAGGCCATTGATCTGGCTGGTTAAACGGTTAGAGATCTGTAAACCAGCCGCATCGTCAGCGGCACTGTTAATACGAAAACCTGACGATAAACGCTTAAATGCAGTGTCCAGAGCATTGCCAGAGTTAAACAACTGACGCTGGGCATTCAGCGATGAAGTATTGGTGTTTACATATAAAGCCATGGTCGTGCTCCTGCTATTTAATCGTATCTAAAACAGCGGCTTAGTAATTTGCCGTGTTTGTCATCTGATACTTATTTATCGGAGCTTTCTGCTAAAACTTGAGCATTTTTTTTAAAAATCTAGCAAATAGCGGTGCTGGCTTACTGCCAGCACCTGCTTTAGCGGATATAGTCGAATAAGCTAACGCCAGACACCTTAACAAAAGTATTGGATATCGCCTGCAGTGCAATTTCCTGTTTGGTAATTTCGGTTAGTGCTGCGGCGTAATCCACTTCGGATAAGTCAGCACGATAGGCTTTGTTATTGACGGTTAAATCTTCATTGGTGCCAAACACGCTGTCCAGTACATTAACCCTGCCACCAATTGACGATAGAAAACTATCAATGTTGGTGGCTGCAGCGGTCGTTTGTGTCAGTGTATCGCTTATCGCCTCGTTAAATTCAAAAGCCGACAGTGCCGGGTTTTCCAGTGCTGTAATAAACTCGCCAATAGTAGTAAGAATATTTTTTTTCTCTGGCGCCTGCAGCGAGAAATCCACTTGCCCGGGTACTGCGGCTGCCCCACTGATATTAATGGTTAAACCATTAAAGGCAATCGGTGCGTCTGGCGTAAAAGTGCCGGTTACCGGCGGCACCAGTGAAGCGCCATTACGCTGAATTTCATAGGTTGAAGGCGCAGTGAGCACAACACTAAAATCATTGTTGGCCGGTGTTAACGCATCATAGTTTTGCTTGTAATAGGCATCAAACTGACTTTGGTCGGTAACCGATACTTCTGCCGCTGTCGCGCCACCAGCGCTTATTACGGCCGGCGTTGTTTTAAAGCGGGCGTTGACATCTTCAAAGACAAATTTGCCACTGTCGTTGCCCGCCAGGGCAATGGTTGGCGATATCTGCAGCGCTTTTTGACCGTCATCGCCCTGAAACTCGTAAATGCCGGTGGCATTATTCAGGCTGTAGGTTTGCTTTTTGTCCTGGAAACCCGAAAAAATATAACCGCCTTCGGCATTGCGGCTGTTCATCAGATCCAACAGCTCTACCTGAATGTTCTTCAGCTCCTGAGCCACCGCCTTTTTATCTGCTTCGGTATAAGCACCATTGCCCGAGGCGATCGCCAGCACCCGCGCCCGGTCGATGGAGGTGCGCATATTAGTCAGTACGGTTTCTTCCAGTGCCAGGTTGTTTTTTAATAACACACTGTTATTTTGAAACTGCGCTACCTGCTCCAGGTTTTGATCAAGCCCCAGCACTTTGGCTGACGCAGCCGGATCATCAGCCGGCGTTAAAATACGCGTCTGCTTGGTTAACTGGTCCTGCGCCCGGTTCATTTTTTGCTGGGTGGTTAAAATGCCATCCAAGCCGGCATTAAACTTCATATTAAATGATAAACGCATGCTTACCTCGCTGCCGCTAACAGGGTGTCAAACACCGTTTGCGATGTAGAAATAATTCGCGCTGCCGCGGCGTATGTCTGCTGAAAACGCACTAAATTACTGGCCTCTTCATCCAGGCTGACGCCAGATAATGACTCATACCAGGCCGTGGTTTGGTCTAACAAGGCTTTACTGGCTGCTTCATTATTACGCGCCTGATTAGTGCGCTCACCAATCAGGCTGACCATATCGGCATAAGTCTGGTTAAAGTTTACCGCATTGGCGCTATTGGGCGCTGATAACGGATTTAGCCGGGTGGTTTGTGCGGTTTGCAAAGCTGACAGCGCCAAACCATTCCGATTATCGTTAAAACCACCGTCATTAAAGCTGATACTAAAGGTATCGCCAATACTGGGCACGCCAGTGACGGAGAAGTCAAAGCCGACATCAACGCCAGCCTGGGCAAACAGATTCTGGTACTGGTTTGAACCAAAAGCCGCCGTTGCTACCGGATTGCCCAGATTATCGACGATCTCAAAGGTATCACCACCGACATAAGTCATAGTCCAGGGGCCGTTAATTAAACCCGCTGGTGTATCAAAACCATAATCTGGCAGGGTGGCCGGCGTAGTGTCAGTGACTGTTAGCCCTTCAATTTGGGCATTGCCCAGGTTTGCCACAGTAAACTCTGTTCTGACCGGGGCGGCCAGCGCGATATCTTCCGGCCGGGTGGTAGCTAGTTGTAAGGTGCGCGAAGCGGTACTTAAGGGTTTTAATTCAAACTGATCACCCACAGCAGGCGCACCGGTTATGGTAATTTCCAGGCCATACAAATCTCCGGCGGCATCGGCGGAGTTAATGGTTACCGGATAGGCCGCCACCGGCACCACTTTATCTGAGCCAGTGATCACCTCCCCCTTGCTATCAAGCGCCTGGATCCGCACTGCGCCAGCTTCGATAGTCAGTAAAAAATCATTCGGTGGCAAACTGTTACCTTTACCGGGTTCAATCGTCAGGTTAACCGCGCCGGTGCCAGCATTAGAGGCAAAATCAAACCCACTGGTTATTGGCAGCTTAAATAAATCGCCGCCAATTTCGCCGTTTAAATTCATACCCAGCCGGTTTTGCGTATTCATTGCATCGGTCATCGACAGCGCCAACTGGCCTAAGCGGTTTTGCGTGGGTACCAGGATCTCTTCGCGAAATGCCAGCAAACCGCCTATTTTGCCGCCCACTTTGTCAATATCGATATCCCGCTCTACGCTGATACGGTTGGATAACTGCAGTTTCAGGTCGCGCTCGGACGGATCCGGATCGCCCCGCAGC
The DNA here is from genome assembly GCF_000296695.1 of Rheinheimera nanhaiensis E407-8. Classification (GTDB taxonomy): domain Bacteria; phylum Pseudomonadota; class Gammaproteobacteria; order Enterobacterales; family Alteromonadaceae; genus Alishewanella; species Alishewanella nanhaiensis. Next base: position 135,510 of record NZ_BAFK01000006.1, read on the forward strand.
GACACCAGATTAAAATCGCCACGCTCTACCACCAGCGACTGTCCGGTCGCCAGAAACACCAGCTTTTCACCGTTGTCTGCATCCAGGGTGCGTATTTCAACCATTTCGGACAGCTTCTGAATAGCCAGGTCACGTTTATCTAATAAATCCAATGGTATCGGCCGGCTGGCACCGGTGCCAAAAGAGGCGATCTCCAGGTTTAAATTAGCAATTTGCTTTATATAGCCGTTGGTTTCACTGGTATAAATATCCAGCTGCTGATTGACAAAGTTTTCCTGATCCAGCACCAGGCTCGACAGGGTATTAAATTTGTCCAACAGCGCCTGCGAGCTGCCAATAATCAGCTGACGATTGGCCAAAGTGGCAGGCTCGTTATTGGCTATCTGAAATTGTTTAAACAAATCATTAATGCCGGTGGCAATACTGTTAGCCGGGTTAGAGAATAGCGCATCAACCCGGTTGGCTTCGGTAACATATTGCTCGGCAAAACTAAAATTGGACAAGTCACGTCTTAGCTGGCGCTGGGTAAACTCGCTGACCAAACGCTCGGTAGTGCCTTTGCCCACCCCCAACCCCAACACTTGCGACTCAAATTCAGTGCGCTGGCGGGTATAGCCTTCGGTATTAATATTGGCAATGTTATTACTGGTGGTATTGAGCAAAGTGGTGTTGGCCAACACGGCCGACGTGCCTATTCGCAGTAAATTGTCTGACATTGCTCTCTCCGCCTACGCTGCTTTGCTGCGTTAGTTAAGTGGTTAATCGGCCGTTTGCGCGAAATCTTGAGTATCGCCACTGCGTTGCCGCGCGTTTTGCAGCACAGGGCTTTGATACACGGCCATAATTTTTTGCGCATAAGCCGGATCAGTGGCATAACCGGCGGCCTGCAACTGCTCAAAATAGGCTTTGGTGTCGCCACTGGCTTTTATCGCATCCTGATAACGCGGGTTTTGCTGAATAAAGGCAACATAATCCTCAAGGCTTTGCTGTGGGCTTTGGTAAGCGCGAAACCTGGCTTGCTCCTTTTTCGCTACGCCGCCACGGTACTCCAGCGTATCCACCACTGCGGTGTCACCGCGCCAGCCATGATTGGCTTTAATGCCAAACAGGTTAAAACTGTTAGCGCCTTTGGCTGTTTTTATCATGCGCTGACCCCAGCCTGTTTCCAGTGCGGCTTGCGCTACCAGGGCCAGTGGGTCCAGCCCCAGTGCTTTGGCAGTTTGCCGCGCTGCTGGCAGTAAACTTTTGACAAAGTCGGCCGGGCTTTGTACCTGCCACTGCGCCAGCGCAGTCTCTGTTAACTGTTCTGCTGTAGTGGCTGGCGTCGCACTTATCTGTGCAGAGAGAGCGGGCAAGGCGCTATCTGCTGAAGCTGCGCGCACAGCTTTCAGTGCCGGCAAGATCACTTTAGGCATAGCCAGAGCTCTCTCACTTTGTCCTGCCAGCTTATGCTCAACCAGGCTATGGCCATTGGCTGGGCTACTGCCCCCCAGCGCCGGGCTTAATTGCTGCACTAATAAATCGGCCAAGCCTAGGGCGCCTTTTTGCGCTAAATCGGTTGCCAGCTGGCTGTCGTGCATGTCGCGATAGAACTTAGTGGTCTGGCTATTCATCATGCCATCCACTTCAAAGCCGGCATTGGCTTTGCGCATACTGCTTAGCAGCATACTGAAAAAAATCGACTCGAATTGCTCTGCCGCCTGACGCAAGGCGGCTTTTTCATCTTTGCCGGCACTGCTGCGAATTTGCTGCAGGCTGGTTAAGTCATGATAAGACACGTTGTTCGGCGTCAGGCTCATATCAGATCACCACCAACTCGCCATGAATAGCACCGGCTTCTTTGAGCGCTTCCAGTATTGCCATTAAATCGCCCGGTGCTGCGCCCACCGCATTAACGGTGCGCACTAAGTCATCCAGCGTTACACCTGGGTCAAATTTAAACATGCGTGACTGCTCAGGGCTTACATCAATAATAGTGTTTTCTTCGATCGCCGTTTGGCCCTCGGCCAGCACATTGGGCTGCACCACGCGTGGGTTCTCCGCAATAGTTACCGTTAAACCACCGTGCGTTACCGCCGCCGGAAACAACCGCACTTCTTTACCAATCACGATAGTACCGGTGCGCGAATTGATAATAATTTTTGCTGAGTGGTCGCCTGGCTCAAAGCTTAAGTTTTCCAGCGTTGATAGATAAGACACCCGCTGGCTGATATCACGCGGTGCCCTAACCTTTACCGAGGTGGCATCTAACGAATAGGCGGTATCTGGTCCCATAAAGCTGTTTATCGCCTCGGCCAACCGTTTCGACGTCGTAAAGTCAGAGCGTTTCAGGTTAAAAGTAATAAATTCATTTTGCGAAAACGGTGTAATTACCTCGCGCTCAACGATAGCACCATTAGGGATCCGGCCTACCGTTGGCGTATTCACCAGGATACGCGACCCATCTAAGCCTTCAGCGCCCAGGCCACTGACAATCAGGCTGCCTTGAGCTACTGCGTACACATTGCCGTCTAAGCCGGTTAAAAAGGTTTGCATCAGGGTGCCGCCACGCAGGCTTTTCGCACTGCCCACCGACGATACGGTGATATCCACTGTCTGGCCGGGTTTGGCAAAAGCGGGGAGTTCAGCGTGCACCGCCACCGCCGCGACGTTTTTAATTTGCGCTTTCATACCCGCCGGCAAGCTAATGCCAAAGTTACTTAACATGGTACGAAAACTTTGCTCGGTAAACGGGCTTTGTTCGCCAGTGCCTGGCAGACCGACCACTAAACCATAACCTACCAGTTGGTTAGCCCGCACGCCTTCAACATCGGCCACATCTTTAATGCGCGCCGCCTCGGCTGGCAGCACCAGCAACAAGGTAAATATAAGCCATACTTGTTTCATGAGTATTCTCCGGACTAAACCATAATAACAATGGCCACTATTAGAACGGCCACAGGGGGCCATTAAAGAACCGGCTTAACCAACCAGGTGACTGGCCATGATGATGCGCACCAGTACCGCTGTATTCGATGCGGGCATTGGCAATCTTGGTTGATTCTACCGTGTTGTTCACATCCACATCCTGCGAGCGGATAACGCCGGTCAGGCGGATATACTCTTTACCGGTGTTCAGTGTCAGCCATTTTTCACCGCGGATCACCAGGTTACCGTTATTCAGTACCTGCAACACATTCACCGAAATATTGCCGACCAGGCTGTTGCTCTGATCGGCTTTTGAATCGCCTTTATAGTCTGATGTCGAATCGGCGCCAAACTGCAACACATTGCCGGCCACAGAGACATTGCGGCCGCCAAGGCCTATCATCGGCTCAAACGAGGTAGAGCTGTCTTTTTGCATTTCGGTTTTCGCATTCTTACTGGCCTGGGTGCGCTCTTTTAACACCACAGTGATAATGTCACCCTCGTGCCGGGCTTTATTGTCCGAATACAGGCTATTAGAGTGGTTTGCGGCAAACAACGAACCCGACTGCGACAAAGGCCGCGCCGGCGGTTCAGGCTGCAGCGGCGCAAAATAAGGATCGTCCGCCATCGGCTCCTGCACGGCCGCGCAGCCGCCAAACAGCAGCCCACAGGCAACAACAGTAAAAATACGTAACATAAAGCCTCCTGTTACAGCTGCTGAATGGCAAAGCCCAGCATCTGATCGACCGATGAGATCACTTTGGAATTCATCTCATACACGCGCTGGCTTTCAATTAAGCTTACCAGCTCTTCGGTCACATTTACGTTTGACGTTTCCAGCGCGCCCTGCACAATAATGCCCAGCCCTTCCAGCCCCGGAATGCCCTGCACCGGGTCGCCACTGGCACCGGTTTCACGAAACAGATTCTGGCCAATGGGCTCTAAACCGGCCGGATTGATAAAGTTAGTCACGGTAAGCTGCCCCAGTACGGCCGGCTCCCCCTGCCCGGGTAACTGCACCGACACCTGGCCATCTTGCGATACGGTAATGCTTTGCGCATCTGGCGGCACCACTATGTTCGGCTGTACCTGGTAACCGGCGCCTGAGGTCACCAGATTACCTTCATCATCCACCGTGAACTGGCCATTACGGCTGTATGAGATGGTGCCGTCCGGCATTAAAATTTCAAAAAAACCATGGCCCTGGATCATCATATCCAGACTATTGTCAGTCGTGATCATATTGCCCTGGGTGAAGTTTTTCTGTGTCGCTACCACCTTAGTACCGGCGCCTATCATCAGACCATTAGGCAGCTCGGAGTTTTGCGATGAGGCCCCGCCCGGCTGGTTAACATTCTGATACAGTAAATCTTCAAAAATAGCGCGGCTTTTCTTAAAGCCAACGGTGCTGGCATTGGCCAGGTTGTTCGAGATAACCGAAATATCACGCTGTTTCGCGTCTAAACCGGTTTTACTGATCCATAAAGCTGGATGCATAGGTGCCTCCCGGGCCTTGGCCCATTAACGATTCAGGCGTTTAGCCCATTATCCGAAGTAACTGATTTTGCTGGCGATCCATCTCTTCAGCGCTTTTCATCATTTTTACCTGCAGTTCAAACTGGCGCTGCAGGCTGATCATATAAGTCATTTCGCCCACTGCGTTGACATTGCTGCTTTCTATCGCGCCTTTTAGCAGGCTAACGTTGATATCGGCTTCCGCTATCTGGCCATCTTTGCGCCGGAACAAGCCGTCATTGCCTTTTTCCATATCGCGGTTATCCGGCCGCACTAGCTTAATGCGGCCCGCAGGCACTATGGCGTCAGCGGGTGCGCCCTGGGGCAACACGCTAATCGTGCCATCCTGCGCAATTTCTACTTTGGCCAGCGGCACCGGTAGCTGAATAGGGCCATCATCGCCCATCACTGGCAGGCCGCTAGATGTTTCCAGCATGCCTTGCGCCGAAATTTGTAAATTGCCGCCGCGGGTATAGGCTTCATTGCCATCCGGCGCTTGCACGGCAAGCCAACCGTCACCCTGAATAGCCACATCCAGCTCGCGCTCAGTCATGATAATAGAGCCGGCGTCAAAGTTTTGACCGGGCTGCTCGGTTAACGAAAACACCCGGGTGGGTAAACCGGCACCAAATGCCTGCATAGCACGGGCTTGCTCAAAATCAGCTTTAAAGCCAACCGTGCCGGTGTTCGCCAGGTTGTTAGCTCTGACCGCAATACCATTCATGTTTTCTTTAGCGCCACTCATGGCGATATATAACAGATGGTCCATAACATGCTCCGTTACTCGTCTCTGCTAATACACAGCAAGTTTAATGCCAGATAAGCGCCAAAATAGGGATAAAAAAACACCACCCGAAGGTGGTGTTGTGTACGTTTAGCCGCTGAGCAGTTAGCGGATCTGTAGTACCGTTTGCTGTAAGGTGCTATTTACCTCTAGCGCCCGCGAGTTGGCCTGGAAGTTACGTTGCGCGCTAATCAGGTCAACCAGCTCAGTGGTCAGGTTAACGTTTGACTGCTCCAGCGATGAGGCATTAACCGCACCGAAAGTACCTGTATTGGCCTGGCCACCGATAGGCTCGCCTGAAGTAATACTTTGCTTCCAGGAAGTGTTCCCCACTTGCTTTAAGCCCTGCACATTGGCAAAGCGCACCATAGCGACCTGTGATAAATAAGCCGAATCGCCGTTACTGTAGCTGGCCAGTACCCGGCCAAAAGCATCAATATCTACCCCGGTTAAGAAACCAACAGTAGTACCGTCCTGGCTTAAGTTGGTAACATCGAAGGTAGAGGCATATTGGGTAGGTTCACGCACACCGGACGCATCACGGAAATTTACCACCACATCAGTCGCAAACTGCGCACCGTTGGTGAGATAGCCGTTTAGCGGATCATTTAATGCTGCAGCCGGTAATGTTACCGTTTGTGGTGGTGCGGCAGGTACAAAATTACCACTGGAGTCAAACACCAAATTATCACCCTGAATAGGTAACCCGGTTACATCATCCCACACTACCCAGGTTTCCCACTCTGCATTAGCTGGTGGTACCGTTGTCGTTTTACGGAAATAGGTGGTAACAGTGTGGGACTCACCCAAGCTGTCGTAAACCGTGACAGACGTAGAGTGGTTATAGGTAGCCCGGTCTGTAGCATCAAAGGCAATAGCATCCGTTGCCAATTCACGAGAGTCCAGGTTAGCACTTAAGAATATGTTGGTGGTAGCACGTGGCGCACCGGCCGAGGTGGGTATGGCGATAGGCTGAGTCGTGCTTAAACTCACCGACTGGTTTTCACCGGTTACCGGGTCAACGGCAAAACCCTGCAAATAATTGCCGTTGTTATCGACAATAAAGTTGTCTTTGTTCAGTTTAAAAGCACCGGCACGGGTATAGGTTAAGTCCTGCGATTGTCTGTCTGGTGTTAAGGCAAAGAAACCTTCACCGGTAATGGCTAAATCCAGCGAGTTATTGGTAAACTTCAGCGCACCCTGGCTAAATTGCTGCGCCACTGTTGAGGTAGTTACACCGTCACCCACTTTAGTGCGGCCAGAGGCAAAAATCGAGGTGGCGTACACATCGGCAAACTCGGCCCGGGACTCTTTAAAACCAGTGGTGTTGACGTTAGCGATGTTATTCGCGGTTACATCTAAATCTTTCTGTGCTGCGGCTAAACCGCTTAATGCAATAGTAAAACTCATAATTCACCTCAGCTCGCTTAACTATATGAAACTTCTAATACATCACTTAATTTCACGGCACCTAACCCCAACAGGTTAAGCATAATGCCGCCGCCAGTGCCATTCATACTGACACTGCCAACCGGGGTATAAACATTCACCGGCAAGGTGGCCGTTTTGCCGTCGGTGTAGCTAACGTCCACTTTAATTTTATATACTCCGGCCACCACGGCTTCATCGTTGGCGTCAGTGCCATCCCAAACAAAATCGTTTTTGCCGGTTTTGGGGTTCTCTACACTAAAACTGCGTACCAGCTCACCTTTTTCGTTTTCGATACGCACTTTCATCATGGTGGCAGGCTTATCCAGCTCAATATTGCCGCGCGATAGGGTATCACCGGTAAAGACGATATCTTCTGACTGGGTTAATACACTGCGTCCTACCAAGGACGACGCCTGTAATGCCTGGTTTGATGTCATGCTCTCGGCAAAGCCTTTGAAACTCTCGTTTAACGAGCCTATACCATCGGCCATGGTGAAATTGGTCATTTGCGCAATCATTTGATCATTTTCAACCGGCTTGGTCGGGTCCTGATAAGCCAACTGTTGGGTTAACAGCGCAAAGAAATCAGACTGCGTTAAGGCACCATTGTTTTTATCCGGCGTCTTTGTTTCCGGGTTCCAATACATGCCATCAAGGGCAGAATTGTTATTTACATTAGAGGTCATCTCTCAGTCCTTTATGATTGCTGGCCCAAACGCAGCGTACGCATGATCATTTGTTTGGCCGCGTCCGCCGTTTGCACATTGGTTTCATAAGAGCGTGACGCAGAAATCATGTTCGCCATCTCTTCCATAATGTTGATATTGGGCTTATAGATGTAGCCGTTCTCGTCAGCCAACGGATGATTGGGTGCGTACTCAACATTTAATGGCGCATCAGACTCAACAATCCCCAGCACCTTCACGCCAACACTGGCGTCGCCCTGCTGGCGGCGGGCTTCAGATAATTCAGCGGCAAACACCGGATGACGTCCACGGTAGGTTTGCTCAACGCTGCTACTGACGCTGTTGGCATTGGCAATATTACTGGCGGTGGTATTCATCCGCACCGACTGTGCCGTCATGCCGCTACCGGTAATGTCAAAAATGTTATAAGCACTCATGATTATTGTCCTCCACCGGTAATGGCTTTTTTCAAGCCACTAATGCGGGAATTGAGAAAGGTCATACTGGCCTGATATTCCAGGCTGTTTTGCATAAAAGCATTACGTTCGCGGTGGATATCGACACTATTACCATCACCCGTATCGGGCTGGTCCGGATTGCGGAACTGGGTTTCCTGGCGTGATGCGATAGAGATATTGAAATGTTTCTCATCGGTGCGGGCAATATTGCCGCCTTGCCTTGCCCTGGCCTGCTGTAACGCCTGATGAAAATCGATATCTTTGGCTTTGTAACCGGGTGTATCGGCGTTAGCAATGTTTTCTGCTAACACCTGCGCACGCCGATCACGGATCAGCATGGCGTCCGGATGAAGTCCAAAGGCTTTGTCGAAGCTGATTGCCATTTTTTTGCCACCTGTTGTTACCTGATGGCAATCCACCTGCAAAACGCAGGCCAACAATTAAGCAAGTTTGGCTAATTAAGTTTTTTTGCGGTAAATAATGCCGGGATTACAACGCAGCATGTCAAAATCATTGTTTAAACTGGATAGCGACTCAGACGCACCGAGGAACAAATAGCCCTTGGGGTTCAGTGATTGGGCAAACTGGCGGATAATTTTTGCCTTTACGTCGGCAGAAAAGTAGATAAGCACATTGCGACAAAAAATAATGTCAAACTTGCCAAGTAAGGTATAGCTGTCCAGCAGGTTAAGGTGGCGGAAATTGACGTTTTTGCGTACGTTGTCTTTTACCCGCATCATGCCTTTGCCACTGTCTTCAAAAAACTTACTGCGCCGCTCTGGCGATAGCCCACGTGACAACGCCAGACCGTCATATTCTGCGCGCTGACAATGCTCCAGCATAGTATTGGAAATGTCAGTGCCCAAAACATGCACCCCCAAGCTAAAAGCCCCGGGACGGCTTTGCTGATACTCCAGCGCCGTCATCGCTATTGAATACGGCTCCTGCCCGCTAGAACTGGCGGCAGACCATATTTTCACCGTGCGGCAATCTTTTTCCAGCTCAGGAAATATTTGCTTCTTCAGCAGTTCGTAAGGATAAGTGTCTCGAAACCACAGGGTTTCGTTAGTAGTCATCGCATCTATCACCGCGGAGCGCAGCTGACGCTCAAACGGGCTTAGCGTCTTATTTACCAGCTCTGATAACGACGCCACGCCAAAGCGCTGCATTAATGGCGCCAAGCGGCTTTTTACCAGATATTGTTTGTTTTCACCCAATACAATGCCGCACTGCTGCTCCAGAAAATCACGGAACAACACGTATTCTTTATCTTGCAAATCTTTGTTCGGCACAGGTTATCCTTAACGCTTAATCAGCATGCAGCCACTTTTGTACCGACTGTGCCAACTCGTCCGGGTTAAACTTGGCGATAAAATCATCAGCACCCACTTTTTGCACCATTTGCTGGTTAAACACCCCGCTTAGCGAAGTGTGCAAGATGACATGCAGTTTTTTCAGCCGCGGATCTAATTTAATTTCAGCAGTTAAGGTGTAACCGTCCATCTCGGGCATTTCAATGTCTGAAATCAACAGGCCGACTTTTTCTGTTACCGACTCGCTGCAGCTTTTCGCCATATCCTGCAGATAGGTTAGCGCTTCGCGGCCATTGTTTACCAGATGCATTTTTACACCCAAACTCTCCAGTGCCCGTTTCACCTGATTACGCGCCACGGCAGAGTCATCAGCAATCAGAATTAAGCGGTCGCCTAAATCGGTATTAATACTTTGTGTATCTAACTCTTTGGTAATAACTGTGGGAGAGGGCGAAATTTCTTCCAGGATCTTTTCAACATCCAGAATTTCGACCAGTTCTTTATCAATTTCCGTCACCGCGGTCAGGTAACTTTGCTTACCACTGGTGCCTTTGGGCGGGGGTAAAATGGCTTCCCAGTTAATATTGATAATACGTTCAACGGAATTAACCAAAAAGCCCTGCACCGAACGGTTGTACTCGGCAATGATAATAAAGCTGTCTTTGGTGTTTTCTATCGCTTTACCGCCGGTAGCCAAACTTAAATCTATAACCGATATGGTCTGGCCACGAATATGGGCGATTCCGCGCACATATTTATTGCGTTTGGGTATAGCCGTTAACGGCGGGCACTGCAGCACTTCGCGCACTTTAAATACATTAATGCCATAACGCTGACGCCCCACCAGTTTAAACAACAGTAACTCCAGCCGGTTTTGGCCTACTAACTGCGTACGCTGGTTTACTGAGTCTAAAATACCGGCCATCTGCAGCTCCTCTGTGGCTTATCGGATCAATTCTTGCTTGCACCTGTTACCTGACTGGCTTGGGTATGGCAGCGTCAAACTTATGTCGTATGTTATAACCCCTAACCCGTAAAGCATAGCCGAAACCTTATGAAAAAGTACGAAAATTTAGCTAAACAGGCACTTACCATCCTAAGCCTGCTGTGGGCCAGCCAACTGTCGGCACAAAGCCAGCAGTACAGCACTACGGAGCTGACGGAGGCGGCCCATAGCTGGCTGACCCAACAACTGCCAGATGAAACAGCACTGGATGTCGCCATTACGCCGCTGGATAGCCGCATTGGCCGCAAAAGCTGCGCAACACCGCTTGCTTTTAGCCTGTCGCAGCCGCTGACGCAGCGGCAAAATACCATTCAAATTCGCTGTAGCGACAACAACAGCTGGCAACTTTATGTGCCGGTGCGGATTGATGAAATACTCACCGCTGTGGTGCTCAGTCAAAATATTGCTACAGGCAGCCGGCTTACTGCCGATATGGTACAACTGGCAGAGCGCCAGCGCCGTTTTGTCCGCGGTACACCGGTTACCGAGCCAACGCAGGTAATAGGGGCAAAAGCCAAAAAAGCGCTGGCAATGGGACAACTTTTAACCTTGCAGGATCTTTGTCTTGTCTGTAAAGGAGATGTTGTTACAATATCAGTTGCTGACAAGGGTTTAAATGTCGCAGCAACTGGTACAGCACTGTCTGACGGCAGCTTGGGCGATACCATCAGCGTGCAGAATCAGCAGTCCCGGCGCACAATTCAGGTACAGGTAACAGGTGTCGATCGGGTCAGCGTAATTTTTTAAAATTTCGCTAAAGTTTTACTGTTCAATGCCGTTAACCTGAACATAAGGAATGTATTAAGGTGATGAGGTTCTAGCATGGCTATTAATATCAACAACTTGCAAAATCCGACGCAAGTAAAAACTGATAAGGTTGAGCAAAATGCTCAGCGCCAGCAAGCGGCTGTGCAACAAAATGCCAGCCAGGCGGCTAATCAAAAGCAGGACTCGGTGTCTATTACACCGCAAGCCCAGCAGTTTGCTAAATTAACGGAAAAGGCCGGCAACAGCAGCGGCATTGACCAGGAAAAGGTCGATAAAATTAAGCAGGCAATTGCCGAAGGTAAGTACAAAATTAATGTTGAGCAATTGGCCCGGCGCATAGTGCAGTTTGAGAGCGAACTGTTCGGTAAAAAATGACCGCTGACCATGCCATCCTCACCCTGTTAAACCAGCAGCAACAGCACCTGGATGTGCTGTTGTCGCTATTGCGGCAAGAACTTGCCGCCCTTGCCAGCCGCGACATTGAAAGCCTGAACCGTATTACCGGCGAAAAAACAGCGCTCCTTACCCAGCTGCATGACACTGACAATCAACTGGCCGCACAGCCGGCGCTGGCACAGTGCAAACAACAAGATTGGTTTAAACAGCAGGTTGCCCAGCTTGACGAACTGCTGGCGCAATGCAAACGCCATAACGATATTAATCAGCAAACGCTGGAACAAAGCCAGCTAACGCTGGCCCGTTTTAAAACCGAATTATTATCCAGTCGTGGCAAAGCCGGTTTAACTTACACCAGTAAAGGCAAACCGGCCATCGACAATAAAGGCAAAGGCATCAAGGCCTAAGCCAATTGCCGGTAAAACGCTTAGTTATTAATAGTAACGGACGCTCTTCACGGTTTGCCGCGGTTGGCTGTTTTGATACAAATAATACACCTGCTCAAAATCCAGCTCTAACTCGGTAACATAGACATCATCCAGCGCGTAAGTTTTCACCACCCGCGCTCCGGTAATCAGCCCTTTTACCGACGCAGACAACTTATCATCAGACAATACCCTGTCCCGCAGCTGCTCAGAGGCGTCAATTTTTTGGCCATAGACCATTTCGGTAAGTTCACGGTAAGCGTCCAGTTTCGACGCTTTCATCGCCTGTAACATCTTTTGCTGCTGATCGCTGCCCTGCTGAGCACTAATAGAGGCATAACCTACTGCATTAAGCTTAACAAAACGCTCTGGCTTTACCGGCTCATACTCTATTTCACGGTCAAACAGTGTGCTACAGCCGGTCAGTGCTAAACTGCCGGCCAGCAACCAGGCGGTTATACGTGGCATCATCTTGGTCTCCGTTATCCGTCATCTATCGTCTGTCATCTGTTAGTACTGAGCAAAAACTGCGCCAGCATTCAGGCATGTATTTTGCTAACTTCATACTTATCTGGCTTATTGCTTAATAAGGTTGTTATGAAACGCTCAGTAATCGTCACTTTGATGTGTGGCCTTTGTTTTACTGCCGCCGCCGATTGGTTTGAAGCCACCGGCCAGGCCTTGGTAGAGCGCGGCGACACCACTGGCGCCCGGCAAAGTGCTATCGATGATGCGATTAAACGCGCAGCACTGGCGGCCGGCGCGCGCATTAGCAGCAACCAGCAACTGATAAACGGCGTGTTGCAGAACGAGCAGCTGGCTATCGCCAGTGCAGGAGAAATAAAACAGTTGCAGTTAATGTCTGAGCAATTAAACGGCAAAGTGCTTACAGTAACGGTTAGAGTAAATATAGAGCCTCAGCAAAGCGCTTGCGAAGGTAACTTATACCGTAAACCACTGCTACTAAGTGAAATTCGCCTGCAAGCCAGACAAGATGCCATTTATGGGCAATTATTTCAGCTGGGCAGCGATGCAACCACACAGCTGGAGCGCCACCTGCGAGATTACAGCCCGGCTGCGCTGGTAACCCCTGCCGGCCACACGATAGATGACAGCGCACTGGCCTACCCCCATGGCGAACGGCTATTTCAAAGTGGCCAGCAATATCTGCTAAGTGCCACCATTAACGATTTAAGCCTGGGCGAGCAAACCAACCGCTTTTGGCAAAGTGCCGAGAAGCAGCGCTTTTTTGCTATCGATGTCCAGCTGTTCGATATTTTTGAGCAGCGGCTGTTATACCGGCAAGAATACCGCACCAGCGCCGGCTGGCCATACAAAAGTAACAACACCCCGGCCAGCCACAGCCAGGCATTCTGGCTGTTGCCCTATGGCAGCAAAATAGACCGCCTACTGCAGGCCATCGCCGAAGATGTACAACAACAACTACAGTGTCAGCCGCTACTTAGCAGCATAAAGCAAACCGATAACAACCAGATCATGCTGGAACTGGGCACCGACCACGGCCTGCAGTTGGGCGACCAGCTGCAGGTATATCAGCTACAGCGCCACCCGACCACACCGGGTGTTAAACAGCTGCTGCGCGATCCCGTCAGGGTAAGCATCACCAATATCAGCAGCCAGCACGCCTGGGCCACTGAGCCAAAGGCCCGCTTAATCCAACAGATCCGCCAGGGTGATATAGTAAGCGTGCGTAAAATCAGCAGTTATTAAGCCAGCAGCTTGCAAGCCGCTGAGCTTCTGGTAGACTTTTGCGCCGTTGCCCCATAGTTAAATGGATATAACGGCCCCCTCCTAAGGGGCAGTTACAGGTTCGATTCCTGTTGGGGCAGCCATTCCCACACTGTTTTATCCTTTGCTGTTTAGCAGCCAACTTGCATTTTTCGCCATAGCTGTCCATGCTGGCACCTGTTATTAGTAAAACAGGTGACGCTGATGAGTATTGAAAACAACGACACTGAACTTGATTGCGCGGTAGAGCAAGGCTGTGATGCGATTGAGCTTATTATTCAGCCGCGCGAGACCGATTTAGGCGACTTTAAGGTTAAGCGTTTGCTGCCAACGCGGGCGCGCAAAATGGTTGGCCCGTGGATTTTTTTCGACCATATGGGCCCGGCGCAGTTTGGCCCAGGCCAGGGTGTTAATGTCAGGCCGCATCCGCATATTAATCTGGCCACGGTGACTTACCTGTTTGACGGTGAAATTTTGCACCGTGACTCGTTAGGCAGTAAGCAGTGTATTCGCCCGGGCGATATTAACCTGATGGTTGCAGGCGCTGGCATTACCCACTCTGAACGCGAGCGGCCTGAGGTTACCAACTCCGCTCATCGGTTGGATGGGCTACAACTGTGGCTAGCCCTGCCCGTTGCCGATGAAGAAATAGCGCCGGCGTTTTATCACTACCCCGCCAGTGAGATCCCGGCACTAAATGTATCAGGTGTGGCCGTGCGGGTACTGATTGGTGAGGCATACGGCGTGCGCTCACCGGTGAAAACCTTTGCCAACACCTTGTATGTGGAGGCGCAGTTAAGGGCGGGCCAAACCTTAGTGCTGCCTGAGGCGCCAGAGCGCGCCCTATATCTGCTTTCGGGCAGTGTCAGCGCGAAAGACACCGAACTTAAACCGCACTGCATGGCCGTATTTAACGATACACCGAATGTCAGCGTGCGGGCCAATGCCGACAGTCGCCTGGCCATTATTGGTGGTGATAATGTTGGCCCACGCTTTATTAACTGGAATTTTATCTCCAGCCGCAAAGAGCGTATTGAACAGGCCCGGCAGGACTGGGCCGCCGGTCGCTTTGCTAAAGTGGTTGATGATGAGGAGGAGTTTATTCCGCTACCGCCCTGAGTGGTCAGGGCGTTAACAAGTTAGCCTGGGCGGATGCCAGTACAAACTGTGGGATATGGATCTGGGCACTGGCCAGCAGCGCTTTACTCTGCAGATTAACCACCCGGGCATTAACCACTACGCCGGCATTATCCTGTAGCATAGTGCCGGTGAGTACATAAGCAGCCCGCTGCTGTTTATCCAGGTAGGCGCCCCGGCTTAGCGCAATATCGCCCTGCGGAGTAACGCGAATATGGCGGGCTACTTTAATATCTGCCACCACAACACCAAGACGATGCAGTTGAACAAATAAATGCTCAGCCAGCTGATTACCCAGTGCATTACTGTGTGCCAACGCCGTGTCTAACTGCACAAAGGAGCTAATCGCAATTGGCTGTGACGGCGCCTGATATTGCATAGACTGCAGCAGCTGCAGGGCTAAATCGGCGGCGTAGTCACTCAGTGGTTTAGTTGGTTGCATCACGGCGGTATTTGGCGGTAAGTAATTGCCCGCTGCCACCTGAGTAAAGGGCTCAGCCTGTTGCTGACCGGCACGGCCTGGCGCCTGTTGCTCAGCAAAAGGGCTAATAAGCTGACAGCCCGCTACCAGTAAACCTAAGCAAAAAACGCCTGCTATTCTCATTGTTACCTCTGCCATTAACATGTTATGTCTGCATATCGGCAGCGGCTGATCGTTCTTGAGCCAAGCGTGGTTTAACCTTGTTTTAATTGTAATTTGTCATGTCCGGTATTGCTAAGCACAGCGGTTACAACCTGCTGAGGCACAAAAGTGCGCGCCGCTGCTACCACCTGCTTACTGTCAATACGTATTAAGCGGGCATTAACCAGTACACCTTGTTTGTGGGCAGTAAGGGTGCCAGTTACTACAAAGCGGATCGGCTGGCTGCTGCTTAGCTCAGTGAAGTCCCGGCTTAGCGCAAAATCGCCACTGGGCGTTACGCGGATATAGTCTGTTACTTTGTAATCCAGCACTGCTACGCCAAACTTATGTAAATCATACATAATGGCTTCACTTAAATGATTACTCAGCACAGTGCCCTGATCCAGCGCCGTGTCGACGTAAGCAAAATCAGTCACACCCACCATGCCGCCTTCCTGCGCCGAGCGGTGATTCGACATCAGCTCGTGCACTAATACGCGGGAATACTCATTAATCGTCAGCAGCGGCAAGGGTTCATTGGCTGCATGCTGTGACTTCAATGCAAAGGCATCTGTCACACCAGCGCGGCTGTTTTCGTCAGATGCTACTACAGCGCCGGTGGGCGCATAATGCTGGACACAGGCTGTCAGCAACAGTGCAGCCAATAGCAAAGGGATCATTTTCATTCGATTTCTCCTGACTTACTGCGCCGGTATAAGGTATCGCCGCGCTTATCAACCTGCTGCTTTGGCCACAACACATTGGCGGGCACATAACCGCTGGCAGCAGCAAGCACCTGTTTATTCTGCAGCCGGATAAGCCGCACATTCACCAGCCAACCGTCATCCATCTGGGTGTAAGTGCCGGTAAGCAGGGTATCGGCATCAGAAGCAGGATCTATAGCGTCCAGTTGTCTGGACAGTGCCTGCTCGTGATCTGCCGTCAACAACACGTTATTCCGCAGCCGGTAATCGTATACGGTAAGGCCGTGCTGCCTGGCGTGCACCAGCATATTCTCAGCCAGCTGATTAGCCAATTGCCGCTCAGTGCTGTCAGTGTGCGTAAGGCTTAGGCTGTTCACCGGCAAAAACGACGCTACGGCCACACCTTCGGCACGGCCGCGCTGTGCTTCAAGCTGCATAAACAACTGCTCAGATAACTGTGTGGTGTAATGGTGTAACGAGTAGGTGCTAAGCGCTGTCGGCGCCTGCTGTACCACCGGCCTTACCTGATGTGTACAGGCGCTGAGTAACCCCAGCACCAGTAACCAAAGCATGGCTTTCATATGCAACCTCTGCGTGCAAGCTATTAATAACGCTAATCAGCTGCAAAATACAGGCCAAAACAGATGCTGGCCTTTTGACGCTATATCGCCACCGGCGCTTTAATATGCGGGTGCGCCTGATAATTCAGCAAGGTAAAGTCTTCATAGGTAAAGCTGAAAATATCTTTTACCGCCGGATTTAACTGCATTTGTGGTAGCGGATAAGGTGTACGTGCCAACTGAGTATTTACTTGCTCAAGGTGGTTTAAATACAAATGCGCATCGCCAAAGGTGTGCACAAAGTCACCAGGCGCTAAGTCACACACCTGGGCCACCATCAGGGTTAACAGTGCATAGCTGGCAATGTTAAACGGCACGCCTAAGAAAATGTCGGCGCTGCGCTGGTACAGCTGACAGGATAATTTGCCATCGTTGACATAAAACTGGAACAGCGTATGACAAGGTGGCAGTGCTTGTTTGCCTAAAGCCGCGTTGTCGCGCGGTGACATTGAGGTGTCAGGCAGCAGTGCCGGGTTCCAGGCGCTGACGATTAAGCGGCGCGAGTCCGGTGTGCGTTTAATGTCGCTGATAAGCTGGCTTATCTGGTCTATCACGCGGCCATCCGCTGCTTGCCAGCTGCGCCATTGGGCGCCATACACCGGGCCTAAGTCACCGTCTGCGGTGGCCCACTCATCCCAAATCGACACGCCGTTGTCTTTTAAATAACCAATATTGGTGTCACCTTTTAAAAACCATAGCAGCTCATGAATAATAGAGCGCATATGGCACTTTTTCGTCGTCACCAGCGGAAAGCCCTGCTGCAGGTTAAAGCGCATCTGATAACCAAAGACGCTGATGGTGCCGGTGCCGGTGCGGTCCGTTTTTTTGTGGCCATGCTCCAGCACATGACGCATTAAATCCAGATATTGCTGCATGCTCAGGCTCTCTGTTTGTTCTGTTTGTTTTGCTTAGCGGCCTGCTGCCGGGTTAGGTTGGCATAAATAATCAGGCCGATACCGGCAATAATCATTGGCAGCGATAACCACTGTCCCATCGACATGCCAGCGGATAACAGGCCCAGATGGGCATCAGGTTCACGATAAAATTCAACAAAAAAACGGGCACTGCCATAACCGGCTAAAAATAACCCGCCCAGGCTGCCAGCCGGTGGGTTAAAGCGGCGGTACAGCATAATTAATGCAAACAGTACTATGCCCTCCAGGGCAAACTCATACAGTTGTGACGGGTGGCGCGGCAAAGGCCCGGCGCCGGGAAACAGCACTGCCCAGGGCACATCCGTTGGCCGGCCCCACAGCTCAGCATTAATAAAATTACCCAGCCGCCCGGCAGCCAGACCCAAGGGGATTAACGGCGCCACAAAATCACCCAGCACCAGATAGGCCTTGTTATTGCGTTTGGCAAACCAGGCCATCGCCAACAACACTCCCAGCAAGCCGCCATGAAATGACATGCCACCGGTCCAGATTTTAACTAAATACAAAGGCTCAGCTAAAAACAGCTCAAACTGATAAAACAGCACATAACCAAGGCGCCCGCCTAAAATTACGCCTAAAAAACCGACAAATAACAGATCGCTGACTTGCTGCTCTGTCCAACCAGAGCCGGGCTTTTTCGCCGCCCGGTTAGCTAAAAACCAGGCCAGAGCAAAAGCAATCAGATACATCAGACCATACCAGCGCAAACTGACCGGCCCCAGCGAGAAAATCACCGGGTCAATTTGTGGAAAGGTTATATAAGCAGCAGACATAATTTCCCTTAACTTAGAATCATTCTGGCACCCACCAGCAACAGGAAGACACCAAATACCCGTTTAATCATCAGCACTGGCAGACGCTGCGCCAGCTTAGCGCCAACAGGCGCGGTAAATACCGACGTAGACACTATACCCAGCAGCGCCGGCAGGTAAATGTAACCAATAAAGCCATCGGACAGCTGATAATGCTGCCAGCCGGCGATAACATAACCCAAGGTGCCAAACACCGCTATGGCAATACCACTGGCTGCTGCACAGCCAATAGCCCGGCGCATATCAACAGAGAAATAGTTCAGCACCGGCACAAAGAGCGCGCCGCCGCCAATACCAAGCAAACTGGCCAGGCCGCCAAGCAAAGCCGATACTGCTGCCAGTATTGGACCTTTGGGCAAGCTTCTTTTACCCACTGCACTGCGTGAGCCCAACATACGCAGCGCCAACAACAGCACAGCGGCGCCAAAAATATCTTTAAGTAAAGCCCCGCTGATATGGTGCGCCAGATAGCCAACACACCAGGCGCCGATAGCTGCACCTAACATAACCGCTCCGGCAATAGACCAGGGCACATTACCCCAACGATGATGCGCGTATACCGACGAAGTAGCCGTAATAATGATAGAGGCCAGCGAGGTGGCAATAGCGATTAAGATGGCTTGCTCTGCGGGCACTATATTAAACAGCGGCAGTAATATCACCAGCGCCGGCACAACCACCAGGCCGCCACCAATACCCAGCAAACCGGCCAAAAAGCCAACCAGGGCACCTAAAATAAGGGTTATAGCGATAATGCTAAGCACAAAGTTCTCGTTATAGGTTCAGGCCACGCAGTATAACAGCTGCTGGCAAACCAGACAGCCCGTTATGCACGTAATTGGCTCAGAAGTTGTTTTTGCTCTAAAAAGCGCTGCGTGGTTAACCGTACCTGACGCGCAGACTGGCACGATAACACCTCGGGCAACAATAGTGCCAGCTCAGACATTTCTACCCGGCGCAGCAACCATTTTATTTTCGCCAGGTTACTGCTGTTCATACTAAAACTGTTGTAGCCCATCGCCGCCAGCAACAATACACCAGAGGGCTCCCCCGCCAGCTCGCCACACACACTAATGGGAAACTGCAGAGCCTGCGCCTGCTGTGCCAACTGATGCAGTGCTCTGAGTACCGCCGGATGCATAGCGTCATACAAACCGGCAACCCTGGGGTTGTTGCGATCGACGGCCAGCAAATACTGGGTTAAGTCGTTAGTGCCGATTGAACAAAAATCCACCTTCAGTGCCAGCTCAGGTAACTGATACATGATGGATGGCACTTCAATCATCACCCCCACTTTGGGCTTTGGCATCTCTATCGCCAGCTCGTCGCTGACTTCAAAACAGGCTTGCTTAATCAGCCGTACCGATTCATCGACTTCCGCCAAATCGGCAATCATCGGCAGTAAAATATGCAGATTATCCAGCGCCAGATTGGCTTTTAACATGGCACGGATTTGCACCAGAAAAATCTCCGGATGATCCAAGGTTAAACGGATACCACGCCAGCCCAAAAACGGGTTTTCTTCCACAATGCTAAAATACGGCAGTGCTTTATCACCGCCGACATCCAGCGTACGCATAATCACCGGTTTATCCGGATAGCTTTCCAACACACGCCGGTACAGGCTTATTTGCTCCTGCTCGGTGGGAAAGCGGCTACGCATAATAAATGGAAACTCGGTGCG
This sequence comes from Rheinheimera nanhaiensis E407-8, assembly GCF_000296695.1. Taxonomy (GTDB): domain Bacteria; phylum Pseudomonadota; class Gammaproteobacteria; order Enterobacterales; family Alteromonadaceae; genus Alishewanella; species Alishewanella nanhaiensis. The sequence goes on from NZ_BAFK01000006.1 coordinate 155,462, forward strand.
GTACAGGCCGACACCGCCGGTATATTTCGGATCGGTGGTTTCCAGCTCTATTGCCAGGCCTGAGTTAACCATCAGGCTGAAGTGAGCACCACAGGCTGATTGCGATGGCAAGGCAATTTCAGCCTGATAACGGGCACTGAGGGCCGCATCTTCACTTATAAGCCGCTGATATTCCTGACAGATGGCCTCAACCGGCGACAACAAAATATGGCCCTGATAGCCATCAACAATTAAGCGCTGGCCCTGCCAGTGCAGCAGTGGCAACTCATTGACGCCCATCACAGCTGGGATACCCAGCGCCCGCGCCATAATAGCCGCATGCGAGTTAACCGAGCCTTTTAACGACACTATCGCCACCAGCTGTTCACGGGGCACTTCCGCCAGCATGGTCGCCGTCACGTTATCGGCCACCAGTACCACTTTTTCCGGCAGCTTAATTTTACGCTGTTCAGTATCCAGCAAGTTGTTCAATACCCGCTGGCCCAGATCGCGGATATCGGTACCGCGCTCACGTAAATAAGCATCGTCCATATCATCAAACTGGCGGGCAAACTTCTCCACCACCCGCTTTAACGCACTTTTGGCACACCAGCCCTCGGCAATCTGCTGCTCAATTTCGCGGCCTAAACTGGCCGCATCCAGCAATTGGTGGTACACATCGAAAATGGCCAGCGCATCGGCAGGCAAATGCCCGCTCATCCGCTCCGCTAAACGGTTAAACTCGGCTTTGGTGATCTTGACCGCGCGGTAAAAATGCGCCAGCTCTTTTTCTGCATCATCAGCGCGTTTTAATGAGATGGCGTTAAAATCATTGGCTGGTTCAAGCACCACGGCTTCACCAATGGCAATACCCGGCGCGCCGGGTAAGCCCTGCAGCTGACCAGTCTGGTTTTGGCTGGGACTACTTTCACTGGCTGCCTGACGCATCTCGGCGTTAGCCAGCACTGATGCCAACTGAGCCCCCAGGGTCACTAAAAACGATTCTTCATCTTCATTAAACACCCGATCGGCCGCTTGCTGAATGGTTAATACCCCCAGCACTTTACGGTGGTGAATAATGGGACAACCTAAAAAGGCTGAGAAGCGGTCCTCACTGACTTCAGGGGTGACTTTAAAACGGGGGTGCAGATGGGCTTTGGCCAGGTTAATCGGCTCTTCACGCTGGCCCACCCAACCAATCAGGCCTTCAGAGAAACCAATGGCGACTTTACCGACAGCTTCAGGGTTTAGCCCATCGGTGGCCATCAGCATAAAATGCTGCTGTGAATAGTCAGCCAGATACACTGAGCAACACTCGGTTGCCAGTGCCTGTTTTACACTACTCACTAAGCCAGCTAACGCATTATGCAGCACTGGCTCTTGTGCTACGTCCTGAACAATTCGCCTTAACTGGCCTAACATAAGAGCCTCATTATCAGTTTAGCTAATTGCCTAAGCTGTTGTTCTAAACTTTCTTTTTCCCTTCACGGCGGATAAACGGCAAAGCGACTGGGGCAAACTCTTTCATGACTTTCCGGTAAACTTCGCGCTTAAACGCAACCACCTGCCGTACCGGATACCAGTAGCTGACCCAGCGCCAGCTATCAAACTCCGGGTGAGTGGTTTTTAATAAGTTTACATCTTCATCAGCACAGGTCAGCCGCAACAAAAACCACTTTTGCTTCTGGCCAATACACACCGGGTTGCTGTCTTTGCGGATCAAACGTTTAGGTAACTTATACCTTAACCAGTGCTTAGTCGTGGCAATAATTTCCACGTCTGCAGCGGTCAGGCCAACCTCTTCGTGTAACTCGCGGTACATGGCTTGCTCTGGTGTTTCACCATCGTCAATGCCACCCTGTGGATATTGCCAGGAATGCTGACCATATCGTTTTGCCCAAAACACCTGTCCCTGGTGGTTACAAATCACTATGCCGACATTGGCGCGAAACCCTTCGGCATCGATCACACAAACCTCTGGCGGATCTTAAAACACTAATGACAAAGATTCTTTCATAAAGTAGAAGCTTCGGCAAACGGTATTTTCAGCACACCTTGTACAGACTTATCCACAATCAACATTAAACATCGACAATTAATGTGCACTTTTTCACAGACTCTGTGAGTAAAACTGTTTATAAGCACAGGTTAAACACTGTATAACTGTTAAGGCAGCAGCGCAGCAAGGCAAGCATTAAAAATAAAAACATTTAACATCAATGCCTTAATCGTAATACGCTGATTGCAATCTGCTTTTTTTACTGTGCGTAAGTTAGTTTGCTTCGTTTTTAAGCAGCCAATTGGGAAAAAAAATGCTAGCGTAATCCAACCCAGCCAGAAGATACTGATTATGGTGTTAGTACCCACTTCGGTTACCGAATTACAACAGCGTGCCCAGGCATTGGCCGGGTTAACCTTAGGCCAGCTGGCAGCGCAATTGCAGCTGCCGGTGCCGGCGAATTTGCAAAAGGATAAAGGCTGGGTTGGCCAGTTATTAGAGCAGGCTTTGGGTGCCAGTGCCGGCGCTAAAGCACTGCCAGATTTCCCGCAACTGGGCGTCGAGCTTAAAACCCTGCCAATAGACCGCCATGGCAAACCACTGGAAAGCACCTATGTCTGTGTAGCCGCGTTAACCGGAGTGGCTGGCCTACATTGGCAACAGTCCTGGGTGTGTCAAAAATTGCGGCATGTCTTGTGGGTGCCCATCCTGGCCGAGCGCACTATTCCTTTAGCAGAGCGGATGATCGCAACGCCTTTTTTGTGGCAGCCCGATGCGGCGCAGCAGCAAGCGCTGCAGCAGGATTGGGAAGAGTTGATGGAGCAAATTACCTTAGGTGGCATTGATAACATCAGGGGTAGCCAGGGCAAAATTTTGCAGCTGCGCCCCAAGGCCGCCAACAGCAAAGCCTTAACCGATGCGATTGGTGCTCAGGGCGAGCCGATTAAAACCTTGCCGCGGGGCTTTTATTTAAAAGCCAGCTTTACTGCCGCTCTGTTAGCACGGCAGTTTCAACTGGGTTAGTGGCGGTATTTCTCTACTATCCGCTCGTAACTGCCGTCGGCTTTTAACCGCGCCAGGCCGGTATTAAATTGCTGTACCTGCTGCTCGGTAACTGAGGCTTTACTGAACATGACATATACATCGGAATTACCCAGGCTGATGGTGTGCGGCACTATGTATTTATCCAGGCCCTTACGGCGTAAAATGGATGCACCGACGAAGCTGTCTTCCAGCAGACCGTCGATTTCCTCATCCAGCAAGCGGGCCATATTTAGCTCACTAATAATGGCGCCAACAAATTTGTCGCGCAGGCTGTCATCTTCATAGAGTGCCGCCACTTCATCGCCATAAAAGTACTCGTTCACCACCCCGACTTTATGCCCTGCCGCAACAAAAGCTTGCAGGCTATCGTAGCTTAAAGCGCTATCGTCACGGCGCACATAAAGCTGAAAGCGCTCTTGCCGGTAAGGCTCTGAAAAATAGGCAAACTCTTCCCGGTCAGCCGTTTTCGAGGCGCCCAGCACAAAATCAATATTGCCTTCTTTAAGTAAGGTTAGCAGCTCCAGCCAGCTGCCCTGCACCACCTCTAACTGGCAACTCATGTCTGTGGCGACAGCCTGCACTAATTCAACATCCAGTCCGGTAACGGTATTGCCAACACTCATGTATTGATACGGCTCCCAGGCATCAATGCCCATGGTCAGATTACAAGCTGGCGCAGCGACTTCTGCCGGGGCGGCAGCTTGCGCCGGAGTAACGGGTGGTGGCGGCTCAGCCGGTTTGCAGCCAAGCACAATAACAGATACTACAACGACCAACAGCATGTAAGTTTTCATATTACACCTCAAGGCGTTATTAGCTTACCTCAAGCGTAGTGTATAAAAGCCCGGGTTGCAGCCTAATCTGCGGCGGCCGGCAAAATTAACCCTGCTTTAGTCGTTACCGGCCCGTTTTGGCGCGCCAAACAGGCTCGCTGCCAGCTGGCGTAATGAGCGGGCCGTCAATGCGTCTTGTAGCATACGGCGCCACTCATAAAAGGTAATAGTGAGAGGATTATCGGAGGCAAAATCCTCGGTAATGCCGTAACGGCAAGGTTCATCATCGCGCTCGGGCACATAAGTGCCGAACAACCGGTCCCAGATAATCAGCACACCGGCAAAGTTTTTATCGATGTAGGCCGGGTTACAGGCATGATGCACCCGGTGATGTGACGGCGTGTTAAACAGCCACTCCAGCGCCCCCAGCCGGCGTACCGATTGGGTATGGACAAAAAACTGAAACGCCAGGTTAATAGCAACGACAGCAAACACCACTGCCGGGGCAAAGCCCAGCAGGATCATTGGCGTCCAGAACAACCACATACCCGATAACGGATACATCAGGCTTTGTCTAAGTGCAGTGCTGAAATTCATTTGCCGCGAGCTGTGGTGCACCACATGCGAGGCCCACAGCCAGCGGATATGATGCGACGCGCGATGAAACCAGTAATAAAGAAAATCCTGTAATAAAAACGCCAGCGCCACAGTGGTAACGCTAAATTCAATCTCCAGCAGACGAAACTGATGCAACCAGAGAAAAAACGGCATTAACAGCAACAGCGCCAGCATATCGCTGCCCTGATGTAACAAAGCCAGCACTGCATTAGCCAGTGTGTCCTGCCAGCGGTACCAGGCGTGACCGGCACGCGCAGTTTGCCACCACTCCCAGGCAATAAAACCTAAAAACACCGGCGCCAGCGCCAGCAAAATAAACTCAACCGGAATCATCTTTACCCTTGCAGTATTTGCGGTATACCCGTTGATACTACTGCAATAGCGGCAAAAACTCTATGTTGGCCGCAGCACAGCCAACTTGTGGCAATAAGCAAGCAAAAAGGCGCCCGCTGGCGCCTTTCTATCGTTGCTAATACTTGTATTTAGTAGCGGGCTAAAAACTCAGCGCGGGTACGGCCGTCATCTTTAAAAATGCCCCCCAGCGCCGTGGTTTGGGTTTTGGAGTTTACATCCATTACACCGCGCGATTTTACGCAGTAGTGCACAGCATCCATGGTTACCGCCACATTTTTGGTTTGCAGCAGGGTTTGCAGCGCCACCAAAATTTGCTGGGTTAACCGCTCCTGCACCTGAGGCCGCTGCGCAAAAAACCGCACAATACGGTTTATTTTCGACAAGCCAATAATGCGTTTTTCCGGAATATAAGCCACAGTAGCACTGCCATCTATAGTGACAAAATGATGCTCACAGGTGCTGGTAAAGCTAATGTCTTTTACCTTCACCATTTCTTTTACCTGCATCTTATTGTCGATTAAGGCAATCTTGGGGAAGTTTTTGTAATCCAGCCCGCAAAAAATCTCGTCGACATACATTTTGGCGATGCGGTGCGGTGTTTCGCTTAGGCTGTCATCCTGTAAATCCAGCCCCAGGGTGCTAACCACTTCGGTCATCAGCGCACTGATTTTGCTGTATTTTTGATCGCGCGACAGGCCATTTTCCAGCATAGGCGTTTCAAGCCCCTGGGCCTCCAGTGCACTGCGTACCAATATTGCTTCTTGTGATAACATAACTATATCCAAACCGGCTGTGTAACCAACAATACGTGCCGTTAAAGCCGATAGTTTACGGGTAAAGTCATTTTTTTGCCATTTATATCACGACCACAGCGGCGCTAAACGGCAGCTGTGTACAGGCGGGACCTTACTGCACCAGAGACAGCGCTTCAAGCAGCTCACGCGGCTCCACCTCAGGGCCGTTTAAACTCTCGTCCCAGTTGGTGCCTATTAATACGCCATCGTCGTACATCTCTTTTAACCAACCTTCGCAAAACACGTCCAGTGGTATGGCTTCCGGTTTGTAAACCGCCCACTCATCTGAACAATGGGCTTTGGCCGAAGCTTCATCTGACCAGAATGGCATCACGTCAGTGTCTTCAAACTCGACCGACTCGACCACCAATAAGTCTTCACCGTCAGCCAGTACATACACCACACCGTGTGTTTTGGCTTCTTCCACAAAACGTTGAAAACTCGGATCCTGCGCAAACTGACTCATACTTATACCTACCAGGCTAATTTACCAGCTGCTATTAGACCAGAAAGCGCCGGCCAAAAGCGAGTTTTATCTTGCGCCGCCGCTGCCTGCTTTCCCTGCCGGCGCAAAATAACGTACAATTACGCCCACTTACAATGGCAACGATAAGCGTGATTTTATGGCCCAGTATATCTACTCGATGTATCGCGTATCTAAGGTGGTTCCACCTAAGCGCACTATTTTAAAAGACATTTCGCTCTCTTTCTTTCCTGGTGCCAAAATTGGTGTGCTGGGGTTAAACGGCTCGGGTAAATCTACCTTGCTGCGTATTATGGCCGGTGTCGATAAAGAGTTTGAAGGGGAAGCCCGCGCCCTGGCCGGTACCAAAATTGGTTACCTGCCACAAGAGCCAGAGCTCGACCCGAACAAAACGGTAAAACAGGTGGTGGAAGAAGCGGTAGCCGATGTAAAGCAGGCTTTTGCCCGTTTAGATGAAGTGTACGCCGCTTACGCCGACGAAAATGCCGACTTTGATGCCTTAGCCCGCGAACAAGGTGAGCTTGAGGCGTTAATTCAGGCCAAAGATGGCCACAACCTGGACAATACGCTGGAGCGCGCCGCCGATTCACTGCGCCTGCCGCCGTGGGATGCCAAAATTGAACATTTATCTGGTGGTGAGCGCCGCCGGGTCGCCATTTGCCGTCTGGTATTAGAGCGGCCGGACATGTTACTGCTGGACGAACCCACTAACCACCTGGATGCCGAATCTGTCGCCTGGTTAGAGCGTTTCCTGCACGATTATCCGGGCACGGTAGTAGCCATTACCCACGACCGTTACTTCCTTGACAACGTGGCGGGCTGGATTTTAGAGCTGGACCGCGGCGAAGGTATTCCGTGGGAGGGCAACTACTCCAGCTGGCTGGAGCAAAAAGAAGCGCGGCTGGCGCAGGAAGAGAAAACCGAAAATGCCCGTCAGCGCTCAATTAAGCAAGAATTGGAGTGGGTACGCACTAACCCTAAAGGCCGCCATGCCAAGAGCAAGGCACGTATGGCCCGTTTTGAAGAGCTGCAAAGCCAGGAATTTCAAAAGCGTAACGAAACCAACGAGCTGTTTATTCCGCCAGGGCCGCGCCTGGGTGATAAAGTACTGGAAGTTAACCACCTGCGTAAAACCTTTGGCGATCGGGTACTGATTGACGATTTAAGCTTCAGCATTCCCAAAGGCGCCATTGTCGGTATTATCGGCCCGAACGGTGCCGGTAAATCCACCCTGTTCAAAATGATTAGCGGTACTGAAAAGGCCGACTCCGGTGAGATCAGCGTCGGTGAAACCGTGCAAATAGCCAGTGTTGATCAGTTCCGCGACAAGATGAACCCGAAAAACACCGTCTGGCAGGAGATCTCCAACGGCCAGGACATGCTGCAAATCGGTAACTTCCAGATCCCAAGCCGGGCATATGTTGGCCGCTTTAACTTTAAGGGTAACGATCAGCAGAAGTTTATCGGCGAGCTGTCTGGCGGTGAGCGTAACCGCGTGCATTTAGCGGCGCTGTTAAAAGCCGGCGGCAATATGTTACTGCTGGACGAACCAACCAACGATCTGGACGTAGAAACCTTACGGGCACTGGAAAACGCGCTGCTTGACTTCCCGGGCTGCGCTATGGTGATCTCGCACGACCGTTGGTTCCTCGACCGTATCGCCACCCATATTCTGGATTACCGCGACGAAGGCAAGGTTAATTTCTTTGAAGGTAACTACTCCGACTATGAAGCCTGGTTAAAAGCCACCTACGGTGCCGATGCCTTACAACCGCACCGTATTAAATACAAACGTATTTAAACGGCCACAACGCAAAACACCCGCACTGTCGGGCGTTTTTTATTGTCAGTCTGAACCCACCACGGATGGAGGTGGTGAGCATTTAAGTCAGTCGGTTGCCGCTTTAGCCTGTTGCCGGTACTGCGAGGTCATAATGTTATGATATTGCTCGGTGGTGGCCACTTTGGCATGCGCCTGCTGTAAACGCTGGATCAGCGCGTCAGGCGTCTGAATATTGGCTGCCAGCCAGGTTTGCTGCGATAACTGCGGGATAGCATAAACAAACCGTACAGCGCTGTCTGGTAAGCCCACTGCCGCCGCCATATCCACTAAGGCGATCGGGTCGTCAATCACTAAATCGACCTTGCCGTTTAACAACAAATGCCATGACTCACCAACATCTGCCGCCAATACCAGTTGCTGCCCGGGCGTAAAGCCCTGCTGCCTGAGAAAGTCGGCCGATATATCGTCACGCTGCACTGCTATACTGTAGGGCCTGGCATCATCCAGTTGTGTGATACGGATATCCTGCCGGTGGCTTAACGCCACAAACCCCAGCTGATACGCAGCAACAGTGCCAATCCAGTGGAAGCTATTTTCACGCTCGGGCGTGCGCGCCAGGTTATAAATTAAGGTATTAGGTTGGCTGCGCGCCAGATGCAGCGATCTGGCCCAGGGAAACATCTCTATTTCAGCAGTTAACCCGGCCTCGGCCAGTATTGCCAGCACCAGCTCGGTGCTTAAGCCCGCTACCTTGCCGTCCTGCCAGGTTTGATGCGGCGGCGATAACTCTGTTACCACTCTAAGCTGTGGCTGTGCCGGGATGGGCAAGCAGCATAACAACCAAAACAAACAACAAAAATTACGCATAACACTCGCTATCTCAACACCTTGATGTGCAAAGCATAGCCCATTTTACGGCCAATACCCGGGCCAGCGCACCATGTTAAATTGGCTATTTTTTAGTATTTTTCGCTATATGCAATTAGCCATTTTCACTATCCAAAACAAACTCTTTTGTACAACAAAGAATAATATAGATATAAATCAATAATTTAAAATAAATTATCAGGCTGGCACGCCACTTGAAATACACAGGCTGTAGTAACCCACAACCACTTAAAAGGATAGGCAAAATGAACACACTGACTAAACTGACTCTGGCCACTACGTTAACCCTGGCTTTCGCCTTACCCGCGCACGCCAATAGCCTGACAGAAAACCTGACCGAAGCGCTCAGTACGCAGCTGGCAGAGCTTAGCGCTAACATTAAGCAACAAGCTCAGGCTGCACTGGAAAAAACCGCTGCCGAGTTATTTTTCAGCTCCGGCACCGAGCAGGCGCAGCAACAACTGCTGCAAGCCGCACCTCAGGCAAAGGCAGTGAAAGAACAGACAGCTAAACAGTAAGAGGCTGCAATGATGTTAAACAGCAACAAGCTGCTCAGGCTAATGCCGTGCCTGAGCCCAGCTTGCCGACACACTACGCCATTGCGGCGGCTATTGCTCAGACCATACCGCCAGCTCGTTACCATGCGGATCAGTAAAGTGAAACCGGCGCCCACCGGGAAAGCTAAACACCGGCTTTACAATGTTGCCACCGGCCTGCACTATACGCTTTTCACAGCCGGCTAAATCTTTGCTGTAAAGCACTACTAACGCTGCCCCTGCTGCCACTTTTGATGTCAGGGTTGAGCGATAAAAACCGCCATCTAAACCTGAATTGGCAAACGCGATGTAATCAGGGCCATAATCGGCAAATACCCAGCCAAATACCCCAGTGTAAAACTGTTTTGTTGCGGCCAAATCAGCGGCGGGCAACTCAATATAATTAATCTGCTCTTGCGGGCGCATGATCCGTCTCCTGCTCTGTCATCCGCGTTACTCTACTGCAGGCAATACAGCACAACAAGACAGCAAAAAAGAAAAGCCACGCGGGTTGGGATCGCGTGGCCTTTCGAAAAACGGCTAAGAACTTACTTGATAAGAACTTACTCGGTAAGAAATTACTCGGTAAGAACTTACTTGGTACGCACCAGGTGGCTGCTATGCATAGCCCGGCCAAACGCGGCCAACAGCCGGTTAAGCTTGCGCAGCATCAATGAGCGGGCGACGCCGTTTGTACGGGTTGCGGCTAAGCTATGCTTGGTTGCGGTTGTCTGTACTGCGCTCATAATTCACCTCGGGTTGTCACCACTGTTTAAACTATGCGCATTATGCCGGTTATTTCTACCTGGCACGAACGAGATAAATTGCCACCAAAGCATTAATTTATCTAATGAATTAGGCGGTCTAAATTCATTTTAAATTCAGCCTGGCTAAGCTTGCCATGTTGCAAAGACGATGATCAATATAATTTAAATTCAATATAAGTAGTAATTTATGCAGTTAAACACCAACTTAAGCGCCAGTTTCAGCATTTAGCTGAATAAAAAACCAACATCGGCAGAAGCAATTTTGACTTAGCTATGCTAATCAATATAGCAGTAAACTTTGCATCATCAGCCAACTGGCAACAAATTTTCCAGCAGCACTGGTCAGGCAGGTACAGCTATGTTAAATTACATGCGAAATATTCTCATTTACATATTAGAGGCATTACCATGAAACCGTTGTTCAGCGCATTATTCATCACGGCTTGCGTGCTAGCTTTTACCGCTACAGCCGACGACCGACCGGATCACTTTAAAGGCAAACAGGCCGACACGCTGGAGCAAGCCGTAGCCAACTTCACTGAGTACAATGCCAAATTAAAAGTGCTGCTCAGCGCCGAGCTGACACCGCAAGCCATGGCTGAAATCCATCAGCTGACTTACACACTAGAAGTGGCGCTGGAGAAGATCCACAGCGAAACCGGCAAACTTAAAGACACGCTGGAACAGGTGCATATTGCCTCTGAGCGCATGGACACAGCCACCGCCAAACAAAGCGGCGATAGCTATCTTAACGCCGCCCAAACCCTGGTGAAATGACACCATGCCAAGCAGCCTGCCCAACAGCCAGCACTTTAACGTTGGCTGTTTAACACTGACGGCGCTCAGTAACCGTCAGCCAGGCATGCAACCCATACTGTGCTTACACGGCTGGCTGGATAATGCCGCCAGCTTTATTCCGCTGGCGCAGCATTTTAACGACACACCACTGTTGGCATTGGAATTCGCTGGCCATGGCCATAGCAGCCACCGCAGCGCTGATGCGCGTTATTATTTCTTTGATCATGTCGAAGATCTGGTGCAGCTATGCCAGCAGCAGGGCTGGCAGCAACTGACCATTATTGGCCATTCGATGGGTGCTATGGTGGCCACTGCGCTGGCGGCCAGTTTTCCTGAGCTGGTGCAAAAGCTGGTACTGATCGACAGTCTGGGCTTTGTCTGCGATAGCGCAGCAAACGCCGCTAAACAGCTGCGCGATGGTATCAACTCGCGCCTTAAAGCTACTGCGCGTAAGCCCTGTTACGCTAATCTGACCGAAGCTGCAACGGCAAGACAAAAGCAAAGTGACTTTAGCCTGACAGAAGCGCTGTTACTGGCAGAGCGCGGTACAGTCGCCACGGCTGACGGGCTTCACTGGCGTGCCGATATGCGCCTTAGGCACAGCTCGGTGTACCGGTTAACCCCAGAGCAAGGTCAGGCACTGGCAGCGGCAGTAAGTTGCCCGGTATTGGCTATTGTTGCCCGGGACGGCGCTTTTTACAGCAAGGTACAACACTGGGCTGCCTATTATCCTAAGCTGACGCTTGAGACCGTAACCGGCGGCCATCATTGTCATATGACACAGGCTGCGGTGGTGGCACAGCATATCCAACGTTTTCTCTTAGCATAAAAAAACCGCAGCGAACTGCGGTTTTTAGCTGTTACACCAATATTAATCTTTCAGCACTGTGGCCACAGCTTTAGCGAAATAATCAATATTGCTGTGGTTTAAACCGGCGATACTGACCCGGCTGGAGCCGACCATGTAAATGCTGAACTCGCTGCGCAGCCGGTCTATTTGTGCTTTATTAATACCCAAAAAGCTAAACATACCGTGCTGACGGGTAATAAAGCTGAAATCTTGCGTTACCCCCTCAGCCGCCAGTTTATCGATAATCAGCTGGCGGTAGCTGTTAATGCGGTTGCGCATTTCAGCCAGCTCTTGATGCCACAGTGCCGTCAGCTCCTGGCTGTTTAAAATATTCGCCACGATAATAGCACCGTGCGCCGGCGGCATTGAATAAATGCTGCGTACCACGCTTAACAGGTTAACTTTGGCGACATCAGCTATTTTGCTATCGGCTGCAACCACAGACACAGCACCGATACGCTCACGGTACAGGCCAAAGTTTTTCGAGCAGGAGCTGCACAGGATCATCTCTTCGACCTGCTCGGCCAAATAACGCAGGCCGCGCGCGTCTTCATCCAGCCCTTCGCCAAAGCCCTGATAGGCCATATCAACCAGTGGCGTAAAACCACGCGCTTTGGCAAGATCGGTAAAGCGCTGCCACTGGGCAAAGGTTAAGTCCATACCACTGGGGTTATGACAGCAGGCATGTACCAGCACCACATCACCGGCAGGTACAGTGGCCAGCTCGGCAAACATCGCCTCTTCGTTTAAGCCCTTAGTGCTGTAATCGTAATAGCTGTACTCTTTAACTTTCAGGCCGGCCGCCTGAAACAGTGAAATGTGGTTAGCCCAGGTTGGGTTGGTAACCCAAATGGTGGCATTAGGGTTGGCTTTTTTAATAAACTCGGCGGCAACACGCAGCGCGCCGGTACCGCCTGGAGTATGGGCGGTAGTCACCCGGTTTGCCAGCAGCACTTTATGGCTGGCACCAAAGGCCAGTTTTTCAATATGGGCGTTAAAGCCTAAATCACCGGCCATGCCGATATAGGTTTTGCTGTCTTCCTGCTTTAAACGCAGTGCTTCTGCTTCTTTAACGCACTTCAGTACCGCCGTGTGGCCCTGCTCGTCTTTATACACCCCAACGCCAAGGTCTACTTTGTTTGGGTTTGGATCTTCTTTATAAGCTGCCATCAAGCCTAAAATCGGATCGGTGGCCACCGGTTGTAACTGAGCAAACATATTGTTCTACCTGAGGTTAAGTTGCATTAAAAAGGCGGTTAGGGCAAATAGGCCGGCACCGTTAAACATACCGCTACCAGCAGTGCTAATGCATCTGTGGTAAAGACATTTTTGTTAAAATCTTCTGCATCGACAATGCCGGTTATTTTGCCTGATTGGTCAAACAGAGGCAAACAGGCTTCCGCCTGCACCTTAGGATCGCAGGTGTAGTACTCGCCACCGGTACCTAAATAGGCCGCCACATCGTTAATCACTTTAGCTGTGCCGCTTAAGCCTACAGTGCTGTTATTGCTGATTTTGGCAAAGTCGCTGTTAAGCGGAAACTCGGCCCTTGACGCCGCGCCATAATAGGCCAGCTTTACCAGCACCGGCTCGCCGGCTACATTAGGGCGCGCCTGATAAATACCAAACCAGTCTAAACCTGACTGTTGCCGGTAAAAGGCGGCTATTTTACTCAACGCTGTAAGCGCCTGCTGGTTAGCCGCCGTTTGGCCGCCCAAAATGGCGGTTAAATCATAAGGCTGCTCTGACAGCTGGCCAAATAATGAGCAGGCACCGCCCTCACCCAGCTCGGGTACTTTATATTGCCATTGCAACTGTGGCGCTGCTGCCGTCTGAATAAAGGCCTGTAACGCTTCCACATGCTGCTGCACTTTGCTTATAACATCAGCACCTTGCACATCAGTAAATTGCGCATCAGTAAATTGCGCCGCCAAACCAGAGCGCTGCAAATAGTCGGCTGCAGCAACAGAAACATCAGACATTATAGCCATCCAGATTTCTAAAAATTGTGACGCATTTTACCAGAAGCCAACAAAAATCCAAGCCGTCAGCCTGCGATGACGGGAAAATGTTGCCGCAACTGCGCTGGATGTTTAAGCTGACAGCCCTGTAAAGTAAAACGAGCTTTTTATGGCAGCAAATAAAATTTCTCTGGCCGACTGGCAGGCACAAATGAAGCCTGAAGGGCAAACAGCTGCAGTGCAAACCGATGCAAATCTGGTTTATAGCACCGACAGTGGCCGCATTACCTCAGACAACACAGCAAGAAAGCCTACCGGTGAAGCTTTTTCTGATGGTGCTGTACGCATTAGGCGCGAAACCAAGGGCCGCGGTGGCAAAGCGGTGCTAACCATTAGCGGCATTGCCAAACCCCATGACGAACTGGTGCAGTTAGCAGCGAGGCTTAAGAAAAAATGCGCCTGCGGTGGCGCAGTAAAAGACGGCGTTATTGAAATACAGGGTGATAAGCGCGAGCTGGTAGAGCAGTTTTTAAAGGCAGAAGGGTTTAAAACCAAATGGGCCGGCGGTTAATTATCTGGAGTAAACCTCTATTCTCTGACGCACCACAAGAAGAGAATCGGATTGCTCTAAGCTAACCGTTGAAGCCCTGGACGGGCTGAGACGAGCCCCCAGGGAAGGGTTTACGGCGTGTTAGCGTGAGCAATCCGGTTCGACTCCGAAGCGCAGAGCTTTATGCCGTCTTACTTTACCCCTTCACGGTTATACGGCTGACCAAACACATCATGGAAAAAGCTGCTTTTTAACCAGTAAGGCCGCTGCTCGGTATTGGCCACATCCAGCGCGATATTAAAATTAATATCGGCAAAAATAGCACCGAAGTCATAGCGTATTGCACCGTAGTCTTTGATCAGGCTTGGAATATCGTCCGACGGCTTATGGTAATGCTTGGCAAAAAAGCTGGCCCATACCTTGCCGCCGTCCTGCTTGGGATCCTGCGATTTAAAGCCGGTCATTAAAAACACCGCCGGTACGCCCTTTTTCACCAGGGTGTAGTGATCTGAGCGGGTAAAAATGGCCTGCTCCGGCATAGGATCGGCGCTTAAGGCAATGCCCTCTTTGGCAGCAGCTTGCTCAACCACTTTACCTAACGACGAGTGATTAGCACCAAAAGCAATCATATCGGCAAAGGGGTATAGCAGCACTGGCATATCCAGGTTTACATTGGCAACCAGTTTATCGATAGGCCGGGTTGGGTTATTGGCAAAATAGTCGGCGCCCAGCAACCCCTTTTCTTCACCGGTTACCACTAAAAATAAAATCGACCGCTTCGGTTTTTCCGACAGCTGGGCAAACTGACGGGCCGTTTCCAATAAAATGGCCACGCCGGCCGCGTTATCCATAGCGCCGTTGTTAATTTTATCTTCGCTGCGTAAATCGTTGCTAAAACCAATATGGTCTGAGTGCGCGGTTATCACCACATACTCATCTTTAAGCTTCGGATCTGAGCCTTCCAGTACCGCCACCACGTTGGGGCTGCTGATATCTTCGTGCTGGCTGCTGCGGCTGAGTGTCGCCGACACGCCAAGCTCAAAGCCTGCCGGGCCCTTGGGCGCATCTAAAGCTGCAAAGATAGCTTCAAGCGACATGGGAGCTTTGGCAAAAAACGCGGCTGCTGCATCCGGGTGCACATAAGCGCCGGCCTTTAAATTCGGGTAGCTTTCAGCTGGCGTGCCATCTTTTTGCAGCCACTCCATTGATGGGGTGTTTAAATACAGCAAACTGCTGGCATAAGGCCGCACTTTTTCTTGCTTCGGCGTGTGTAGCGTAATAATACCCACTGCACCGCGCTCGGCGGCCAGGCGGGTTTTCAGGCTGGTTAAATGCGCCGCTTCTTCGCTGGGCAAGCTGTCGGGGCGGCCAGATAGCAGCACCACTATTTTGCCCGCCACATCTAAATTGGCGTAATCGTCCAGGCCGAACTCTTCTGAGACCAAACCATAGCCGGCGAACACTAATGGCGCCGTCACGTCAGTGTTAGCAAACTGCAAACTGGGGCCGGTAAAAAAGGCCTTGGGGTAAGCCAGCTCAGTGCTTACGCCATCAACATGCAGGGTAAATTTGGCGCTGTCTTGCGCCAAACGGGCTTTTCGCAGTGGCACCCGCTGCAAATAGCTACCATTGTCGCCCGCCGGTTTCAGCCCCAGCGCCTGTAATTGGGTGGCAATGTATAACGAGGCAATTTCATGCTCGTTACTACCGGTGTCACGCCCGGCCAGCGCATCTGCGGCCAGAAACTGCATATGGGCTTCAATGGCTGTGGCACTGGCCGTGGTTTTAGTTGGGCTAACGGGTGCTGTCGCCGTGCAACCTGCCAGGCTTAATGCGGCTGCGATAAATACAACAGTGTTCTTCATCGGTTTTCCTTTAAACAGCAGTGCCAGCATAGGCTGGCACTGTTTTTACGGGCAAAAGCGCAGCTTAGTTGATACGCTGCTGATATTTATTATGCAGCTGCTTGTGGCGGTTATTTAAATCCACTTCCCGACCGTCAATCCACAAATGGGTAACCTTATGGCCGAGATAATCGAAAATATCGCCCTCTGATACCACTAAACTGGCCGCTTTGCCCACTTCGATGCTGCCGATTTTATCGGCCACACCGGCAATTTGTGCCGCGTTAATTGTCACCGAGCGCAGTGCCTGCTCTGGCGTTAAGCCATAGCTTATGGCCTGACCGGCTGCGAACACCAGGTTACGGGTATCCCAGAAGCCATCTAGCGATAGTGCGAACTGCACACCGGCATCCTGCAGGGTTTTCGGCACCACAAACGCCTGTTTGTAGTTTTCGTCTACCCGGCTGGGTAAGCCATAAGGTGCGGTGTAAATAACCGCAACCCCGGCGGCAGCCAGCTCATCGGCTAAACGCCAGCTGTCACGGCCGCCGACGATGGTCAGCTTTAGCCCATACTGGTTGGCCAGTAACATGGCCTGACGGATTTGCCGCTCATCGTCCGCATGGACAAACAGTGGCCTTTTGCCGTCAAACACCGCCAGCATTTCATGCCAGCGCGAGTCCAGGCCGCGGTTTAGGCCGGCTTTTTCAGCATCGTAATAGGCTTTGGCATCAGCAAAGTATTGGGTTAACTGCGCCAGTTGCTTTTTATTGGCTTTACGGACTTCCTCGGCAGGCTTTGGGTTCCAGCGCGAGCTTAACGTGCTGGCATTAGGCCAGCGGATATGCAGACCGGTGCCGTCAGCAACCAGCGCGTCCTGATGGTTCCAGGCATCCAGCTGCATCAGGCTCGATTGCCCCATTAACATGCTGCCAGCCGGATACACCATACTGTAAGCAAAGCCGTTACTACGAATGGTCGGGATCACTTCCGAGTCAGCATTGTATGCCACCCGCGCTTTAATATCGGGGTTAGTTTGCGTAACTTCAGTGGTGTCATCTGTCGCACGTACCGCTTCAATCTCAACCAGACCCAGCTGATTGGCCAGTGCGATTAAGCCCGGATACAGGTGTTTACCGTCCAGGTTCAGCACTTTTGCCCCTTGCGGCGGCGCTAAATCCGGCCCCAGCGCGGCAATTTTGCCATCGACAATCAACACATCAGTGTCGTTTTTCACACCATCGGTTACCGTGTGCACCGTTAAGCCGGTGAGCAGTAGCGGCGCGCTTTGTACTTTACCCGGCACCATATCGTGCGCCTGAACCGTTAAGCCCAAAGCCGCCAGCGCAAAAGATAAACTCAGTTTCGTTAATTTCATTATCTGTCTCCCTAGTGGCTGTGGCCATGGCTATGTAAGTGACGGCCGATGTGCCACCAGTCGCCCTGATCTTCACAGTGCCACTCAGGTTCATCTTGCTTATAAGCGTCTTTATCACCGGCTTTGGCCTCATCGCCCGCCCCCAGCACTTTTTGCACCAGCGCGGAGCGCTCCGCGTCCAGTTGCTGCTGTAAGGCTTTGTCGGTATTGATATCAAAGTACTTAGTGCCGCCAATCCAGGTTTGCTGTGCCTGGCTGTACACCGATAACGGATGACCACTCCACAGCACAAAGTCAGCCTGCTTGCCGGCTTTGATTGAGCCGGTCACGCCATCAATTTTTAGCTGCATTGCCGGATTAATGGTGACCATTTTCAGCGCGTCATGCTCGCTCATACCGCAGTACATTACGGATTTCGCCGCTTCCTGATTTAACCGGCGCTGTAAACCGGCATCGTCAGAGTTAATGCTGACATTAACACCCTGCGCTGCCATTAAACAGGCATTGGTGGGGATAGCGTCCTGCACTTCAATTTTAAAACCCCACCAATCGGCGAAGGTAGAAGCACTGGCGCCATGCGCAGCCATTTCTTTAGCGGTTTTATAGCCTTCGAGAATATGGGTAAAGGTGGTGATGCTAAAGCCCATTTCCTCGGCCAGCTCAATCAGCATCAGAATTTCAGACGCCACATACGAGTGGGTATGAATAAAACGCTGCTTGTCCAGAATTTCGACCAGTGCCTGTAAGCGGTAATCAATGCGCGGTGGTGCCACCTGCTCACGCTGGCGTTTCGACAACTTGTTGTAATCGGCCAGCCGGGCTTTGTACTCTTTGGCGGCCTGGAAGGCATCACGAATGGTGGTTTCGACACCAATACGGGTTTGTGGATAACGCTCGGTAAAGGCATCACCCCAGTTTGCCTGCTTGACGTTTTCACCCAGGGCAAATTTGATGCTTGGCGGTGCTGCCGGCATTTTTAAGCCTTCAGCAGTCTCACCCCAGCGGAACTGAATCACCTGCGCCTGACCACCAATAGGGTTGGCACTGCCATGCAGCAACTGCGCGGTAGTGGTACCACCGGTGAGGCCACGGTAAATGTTAATATCCTCAGGGTTTATCACATCCCCAATACGCACTTCTGAGGTGACCGCATCGGTGCCTTCATTGACACCCGCCTCAATGGCAACGTGCGAATGCTCGTCAATCAGGCCGGGGGTTAAATGCATACCCGTTGCGTCGAATACCTCAAAGCCACGCGGGGTGCTGAGGTTTTTGCCAATCTTGTCAAACTTGCCGTTACGCACGATAACATCGGTATTGTCCAGCACGCCGTCGGCTTCGGCGGTCCAGACCGTAGCATTTTTAATATGCACATTCTGCATTTTCGCCCGTTCTGGCAAGCCATAGGCACGGTTTGGAAAGCTGAGCTTAGAGATAAAGGCGGCAGGTTTGTCGCCGTTAGCCGTTGTCTTAGCTGTTTTACTGTCATCGCTTAGCGGCTGCCGCTGCGCCATTACCGCAAAACTGGCGGTGCCAAGCTGCCATTTACCGCTGAGCTGGTTGTTAAGCAGCTGGCCGCTAAACTGCGCCACCTGCTCGGTGCCGGTTAGCCCGGCCAGCTTCAGGCTGAACTGCAGTTGTTGCTGCTGGCTGTGCACATGTTCCAGCTTGACACTTTTTTCAGGCTCAGCGCCCATCAGCACTGCAGTACCCGCCAACTTATCGGCCGGGCCGGTTAAGCTGATTTTTACCGCTTTACCCTCCAGCGTCAGCTGGTAGTCGCCGGCAAATTCAACCGGTGCTATGGCTTTAATCTCATGCTGCTGGCCGCGCACCCAGGTGGCGACAATTTCGCCATCGGCAAATAAGTCACCGCTGGCCAGTACCAGATCGGCCTGATAACCCGGCGCTATTTTACCCAGCTTATCTGACACGCCGGCAATAGCGGCCGGCACTGTGGTTAATGCAGCCAGTGCATTGTCTGGCGATAAACCGTGTTTTACCGCTTTACGCAGGTTAGGCCAAAAATCTTTTTTCTCTTTTAACTTATAAGTGGTCAGTGCAAAAGGCACGCCGGCACTGGCTAACGCAGCGGCATTGGCGGGTGCCCGCTCCCAATGGCGCAAGTCGGCCAGGTTAACATCCAGCTGATCGGCCAGCTGCTCTACCGCCGGCGCCGCCGGGAAATTCAGCGGT
Source organism: Rheinheimera nanhaiensis E407-8 (assembly GCF_000296695.1). Classification (GTDB taxonomy): domain Bacteria; phylum Pseudomonadota; class Gammaproteobacteria; order Enterobacterales; family Alteromonadaceae; genus Alishewanella; species Alishewanella nanhaiensis. The sequence continues at coordinate 175,058 of NZ_BAFK01000006.1, forward strand.
AAAATCAGCTTACGCTGCATCGCTTTTACCGCATCCAGCTGCACATACTCATAGCCAGAGCCCACCAGGGCAGCGTTTTGCAGCTTAAATTCATTCAGCAGCAAATGCGCCCGTAGCAAAGAGCGGTCATCCGAGGTTTCAAAAATAGCCCCTTGCTGTGCCAGCTGGCTGAGGCTGTCCAGCGCGGCGTTATATTCAATGGGCTCATTAAAATAGCGCACATCGGTTTTACCATAGGCCTGGTTATACCAATTGGCATCACTTAAGGTTTGGCGGATAAGCGCTATGCTGCCCATTAACGATGAGGGGTAGCTTTGCTTTGAGGTGCCTTTGCTAAAAGCGATAAATTGCGGCCCCTGCGCTTTTAAAATAAGCTCATTAGGTAACCCCTCACCCAGTGAGCTGACAAAGGCCTGGCCACGGAAAATGCCGTCCAGCCGCGCCGATTGCGCAGCGGTAAAACCCAGTTTTCTCAGCTCCTCTGCGGCCTTAGCGTCGGGCTTAAACTCATTTACCCAGTTAAGTTCAGCATGAATAGCCGCATTACTGGCATTACCGCCTTTGCGGTCATTTTTATACACAGGGGCATCGCGGTAACTGCCGGGTTTAGCCGGCTTGGCTGCTTCTATGCCGTATTGGGTATAAGGGTCAATAAAGCCGGGGTACAAGGTATAGCGGCTGGCGTCAATTTGTTGATAACCGGCCGGCACCGACACTTTGCTGCCAACGGCACTGATGCGGCCATCGGCAATCAGCACGGTAGCATTTTGCAGCTTTTTACCGGGCTCGGTGTAAACAGTGGCACCGGTTAGGGCGATAAGGTTAGGCGTTTTATCGATAATGCCTTGCAGCGGTGAAGTCTGATCGGCCTGGCTACCAGCGGTAAAAACCGTGAGCAGCGCTGAGCTTAGCAGCGACAGACGGGCTTTGGTCATAACATGTTCCTGAATTAGCGGTTAACTGTTAACAACGTAGTTCAGCCGGCTTAGCTCCTGCTCTGCCAATGGCATGCTGAAGTAGTAACCCTGAACCTGGTAGCAAGCATTTTTTCTTAAAAACTCAACTTGTTCTGCCGTTTCCACCCCTTCGGCCACCACGCGCAGGTTCATTTTCTGCGCCATGGCGATAATCGCCGCGACGATGTCCATGTCGTTACGATCATCCGGGATATCTTTGACGAACGAGCGGTCTATTTTTAGCTCGTCTACCGGAAAACGCTTTAAATAACTAAGCGATGAATAGCCTGTACCAAAGTCGTCAATAGATAAAGACACACCCAGACGTTTTAACTGATTTAACTGGTTAATAGCCGCATCGGTGTCACCCATTAACATACTTTCGGTGATCTCAAAAATTAAACTGGACGGTTTAGCGCCGGTACGTTGCAAAATGCGCTCAACAATTTCCGGCAGGTTATCGTCATTAAACTGACGCACTGACAGGTTGATCGACAAGCTGACATCAAAGCCCCGGCTATGCTGACGGGTGAGAAAACGACAGGCTTCCCAGATTATCCACTCACCAATTTGCACAATAAGGCCGGTGCTTTCCGCCACACCAATAAACCGCAAGGGCGGCACTAGGGTGTTATCCGGTCTTAGCCAGCGCAGCAGAGTTTCGTAGCCGACAATACTGTTGTCACGGATATCAATTTTTGGCTGATAGTACAGTAAAAACTGGTGCTCGCGGATCGCTTCGCGCAGCTGGTTTTCGATAAGTAAGCGCTCTTTGGCGGCTTCGTTTAAATCGTGGCTGAAGAAATGAAAGGTGTTTTTACCGCGCGCTTTCGCCTCGTACATGGCCAAATCGGCATGTTTTAGCAGCAACTCTTCCTCTGCGGCATCCTCAGGCGCCACGGTAATACCGATACTGGCGCTGATCGACACCTCATGTTGCCCCAGCTTCACCGGCGCGGCAAACGCCTGTTGCAGGTTAGTGGCAATGGCTGACGCCTGGCCGCGATCTTTAATGCCGCTTAAAATCACGGCAAACTCATCACCGCCTAAGCGGGCGATGGTATCTTCTTCACGTAGCCGGCTGATAAGACGCTTGGCCACCTCTTTTAACAGCTCGTCGCCGGCATCGTGGCCTAGCGTGTCATTAATGCGTTTAAACTCATCGAGGTCAAAATACAATAGGGCAAAGTTGTAATAGCCACGGTGCGACATGGCAATGGCTTTACGCAACTGATCGCGGAAGTAACTGCGGTTAGCCAGGCCGGTCAGCACATCGTAATAGGCCAGCTGCTCCATTTTTTTCTGGCTGGCTTTAATAAAGGAAATATCCTGCATCGCGCAGACATAATTACTGATATCGCCCTTTTCGTCCCGAATTGGCGCTATCGCCAGCGACACCCAAAGCTGCTTGTGCTGATATTGCAGCAACATATCGCCACGCCAGTGCTGGCGCTCGCCCAAGGTTTGCATAATTTCTTCGCCGACATGGTGCATCTCTTCGGCAAATAACCGGTGTAATGGTTGTGCCTGCAGCTGTTCAGTGTCACAACCGAGCATTTCGGTTAAAAACGGGTTGATATACTCGACATTCAGCCGCTGGTCGGTCAGCACTATGCCAGAGCTGGAGAAGGATACCGCTTTACTTAGCTTGCGGGCTGAGCGCTCAGCCAGCTCTTTTTCTTCTATGCGGGCATTAAGGCCGTTAACCAACTCGGCAATTTCGGCCGACATACTGCCAAACGCCTGATTTAACAAACCTATTTCATCAGGCGTATGGTCCAGTTTTATCTGCTGTAAATCACCGCGTGACAGCCGGTTTATCGCCGCTGATAATCGGTTTAACCGCTTTAACATAAACTGATAGACCACAAATTGCAGCAGCAGCGCCACCAACAGGGCCACGATTAAAAAGGTAATTAATAATTTAAGCCGAAACTGTGTTAATGAGGCCAGCACCGCGGTTTTTTCCGTGTAAACGGCCAGATGCCAGGCTAAACGTTCAACCGGCGCGCTATAAATAAGGTGCTCAGGCAGTAACGCTGCGGCTTCAGCCGGGCTTACCGTGGGCTTTGCCACTGCAGTGGCATACTGCTGCAGCGCCGCATTCTGAATATTCACCCCCGCAAAGGGGCTATTCATCGCCGGTTCGTTGTCACTTTGGCTGGTCGGCAGGCCGATAATCTGGCCCTGGCTGTCAAACAACATGGCTTTTTGCTGCAGCTCGCCCGCTGGCAAGCTGGTTAAAATATCGCCCAGTACATAATCAACGCCGGTAACGCCAATAAACTCATCCTGGATATACAGCGGAATGATCAGGCTGGTCATCCATTTTTTCCAGATATCGTCATAGTACACCGGTGTCCAGCGCGGCTGGCGGGTTGGGTTTTGCTCAGGGGTGGCGATCTGATAAAACAGATCCTGCTGAAAATCGTGCCCGGTTTCTACCTGCAGCGCCCAATCGGCCGGCGAAATGCGGATAAACTGCTCTTTGCTGATAAAGTAAAAATTGAAAAAGTCATGCAGCATCAGGGGAGACAATTGCTGCCATAAGCCGGCCGTTACGTCAAACAAGGCTGCTGTGCGGCCGTTGTAACTATTGGCGGCAATAAAGGCGCCGGAATAATCATCCCAGGAACGCACGCTGCCATCGGCTGCCTCCGTTAAGCGAAGCGGCGCAGACAGACGGGTCTGAGCCAACTTGCGCATCACTACCTGGTTGGCCGCCAGCGCTTTTTGCTCTTTTTGCACTAAATCGTTATTTAGTTGGGTCGCTAGGCGCTTGGCGCGTTGTTCTATCTGTTGTTGCTGTTGCTGCAAGGCAATATCCTGTTGCAACAACATCACCACATAACCAATGGCAAAACCGGCCAGTACTATAGCGGTGAACACCACCAGAGCAAATTTAAAGCCCAGTGAGTCTGTTCCGCTTGGTTTAGTAAAATTGACGTCCTTCACTTATACGGCCTGATCCTGTAAAACACTTGATTATTGGCAGAATATTGCGTTCTGCTAAGTTATTGCCAAATCATTATTGCATGTAAATTCAGCAAAAGAGAATGAAACCATGAAAAAACCCTTAGCCGCAATACTGTTATTCACCCTCTGTTCATCTGCCGTGATGGCAAAAAGTGCTTTTACTGACGCTGCTGATAGTGTGCAGTATCGCCAATCGGCCTTTCAACTGATCCGCCACAACATGGTTGATATTGGCGACATGGTAAAAGGCGAGGTGAATTATGACGCTGCCAGAGTGGCAAAACGGGCAACCGCACTGGCAACCCTGACTACGCTGCCCTGGGAAGCCTTTACTGTACCAGGTGCCGAGCAAGGCGGCGGTGATGCTAAAGCGGCGATCTGGCAAAACCTGCAAGACTTTACCAGTCGGGGGGAAAAACTGGCAGCTGATGCCCAGCTATTAAAAACCGCAGCTGACAGCGGCGATCAGGCCGAAATTCGTAAAGCCTTTGGCAGCTTTGCCCGTAACTGCAAAGCCTGCCACGACGATTACAAAAACTAACCCACTGATGGCGCTGCGTTACAGCAGCGCCATCAGCTTAGCGCCCTGCCAGAAGTACAAGCTTGTTAACAGCAGTGCCACCAGCAAAAAAAACCAACCTGCGTGTTTTAATCCGGGTGATACGTCACCGGCCTGACTGTCTTTGCCGCTTAGCATAACCCACAACACATTATGCCGCCGCAGGCTGTGCCATATTGCCGCCACTATGTGCACTGCAATCGCTGCCAGTAACACATTGATATTGATTTTGTGGATAGCCGAGGCAACATCTACCCAGGCGGATGGCAGCACACTGACCAGCGGGCCATCCGTTAAATAGCTGTTGTCAAAGGTTGCCAGGCCGGTAATAAGCTGCAGTAACACTAAGGCGATAAGCAGCATAATCATATAAAACGACGCCGGATTATGCCCTGTTACCGGGTAAGGCCGGCGCAGGTAACGCAGCGCCTGAAGCGGTGTGGCGGCAAAGCGGCTAAAGCGGGCGGTGTCGCTGCCAACAAAGCCCCAGACAATACGCGCCACTATCAGTGCCAACAAGGTGTAGGCTAACAGCTGATGCTGCGCCATTAGTCCCTCTTCACCGGTGTACCACAGGCCGGCTATCAGCAACAGCTGGCTCCAGTGGAAAAACCGCACAGCAAAGTCCCATACTTTAACTGGTTGTGACATTAGGCAAAGTCTCCGTTATGCTAAGTTTTTGATTTTATACTACAGAGTACGAAAGATGAATTGGTGGAAATGGCTGCTCAGCCTGATAGCGCTGATGTTGACCGCAGCAACTGCAGTGATATTTACCCTGCTGTATTTAAGTTTACCGCAGTACGAGGGCGAACAACGCTCTGGTATTGCTAACGCTGCCCGCTTAGAGCGCGATGCGCTGGGGTATCTGAGCATTCATGCCGCCAATCGCAATGATGCAGCCTTTGCGCTGGGCTTTGCCCATGGCCAGGAGCGTTTTTTTCAGATGGATTTATTACGCCGCAGTGCCGCCGGTGAGCTGTCAGCGCTATTTGGCGCGCGCGCCGTGACCAGCGATAAAACTCTGCGTCAGCACCGCTTTCGTCAGCGTGCACAAAGCGCCCTGGCACAGTTAACGGCAGCAGAAAACCAGCTACTGAGTGAGTACAGCCGCGGTGTTAACCATGGCCTGGCAGCACTAAAAGTACGGCCGTTTGAATATCTGCTGCTAAGGCAGCAACCCGAGCGCTGGCAAAATGCAGACTCGTTTTTAGTCATCTACGCCATGTATCTGGATTTACAGGGCAAATTGGGCCGTGATGACTATGCAATGACAGTACTAAAACAAAGCATTCCCACTGACTGGTACCGTTTTTTACAGCAAGAGTCTGATATCTGGCAGGCAGCACTGGACCATAGCCTAACGGCGCCAGTCAGTCTGCCTGACAGCCCCTATCCGGCATTACTGCGCCAGCAGCTTAGTAGTTGTATTCATTGCCAGGTAAAAGATGCCACCGACATTGGCAGCAATAACTTTGCCGTGGCCGGCAGTCTGACAGCACATGGCGGCGCTATTCTGGCCGATGATATGCACTTAAGCAGCCGGGTACCCGGTATCTGGTATAAGGCCCAGTTAAACTGGCGCGATGGCGATAACATTCGTACCGTTACCGGGCTAACGCTGCCCGGCGCGCCGGCCGTGGTGGTGGGTTCCAACGGCAAACTGGCCTGGGGTTTTACCAACAGCACCGCCGACTGGCATGACTTAGTTGCGCTTAAGTTATCTGACGATGGTAAGCGTTACTTAACAGCGGATGGCTGGCAAAACCTGCAATATTATTATGAAACCATCAAAGTGGCCGGTGGTGCTGACCAGACCGTTGAACTGGCCGAAACCCAGTGGGGGCCGCTGGTACGCTTTGGCGACAGCCCGGCCTATGCCCTAAGCTGGGTGGGTTATGATAGCCAGGCGGTAAACTTTAACCTGCTGGCCTTAGAGCAGGCGACCACCACAGAGCAAGCGCTGGCACTGGCCCCCAGCTTTGGTATACCCTCGCAAAACCTGTTGGCCGCCGACAGCAAGGGAGCCATTGGCTGGCGCCTGACTAACCGCATTCCCAAGCGGCAACTGGATGATTTTGATACCGCGCAGGACTGGAGCGATGGCCGTCAGGGCTGGTTTGGCCTGATTGACGAAGCCCAGCAACTGAGTGTCAGTGAGACCGACCGTTTATGGACCGCCAACGCACGTATGATTGGCGGTGAGTTTTACCAGCTTATTGGCAGCGGCGGCTACGATTTAGGCGCCCGTGGCTGGCAAATTGAGCAAGGCCTGAACGCCCTGGTTCAGGCCGACGAGCAGGCACTGCACGCGATACAACTGGATAACCGCGCGCTGATGCTAGAGCGCTGGCGCGAACTGTTATTAACCGTACTCACCAATGAAGTAGTGTCAGCGCAGCAGCTACAAGCTTATCGCCAGCATATCGTCGCCAGCAGCCAACGTGCAGCGGCGGACGATGTCGGCTACAGCCTGGTACGCGCATTTCGCCTTAAGCTACTGGAACTGCAGTTTGCGCCGTTGTCAGCCTATCTGGAGCAACATGGCGCCAAGAGCCAGGACTTAAAATACTCTTTGGAAACGCCACTTTGGGCCATGCTGCAGCAGCGCCGTACCGACACCCTGCCCGACGCCTATGCCAGTTGGGATGCCCTGCTACTTGACGCAGTACTGCACAGCAAAACACAACTGGAACAGCAATACGGCAGCCTGAACGACAGCCACTGGGGCAATATTAACAGGGCGCGTATATCCCACCCGCTGGCCAGCGCTGTCCCTGTGCTGGGAGACTGGCTGAATATGCCGGCAACCCCACTGAAGGGCGACAGCCATATGCCGCGGGTACAGCGGCCCGGTTTTGGCCAGTCACAGCGGATGGTAGTGGCACCGGGGCAAGAGCAACTGGGCATATTAACTATACCGGCAGGGCAGTCGGGGCATCCGTTATCGCCGTTTTACCGCAGCGATCACCAGTACTGGTTAAACGAAGTGGCGCTACCGTTTTTACCCGGTGAGAAAAAATATCAACTGCTGCTGACACCGCAGGGTTGACTTTAGCCATCCAGACGGACTATGTTAGCAGCCATGAAAACCGTATATATCGCGCTCAGCTTTTTTCGCTTTACCACCTTTAACGGGAGGCGGTAAGCTGCGCGCGCAGTAAAACCTGAAAACCTCCCACGCCGGGAGGTTTTTTTTTGCTTATTTTACCTATACAAAGAGAATGAACATGGAACTGGATGAAATACGCCACGCGATCAGCGATACCGATCAGCAACTGTTAAGCTTGCTGGCCAAACGTCGCCAACTGGCACTGGCGGTCGCCGATGCCAAACTGGCACAAAATAAACCGATCCGCGATCAAAAACGCGAGCAGGAGCTACTGGTATCTTTGATCAACCAGGGCAAGCCGCTGGGACTGGATGCACAGTATGTCACCCGGCTGTACCATGTGATTATTGAAGACTCGGTATTGCAGCAGCAGGCAAAAATTCAGGGCCAGCTTAACGGCACCCACGCGCCGGCAGTACGGGTGGCCTTTTTGGGCGGCCAGGGCTCATACAGTTACTGGGCAACACAAAAGTATTTTACCCGCCGCGCCGAGCGCATTATCGAGCAAGGCTGTGACAGCTTTAACGAGATTGTGCAGGCCGTTGAAACCGGCCATGCCGACTATGCACTGCTGCCGATAGAAAACACCTCATCGGGCAGTATTAACGAGGTATACGATTTACTGCAGCACACCCGTTTGTCTATCGTCGGCGAGCTGACCCACCCTATTGCCCATTGCCTGCTCGGTTTGCCGGGCACTGATTTAAGCAAAATTCGCCAGGTGTGTGCCCACCCGCAGGTAATAGCCCAGTGCAGTCAGTACCTGCAGGGCTTATCGCAGGTGAAAATAGAATACTGCGACAGCTCATCTGATGCCTTTAACCGCATAAAACAGCAGCAAGACCCAACCATCGTTGCTATAGGTGGCGAGGAAGGCGGCCAGTTGTATGGCCTTGAAGTCCTCACCCGCGACTTAGCCAACCAGAAAGACAATGTCAGCCGCTTTATCGTGGTAGCACGCAAACCCGTTAGCGTGGCCAAAGCCATACCGGCGAAAACCACCTTTATTATGTACACCGGTCAGCAACCGGGTGCCCTGGTAGATGCGCTGTTGGTGCTAAAACAACATGGTATCAGTATGGGCAAACTGGAATCCCGTCCCATTAACGGCAACCCCTGGGAAGAGATGTTCTACGTGGACGTGTTTGCCAATATTAACGACTACGCCATGACCCGCGCGCTGGAAGAGCTTAATAAAATTACTAAGTTTATTAAGGTATTAGGCTGCTACCCCAGTGAAGATATTGAGCCAACGCAGGTAGTGACTAACTAAACCGGGTAGCGCAGCGACAGGTTCTGCGCACCCCATTTTTACGCTTGATATAACTCCAGCGGCAGTCCGTCTGGGTCTTGAAAGAAGGTAAAGGCTTTGCCGGTGTATTCATCGACGCGGATAGGTTCTACCGCTACGCCGTTTGCGGTTAAGTAATCGGCAAATTCTGCAACGTTATCTACCACAAAGGCCAGATGCCGCAGGCCCTGCGCTTCTGGCCGGCTCGGCCTGGGGGGTGGGCCCGGAAAGCTGAATAACTCGATTTGATTACCATTAGGCAGGGCTAAGTCCAGCTTCCAGGAGTCGCGTGCAGCGCGGTAGTTTTCCGCCAGGATCTCAAGCCCCAACAGCTCAGTATAAAAACGTTTAGAGCGGGCGTAGTCGCTGCAGATTATCGCCACATGATGAATAGCATTAAGGGTTGGACGTGTCATAAAAAAGGCCTGATAAGCGTCAGGCCTTTAGTGTATCAGAGTAGCTTTTTCAGCTCAGCTTTAAGTTTGTCATCATTGGTTGAGGCCAATAACGGCTGGGTAATAGCCTTAGCTTTAGCGGTTTGGTCTGACAGTAAATACAGCTGAGCTAAGCGAAATTTGGCCCAATCAAGGCGATCGGCCTCGGGTTCATGCTGCAAATAGTGCTGCATGGCGGCAATACCTTCGCTAATAGCGGTTTTACCCAGTACCGCGCAGCGGGCCAGCTGATAATGGCTTTCAGCTATTGAGGCTTTAGCATCATCATCCACAGCGGCTTGTTGTATTGCCTGCTGCAGCAATGCAATCGCAGCGGGATAATGTTCCTGCGCAGTTAGCTGCATAGCGCGCTGAAAATAGGCTTCTGGGCGCTGCTGCAGCGGCTTAGCTTCAGCCAAAAATTGCACAAAAGCCGCATCGTCACTGAACTCAGTCAACCGCAGCTGTAGCAACCAGCCTTGCACTTCGTCCAACTGCTTAAGCTGCTGCGCCAGTGCTAATGCCTGCGCTTTATCACCGCCGGCAATACCGGGTGCCTGGGCTAAAAAGCTGCCTAAGGCGATATAACTGCGCGGATTCGCCGGCGCCAGCTTCAGTGCAGTTTGATAGGCTTTTTTACAGCGTTTAGCATAGCCCAGCGCACTAAACATACTGGCACTGGCTGCCAGGTTACAGCTGGCCGTAGCATACCAGTGCTGATAGTCGGCGTTATTGGCGTCATACTTAACCGCCTTTGCCAACAATTCCTCAGCCCGTTCCATCTGCTGCAGGCCCGCTTCAGTGCGCCCCAGTAACGCCAGTAATTGAGCATCTTTGCTTTGCTTTGTAACCAAAGGCGCCAGTAAAGCTTTAGCTGCAGCATAATCATTAGCCTGCCAAAACGCCTCAATCTGGCTGGCAAGCCCGGCGTTGTTCGCCTGTACTGCACTGCTTAACAGTAACAGACCAGAAAAAAGTGTACGCCATAGTGTATCGCCCCGCATAGTGCTGCTCCGTGTTGCACTGCCAAAATTGACAATGGCCACACTATAATGCGGCACTGAGCGCCCGACTATAGGCCATAAGTAACAAAATATGCGCTAAGCCTTACAGCTCGATAACATCACCTTTTTGCGGAATTTGCGCCTGTATGCCCAGTTCAGCCAGTTCGTGTTGCAGAGCTTGTTGCGCTTCTATCTCACCATGCACCAGATAAAACTGCGGCTGGCCAGCTATCGCCTGCGCCCAATCCAGCAATTCGCTTTGGCCGGCATGGGCGGAAAAACCACCTATGGTATGCACCTTGGCCTTTACCACTATGTCCTGGCCAAACAGCTTTACCCGCCGCTCACCGTCCACTAAGCGGCGGCCCAAAGTGCCGTATGCCTGAAAGCCGACAAAAATAAGGTGGTTAGAGCTTTTCCATAAGTTGTGCTTTAAATGGTGCACTATACGGCCACCGTTACACATGCCGCTGCCGGCAATAATAATAGCGCCACCGCTGACACGGTTAATCGCCATCGAATCTTCCACCTTTTCCGTGACACGCAGCATCGGTAGTAAATCTTGCAGCTGCATGCCTTTTTTAAAGTTAATCGCTGCCAAGTCCTGTTGGTTCAGGCAATGCAGATAATCGTTGTAAATATTGGTAATGCTAATTGCCATTGGGCTGTCGAGGAAAATCATCCGCTGTTTTAACCGGCCCTGGTGATACAGCAGTGCCAGGTAGTACAGTATTTCCTGCGAGCGCCCCAGCGCAAAAGCCGGAATAAACACATTGCCGCCGTCTTTATTGGCTTGCTCTAAGGCGTGGGCTAATTCTTCCAGCGAGTTATCAAGGCTCTGATGGTTACGGTTACCGTAGGTAGATTCCATCAGTACGATATCAGCCTGGCCAATATCGGTGGGGTCGTGCATCAGCACTGTGGCCGGGTTACCTAAGTCACCGGAAAACACCAGCTTGCGCATCGCCTTGTGGCCTTTTAGCCACAACTGCACTATGGCCGAGCCCAGAATATGGCCGGCATCGGCAAACTCCAGCTCCAGGCCGGGCAGCGGTGTCTGGCGTTTTTTATAAGCCAAGGTTTCGCATAGTTGCACTACCCGCTCGGCGTCATGCAGCGACAGCACTGGCTCTTGCAGTTTTTTGCCGGCGCGGGCCGCTTTTTTGTTCTGCCATTCTAAATCTTTTAAGTACAGCAACACCGAATCTTTTAACAGCACCGGCAACAGCTCTGCAGTGCCCGGCGTGCAGATAATTTTGCCGTCAAAACCGCGCGCCACCAAAAGTGGCAGCAGGCCGCTGTGGTCAATGTGAGCATGCGATAAAATCACCAGATCAATGTCTTTGGGTTTAAAGGCAAAACGAAACTTGTGCCATTCCCTTACCTGATCGGCGCCCTGCACCATACCGCAATCCAGTAAAATTTGTTTGCCGTTTAGCCTAATCAGATAGCAGGAGCCCGTCACTTGCCGGGCGGCACCGATAAACTCAAGCGTTGCGGACAAAGGCATAATAAGCGTCCTTCTACAAGTATTTGCTGATGTTATACAGGATTTGGTAACGTTAAAGATTAGCCTATATCAAACAAGATGTTAGTTTTAACACTTTTGTTTTAAGCTTAAGCAGCACCCGGCTCAATGCAACAAGGTACCCTTATGACACCCGATCCGCATCAATTGCATGAACGTCATCTGGCATCGGCTCAGCAATCTGCTGAGGCCATAAATCAGTTACAACAGCACAGCTCATACCGGCTGGCCTTTACCGATCAGGATTTTCTGCTGCAGGACGAGCTGCGCCATGTCCGGCTGCAACTGGAATACCTAAAACCGCAACTGGTTATGGAGCAGCACAACATAGACGCCACTATAGTGGTATTTGGCAGTGCCCGCTTTTTATCACCCGAGCATGCACAAACTGAGCTGACAAAAGCACAACAGCACATTGCAAAGAAAGACAGCCCAGCCAGCCGGCAGGCCCTGAAACAGGCAGAAAAGCAGGTGCGCAATAGCCAATACTATGCGGCATCTCAGCAATTTGCGGCGCTGGCAACCCGCTACAGCTGCTGCCATCAAGACTGCGCCATGACCATTATCAGCGGTGGTGGTCCGGGCATTATGGAAGCGGCGAACCGCGGCGCCATGGACGCCGGCGGTCAGAGTATTGGCCTTAATATAGTGCTACCGCGCGAGCAGCAGCCCAACCCTTACATTACGCCGCAGTTTTGTTTTCAGTTTCACTATTTTGCCATTCGCAAAATGCATTTTTTACAACGCGCCCGCGCTTTAGTCGCCTTTCCCGGTGGCTTTGGTACCTTAGATGAGCTGTTTGAAACCCTCACCCTGATTCAAACTAAGAAATCCGAGCGGGTACCGGTGATTTTATATGACAAGGCGTTTTGGCAGCGCTTAATTAACTTTGACATGCTGGTAGAGGAAGGCTTAATTGGCACCGACGATGTGGCGTTAATTCAGTACGCAGATACCCCCGAGCAAGCCTGGCAGCTGATACTGGACTTCTATCAACTACCGGCTTAACTTCGGCTATCAGCGGCTTTTTGCAGCAACTGCTTACTTTCCTGCAAAAATTGCCCGGCCAGCTCACCAAAAAATTGCTGGCCTTTGCCAAACTGCGCCATTAAACCGGCTTTGTCCTGCTGTTTCAGCAGTTGCAGCAGGGCTGTAAAACGCTGCTGATAACGCTCCAGCAAAGCGGTAACCTCACAGGACGACAACATAATATCAGCATATAATTCGGCGTTTTGCGCAAATAAGCGTCCCACCATCGCCAGCTCCAACCGGTAAATCGGCGAGCTTAGCTGCAGCAGCTCGCTTAAGTCGGCGTTTTCATCCGCTAGATGCACGCCGTACACTAAGGAGGAAAAGTGCCGCATGGCCTGGATCAGTTGCATAGCGCTGTCATGCTCAGCCGCTTGTTTCACGGCTAGCTCTGCCCCCCAGACATTCAGCTGTTTTAACAGCCACTGGTATTGGCTTTCATCGCGGCCATGGCAGACCACCACAACTTGTTTTACCAGGTTGGTAATATCGGGGCCAAACATTGGGTGCAGCCCCACTACCGGACCCTTATGCCGGGCTAACATCGCCGCCAGCGGCTGGGCTTTAATACTGGTAATATCAGCCAGCACACAGTCGGCCGGTAAAGGCGGTAACTGGTTAATTAACTGGCTGGTAAGCGTAATAGGCACCGCCAGCAGCACCAGTGCAGCATCAGCACAAATCTGTTCCGCCTGCGGCCAGTCTTGTTTCTCCAACACCTGAACGTTAAAACCAGAGCGGCGAAACAGACTAACAAAACGCGCACCTAAGGCACCGTCGCCGCCGACTACCACCACTTTACCGCCGCCGTCGCGACAGCAGACAAAGCCACTCTCCTGCGTCTGATACGACTCACGCATAATGCGCCTGAGCACATCTTCGGCTAAATCTGCCGACACACCCAATTGCTCAGCTTGTTGGCGCCGCGCGGTTAACAGTGCCTGCTCGCGCTCAGGTACATACACCGGCAGCGCATACTGCTGCTTTATTTTCCCCACCTGAGCCGTGACTTGAGCCCGCTTGGCAAGTAAAGCCACCAACTGGCTGTCAAGACTGTCTATCTGCTCACGCAGCGGTGCCAACGCCTGTTTAGCTGAATCGCTCATCTTAAGCAGCCGCCACCACAGGTTGCATTTGCTGGTGGATCTCTGCCAGTAGCTTGGCGGTGGTATCCCAGTCGATACAGGCATCGGTTACCGAGACACCGTATTTCTCTGCTTTGCCGTTAATTAAATCCTGCCGGCCGGCATGTAAGTGGCTTTCCAGCATAATACCAATAATGGCTTCGTTACCGGCCAGCCGCTGCGCCACGACATTCAGTGCCACTTCCCCCTGACGGTTATGATCTTTATTCGAGTTACCATGGCTGCAATCGACTACGATGCCGCGCGGTAGCTGCAGTTTGTCCAGCTTTGCCAATGCCTCGCTAATACTCTGTGCATCGTAATTGGGCTTAGCACCACCACGCAAAATAATATGGCCATCGGGGTTGCCGGCGGTTTGCACTAAACTCACCTCACCGCGTTGATTAATGCCAATAAAGCTGTGGCCGCTGGCCGCCGATTGCAGCGCATTCAGGGCGATATTTAAATTGCCGTCAGTACCGTTTTTAAAACCGACCGGCATCGATAAGCCACTGGCCATTTCACGATGCGTTTGCGACTCTACCGTACGGGCGCCGATGGCAGACCAGCTGATTAAATCAGATAAATATTGCGGGCTTATCGGATCCAGTGCTTCAGTGGCAGTAGGCAGCGCCATATCGACCATTTTTAGCAGCAACTCGCGGCCCCAGGTTAAACCGGTTTCTAAATCGAATGAATCGTCCAGATGCGGGTCGTTAATAAAGCCCTTCCAGCCCACAGTAGTACGCGGTTTTTCAAAGTAGACCCGCATGACAATGTATAAGCTGTCGGCATACTGTAGCTGCAATTGTTTTAATTTTTGCGCGTACTCAATGGCTGCAACCGGATCATGAATTGAACAGGGCCCGGTAACCACCAGTAAGCGCTTATCACGACCGTGTACGATATCAGCAATAGTATTGCGGGCCTGCTGCACAAAGTGCGCGCCCTGCTCTGATAACGGCAGCACCTTTTTCATCACTGCCGGTGGGCTTAGCGGCTTCTCCGCTACTATGCGTAAATCGTCAACTATCTTGCTCATGCTAAAACTCCGCTATCGGCTGTTGCAGGCATTAAGCATAGGTAAAAACACTAAACTTGCTAAGTGCGCCCTTACGTAAACTTATTTACACACTGCGTAATTTATTAAATACAATTTGCGCATAATAAAGATCACAGCAACAGGCGTCAACCCACTTAAAGCCAATAAAATCAAGATATGCGGATAAAATTCAGCCAAGCAACAAAGGTACACTTTTATTTACAATGGAAAGCGTCAAAACTGTTGTAATAACTGCTGATACGCCTGGCGCAGGGCAATAAATTGCCCGGCGTTGCCACCGCGATCCGGATGATGCTGTAATGCCAGCGTACGGTAAGCTTTTTTTAACTGCCCCAAGGTAAAACCCGGTTCAAGCTGCAATAAGGTTATGGCATCGGCGGCAGAGATCTCAGCCAAGCGGCCCCTGCCCCTGGCAAAGTATTGCCAGAAAGCGTCCAGTTGCTGCTCTAGCAGCTGCTCTGACATCAGATAAAAGTTTGGCCAGTGCTGATAGTATTGGCGCCGGCTGGCATCATCTGCGTGCTCTGCTGCATCAGAGCACGCCACTAAGCGCACCCTGGCCAGCTCAATACATAAGTAGCCCTGCCCAAGCGCCAGCAGCTGTGCTTGTACCCGGTATAGCAAATGATACAGCACAAAATGCTGCTGAAAGCGCGCCAGCTCTTCGGACAGTTCAGCCTCAGACTGTAATTTCAGCCCCAGGCGGCTTAGCAGGTACTGCTCTTTAATCGGCTCAGCGCCCGCCACAGGAGCGCTACAGATAATAGTCAGTAACTGGCCCTGCAGCAGACGCAGTACCGGCTCGGTCAGAGGGGCGTGTTGTATGATCATGGCATTACCATGCCAGAAAGAAAAAAGGCCGACAAGTGTCGGCCTTTCAAGGGGTGCTTAGTTAAGCTTTTCGCGGATACGCGCTGATTTACCTGAACGATCGCGTAAGTAGTAAAGCTTAGCACGGCGAACCGCACCACGACGTTTAACGGTGATGCTGTCTACCAGCGGGCTGTGCGTCTGGAATACACGCTCAACACCTTCGCCATTAGAGATTTTACGTACAGTGAATGCAGAATGCAGACCACGGTTACGTTTGGCGATAACTACGCCTTCAAAAGCCTGCAGACGTGTTTTATCGCCTTCAGTTACTTTTACCTGAACAATTACAGTGTCGCCCGGCGCGAAGGCTGGAACGTCTTTTTTTAACTGCTCTTCTTCAAGCATTTTGATGATGTTTTGGCTAACTTTGCTCATAACAATCTCACTTTACCTGGAATTAACTGTCTTCTTGCTGCCCCGTCCGGCACTCTTGCTGGTGTTCTTGTTGAAACTCAGCCAGTAACCGTCGTTGCTCCTCAGTCAGAGCCAGGAGATTTAACATATCCGGTCGTCTAAGCCAGGTTCTCCCAAGAGACTGCTTTAAACGCCAGCGTCGTATATTTTCATGGTTTCCACTCAGTAATACTGCGGGAACCTGTTTGTCTGATAACACTTCCGGCCTTGTGTAGTGCGGACAATCCAGCAAACCGGATGCAAAAGAATCCTGCTCTGCCGACTGTTCATGCCCCAGTACACCTGGTACTAAGCGTGACACTGCATCAATCAATGTCATCGCGGGCAATTCACCGCCACTTAACACGTAATCGCCAACTGACCACTCAGAATCAATTTCGCTTTCTATTACGCGCTCATCAATGCCTTCATACCGGCCAGCTACTAACAGCAGCTTAGAATAGCGCGCCAGTTCGGCTACACCCTGTTGGTCTAACTTGCGGCCTTGCGGCGACAAGTACACCGTGTGTACCCCTTCTCCTGCAGCATGCTTGGCGGCGCGTATTGCGTCACTTAGCGGCTGCACCATCATCAGCATACCTGGGCCACCACCATAAGGCCGGTCATCGACAGTGCGGTGTTTGTCCGTTGTGAAATCACGCGGGTTCCAACATTGCAACTGCATAATGCCCTGCTTAACAGCACGGCCGGTTACCCCATATTGCGTTATTGCTTCAAACATTTGCGGGAACAGTGTTACTACGCCTACCCACAATTTACTGTTTTCAGGCATTAAAACGCCGGGTCCCAGTCTACGATAATGCGACGCTCGGTTAAGTCGATGTTTTTAATCACTGTATCCATTAAAAACGGCAACAACCTTTCTTTCTGACCAAATGCATCGGTACGGTTGGCTTTAACCACTAAAACGTCGTTAGAGCCGGTTTCCATCATGTCAGTGACTTCACCTAAGTGGTAGCCTGCTTCGTTTATTACGGCCATACCCATCAGGTCTTTCCAGTAATATTCGCCCTCTTCTAACGAAGGTAGCGCGTCGCTTGCTACGGCAATTTCAGCATTAACATACTGCTGTGCCAAATCCCGGTCATTGATGCCGTCCAGTTTCGCTATCAGGCCATTACTATGGCGCTTCCAGCTGGAAACCTGCACTGGTTGCCAGTTACCCTGAAATTTTACCTGCCAGGGTGTGTAATCAAAAATCCCTTCCGGGAAGTCGGTGTAAGCATTTACTTTCAGCCAGCCATTGATGCCGTAAACTGCACCAAATTTGCCAAGAACGACTAAATCTTTCTCACTCAAGCTGACTACTCCACCAACCTGTTGCTAATTAAGCAGCTGCTTTCTTAGCGTTTTTTACCAGAGTTGCAACGCGCTCACTTAATGAAGCACCTTGTGCTACCCAGTGATTAACGCGGTCCAGGTCCAGACGCAGTTTCTCTTCAGTACCGCTGGCGATTGGGTTAAAGAAACCCACGCGCTCAATAAAACGGCCATCACGAGCAAAACGGCTGTCCGCTACCACAACTTGGTAAAATGGACGCTTTTTTGCGCCACCACGTTGTAAACGAATAGTTACCATAAGGCCCTCTAATTTTATCGTTCAGGTTTTATCAAAAATAACAAAGCCCCCAGTCAGACTGAAGGGCTGCAGCATTTTACTGATTTACCGGCCAAATGCAAGGTATTTCGCGGCTTGGCCAGCGATAACACTAACTACGATTAGCCCCGACTACAGGCGTTTTGCTGACGAAACCCCAGCTGCTGCAACACTACAGCAGCCTGGTTGCTGTGTTGCTTCGGTACAAACACCAGATCGCGGCTGAAGGTAGAGGTCAGTAGAATATCCAGGCCAGCCTTGGTCATCGCCGTCGAAATAGCGGTTAAAAAGCCAACGCAATAGAACGGATTGGCACAGTTAATGACAAACAAACACCACTGTTCTTTGTTACGCGCGATTATGTCCAGATCATCCAGCAGGGCTTCTGTAGTAATTACGGTAGTTTCCTTTTCGTCATGACATAGTAGGCGATGCAGATGCGGTGTACCAACCCGCAGGGCCTGCACTACATAAAAGTAATCGGCTTCAAGATAAAAGTCACTTTGCCTAATCACCTGTTGGGTACTTTGGGGTATCATCTTCCTTCCTTGGTTTAGTATGCTGGCGTAATAAAGCGCAGGCGAGCCTGCGCTGACATTAAAACAGCAGGTTTACTTCGTCCAGATGGCACCAAAGCGATGCGCATTCAGGCCATCAGTGCCAGCGACTACATCTACGCTATACCCCTGGGCGCCAAACATATCAAAGTTAGTTTGATACTGCGCCGAGGTTTGGCCATGCCGTGCTTGCCAGGTTTTTAACGGCAGCTGAGCAAAGATCGCACTGTAGTTCACCACGCCCTGATGCACATAAGCGTTCAGGTAAATAGGACGACGGCCGGCAGCTTGTTCGCTGATCACTTTGTCCTGATAAGCTGCCGCTGTCATTTGTGAGCTCAGGGTCCAGCTACCTACAGGTTGCTTATGATACAACGTGGTGTAGCGCCGCTCGCCGCCGCTAGACACGACCGAAACACTGACCGGCCGCATGCCCAAATCTTTGGCCTGCTCCATGACTTGCAGGTGCTGGGCATAGCTAAGGTTATGCCGCGCCAGCGTTGCCAGAGCCTTTTTCTCAAAAATCACATTATAGCGCGGCCCACTGCCGGTAATATGCGAATCGACATGCACCGCGACAAAACCATCAGCTGTGGCCTGATTAAACACCTGCTGATAGGCTGCTGCGCTTTGGCCGTGATAAGCCCGCCAGGCCAGATTAGCGGGTTGCCACACCATATTGTAAAATACGCTGCCACTGACGTTGTAACCGTCCAGCCAGCTGGCTTTAAAGCCAGAGTCTGCCAGATGTTGAAACAAGCTTTGGTAAGCGGCGGCCTTTACGCCATGGCGGGCATAGCTGCTGGTGAGCGTACGCGGAGCCCAGATCAATTGCGGACCGGCAGGAATACTGCTACCGGCAAACCTTACCCAAGGGCCGCCGTACGGCTTGGTGTTGTCTGGCTCTGTGGCAATACCGCGACTAAACGTTATAGGCTGGCCGACACCACCGGCGTTTTGCAGATGCACATGTAAATGGGGGCCGGTGGAACTGCCACTATTACCCACCCGGCCCAAATACTGGCCTTTGCTAATCAATGCCTGCTGCGCCGCATCTACCCCAACATAAATAAACTCACTGGAACTGCCTTTGGGTGCAGGGAACAAAGCAGCATTGTGAGGGCACAGGTTTTGTCCAATAGTGCCCGGGACCATATGAGCATATAACATCCGGCTGCCGTCATCATGCTCAACCCAAAGCATATTACCGCCGCCGGGGATTAATCCGGCTTTAAAGTCGGCATGCAGCCAGGGCCGGCTAAGATCGGAATCACCGGCTATTTTGGGTCTGGGGTTTTCTGGTGCATTGCGCCAGCAACCCACTACCCGCCCCGCGCGCATCGCATATACAGGTTTGTTATAAATGGTGTGTTTGTTATTAGCCGGCGCAGCATCATACGCCGCCAGCGTGGTGTTCACGGCTGTCCAGCGGGAATTGTCAAAATCATAACGACGGCCACTGAAGTCATAGCCATATTGCTGCGACGTGGTAACAGCGTGATCACGGGTGTAAATTTTTTCGTTATCCGTAAAGTTTTGCCCTTTAAACGGCATATCGTACTGAACCGCTGCCACGGGTAAAACCAAGCCGATAGCCGTTAGGGTTGTTGCAAATGCGAGCAGTTTCATCTGAGCCTCCTGGTTGCTGTCTGTCCACTCACAACCAGTTTAATTTCACATAAATCACAAAACTGCTAACAAATTACTCATTTTAATTAACGTCGCAGCACCTCTGCCTGCCATAGCTGCTGCAACAGATGCTGCTGTGCTAACTGTTGATGGCGGCGCAAGGTGCTAAACGCCATATAGTGTTGCTCTGCCAGAGATAGCTGATCACATTTATCCAGATAACGCTCTGATAATATCTGCCCCCACAACCGGGTAGCAGTTTGTTGCTGCATCTGGCTGATGGCGGTTGTCAGTATTTGTTTTAACGCCTGTTGCTGCAATTCGGCTGCCGTGTCGCGTAGCAGCGCCAGCTGTGTCAGCGGCAAGGCTTGCCAGCGCTTATCAACATAAAAATGCTTTAACGCCTGTAGCACGGTGGCAAAGAACGCTGGCTGTTCAAGCCAGTCGGTTGCCACGAAAGATGACCGCGGTGTCTTTGCGGTTAACCGGGTAAAATAATGCTGCCTTGATGCTAAACGCCGCTTTGCCATCAGGTTGGCCAAGCGTGGGCCAAGCAAAGCAGCCAGGCCTTCTGTCAGCTGCAGATGAGCCTGGCCAAAAAAACCGTGCCGGCTGTGCTCAGCGTCCAGTACACCCAGTACTTCGCCCTGATAGACGATGGGCACACTCAGCTCTGCCGGGCGCGAGGCATCGTCACAGATGTAGTCAGGGATTGAGGCAGTGTCCGCTATACATAAAGTTTTACCCTGCTTAGCAGCTTGCCCGACCACGCCTTCTCCGAGCGCAAGACTGAGCGGCGACAACACCCCCATGCCCGGCGCAAATTTGGCGCCTGCTGCAGCCACCTGCTGAAAATGATTGACTGTATTGTGCAGATACAACACCTGATCAGGTAAGTGCAATGCTTGCGCCAGCAACTCACAGCTGCGCTGACATAGCGTAATTAACTCATCAATGGGATCAATTGACTGGTGAATATGCAGTAACTGGCTCAGTGCGGTGTGCATACAAAACCCTCCATGGTTTTACACCATGCCAACATACCCCTAACACTGCATGTCAACCAGAGCAAAAAGCCGCAGCTGATGTGAGATATTGCTGACAAAAACGCCCGGTATAAAACCGCAATACTGTTCACTTAAGCGGTGACGCTTTGTGGTTAACCGGA